>CAVVXP010000010.1:0-247948 GCA_963752315.1 uncultured Alphaproteobacteria bacterium | reverse complement strand
CCAGAAGTGGATAACAGAGATCAAGGCACCGCTGATAGTCCAGCGGCCCGCTAGCGGTCACGAGTTTTCTAGCAACAGAAAGGATCCTCTCGACCGTTACAGGCTTGTCAGTCGGCGGGCCGCTTAGAGAACTGGCAGGGTCCTCGCGGCCGGTCTCGGTCCACTGTCCGCCACCGGAATTGCCTGCTGGCACGCGCGGTTGGTTGGGATCGAACTTCGCCTTGAAGGCGCGTTCGAGCTTGGTGCCGTTTGTCGTCCCGGCGAGACGGGCAGACTCGCGCTACGGACTTCCGACTGAGGCTCTAGCTAGCTCGCGCGCTTGAGCTGATCGGCGGCGGCGACCTGGCGCAGGAAATTCTCCACCGTGTGGCGGAGCTGCTCGGCCTGGCGCGAGAGGTCGCGCGAGACCTGGAGCATCTGCGTCGCCGACTGGCTGGTCTCGTCGACCGCCTTGGTCACGCCCGGCATATGCGCCACCACGTCCTCGGTGCCGCGCGCGGCCTGGCGCACGCTGTGCGAGATCTCCGAGGTCGCTGCCGATTGCTGCTGCACCGCGCCGGCGATCTCCTGCGTATTCACATTGACCTCGCCCATGGTGGTGACGATCGACTGCATGGCGTCGACCGCGCCATTGGTCGAAGTCTGAATGGCGGCGATCTGCTGCTTGATGTCGTCGGTGGCCTTGGCGGTCTGGTCGGCGAGCGTCTTCACCTCGCTCGCCACCACGGCGAAGCCCCTGCCCGCGTCGCCCGCGCGCGCCGCCTCAATGGTGGCGTTGAGCGCCAGCAGATTGGTCTGCGCCGCGACGTCTTGGATCAGGCTCACAACATCGCCGATCCGCTGCGCGGCGGCGGCGAGGCCCTCGACCTTGAGATTGGCGGTGCGGGCGTTCTCGGTCACTTGGCTGACGATGCGGCTCGCGGTCGAGACGCGGGTGCCGATCTCGCCGACCGAGACGGCAAGCTCCTCGGCGGTGGCGGCCACGGTCTGCACATTGGCCGACGCCTCGTCGGAGGCGGAGGCGACCACGCCCACCCGCTCGTTGGTATCGCTCGCCAGCGTCGACAGCGAGCGCGCCGTCTCGTCCATCATCCGTGCGCTCTCGGCGAAGGCGCCGAGAATGCCGGCGATCGAGCCGCGGAACTGATGGATCAGCTCCTCGGTGCGCTGCTGCGAGGCGAGCCGACCTTGCACCTGGCTGTCCTGCTCGCTCTTATGGCTCTCGCTCCATTTGATGGCGTCGTTCTGGAAGGCCTTCAGCGCCTTGGCGATGTCGCCCACCTCGTCGGCGCGACCAGCGTGTGGCACGATGCCATCCATGTCCCATTTGGTGAAGCGCAGAATGACATTGTTGAGATCGGTGAGCGCTTGCGCCGTCGCCCCGCCGAACACGTAGCCGAAGCCCGCCGCGAGCGCGCCGGCAATGACCATGGAAAGCAGCACCGCGAGAAGGGGGGCCGGCACCATGGCGGCAAGCGCGAACGACACGACGACCGCCATGACCGCCGTTGCGGCAAAGGCGAGCATGATCTTCAAGCGCAGAACCATTTGAAATCTCTCTCGAATTAGTCGCAGACGATCCGCCGAATGCCATCCGCTCGGGAGGCTCGCCACTGAGGAAGAAGCGAATCTCGAATCCAAGCTGTGCGGCGTAAGCCTCTCCGCTTGTGGTTAAAACTCCCTTAGGACCGCCTGGATTTTGCGCGAGAGAGAAGAATTCTCTAGCGCAGCGCGGCGGCGATATTGCCGCCATCCACCGTCTCGATATGGCCGGTGGTCTTGCGCGCCTTGGCCAAGGCGACGAAGGCCTGGGCGACATCGGCGGCGGTAACTTCGCTCTGCAATAGATTGCCGCTCATATAGTCGGCTTCCGAGATGCCGCGCGCCTTGGAGCGTGCAGCGATCATGGCGTCGGTCAGCAGCCCGCTCCTGACGCGGTCGGCATTGACGCCGTTCGAGCGGATGCCGTCCTGGCCGTAATCGAGCGCGTATTGGCGCATCAACAACATGGCGGCGGCCTTGGGCAGGCCATAGGGCCCGAAATTCGCGCCGGGATTGACCGCCTGCTTGGAGAGATTGAACAGCAGCACCCCGCCGGTGCCCTGCGTCAGCATGATGCGCACGGCTTCCTGCGCCACGGTCTGATGCGCGAAGAAATTGAGCTCAAAGCTCTTGCGCAGCAGCTCGTCGGAGACATCGCCGATCCGCCCCTGCCAGGCCGCGCCGGCATTCGACACGACAATATCGACGCCGCCGAAGCGCTCGCACACCGCGGCGAACGCCGCGCGCACCTGCTCGGGCTTGGTCACGTCGCATTGGAGCCCGAAGCCCTTCACCGCCGCCGCGGCCTTGCTCGCCCCCTCGCCGTCGATGTCGACAATGGCGACCGCCGCGCCGTCGGCGGCAAGCGCCTTGGCGGTCGCGGCGCCAATCGCGCCGGCGCCCGTCACCAGAGCGACCTGCCCGGTGAGCGGTTTGACCACCGCGCCTTTCAGTTTCGCCTGCTCGAGACTCCAATATTCGAGCGCGAACAGATCGCTCTCGGGCAGCGGCTGGTAGCGGCCGATGGCCTCGGCGTCGGTCACGACCCTGACGGTGTTCTCGGCAAGATCGGCCGCGATCGAAGCGTCCTTTGCGGTGCGGCCCAAGCCGAACAGACCAACGCCCGGCACCAGCACCACGCGCGGGCTGCCGTCAAGCTTGGTCTTGGTATTGCCGGCCGCTTCGTTCTCGCGGGCGAAATAGGCGTCGTAGTCGGCCACGAATTTCGCCACGGCCTCGCGCACGGCGGCGGCGAAGTCTTCGAGCTTGCCCGATTGCGGCGGCGGAACGACCAGCGGCCGGTTCTTGGTGCGGATGATGTGGTCAGGCGTCACCACGCCGCGCTGGCTGTACGCGGCGAGCTCGGCGCCGTTCACGTAAGCGAGGATCTCCGGACCGGTGCGGAAATCGGCGATGAAGCGCGTGGGCTCGGCGCCGTTATGCTCGATGGCGGCGGCGCCACGAATGATCGGCGCGATCTCCGCAGCGCGCGCGATCGCGCTGTCGATCGGCCGCGCCTGGAACACGACGGGGCGCCCCTGCCGCAAACGGCTCTCGGCAAGCGACACCATCTCTATCATGCGCTCATAGGCCTCGCGCGCGTCCTTACCGAAGGTGAAGATGCCGTGCTTGTGCAGAATCAGCCCCTCGACGTCTGGTTTCTCCTCGAACACGCGTGCCGCTTGCTTGGCGAGACCGAAACCCGGCGCGATGTAGGGCACGATCCCCATGCGCCCGTCATAGACCTCGCGCGCCAGGGCCTCGCCGTCAGGCTGATCGACCAGCGCGAGCACGGCTGCCGCATGGGTGTGGTCGACGAATTTGTGCGGCAGAAAAGCGTGCAGCAGCGTCTCGACCGAGGGGTTGGGCGCGGCGGAATCGAGCAGGTTCAACCGCTGCACATTGACCATCGCCTCGTCGGACAGCGCCTCCAGCGCACGAAGTTGTTTGAGCGGATCGAGCTTCACCGCCGGCAGGCCCCAAGGCTCGATATCGGCCATGTCGGCGCCCGAGCCTTTCACCGCGATCACATCGTGCTCTCGCCCGAGATCGTCGGTCGCCTTCGTCTTCACCGAGGTGTTGCCGCCGCCATGCAGCACCAGCAGCGGATCGCGCCCCAGCAGACGCGTGGTGTAGACCCTGAGCGCGACATCTTGGCCGACGCCCTGCTTGGCGTAAGCCTCGACCATTTCGCGCGCGGCGCTGTCGTTCCATTGGCTTTTCATGGCGCGCGTTGTTGCAAGTTTCGTCTGCTATCGCAAGTGCTGCTTGCGGCTAGGCGCGCAGCGCGGCCGCGGCCGCGTCGAGCACGCGGTGGAACTCGCCGAACACCCAGTAATGGCCGCCGCCCTGGATCACGTCGAGCCGGCAATTGGGCAGCATCTCGGCAAGCTGATAGGCCGCGCCAGGCGGCACGATGGTGTCGTCGCTGCCCTGCCAGACGATGGTCGGCACGTCGATCTCCTTGAGCCTCAAGCCCCAAGGCGCGCAGAACAGCCGTAGATCCTGCAGCGCGCCGGCGATGCCAGGCCGCAAGCCTTCCCGCAGCGCGGCCCGGAGATTGGCTCTGACCTCGCCTCGGATCAGCACGCCGCGATCGGATGGGGCGACCCGCTGCATCAGCGCGCGGTGGGCGAGGCCCGGCGCATAGCGCACGACGTGACGCAGCGACCAAAAGAAGGTCCCGCAGGCCGGAGCCGAGCGGCCGAGCCTGGTGAAGATCAGCCGGTGCAGCTTCGACATGCGGATTTTGCTCTGACACTCCGCGATCGGTCCGACCGGGCTGACGAGAGCGAGCAATGCCACGCGCTCGGCCATCAATGCAGCGGCCGCTACCGCATAGGGACCCCCGCCCGAAACGCCGATCACGGCAAAGCGCCGCAGCCCGACGGCATCGGCGAACGACCGCAACTCGTCGGCAGCTTGCGCGAGGCCGTCCTTGCGGCGGAAATCGGAAAGCCCATAACCGGGCCGCTCGGGCGCGAAGATGCGCAAACCTCTCTCGCGCGCGGCCTTGTCGGTGAGGGCGAACATGAAGCGCGAGCCCGGCGTGCCATGGATAGCGAGCACGCTCGCGCCGCGCGGATCGCCGTATTCGGCATAGCCGATGCGCCTACCGTCGGCGAGGCGCACGGTCCGGGAGCTTCGGTCCGGCCCGGGCGGGCTGTGTCTTGTGACGATGTGATCCATCAGGTCGAGCGAGCTAACGCCGGGTGCCATAATAGCTCCTCACCCGCTGCTTAAACTCCCTCATCATGGTGGCATGGAGGCGGCAAATGACGGCGTGGGAGATCAAAGGACGCGAATTCGGCAATTGCAATTGCGACTATAGCTGTCCCTGCCAGTTCAACGCGCTGCCGACCCACGGTCACTGCCGCGGTGTCGCCGTGTATGACATCGAGACCGGCTTTCACGGGTCGACCCGCCTCGACGGGGTGCGCGGTGCGGGCATCTTCCGCTGGCCGGGACCGATTCACGAGGGCAAGGGCGAGTGCGTGCATGTGCTCGACGCCCGGGGGACGCCGGAGCAGCGCCAGGGGTTGCTCCGCATCCTGCGCGGCGAGGATACCGACCCCGGCGCAACGGTGTTCCAGGTGTTCGCCTCGACCTGCGAGACGATGCACGAGCCGATTATCGCCGAGATCGATTTCGAGCTCGACATCGACGGCCGCATGGCGCGCGCCCACATCGATGGAGTGATGGAGACGCGCGGGGCGCCGATCTTGAATCCGATCACCGGAGCCGCACATCGCGTGCGCATCGTGCAGCCGGACGGCTTCGAATTCGCCGAAGCCGAGATCGGCCGCGGCTGGTCGAAAATGTCGGGTCCGATTCAATACGAGCTCGCCGACAGCTATGGGCAATTCGCCCATATTCATCTCGGCCCGCACGGCGTGGTGCGCTGAGGCCTCATGTCCGGAACTGCGGTCGAACGCGCGTTCAGACATGACGGCATGGTCGTTGCCGCGGCGCTGTGCCTGCTGACCCTGCTGGCTTGGCTATTCCTGCTGGCAGGTGCGGGCACCGGGATGGACCCGGTCGCCATGAGCGGTTGGCTGCTGCCACTTCAACTGCCGGCGCTCGGCGCCGAGTGGACACCCTTCTATTGGCTCGCCGCCTTCTGCATGTGGGTCGTCATGATGGTGGCGATGATGCTGCCCTCGGCGTCGCCCACCCTGCTGCTCTATGCTCGGGTCGTGCGCCAGGCGGAGAGCCAAGGCCGTGCCGCACGCGCCCCCGCCTCGATCGTCGCCTTCGCCTCGGCCTATTTTAGCTTATGGATTCTTTTCAGCCTGTTGGCCGTCGCCGCTCAGTGGGCGCTCGAGCATCTCGGCGTGATGTCGGCCATGATGAGCTTGCGCGCGACAGTCGTGGCGGGAGGCGTGCTGATCGCGGCCGGCCTCTACCAGCTCACGCCGCTGAAGACGGCGTGCCTCAGGCATTGCCGGGGACCCGCTCAATTCATCGCCGCGCATTGGCGCCCGGGCGTGGCGGGAGCTTGGCGCATGGGCTTCACCCACGGCGCCTACTGTCTCGGCTGCTGCGCCGCGCTGATGGCGCTGCTGTTCGTCGGCGGGGTGATGAATCTGGTGTGGATCGCCGGGCTCACGCTGCTCGTGGCGATCGAGAAGCTCGCGCCAAGGGGCGCGGCCGCGGCGAAGGCGAGCGCGGTGCTGCTCATCGCCGGCGGCGCGACGTTGATCGCCGCCGGGCTGTGAGGGCGTGAGCGTTCGACCCGAGGTCTCGCTTGCTGGCTAGCGCGAGTAAAACTCGATGACGAGGTTCGGCTCCATGATCACCGGGTACGGCACGTCGGAGAGCATCGGCACGCGGGTAAGCTTCGCCGTCATCTTGCCGTGGTCGACCTCGAGATAGTCGGGAACCTGCCGCTCGCCGCTCTGGGCCAATTCAAGCACCATGCCGGCGTCCTTGGCCTTGTCCCTCACCTCGACCACATCGCCCTCGCGGCAGCGATAGCTCGGAATGTTGACGCGCCTGCCGTTGACCCGGACATGACCGTGGCTGACGAACTGGCGCGCGGCGAACACCGTCGGCACAAACTTGGCGCGATAGACGATGGCGTCGAGGCGGCGCTCCAACAGGCCGATCAGCTTCTCCGAGGTGTCGCCGCGCAGCCGCGCCGCCTCGTGATAGATCGACTTGAATTGCTTCTCGGTGATGTTGCCGTAATAGCCCTTCAACTTCTGCTTGGCTCTGAGCTGCTGGCCGTAGTCCGACAGCTTGCCGCGCCGGCGCTGCCCGTGCTCGCCGGGGCCGTATTCGCGCTTGTTGAAGGGGCTCTTCGGACGGCCCCAGATATTTTCGCCGAGCCTTCGGTCGATCTTGTGCTTGGCGTTAATGCGTTTCGACATGCGTTATGACTCCAAAGCCAAATCGAGCATTCCCGCGGGCCTGATTCCCGCGCTTGCTCCAAAAAACCCTTGCTGGTGAAGGCGGCGGACCGCCGGGGCCTTCTCCGGCGTCCTTAAAGCAATCGGCTCAAGGCTTCGCCCGCCGTTCTGTTACACGCGAATGGCGGAAAGTGTCAATTGGAGCCGGATGGGGCCGGAGCGGCAGGGGGCGGCGCCGGAGGGGCCGCCTTGGCCGATTGTACATAGGCGTTGATCGAATTGATGACCTTTTGCTTCTGTTCCGGAGGGCAATCCGGGCGTTTTGGCGTCATCAGGTCGGTTCCTTGGGCCGCGTCCGCTGCCTTGGCATCGCCCGTAGCGCCCGTCGTCTCTTTGTCCGAGCTCGTCGAGAGCTTGGCATTGCCGGAGAAATAGGCCGCGGAGAACATATGCAGCGCATTGATCATCATGAGCTGCTGGTCGCTCCAGACCTTCTTGGCCGTCTCGGTCTGCATCAGGGTGTTGTAGTTCGCGCGCGCCAGATCGCCCAACTCACAGGCCTCGGCGTAGGCCGAGCGCGTGGCGGCACGAATGATGCGCCGCGCATCGTCATCGGGGATGAGGAACTTGTTCGGGTCGGACTTGTCGATCGTGACGACCTTGCCGTCATCGCCCTTCCCCTCACTCGGGACAAGCGAGAAAGCGTAGGTCAGGAGCACCCGCACGGCGCTGTCGCTGAGGCCGCCTTTCTGCTGCGCTGTTGGAGCGGTTGTGGCAGCCGCGGCGGCACGCTGACCGAGTTCCTCCGCGACAGGCCTTACCCCGGTGTCATCCGCGGCGTGGACGGTTGCCGTCGTCAGCAACGCCAGGAGCGCTGCGCCGACGGCACCCCACTGAAACAGCGCCTTTTGCATCGACTGCCCCTCTCCTCCCGTGCCCGAAGGCTAATCATCGTTTCCGGCCATCGCAATAGGAGAAACGGGGCGGAACTATGACACCTTCTTCCCCCTCGCCGCGCGATTGCGGGAGAGCGAGGCCACGATCCCGCGCCAAGTGCGCACATCTTGCTCCGTGACGCCCATGCGGTGGAACATATTGCGGATGGCACGCACCATGGAGGGCCGCTTCTCCGGTGGATGGAGAAAGCCGGATCGATCGAGTTCGATCTCGAGATGCGAGAACAGACCTAGCAGCTCCTCCCGCGTGGCCGGCCGCGTGTCGGGAAAGGCGATGCCCTCGGTGGCGGGTCCGTCGAAGGCCGTGGCGCGGCCGAGGGGAAGCGCCGCGCTCTCGGCCTTGAACCATTCATAGCCGAACAGCAGCACCGCCTGCGGCAGACTGAGCGAGGCAAAATCCGCACTGACCGGCGCGGTGAGGATCGCATCGGCGAGCGAGATCGCGTCGTTGTCGAGGCCGCTTCGCTCCGGTCCGAACAAGACGCCGCAGCACTCGGCGCCGCCCGCTCGGCGCCTGAGCTCGACCGCCGCGCTCGCCGGGCTCAGCACCGGCTTCACCATCTCGCGCGGACGCGCGGTCGAGGCCAGCACGTAGTGCAAGCCGCCGATCGCGCTCTCGACGCTGGCATAGACGCTCGCCTGCTCGACCAGGAAGGCCGCGCCGGCGGCGGCGGCGTGCGCCTTGGCGTTGGGCCAGCCGTCACGTGGGCCGACCAGCCGCAAATCGGTAAGCCCGAAATTGGCCATGGCGCGCGCGGCAAAGCCGATATTCTCGCCGAGCTGCGGATTGACGAGGATGATGGCGGGCGGCGCGACCGCTCCCTTAGCGCCGCTGCCTCGCCCACGGGCAGCCTTGCCCGAAGTTAAGGCACGCGCCGGTTTCCCGCCCGCTTCTCTTGCTTTCACCATTGAAGCACGATGCTATAGAGAGGCGGCCGCCCGCAATGGGGGACGGGGGCCATTAAACATGTCGTGCCGCAGCCTTCCCGCGTCGGAGATTTGCCTTCGTGAACAAGATCAAAGTCGACAACCCGGTCGCCGACCTCGACGGGGACGAGATGACGCGGGTCATCTGGCAGCTGATCAAGGACAAGCTGATCTTTCCTTATCTCGATCTGCCGACGCTCTACTTCGACCTGTCGATCGAGAACCGCGATCTGACCGACGACCAGATCACCATCGACGCGGCCAAGGCCATTCAGGCCTGCGGCGTCGGGGTGAAATGCGCGACCATCACCCCGGACGAGGCGCGGGTGAAGGAATTCGGCCTCAAGAAGATGTGGAAGTCGCCGAACGGCACCATCCGCAACATCCTCGGCGGGGTGATCTTTCGCGAGCCAATCATCTGCAACAACGTGCCCCGGCTGGTGCCGGGTTGGACCAAGCCGATCGTCATCGGCCGCCACGCTTATGGCGACGTGTACCGCGCGACCGATTTCCGCGTGCCCGGCAAGGGCAAGCTCACCATCGTCTTTGCGGGCGAGGACGGCACGCGCATCGAGCATGTGGTGCACGAGTTCGATGGGCCGGGCATCGCGCTCGGCATGTTCAACCTCGACAACTCGATCCGCGACTTCGCGCGCGCTTCGTTGAATTACGGCCTGCACCGCAACATGCCGGTCTATCTTTCGACCAAGAACACCATCCTCAAGGCGTATGACGGCCGCTTCAAGGACATCTTCGCCGAAATCTTCGCGGCCGAGTTCAAGGACGCGTTCGCCGCGCGCGGACTGACTTACGAGCATCGGCTGATCGACGACATGGTGGCCGCCTCACTGAAATGGTCGGGCGGTTATGTCTGGGCGTGCAAGAATTACGACGGCGACGTGCAGTCCGACACGGTGGCGCAGGGCTTCGGCTCGCTCGGGCTGATGACCAGCGTGCTGATGACTCCCGACGGCAACACCGTGCTGGCGGAGGCCGCGCATGGCACGGTGACGCGCCATTACCGCCAGCATCAGCAGGGCCGCGCCACCTCGACCAACGCCACCGCCTCGATCTTTGCCTGGACCGGGGCGCTCAAGCACCGCGCCAAGCTCGACGGCAATGCGGAGCTTGCAAGCTTCGCCGAGACGCTGGAACGCGTGGCGGTGGCGACGATCGAGGCCGGCTTCATGACCAAGGACCTCGCACTGCTGGTCGGCGCCGAGCAGAGCTGGCTATCGACCTCCGGCTTTCTCGACAAGATCGACGACAATCTCCGCAAAGAGATGGCCGCCCGCGCCGCCGCCTAGAGCGTCTCGGGCTCGGCCTGCTTGCCGCGCCTGGCGGCGCGGGGTTTGGGTTGGCGTCCCTCGCCCGCGGCCCGGGCCTTGGCCACGGCGCGAATTCGCTTCAGGATCTCTGGATGGCGCCCGGCGAGGCGCGACAGCGACTCCGAATCGAGCACATAGACCTTGCAGCGCGTCTTGGCGACGACATCGTATTTGTGGCGGCGACGCTCGAGCAGCGCCATCTCGCCGAAGAAATCGCCCTCCTTCAGCAGCGCCTGCTCATTGGCGCCGATCTCAACCACGGCTTCGCCGCCGGCGATCAAGAACATGGCGTCGCCGGCATCGCCCCTGCGCACGATGGGAACGCCGGGCAAAAACGTGCGCGTATAGATCAGCTTGGTGATTTCGGCGATCTCGTTCTCATCCATGCTGGCGAACAGCGGCACCCGCGCTACCATGCTCCAGGTGACCACGAACTGGTGACGGCCCGATTCCTGGCTGAAGCCGGTGGCGATGATGGCCACGGGAAGCGCGATCATGCCGACCCCGAGCAGCATCACCACGCCGCCGAGCAGCTTGCCGAGCGGGGTCACCGGTACGATGTCGCCATAACCAACCGTGGTTAGCGTCGCCAGCGCCCACCAGGCCGCGTCGGGAATCGAGCCGAATTTGTGGGGTTGCGCACCGCGTTCGAGGAAATAAGCCGCTGTCGAAGCGAACAGCAACAATACGAGAATAATGAGCAGCGCGCCGAGCAGAGCGCGATATTCGTCGGCGATGACGCGGCCGAGCGTCTGCAAGGCCGGGGAGTAGCGGCCGAGCTTGAGCAGACGGAACAGGCGAAGCACCCGTAGCACCCTGAGATCCCCCGGAACCAGCCAGCTGAAATAGAAGGGGAGCACCGCGAAGAGGTCGATCAGCATCAGCGGGCGAAGCGCGAATCTGAGCCGCGCCCGCCAGCGCGGCATCCGGCTTAACATCGGAATTTCCACGGCGCTCCACAGGCGCAGCAGATATTCGACGCTGAAAACAATCACCGAAAAGATGTTGAAAGCGTAGAAGAACGCACCGTAACGAATGGCAAGAGAATTGACCGTCTCGGCGGCGAAGGCGATGGCGTTCAAGACGATGAGAATGACGATGAAGCCGTTGACGACGCGGCCGGCAGGATGGGCGTCGCCGCCCACCTCGAGGATGTCGTGGACTTTCCGCCGCCAACGCCGCCAATCGTCGGTGGCGCTCATGCCCTAGGCGCTTTCCGCGCGGCGCTTCGAGCCATCGCCCCCGGCCGCCGCGCCCCCGGCCGCAATCTTCGCCGCGATCGCCTCAAGCGCCTGGTCGGCCTTGCCGCCGTCGGCGCCGCCGGCTTGCGCGAGGTCCGGCCGGCCACCTCCACCCTTGCCGCCCAAGGCTTCGGCGCCGATACGGGCGAGTTCCACGGCATCGTAGCTCCCGGTGAGGTCGGCCGTGACACCGACCACGAGCCCCGCCTTGCCCTCCTCGCTGACGCCGACAATGGCCGCAATGCCCGAGCCCAATTGCTTCTTGGCGTCGTCGATCAGGCCGCGCAGATCCTTCGGCGCAACGCCGTGCACGACGCGGGCGAGCAGCTTGACGCCGTTCAGCTCGCGGATCAGCGTGTCGGCCGCGCCGCCGCCCCCGCCCAGCGCGAGCTCGCGTTTGGCGTCGGCCAATTGACGCTCGAGCTTGCGGCGCTCGTCGATGATGGCCGCCAGGCGCTCGATCATTTCGTCTGGAGACACCTTGAGCAGCTCCGCCGCCTCGCGCACGCGGTCGTCTTGTGCCGCGAGATAGACGCGCGCAGCATCTCCCGTCAGCGCCTCGATGCGGCGGACGCCGGAGGCGACGGCGGTTTCGCTGACGATCTTGAGCAGGCCGATATCGCCGGTGCGCCGCACATGCGTGCCGCCGCAAAGCTCGATCGAATACGCATGGCCGGCGCGCTCGCTGTTGGCGTCGACGCCCATCGAGACGACCCTCACCTCATCGCCATATTTCTCGCCGAACAGCGCCAGCGCGCCTTTGGCGATGGCCTCATCCGGCGTCATCAGATGGGTCTCGACCGGGGCGTTTTGCAGGATCATGGCGTTGACCAGATCCTCGACGGCGCGGATCTCTTGATGCGTCATCGGCTTTTGATGCGAGAAATCGAATCTGAGCCGCCCGGGCTCGACCAGCGAGCCCTTCTGCGCCACATGCGTGCCTAGCACCTGGCGCAGCGCCTCGTGCAAGAGATGCGTCGCAGAGTGATGCGCGCGGGTCGGCGTGCGGCGCGCGTGATCGACCGCGAGCGCGACCTCCTCGCCGACCTTCAGCGACCCCGCCTCGACCACGCCCTCATGCAGAAACAGGCCATGCAGCTTCTTCTGCGTGTCCGCGACGGCGAAACGGGCGCCTTTCGCGCCAGAGATGCTGCCGCGATCGCCGACTTGGCCGCCGGATTCGGCATAGAACGGCGTCTGGTTGACGAGGACGATACCGCGCTCCCCCGCTTGCAATTCCTTCACGCGCGCGCCGTCCTTGATCAGCGCCACGATCTCGCCCGAGGCGGCCTCGGTCTCGTAGCCGAGGAACTCGGTGGCGCCGAGCTCCTCTTTCAGCTCGAACCACAGCGCGCCGGTCGCGGCCTCGCCGGAGCCGGCCCAGGATTTGCGGGCCTCGGCGCGCTGGCGCTCCATCGCCGTGGCAAAACCTTGCGCGTCGACGCCGAGCCCGCGCGCCTTCAACGCGTCCTCGGTCAGGTCGTAGGGAAAGCCGTAAGTGTCGTAGAGCTTGAAGGCGACCTCGCCCGGCAGCGTGTCGCCGCGCTTTAGGCCCTTGGTCGCGTCGTCGAGCAGGCGAAGCCCCCGCTCCAGCGTCTCGCGGAACCGAGTCTCCTCGAGCTTCAGCGTCTCCTCGATCAGGCTCTGGCCGCGCTCCAGCTCGTGATAGGCGCGGCCCATCTGCCCGATCAGCGCCGGCACCAGGCGATACAGCAGCGGATCCTTGGCGCCGAGAATATGCGCATGCCGCATGGCGCGGCGCATGATGCGGCGAAGCACGTAACCCCTGCCCTCGTTCGACGGCAACACGCCGTCGGCGATCAGGAAGGAGGACGCGCGTAGATGATCGGCGATGATGCGATGACTCGGCGCATGCTCGCCGGTCGCCGGCACGCCGGTCAAGTCGACCGAGGCCGCGATCAGCGCGCGAAACAGATCGATGGCGTAATTGTCGTGCGTCCCTTGCAGCACCGCGGCGATGCGTTCGAGCCCCATGCCGGTGTCGATCGAGGGCTTGGGCAGCTCAATGCGCTCGCCGCCGGGGAGCTGCTCGTATTGCATAAACACGAGATTCCAGATCTCGACGAATCGGTCGCCGTCGGCGTCGGGACTGCCGGGCGGGCCGCCGGCGATCGACGGCCCATGGTCGTAGAAGATCTCCGAGCACGGACCGCACGGGCCGGTATCGCCCATCGACCAGAAATTGTCGGCGCCTGAGATGCGGATGATCTTCTCGTCGGGGAGTCCCGCGATCTTGCGCCACAGCGTGGCCGCCTCCTCGTCCTCGGAGAACACGGTGATCAGCAGTCGGGCTTTGTCGAGGGCGAAGTCCTTGGTGAGCAGCTCCCAGGCGAGCAGGATCGCACGCTCCTTGAAATAATCGCCGAAGGAAAAATTGCCGAGCATCTCGAAGAAGGTGTGGTGGCGCGCGGTATAGCCGACATTGTCGAGGTCGTTATGCTTGCCGCCGGCGCGCACGCATTTCTGCGCCGACGCCGCGCGCAACGCCTTCGGCTTCTCCGCGCCAGTGAACACGTTCTTGAACGGCACCATGCCGGCATTGGTGAACATCAGCGTCGGATCGTGGCGCGGCACGAGCGGCGCCGACGGCACCACCGCATGCTCGTTCTTGGCGAAGAAATCGAGAAACGCCCCGCGGATGTCGTTGGTGCTCGAGCTGGTCAGATGGGTGTGGCTCACGCCGCCGCCGCGTGCGTCGCCGGCGCGGCTCACTGCTTGCGGCTGGGAGCTATGCTGTTTCGCACCTTTGGTCTTGGCGGAGGTCATGGCAGCTTGATGGGAGACCTTGGAGTCGAGCGGAAGCGGCGCCGTTAGACCCTAGCCGATTCGGCCATGGTTTAAGCGCCGTTAGCCCTCTCCCGGGGAAGGGACGAGGGCTAAGGGTTCGCGCCAGACATAAGGTCAGGAATGGGGCCTGTCCAGCCAGCCGGCTCTATCTTTGCGCTACCGCGCTTCGCGCTGCTTGAGCGCCCTATCTTTGCGCTACCGCGCTGCGCGCTGCTTGAGCGCGGTTGTTCAGGCCCCGCGGCGGCCGCGCCGCGCCGCCCCGCCTGGAAGCGGCGTTACGCCGGCTTCGCCCTCGGCGAATCCCGCCTCGCCGCCGTCGGCGGCGTCGGGTTCGGGCGCGCCTTCGAGGATCTTGCCGGCGATCAAGCCCGCGCTTTGGCGAATGGCCCGCTCGATCTTTGCCGCCATCTCGGGATGCTCCTTGAGATAGGTCTTGGCGTTCTCGCGGCCCTGGCCGATGCGCTCGCTGTCAAAGGAGAACCAGGCGCCGGATTTCTCGACGATGCCGGCCTTGACCCCGAGGTCGACCAGCTCGCCGGTCTTGGAGATGCCCTCGCCATACATGATGTCGAACTCGATCTGCTTGAAGGGCGGCGCCACCTTGTTCTTCACCACCTTGACCCGGGTCTGATTGCCGACCACCTCCTCGCGCTCCTTGATGGCGCCGATGCGGCGGATGTCGAGCCTGACCGAAGCGTAGAATTTCAGCGCGTTGCCGCCGCTGGTGGTTTCGGGGCTGCCGAACATCACGCCGATCTTCATACGGATCTGATTGATGAAGATCACCATGCAGCGCGATTTCGAAATCGAGCCGGTGAGCTTGCGCAGAGCCTGGCTCATCAGCCGCGCCTGGCTGCCCATCTGCATGTCGCCCATCTCGCCTTCGAGCTCGGCCTTGGGCGTCAGCGCCGCCACCGAATCGATCACCAGCACGTCGATGGCGCCGGAGCGCACCAGCGTGTCGGTGATCTCGAGCGCCTGCTCGCCGGTATCGGGCTGGGAGATCAACAGCTGCTCGAGATCGACACCGAGCTTGCGCGCATAGACGGTGTCGAGCGCGTGCTCCGCGTCGATGAAGCCGCAAATGCCGCCACGCTTTTGCGCTTCGGCCACGACATGCAGCGCGAGCGTGGTCTTGCCCGAAGATTCAGGTCCGTAAATCTCCACCACCCGGCCGCGCGGCAGCCCGCCGATGCCGAGTGCGATGTCGAGACCGAGCGAGCCGGTGGAGATCGCCTCGACCTCGACCGCCTTTTCGTTCTGGCCGAGGCGCATGATCGAGCCCTTGCCGCAGGCACGCTCGATCTGCGAGATCGCCGCTTCAAGCGCCTTCTCTTTATCCACTTCAGCTCCTTCGACGAGGCGCAGCGCGACGTTCACCATGGTCCGTCTCCCTTATTTCACAAGCACGCTCTGAGTCGCAAATGGGTGGCTCCGCCGCACCCTCCCCGGGAGTGCCATGCAGCCTTGGTCGGCTTGGGTCGCGGGGAGAGATGCGAGGTGCGAAGTCACAATACTGTACACGTTTTGTTCTCACGGCGCAATGTTCTTTTTATGTTCTTCTCGCCTGCGAAGGCCGCGGAGGCGAGCCGTGAGGCCGGATCAAGCGTAGCCAGGCTTGCGGATGGCCCGGCGGCGGCGCTGCATCAAACGCAGGACCCGGTGTTGACCTGCTTGCTGCCGTTACCCCTCGGTTAGGGTCTTCTGCTAATCTCGGCAGGATGCAAAACGTCGCAAGAAGTTTCCTGCTGGTCATCATGGCCATGAGCCTGGGTCTCGCGCTCGGCGCCGTGACCAAATTCGGATTCGGCTACGACATTTCCCTTCGGGCCGAGACCATCGCTGGCGCACCCTAGGTCGTCGGCTTAGGTGGCCGCGCGGCGGCCCGCTTCAAAATATGCCGGGCCTTGCGCACGATCTCGCGAGCTCCGCTCAATCGTCCTTGTGGGCTTTCTTGTAGAGCTTCCACTGATCCTTGCACCAATGCTTGAAATCCTTGCGCGCGGCGGGATCGTCGGGGAACTGGGCCTTGGCGGCGTCAGCGCAGCCGCTGTGCTTGTATTCCCCGGCGCTTGAGGGAGTAGATGCCGCACCGAGCAACAGCAGCCCAGCGGCTGCCGAAACCAACATCACCCGTTTCAACATAGGCGGTTCTCCTGCGAAATTGTCCGACCGTGGGAGGCGATTCCAGCTCACACCCATAGTTTGCCATCAACGGCGGCATTAAAGGCAGAGCGATTTGCCGCGCGGCTGAGGCGCAGCGGCGGGTCGCCGTGCTGCGAGGCGTGTGCGACTATCATCCGGCAGAAGCGTCACTCAGGAGGCGACCATGAAATACGTTATCAGCTGGCGAGAGCGCTCGGCCGCCTCCTTTGGCGACTACGAAGCCGCGCAGGAACGGGTCCTGAAGATATTCAGCAAGGACTGGAAGATGCCCGCGAGCGTTACGGTGCATCAGTTCGTGGTGCGGGTCGGGGACTATGGCGGCTACATGATCGTCGAGACCGACAGTCCAACGGACATTCATTATTTCACGAGCGTGTTTGCGGTGTTCGCATTCAAGGTGGAACCGGTCATGGATGTGATGGACGCGGTGGCGGTCGAAATCCAAGCCATCGAATACCGCAAGAAGAACGCTCCCTGAGCCGTCGCGCCAGCCGCCAGCTCTAGGATCGAGCGTCCATCGGCACGTAGGTGCGCTCGGTGGCGCCGGTATAAAGTTGGCGCGGCCTGCCGATGCGCTGCGAGGGATCGTCGATCATCTCCTTCCACTGCGCAATCCAGCCCACCGTGCGGGCGATGGCGTAGATCACGGTGAACATGTCGGTCGGGAAGCCGAGCGCCTTTAGCGTGATCGCCGAGTAGAAATCGATGTTGGGAGGGAGCTTATTCTCGACGAAGTAGTCGTCGGAGAGCGCGATGCGTTCGAGTTCGAGCGCGACCTTGAGGATGGGATCGTCGCGGTGGTGACGGCCCACGGTTTCGAGCACCTCGTGGCAGGCCGTCTCCATGATCTTGGCGCGCGGGTCGTAGTTCGTGTACACGCGGTAACCGAAACCAAAGAAGCGGAACGGATCGTTCTCATCCTTGGCGCGCGCGATATATTCCGGAATGCGGTCGACCGAGCCGATCTCCTGCAACATCATCAGCACCGCCTCGTTGGCGCCGCCGTGCCCAGGTCCCCACAGCGAGGCGATACCGGCCGAGATGCAAGCGTAAGGGTTAGCCCCCGACGACCCGGCAAGACGGACCGTGGCGGTGGACGCGCTCTGCTCGTGGTCGGCATGAAGAATGAAGATGCGCCTGACGGCGTTGGCGAGGCGGGCGTCGACCTCGTATTCCCGGTCCGGCATGGCAAAGCACATATGCAGGAAATTCGCCGAGTATTTCAGCTCGTTCCTCGGATAGACGAACGGCCGGCCAGTCGAATATTTGTAGGCCATGGCGGCGATGGTCGGCATTTTCGCGATCATGCGGATACTCGCCATCTCGCGCTGTGCCGGATCCTTGATGTCGAGCGAGTCGTGATAGAACGCCGATAGCGCCCCGACCACGCCGACCATGATCGCCATCGGATGCGCGTCGCGGCGGAACCCGGAATAGAACCGGGTCATCTGCTCGTGCACCATGGAGTGCCTGACGATGCGGTTGTCGAACTCCTCGTGCTGCTCGGCCGTGGGCAGCTCGCCGTAGAGCAAGAGGTAGCAGGTTTCGATAAAGGTGCTGTGCTCGGCGAGCTGTTCGATCGAATAGCCGCGATAGAGCACGATGCCTTTGTCGAAGTCGATGAACGTGATCTTCGACTCGCAGCTTGCGGTGGAGGTGAACCCCGGGTCGTAGGTGAAGCAGTCCGACTCCTGATAAAGGGTGCTGATGTCGATGACGTCGGGTCCCAGCGTGCCCTTGCGGATCGGCAAGTTGAACTTGGCGCGGCCGATCGAGACGGCTGCCTCTGCACCCTTCCCAACAGCGTCCTTCCTGCGGAGATTTTCTGCGGCGGTCATTTATCGGCGTCCTCTATCCATCTCTTGCAGGCTCGCTCGAGGATAATGTGGTTTTCGGGCGCCTCGATGGCATGAGCTATCGCGGCCCTCGGCGCAAGCTAAACGAAGATACTCGGTTCGTAACAGCGCCGTCGAGAAAGCCTACCGGCATAGGCCGTAACGCTCAAGCCGCGCGTGTCCGCATGCGACACTTAGCGAATGATCGCCTCGCATGAGCCGACGTCAGCGTGTTGACCTTAAGCGGACCTTCCCCGATTGAAAAAGGGGAACGAGTTGCGGATCGGCTCCGCAGGTGGATCAATATCCGGTTCGTCCGGTGGCCGTGGAGGCGGTGGCGGGATGATATCTGGCGTACTGGGCTTTGGCTTTCCCTGCCCGTATACAAAGTGATCTTGCCAGTTCATAAGCGCCCCACTAACGGGCTAGATAACTCTCGAATCACACGATGCGTCTCGGATGTCTTCATTGGATACAGCGCAATCCGGCGAAAAGCCTTGTCGACCGATCAAACCCTAAGTCGTCAACTCGCTCGTGCCCTGCGGCTCAGGCGGATGAGGAAGCAATGCCGGTGCTCCAGCATTGTTCCCGTTGGTTTATCCTCACGGGCGCGACGCTTGGCAGAGAAGCCGTAGTTCGGATGGCACCTTGCTTTCCATCTTCCAGATAGTAGCGGGCCTGCTGACCCTCACGGCGGTGTTCGCCTGGGTCAACCACCATTTTCTGCAACTTCCCAGTAACGTCGGCGTCCTGCTGATGGGCCTCGCCGCTTCGTTGGTGCTGATCGGCTTCGAGCTCCTTCTGCCTCATATTGCGCTGTTTGAAGATCTCCATTCCTTCGTGCAGACACTCGACTTCTCCTCGGCATTGCTCGACGGCATGTTGGCTTTTCTGCTGTTCGCCGGCGCGCTCCAGATCGACTTATCTGTGCTGCGCGACCGCGCCTGGACGGTGGGAGTAATGGCCACCTTAGGAGTGGTCATCTCAACTATCGTCATCGCTCTCACGTTTTGGGGGGTGGCCTCCATCATGGCAATCCCGATGCCATTTGCTTGGGCCCTGGTCTTCGGCGCGCTGATTAGTCCGACCGACCCGATCGCGGTTCTCGGCGTGCTGAAGCAGGCGAAAGTGGCCAAGACGTTGGAAATGGATATGGCCGGGGAATCTCTTTTCAATGACGGGGTTGGTGTCGTTCTGTTCACGATTCTGCTTGCCGCAGCCACGGCAGCGGGAGGTGAAGGCGGCATTGACTTTATTGCGCTCGCTCGCCTCTTTTTTGTCGAGGCACTGGGAGGTGCGGTTCTTGGCTTCGCAACGGGCTACCTGGCGTATCAAGCCATGCGGGCCATCGACGATTATCCCATCGAGGTGCTGATCTCGCTTGCTCTCGTCACTGCCACCTACGCCGTGGGGTCGCAGCTGCATGTAAGTGGCCCCATCGCCGTTGTGGTGGCGGGCGTCTTGATCGGCAACCGTGGCGCTGCATGCGCCATGAGCGAAACCACGCGGCGATATTTGTTCGGTTTCTGGAATCTGATCGATGAGATTCTCAATTCGCTCCTATTCCTGCTCATTGGGCTCGAGGTGTTGGTGTTGCAGTTTGACGCATCGCTGGCCCCCCTGGCGCTTTTGGCCATACCGATCGTCCTGTTGGGAAGGTTTGTGGCGGTCTCCCTTCCGGTTACTTTGCTCAGCGTAAGGCAGCGCTTCGTCAAGGGCACGATTCCGATCCTCACCTGGGGAGGTGTCCGCGGCGGAATCTCCGTGGCACTGGCCCTTTCGATCCCGGCTGTTGCCGAACGACCTCTGATCCTCGCTGCGACCTACGCCGTCGTCCTCTTCACCCTCGTCGTTCAAGGGCTCAGCCTGCCGGCTGTCGTGAAGCAGTTGAGATAGGCTTTTGCCTGCTGTCCGAGGAACATGAGACCGATAGTATCAGCGCGAAATCATTCCGGAGGGTATCGGCGGCGATGAATGCGCGAATCCGCAAGCTGGTCAGCGATCTGGGTGACACCTTTTGGTTGGTGCCGGGGCTGATGGTTTTGGCTGGGACGTTGACGGCACTCGCCTGCATACGGCTCGATCGCAGCACGATCATTCCCCAGTGGCTGCTCGAACGCTGGCTGTACAACGGAGGCGGTACCGGGGCCCGCACGCTACTAGGAGCGGTGGCGGCGTCGACCATAGGGGTCGCGGGTACCGTGTTCTCGATCACTATCGCCGCCCTGTCGCTGGCCGCCGGCCAGATGGGCCCGCGGCTGCTCCGCAACTTCACGCGCGACCGGGGCGTTCAGTTCACGCTAGGCGCGTTTCTCGGCACGTTCTCCTACGCCCTTATCGTCCTGCGCAGCGTCCGGACTCAGAGCGAGGGCGAGTTCGTCCCACATCTTTCGCTCAGCGTCGCCATTGTCCTGGCGTTCGTTTGCGTTGCGACCCTGGTTTATTTCGTCGGCCATATGGCTTCTCGCATCAATGTCGACACCGTCATAGAATTGGTGAGCGAGGACGTTCATTCCGCAATCGAGCAGCTGGTATCGGAGAAGCGCGGACCAGCCCCGCCATCGGACGGTTTCTGGCGCGATGCTGTCCCCATCTCTGATGCTAGGCGAGGTTATTTGCATCAGCTCCACGAAGACGGCCTAGCCGACTGGGCGGCGGAGCATGCGACGGTCATGCGACTACTGGTGCGGCCCGGTGATTACGTATTTCCGGGCGCACCAATCGCAATGGTGAAGCCGCCTGCCGAAGGCGCCGGTGCAGCGATCAACGACGCCACGGCCTTGGGCAGTCAACGGGGCGGCTCCGCCGACCTCGAGTTTGCGGTGCGACAGCTTGTGGAGGTAGCGGTTCGAGCATTGTCGCCCGGGATCAATGATCCCTTTACGGCAATGAGTGTGTTGAATCGACTGGGTACCGCGTTATGTGACCTAGTGCCATTGCACCTGACGACTGGTGTCTCCATGCGCGACGGCCGTGTCGTCTTGGTCGTGCCCAACATCAATTATGATGGCCTAGTGGATGGCATGTTCCATATGATCCGGCAAAATGCGGCCAACCAGGTCCCTGTTTTGATGCGGCTGCTGGAGGTTTTGACGGCCGTTGCGAGTTGCGAACGCGATCCGGAACGACTCAAGGCGCTCCGTCGCCATGCCGATCTGGTCCTTGGCGATGCCGAACGCGATGTGGCAACACCCGCAGATCTCGACGAAATCCGCACGCGACATGCAAAATTTGTGACCGTGATGTCGCGGGCATGACTCCCCGACAGGCAGCACTCGGTCAGGACGGCTCGCGCTCGCGCACCGGCGACTTCGCCGTCCCACCGGCGAGCGAGGCCTCGACCGCGGCGCGATAGCCGAAGCGGTCGATATAGGGCTTGAGGCGATCGATCACTTTGCGCTTGAGCGCCGCCGGCATGTCGTAGCGCGACACCTTGTGCTCGGAGCGCTCGGCGAGGAAGTCGCGCATCGGCGCCTCAGCCTGCGCGAAATCCGGAATGTCGAGCCGCCGATAGATGTCGCGCATCGAAGCGACCGGGTCTTTGACGAAATCCTCGTAGCGCAACTCGACCAGCCGGTCGTTCGGGATCAGATGCCGGTCCTCCTCATAGTCCTCGGTGAGGCGGGCGAACATGTCGAGGACGTAGTCGTCAAGCCAGGGATCGAGGTTGGGCGGGTTATGCAGCCCTTGCACCGAATAGAGCGCGCGCCAGAGCTTCACCGTGGAGGGAAACACGTTGAGCGGGTTGCGCGCCAGGTAGACATAGCGCGCGTCGGGAAACAGTTGGGTCAGCAGCTTGAGCCGCGCGGCGTTGGCGGGCGTCTTCATCACCAGCCGCTTGCCGCCATGCTTCAACAGCAGCCGACGGTAGAACCACATATAGGCGTCGGCCCATTTTTTCCGCTCCGCCTCGGGCACGCCCTTGAAGTCGAGATATTCGGTATCGGCGGGACCGAAGCGCGGCCAGGCGTGGGTAAGGTAGGGCGTGCCCTCGCCTAGCATCATCATGCCGAACTCTTCTTCCTGCGGCCGGTCGAAGCCGACGGGCACGTCGTCTTGCGGCCGCTTCTTCGGCAGGAGCTTGCGCATCACCTTCGACAGCACCTCCTCGGTCAGGAGGAAATGATGCGGGAAGAAGCATTCGAAGGTGGTGGGATAGGCAAGGCTGGGATCGACCGAGAACAAATCGTGCAGCAGCGTGGTGCCGGTGCGCCAATGGCCGATGACGAAGATCGGCGGGGGGCTCAGCGGCAGCGCCTCTGCGGCCTTCTTATATTTGGCTTCGGAAAACCAATAGAGCACCGAGTTCCACGGCACCCACAGGAACAACAGCAAGGTGTCGGGGATGCAGTTGAGCGTGAAGGCGTAATTGCCGCGCTTAAACAGCTTCATCAGCGCGCCAAAGCGCATGCCGAACCAGAAATAGATCAGCCGGCCGCCATAGCGCTCGATGGTGAGCGCGGGCATGCGCGGCTTGGCACGGCGGCGTCTGGTGAATTTGCCGGATTCTTCCTCCGGCACGAGCTCGTAGTCAGGCAACGCTTGCGCTCCAAAAGCTCAAAGGATCGGGATCGGTGTTGTCCCCGGGTGGTAGACGCGATCAATGGCGAAGGGAAGGCCTTTCGGCGCTTGCCGCTAGCCCTGCAGCGCGGCCTTCACCGCGGCGGCCAGCTCCTTGAGATCGAAGGGCTTCTGTAAAAACATAAAGTCCTCGTTCTCGGCGAGATGCTGGCGGAAGGCGTCCTCGGCATAGCCGGAGATAAAGATCACCTTGAGGTCGGGGCGCTGGCGCCGGAGTTGCGCGAACAGAGTTGGGCCGTCCATCTCGGGCATCACCACGTCGCTCACCACGAGATCGACCTCACCCTGGTGGTGGGCGAACACCTCCAGAGCCTCGACGCCGGTGGTGGCCTGGAGCACATTGTAGCCGCGCTGACCGAGCGCGCGGGCGGCGAAGCTGCGCACCGCATCTTCATCCTCGACCAACAGCACGGTCCCCTGCCCGGTCAGGTCCTTGGGCTTCTCGGGACGCCGCTCGATCTTCTCCGGCTCGGCCTCGACTTCGGCGACCGCCTCGACAAAGCGCGGCAGGTAGACGCGCATGACGGTGCCGCGGCCCTCCTCGCTCTCGGGGAAAATGAAGCCGCCGGTCTGCTTGACGATGCCATAGACGGTGGAGAGGCCGAGCCCGGTGCCGCGGCCAATCTCCTTGGTCGAGAAGAACGGCTCGAAGATCTTCTGCATCACTTCCGGCGCCATGCCCGTGCCGGTGTCGCTCACCTCGATCAGCACATATTCGCTGGCTGGCAGGTGCTTGTTGCCGACATCGCGCGCTTGGCTCTCGCTGACATTGGCGGTGCGGATCACGAGCTTGCCGCCCTCGGGCATGGCGTCGCGCGCATTGACGGCAAGGTTGATGATCACCTGCTCGAATTGATGCAGGTCCGCCTTGACCGGCCAGAGGTCGGAGGCTTGATCGAGCTTGAGCTCGACATTCTCGCCGAGCAGGCGACTGAGCAGAATGGACAGCTCTGACAGCACGTCGCCCAGCGCGAGCTTCTGCGGGCGCAAGGTCTGCTGACGCGAGAAGGCAAGCAGTTGGCGCACCAGGCCCGCGGCCCGGTTGGCATTCTGCTTGATATTCATGATGTCCTGAAAGGCGGGATCGGTCGGCCGGTGATTTATCAGCAGGAAGTCGGAGAAGCCGATGATCGCCGTCAGCATGTTGTTGAAGTCGTGGGCGATGCCGCCGGCGAGCTGGCCGACCGCTTGCATCTTCTGCCCTTGCGCGATCTGCATCTCGAGCGCGCGCTGCTCGGTGGTATCGATGGCGTAGGCGATGGCCGCTTCGCCCTCGCCCTCGCCCTGCTCGATGGGGCTCAAATAGATCCTGCCGCTGCGGTCGCGGTCGCCGGCGAAGGCGATGTCGACGGGCCCGATCAGGCTCTGGCGGGCGAGCGCGGCGTCGATCGCGCGGCGCAGCGCCTGATGGCTCTCCGGCTCGACCAGCGATTCCAATCGCACCTTCCGGCCTTCGTCGGCGGCCCCGAACAACCGCATGAAGGCGGCGTTGGTGGCGCTGATGCGGCCTTCGCCATCGACCGTGGCGATGGCGATCGGCGCTGAATGGAACAGGCGAGCAAATCTGAGCTCGGCGGCGCCGGCCTCCTCGGCCTCGCCGGGGCCGCGGCTCAGGACCAGCGCGTGCGCCAAGGCCCCGCTCGCTCCAGGGCGGGGCAGGCGGTGCAGGACGCGCACGGGCAAACTGGTCCCGTCGGCCTTGACCAGATCGATGTCGAAGCGGCGGGTGGCGCCTTGGCTTTGGCCGCGACCGCTGCGGGCGATCAACGCGGCGCTGTCGGCGGACATGATCTCTTCGAGCTTGAGCGCGCGGCCGGCGACCTCGGAGAGGTCGAGGCCAAGCCATTGGGCCAGCGTCGCGTTGAGATATTCGATGGTGCCGTCGACGTCGGCGGTGAAGAAGCCGGCCGGCGCGCTGTCGAGATAGGCGATGGCCGCCTGCACCTTGGCGAAGCTCGCCTCCTCGCGCGCCCGGTCCATGGTGATCTCGTCGACCTGCCACACGGTGAGCGCGCCTTTGCGGCCAGAGCGCGGGTCCGGCGGCATCGGCTGCACGGAGATGCGGAACCAGCGCGGCGCGATACCGGTCTCGTCTTCGACTTCGCCGGGCGGCGGCAGGCGGAACTCCTCTTTCAGGCCCCTACCCTGCTGGGCCGCGCGCGACAGCCGGAAGATGCATTCGGCAAGATGGGGGTTGCCGGCGAAGGCGCGGTCGGGCGCGGGCACGTTCGCTTCGGTGTCGAGGCCGAGCAGATCGCGATAGGACTCGTTGGCGTAGAGCACGCGTCCCGCACTGTCGGCGATCAGCGCGCCTTGCGGCAGGTTGTCGACAAACGCCTTGGTAACGTCGTTGCGCGCATGCCGCCCGCCGAAATGCAGAATGCCGACGGCGCCCGCGAACAGGCAGAACACGCCAACCACGGCAAGTCCGGCAAGGATCGCGAGCACGAAAGGCTCTGCCATCTCGCGCGAGACCATGGCGAGGCCGACCGCGGCCACCGCCAGCGCCAGCGCCAGCAGCACCACGAGGCCGACGCTGCCGTCTCGCTCGGTGCGGTCGGCGGCGGGCGTGGCGTAGCGCATGGGCACGTCGATATCGGTCATGGGCTTCGCAAAATAGCCGATTCGGAAATGTCTTGGCCGAACATTGTCATAACCGGATGGTCCAGCCCATGCGGCCTGGCGGCCTCCAGGCTTGGAACGATCTCCCAAGCTTTGCCTTATTCGTTGCGCGGATGGTGGTTAATGCACTGTTAACACCCAACGCGTAGGACCTCGTGCCATGGTCGATTTCAACACTATCGTGCTTGCCGTCGCGGCAATTCTGTTCGTCATCGCTCTCGGCTCCCTGGTGGCCTGGGCCTTCAAGACCTTCTTCGGCGGCTCGTCCAGCGGCGCCGGCTTCATGCGCCCCCGAGACAAGCGGCTTGGCGTGATCGAGACGGCAAGCGTCGACGCCAAGCGGAAGCTGTTCCTCCTGCGCCGCGACGACGTCGAGCACCTGGTGATGATCGGCGGGCCCATCGACATGCTGATCGAGACGGGAATCAAAGGCCGCCCGCATTTGGAGCCGCCGCTCGAGGACGTGATCATCGCCAAGAGCGAGACCCGGCCCGCCCCTGATTTCAGCAAAGCCTAGAAATCAACACTTTTTTTCAGTTGACTGTTGCTTAATTGCCACAGCCGGTTTTACTTGGCACAGGTCTTAAATTGAGGTAAACAAAGAATCCGAGCTTACGGTGGCCCCGTGTGGTTGGGGTAGGCGGAGAGGCGACGCCGGTAATTTCACCGCTAGTACCGTAAGAGCGCCGGCAGTTCCCTGCTAATGGTCCGACACCGACTGGCTCAGGCCAGTCATGTCAGTCCCCCAAACCTCTTCACTCCCCGCCCTCCAGCGGGGAGTTTTTTTATCGCCGCCCGCCGCCGCAAAGTTAATGTGGCTGATGCCTCACCGCGCGCGCGCCCTTCTTGCCTCCTTGCTTGGCCTGTGGACCGCGACGCATCCCGCGAGCGCCGGCGAGATGCCGAAGGATTTCGTCTATCTCCGCGATGTCGACCTGACCATCCAACAAGACATGCGCTATGCCGGACCTCACAATTTCACCGGCAAGCCGGTCGACGGCTATGACGCCCCCGAATGCGTGTTGGTGCGGCAGGCGGCGGACGCACTGAAAGCGGTTCAGGCAGACCTCAAGCCCAAAGGGCTGACTCTGCGGGTTTATGATTGTTATCGCCCCGCCAGAGCCGTTGCGGCGTTCGTGGATTGGTCAAAGATACCGGACGACCCCAACACTAAGGCGACCTGGTATCCCAATCTGAACAAAGGTGCCTTGTTTCCCGATTACATTGCCACCCGCTCGGGCCATTCGCGCGGCGCCACGCTCGACCTCACGCTCGTGCCGCTCAATGCGGCCGCAAAGAACCAAACCGGTGCGGACGGCGCTTGCACGGCCCCGCAGCAGGGGCACGCGCCCGACGGCAGTCTCGCGATGGGCACCAGCTTCGACTGCTTCGACGTCAAGGCCAACACGGCAACTTCAGGCCTAAGCGAGGAGGAGCTGGAGAATCGGAAACTGCTGGTCGGGTCGATGCAGGCGCGCGGCTTCAAAAACTATCCGATGGAGTGGTGGCATTTCACCTTCCAGCCGGAGCCGCACCCCGACACCTATTTCGATTTCCCGATCGAGCCGCGCGAGTAGACTTTAACTATTCGTCGCGGTAGACGCGCTCGCGCCGCTCGTGGCGCTCCTGGGCTTCGACGCTCAAGGTGGCGATCGGCCGCGCGTCCAGGCGCTTCAGGCTGATCGGCTCCCCGGTTTCCTCGCAATAGCCGTAGGTGCCGTCGTCGAGGCGGGCAATCGCGGCGTCGATCTTGGCGATCAGCTTGCGCTGCCGGTCGCGGGCTCTGAGCTCGAGCGCGCGCTCGGTTTCGGAGGTGGCGCGGTCGGCGATATCGGCGTGCTGCGCCGAATCGTCGTGCAAATGCTGGAGCGTCTCCTTGGTCGAGCGGAGAATCTCGTCGCGCCAGTTGAGCAGCTTCCGGCGGAAATAGGCCCGCTGGCGGTCGCTCATGAAGGGTTCGTCCTCAGATGGGCGGTAGTCTTCGGGAACTTTTCTTTTGGCCCGCATGGTCGTTTCCAGACGCATCCGTTTCCTCTTTGGGTTTAAGACCCTGCTCCCCATAACCGGCTCGCTCATGTTCAGCGACCCCACCCGGGCAGCCACGTATTTACGGAAGCGAGTCCACAAGTCAAGCGGCAGACGCGCTTGACAAAAGCGCGAAGCACCGTCAGCGCAGTCATTGCAAATCCGTCATATTTTCCGGGGTTTGCCGAGCCTGTTTCTTAGGCGGGCCTTAGCGGGCCATGCGATACCCATAAGTGGGGTTAAGAACGCAAAGGACGTTGCTAAGTCGTGCCGATTTCGAGCTACAGCCAAGCCACCGGCGACGTTTTCCGCAGCATCGGCGATTTCGCCAGCGGCCTGGTCACGCCTTCTCTCAAGCTTGGCGTCAGCGGGCTCGCCCGCTCGGGCAAGACGGTGTTCATCACCGCGCTCGTGCACAACCTCATCGCCGGCGCGCGTCTGCCGTTTTTCGATGCGGCGGCGCAAGGGCGGATCGGGCGCGTCTATCTCGAGCCGCAGCCCGACGATGTCGTGCCGCGCTTCGAATATGAGAAGCACCTCGCCGATCTCGTGGCCGATCCCCCGCGCTGGCCGGAGAGTACGCGCCGCATCAGCCAGCTTAGGCTCACCATCGAATATGCCTCGACGCGGTTCTGGAAACGACAGCTCGGCCGCGACGCTCTGCATATCGACATCGTTGATTATCCCGGCGAATGGCTGCTCGATCTGCCGCTGCTGCGGCTCGATTATCGGGACTGGTCGCGCAGCGCGCTCGAGCAGAGCCGCACCGCGGCACGCAAGAGCGCGTCGAAGCCGTGGCGTGAGGCGCTCGGCGAGATCGATCCCGCCGCGCCCGCCGACGAAGCAGTCGCCGAGACGCTCGCCAATCTGTTCAAGACCTATCTGCGCGAGACACGCGCCGACCTTTACGCGCTGTCGACGTTGCCGCCTGGCCGCTTCCTCATGCCGGGCGATCTCGCGGGCTCGCCCGCGCTCACCTTCGCGCCGCTCGATGTGAACGATGGGGGGAGTTTCCCGCGCGGCTCGTTGTGGAGCATGATGGAGCGCCGCTACGAGGCGTATAAGAGCTACGTGGTGCGGCCCTTCTTCCGCGATCATTTCGCGCGGCTCGACCGGCAGATCGTGCTGATCGACGTGCTCACCGCGCTGAACGGCGGCCAGCCCGCGGTCGCCGATCTCGAGCGCGCGATGACCGAGATTCTCGAATGCTTCAGGACCGGCGCCAACAGTTTGTGGTCGAGCCTGTTCGCGCCGCGCATCGACCGCATCGTGCTCGCCGCCACCAAGGCCGATCATCTGCATCATCAGAGCCATGACCGGCTCGAGGCGATTCTCGCCAAGCTCGCCGGCCGGGCGATGGCGCGGGCCGAATTTGCCGGCGCCGAGGTGAAGGTTCTGGCGATGGCAGCGATCCGAGCTACCCGCGAGGGCGAGGCGAAGCGCAACGGCGAGAAGCTGCCTTGCATCGTCGGCTATCCGCTGGCGGGCGAGATCATCGGCAAGCGGACCTTCGACGGCAACGAGCAGTTCGCCATCTTCCCCGGCGACCTTCCTGCGGACCCCGAGGCCGCGCTGAAAGGCTGGCAGACCGAGCATGGCGAGATGCGCTTCGTGCGCTTCAGGCCGCCTAACCCGCTGCCGCTCCCTTCCGGAGGCTTCGCGCCCTTCCCAAATATCCGCCTCGACCGCGCCATCGAGACGCTGATCGGAGATCACTTGGCATGAGCAAGCAAACCCACCGCAGACCCGCGGCCTTCCCCGTCGAGGAGGTGGAGGTGTTCGTCCCGCCAGCCATCCCGGATCTGGCGGCAGAGCCGGTGCCGGTTCCGCGCACCCGCGCCATGCCCGATCTCGCCCGGGGCCTGCGCTGGGGCAGCATCTTCCTCGGCGCGCTTGGTGGGCTCGTCAGCCTGCTCGCTTCGCTCTGGCTCTACGATTATGTGCTGGCGCTGATCGCACGCGACGATTGGATCGGCTGGGCGGCTGTCGGGCTGCTCGGGCTCGTCCTGTTCGCACTTCTGATGATCATGCTGAGGGAGATCGCCGGGCTCGCGCGGCTTGGCCGTCTTGGCAAGATCAGGCACGAGGCCGACAGCGCCGCGCGTCAGAACGACAAGCCGCTCGCCATCGACGTCGCCGATCGCTTGAAGCGCTTCTATGCCGGGCGCAAGGATCTCGCCTGGGGACTGCAACGCCTCGCCGAGCACGAGCACGACATTATGAACGCGGGCGAGCTGTTGCGGCTGAGCGAGCGCACGCTGGTTGCGCCGCTCGATCCCTACGCCCGCACCATCGTCGCGGCTTCGGCCAAGCGCGTATCGGTGGTCACCGCGGTGAGCCCCGGCGCGCTGATCGATATGCTGTTCGTGGCCACGGAAAATTTGCGCATGCTGCGCCGGCTCGCCACGCTCTACGGCGCGCGGCCAGGCACGCTTTCGTTGCTGAAGCTCGCGCGCATGGTGGTGACCCATATCGTACTGACCGGCGGCATCGCGCTCGGCGACGACGTGATCCAGCAGGTGATCGGGCATGGGCTGACCGCCAAGCTCTCGGCTCGGCTCGGCGAAGGCATCTTCAACGGCGCGCTCACCACGCGCATCGGCATCGCCGCGATCGATGTGTGCCGGCCGCTCCCCTATATCGAGAGCCAGAGGCCGCGCTTTCGCGAGTTGGTCGCCGAGGTCGCGGGCGTGCGCTGAAAGCTAACTCACCAGCCGGCAGCCATCGACGGCGACCTGCTGCGTTTGGCCGTCCTTGAATTTCAGCGTGACCGTGACCTTGTCGGCGCAGGTGAGGCCGCCGGCGCTGACGCGGAAGCCGGTCTTTCCCTCGCTCGATACGAGCGCCTGTGGCATCACCGCGGGCGTATTGAACTCGTAGGCGACCACGGCGAGGCGCTGCTTCACGTCGTCAGGCGCATCCAGCCAGAACTCGAAATGAAACAGCGCGCGGCTCTGGTCCTCGCCTTTGATCTCGGTCGCCTTGGCCTTCACCCACCCCTCGACCGCGCTCGGCTTCGGCAAGGCGAGCGGTGTGGGGGGCGGGCTCGACGGTGGTAGCGAAGCCGTGACATCAGCCGCCGCGGTTTCAGGGCCGTCGGACCCAAACCGATAGGGCTCGACCGCGTCCCAAGGCAGAGCGTCGCTCGCGTTTGCTTCCAGCGGCCGGGGATCGTTCGCCTTGGCCTCATCGGCCTTGCCCTCATCCGCCGTGGCCTCGTCGGCTTTCGGCGGCTCGCTTACCCATGGCTTCAAGGGAATATCGGCGAGTCCATTGAGGTTCGGCTCGCCCGCGGGAGCTGGGGTTGCCGGCTCTGGGGCTTGTTTGATGGGCGTTGGCGTCGCCGGCTCAGCCGGCACTGGCACCTTGGCGACGAAACTCTCTCCGCCAATTGCCGTCGCGATGCTCGGCATGGTTCCACTGCCGTGACCGTTATCCGCCATGCGGACGAGGAGCACGCCAGGGAGTCCGATCGCCCCCGTGCCAAACACGAGGACTACCTCGAACGCAGCCAAACCCGCCACCAACGCGAAACTAATAGTGCGAGCGCCACGGTGGTTGCCCACAGCACGCATGGTTACCCGCAAGACGCCGCAGTCGCGCGCGGAGCATCCGCACGATTCCCCTAGTGTAGCGATATCGGCCGCCAAGGGAAGGCCAGATCGGACGTACCGGCCAGATGCCTGCCCGGTGGATAATGGGGATAAGCCTCCCGCTCCCGATGCGCCGGCCCAGCCCTCATGTATGCTCTCAGTGTGAGTGGAACGGTTGTGGAAGGGGACGGCGGAGAAATCCGACGGCTCCGGGAAACAAGCGGAAAGCTCACGGGGCAAGGCAGCCCGAGGTCGCCCATAGCCATGGGCGGCTCAAGGCGGCGGGGTGAGTAAGCGCAACGTGCCACGGTCTGGCGGCTTCGCCGCAATACCGTGAGGTGGAGTCGACAGGGCACGGCGCGCCGCAAGTCCCACCGCTATTTGGCTTCAACCCGGCCAGGGCGGGAGTCACGTCGTAGCAACGCGACGTAAAATAAGGACCGTGGTCGGATCACGCCGCCGCTTCATGGGCAACCATGAGGCCGAGCGCGTGACAAGGGAGACCGAAAGGTCTCTCGCGGTTGCCGAACTGATCGTCCCGAACGGGCGGGAGGCTCGACATTCGCACAGGGAGGCGGGGCCCCAAAGCTCCGCCTTTCCTGTTTTTGGCGCCCTGCTTCGGCCCCCCTCTCGCCTCTTTACCGCGTCCGCGCCACGGCTAAGATCGCCCCGCCATGCGAGGGACGATCCGAACACACGCCGCCTATGCCGCCCTTGCCATCGCCGCGGCGATGCTCGCGGGCTGTGGCACGGTGGATTCCTTGACGAGCAAGGACCCCGAGAAGGCTGCGCGCAACGTCGCCTTGGACGATCCTCTGGCGCGGCCGACGCAAGTCGCCTGGACCTCGGCGCGAGCGAGTCATTGCGGCTTCGTCTTCAATCCTGCTCAACTCCGAGCGAACTACCTGGCTGCCGAGCAGTTGGCCGGCAATCCGCCGGAGCAGATGGAGAAGATCGAGCGGGCTTACGACTACACGCTCCAGTCGATAACGGCCACCATCAAGGACGACCTGCGCTATTGCAACAAGGAGCGGACGGCCGCGATCAGGGTAGACCTTAATCGCTATCTTGCCGGCGACTACACACCCTCGGCGCGTTTGGCGCGCTAAGACTTCGCCTTGGGCTTTGGTTTTGGAAGCGGCGGCGGCAGCGGCGAATAAGCCGGCGCGGGCTTCGGGGCGGTCAGTTCGAGCCTGATCGCGTTGGCGAGCTTCGTCAGCGACGCCTCATCGCCCTCGCCGGTGAGGAGATAGGCGATGCCCGATTGCGACCATGCCACACCGCCAAGCGCGCCGTAACGCTTGAACGATGGCGCGGCCGTCTCCTCGCCCTTTTTCGCATAGAGCGCGAGCGGCGCACCGCTAGCGCCGAGATACAGCAACTGCGCCAGCGGCTCATCGCCGGACCGCATGAGCTGCGCCCGCATGAAACGTAATCCTTGATTAGCGAGGTCGGGCACCGCGAGATTGGGGCCGATGGCTTGCGCGAGCTGGAAGGCGATGAGGTCGCGATTGCCTTGGCTCTCCAAACCAACTTCGACACTCGCGCGGCTCAGCATGGCGTGCGCGCGGACGGCATCCTCCTGCCAACTCGGCGGAATGCTGCCGACATAGTCCGGATCGGCGGCGCCCGAGGATTGAAGCGAGAATTCCGGAGCGGACAGCGGCCAGCCAAAGCCCGCAAGCAGCATGAAGAAGGCGGCGACCAACCCGGCGGTCGCTAGGCTGACCTTGCCGAGCGTCGACCAAGCAATGAAGAGACCGGGCGGATGCGGCACGGGCGTCGCCATGGCATCCGCTTCTTCGCCGGTGAGGATCGCTTCGAAGGCGGCTTCGAGCCGACTGTGCGCGTCTTTCAGAGACGCGACGCGCCTGGCGATGACGTCGTCTTGCTCGAGCACTTTATCGACGGCGTGCGTCTGCTTATGGGCGAGTTGCCCATCGACGTAGGCCACCAGCAACTCGTCGCTGAGTTCGGTCATGAGGCGAATTCTGAATAGAGCGGCTCGACGCTGGAGCTTGCGGCCCCAAGCTCGCGCCCGCTCAAGCGATCGGCGAGACTGGCACTGACGCGAACCAGCCGCGCGCTAATCGTATCAGCGGGCACGTCGAGCACGCGGCCGGCGTCGATGTGATCGAAGCGTTCGGCATAGACCAGCAGCAAGGTCAGGCGTTGCTGCGGCGGCAAGTTGCGGAGGAAGGTGGTGGTGAACTGATCCAAGGGCTCGCCATTCTCCTGGCGGAACAGCTGCGCGAAGCTCGCATCATCGGCCTTAGCCTGCCCCATCGGGGCGGCATGGCCGCGCAGCTCGGCGAGCCAAAGCTGGTAGATTTCGGCGAAGGCCCAGCGGTCGAGCGCGGTCCCGCGCGGATAGCGGTGCTGCTCGGCAAGCATCAGTTGAAGCGCGCGGCGCAACAGCGCCGTGCCCTGTTTGCGCCCGCCGACGAGAAGATCGGCAAAGCGCTTGAGTCGCGGCAGCATCGCAATGAGGCCGGGTCTGATCGAAATCGTGGAATTCTTCTGCCTGCACCGAAGTCATTCCCCGCCGCTTGGGTGAGTGCTGGCTGCGCCGGGAACACCCCTCGCGAATCAAGAGGATAGCATATTTGGCGGAATCCCAGGACCGCGGAGCGCGGTGAATTGCGACAAAAAGCGCTTGCGTCCTGGGGCAAGCTGCCCAATCCTTGCGCAAACGCGGGGATAAGGTTCAATGTCGGTCGTGCCCCACCGCTCCGATAAGCCGGAGACGCAGGCCGCTCCACCGGCGCGCCAGCGCGCAATTAATATTGCCGCGAGCATGGCCGAGCGGATCGCCAAGCTTGCCGACAAAACCGCGACCCAGACCAAGAGCGCGACGACGACTGCGGTCGAGGCCAGCAAGACCGGGCTCGCACGCGCCGCGGAGATCGGGCGGGACAGCGTGCTGCCCGAAATCGAGCGCACCGGCAGCAAGCTGAAAGAGCGCACCCGCCCCGAGCGGTTGAAGCAGGACTACAAGAATTATCTCTTCTGGCTGCACGAGCGCGTGCTCGATCCGCCGATCGAGACGCTGTTCTTCAAACCGACAAAAGATCCGGTGCCGCTGGCTGGGCTGACCATCCGCGGCAACAACCGCGAGTACGGTCACGACTACCGGCCAACACCCTGCGCCCTGTTCGAGTGGCTGGTCGGGGCCATCAATTACGATTTGTCGCGACTTACTTTCGTCGATTACGGCGCGGGCAAAGGGCGCGTGCTGCTGCTCGCCTCACAGCATCCCTTCCAGGCTGTCGGCGGCATCGAGTTCGCCGAGGAGCTGCATGACGACGCGATCATGAACATCGCGCAGTTCCCGCGCAGCCGTATGAAGTGCCGCAACGTGGAATGCGTGCTCGACGACGCGAGCCAGGTGGGTCCGCCCGGCGGCGAGGCGGTGCACTATTTCTTCAACCCGTTCTCGCGCGAGGTATTCGCCGAGGTGCTGCACAACATCGTGGTGTCGTATCGGCAGCGCCCGCGCCGGCTCTATCTTATTCTGGTCGAGCCGGTGGCGACCGATTTGATCGACCATAGCGGAGTGTTCCAGCGGCTCGAGCTGCCGCTGATCGAGCGCAGCAAGGTGCGGCTGCTGAGCCCCTACGAGGTGGCGATCTACCGCTCGCTGGCCTGAGCCGCGAGCCGCGCGAGGCTCACTTCACGCCGAGCTTCTTCTGCAAATTCGACGACGACGTGGTGTATTGGAAGATCAGCTTCTTGTCGGGATAGACATATTTGTGCGCCTGCTGCGCCATGAGCGCCGCCTCATGGAACCCCGACAAAATCAGCTTCAGCTTACCCGGATAGGTGTTGATGTCACCGATGGCGAAGATGCCCTTTTCGCTCGACTCGAATTTCGCCGTGTCGACGGGAATCAGATTCTCTTCGAGATTGAGCCCCCAATCGGCGACCGGACCGAGCTTCATGGTGAGACCGAAAAAGGGCAGCATCACCTCGGTCGGTTGTTCGAACATGGCGCCGTCGGCGCCCTTCACCGTGACCGAGCGGAGCTTGCCGCCCTCCCCGTGCAGCTCGGTGACCTGACCGAGCTTGAAGCTGACGTCGCCCCGCTCGACGAGGGCGAGCATCTTCTGCACCGAAGCGGGCGCCGCGCGGAACTCCGAGCGGCGGTGCAGCAGCGTCAGCGACTTGGCGACGGGCTGCAAGTTTAGCGTCCAATCGAGCGCGCTGTCGCCGCCACCGACGATGAGCACGTCGCGGTCGCGGAAATGATCCATCTTGCGCACCGAATAGAACACCGAGGTGCCTTCATATTGCTCGATGCCGGGAAGCGGTGGGCGTTTCGGCGTGAAGGATCCGCCACCGGCGGCAATCACGACCACCTTGGTTTCGAACACCTTGTCGGCGTCGGTCGTGAGCCGGAAACCGCCGTCGAGGCGCTCCAGCGTCTCCACGCGCTGATTGAAATGGAACTCGGCGCCGAACGGCTTGATCTGGTCCATGAGCTTGTCGGTCAGCTCCTGACCGGTGACGATGGTCAGTCCCGGGATGTCGTAGATCGGCTTCTCGGGATAGAGCTCGGTGCATTGCCCGCCGGCGCGGTCGAGAATGTCGATCACATGGCATTTGATATCGACCAGGCCGAGCTCGAACACGGCAAAGAGGCCGACCGGGCCGCCGCCTACAATGACTGCATCCGTCTTGATGACTTCGGACATGAGATCTCAGAATTGCTTGTCGGGAATACGGACCACGAGGCCATCGAGCGCCTCGGTCACTTTGATCTGGCAGGAGAGCCGGCTCGAAGGCCTGATGTCGAAGGCGAAGTCGAGCATGTCCTCCTCCATCTGCTCAGGGCTACCGGTCGCCTCACGCCAGGCGTCGTCGACATAGACATGGCAGGTGGCGCAAGCGCAGGCGCCGCCACATTCGGCGGCGATGCCGGCCACCGAATTCTTCACCGCGGCTTCCATCACCGTCATGCCGGGCTCCGCCTCGACAACGCGTTCCGTCCCATCTTTCTGGATAAAGGTGATCGTGGCCATGACATTGGCGGGCTTCGAGATATTTTCCGATCTTGGAGACCGGGCAGCGGGGAGGCTCGCGCCCGATGAATGAAGGCGCGAGAAGGGTACCCGCTCGCGGCCCGTGCTCTATAGGGCAATTGACGATGAGACTCCAGTGCCTTCGCGCGGCGCTGCCGCGGGGCGGTTTCGCCGCTCAGCGATCCTCGAGCAGCCTGCCGATATAGTCCTCCGCCTCGCGCACCGAGTCCTCGATCTCGGCCAAGCGAAGCGCCCTCGCCTCGGACGGCACCTCGCTCGACAGCGCCTCGGCGTTTGCGGCGGCGGCGGCGGCGCGCCAGGCGCCGATCGCGGTTGCCGAGCCTTTGAGCGCGTGGGCGGCGTCTTTCCAGTCCTTGTCGGACCGGGCGGCGTGGAGCCGATCGAGATAGATCGAGGATTGGCTACAGAATAGCTCTAGAACTTCGCGCTCCAGTGCCCGCTCGCCCAGCGTGTAACGCGAAAGATGCACAAGATCGACCGGCCTTGAAGAGGTCTTACGTCCCTCCTCGGCGCGCGGAACATCATCCCAAACTGCCAATTCGCTGGTCATGAGGCCCTATTCTCCCTCGTTTTTCGCATGTGTCACTCGCTCACTAGCAGAGTTCTCCGGACCTTTTTGGGTACCGAAAGGGAGGCCGCGCGGCGATTATGTGACGGCTTTGCGCGGGTGACCCCTGTTACCTTCTTGCAACCAACGCCCTCCCTCTTAGCCGATTCGCGCTCCTCACGCACCAGAATCAATAAGCAATATTAAAGCCTTAGAGCGCGTCAACCATAACCGCCGATTAAACTTTTTTTAGCCCTAAAAATTCGTTAACGATTACAGGAGAGGGGGAAATGCGTCTGGGCCCTTCCGGGTGGTTTTTTGTCCGGATTCCAGGGTCGTTTTGCTGTGACGCTCCGCGCCGCTGCTGGTGGGTCTCGAGTAGCAAGGCGCGCAAAATTCTCTCATGAGTTTTCGTCGGTTGCGAGGAACGCGTGATGGCGCAAGAGCAAGCGAAGTCTGGAAGCGCGGCAGCGGGGGCCAAAGAACCAAAGCCTCTTGACGCGATGACCCGGCCCCGAGACGAGAAGTCCGGCGATGGACTCGAGCGGGGCAGAGATCTCCCGAAGCGAACCTCCCTAGCGGAACGGCTCAAGGCCGAGCAGCGCAAGCGCGAGGGGGTTGTCGAGCCGAAACGCGAGGAGCCGCCGAAACCGCCCGAGGAGACGGTCGCCGCCAAGCCCCCCGTGGAGTTCGCCGAAGCGCCGGGCCCCAGCGCCGCGGCCACGCCGCCACGCCAATTTGTGCGCACCAAGCGCCCGGCGGGCCCTCCCCCGCAGCGCCGCCTCGCCACGCCGGCCAATGACGACGTTCCCTCGATCGGCGGGCTGATCTTCGCGCTTCAGCAAAGACCGTCCCGTACGCCCTTCCTAATGGCTCTTGCCGCTTCGGCGCTGTGGTTCATCGTCGGCGGCTTTTTTGCCTTCGGCCTGATTTCGACCCAAGTCGCCGCCAACGGCATGTCCGGCCTGCTCGGCAGCGCCTCCGCGCTCACCGCCGCAGTCGCCATTCTCGTGCCGATCGTCATCTTCTGGTTCCTGGCGTTGCTGGTTTGGCGCGCGCAAGAGCTGCGCCTGATGGCGTCGGCCATGACCGAAGTCGCGGTCAGGCTCGCCGAGCCGGACCGGCTCGCCGAGCAGTCGGTCGCCTCGGTCGGGCAGACCATCCGCCGTCAAGTCGCCGCCATGAACGACGCCATCTCCCGCGCCATCGGCCGGGCGAGCGAGCTCGAAGCCATGGTGCACAGCGAGGTCGCCGCGCTCGAGCGCTCCTACGGCGAGAACGAGATTCGCGTGCGCGGCCTGATCAGCGAGCTCGCCACCGAGCGCGAGGCGCTTGCCAATAACAGCGCGCGGGTCAGCGAAGCCTTGAAGGGCGTCGGCCAGCAAGTCGCCCGCGACATCGCCACCGCTTCAAGCTCGATCGACAAAAAGCTCTCCGAGCGCGGCATTCAGCTGACCGAGTTGCTCGTCGCCCGCTCGAGCGAAGCCGCCGAACAGGTGCACAAGGCGCAGAACCGGGTGGCCGAAGCCGTGCCCGGGCTACTCGAACGTTTGAGCAAGGAACAGGGGCGCCTGACCCAGGTGATCGAAGGGGCGACGCAGAACCTCGCCGCGCTTGAGAGCGTGGTGGTGCAACGAACCTCCGCCCTCGACAAGACCATGAAAGAGCGCACCGAGGCGTTGCAGACCACGGTGGCGACCCGCATCAAGGGGCTGGAGACGTCGGTGGCGCAAGGCGCGATCCTGCTCGACAAGACCCTGAAGGACCGCACCGAGGCCTTCACCGTCTCGATCGGGCAGAGCGCCGATGCGCTCAACGCCACGCTGAAGGACCGCACCGTGGGCTTCACCAGCCTGCTGTCTCAGGGCGCGGTCCTGATGGACAACACGCTGAAGCAGCGGACAGAGACGCTGACGAATACCATCGGCCAGGGCGCGGTTTTGTTGGACAACACGTTGAAGCAGCGCACCGAGGCGCTGACGACCACCATCGGCCAGGGCGCGCAGGCTCTCGATAACACGCTGAAGCAGCGCACCGAGGTGTTTGCCGCGACGGTCGGCCAGGGCGCCGGCATTCTCGACAAGACCATGAAGGACCGCACCGAGGCCTTCACCAATCTCGTCTCGCAGGGCGCCGTGGTGCTCGACAGGACGCTGCAAGAACGGACCAATGCGCTCGCGACCGCGATCGGCCAAGGCACCGACACGCTGAATAAGACCCTCGCCGACCGCACCGGTCAATTCAACGCGGTCATCGATCAAAAGGCGGCGCTGCTGGACAGGGCGCTGGTCGAGCGAGCTGCCGGCTTTGCCGTGGCCGTCGATCAGCGGGCTTCGGCGATGGACAAGTCGCTGCATGATCGCACGGCGCAGTTCATCGCCGCGATCAATCAGGGCGCGATCGTGCTCGACAAGACGCTCGCCGAGCGGTCCGAGAGTTTCACCAACTCGCTGTTCCAGCGCGTCAAGGCGCTGGAGACCGCCATCAGCCAGCAGACCGGATCGCTCGACAAGACCATGACCGAGCGGGCGCAGGCCGTCATCATCGCTCTCGCCGAACGGCTGAAAGCGATCGACACGACCTTCAACCAGCGCGCGGTCGAGACCGACCGGATGCTGGGCGAGCATGCGCGCGCGACCGCCGAGACCTTCGGCAAGCAGACGGCGCAGCTCAACCAGGTGCTCGCCAATAATTCCGCGATCATGCAGCAGACCGCCAACCAGGTCGGCACGCAGTCGAAGGAAGCCGTCTCGATCCTCACCAGCCAGACCCAGACGCTGCGCGAGGTCTCACGCGGGCTACTCGACCAGATCCACGGGCTCACCCAGCGCTTCGAGAATCAGGGTCAGGCGATCCTCACCGCCGCCAAGGCGCTCGACTCGTCCAACACCAAGATCGATTCGATTTTGGAAGGCCGCCATCAGGCGATCATCGCGCTGCTGCACACGGTCAATACCAAGGCGCAAGAACTCGACAACATCATGCGCTCCTATGCCGGCATGGTCGAGAACGCGATGGGCAACGCCGAAGCCCGCGCCAAGCAAGTCGGCACGGCGCTCGCCCGCGATACCGCCGGTCAGGCGCAAGCCGCGCTGCAGCAGATCGAACGCCTGCGCGACGAGGCGCAAGCCCATACCCAACGCGCGGTCGGCGAACTCAAATCGAGCTTCGAGACGGTTATCACCCAGATCGGCCGGCAGCTCGAGCAGATGCGCGGCCAGTTCGACAACACCTCGCGCGGCATGCGCGAGACGGCGCAGAAGACGGCGACCGATCTCGACAGCCTGCGTCAGGAGATGCAGAAGCGGATGGAAGGCCTGCCCGAGCACACCGCTCAGGCGACCGCGGCGATCCGCAAGGCCTTGTCCGAGCAGCTGCGCGAGATCGAGGCGATCACCGCGCCGGTTCTGTCGCGGCCGGCGACACCGCCGCAAGCTCCCGCCCCTGCGCCGGATCCGTTCCGCCAGGCCGCTATTCAGCCGCGTCCGCAACCCTTCCAGCCTGCCCCGAGCCAATTCGATCTCGGTCCGCTACCGCGGTTCGATGCCAGGGGACGGCCGGTCGGCTCGCCGGACGGCGATATCGGTCAGGTCGCGGGCGGGCTTGCCAGCCAGCTCACCAATGCCGCGTACATGCCGCAGCAGAACTTCGGCATGCAAGCCGCGCCTCCGCCGCAAGCTGCGGCACAAGGCGGCGGACAGCTCCGCCTCGACGAAATCGCGCGCGCCATCGACTACCGCACCGCGTCCGACGTGTGGCAGCGCTTCAGGTCCGGCGAGCGCGGCGTGCTCAACCGGCAGATCTACACGATCGAAGGCCAGGCGACATTCGACGAGATCGCGCGCCGCTACGATCGCGAGCCGGATTTCCGCATGACGGTCGACCGCTATATCGGCGACTTCGAGCGGCTGCTCGGCGACGCGGAAGCCTCCGACCCCGATGGACGGATGTTGCAGAACTATCTGACGAGCGAGTCCGGGCGCGTCTATCTGCTGCTCGCGCATGCGAGCGGCCGGCTGCGCTAGACCAATCTCCCAGAGCTAAAGGCTCCCCCAAAGCCTTGGCCCCCGCCCTCCCTGAAGAGGAGGCGGGGGCCACTTAGTTTTGGGAGCACTCGGCGCGCGCTCGCCCCCTGAGTTGTATTATGGACCGACTCTCAACCGTCGACCGCTTGTGCCAGAACCAGAAGAGAGTTGGCGATGCTGTGCCAAAGTCGTAGCGACCGCAGTTCGATGACGGGACGAATTGCTATGTCGCTGGAAAGCGCGCATGCTTGATCGCTCGGCAGCCTCCTCTCCCCCGATTCCGTAAGCTGCGATTTCCGTCAAAAGGCGTGCGTCTCGATGGTGATGCCGCAACGCCAGAATTGACGCCGTCGCATCACCCAACACCTAAGGAGTGACAATGGGAAAACTGTGCGCCTCAGTGGCCGCATGTTGGATGGTCTTTACGCTAGGGATTGCGTCAGCAAGTCTGGCCGGGCCACGCGAGAACGGGAGTTCTATCGCCGACTCCTCTCTTGTGATTCAGGTTAAGTCTGATCACAAATGCAAGTGGACGCGCGTGTGTGACTACTTTGCGCCTGCGACGTCCTGTTCTCATCCTCCGTGCTGCAAAAAATCGCACCATGAGAAGGTCTGTGAGGAAACCGATAAGGGGACGCCCTCAACCCCACCGCCAGTTCCAAAGAAGTCGGCCTGTTTCATTACGAAGGCAGGCCAGGGTAGCGGAATTGGCTGCGCCTCAAACAAGTCCAGCTGCGAAGCACTGACTAATGGCGACACGCTGTGTTGCTGCCTGGAATGATCCCAAAAAGCCCGGGGCTCGAAATCCCGCTCATTTCAGCTGGCGTGACAGGTCTCCACCGGCATCGGAAGCGGCACCGCGAAACCCGCTGATCAGCTTCTCCGATTTCGGGAAACCTGAACGTTAAGCGCGGCGGGAGGCGACCCAGGTGGTGGTGTCTTGCAGCACCTCGGTAAAGGCCTGGTTCATCGCGGCGATGGCATCGGTCGGCGAGTTGGTCGTCGCCGGCACGCGCGCGCTGAAGCCCTTGGTCGCCACCACCTTGCCGGTGCTGGTGCTGACCAGCTTGGCGAAGATCTCGATCTCGGCGTAAGCCTTGCCGCTCGATACATCGATCTGGAAGGCGCGCATATCGGTGACGAGCGCGTATTGGCCGACCGTCGCGCTCACGGACTTGACCGCTCCGGAATTCTGGAAGGTTTCGATCATGCGTGTTTGCACGAGGCGCGGCAGCCGATCGCTCCACGCAATGCCCTTGTAGTAGGATACCTGGTCGGCCTGCGGGCGCACCATCAGGCGGCTGGTATCGAGCGCGGGCACCGCCGTAGGCTCGTAAACGACCAGCTGCCAAGGGGCCGGGCGCTTGGCGCCGGCAAAGGAGTGCGTTGCCACCAGGTCGTAGGTGGTCGGCGGCCTGGAGCCCGCCAAGGCGCAGCCCAACAGGCTCAGGCAAAGCAAGCCCGCAGCGAGCGTTGGCGCAGATCGCGACATGACCGACCGCCCCCGGTTTTGGAGACACTCCCCGTTGGCCCTCGAGGGTGCGTTATCTTCCTTTTGGAGTGTATTCCGGGAGTTGGTTTCCACCAAGCAAAAAGCCCTTGGGATCAGCCTCCAACTTTTCCAGAATCCGGTTCAGCGTGACTGCCACGCGGCGTCCCTCGCGCATGAAGCCTCCGAATTCCTGAAGGCTATCCTTGGCCTGGCGGGTGACCCCATCAATGTTATCGCCTAGCGAAACTTCGAGCTTGCCGGATAACGTCTTGAAGGAGTTGGCGCCGTCCTTCACGTCAGTAATCGCTTGGCCGATGTCTTCCTTTTTTTCGGCCAGCATGGTGGTGAACTGCTCGACATTGGTCATCGTCGTATTGATCGACTTTTCATTCTGATCGAGCAGGGCATTCAACTTGGAAATGAAAACATTGGCGTTGTTCAGCGCCGCGGAGCCCGCTTCGAACACGCCTTGACCCGAGCCGGAATCGGCCTGGATCAGGGGAATCGGGCTTTCGGCCGTGGCGACCAGGAAGGGCGAATCGGGCGAGCCCGGCGTGATCTGCACGCCGCTGCCGCCGGTGAGCCCCATCGACTGGATGCTGGCGTGCGAATTCTCCCGCACCGGCGTGTCGTCGCGCACGCTGATCAGCACCTGAACCTTGCGCCCATCCTCGGGATCGAGCGCGAAGGACTGCACCTCGCCCACCCGGATGCCGTTGAAGCCGACGCTCGAGCCGGTAGTAAGCCCTGCCACCGAACTCTCGAACACGATGTAGTAGCGCTTTCCACCGCCGGCGAAATTGCTCATCCAGAAAACGGCGATGAAGGCGAGCGTCAGCACGCCCAGCACAAACCCCCCGATCATCAGGTAGTTGGCTTTGGTTTCCATCCAATCGGTTCCTTAGGACTCGCTACGCATATCAGGCCGGGATGCGCGGCCGCTCGCCGGGTGTCGCCGCACGCGCCCGCTCGCCGCAGAAATATTCCTTGATCCACGGGTGATTGGGTTGGCGCTGCAACTCGGTCGGCGACCCCGTCCTTACGATCTTCTTATCGGCCAGAACGGCCACCCTGTCGCACACGGTGAAGATGGTATCAAGATCGTGGGTGACCATATAGACCGTCAGCCCAAGTGTCTGTTGCAGCTTGCGAATTAGGTGATCGAAGTCGGAGGCGCCGATCGGGTCGAGACCGGCCGTCGGCTCATCCAGGAACACGATCTCCGGGTCGAGCGCGAGCGCTCGCGCCAACCCCGCGCGCTTGCGCATGCCGCCAGACAGCTCAGAGGGGAATTTATGCGCGGCGTTGGGCGGCAATCCGACCATGGCCAGCTTGAGGAAGGCGAGATCGTCCATCATCGCCTGCGGCAGCGCGAGATGCTCGCGCATCGGCACCTGGATGTTCTGCAACACGGTCAGCGCCGAGAATAGCGCGCCGTCTTGGAAGAGGATGCCCCAGCGTTTTTCGATTTCGAGGCGATCCTGGGGGGTGAGCGTCTTGGTGTTCTGCCCGAACAGCCCGACATCGCCGGCGTCGGGCTTCACCAGTCCGGTGATGACACGCATCAACACCGACTTGCCCTGGCCGGAGCCGCCGACGATGGCGAGGATCTCGCCGCGATACACGTCGAGGCTGAGCCCGTCCCAAATCTGATGGCTGCCGAAGCTCTTGGCGAGCCCGCGCACGCGGATCACGACCTCTCGTCCGTTATCGACGATCACACCCCGATCCCCGAGAGAAACATGGCGAACACGGCGTCCAAAATTATCACCAGGAAGATCGCCTTGACCACGGCGCTGGTCACATGGGTGCCGAGGGATTCGGCGCTGCCTTCAACCTTCAGGCCTTCCAAGCAGCCGACCAGCCCAATGATCACCGCCGCGAACGGCGCCTTGATCATGCCGGCCATGAAGTGCTGGAAGTCCACGACGTCGCGCAGCTTGTCGAGATAGTTCGAGGCGTCAAGGCCGAGCACGGCGAAGGCCATCAGTCCCCCGCCGGCAAGCCCCATCAAATCGCCGATGAAGGTGAGCAGCGGCAGGGCCACCACCAAGGCAAGAATGCGCGGCAGCACCAGCGTATCCATCGGATCGATGCCGAGCGTGCGCATGGCGTCGATCTCCTCGCGCATCTTCATCGAACCGATCTCGGCGGTGAAGGCGGAGCCGGAGCGGCCAGCCACCATGATGGCGGTGAGCAGGATGCCCACCTCGCGCAATGCAAGGATGGCGACCATGTTGACGGCGAACGGCTCCGCGCCGAACGGCTTCAACTGCACCACGCCCTGCTGCATCACCACCGCGCCGATCAAGAAGCAGATCAGGGCGATGATCGGCACTGCCCTGAAGCCGGCGTGGTCGAGATGATGGATGAAAGAGATGGTGCGGAAGCGCCAGGGCTGGCGGATCATGCGCACGAACGCGGCGGTCACCTCGCCGAGAAAAGCGGTGAGCTGGATGCCATCTTTCCAGGCGCCGGTCACCGCCTTGGTGATGTCCTCGGTGAATTGGGTCAGCGCGCCGCGCTTCTCGATCTCGGGCCGCTCGCCGCGGCTGCGCCTTTGCACCTCCTCGATCAAGATGCGGAAGCCTTCGGTGGCGCCGGCATAGCGGGTGCGCAAGCCGCTCTTTTCCCAGGCGGCGGCGGTGCGCTGCAACAGCAGCGCGCCGGCGGTGTCGATCTCGGCGATGCCGGCGATGTCCATCTCGCCCGTGAAGTCGGGCGTGGGCGGGATCGGCACGCGCAAGCGCTTCAGGGCGGTGTCGAGTTGGGTCGCCTCGGCCACGGTCCAGGCCCCGGTCGCCACCAGGCGGAAGGTCGTGCCCCTGAGCTCGACGCGGAAGCCCGGCGCGCGGGCTTGGGTCGGCAGGACAACCTGATGGTCGCGCTTGAGCATCGAAGGGCTTAGCTTGCTGGAGTTGCCATGCGAGGAGCCGCTGGGAAGTCCTCTGTTTTTGAACGAAAATCCGGGAGAAAGAAAGGCGTCATGGCGGGCCTCGGGAATGAGCGTGGGGACGAGCTTAACGCGCAAGCGAGCAGTGGGGGCGTCGATCTTCAGGTCGCCGTCGAGCGCTGGCCGATCCGAGGCGGCTTTACCATCTCCCGCGGCTCAAAGCACGAGGCCGTCGTGGTGGTCGCATCGCTCAGCGACGGCATCCACTTAGGGCGTGGAGAATGCGTGCCGTATGCGCGCTATGGTGAGAGCGTCGAGGGTGTGGTTACCGCCATCGAGGCCTGCGCGGGGCCTCTGGCCAGAGGTTTGAACCGCGGCGCGCTCGCGAACTTGTTGGCCGCGGGGGCTGCGCGCAATGCGCTCGATTGCGCGTTATGGGAGTTCGAGGCCAAGCGGGCGGGTCAGAGCGTCGCGACGCTCGCCGGGATCGGCACCCTTCAGCCTGTGCTCACCGCCTTGACCCTCTCGCTCGCCTCGCCGCAGGAGATGGCCGCCAGAGCGCGGGAGGCGAGCGCAGTTTATCCCTTGCTCAAGCTCAAGCTGGGCGGCGAGGGCGACCGCGAGCGGCTCGCCGCAGTGCGCGCGGCCGTCCCTCAAGCGCGGCTCATCGTCGATGCCAACGAGGCGTGGCAACCCGATGATGTGGAATCGCTTCTCACCGCCGCCGCCGCGGCACGCGTGGAGCTGGTCGAGCAGCCCCTCCCCGCCGGTGGCGACGAGCTGCTGGCGCGCATCGCGAGACCCGTTCCGGTCTGCGCCGACGAGTCGGTGCACGACCGAGCTTCGCTCGCGACACTCGCCAGCCGCTACGATGCGGTGAACGTCAAGCTCGACAAGGCGGGCGGCTTGACCGAGGCGCTGCTGCTTGCGCAGGAGGCCCGCGCGCTCGGCTTGAAGATCATGGTCGGCAGCATGGTCGCCACCTCGCTGGCCATGGCCCCTGCCCTGCTGGTCGCGCAAAACGCAGACTGGGTCGACCTCGACGGTCCGCTTTTGCTCGCCAGCGATCGCATGCCAGGGCTCGCTTACGAGGCCGGCACGGTCCTTCCGCCACCGCCCGCGCTGTGGGGCTAACCCGCCGGCTAGAGAGAAGCGACCACCCGCTTGAGCTTGGCTTGGACTTCGTTCGCAAGCTCGGCGAGGCCGGGGTTGCCGATCGCCTGCATGGAGGCAACGGGATCGACCGCCGAGACCTCGACGCCACCGTCGGCGTGCTGCTGCACGATGACATTGCAGGGTAGCATCGTACCGATCTTGTCTTCGAGCATGAGCGCACGGTGGGCGAGTTGCGGGTTGCAGGCTCCGAGGATCCGGTAAGGACGGAACTCCTCGCCGAGCTTGGCCTTCATCGTTGCCTTCACGTCGATATCGGTGAGAACGCCGAAGCCCTCGCGCTTCAGGGCCTCGATCACGCGCGGAACCGCCTGGTCGAAGGGGACATCGAGCCGCTTGGAGAAATGGTAGCTCATCCGCCCGGACCTCACATACCGCAACCGCCGACCAGTAACTGATCGGCCTTCTTCTTCTGCTCGTCGCTCAGCACCGCATACAGCGCTTCGACCGTGGGCTTCAGCGCCTTGAGGCTGTCGAGCTTGCTCTCCATCGCTTTGATACGCGTGTCCATCCGCTCGAGGGCGTTCCCGCTCTCTTTGGCTTTCATCATATCCGCATGCATGGTTTCCATCGTGCCGTGCCGCGCCCTAACGGCGTCGGCATAGGCATTCCAGGCCGCCAGTTGGGCGTCGGTGATCTCAAGATCGGCTTTGATATACGCGAGCCGGCCTTCCATCATCGGGACGGAGTGCATCATCGCGCCGTGCCCCATCCCCTGCCTCATGCCGCGCCGGAAGCCCATGTCGCCCATCATCGGGCAACCGCTCTTGTCCTGACCTGCCGAGTCCTGGCCCATCATGCCGCCTCGACTCATCATGCCGCCCTGGCCACCTTGACCCATCATGCCGCCTTGGCCGCCTTGACCCATCATCGGCGCTTGCTGCTGGTCCTGTTGCGCCATGACCGGAACTACGCCGGCAGCCACAGCCAGGCCGCTCGCAAGCGCTATTGCGTGGAGAATCCGCATCGCATCCTCCTTCCAGGCCCCGAAAGGGGCGCTGCTCCATTGTGAATATCGGACTTTACGGCGATCCCCACGCCTTGCCTTGAGAAGGATCAAGCATCGAGCTGCGGCCAAACGTCATGCCGCTTCTCTAGGCGTCGGGCGTCCGTTCCGCCGCCCCGGCGACCAGCCCGCCACGCCAGCGCTGCATGAGGAGATAGGCGCATCCCGCCCCGATCAGCGCGAGCAGCGCCATGGCCGCATAAGCCTCGCCCGCAAAGGTCCGATATAACGGTCCGCAGGCGATGGTGACGAGGCCGAGCACGAGTCCCGCGACGACCGCGGCATAAAGTCCTTGCGCGGTGGCGGCACGATCCGGCGGCACCGCGTGGGTCATGAAATGGATGGCGGCGAGATGGGCCGCGCCGAAGCTCATGGCGTGCAGGGTCTGCAGCAGAGCCGTGACGAGCAGCGGCGGGTCAATCGCCATGCAGGCCCAACGCAAAGTCGCCGCGAGCCCCGCCAACATCAGTAGCCGCGCCGTGCCGCAATGGGCGATGACACGGCCTGAGACCGCGAATAGCGCGACCTCGGCGACGACGCCTAACGACCATAGCGCGCCAATCGCGCCGGCGGGGATGCCCTGCGCCCGCCAATGCAGCGAGCCGAAGCTGTAATAGAGCGCGTGGCTCGCTTGCACCAAACTCGCAGCGAGCAGAAACAACAGAAAGAGCGGTGCGCGGAACAAGTCGAGCGCATCTTTCAGTTTCAGCCGGCGAAGCACAGGCGCCCCCGTGGGCGCCGAGTCGGTAAGCTCGCGCGGCAAAAGATGCACGCCGAGGATCATCAGCGCGGTCGCCGCCACCAGCAGCGGCATCACCACGCCCGGACCCAGCCGCCCGATGGCGAACCCCGCGCCAAGGCTCGCCACGATGAAACTGACCGACCCCCAGAGCCGCACGCGTCCATAATCGAGCGCGCGGAAGCGGATGCCGCTCACCGCGACCGTTTCGATCAGCGGCATGATCGTGGTCCAATTGATCGCGAGCAGGACCGTGGCAAGCAGCATGGTGAAGAAGCCGCCCGCGGCCCATAGCAACACAAACGAGACTAATGACCCCCAGGCGAGCCCGATCAGGATCTTGCGGCGGTCGCCCAGCCGGTCAGCGGCAAAGCTGATCGCCGGCGTGAATAGGATGCGGGTGAACAGCGGGGCGGCGAGCAGCACGGCGATTTGATCGGTACCGAGCCGGCGCCAGCTCAGCCAGACCGGGAGATAGGGCAGATAGCAGCCCACCACCAAGAACAACGCCGCGTAAAGTAAACCGAGCCGCCACGCGAAGGACAGGCGGGCGGTGCGCAGGCTTGGCAGGCTCGCCATGGCGGTTAACGAATCCAGAGTTGTTGCCGGCTACATTCGGCCGTCTACCCCAAATCACGCTAGCCTCGCTACCCATGCCGGAACGCGCCCCACACGGCACCAGCCCATCGCAGCCCGAAGCGCCTCGGAAGGTCGGCCTCGCCGAGGCCTACGCCGCGCTCGAGGCCTTGCTGCGCGCGAGCCCGAGGGGGCAGTGGTTCCTCGCTGAATTCGCCCGGCGCAATCGCGCCGCCGAGACCGACATGCTGCTCGAAGCCATCGGGCGGATCGAGAAGGCGGTGCTTAAGCCCTCGCCCCGGCATGCCATGCCGAACAATGTGTTCGCCGAACTTGTCGAGATGAGCGAGGCAATCGCCCGGACGCGGCGGGAGATCGCCCAGATCAAGCCATCGCACAATTTCGACCAGCAGCTGGTCGACGCCACGGCGGAGCTTGAGCACATCGTCGATGCGACCGAGAAGGCGACTTCGGATATCCTCGAGGGCGCCGAGGTGATCCAGGAAGTCGCCTGGATGCTGCGCGAGCGGGGTATCGAGGTCGAGCTCTGCGACAAGCTCGATCAGCGCGTCACCGACATCTACACCGCCTGCTCGTTTCAGGACATTACCGGACAGCGCACCGAGAAGGTGGTCAAGGCGCTCCGCTTCATCGAGCAGCGGATCAACGCCATAATCGAGATTTGGGGCGTCGACGACATCGCCTACAGGGTCGACGACATCGCCGCGAAGATGAAGGCGTTCGCCGATGTCGCGGTGCGGGGAAACGACCGGCTGCTGCATGGACCGCAGCGACACGGCGATGGCCTAAGGCAGGACGATGTCGATCGCGTGCTGACGGGGCGTGATGGAAGGGCGCGAGCGGCGGCAAGCATGGCGTCCGCGGCCAAGGAGCTACCGGCTTCCTCTCCGGCGCCGACTGGAAGCGCGACATTCGAGCGGCCGGAGCCGCTGCGCCTCAGCGATCTCGACGCTATCAAACGCGCCGCCTTGTTCGGCTAAACTATTTTCCCGAAATATCAATGGTTTAGATCGCGTGGGCGAAGATTTTGAATCGCCCTCTTGAAAGGCGAAAGCGCGCTAACCATCTTTAGGCGGACGCGATTTCCCCCAAAGCGTCCCCCAAACTGACGCATGAGAGTGTGACGGCCCGGTTCCCCCCCAACCGGGCCGTCTTCTTTTGCGCGCGGCCCTTAGGCCAGCGGCGGAAGCGGGCACGCTTCGGCGGCAGGCCGAGATTGTGCGCCACCATCATGTTCTCGATGAACTGTCGCGCGGAGTTCTCCCAGCTATAGCGGAGCGCATGCGCCCGTGCCGCGTCTCTGCGCAGCGCGAGCGCTTGCAGAGCGGCCTCTCTGAGATCCAAGCTCAGCACGCCAGCTTGCGGATCGGTGATCACATCCTTCGGTCCGCTGACGGGAAAGGCGGCCACCGGCACACCGCATGCCAGCGCCTCAAGCAGCACCAGGCCGAACGTATCGGTCAGGCTCGGGAACACAAACACGTCAGCCGAAGCATAAGCCTCGGCCAGCGCCTCGCCCTCGCGCGGCCCGGTAAAGATCGCATCGGGATAGAGTCTGCCCAGCTCGCGCGCCTGCGGGCCGCCGCCGACCAGCACCTTGCGGCCCGGCAGGTCGAGATCGAGAAAGGCCTTGATGTTTTTCTCGACGGCGATGCGACCGACATAGAGGAAGACCGGCTGCTCGCCGAACAGGCGCACGTTGCGCGGCCGGAACAGATCGGTATCGACGCCGCGCGACCAGGGCATCAGCCGCTCGAAGCCGCGAGCGGCCAGATCGTCCACGACGGACTGGGTGGCGACGAAAGTGCCGGCCGAGCCATTATGGAACCGCCGCTGGAGCGCGTAGCACCAGTCCTCGGGAATCGGCAGGCGAGCGGCGACATATTCGGGAAACCGGGTGTGATAGCTGGTGGTGAACGGCCACCGCGTCTTGCGGCAATAGCGCCTGGTCATGAGCCCGATCGGACCCTCCGTGGCGATGTGGATGAAGTCGGGGCGGAACTCGGCGACATGCCGCGCGATCGCGCGCGGGCTGGCGAGCGCCAGCCTGATTTCGGGGTAAGTCGGGCACGGCAGGGTGCGGAACAGTGGCGGGGCGAGAAAACTGACCTCGAAGCCGAGCTTCGGCGCTTCCAGAGCGAGCCGCTCATAGGTGCGCACGACCCCATTCACCTGGGGGAGCCAGGCATCGGTTGCGACGAGGACCCGCATCAGGCGGCAGCCTCGAGCTCCTCGACAAAAGGTTCGGGCGTACTCATGCCGTGGGGCGGGTGCGTCCAGCGGATGATCTCAAAAATCCCCTCCTCGGTCTCGGCGACGGCCGTACAGCTTTCAACCCAGTCGCCGGTATTGATGTAGATGACGTCGCCGACTTGCCGCATGGCGGCGTGATGGATGTGGCCGCAGATCACGCCTTGCGCGCCATGGCGGCGGGCTTCCTGCGCGAGCGCCGTCTCGAACTCGCCGATATAGTTCACCGCGCGCTTGACCTTGTGTTTCAGATAGGCCGACAGCGACCAATACGGCATGCCGAACCAGCGTCGCAGCACATTGAAATGCGTATTGGCCCAAAGCGCGAGCTCGTAGCTCCAGTCGCCGAGCAGAGCGAGCCATTTGGCGTAGCGCACCACGACATCGAATTCATCGCCGTGGATGACGAGATAGCGCCGGCCATCGGCGCCGACATGGACAATGTTGCGCTCAATGGCGATGCCGCCGAATTGCAAGCCGCAATATTCGCGGAAAGCTTCGTCGTGATTACCGGGGATGAGGATGAGCTCGGTTCCCTTGCGCACCTTGCGCAGGAGTTTCTGCAGCACGTCGTTGTGCGATTGCGGCCAATAGATGCCGCGCTTGATGCGCCAGAAGTCGATGATGTCGCCGATCAGGTAGATTTGCGGAGCGTCGTGGCAGCGGAGGAAGTCGAGGAAGGCTCCGGCTTGGCAGGCTTTGGTGCCCAGATGCAGATCCGAGATGAACAGTGCGCGGTGACGCCTCACCCCGGGCTCATATTGCACGTCGTTTTCATCCTGCTTTTTCAACACGATGTTTGCGGAGTTAAAGTGATTTTGTATCAGGCTTGTGACATTGGCGGGGCGAGAGTGTTAACGGCAGCACGATGCTCGACAACGCGCTCAGGGCTGAGCTGGAGGCGAAGCTCGGCTCGGCTATGGTGGAGACGAGCCCCCTTCCCGTCGGGTTCGGCCTCATGGGGCTGCGTATCGCCCTTGCCGACGGCCGGCGCTTGGCGGTCAAGGCGCGGCAGACCGGCGAGAGCAGAGGGGCGACTCTCGAGCTCGAGGCTTACATGCTCGGCGAGTTGGCGCAGCTGTCGGAGCTGCCTGTCCCGCGCGTCCACTACGCCGACCCCGATCTCCTCGTCATGGACTTCATCGAGTCCGACAGCGGCGGCATCACCAAGAGCGTGGAGCGCCACGCGGGCGAGCTGATCGCAAAACTGCATGCGACAAAGCGAGAGCGATTCGGCTACGCGCGGGACACGCTGATCGGTCCGCTGCACCAGCCGAACCCGCCGTCGCCGCGTTGGGTGCCTTTCTTCCGCGATCATCGCCTGCTGTTCATGGCCAAGGAGGCACAGCGAGAGGGGCGTCTGCCGCCGGAGATGCTTCGCCGCATCGAGCGTCTAGCGGAGCGGCTCGATGACTTTCTGATCGAGCCCGCCTTCCCGAGCCTGCTGCATGGCGATCTTTGGACCGGGAACGTGCTCACGCGGAGCGGGCGGGTCGCCGGGTTCGTGGACCCCGCGATCTATTGCGGCAGCCCTGAGATCGAACTCGCCTTCACCACCCTGTTCGGCACGTTTGGAGAGCCGTTCTTCGAGGCTTATGCGGGCGCGATGCCGCTAGAGCCGGGCTTTCACGAGATCCGCTCAAGCCTCTACAATCTCTACCCGCGGCTGGTGCATGTCAGGCTGTTCGGGTCGAGCTATCTCGCAGGGATCGACGCGACGCTGGCGAGACTCGGTTTCTAGCGCGCCAAAAAGAACCGGCCCGGACAGCGCCCGGACCGGTCTTCCCTGCGAAACGAACCGAGCGCCAAAGGCATGGCCTTTACAGCGGGCTTCGGCTCGCCCCCCCATCATATTCCTGAGCCTCACGTTTTCAGTGTTCGTCAGGTCCCTCGAAGCTTCCCCGTTAGGTGTTGAACTAGGCCCCCCAGCCCCGTCCCCCATCTGTGAAACAAGGCTAGCCTCCGCGCGGGGGCGCTTCAACATTGTGCGATGCCCAAGGCGAAAAACGACGGCGACTGTTGCGCAAATGCAAAATCGGCGACGCGAAGGGCCAAGACGTGCCGCTGGGGCGTTCGATTTGTCTAAGTGAATCAATAAATTAGTGACGGGCGCGCGCTGGACCCGAGACCCGAGGCCGATGCCCATTGGCGATGCGCGGCTGCTCGGCGTGCGGGTCTCCAGCCCCAAACTTTGTCAGGTTCTGTTGCAGTTCGGCCACGTGCCGGATGGCCCGGCCACAAAGCGCTCGAAGTGATTCACTTCGCACCCCAAGCGCTCCGTTGCCGCCTCCCTTGCCCGCGTGCATCATGCAAAAAACAGCACCGGGGGAAGAGCGATGAAGCTGCTGCGCTATGGCGAAATTGGGCGGGAAAAGCCGGGAATTCTTGATCAAAGCGGGCGCATCCGCGACCTCTCCCAGATCGTGCCGGATCTCGCTGGCGAGGCGTTGGGGCGGGAAAGCCTGAATCGTCTCAAGGCGCTCGATCTCTCCACGCTGCCTTTGGTTGAAGGCGAGCCCCGGCTCGGGCCGCCAGTCGGCGTGGTGCCGAAATTTCTCGGCATCGGCTTGAACTATCGCGACCATGCCGAAGAAACCGGCATGCCCCTACCCGAAGTGCCGATCGTGTTCGCCAAGGCAAGCTCCTGCGTCTCCGGGCCCACCGATCCCGTGCTCCAGCCCAAAAGCTTCAAGCGCATGGATTTCGAGGTCGAGCTTGCCTTCGTCATTGGCACCCGCGCGAAGAACGTCGCCGAGGCCGAAGCGCTCGACTATGTCGCGGGCTATACGATCTGCAACGATCTGTCGGAACGGAGTCTGCAAAAGGGCGGACCCGGCGAGTGGATCAAGGCCAAGAGCTACGATTCTTTCGGGCCGATCGGGCCGTGGCTGGTCACCACTGAGGAAATTCCCGACCCGCAGAAGCTGGCCCTTACGCTCGATCTCAACGGGGAGCGCATGCAGACCGGATCGACCTCGACCATGGTGTTCAGCGTGGCGGCACTGTTGGCCTATATCAGCCAATACATGACGCTGATGCCCGGAGACGTGATCACCACCGGCACGCCGCCCGGCGTCGGCATGGCGCGCAATCCACGCGTGTTCCTGAAAGCGGGCGATGAAATGCGGCTGACCGTATCGGGCCTCGGCGAGCAGTACGCGACGGTGGTGGCCGAGGGCTAGCCGGTCACGCCTTCGGCCATAGCGCGTGGAAGTGATGGACGGGGCCCCTGCCCTCGCCGATCCCAAGCGCGTCGGCCGCTTGGATCGCCGCGGTGACATAGGCTTTGGCGGCCATCACCGCCTCGCGCAGAGAGGCGCCCTTGGCAAGCTCGGCGGCAATGGCCGAGGAGAGCGTGCAGCCGGTGCCGTGGCTGTTGCCGGTGGCGACGCGCGGCGCCGCCAGACGCAGCTCGCCCTCCCCGTCGAGCAGAAGATCGACCGCCTCGGCGCCCTCGGCATGGCCGCCTTTGACCAGCACGGCCTTGGCGCCCAGAGCTTTGAGTTGTCGCGCCTGCTCCGCCATCTCGGCTTCGGTCTTGGCAATGTCCACGCCGAGAAGCTTAGCGGCCTCCGGCAGGTTGGGCGTAATGACAGCCGCGCGCGGCAAGAGAACCGTGCGCAGTGTCTCGATCGCGTCCTCGTCGAGCAGGACATCTCCGGATGCAGCGACCATGACCGGGTCGAGCACCACGGGCACACCCGGCAATGCTTCAAGCGCGCCGGCTACGGCCTCGATCACCTCGCTCGTCGCCAGCATGCCGATCTTGACGGCGCCAACCTTAAGGTCACGCGCCACGACCTTGATCTGCCGCGCCACGAAGTCCGGCGGAACGACCAGCACGGCATCCGACGCCTTGGGTGTTCTGCGCGGTCAACGCGGTGATCGCGCTCGCCCCGTAGACGCCGAGCGCGGAGAAGGTCTTGAGGTCGGCCTGGATGCCGGCGCCGCCGGAGGAGTCGGAGCCGGCGATGGTGAGAGCGATGGCGGTCATGACCACTCAATTATCGGCGTGGACTGGCAAAAGCGAGCGCGCCGCGTCAGCCGATGCTGGCAAGCCCGGGGAACAGCTCGATCATCCAGGAGGAGATCAGCGTCATGGAGTTGGTGAGGAAGAGAATCCCGGTGAGCACCAGGAAGCCGCCAAGCACCTTCTCGACGGCTGCCAGATGGCCGCGGAAGCGCTGCATGGCGCGCATGAAGGGCCTGATGGCGAGCGCGGCGAGAATGAACGGGATGCCGAGGCCGAGAGAATAGACCAAGAGCAGGCTGACGCCTTGGCGCATCGAGTCTTCGCCGGCGGCGACCGCGAGGATGGCCGCGAGCACCGGTCCGATGCAGGGCGTCCAGCCGAAGGCGAAGGCAAGGCCGATGACGTAAGCGCCGATGAGGCCCGCGGGGCGCGCATCGGCGTGGTAGCGCGCTTCGCGGTGCAGGATCGGCAAATGGATCAAACCGAGAAAGTGCAAGCCGGCAATGATGATGATCACGCCGGCGATCTTGCTGAGCAGCGGCAGATTGGCGGCGACCAATTGGCCGGCCATGCTTGCCGTGGCGCCGAGAATGACGAACACCGTGGTGAAGCCGAGCACGAAGGCGATCGAAGACAGCACGACGGTGGTGTAGACATGGCTCGGCGTCTCGTCCTCGCCGGTCAGCTGGTCGAAGGTGGTGCCGCCGAGGAAGCAGAGATAAGGTGGCACAAGCGGCAGCACGCAGGGCGAGAGGAAGCTCAAGAGCCCTGCAATCAGCGCGCCGACATAGGTGACATTCAACTTTCAGCCTCTTCCGTCACGGCCCGATAAGCACCTGGGGAATTTGTAAGCGAGAGCGGTCTCCGCAGGATAGTGGATTGCCCGGTCACGCCAGGTAATGACAAGTCACGATAACGTTAGGGATCTACTCGGCTGCACTGGCTGGAGGCAGAGCCACCGTCTCCACGATGGACAGGTCGAGCTTCTTCGACGCGTGGTCGATGTCGAGGCCGACTACGTCTCCCTCCGCGTCAAAATCGACGACCAAACCATCGACAATCTCGCGCGCCTCGGTTCCAGGCGTGGATTTCAGCTCGATATAGAGACTGTCCGTCTCAGGGTAGTAGTGTAGCTTCATCTCTTAACCTCTTCGCGAAAACCGCGATCGAAGAACGCATTATGGACTGTTTCGCCATCTTCTAGCGTAACAACGCGAAGAATGCGTTGTCGCGTTTCGCCCTCCGGTATGATCTTACCCCAGAAGCGAATTCGGCCATCGCCCTGCTCCTCCCGATAGATTGGCTCGGCTAGGACGGTCAAGCACCAGTCGCGCTGAAGATAAGGCCGCTTGCGCAAAACTTGTTCTTCGAAGTAGCGGGTCGTTTTCACGCTTACGCGGTTAAGCCGCAGCGGCGCGGGCGCGCAAGGCGGCGGCCCTGATGGCGGCGATGTTGTCTTTATAGGCCCCGCCCTTGAACACCCCGTTCCCTGCCACAATCGCGTTCGCTCCAGCCTCGACCACGAGCGGCACCGTCTCGGCATTGATGCCACCGTCCACTTCGAGATGGATCGGCCGCGCGCCGATCATCTTGCGGATCGCCCTGATCTTGCCGAGTTGGGACGGGAGGAAGGCCTGGCCGCCAAAGCCGGGATTGACCGTCATCACCAGCACGAGATCGACCTTGTCGAGCACATATTCGATGGCGTCCTCGGGGGTCGACGGCGTGATCGAGACGCCGGCCTTCTTGCCGAGGTCCCGGATCAGCTTGAGTGAACGGTCGAGATGGGGTCCCGCCTCCGCGTGCACGGTGATGATATCGGAGCCCGCCTTGGCGAAGGCCTCGATGAAGGGATCGCAAGGCGCGATCATCAGATGCACGTCGAACAGCTTGTTCGAGTGCGGGCGGAGCGCCTTCACCACATCCGGGCCGATGGTGATGTTGGGGACGAAATGCCCGTCCATGACATCGACATGGATCCAGTCGCAGCCGGCGGAATCGATGGCGCGCACCTCCTCGCCGAGCTTGGCGAAATCGGCCGAAAGGATCGATGGGGCGATGATGATGTCGCGGGCCATATCCAACCTATGTCATTGCCCGGCTCGACCGGGCAATCCAGTACCCACGGTGATCGCAGATAACTGCGAATTGATGGTTACTAAATTCCCGCTTTCGCGGGAATGACAAGTAACGAGAATCGACCTGAATCTCGTCCGTGGGAGTTTAAGCTGAAGCGCGGGCGCCGCTGCGGGCAAGCGCCACCACGCCGGGCAATTGAGCTCCGCCGAGCCACTCCAGAAACGCCCCGCCCGCCGTCGAGACATAGCTGAAGTCGCCGGCCACATGCGCCTCGTTCAAGGCCCTGACGGTATCGCCGCCGCCGCCGACGCTGATCAGCTTCTCCTCCTTGGTCAGGCGCGCGACCTCGCGGGAGATGGCGAAGGTCGCTTCGCCGAAGGGCGCGGTCTCGAAGGCGCCAAGCGGGCCATTCCACAGCACGGTGCGGATGCTTCCAAGGCGGCGCTTAAGATCGGCAACGCTATCGGGCCCGAAATCGAGGATCATCGAGCTTGGCGGCACGGCGTCAACCGGGCAGACGCTCCAGGCGACGCCTGGCTTGAGTTCCTTTGCCACCACCGCGTCGGCCGGCAAGACGACTTCGCAGCCGGCCTGCTTGGCGCGCGCGATGATGTCCTTGGCGGTCGGCACGAAATCCGGCTCGCAGAAGGAGGCGCCGATATTCACCCCCTTGGCTAGCAGAAAGGTATTGGCCATGCCGCCGCCCACGACCAGAACGTCCATGCGCGCGACGAGATGGGTCAGGACGTCGATCTTGGTGGAGACCTTGGCACCGCCGACGATGGCCATCACCGGCCGTTCCGGATTTTCCAGCGCCTCGCCGAGTGCGGTGATCTCGGCCATCATCAACAGGCCGGCATAAGACGGCAGCAGATCGGTGATGGCGTCGACCGAGGCATGCGCCCGGTGTGCCGATGAGAAGGCGTCGCCGACATAGAGATCGCCATGCTCGGCGAGGCTCTTGGCGAAGCGGGGATCGTTCTTCTCCTCGCCGGGATAGAAGCGGACATTCTCCAGCACGGCCACATCGCCGGGCTTGAGCGCGGCCAGCCCACGCCGCACCTCTTCGCCCATGCAATCGCCGATGAAGCGGACCGTGGTCCCCGGCATCAACTCCTGCATTTTCCTGGCGACCGGCCGCAGCGACGTGTCGGCCGAGATCGTCCCTTTGGGACGCCCCAAATGCGACAGCACGATCACCTTGGCCCCTTCCCGCGCGAGCTTGGCGATGGTCGGCAGCACTCGGGTGATACGGGTCGGGTCGGCGACCACGCCGCCTTCGATCGGCACGTTGAAGTCGACGCGGATCAGCACGCGCTTGCCATGTACGTCGACCCCGTCGATGCTCCTGACCCGGGAAAGGTCGAGCCCCCGGGCAGTATCCGCCGCGATGGGCGACGCCAGCTCGTTCATAGCAGCCGCCCCATGGCGACCGCCGTGTCGCTCATCCGGTTGGAGAAGCCCCATTCGTTGTCGTACCAGGACACGATGCGGCAGAACGTGCCGTCGACCACATGCGTGCTCTCGAGGTCGAAGATCGAGCTCAAGGGATCGTGGTTGAAGTCGGTCGAGACCAGCGGTTTCGCGTTGACGCCGAGCACGCCCTTGAGCGGTCCTTCTGCGGCCGCGGTCATCGCCTTGTTGATCTCCTCCTTGCTGGTCGGGCGCGAGGCGGTGAAGGTCAAGTCGATCATGCTGACATTGGGCACCGGCACCCGGATCGAGGCGCCGTCGAGCTTGCCTTTCAACTCGGGCAGCACCAGGCCGACGGCCTTGGCGGCGCCGGTCGAGGTCGGGATCAAATTCACCGCCGCCGCACGCGCGCGGTAGGGATCCTTGTGCAGCGTGTCCACGGTGCGCTGGTCGCCGGTGTAAGCGTGCACCGTCGTCATGTAGCCATGCTTGATGCCGATCGCCTCGTGCAGCACTTGCGCCACGGGAGCGAGGCAATTGGTCGTGCAGGAGGCGTTGGAGACGACGTGATGCCCCTGGGTAAGCTTGTCGTGGTTGACGCCATAGACGACGGTGAGATCGGCCCCGGTGCACGGCGCCGAGACGAGCACGCGCTTGGCGCCCGCGGTCAGATGCTTGGCGGCGCCGTCACGGTCGGTGAAGCGGCCGGTGCATTCCATGACAATGTCGACGCCGAGGTCGCGCCAGGGCAGCTTCTCGGGCGTCGCCTCCGACAGCACCGCCACGTCCTGTCCGTCGGCCTTGAGCTGCTTGCCGGCGACGGCGATCTTGCCGGGAAAGCGCCCATGCACGCTGTCGAACTCGAGCAGGTGGGCGTTCATCTCGGCCGAGCCGAGATCGTTGATCGCGACGAAGTCGAGATCCTTGCGCCCTGATTCCAGAAAAGCCCTGAACGTGAGCCGGCCGATGCGGCCAAATCCGTTAATGGCGACGCGCTTATTAGCCATCCTCTCCTTACCTTTTCGTCTTGCCGAGCAGATCACGGCCTTTGGCGGCGACGGCCTCGGCGGTGATGCCGAAATGCTTATATAGGTCTTGCGCCGGGGCCGAAGCGCCGAATCCGTGCATACCGATAAAGGCGCCGTCAGGGCCTAGCCATCGCTCCCAGCCGAACTCGACCGCGGCTTCGACGGCGACGCGGGGGGCAGAGCCCAGAACCGCGTTGCGGTAGCTCTCGGCTTGTGCCCCGAACAGCTCGAAGCAGGGCATGGAGACCACGGCGGCGGCGATCCCCTCGCCTTCGAGCGCCTTGGCCGCCTGCACCGCCAAGTCCAATTCCGAGCCGGTACCGATCAGGGTCAGGTCGCGTTTGCCCTTCGGCTCGATCAGCACATAGCCGCCCTTGGCACTGAGATTCTCGTCGGTGTGGGTGGTGCGGAGAACCGGGAGCCCTTGGCGCGTCAGCGCGAGGATCGTCGGCGTGTGTTCGGCGAGCAGCGCAAGCTCCCAGCATTCGGCGCATTCGATCGAGTTGGCCGGACGCATGACGTAAAGATTCGGAATCGCGCGCAGCGCGGCCAAATGCTCGACCGGCTGATGCGTCGGCCCGTCCTCGCCAAGACCGATCGAGTCATGCGTCATGACGTAGATCACGCGCTGCTGCATGAGCGCCGAGAGACGGATCGACGGGCGGCAATAGTCGGAAAAGACCAGGAACGTGCCGCCATACGGCACGATGCCGCCATGCAGCGCGAGCCCGTTCATCGCCGCGGCCATGGCATGCTCGCGCACGCCGTAGTGGATGTAATTGCCCACGAACTCGCCGGGCTTGATCACGACGCTGGTCTTGGTGAGCGTGCCGTTGGAGCCGGTGAGGTCGGCCGAACCGCCGACCAGTCCGGGAACGATGGGCAGTAACTTTTCCAGGACCTTTTGCGAGGATTGCCGCGTCGCCAGCTTGGCATGCTCGCGGGTGAAGTCCGATTTGAGCGCGGCAACGGCGGCGACGATCGCGGCGCTCACCTTGTCGTCGATCGGATCGGTGAGGCCCATCGCGCGCCGACGCATCGAGCCGCTTGGCGGCTTGCGCCCAAGCATCATAGGCGGCGCGGTGCCGCGTGCCGGCGGCGCGCCAGCTGGCGAGGATCGGCTTCGGCACCTCGAAGGGTTGATGCCGCCAATGCAACTTCTCGCGCGCGCCCGCGATCTCTTCCTCGCCGAGCGGCGAGCCGTGGGTCGCGGCGGTGCCGGCCTTGCTCGGCGCGCCATAGCCGATGGTGGTACGGCAGGCGATCAGCGACGGCCGGTCGGTGACGGCCCGCGCATTCTCGATAGCCAAGGCGACAGCTTCCGGATCGTGGCCGTCGACGCGAGCGGTATGCCAATGCGACGCCTTAAAGCGCTCGATCTGGTCGTCCGACACTGAGAGGCTCGTCGGCCCGTCGATGGAGATCTGGTTGTCGTCGAACAGCACGATCAGCCGGCCGAGCTTGAGATGGCCAGCGAGGGAGATCGCTTCATGGCTGATGCCCTCCATCAGGCAGCCGTCGCCCGCCACGCAATAGGTGAAATGGCTGACGATCTCCTCGCCATAGCGGCGGTTGAGCAGCCGCTCGGCGAGCGCCATGCCGACGGCATTGCCCAGACCCTGCCCGAGCGGGCCGGTCGTTGTCTCGATGCCCGGCGCATGGCCATATTCCGGGTGCCCGGGTGTGCGCGACCCGAGCTGGCGGAAGTTCTTGAGCTGCTCGATGTCCATCTCGGGATAGCCGGTCAGATAGAGCAGCGCATAGAGCAGCATCGAGCCGTGGCCCGCCGAGAGCACGAACCGGTCGCGGTCCGGCCATTCGGGATGCGCGGCATCGAACTTCAGGAAGCGCGTGAACAGCACGGTGGCGACATCGGCCATGCCCATCGGCATGCCGGGATGGCCGGAATCGGCCTTTTGCACGGCGTCCATGGCGAGCGCCCTGATGGCATTGGCCATGTCCTGGTAAGTCGCCCCAGGTAACGCCTGATCTTGCATCAGGTTATCTCTGTTGGTGATTGTATCCATAAATCAATGTCTTGCAGGGTTTGGAAGGTCAACGGCGGTAAAGGGATTAGCGGACTCGGTGGATCTGATTTCGCGTGCCGTCTCCTATCACATCATATGCGCGACGGCAGCGATCAATCGCCAACTTCCACATGGACGGACTTGACCGAACAAACGCTCTTGTTGCCGTAGTCGCGGTGCCCGCCTGTGGCTCCAACTTGCGATCGCCGGTTCGCTGACGGCGAGCCACGATGGCCGTGGTCGTTGGTTTCGGCGGCTCCGGCCGGCGCCCTCCTATTATCCGTCAGGTAGCGTAAGGAAAACGAGAGCCGATTTGCGGGCCCTAAAGGGCCTCGCGTCTGCCATGCTCTGACCATGGATTCTCTTCATTCATTTCCTGGGAGAAGCGGCGAGGACTCATTCGCAAATCCCCGCGCGAAAGGAAAGGAAGTAGCCAATGAAGAAGATCGCACTAGCACTCACGCTGGTCCTGGCGAGCTCAAGCCTCGTCGTCGGACTGGCCCCCACCGACGCTAATGCCGGCGGTCGCAAAGTCTGCAAGCAAGGGCTCATGACGCACCCGATGGCAGGCAAGCACCGTGATCTGATGAAGCAGTGCAGAGCAGAATACAAAGCTCACAAGAAGGCCGGTGGCGCGCGAGCGACATAGGCCAAACTGAGGGGCTCCCGCCCCCCGGCCAAAACTTCCAGGGGCGTCGGCTTCGCGGTCGGCGCTCTTTTTTTGGGAACGGCTCTTTGTTAACGGACGTTTCTCTTGCGGAGGCGCGACATAGGAGAGACACATGATCCGAATTCCAAGCTTGCTTTTCGCCGCTGTGCTGCTCACCAGCGCAAGCGCTTTCGCGGCAGACACTCCAGACCCGAATGCTACCGGCGCGGCCGCCCTTCCGTCCGGGTCGAACCCATCTTCACCTCCTGCGGCCGATGCCAACAAGGATAAGACCGTCAAGGGGGAGCCTTCAACTCCGCCTGACACTGGCGGTGAGAACAAGGGCAAGCCAGTAGTTACCCCGCAATAGGTTGAGTTCTGTTAGCTCATCGCTTCGGGCGTCGGCTTCGGCCGGCGCCCTTTTTCATTTTGGCTGAGCTGTTTGCTATTGCCGGGGCTTGAATAATTCAGTCGATTAGTCGCGGCACTTGCAGAATAGTAGGTTCTACCGGCCAAGCGTGATTGCATCGGGGCCTCGGCTATCAGTCCGCCCCCCAAAATCAGTGAATTCTAATACGCGCGCATGCCCATCGCAGCCTTGACTGCGTGATACCCCACGAGGAGCTGGGTCAACGCCAGGGGATGGCTCTTTGCGCCGTTGGCCAAATCGATGCGGCCGACTTCGTCGCGCAGATGTCCCGCCTCCGGGATGAGGTTCCATAGCAGATCTTCGATCCGCTCGGCCCTCTTGTCGGAGATATTTCCACTAATCTCAAGCACGTCGACGGGCTTGCCGTCCCGGTCGCGGGCAAGCTCCAAATGCAACCCGGCATTGCTCGACCCGTCGAACAGCGGGGTGAAGTCGGGGTGAGGCAGCGTCGGGCGAAGGATATGGCGGACATCGAGCCTGGTATCGGAGCCGTTGGCGTCGGCCGGGCGCTGGAAGCGAATGACGATGTCGGCAAAGGTGCGCTGCGGATGGACGTAGTTCGCGGCGTGGCCTTCGCGCCGGTTGAGCTGCGCCAGAACCTGCTCCTTGGTGTAGCCCCGCTTGGTGGTGTCGCGGTGCAGCTTCCACCTCACCCTGAGTTCCTCCTCGGGGTCGAGATAGATCTTCACGTCGTAGCAGTCGCGCATGGCGCGCGTGGCGAAGCCGAGCAAACCTTCGGCGATGACGAAACCCTTCGGCCTGACATATTCGGGCGGATCGAGCGTGCCCTGCCGATGGTCGTAGACCGGTTTCAGGATCGGCTCGCCGTGGCGCAACAGGCGCAAATGCTGCTCGAGCACGTCGACATAGTTCGAGCGCGGGTCGAGCGCCGACAGCCCCGCCGCGGCGCGCGCTTTGCGGTCATAGCGATGATAATCGTCGGTGCAGATCACCGTGCAGTGTTCTTCGCCCAGGATCTGGGCAACACCCGCAGACAGTGTCGACTTACCCGACGCAAAATCACCGACGATGCCGAGGATGATCGGATGATCAACCCGTTTCGACATTTAGCACTCCAGGCACTCCTCCCAAGATCGGGATTCAAGCGACGTCGCGGGCAGCGATGCTCGCCAAGCGCTCGCTCGGCATATAGCTCGTCAAAATCTGCCGTTCGCCAGTTGCTCCCGTTATCATCATGGTCTGCACTTTATAGTGGGTCCGTGTCCGCTCGACACCTTCCAGCATCAGGCCGGTCGTGATCCCAGTGGCGCAGAAAAACACGTTATTCGATTTGATAATCTCATCGCGTTCATACCATTTCGCGGTGTCGATGCCGGCCTCCTTGACCGCCTTCGCCTCGGTCTGCAGTTGCGGATCGAGACGAGCCAGAAACTCGCCGCCAAGCGCCCGGACGGCGCATGCAGACATAACGCCCTCGGGCGTCCCGCCGGTTCCCATCAAGGCATCGATGCCGGAGCCGGGAATGGCCGCCATCAACGCGCCGGCGACGTCGCCGGCGGGGTAGAGCGCGACCCGCGCGCCGGTCGCCAAGATGCGGTCGACCAGGTCGCGATGGCGCGGCTTCTCCAGCACGAACACCGTGAGCTCGAACACATCCTTGCCGAGAGCCTCGGCAAGGGCCGTGAGCTTCTTCTCCACGGGCCAGCGCGGGTCGATCTTGCCGCGGGCCGGCGCGCTCGCCACGAATTTCTCCATGTAGAAGGCGGGACCCGGATTCAGCATGGCGCCGCGCGGCGCCACGGCGAGTACGGCAAGCGCATTGGTCTGGCCGCGCACGAGATAGCTCGTGCCCTCGACCGGATCGACGGCGATATCGGCTTTGAAGACGGCGCCGGGGCGGCCGAGCCGCTCCCCGCGCTGGGGCTGCGGCGCCTCCCCTTTGGTGGCCTCGCCGATCGCCACCACGGCATCGATGTCGACATCGGCAAGCGCGGCCCGCATCGCCTCGAGCGCAGCGCGGCCGCCATCCTGGCTGTCGCCGCGGCCGATCCAGCTGAAGGCGGCCATGGCCGCGCGCTCGGTCACGCGGCGCAAGGAAAAGACAAGCTCCGGATTGGCCGGACTTGTGGGCATGAGGCGCTCCTTAAGGCAATCCCGGCCGGGTCCAACCGGGGTAAGGTTCAACACTATACCTTATGGTTCGGGACAGACCTACCTTTCAAGGGCTTAGGGATAACTGCCTGCGATTTCGATTCAACCGGCGGTCCCCCGCGGGTCAAGCGCATCGCGCAAAGCATCGCCAAGCACATTGATGGAGATCAGAACGGCGATGAGCGCCAGCCCCGGAATCACCGTCACCCACCAGGCGCCGGCGAATATCAGATCGTAGCCCGAGCGAATCAGGGTGCCGAGCGACGGCTTGGTCACCGGCATGCCCAGCCCCAAGAAGGAGAGCGCCGCTTCGGCCATGATGGCGCCCGCCACTTGCGTGGTCGCGACGACGATCAGCGGCGAAAGGATATTGGGGAGGATGTGCCGCCCCATGATGGCGACGTTGCTGGCGCCGAGCGCCCTGCCCGCCCGCACATAATCCTTGGCCGCTTCGACTTGGGTGGCGGCTCGCGCCGTGCGCGCAAAATAGGGCCATTCAGCAAAGCCGATGACGATCACCAGCAGCGGCACCGCATAGCGGCTCAAGCTCTCGCCGCCCAGCCCGGCGCGGAACAAAGCGAGCGCGATAATGGCCATCATCAGGGTCGAGAGCGAAAGCTGGATGTCGGCGGCGCGGCTGACAATGGTGTCCGCCCGCCCGCCGGTGTAGCCCGCGATCAGCCCAAGGGGCACGCCGATGGCCGCCTGGATCAGCACCGCCAGCACGCCCACGGTGAGCGAAATGCGGGTGCCGTAAAGGATGGCGCTCAACAGATCGCGGCCTTGCGCGTCGGTGCCGAGCAGGAAACGGGGATCGCTGCCGTCGAGCCAGAGCGGGGGCAGGCTCGCATCGAGCACGTCGAAGGACGCCAGATCGAACGGGTCGTGCGGGGCGAACAGCGGCGCGAGAAGGGCTGCGATCGCGATGATGCCCAGGACCGAAGCGGCAAGCGCCGCGCCGGGCCGCTCGGCGGCGAAACAGAGGACGGCGCGCGGGCTTGCGCGCAAGGCTGCGGCGATCATCGCGTGCCTTCGAGGCTGATTCGGGGATCGAGCATGAGGCTCACGATATCGACCAGCGTGTTGGTGACGACGAACAGCAGCCCGACAAACACGAGATAGGTGGTGATGAGCGGGATGTCGGCGCGGGTCACCGCTTCGAGGAAGAGGAAGCCCATGCCGGGCCATTGGAACACCGTCTCAGTCAGCAGCGTGTAGGCGACGAGAGTGCCGATTTGGAGCCCGCCCACGGCCGCCAGCGGCAGCAGCGCATTGCGCAGCGCATGGTTGAGCCAGACGCGTGGCGGTGACGCGCCTTTCGCCCGCGCGGTGCGCACATAGTCATGGCCGAGCTCATCCAGCATGGCGCCGCGCACCAGTCTGATGAACAGCGGCAGCATGATCGAGGAGAGCGTGAGCGCCGGCAGCACCAAATGCTCGAGTCCGCTCTTGGTCAGCAGTCCCGTCTCCCAAAAGCCGAAGCGGATGGTCTCGCCCCGGCCGAAAGCCGGAAGCCAGCCCAGCCACACCGAGAAGATGGTGATGAGGAGGATGCCGGTGAGAAAGACCGGGATCGAGATGCCGAGCACGCTCAGGCCCAGAACCAGCCTCGCGCCGAGCGAACGCGGACGGACCGCGCCATAGATCCCCGCCGGCACCGAGAACAGCAGCACGATCAGGCTCGCGCCGAGCACCAGCTCGAAGCTCGCGGGAAATTTTGCCAACACGATTTCGAGCGTCGGCCGCTTGTAGATAAAGGAGCTGCCGAGGTCGCCGTGCACCGCGCCGCCGAGATAGCGCGCGAGCTGCACGGGCCAAGGCGCGTCGAGACCGAGCTCATGCATCAACTTAGCGCGTTCGGCTTCGGGGACAGCCTCACCCATGATCTCGCGCAACGGATCGCCCAGCGCCGAGCGCACCGCAAACGCGATGATCAGGATCGCCAGCATGACGAGCGCGGCCTGCAGGAGACGGCGCGCGAAGAAGGCGACACCAGCAGCGAGCGCCTTCATGCCGCCCCTGCTCCGCGTCCGAAACCTTCAGCAATCATGCAGTTTGGCGGGTCAGGCCGTAGCCGATCGAGGCCGCAACCGCAGCCTGCCAAGGGACGAAGAGGAGCGCGATCAGGTCGAGCTTCGCGGCCGGATAGAGCAGAATGCCAAACACCGTACCCGCGAGGACGATCACGCTCCAGGCTTCGGGGCGCCTGATGACTTGGGCCGGGACGCCGGCGCCAAAGGCCGTGAGACCGCCCCCGATCGCGCCGCCGAGAAGTCCCGCCAAAATCCACCCCACGACCTCCCGGCTCGCTTTCGCGCCCTCGACCGTGCCGAACAGCTCGGAGCTGACGACGGCCGACATTACGTCGTTCGCCGTGTTCACGGCGGCAAGCCAGCCCATCAGGATCAAGGCCATGGCGAGCAGGCATTTACCGGGATCGCGATTGGCCCAGAGCCACAGCATGATCGCCATCCCTGCCCCAAAGGCAATGCCCGCATGCAGCGGGATGCCTGCCGCATTGATCAGGATGTCGGGATCCTCAAGCCGCAGATCGGGCAATGGCGAAGGAAGGCTGGACAGGATGCCGGTCAACAGGCCGACGCCAGCCATGGTCAAGACGGCGCGGGCGCCGGCGGCCGGCTTCAGCAGTAGGTCGGCCCTCAGGGTTTCCCAGGTCATCCCCAGTCGCGGGCGAACTCTAAACGCGCTCCGCCCTCCCATCGTGGTCGGCTGGCCAAGCCTGGCAAGCCGCCGCTCGCACGCCTAACCAGTATACCACCGGACGGTCGTAAAAGGCCGATCTCGCGTTTTTGGCTCCGGCCAATCGTCCGAGCGCCGCGAGCTCCAGGCCATAACGTGATTACAACCTATACTAGAACTATGTTATGTATTCGTGTTTCCGACTAGGCGCAAAGGAGGTTGTGACATGCGTGCAATTTTCCTTCCGGCATTGTTCGCGGGACTCTTGATCCTGCCCATGACCGCGTCATTCGCGGCCACCGAGGGAGAGACCTGCGACGGCATCGCTGCCATTCAATGCGAGACCGGTTTGTGGTGCGAACACCCCGCCGGCGAATGCGGCGTCATGGATGGCGCGGGCACTTGCGTCAAGGAGACAGAAGTCTGTCAGGAACCAGTGATCCCCGTTTGCGCCTGTGGTGGCAAAGAATTCACCAACGATTGCGAGCGGAAGAGAGCCAAACAGCAATTGGACTACGCCAGCGCCTGCAAGAAGTAGGCACCGCGTCGTCTGATCGGCCGCGGACATCGAGCTTCGCCAAGGACGAAATTTTCCGCCCTACTCGATCACCAGATCGCCGAGATAAGGCATGTCGATGACGTTGACGACCTTATCGATGCGCACCTTCTTGCGCGCGGCCCAAGAGAGTTGCTGCCAGTGCAGCGGCAGCAGCGCCGCGTCGTCATAGAGGATGCGCTCGATCTTTTTCAGCACCTCGGCGCGCGCCTTTGGGTCGGTCATGGTCTGGGTCTCGAGCGTCAACCGGTCGACCTCAGGGTTGGAATAATTGCCGGCATTGTATTGGCCGTAGCCAGTGGCCTTGTCGGGCGTCATCACCAGGAACTCGTAGAAATTCGCCGAGTTCTTGGGTGTCTGACTGCCAGCCGATCATCATGATGTCGCCGGCGCGCTCGTCGAAGCGCTGCCAATACTGCGCCTTGGGCATGGTCTGGAGATCGACCTTGATGTTGATCTTGGCCAGCATCGCGGCGACGGCTTCGGCGATGCGCGCGTCCTCGATATAGCGGTTGTTGGGCGACATCATCGTGACGGAGAAGCCGTCGGCATAGCCGGCCTCCTGCATCAGCGCCTTGGCCTTGGCGAGGTCGTATCGCGGCGTGAGCGCGGGATCGTAGCCCGCATAGCCGGGAGGGCTGAGCTCGCCCGCAGGTGTCGCCAGCCCACGCATGATCTTTTCGGTCATCCCCGCGCGGTTGAGCGCATAAGACATGGCAAGCCGCACGCGTTTGTCCTTAAAGGCCGAAACCCGGTCCTGGTTCAGCTCGAAGGTCAGCACGCGCGTGCTCGGCATGGTGATCAGGGTGCAGCAATCGGCGGCCTTGATGCGTGCGAGGTCGGTCGGCGGCACCGGCGCGATGAAATCGACGTCGCCAGCAAGCAGCGCCGCGACCCGCGTGGCCGGCTCCTTGATCGGCGTGAAGACGATCTCATCGACATTGCCGGGAGAGGCCTTGTCCCAATAATCGGCAAAGCGCTTCAGCGTGAGCTCCACCCCCTGCTCGCGCTCGCTGACGACGAACGGCCCGGTTCCGCTCGCGTGGCTTGCGGCGAACGACGCACCGTGCTTGACGATCGGCGTCCTTGGGTTTCCCGCGCTCGTCGGTGCCGGAATAGAATTGGCGATCCATCGGAAAGATGTAGGTGGCGAGATTGAGCACCAGCGGGTACGGCCCCTTGGTGACGAGATCGACGGTCAAATCGTCGACAGCGTTCGCCTCGCTGAACGGCTCGAACAGCGCCTTGAAGTCGGGGCTCTGCTTCAGCCGGTTGAAGGTCCACACCACGTCCTCGGCCGAAAGCGTGCGACCCGACTGGAACTTCACCCCTTCGCGCAGATGGAACCGCGTGGTGCGCTCGTCGATCTTCTCCCAGCTCTCGGCCAGCCGCGGCTCGATGGTGAGGTCCTGCTTGAAGCGGATCAGCGGGTCGAACAGCAGATGGGACAGCTGGAGCGTGGCGCCTGACAGTTGCTCGTGCGGGTCGAGCGAGGTGGGGTCGGAGTCATAGGCCATGCGCAGCGTCTTGGCCCCCGCCTGGAGGGGGAAAAACGCGACGAACGCAACGAGCGAGGCGAGGAAAATGCGGCGCATGGGTGACCCATGTCACCCGAAACCGGCGACGGCGTCTACTTCCTTTGCCTCGATTGCGTTCGCTCTGTACAGTCTCGCCGCCATCAGGGAGGACCCAGATCGGGGCTCAAGAACAAGTGCAAGGTTTCTTCGTCACCGGGACCGATACCAATGTCGGCAAGACAATCGTTTCCGCCTGGCTCGTGGCGCGCCTCGGGGCGAGCTACTGGAAGCCGGTGCAGGCGGGCAATCATCCGGAGACCGATTCTCAGATCGTGCGCCGGCTGACGGAGGTCGCGCCCGAGCGCATCCTTCCCGAGGCCTACGTACTGCCCGAGCCAATCGCCCCGCATGAGGCGGCGCGCAGGGCCGGCATTGCCATTGAGATGCAAAAGCTCGTGCCGCCGGACATTGACGGGCCGCTGGTGGTCGAGGGCGCCGGCGGCTTGATGGTGCCGCTGACCGACACGGCCCTCGTCATCGATTTCGCCGATGAACTCGAACTGCCGATCGTGCTCGTCACGCGGTCAACGCTCGGCACCATCAATCACACGCTGCTGTCGATCGAGGCCATTAGGCGGCGCGGGCTGCCGCTTGCCGGCGTGGTGGTGAATGGCCCGGAGACCCCGCATAATCGCGCCGCGATCGAGCGCTACGGCCAGGTGGAAACCATCGCCGAGATTCCCTGGCTCGATCAGGTGACGCCGGCCGCGCTTAGGGCCATCCAACCCGAGCTCGATCTCGCCAAGCTCGCGCGAGCCGCCACATGAACGACGAGCCGAAATCGCGCACGCAATCGCCCGCCTCGCTGGCCAAGCAGGTGCTGGCGCGCGATCGGCGCTATGTCTGGCATCCCTACACCCAGCATGGCGGCGAGACCGAGCCGATCGTGATTGCCGGCGCCAAGGGCGCCTCGCTGTTCGACGCCGAGGGCAACGAGATCCTCGATCTGGTATCCTCGTGGTGGACCTGCACGCATGGGCATTCGCATCCGAAGCTCAATGCTGCGCTCGCCGCGCAGGCGGCCAGTTTCGAGCACGTGATGTTCGCGGGCTTCACGCATCAGCCCGCCGCCGATCTGGCGGAAGCGATCGCCAAGGTGCTGCCGGGCGACCTCTCACGCGTGTTCTTCTCCGACGACGGCTCGACCTCGGTCGAGGTCGCGCTGAAGATCGCCTATCAATATTGGATCAACACCGGAGAAACCAGCCGCCGGTCGCTGGTCGCGTTCGACGGCGGCTATCATGGCGACACCCTCGGCGCCATGTCGCTCGGGCGCGGCTCGCAATTGTTCAGCGCGTTCCGCGATCTGATGTGCAAGGTCGTGGTGCTCCCCTGTCCCGCCACCTTCGCCGGGGACGACGCGGTGGAAGAGCGCGAAGCCGGCGCGCTGTCGGCGTTCGAGGCGCTGCTTGCCGACCGTGGACACACCATCGCCGCGCTGATCATCGAGCCCCTGCTGCAGGGCGCGGGCGGCATGCGGCTGTGCCGCCCAAGCTTCCTCAAGCGTCTGGTGAAACTGGCGCGAGACGCCCGCGTGCTGATCATCTTCGATGAGGTGGCGACGGGGTTCGGCCGGACCGGCACAATGTTCGCCATGGAGCAGGCCGAAATCGTCCCCGATCTGGTCTGCCTGTCGAAAGGGCTGACCGCGGGCTACATGCCGATGGCCGTGACGGTGGCGCGAGAAGAGATCTTCGAAGCGTTCCTGGGAGAAAGTTTCGAGCGCGCCCTGCCGCACGGCCATTCCTTCACCGCCAATCCGCTGGCTTGCGCCGTCGCGCTCGCCTCACTCCAGCTGTTCGACGAGGAAAAGACGCTGGAGCGCATCACGCGCATCAACCGGCGGCATCGCGAGTTCATGGGAACCCTCGCGCTACGGAGCGACGTTACCCGGCTGCGGCTGATTGGCTCGATCCTCGCCTTCGACGTCAAGGCGGGCGGCGGCTACCAGTCCTGGGAGAGCCGCGCCTTGCGCAACTGGTTCCTAGGGCACGGGCTCAATATCCGGCCGCTTGGGCAGACGATCTACCTCTTGCCCCCTTACTGCATCACCGATGAGGAGTTGTCCCGCGCCTATGCCGGCATCGTCGACTGCATCGACGCGCTGGCGTCTGGCGCGTTGAGCAGCCCATAGACGATGTGCCAGGTGATGCGGCCGCCATGCACGGCATCGGTGGCGCGGATGGCGCGGCGCAGCGCGCCCGGAGAAAGCGGCGTATAACCCTCCTTTGGGATCAGCCCTCCGACCGCCTCCATGCGGCGGAGGAAGGAGAGCGTGTCGGCATCGGGGGCAAGGCGCTCCTCCTCGACAAGTCCCGGCAGCGGCTTGATCTCGGCAAGCCCGCTGGGCAGGCCCTCGCTTGCAAGCACGCTGCGCCACTCGGCAAAGCTGTCAGGTCCAAGCGTCGCGTAAAGCAACACACCGGTGGGGGCGAGCAGCCGCCGCAAGCGCTCAAGGCTCGCGGCAGGGTCCGCTAGCCAATGCAATGTCATGCTCGACACGATCAGGTCGAGCTCGGCATGGCCTCCCGCCTCGCCCGCATCCATCACCTCGAAGCTGATCCGTGATTGATCCGCAGATGCGAGATTGCGCCGGCATTCGGCAATCATGGCCGGCGCGGCGTCGGTCAGCACAAAGCGTCCTGCCGGATAGCGCGCAAGCAGACGGCGGCTCAACAGGCCCGTGCCGCAACCCAGCTCGAGCACGTTCGGCTGCTCGCGCGCGGGCAACAGGCGAGCAAGCCGGTCGGCGACCGCGCGTTGGAGCCCGGCATGGCGCTCATAGCTTTTCGCGTGAGCGCCGAAGCTTGCGGCGATTTCCGCGCTACGACGGGAGAGCATTGGCGAATTCAAGGACATGACGCGCGCACCATCGCGGGTGCCTCAAGGGCAGAACATGGCCCCCGTCTTGCGACCAGATGATGCCGGTGTCCTCCCAGATCGCCTCGCTCATCGCAGCCGGCACGATAGGGTCGTCGCGGGCGGCAAGGGCAAGGACGGGGCAGGCGAGTTCCTGTTTAGCCTTTCGCGCATCCCAATGCATCAACCAATCGAGCCCTTCCTCGAGCCGCGCGACATTGAGCGCTTCCGGCAGAGCAAAACCCGCCGCGCCACAAGAACGCCAAAACGCTTGCAGCGTTCCGCCCGGTTCACGCTCGAGTCCTCGCGTCAGCGCGGCGATGCGCGAAGGCGGGATATGGCAGCAAAAGCAATCGAAGCCCTGAATGCTGACGAGGCCCCTGAACCGGCCACCTCCCTGCTCCAGCAACCACAGCAGACCCAGCGAATGGCCGATGGCGATGGCGTCCGCCGGCCACTCCATCGCGCCCTTAGGCCCTCCCGAGACAAAGCCAAGATCGATCAGGGTGGTCTCGGCGCCGCCGAGATGGCTGACGAGATCGGCGAAGATGCCGGCATGAAAGCCCCAGCCATGCACGAGAACGAAACGCATCTTGCTACTCTACATCGCGTCCGCGCGGGGGCGCGCATCCTCGCTGGCCAGGACCTCTAGAAGCCGGTCGATGTCTGGCTCCTCGTGCGCCGCAGTGAAGGCCAGTCTCAGCCTGGCCGTGCCGACCGGAACTGTCGGCGGCCGTATGGCCGACACCCAAAGGCCGGCACGCTTAAGGCGTTCGCTCATGGCGATCGCAGCCTCCGGCGATCCCAAGATGACAGGGACGATCTGAGTGGACGAAGCGCCGGTATCGAGCCCGAGGGCATGAGCGCCCGAACGAAACCGCTCAGCCAAGTGCGCCACATAAGCCCGCTCTTGCTCCATGCCTTGCAGGAGGTCGAGCGCGGCATCGATGGCGCCGAGCACGGGCGGCGGAAGGGCCGTTGAGTAGATGATGCCGCCGCAGCGATTGATCAGATAATCGCGCATCGTGTCGGTCGAAGCGAGATAGCCGCCAAATCCACCCAGCGCCTTGGAGAAGGTGCCGATGACGATATCGGCCTCGCCGGAAAGGCCCGCGCCCCCCTGCCCGAGAATTCCCGTGGCATGCGCGTCGTCGACCAAGAGGCAGGCATCATGCTCGCGGGCAAGACGCGCGATGTCGGCGAGCGGCGCGACGTCGCCATCCATCGAGAACACGCTCTCGGTCAGGATGAAGCGCGGCCGCTCATCGCCTTGATATTGATTCAGAAGTTCGGCGAGGTGAGACGCATCGCCATGGCGGTAGCGGAGCTGCCGCACACCCGCGGCCTGGCAGCCAAAATGCATGCTCGCGTGGTTGAGCCGGTCGGCGAAGACGAGAGGCTCGGCCCCGAGCACGCTTTTGTCGAACACTGCCTGAAGCACCGCGGCATTGGTCTGAAAGCCTGACGCCATCACCAGCGACGCGGGCTTCCCCTTGAGCGCGGCGACCTTGGCCTCGATCGGCGCAAACAGGTCGAGATTGCCGGTGACCAGCCGCGAGGCGCCGGAGCCAACGCCGTAGGTTTCGGCCCATTCGACCGCGCGTGCGATCGGACCCTGGTTGAAGCGAAGCGCGAGATAGTCGTTGCTGGCGAAATTGATGTAGGACCGTCCCTCCGCGCCGATGATCCGCGCATCGCGCGCCGCCACGCTCAGCAGCGACCGCCGCAAGCCCTCGCGAGCGCGGGCGTCGAGAAAGGCCCGGTAGCTGCTTTCGTTTGCCGCCATGTTCCTGTATTAGCGAAGGGATCACGGCCCAGCAACCATCCCCGGTCCATGCCAGAGCTGCAAAAAAACGCGAATCCTTTCAACGGCAACGGGCACGACGCTGCCGAAGCGGGCGAAAGCCGCCCCGAGGTCATAACCCGCCACGATTGGACCCGGGACGAGGTCATCGGCCTGTTGTCGATGCCCCTGCTCGAGTTGCTCGACCAGGCCCGCGCGGTCCATCGCCGCCACCACGAGGATGGCACGGTTCAATTGGCCAGCCTACTCTCGATCAAGACCGGCGCCTGCCCGGAGGACTGCGCCTATTGCCCGCAATCGGCGCATTACGCGAAGCAGACCGGGCTCAAGCGGGAACAGCTGCTCGACGTCGACGACGTGCTGGAAAAGGCGCAGCTCGCCAAGGATGCCGGCGCCACGCGATTCTGCATGGGAGCGGCATGGCGCGAGGTGAAGGACGGCGAAGATTTCGACAGCGTGCTGGTCATGGTGAAGGGCGTGCGCCAGCTCGGTATGGAGGCGTGCGTCACCCTCGGCATGCTGACGCAAACTCAAGCCGACCGGCTCGCCGAGGCCGGCCTCACCGCCTACAACCACAATCTCGACACTTCGCCCGAGTTCTACGGCGCCATCGTCACCACGCGAACCTACCAGGAGCGGCTTGATACGCTGAAGCGCGTGCGGCGCGCCGGCTTGCAAGTCTGTTGCGGCGGCATCATCGGCATGGGCGAGAGCCTCAAGGATCGCGCGCGGCTGCTGGAAACCCTCGCCAATCTCGATCCGCATCCGGAAAGCGTCCCGGTCAACGCGCTGGTGTCGGTGCGCGGCACGCCGCTGGAGGACACTCCGCCGGTCGACCCGCTCGATCTCGTGCGCATGGTGGCGGCGGCGCGCATCATGATGCCGCTGTCGCGGGTCCGCCTTTCGGCCGGACGGCAAGCCCTGACCAAAGAAGCGCAAATCCTCTGCTTCCTCGCCGGCGCCAATTCGATCTTCTATGGCGACAAGCTGCTCACCACCGCCAATAACGACGTGGCCGACGACCTCGCGCTGATCGAACAGGCAGGGCTCAGCGTCGAACCCGCCTGCCCTCGCTGATCGGCTAACGCCGCGTGCGCAGCTTCGGGGCGTCCCCGGGGTTGGTGTGATAGGTGACCATCAATATCGCCAGCAGGATCGAGGCGAACAGGCCGGCAAGCGTGGCGATCCAGACCGGCGCGCCGCCAAGGCCGCTATGCTCTGCGACTTCGAGGGCGAGGCTTCCGGCGCCCAACGAGGCCACCGCGGCATAGACGATCACCAGCCCCGGCGTCTTGGAGTCGTCGGGCCCGAGCCCAGCGCCTCGCGCCAATACGAGGTTGCGCACGATAACCGCGATGGTCGAACCAAGGAGCCCGGCAAGCAGCGCAAGGTGCCAGGCGCCCATGGAACCGCCTATTAGCAGGCCAACGAGCGCGCCGACGACGGTCCCGACCAACAACACAATCAACACGCTTGCTGAAGTCATCTCTGTCCCCCCATGTGATCCTGCGCCGTTGTTGAGGCCAGGCGCCTGTTAGCAAGCCGAGTATGCACCAAGCCCCGAGTCGGGCAAAGAAGGGCTTCATTCAGCTCCGGGTTCCCAAGCTTGCGTTCCGGCCGAGGCGGGGCTAGGCAAGTCGTTCACTTTCCTCGCTGTTCCCAAACTCATGTCCCGCATCGTCTATGTAAACGGCTCTTATGTGCCCGAGGCGGAGGCGAAGGTCTCGGTGTTCGACCGGGCTTTCCTGTTCGGCGACGGCGTCTATGAGGTGACGGCGGTGCTCGACGGGCGGCTGGTCGATTTCGAGCCGCATCTCGCCCGCCTCGACCGCTCGCTCAAGGAGATCGCGCTTGCGGCCCCGCTGAACCATGACGCGCTGCGCGCCATGCATACGGAGCTCGTCAAGCGGAACGGGGTGGAGGAAGGCATCGTTTATCTCCAGATCACGCGGGGGAGCGCAGACCGCGATTTTACCTACCCCGAGACGCCAACGCCGAACGTGATCGCCTTCACCCAGAGCCGCCCGCTGCTCGCCAATCCCTATGCCGAGACGGGAGTCAAAGTCGTGACCATCCCCGATATCCGCTGGAAGCGCCGCGACATCAAATCGACCTCGATGCTGGCGCAGGCCATGGGCAAGCAAGACGCCAAGATGAGGGGTGCTTACGAGGCGTGGATGGTCGAGGACGGCCGCGTCACAGAAGGGACTTCGTCATCGGCCTTCATCCTCGATCAGGACGGCGTGATCCGTACCCAGCCGCTCGGTCGCCACATCCTGCCGGGCGTCACGCGCCGGGCCGTGCTCCGGCTCGCCGCGCTGGAGGGGGTGAACCTCCAGGAGCGGCCTTTCAGCGTGGCGGAGGCGCTGGCCGCGCGCGAGGCGTTCATGACCGCGGCTTCGGCCTTCGTGCTGCCGGTCGTGGAGATCGACGGTGTCACGATCGGCAACGGGCGGCCGGGACCGATGGCGCGCAAGTTCCGCGCGCTCTATATCGATGAGGCGCGTAAATCGTGACTGACCGCCTTCGAGCGGTCGTAAAAATGCCGTGCATTGCCCTTTCGCTTGCCGCGCGGGCGCTGATAGTTTCGCTTGGCCGCAACTTCAGGCGGTAAAAAGAGGCCCATGGCGGACGCATCAGCGCTTCAACTTGCTCCGGAGCCGGCGGCGAAGGTCCCGGTGAAGCGTATCGTGGCGCTGATGAATGCTGGGGCCGGCGCCTTCAACCAGAAGCTTGCCGACGATGTGCGCGGCGGTCTCGCCGCAGCGTTGGCGCAACACGGCGTCACCGCCGAAATTAGGTTCGTCGAAGGCGAAAGCCTGCACGGCGCCGCCAAGCGGGCGCTGACTCAGGCCAAGCGCGGCGAGATCGATGCCGTCGTGGTCGGCGGAGGCGACGGCAGCATTCGCACGGTCGCCAGCGTGCTAGCCGGAACTTCCGTACCGCTCGGCGTGCTGCCCCTCGGCACTCTCAATCATTTCGCCAAGGATCTCGGCATCCCTTTGCCGCTCGAGGAGGCGGCCGCGACGATCGCCGGCGGAACGCTGCGCGTCGTCGACCTCGCCGAGGTGAATGGAGAGACCTTCATCAACAACTCCTCGATCGGCATCTATCCCTACATGGTCATCGACCGCGAGCGACGCAGAGCCCAGCATAAGCTCGCCAAATGGATGGCCATGGTGCCGGCCTTCTTCCGCATGCTGCGTCATTTCCCGCGGCGACGCTTGCGCATCCAAGCCAAAGGCTTCGCCCGACCCTACCGCACGCCGTGCCTGTTCGTCGGCAACAACGAATATGGCATGGAGCTTTTCACCTTCGGCAAGCGCGATCGGCTCGATCAGGGCCAGCTCTGGTTCTATGTGGTGAAGCCGCGCAATCCGGTGGAGTTCTTCGCGATGGTTTGGCGGCTGTGCTTCGGTCACCTGGATCAGTCGCGCGATCTGGACAAATTCGAGCTCCCCGAGGCGGAGATCTCGGCCAAGGCGAGCCGGCTGCTCGTGGCGCTCGATGGCGAGGTGAAGATCATGCATACCCCGCTGCATTACCGCTCCCGCCCTCGTGCGCTCCGCGTCCTGGTCCCGGCCGCGCCGCAAAGCTGACAGCCGGAGCCCGCGGCTTGCGGGCCCCGGCTTGATTGGGAGCGCAGGCTCCCTCGGGAAGCTAACGCCGCGTCTTCTTCTTGGCAGCGCCGCGCCGCTTGGCCGGGGCGGTCTTGCGCTTCACAGTAACGCTCGAGGCTGCCGCGCGCCGCGCCGGGGTCTTGGATACCGTACGACCAGTCGCGCGCCGGTTGACACCGCCTTCAGCAAGTCCACTCAGCTTCTTGTCGGCAGCCTTTTCCTGCTTGAGGTTGGCGTTTAGCAGGCTGACGACGTTGTCGTGGCCAAGCTCTTCCGCCCAGGCGATCAGCGTGCCGTAGCGGGAGATCTCATAATGCTCGACCGCCTGCGCGCTGCCAATAATGGCCGCGTCGAGCACTTTCTTGTCTTCGACCTCGCCGGCCACTTCGTCGGCCTCCTTGATCAGTCCGTCGATGGCCGGGCAATCCACGCCTTTCGGCTTCTGGCCTAGCTTCTCGAACACCTGCTCGAGTCGGGTCACTTGACCCTCGGTCTCGCGGAGATGCTCGCGCAACCCTGCGGCCAGCTCGCGATTGGTCGCCTTGTCGATCATTTTCGGCAATGCCTTCACGATCTGATTCTCGGCGTAATAAACGTCCTGCAAGGTATGCAGGAACAGGTCGTCCATCGTCTTGATGTCTTTGCTGAACAGCCCCATGGGGTTGATCCTTTCCCGGTCGGTTTTCGCTTCGAGAGGTTTCGGGGGCGTTTCGGGGCGGAGCCGCCGAACCGCTTGGCCTCATAATCATCGAGAGGGGCCAGCGGTTCCCGCCGCGCATCCTCGTGCCAGGGCGAATCAGCTATATTTGCCGCCATGTTCGCTCGCCCGCATTCGAGTTACATCAAGCGCAAGCTGATCGAGTTCGCGCCCGAGATTTGGCTCGCGTTGGAAATGCTGGCGAAAGATACCGGCAGAAGCGTGCAGGAGTTGGCGGACGAGGCCTTTGCCGATCTGCTCGGCAAGTATCAGCGTCCGGCTTCCTTGAAGGAAGCTCTCCGGGAGAGTGCACGCCGCCTCCCCGCCAATGACGACGCGCCGCAGTCGCGCTGATACGCGGCGCCAAACGGGCAACCCGGCCTCGCTGGCGTTAACGCCGCCGCGGGGTTAGAACGTCCAAAGCCATATCGAGCCGGGAGGTAATTTTGCCGGAAGACAGTATTGCGTCGGCAGCCGCGCATCTCGACGGTGCCGGTGCAAGCCTCGCGTGGTCGATTCCGTTCGTCGGTCTGCTGCTCTCGATCGCCCTTCTCCCGCTCATAGCCCATCATTTTTGGGAGAATCACTTCGGCAAGGTCGCCGCCTTCTGGGCGTTCGCCTTGATCATTCCCGTGGCCGCAATCAGCGGGTTCTGGACGGCCACGACCGAGATCCTGCATGCGTTCCTGCATGACTATCTGCCCTTCATAATCCTGTTGTTCTCGTTATTCGTGGTGGCAGGCGGCATTCGCGTCGCCGGCAACCTGGTCGGCACCCCGGCCACCAACACGGCGATCCTCGCTTTCGGTACCTTGTCGGCGAGCTTTCTTGGCACGACCGGCGCGTCGATGGTGCTGATCCGCCCGATCATCAGGGCGAACCAGGATCGCCGGTATCACATCCACGTCTTTGTCTTCTTCATCTTCCTGGTTTCCAACATTGGCGGCTCGCTCACGCCGCTTGGCGACCCGCCGCTGTTTCTCGGCTTTCTCAAGGGCGTCGACTTCCTGTGGACGCTGAAGGCGATGCTGCTGCCTATGCTGTTCATGAGCGGCATCCTGCTCGCGCTGTTCTATCTGATCGACCGGATTGCTTGGAATCGCGAGACGGAGGAGGTGAGGTGCAAGAGCCGCATCCCGCGTCACATCGAGATCGATGGGCTGCACAACGTCCTCTATCTCATGGCCATCGCACTGACGGTGCTCATGAGCGGCATCTGGAACAATGATGCCGTGATCCCTGTCGGCCTCGGCCTGGAGTTGCCCGTCACCGCCTTGATCCGGGACGCCATGCTCATTGCCATCAGCCTTCTGTCCTGGTGGACGACGCCGCGGAACATACGGGTGGAGAATGCCTTCACCTGGGCGCCGATGCAGGAGGTGGCGATGTTGTTCGCCGCGATATTCGTCACCCTGATTCCGATGCTCGCGTTGCTGAAGGCGGGCCCGGAGGGCCCGTTCGGGCCGCTGCTCGACCTCGTCTCCACGCCTGAAGGCGCACCGATCGAGGCCGCTTATTTTTGGATGACCGGGATTTTGTCGAGCTTGCTCGACAATGCGCCGACTTATGTCGTGTTCTTCAATCTCGCGGGCGGCGACGCGAAGACGCTGATGGGGCCCCTGGAACTGACCCTGCTCGCCATCTCGTCGGGCGCCGTGTTCATGGGCGCCCTCACCTATATCGGCAACGCCCCCAATTTCATGGTTCGCTCTATCTGCGAGGAGCACAAGATCAAAATGCCGAGCTTCATTGGCTATGTGCTGTGGTCGGGAACGATTCTCTTGCCGCTGTTTGCGGTCTATTCCTGGATCTGGTTCCTGTGAGACCTCAGAAGCGCTTTAGAAGCTCTCAGGGTTCCAGCCCAGCACCGCAAGGATGAGGGAGAACCCCGCGACATAAGCAAGCACCACGGGCCATCCCTCTCTCAACCAGCGGCCCGTCGATCTCGCTTCCGGCATCAGACCCGCGACCGCGACCCCGGCCGACGACCCGAACCAGATCATTGAACCGCCGAAGCCCACCGCGTAGGCCAGGATACCCCAGTCATAGTTACCCTGCTGGATGGCCAGCGCCGTCAGCGGAATATTGTCGAACACGGCTGAGAGGAAGCCAAGTCCGAGGGTGGTCTCCCAACTTGGCAGCGGGAGGGATTTGACCGGCATCATCGACGCCGCGGAAACCAGGGCGACGAGAAAGAGCGCGCCGCGTGCGGCGTGGGGAACGATGGACCAATCCGGCCGTGCGATTGGAGCGGTCAGGAGAAGGGCACCTGCGACCGCAAGCCCGATCAGCGGGATCTCGTCGAGGATCTCGACGTCGAACAGATGCGCCCCGACATTGGCGGCGATCGCCGAGCCAAGCACGATGATAACCACCACAACATACCGATACGAGATATGCAGGCCTGTCGGTGCATGTTTGACGATCGGCGCGTATTTCTGTTGGGCGAGCGATGCCGGGATGCCCGAGACGAGCAACGCACACGCCGCCGCGACATAGGCATGAAGCACCTGTAGCGGGCTCACGCCGGCGATCCACAGCATCGTGGTCGTCGTGTCGCCTATGACGCTGCCCGCACCGCCGGCGTTGGCCGCGGCGACAATTGCCGCGAGGTAGCCAATGCGGACGCGGCCTTTGAAGACATGTTTCGATACGGTCGCGCCGATCAGTGCGGCGGCGATATTGTCGAGAAACGAGGAGATGACGAACACGAGAACCAGAAGCACCAAACCGCCGGTCCAATGATCCGGGAGAGCGTGCGGCATCCAATCTGGAATGCGGCTTGCCTCGAAATGACGGGCAAGGAGAGCGAAGCCGACCAAGAGCAGAAACAGATTCGCGATCAAAACCCATTCGTGATCGTAATGGGCAAGCAGGCCCGCGAATCCCGGGCCTTCGTTGAAGCCGGTTCCGATAAGCTTCTTGAGCGTGATCACGCCGAGGCCGGTGAGCGCGGCGGCAAGCGTATGATGATGAAAGATGGCGACGCAGGCGAGCGTGGCGGCGAACAGCAGAAAATCGATAAGCACGGAAAGATCGTGCGCGCCGAGATTGGAAACGGTGCTAACCGCCACGTCGAAATCCCCCCTGCGGTCTCATTATTTGTGCAACTGGATAAAAGACACCGCGCGTAGGCCCGGCCTTATTCTTTCAGCCGGGCGACGATCGCCTCCAGGGCCGCGATAGCCTCGGTCCGGTCGCGCTTCTGCAAATCCAACAGGACCTTGAACCCGTCCGCCTCTTCGCGGATGACCGTGCCCTCTTCGGCCAGGTCGTCATACAACCCGAGGACCCGGTAGCAGCGGACCGGTTCAGCGAAGCCCTTTACCTTGATCGGGGCCTGCTCCTCGACCGCAACCTCGTCCTTGACCAGCGAATAGGTCTCGTGGCCAAGCAGGATGCCGTCGATCTCCGAATGCGACTGGAGCCGCGCGGTCAAGTTCACGGCGCTGCCGATGATCGTATAGTCCATGCGGTCATCGCTGCCGAAATTACCGACTGTGACGTAACCGGTGTTGATGCCGATGCGGAGATGGAACGGTTTCACCGCGCCAAGCTCGAGCCACTCGGCACGCAGTTCACGCAAGCGCCTCAGCATGGCGATGGCCATGCGCACGCAAGCGCGTGCGTCCTCCTTGACGCCCCGCGACTCGGGGTCGCCGAAGAACACCATGATCGCGTCACCGATATATTTGTCGATGGTGGCGCCGTGCTGGAGCGCGATGTTGGTCATTTCCGTGAGGTAGCGGTTGAGCAAATTGGTGAGGTCTTCCGATTCGAGCTTGTCGGTGGTCTCGGTGAAATTGACGACATCGGAAAAGAAGATGGTGAGCTTCTTGCGGCCGGAGGCGATCTCCACATTCTGCGCGCCGGTGAAGATCGAGTGATAAATCTGCGGCGAGAGATATTTGGAGAGCTTGGTTGAAAGCGCGTCGAGCTCTTTATTCTTTTTCGTAATGATCTCGTTGGCCTGACGCTGCTCCTGGCTGAGTGCGTTGAGCTGCTGCTCGTTGCGGTCGCTAAGTTTCATCAGCCGGCGCGTGGTGCGGAACAGCTTCTGATAGTCCTTGAGCAGTTCCTCGTAGAGCTTGCCGTCGAGTCGGTCGGCGAAGCGGCCGGTGTCGAGCAGTTGTTGCGCAGCCGCGATGACCTGCTCTTCAGCCGCGAATAAGTCGTCGGAAGACATCAGCCGGGCATTTTCTCGAGATGGAACTTGGCACGTTCGAGGTCCTCCCCGAATTCCTCGCCGAGCTCCTGCATCGTGTCGTCCTCTTTGTCGTAATACCAATAGACATCGACCGCCGCGCCTTTCTTGGCGGCGGCGTCAAGCTTGTCCATCAGCATCATGACCGCCTTGGCGCTCGAACTGTTGAGATAGATGAGCTCAAAGTCGAAGCGGCAAGCGCCGCCGCCAAGCTTGCCGAGATAGGCGTCGAGCGCGGCGAACACGGGGCCGTAAAACTCGGTGACGTCCTCAGGGTATGACTCCCCGGTGATCTTCAAATGGTTGCCTTGGAAGTCGAAGGCGACCGCCGGGGTGCGGGAGGTGGCCTCAATATTGAGCTTGTCGCGCATCGATCCGGCTCTCAGATGGTCGCTTTGAGGGCGAAGAACGCATGTTTTGCGTCAACGTCGGTAAAATCGAACTCGATCGGCTTGGAGGCGCGGCGCGCGATCTCCATGAAGCCGAGACCGGCGCCCTTGCTACCCTCCTCTGGGTCGGCTCTCAGTTGCTCTTTATAGAGAACCTTCAGGTCGTCCTTGCTCATGTCCCTGATGCGGCTGAGCTTCGCGCGTAAGCGCTCGACGTCAGCGCGCTGGATAAGATTGCCGGCACAGACCATGTAGTCGCTGCCCTCCTTGCCGATGGTGAGGATGCCGTAGCGGATTTCCATCAGTGCACGCGGATCCGACGCGGGAGCCAGCGCGGGTTGCGCCTTCTCGGCGGAATAGCGGATGATATTCTGCATCTGCTCGACGAATACCGCGAACACGCTGCGCAGCGTTTTGGTGTCGGCGTCGTCGATGGTGAGCTTCTGCTTGAGCGCCTCGCCGACCCCGCTCAGCACGGGTTCCGTCACATAGCCGCTATAGGCGAAGATGACCCCCTGACTGTGCAGCATCCCGCGCAAATCCATCAGTTGGGAGGCGAGCATCGGCGTTTCCTAGGAATGCGGGACGAAACCCAACACCGTCAGGTCATCGCGGCGAATTTGCTGACCTTGATAGGTGGCAAGGGCTTTGCGGAAGGATTCTTCCTGTTCGGCCATGGGCGTCCCTAGATTCTTCTTGAGCAGCTCATGAAAGCGCCGCTTGCCAAACGAGCGGCCGCGCGGGCCGCCGATCTGATCGATCAATCCGTCGGTGGTGAGGTAGAAGCTGTCACTGTCCTCGAACGGCAACGCGACGTCGGTGTAGGTCGTATCCGACGGATAGCGCCGGTAGCCGACGCCCCTGCGGTCGCCCTTGATCTCGATGATGCCTTTCCGGTTGGCGCGCCATAGCGAGAAGCGGGCGCCCGAGAATGTCATCTTCCGCTGCTTCGGATTGATGAAGCAAATGCCGGCTTCGAGCCCGTCATCGGTCTCGCCGTAAGCGTCGTTCTGGCCGAGAAGGCCTTGCACCCCGCTATGCAAGCCGGTGAGAACCTTGCTCGGATTGTCGCTATCGGCGCTGCGCAGCATGCGGTCGAGCAGGCCCCAGGCGATTAAGGTCATGAACGCGCCTGGCACGCCATGGCCGGTGCAATCGCCAACCATCACAGCGTAGCCGTCATTGATGGGCTGGAACCAGAAGAAATCGCCGCCGACGATATCGCGCGGCTCCCAGATGAGAAAATGGTCGGCGGCGATGCTATCTAGCTCGCGGCGCGCCGGGAGCACGGCGGACTGGATGCGACTGGCATAGCGCAAGCTCTGCAGGATCAGCTGATTGGCGGCTGCCGCCCGCTGCTCGCTTTCCTTGACGTCGGTGAGGTCGCTATAAACGGCGACGGTGCCGCCCGTCTCGGTGCGCCGCTCGCTGATTTGCAGCCAGCGCCCGTCGGAGTGGCGTTCCAGCAGGGGCTCGGCAGGATGGCGATGCGCGGCAAGCCTCTGCCGAAGCCAGCCCTCTTCCCTGCCCTTGGCATCCTGGATCAGACCGTGCGCAGCGGCGTTCCGCATGATCTCCTCGAATGTCGTGCCGGTCTTCGGGGCGCCTTGGCCAAAGTCGAACAGCTCGGCATATTTGGAGTTGCCGAGCACCAGCCGGTCCTCGTTATCGTAAAGCGAGAATCCCTCCGAGACGGTCTCGATGGCATCGGTCAGCCGTTGCTCGCTTTGGGCCAAGGCGGCCTGCTCCGCCGTCTTGCGCGCGGTGACCTCGCTCCAGGAGCCGATCACTTCCAGCGGGTTGCCGTTCTGGTCTTTGACCAGGTGTTGCTCGTCGCTCACCCAGCAATAGATGCCGTCGGCTTTGCGAAAGCGGTATTCGGCGACATTGCGTCCTTGTTCGAACAGCTTCGCCTGGCCAGCTTCGACCTCGGCCAGGTCCTCGGGATGCACGCGGGCGCGCCAGAAGTCCGGATCTTGCAAATATTGGTCGGGCTCGTAGCCAAGCACACGCTTGATGTTCTCGCTCACAAAGGTCGGCGCGTAGGCACCGCCAGCTTCGAAGCTGTAGACCACGGCCGGCGCGCCATGCAGTAGGAGGTCGAAGCGCGCGCGTGCGGCATTCTCGGCCTGCTCGGCCTGCTTGCGGGTGGTGATGTTGCTCCAGGAGCCGACGATCTCGGCCGGCTCGCCGTCATCACCGCGCAACAGATATTGCTCGTCGCTCACCCAGATATAATTGCCGTTGCGCTTGCGGAAGCGGTACTCGGCGGTGTGGCGCCCCTTCTCGAACAGCTTGCTCTGCTCGGCCTCGACCGAGGCGAGATCCTCAGGATGCACGTTGCTCCGCCAGAAATCCGCATGCTCGAGATATTTCTCCGGGCAATAGCCGAGCAGCCGCTTGATGTTTTCGCTGACGAAGGTCGGGGCGTAATCGTCTTTTGCCTTGAAGCTGTAGATCACCGACGGCGCGCTTTCGAGCAAGGCCGACAGCCGCCCACGCGCGGCGTCTTCGGCCGCCTCGGCAGTCTTCCGATCGGTGATGTCGCTCCAGGAGCCAACCACCTCCGAGGGTGCGCCCTTCTCGTCGAGGACGAGATGCTGCTCGTCGTTGACCCAGCAATAAGAACCGTCCTGCTTGCGGAAGCGATATTCGACAGCGTGCGCGCCGGTCTTGAACAGCGTGTCCATCTCGGCTTCGACGCGCGGCAGATCTTGCGGATGCACCCGCTCGCGCCAGAAATTGGGGTTCTCGAGATATTCGGACGCGGCGTAACCGAACAGCCGCGCGATATTTTGGCTGACAAAGGTCGGAGCAAAATCGCCTTTGGCCTCGAAACTGTAGATTACCGCAGGTGAGGCATCGAGCAGCCGGGCGAGCCGTGTCGTCGCCGCGGCTTCAACGTCAGCGACGTGCCGACGCTCTTCTTCGTCGTGCTCGCGCGTTGCGTCCGCCAAGACACTCTCGACAATATCGGCCACTGAGCCGGAATTGGCGCCGGCCCGCAGCATTCTACCAAGCGCGGCAGCGGCTTTCTCAGCGTATTTTCTGGAAGAGGTCATCGGGCGATCATGTCGTTCGAAATCAAAAGGCGCCCGTAACGGCCCCTGCTACAAGGGATAGTTTCGGGCCGACCAGTCCCTGTCAATGGGACGACTAGACATGCGACCGATAAATCAAATGAAGGTTTAATGAACCTTCAGGCTGATCTTGCCAATTCGCCGGGCAAGGACCAACAGCCGCAATTGAAGAGGCCGCGCACGCCCCCCGGCGCGCGCGGCTTCGCTTTTGCAACGGAACGAGCCGACCTTATTGAGCCGGCGCCTCTGCCGGTGCGGGGGCTTCTGCCGGCGCTGGCGTTTCTGCTGGCGGCGGTGGCGGTGGTGTCTCGGCAGTCGGCGTTTCCGCTTTGCCGAGGACGCAATTGATCAAGGTTGCGTCGTATTTGCAGCCATGCCGCTGCGCCTGAACCACGACGAATACGGCGATAATCACAATCAAAATGAGAAGAATTCGCATTCGGGCACCCTCCCTTTCACGCCGGCGTAAAGTATACGAATGATCGGCAAACAAAAAGGGCCGGTGGAAAACCACGCCCTGATTTCATTTAGCCGTCACGTAGGCTAACCGGGGGCCCGGGGGCCCACTAAGCAGGCCCCCGGGGGGAGCTTTTATAGGTTAGTACCAGCGGTGACGCCAGCGCGGCCCGTAGCGGTAGGAATAACGGTTGTGGTTGTAATAGGGCCGATAGCCGTAACCATGACCGTATCCGTAGTTGCGGTAGTAGGGGCGTGGACCCACATAGATGCCGAAGCCAGGGCCCCAACCGCCGCCCCAATATCCGCCGCGCCACCCGGCATCGGCGGTCGTTGGAGTGAGGGCAATCGCGGCCAGCGCCGCAGCCGCGGCCAAGCCTGTCACTGCGTATTTCATGGGGTATCTCCTTCAATGAGAAGCATAAATGGCGCCTTCTGACGACGCCGGCATGTATCCAAAACGCGAGTCGCGGCCCGGCGTTCCCCCTGTCGAACCTCGCCGCATGCGTTCCTCGAACGGGGGCCGATGAAAGACGCCAAACACCAGGTTCCGTGCTGCGCCCCGTGCCAGCTCTCACGGCATGACTTCCTGCGGGCGGCGGTAGTGCTGGCGGCGTCTCCTCTACTCCGTTTCGTGCCGGCGGAGGCTGCCGAGGGGCTTGAAGTGAGCGAGATCGCCCCTGGCGTGTTCGTGCATCAAGGGCGCTACGAGCTGCAATCGCCGGAGAACCGCGGCGACATGGCCAATGCGAGCTTCGTGGTGGGCACCGATTCGGTCGCGGTGATCGATACGCTGGGCAGCGCGATCGCCGGACGCGAGCTCAGAGCCGCGATTCGCGCCGTGACCGACAAGCCGATTCGCTATGTGATCAATACCCACATGCATCCCGACCACGTGTTCGGCAACGCGGCGTTCAAGCAAGACGATCCGACCTTTGTCGGCCACTATAAGCTTGGGCGCGGCCTCAGCTCACGCGCCGAGCGCTATCTTGCCATCAACAAGACGATGCTGGGGGATGCGGCGTTCGAGGGGATCGAGGTGATCCTGCCAACGCTTGCCGTGGAGAACAGCACGACGCTCGATCTCGGCGGGCGAAGCCTGGTGCTGGAGACGCAACGGACCGCCCATACCGATAACGATCTTACCATCACCGACACCGCCACCGACACGCTGTTCCTCGGCGATCTGCTGTTCTCGGTGCATGTGCCGACGCTGGACGGCTCGATCAGAGGCTGGCTCGCGCTGCTCGACGGGCTTGCCAAGAAGCCCTCCGCGCGCGTCGTGCCCGGGCATGGGCCGCATGTCATGGAGCTGCCGGGGGCGCTCACCCCAGAGCAGCGCTACCTCGCGGCGATCGCCACCGATGTCAGGAAATTGATTAAGGACGGCAAGACCTTGGAAGACGCCACCAAGATCGCGGGCTTTTCCGAGCGCGACGCCTGGAAACTGTTCGACCACTATCATGTCCGCAATGTCACGGCGGCATTCGCCGAATTGGAATGGGAGTGATATGATGCGGGCAAATCGCAAGAGGATGGTTGCCATGCCCCTCCCCCTGAAACATCTAGGCTACGCCGCCGGCGGCGCCGCGCTCGCTTGCCTGCTCCTGCTCGGCGCGGCAGCGAAGGCCGATGAGGACGTCTGGCCCACGCTCAAGCAGCAGGCCTTCGGCGACCGCGCGATCCAGGCCGAGGACGGCACGGTCGTGCTCGAAATCCCCGGAACGGCCGAAGACGCGGCGCTCGTGCCATTGACCGTGCGCGTTCCGCCGCAGGTGGCGCAGAGGCTGAAATCGCTGACCATCTTCATCGACAAGAACCCCGATCCCAAAGTGGCGACGCTTCACTTCGGGCCCGCCCAAGGCAAAGGCGGCGAGCGCAGCTTCTCCACCCGCGTGCGGATCGATAATTTCTCCTATGTGCGCGCCGTGCTCGAGACCGAGGACGGGGTGCTGCATCTGACGAGCAAATTCGTCGCGGCGGCTGGCGGCTGCGGCGCAATGCAGGCCAAGGATCCGGATTCAGAGACCGTCGATCTCGGCAAGATGATCGTCAAGACCTTCCCGCCGGCGCTTGAGCAGAGCCCGATCTGGTCGGCCCAAGTGATGATCAAGCATCCGAACTCGAACGGCATGCAGCTCGACATCAACACGGCCAACGTGATCCCGCCGCGTTATGTCGACAAGATGATCGTGAAGCGCGGCGGCGAGCTGGTCTTCGACATGGACGGGACCTTTTCGATCTCGACCAATCCGAATTTCCGCTTCACCTTCGGGCGCGGCGCCGACAACAATCTCGACGTCGCCATCACCGACACCGATGGTACCAAGTTCGCCGCGCAGTCGCAGCCGAGCGGGTCCTAGCTTCTCTTTGTCATTGCCCGGCTTGACCGGGCAATCCAGCAACCTCCGGGGCTCCGCAATCAACAGACGGTGGTGGTTACCGGATTCCCGCTTTCGCGGGAACGACAGTCCTACTGAGGCTTGCTGGAATAGAAGATTTGCGCCTTCAGCAGGAACTCGTCGGGCTTCTTGAGGAAGAGCTGCTTGGCGGTTTCGTTGCCGAAGCAATAGGTCCTGCCGCCATAGACGGTGTTGACCGAGCAGTCGGTCTTGATTTCCTTGCCGAGCGCGAGCCCCATCACGCAATTGTCGTCGAACTCGCCTTCGGTCGCGGCAGCAACGGCAGGAAGGCTGACGGCGAGCATGAGGATGGCGGCCAATGCGCCAAGATGTGCGGCTCTCGTCATGGTGCTCTCCACGTGGGAAAAATTGGTGGGCGCAGTAGGACTCGAACCTACGACCCGCTGATTAAGAGTCAGCTGCTCTACCACCTGAGCTATGCGCCCCTAGAGCGCTATCGATGATAGCGCTCTAGTGATTTTGGTTGCGCATGATCTTATCGGAAAACCGGTTCCCACTTTTCCGGATCATGCTTAAGTCCGCCTTTGGTTTCGAGGCGCACCGAAAGGGTGAACCGGCGAGGGCCGCACCCAAGGGTGCTCCCCTTACCCTGCCCCGCTTCGCCTGTCCAGAGTCGGCCGCGACCCTCACCAGAGCGGCCCAAGCTCCTCCCGCCTGATGCGGGTCTCGCGGTTGACATGGGCGTTGAGCACGAAGCCCAGCCCGATCATCATGGTCAACATCGAGGTTCCGCCGTAGGAGACCAGCGGCAGCGGCACGCCGACCACCGGCACCAGTCCCGTCACCATCGCCACGTTGATGAAGACATAAGCGAACAGGCAAAGTCCCGTGCCGGCAGCCACCAGCCGCGGGAAAGTGCTGCGGCATCTGAGCGCCATATAGGTGATGAACAGCAGCACAAGAAGGTAGAGCGCAAGCAAGACGACCGAACCGATAAAGCCCATCTCCTCGGAGAACATCGTGAAGATGAAGTCGGTGTGCTTCTCGGGGAGGAAGTTGAGCTGGGTCTGCGTGCCCTGCATGTAGCCCTTGCCGGTGAGCCCGGCGGAGCCGATCGCGATCTTGGATTGCAGAATGTGATAGCCCGAGCCAAGCGGATCGCGGTCGGGGTCGATGAAGGTGAGAATCCGCTCCTTCTGGTAGTCATGCAGCCGCTCCCAGACATGCGGCAGCACGACGATCACGCCGACCAGGGCGCCGACGAAATAGATCCAGCTCACGCCGGCGAGGAAGAGGAGTCCGCCGCCGACAATGCCGAACAAGGCGGCGGTGCCGAGATCCGGCTGGTCGAGCGCGAGCAAGGCCGGCGCCCCGATCATGAGCAGCGGCGGCAACACGGCATGCGGCCATGATACGCGGTTGGGCGGAAGCCATTGGTAGTAACGGGCAAGCGCCAACACGAGGGCGATCTTCATCATCTCGGTCGGTTGGAAGCTCATTTCGCCATAACCGAGCCAGCGCTTGGCCCCGCCACTCTCCACCCCGATGACGATCACCAGCGCCAGCATGATGAGCGCCACGACATAGAGCGGATAGGCCGCGCGCAGCCACCAGCGCATGTCGGAAAGCGCGACGACGAACAGCAGAGCGAGCCCCAGGCAATAGCGCACCACGTGCCGGCTCGCCCAAGGCTCGAGCGAGCCTCCGGCCACCGAATAGAGCGCGGCGACGCCGACCAGGGTGATGGCGGTGACCAGAGCCAGGAACGGCCAGTTGATCAGCACGAGCTTCTTCTTGAGAAGCAACTGGGGCCGCTCGACGCCATCGGCGAACAGAGCCTTCATTCGGGCGCCTCCGCCACGGCAAGGGCCGGAGAGCGGGCCGTTTGATTGCTGGCAAGGAAGCCGGGTCTCGCGGCGGGGTCACGCAACAACACCTCAGTCATCACGTCCTTGACGACGGGAGCCGCCGCGCGCGAACCGCCGCCGCCATGCTCGACCACGCAGGCTGCGGCGTAACGCGGCGCGCCGACCGGCGCGAAGGCGATAAACAAAGCGTGGGTCTCGCCGTCCCAGCCCTTGAGAAAGCCGCGGTTCTTCGCGCTGATCACCTGAGAGGTGCCAGTCTTTCCGGCCATCTGCAAATCGGGGATGGCAAGCGCCGAGCGCACGGCGGTCCCGCCCGGCTCATTGACGACGGCCACCATGCCGGCGCGGACGAGCTCGAGATGCACGGGATCGACGTCGAGCAGAGCCGGCTCCGGCTCGTCGCCGGCTTTTCTGGCGATTAGGTGCGGCGACACCGCCCTCCCCGTGGCAATACGCGCCGACATGACCGCGAGCTGAAGCGGCGTCGCCGAGACATAGCCCTGGCCAATCCCGCAACTGATGGTTTCGCCCGGATACCAAGGTTGCCGCAGCGCCTTCTTCTTCCATGCCGTGTCGGGGATGATCGCCTGCTTCTGGCCGACGAGACCGATGTCGTGAATCTGGCCGAGACCGAGCGCGCGCGCCGTGGCGGCGAGCTTGTCGATGCCCATTCGCCGCGCGGTTTCGTAGAAATAGACGTCGCAGGATTGCTTGATCGCCTGATGGACGTCGATGCCGCCGCCGTGCCGCTTCCAGCAGCGGAAGCGATGGCGGGCGAACATATAGGCGCCGGGACAGGTCATTGTTTCTTCCGGCGTGATGACCCCGGCTTCGAGGCCGGCGAGAGCGGTCACCACCTTGAAGGTCGAGCCAGGCGGATAGACGCCGCGCAGCGCGCGATCCTCCAAGGGATGATCCTTGTTCCTGGCAAGCTCCTTCCATCGATCCCGATCCACCCTGAAGGACACATCGTTGGGATCGAAGGTGGGATATGACGCCATCACCAGAATCGCGCCCGTCAGAGCATCGATCACAACGATGGAGGCCACGCGCAGGCCCTCGATCCGCTTCAGCGCGATCGCTTGCAGATCCTCGTCGATGGTGACAGCCATGTCCTTGCCGCGCACGCTCGGCGTCGCGCTAAGCTGGCGCACCACGCGGCCATGGGCGTCGACCTCATATTTGATCGTGCCCGGCTGGCCCCTAAGCTCCGGGTCGAAGCTCTTCTCGATTCCCGCCTTGCCGGTGCGAAAGCCAGGCACGCGCATCATCGGGTCTTCGTCGACCTCGGTCTTGTCGGCCATGCCGACATAGCCCACCACATGCGCCATGCTGCTGCCGTGCAGGTAATGGCGATAGGTCGCCCGGTCGGCGCGCACACCGGGAAGTTGGGGCGCGAGCACGCTAAGCAGAGTGAATTGACGCCAGGTGAGACCCTCGGTCACCAGCACGGGGAAATAACCGCTCTGGCGCCGCGCCGCGCGCATCACGCGGTCCTTGTCGGCAGCGGAAACGTGGACAACGCGAGAGACGGCGGTGAGGGTCGCCTTGAGGTCCTTGCAAAAGGCCGGCACGACGATGACGCGGAAATTCTCCTTGTCCTCGGCAACGACCCTGCCGATGCGGTCGTAGATCGAGCCGCGTGCTGGCGCCACGAGCTGCATGGTCATGCGGTTCTCGTCCGACAGCAGCCGGTATTCCGAGCTGTCGAGGATCTGCAATTGGCGAAGCCGCCACAGCAGCAGACCGAACAACCCGGCTTGGCCCCCCGCGATCAGCACGGCGCGCCGCGAGAACCGGCGTCGCAGCTTGAGCGCGATTTCGCGCGCTTTGTCGTCGCGCGAGGCCTTCACGTCCACCTCCCGACGATGATGCGCCGGCCGGGCGTGAGCCGCCCGCGTTTGATCCACAGCAGCCCGTGCAGCACGACCGGGAAAAGCGCGACTGAGGCCAGCGCGCCAAAGGCGATCGGCCACGCGTCGATCCAGCGAAGGAAATAGAGCGAGGCAATCAACCAGCTTAGGCCCGCGACCAGAACGGCAACAGCCGCCCAGGCGAGCCAAAGCCGCTTCATGTCCTGTCCGTCGCCGAGCGCAGGCGTCAAGCCGCCGGCGATGGCGCCCGTCAAGGCCATCAGCGCCCAGAAGCCGAGCGGTCCGCCGCTCATCACATCGGCCAACAGGCCAAGCAACGCGGCGACGTAAGGTTGCAGATGGGCGCCTGGAAGCACGCGCCAGCAAAACACCATCATCACAACGACGAGCGGCAGGATGAAGGTCGCGTCAGCCGGAAGTCCCCACGGCACCCCGGTCGCCAACACCGCAAACAGTACCGAGAGGACCGGGAGGGACGCATTCATGGCTGGGCTTGCGCTAGGCCTTCGGTTGGGGGGACGCCACTTGCGGCGCCGGTGTGTTCAAGCAGATTGCTGACCGGTTCAAGGGCCGCACTCGGCGCGGACGCCGTTTCGGGGGCCCGCTTATCGTCCGGCAGCGCCGACAGCGCTCGATCCTCCGGAACCGAGGGCGGATCGGTGCTGGTCAGAGTGGGCGTATCGAAGAACAGCACACTCACCACATCAAGCGAGCTCAGCTCGGCATGCGGGCGAACCTTGAAGGCGCCCGCCGGGCCCGCCACCGCCCCGACCCGCAGGCCACGCGGCAATACACCGTCGGCGCCGGAGGTGTAGACCTCATCTCCGGCATAGAGCGAGGCGCCATCCGGCAGGAATTCAAGCTTAAGCTCGGTCGTGTTGTCCCCCGAAACGAGCGCGCGAACGCCCGCGGGCCCCACCAATACCGGAATGCGGCTACTGAGGTCGCTGAGCAGGAGCACGCGGGCGACCGAAGACCCGGCATCGACAATGCGCCCGATCAGTCCGTCGCCGTTGATCACGGCGTAACCAACCCGCACGCCATCGTCGCGTCCGAGATTGATCAAGGCGCTGCGCAAGAATGGGCCGCGCGCGTCGGCGACCACGCTGCCGGTAACGTAGTGCAAGGCCGGCTCATCGACCGCGTTCAGCAGCGAGCGGAGATGCGCCTCGTTGCGTTCGAGCAGCTTGGCGCGCCATTCCCATTGCTTGAGCTGATCGTTCTCGGCCCTCAGCCGGTCGATCTCCTCCATCATGCCGACATAGGACCGCACGCGCGCCAGGGCATGCCGCCCCATGATGGCCGGCACCGCCGCGGCCTCGAGCACGGGCGCGCTGAGGTCGATAAAGCGGTCGCGCAGATCGATGACCGCGTTATGGCCGATGCGGCTCAGCACCAGCAGCACAATGCATAGGAAGTAGAGGGTGAAATTGAGCAGCTCACCGGGGGCCCTCCAGGATCGGTGTGGCCTCGGCTTGAACGGTGAACTTTGCCGGCGCATTCCTGCGTATTCCCTAGAGGGGCGCTAACGCCACCCCTCTCCATCTTGAGACTTGCGCAGCCAGCAAGCCTCTCCCCGCTATGGCCGGCTCATGGCTTGATCAAAAAACCCGCCATGGTGTCGAGCTGCTCCAGGGCTTTGCCGGTCCCGCGCACAACGCAACGCAGAGGGTCCTCGGCGATCCTGAACTTCACGCCAGTTTCTTGTGTGAGCCTCACATCGAGCTTCTCCAGCAGTGCGCCGCCGCCTGTCAGCCAGATGCCTGAATCGCAGACATCGGCGGTGAGCTCGGGCGGCACGTCGGCAAGCGCATGCCGGATGCCGCCGACGATCTGCTGGATCGGCAGCGTCAGGGCTTCGGCGATGTCGTGCGGTTCCAGGCTGATCTCGCTGGGGAAGCCGCGCTGCAAATCGCGGCCCTTGATGTGGATCGGAACGTGGTGGCCATTCGACTTGGCGACGGCGCAGCCGGATTCTTTCTTGATGGCCTCGGCGCTGGTCGCCCCCATCAGCAGGTTGTATTTGAAGCGCACATAATTGACGATCGCCTCGTCGAAGGAATTACCGGCGCTGCGCACCGAGCGCGAATAGAGCACGCTGCCCATCGACAGCACGGCGATGTCGGTGGTGCCGCCGCCGATGTCGACGATCATCGAGCCGCGCGCTTCGGCGATCGGCAGTCCGGCGCCGATCGCCGCGGCGACCGGCTCCTCGATTAGAAACACGCGTCGCGCGCCGGCCGAGAGTCCGGCTTCATGTACCGCGCGGCGCTCGACCGGGGTCGCGCTCGCCGGCACGCAAATCATGATGCGCGGGCCAGTGAAAAGTCCGCGCCGGCTCACGCGGCGGATGAAATGCTTGATCATCTCCTCGGCGGCGTTGAAATCGGCGATCACGCCATCGCGCAGCGGCTGGATGGTCTCGATCTTGCTGGGCGTGCGGCCGAGCATCGTCTTGGCCTCATGGCCGACGGCTATCACTTGGCGCTCGCCATCGCGCTGGCTTGTGACCGCGACGACGGAGGGCTCATCGAGAACGATCCCCCGCCCCGGCACATAAACCAGCGTATTCGCCGTGCCAAGATCGATGGCCATGTCGTAAGAGACAAAGCCCAAGGCCCGCGAGAACATACGCCCGCCCCAATCGGCTCCCCAACAGAGCCCTGAACACCACTGAAATTATGCGTGCGACAGAAGCCGGCGGCCGTGCGATCGGTTCTTGGCCGTCCGTCGCGCGCTGGTATGTTGCGGCAAATCGGCAGAGCGGGCAATGCGTCGCAAGCCGGTTTTACAAAAACAATTCGCTTGCAGGCACCGCTGCCGGGCGAACAAGCGAATTGTGGCGCAGCTGGCCGCGTCTCGCCGGGCCGACGCAGCGCAATTAAAGGGGTCCGTTAAGCCCTGGCGCCAATACCGCCGCTGGCCTTCAAATTCCGCCCCGGGCGCGACGACGGCCGGCAACGAGCCGGCCGCCTCAAGCTTAGGCAATTCCCGCTAAGCGCGATTCGAATGCGCCATGGTCAGGATGCGAGCATCGTCTCGGGCTTGCGCCGGGCGTCGCGCGCCAACAATTTATTCAGTGCACTGACATACGCCCGCGCCGAGGCCACCATCGTATCGGTGTCCGAGCCGCGACCGGTCACGGTCTTGCCGTCGGCTTCCAACCGCACCGTCACCTCGGCCTGCGCATCGGTTCCTTCCGTCACCGCGCTCACCTGATAGAGCGGCAGGCGCGCTTCGTGCGGCACGATCGCCTTGATGGCGCGGAACGTCGCATCGACCGGCCCATCGCCGCTCGATTCATGCGTGTGCTGCTTGCCGTCGACATCGAGCGTGAGGGTGGCCTTTTGCGGACCACCGGTGCCGGCGATCACGGTCAAAGCCACGACCTTGATGCGGTCATGCGCGGATGCGATCTCCTGATCGACCAGCGCCTCCAGATCCTCGTCATAGACGTGCTTCTTGCGGTCGGCGAGCGCCTTGAAGCGCACGAACGCGTCCTCGAAGGCATTGTCGCCCAGCTCGTAGCCGAGCTCCTTCAGCTTCTCGCGGAAGGCGTGACGCCCAGAGTGCTTGCCCATCACCAGCGAGGATTCTTTCAAGCCCACACTCTCGGGCGTCATGATCTCGAAGGTCTCGGCATGTTTCAGCACGCCGTCCTGGTGGATGCCGCTCTCATGCGCAAACGCGTTCCGTCCGACGATGGCTTTGTTGTACTGCACCGGAAAGGCGGTCACGCGCGAAACGAGCTTGGACGCCCGCGTCAGCATGGTGGTGTCGATTCCGGTCCAGAACGGCATGATGTCGGAGCGCGTCCTGATAGCCATGACGATCTCTTCCAGCGCGGCGTTGCCGGCGCGTTCGCCCAAACCGTTGACCGCGCATTCGACCTGACGCGCCCCGCCGCCGACGCCAGCCAAGGAATTGGCGACCGCCAGACCGAGATCGTTGTGACAATGCGTGGAGAACACGATGCTATCGGCACCCGGCACACGCGAGATGATCATCTTGATCAGGCCGGCGAACTCGTCGGGCGTCGCATAGCCGACCGTGTCGGGGATGTTGACGGTGGTCGCGCCCGCCTTGATGGCGGCCTCGACGCAGCGGCAGAGAAAGTCGTGCTCGGTGCGGGTGGCGTCCATCGCCGACCATTCCACGTCGTCGGTATAGCTTCGCGCGCGGGTGACCGAAGCGGTGACGCGCTCCAGCACCTCTTTCTGGTCGATGCCCATCTGATATTTGCGATGCAGCGGCGAGGTGCCGATGAAGGTGTGGATGCGGCCGCGTTGCGCCGGCTTGATCGCCTCGGCGCAGCGGTCGATGTCCTTGAACTGCGCGCGGGCAAGGCCACAGATCACCGCCTTCTTGGCGCGGCGGGAGATCTCCTGCACGGAGCTGAAATCGCCTTCCGAAGCGATCGGGAAACCGGCCTCGATGATATCGACGCCCATCTCGTCGAGCACTTCGGCAACTTCGAGCTTCTCGTCGAAGGTCATAGTAGCGCCGGGGCATTGCTCGCCGTCGCGCAAGGTGGTGTCGAAGATGACGACGCGGTCGCGCTCGGCGCGGGGCGCCGTCTTCGAGGCGTTATCCTGGTTGGACTCCATCGGTCTCGTCCTTAAGCTTTGGGCTCCAGTCTAGCATGACCGGCAAGCCCTTTGAATTCTCTGAGGATTAGATTGCCATCCCCTGAACGCCCGCCTCGCTGCAAGCGAGACCGCCGGAGCTCAGGGGCGTCTAAGGACGAGGCTGGTAAGCCGCAGCGCGCAGGCGGACGCGGCCGGAACGCGCAAAATCGCGCCGGTCTCGATCCTTTTCTGCCCAGTCGGTCGCTGCATGGTTGACCTCTTGCCGGGAAAATAGTGCGAAGCGCTGTCCGGGGCAAGGGCGGCGGTGGGCCCACTTGTCGGGAGGGATAGAGCTTGTTGCACCGTTGCATAGGCATGCGTTTTCCTTGCCGCGACGCGCGGATGCGTCCGGAGTTTGAGGGGATGGCGCGCCGCAAAGCGCAAAATCCTTTTGGCTCGTGCCTTGCGGCACGCAGGCGCCTCGCGGCGCGCCACATGCGCTCATGCAGCAAAGCGGTAGCGCATGCTCATTTGCGGACGTTTGCGGCAGCGGGCCCCGCTTTAGCTTTGCGGTCGGATCGAACTCCGCCGCAACTCTTCAGCCAGCTCCTGGCAGGGACTCCTAGTGGTCCCGGGGGGAGCCCCGCCGCCGCCCGAGTGCCTTGTTGCGTGAAGGCCCGCGGGCGCCGCACCCCGTCCCGCTGATCGCAACGCCTCGCGAGAGCGCCCCTTAGAAGGACGAGGTGGGTTCATCTTAAGCGAGGTTTGGGGCGCGGGGATAAATGCGCGATCAGGCGCGCCCGAGACCCGGCATTCGCCCCCTTGTTGCCGCCAGCAGCCCGTAGGCTGCTCGCTTGCCAAACGGCGGCCAAGCCTCCAGAAATCGCGTCGAAAGCCTGCATAGAGCCAAGGAGCGCAAGATTGGCGCACGTCGCGGAGCACCACGCCAGCAAAGTCCCCGCGGTCACGCTCGGCTTCTGGATCATCAAGATTCTCGCCACGACGCTGGGAGAAACCGGCGGCGACACGGTGACGATGACGATGGACCTTGGCTATCTGACCGGCACGGCGATCTTTTTTTCGGTGCTGGTCGTGCTGGTGGTCATCCAAATCGCCGCGAAGAAGTTTCATCCCCTGCTCTACTGGTCGACCATCGTAGCCTCGACCACGGCCGGTACGACAATGGCCGACTTCGCGACCCGGTCGTTGGGGATCGGCTATGTCGGTGGGTCGCTCCTTCTGTTCGGCTGCCTAATGGCCGTGCTCGCCCTGTGGTATTGGTCGGAGGGCACGATTTCGGTGGCGACGGTCAGCGCGCCCAAGGTGGAAGCCTTCTACTGGGCGGCGATCACGTTCTCGCAGACCTTGGGGACCGCGCTCGGCGACTGGATCGCGGATGCCGGACTTGGCTATGGAGGCGCGGCGCTGGTGTTCGCCGCCGGGTTGGCAGCGCTGACCGCCGCCTATTTCTGGACGAACGTCTCTCGCGTCCTGTTGTTCTGGTCCGCCTTCATCCTCACGCGACCCTTGGGCGCGGCGGTCGGGGACTTTCTCGATAAGCCGCTGGACCACGGCGGCCTCGCGCTGAGCCGTCCTCTGGCTTCGCTCGTGCTTGCGCTCGCGATGATTGCCTGCGTCCTGCTGCTGCCGCAAAGGCCGCATCATACATCGAGCGTCTGAACCAGGCGGGACTCGGTCTCGACTATCTACCGCCCAGCAATTTCATGGCCATCGCCGTGTCGAGGAACTCCACCAAACAGATTATTTGGCCATTCTCGACTTCCAGGAACTGAGCGACCTCGGTGGTCGCGTCGTTCTTGGTTTCCGCATCGCGCACGGTGGCTCGCCAGCGCACAGCAGCTTTGTTGCCGTCGACGAACAGGTCGAGAATGGCGAAATCGCGGAGTGCCACATTGGCGATCATGGACTCGAACCGAGACATGATCTTCGCGTGGCCGGTCAGCGGCGCCGTCAGCGCGCCCCACGCGGGAGAGCCAACGATCCTGAAGGTGGCGTTTGGCGCGTAGCCACGCCGGAGCACGTCCATATCGCCCGCAACCCGGGCGGCGCAAAGCCTCCTGACGAGCGCTTCGATCTCGCCGCTGTCCGTCATGCGCGACCTCCTTGCTTGGCCGGCCAGCCAGCGCGGCAACTTAAACCATCTACGCTAGGCGCCTTGGACTTCCTCGCGCAACAATTCGAGCCGGAGCCACTCTTCCTCCGCCGCGGCGAGTTCGGCTTGGGCTTTGGCGAGCTTGTCTCCGACCGCGGCAAAGCCCTGACGATCCCGGGCATAGAAGCTCGCGTCGGCGAGCAGGCTCTCCAGCCGGCGGATCTCCTCGTGAAGAGCGTCGATGCGAGCGGGCGCGGTCTTCAAGGCGTGTTGCTCGGTGGGGCTGAGGCGCTTGCGCGGCACCGAGGCGGCGCGGACCGGTGCCGGCCGCTTGGCCTTCGGCGGCGGCGGCGCGACACGCGCCGGCGCGCTCACACCTGCCTTACGCTGCGCCACCATGTCGGAATAGCCGCCAGCGTATTCGATCCACGTCCCCTCCCCCTCGAAGGCGATGACCGAGGTGACGGTGCGATCGAGGAAGTCGCGGTCGTGGCTGACGAGAATGAGCGTTCCCGGATAGGAAGCCAGCATCTCCTGCAACAGATCGAGCGTCTCGAGGTCGAGGTCGTTGGTGGGCTCGTCCAGCACCATGAGGTTCGACGGCTGCGCCAGCGCTCTCGCCAACAGCAGCCGGCCGCGCTCGCCGCCCGACAATGCCTTGACCGGCGTGCGCGCCTGTTCCGGCTTGAACAGGAAATCCTTCATGTAGCCGATCACGTGGCGCGGCTCCCCGTCGATCATCACCTGATCGCCGCTGCCGCCGGTCAGGATGGCGGCAACCGACGCCTCGGGGTCCAGGCTCTCGCGCTTTTGGTCGAGCGTAGCAATCTCCAGATTGGTGCCGAGCTGCACGCTGCCGGTGTCGGGAGAAAGCGCGCCGGTCAGCAGGTTGATCAGCGTCGTCTTGCCGGCGCCGTTCGGACCGACGATGCCCAGCCGGTCACCGCGGCCGATCTTGATGCTGAAGTCGCGCACCACGGTGAGGTCGCCATAGCTCTTGGCGATCCGCCTCGCCTCGATCACCTTCCTGCCGGTCTCCCTCGCCTCCTGCACGGTGAGCTTCACGTCGCCGGTCGCACGGTTGGCCAGCTTCTGCTTGCGCTCGCCGCGCAGCGCGAGCAGCCCCTCGAGGCGGCGTTGGTTGCGCTTCCGCCGCGCGCTCACGCCGTAGCGGAGCCAATGCTCCTCCTGCACGATACGGCGGTCGAGCTTGTGGCCGGCGACCTCCTCGGCCTCGAGGATCGCATCGCGCCAAGCTTCGAAGCCGGCGAAGCCCTGGTCGAGCCGCCGGGTGATGCCGCGATCGAGCCAGACGGTCGCTTGCGAAAGATTTTCCAGGAAGCGCCGGTCGTGGCTGATCAGCACCATCGCCGAGCGCGAGGCTTTGAGCACCGCCTCCAAGCCTTCGATGGCGACCACATCGAGATGGTTGGTGGGTTCGTCGAGCAAGAGAATATCGGGGTCGGGCGCCAGCACGCGGGCGAGCGCCGCGCGCCGGGTTTCGCCCCCGGATAGATGCGCCGGGTCCTCAGCGCCGGTGAGGCCGAGGCTCTCCAGGAGATAGCGCGCGCGGTGGGGATCATCGCCCGGCGCGAGCCCCGCCTCGACGAAAGCGGAAATGGTGGCGAAGCCGGACAGATCGGGGCTTTGCGGCAGATAGCGGATGGTCACCGAGGGCTGCATGAAACGCGTGCCGGCATCAGGCTCGATCATCCCGGCGGCGAGCTTGAGCAGGGTCGACTTGCCCGAACCGTTACGGCCGACCAGACATAGCCGCTCAGACGGGCCGATCGACAGCTCGGCGCCTGCGAGCAGCGGCGCGCCGCCGAAGGTGAGCTGGATGTCTTTGAGAAACAGGAGCGGCGGTGCCATGGCTCGGCTAAATAACCCAGGCGATCGAGGCTGACACCCGCAATCAGGCTTGTTTCTTATCGGTGCGGCGGCGCTTGGGCGCTGCACGCGGCGGCGTACCGTCGAGATCATTGTCCGGCAAGGCGACGAAGATCAGCACGCCGAGCACGATCATGACGAAGCGGAAGGCCGGCTGCTGGAAGTTCCAGGTCTGGGATTGCCACATGGCAAACCATTCGCCCGCGACTACCAAGAAGCCGAAGAACCAAACGAGGAAGGCGAGCGTGGCGCCGGCGATCACCAGCGCCTTGGCCTCGTTGAATGCCGCGCCGGTCGCGTTGCGCAATTGAATGAGGCGGATGGCGCCGGCAAGGAACAGGATTCCGGTCGTGCCTTCGGCGGCGATGATCAGCGCATAAGCCACGTGCCACAGCACGTGATTGGTGATGGACCGGTACATCAGGGCGTTGGCGGGAAAGGTGGTGTCCATGCTCAGTACGTGCTGCACGGCAAGATAGTTGGTGCCGTAATCGGCGAGGTTGTCGAAGGCGACGAGCAGGCAGAAGGCCGCGAGCGCGAGGCTCAGCACGATCTTGGCGCAGCGCGCGATCAGCATTCAGCCCCCGATCCCCTCTCCCCGGACAGGGAGAGCAAGCGTCAGTTCTTGCTCTTGTCGACCATCTTGCGCTCGGCGATCCACGGCATCATCGCGCGCAGGCGCTTGCCGACCTCTTCCATCTGGTGATTGTCGCATTTGGCCCGCATCGCCTTGAAGCTGGTCTGGGCGACGCGGTTCTCCAGCATCCAATCCTTGACGAACTTGCCGGACTGGATGTCATCCAGAATCGCCTTCATCGCCTCCTTGCTCTGCGGTCCCACCACGCGCGGGCCGGAGACATACTCGCCATATTCGGCGGTGTTGGAGACGGAGTAGTTCATGTTGGCGATGCCGCCCTCATAGATCAGGTCGACGATCAGCTTCACTTCGTGCACGCATTCGAAATAGGCCATCTCCGGCGCGTAGCCCGCCTCGACCAAAGTCTCGTAGCCGTTCCGCATCAACTCAACCAGGCCGCCGCACAAGACCGACTGCTCGCCGAACAGATCGGTCTCGCATTCCTCGCGGAAGCTCGTCTCGATGATGCCGGCGCGGCCGCCGCCGATCGCCGCGGCGTAAGACAGCGTCAAATCGTGCGCGTTACCGGTCGCGTCCTGGGCGATGGCCATGAGACAGGGAACGCCGGCGCCGCGCGCATATTCCGCGCGCACCGTGTGCCCGGGACCTTTCGGCGCCACCATGCAGATATCCATATCGGGGCGCGGCTCGATCAGATTGAAATGGATGTTGAGGCCGTGGGCGAACAACAAAGCCGCGCCCTGCTTCATATTGGGCTTGAGATCTTGCTCCCAGATGCCGGCCTGAAGCTCGTCGGGGGTCAGCATCATCACCACGTCGGCCCATTTGGCGGCGTCGGCCACCTCCATGACCTTCAGCCCGGCCTTCTCGGCCTTGGCGGCGGATTTGGACCCGGCGCGCAAGCCCACGGCGACATCCTTCACGCCTGAATCCTTGAGATTCAACGCATGCGCGTGGCCTTGGCTGCCATAGCCGATGATGGCGACCTTCTTCCCCTTGATCAGATTGAGATCGGCATCCCGATCGTAATAAACGCGCATACCAATTCCCCTGCCTGAAAGTGTTGGCTCCAACGCTCGGGCGCGTTTGTGACGCCCGTAGCGGCAAAAAACAAGAGCTTCGGCTACATCCGTTCCGGTCCGCGCGAGATGGCGGCAACGCCGGTGCGGGCGACCTCGACCAGGCCGAGCGGCTGAAGTTTTGCAATGAACTGCTCGATCCGGGATTGCTCGCCGGTGATCTCGAAGACGAAATGCGTCGGCGAGGAGGCGACGATTTGCGCCTGGAACGTTTCGGCCAATTTCTGCGCCTCGGCGTGCTTGGCGCCCTTGCCCGCGACCTTCACCATGGCCAACTCGCGCTCGAGAGGGTTGCCCAGCACCGTCAAGTCAGTGACGCGGTGAATCGGCACCAGCCGCTCCAGCTGATGCTGAATCTGCTCGATCACCATCGGCGGCCCCGAGGTGACGATGGTGATGCGGACTGAGATGCGCCTCGTGCTCGGTCTCCGACACGGTGAGCGAGTCGATGTTGTAACCGCGGCCGGAGAATAGCCCGATCACGCGCGCAAGCACGCCGGGCTCGTTGTCGACGAGCACGGTCAGGGTATGGCTCTCGCTCCGCTCCTCGTGCTTGTCGAGCGAATAGGCCGATCCGGGCTGATTGCTCATGGCTACACCATCACCTTGCCTTCCTCGGTGATGGCGTTCTCCAGGTCTTCCTCGGTCAAGTCGTCGCCCATCAGCATGTGGTTGTGGGCTTCGCCGCTCGGAATCATCGGAAAGCAATTGGCGTGCTTGTCCACCCGGCAGTCGAAGAGGACCGGCTTCTTCACCGCGATCATCTCGCGGATGGCGTCGTCGAGCTCGGACGGCTTCTCGGCCCTGATGCCGACGCCCTGGTAGGCCTCGGCGAGCTTGACGAAATCGGGCAGCGCCGCGGTGTAGGAATGCGAGTAGCGGCCGCCATGCAGCAATTCCTGCCACTGGCGCACCATGCCCATATATTCGTTATTGAGGATGAAGATCTTGATCGGCAGGTCGTATTGCGCCGCCGTCGACATCTCCTGCATGGTCATCAACACCGAGGCCTCGCCGGCGATGTCGATGACGAGCGAATCGGGATGCGCCATCTGCACGCCGACGGCCGCCGGCAGGCCATAGCCCATAGTGCCGAGCCCGCCTGAGGTCATCCAGCGGTTCGGCTCCTCGAATTTGAAGAATTGCGCCGCCCACATCTGGTGCTGACCCACCTCGGTGGTGATGTAGGTGTCGTAACCGCGCGTCAGCGCGTAAAGCCGCTCGATGGCGTATTGCGGCATGATCACGTCGTCGCGCTTCCGATAGTGAAGGCAGTTCCGCGCACGCCAGCGGTCGATCTGGCTCCACCAGGATTTGAGCGTGGGCTTGTCGAGTTTCGGCTTCTTGGCCTGCCACGCCTCGATCATCTGCTCGAGCACGCGCGCGCAATCGCCGACGATGGGTAGATCGACCTTGATGTTCTTGTTGATCGACGAGCGGTCGATATCGACATGGATCTTCTTCGAGCCCGGGGAGAAGGCGTCGACCCGGCCGGTGATCCGGTCGTCGAAGCGCGCGCCGATGCAGATCATCACGTCGCAATCATGCATGGCGTTGTTGGCCTCGTAAGTGCCATGCATGCCGAGCATGCCGAGCCATTGCTTGTCGGAGGCAGGGTAGGCGCCGAGCCCCATCAGTGTCGAGGTGATGGGAAAGCCGGTCATGCGCACCAGCTCGCGCAAGCGCTCGCTGGCGACCGGGCCCGAATTGATGATGCCGCCGCCGGTATAGAACAGCGGCCGCTTGGCGTTCGCCATCATGTCGATGGCCGCAGCCACCGCGCGTGCATCGCCTTCGGTTTGCGGGTTGTAGCTCTTGTGCTGCGAGTTGGTCAGCCCGGTGTATTCGCCTTTGGCGAACTGGATGTCCTTGGGGATGTCGACCACGACCGGACCGGGGCGCCCGGTGCGCGCGACATAGAACGCCTCGTGCAGGACGCGCGACAGCGCGTTCACGTCCTTGACGAGATAATTGTGCTTGGTGCAGGGCCGCGTGATGCCGACCGTGTCGCATTCCTGAAAGGCATCGTTGCCGATCAGATGGGTCGGCACCTGGCCGGTGATGCAGACCACCGGAATGGAATCCATCAACGCATCGGTCAGACCGGTGACGGCATTGGTCGCACCGGGGCCTGAAGTGACGAGCACGACGCCAACCTTGCCGGTCGAGCGCGCATAGCCTTCTGCGGCATGCACGGCTCCCTGCTCGTGGCGCACGAGAATGTGCTTGATGCGATCCTGCTGATGCAGTTCGTCATAGATCGGCAGCACGGCGCCGCCCGGATAACCGAAAATATGCTCGACGCCCTGATCGGCGAGAGCCTGGAGCACCATCTGGGCGCCCGTCATTGCGCGCGACATCGCATCCTCACTAAAAAAACCGGCCTCGCGTCTCTTTCGTCCGTGGCCGGTCAGACTCGAGGATTGGCGGAAAAGCCTTAACAGGCCGCGCACCCTAGGGCGTGGCCTGTAGAGGGTCAACGCCAAAGGCGAATGAATGACAACATTACCACATATTTAGTTTGCGGAAATTGCTTCGCAAGACAGCGGGGCGTCGTTTTATTACCCCTTTCTAGCCACGGCGGCGGTTTCAAGCACGGGTTGCCTGCCGCTTGGCCTGGACAAGCCGTGCCGCTGCGACTATGTCCCTACCCTTTCCAGGCCCGCGGCGCTGCTATCGGCGTTATCGCGCGATATCTTTCAACCCTCTCCTTTGCGAGCGAATGCCGCAGGCCGACAGCTCAGAAACTCATGCCGCTAATGGCGCTGACGTCCTGCCGCTGTCTAAGCGCGCCTTCTGGGCGCTCACCTTCAGCTCGATCGGCGTCGTCTACGGCGACATTGGCACCAGCCCCCTGTATGCCTTCCGCGAGGCGGTGCTCGCCGCCGGCGGCGAAGCGCGCATCGTCAGCGAAGCCGCGATTAACGGCGTGCTATCGCTGATCTTCTGGTCGCTGATCTTCGTCGTTACCTTGAAATATGTGCTGATCTTGCTGCGCGCCGACAATAACGGCGAAGGCGGCACGCTCGCGCTGACGGCTCTCGCCTTCCGGGCGTTGGGACGGCGCGCGCCGGTCGTGCTCGCGCTCGGCATCGTCGGCGCCTCGATGTTCTACGGCTCGACGTTGATCACACCGGCGCTTTCGGTGCTCTCCGCGGTTGAAGGTTTGACGGTCGCCACCAGCGCCTTCCAGCCTTACGTCTTGCCGCTGACGGTCGTAATTCTCGTCGCCTTGTTCTCGGTGCAATCGCACGGCACCGCGCGCGTCTCGGCCTATTTCGCACCGATTACCTTCGCCTGGTTCCTCGTCATCGCCATCGCCGGCGGCCTCGAAGTGATCGCCAATCCGAGAGTGCTCGCGGCGATCAATCCGGTCTACGGCCTAGGATTTTTATTCAGTCACGGAATCATCGGGCTGCTTACGCTCGCTTCGGTGTTCCTCGTCGTCACCGGATCCGAAGCGCTCTACAACGATCTCGGCCATTTCGGCAGGCGGCCGATCCAGGCCGCTTGGCTGTTCTTCGTGCTGCCGGCGCTGCTGCTCAACTATTTCGGCCAGGGCGCACTGTTGCTGGAACATCCGGAGACGATCGAAAATCCGTTCTACCTGCTCTATCCCGATTGGGCGCTCTATCCGATGGTGACGCTGGCTACGGCGGCCACTGCGATCGCTAGCCAGGCGGTCATCACCGGGGCCTATTCCATCACCCGCCAGGCGATGCAGCTCGGTTTCATGCCGCGCATGGAGGTGCGCCACACCTCCGAGGCGCTGGCCGGCCAGATCTACATGCCGCGGGTCAATTGGCTATTGCTCACGGGCGTGCTGCTGCTCGTCTTCATGTTCAGGTCTTCGAGCGAGCTGGCGGCGGCCTATGTGCTGGCTGTCGCCACCACCGCCTGGGTCGCGGGCATTCTCGGTTTGATCGTGATCTTGAAGCTGTGGAAGTGGCCGCTGTGGGCCGCGCTCAGCCTCATGACTCCGCTATTCTTGATGGACACCACCTTCGTGCTCGCCAGCATGCTCGAGATCGTCGACGGCGCCTGGCTGCCGGTTCTCGTCGGCGCGGCGCTGGTCATCATCATGTATACCTGGCGCCGTGGCACGCGCCTGCTGGCGCTCAAGACACGCCGCGTCGAGGTGCCGTTCGAGCCGCTGATCAAGAGCCTGGAGGCAAAGCCGCCGCACGTGGTTCCCGGAACGGCCGTGTTCCTCACCAGCGATCCCGATTTCGCGCCGACCGCGCTGTTGCACAATCTCAAGCACAACAAGGTGCTGCACGAGCACAATGTGATCTTGACCATCGTCAACGAAGACATCCCGCATGTGCCGCTCAAGGATCGCGTGCAGATCGAGCCGATCAGTGACAGGTTCATGCGCCTCGTGCTGCATTTCGGCTTCATGGAGCGGCCGAACGTGCCGAAAGCCTTGGCGGTCGCACGCAAGCAAGGCTGGCAATTCGACATTATGTCGACGTCGTTCTTCCTGTCGCGCCGCTCGGTCAGACCGGACCCGCGCTCCGGCATGCCGAAATGGCAGGACGGGTTGTACATCTTCCTCGCGCATAACGCCGACGACGCGTCGAGCTATTTCCAGCTACCCACCGACCGCGTGGTGGAGATCGGCACGCAAGTCACAGTCTAGAACTGCCTGGATTTTCATCATGCGCATGCGACCGTATGGACAAGCGGCGAGCTAGCGCCTATATGCGCTCCGCGTATCAGACGCCCAACGGACAAAACCCCTCCCCCTCAGACCTCCATGACGCACCGGCCTTCCGTCAGTGCTACGAACGGCGCACCCGCCGAAGCTATCGTGCAGCCAAGCTTCGCTGCACTCACGCTCGGTGCGATCGGTGTCGTTTATGGCGATATCGGTACCAGCCCACTTTATGCAGTGCGCGAATCGGTGTTGGCCGCGGTCGGACCCAATGTCCCGGCGAGCGAAGCGGCGATTCTCGGAATTCTCTCGCTCATCATCTGGGCGCTCTTCCTCATCGTCACCGTCAAATATGTGATTGTCCTGCTACGGGCCGACAATGACGGCGAAGGCGGCACGCTCGCCCTGATGGCGCTCGCCAATCGCACGCTGGGCGGTAAGAGCGCGCTGATCGTCGCGCTCGGCATGATCAGCGCCGCGCTGTTCTACGGCGACGCGATGATCACGCCAGCGCTTTCGGTGCTATCAGCGGTGGAAGGACTGGAGGTCATCACTCCGGCGTTGGGGCAATATGTCGTTCCTCTCGCCGTGCTGATCCTATTTGCTCTGTTTGCGGTGCAGTCGCATGGCACGGCGAGAGTGGCGTCGTTCTTCGGTCCCATCACGCTCGTGTGGTTCGTCGCCATTGCCGCCGCGGGGGCGTGGCAGGTCTTGCAAAATCCCGGCGTGCTTGCTGCGTTCAGCCCCCTGTATGGCGTGAGCTTTGTCCTGGCTCATGGATATATCGGCCTGCTCACGCTCGGCGCGGTGTTCCTCGTGGTGACTGGATCGGAGGCGCTCTACGCCGATCTCGGCCATTTCGGTCGGGGCCCGATCCGAATAGCTTGGCTGACCGTCGCGCTGCCGGCGCTGACCATCAACTATCTCGGCCAGGGCGCCTTGCTGCTCGCCAATCCCGGCGCAATCGAGAACCCCTTCTTTCTGCTCTATCCGCAATGGGCGCTCGTGCCCATGGTGGGGCTGGCCACCGCCGCTACCGTGATCGCGAGCCAGGCCGTGATTACCGGCGCCTTTTCCATCACCCGGCAGGCGATCCAGCTCGGGCTTTTGCCCCGGCTCGAGATTCGCCATACCTCGGAATCCCAGTTCGGTCAGATCTTCATTCCGCGCGTCAACCTCCTGTTGCTGCTCGGCGTGCTCATGCTCGTGGTGCAGTTCAGGTCCTCAGGCGCGCTTGCTTCGGCCTACGGCATCGCCGTCACCGGCACCATGGTGGTGACGGCAATGCTCGCGCTGATCGTAGTGTGGAAGTACTGGAAATGGCCGCTATGGGCCGCTGCAGCTCTGATGGTCCCATTCCTGTTGATCGACCTCATTTTTCTCGGCGCCAACCTGCTCAAAGTGTTGCAGGGCGGCTGGGTGCCGCTCCTGATCGGCGCCATGATCATGATCGTCATGCTCACATGGCGGAAGGGCGCGCGCATCCTCGCCAGCAAGACGCGGCGACTCGAGATGCCAATCGACAATCTGATCGAGGCGCTCGAGGCGAAACAGCCGATCAAGGTGAACGGTACCGCAGTGTTTCTCACCGCCGATCCCGACAGCGCGCCGACTGCCCTCTTGCACAGCCTCAAGCACTACAAGGTGCTGCACGAGCATAACGTGGTCCTGACCTTGATCACCGAATCCACGCCCAGGGTTGCGACCGAGGATCGCGTCAGCCTCGAACCGCTCGGCGCACTGTTCACGCGCCTCATCATCCGCTTCGGTTTCATGGAGACGCCCAACATTCCCAAGGCGCTCGCTGTCGCGCGAAAGCTCGGTCTGAGCTTCGACATCATGTCGACCTCGTTCTTCCTGTCGCGCCGCGCGGTCAGACCCGATCCGCGTTCTGGCATGCCGCGCTGGCAGGACCGGCTGTTCATCATCCTGGCGCGCAACGCCGACGACGCGTCGAGCTATTTCCAGTTGCCCACCGATCGCGTGGTGGAGATCGGCACGCAAGTCACGGTGTAGTAGCGGCGACGGCGGAGGCCGCGCCGGGGAACCAGTCCCAATCCTGCATGAAGCGGCGCGCCCAGGTCATCTGCCGCTTGGCATAGCGGCGGCTCTCGGTCTTGGATTTCTCGATGGCCGCCGCGAGACTGCTGCCGCCTGAAAGATAGGCGGCAAGCTCGCGTACGCCATGCGCCCGCATCGCAGGCAGGTTGGGATCGAGGCTCTGCTCAAGAAGCCCGCGCACCTCCTCGATGGCGCCTTGCTCGATCATGCGGTCGAAGCGCGCATCGATGGCCGCATAAAGCGCCTCGCGCTCGGGCGCGATGACGAGCTTGAGCAGCCCCTCTGGCGCGAGCACAGGAGCAGCGGTTGCGCCCTCCTGCCATTCGGCCAGCGAGATGGCGGTTGCGTCGATCACTTCCAGCGCGCGCAGAATGCGCTGGGGATCGCTCGGGCGAAGTCTTGCCGCCATGACGGGATCGCGCGCTTCAAGCTCGCGATAAATGCCAGCGGTGCCGATCCTCTCCGCTTCCGCGCGCCAATGCGCACGAATTTCCGGCGGCACGTCGGGAACGGCGGCAAGTCCTTCGGTAAGCGCCTTGAAATAGAGACCGGTGCCGCCGACCAAGACCGGCATGCGCTCATCGGCGGCCGCCTCGCTCACAGCGCGCGCCGCGTCTTCGACAAAGCGGCCCACCGAATAGGGCTCGCTGGCGGGAACCGTGCCGTAGAGACGATGCGGGGCACGCAGCATCTCCGCCGGTGAAGGGCGCGCGGTGAGGACGGCGAGCTCGCGATAGACCTGCATGGAATCGGCGTTGATGATGGCGCCGCCGAAGCGCTGGGCAAGGTCGAGCGCGACGGCCGATTTGCCGCTGGCGGTCGGTCCGGCGATGAGAATGGCCCTAGGCCGGCCGGCGCTCAGCGTCACGATCGCTTAGCTCGTCGGCACGGCGACGAATCGGAGCTCGCCCTTGGCGTCGGACAGCAACAGCAGGACCGATTTCCGCCCGGCCTTCTGCACCGCGAGCACCCGTGTCTTCACGTCCTGCGGCTGCTTCACCTTCTCCTGTGTCACCTCGACGATCACCTCGCCCGGCTTCACGTCTTTCTGCGCGGCAGGGCTGTTGGGCTTCACCTCGGTGATCAGCACGCCCTCGACCGATTTGCCGATATTGAAGCGTTCGCGCAGATCGTCGGTGAGCGGGGAGATCGACAGCCCAAGCAGATCCTCGCGCTCGGGCTCCGGCGTCAAGTCTTCCTCGCCGTCGCCCTTCACCGAGTCCTGAACGTCTTCATCCTCCGGCAGCCGGCCCACGGTGACCGTCAGGTCCACGGTCTGGCCCTTGCGCATGAGCTCGACCCCGACGCTCTTGCCGATGGCGGTGGCGGCAACGGCGCGCGGCAGGCTGCGCATATTGTCGATGGCCTGGCCGTCGAATTTCAGGATGACGTCGCTCGGCTGAATGCCGGCGCTGGCGGCCGGGCTGTCGGGCGAGACTTTGGCAACCAGCGCGCCCTTCGGCTCTTGCAGCCCAAGGCTCCCGGCAATCTCGTCGGTGACGTTCTGCACGTGCACGCCGAGCCAGCCGCGCCGCGTCTCACCATATTGCTTGAGCTGGTCAACCACCTGCATGGCGCTGTTGGAGGGCACCGCGAAACCGATGCCGATCGAGCCGCCGGTCGGCGAGATGATCGCCGTATTCACGCCGATCACCTGGCCGTCCATGTTGAACAGCGGGCCGCCCGAATTGCCGCGATTGATGGCGGCGTCGGTTTGCAGGAAGTCGTCGTAGGGTCCGGCATTGATGTCGCGCTTGGTGGCGGAGATGATGCCGACGGTGACGCTGCCGCCAAGGCCGAATGGATTGCCGATCGCCATCACCCAGTCGCCCACGCGCATCTTGGAGGAGTCGCCGAAGGTGATGGCGTTCAGCGGCTTCTTCGGCTCCACTTTCAGCAGCGCGAGGTCGGTCTTGGGATCGTGGCCGAGGATCTTGGTGACCTTCAGCTTGCTGCCGTCGGTGAAGTTGATGATGATCTCGTCGGCGCCCTCAATCACGTGATTGTTGGTAACGACCAGGCCGGAAGGGTCGATGACGAAGCCCGAGCCAAGCGAGCTCACTTTGCGCGGCAGGCCGTCCTTGTCCTCGTCGTCGAAGAAATCGTCGAAGAACTCCTCGAACGGCGAGCCCTTCGGACCGGGGCCGCTGGGTGCGTTCTCGGCCGAGCCTTTCAGCGTCTGGGTGGTGGAAATATTGACGACGGCGTCCTGCAAGCCCTCGGCAACATCGGCGACGGAATCGGGGCCGCGTGCCAGACTTGCGGTGGTGAGCAGCGGGGTGCCGGCCACCAGCAGCCCGGCCCATGCCGCCATCAAACAAAAGCGCCGGAGGGTTCCGGATTGGACACCGCGCTGTGGCATCGATCGAAACTCCCGCATCGCTTGCCGATCAAATTTCGATTGCCGCCATCTTAGCGGAAATCGGTCAGGGTTGAGCAGAATCCGTCGCACCGTCGCATTGGCCTAGCCGCGCACGATCCAAATCACCAGTACCCCGGCGGCGACGGCAACCGTCCCCGCCAGGCGCAAGGTCTGCTCGGGCATGCCCGCGGTCGCTTCCAGCAGCTTGCGGCCGAAGCGGGGCGAGAGCGCCCAGAGCGAGCCTTCGATCACCAGGACGAGACCCAAAGCAACGGCAAGATCGCTCATTGCGCCAGCGGCCTGTCAGCCATGTCGGTCTTAGGGCGTCTGGGGAGCCGGAGACGGGCTCTCGCCGGCGGAGATGTCGCGCTCGGCCGGCGCGGCATCGCCCTCGGAGGCGCCCTGCTGGAGCATCGCCCCGTCCGTGTCGGCCGCCGGAGCGTCAGGCGTCTCGGTCTGGGGCTTGGATTCGGGCGCCGGCGGCGTACTTGCCGCCGGGGCTTTGCCACCGGCACTGTTGAAATATTGGAAGAACTGCGAATCCGGGCTCAGCAGAAGTCGCGTATCGCCCGGCTTCAGCGCACCTTCGTAAGCCTGCATCGAGCGATAGAAGGCGAAGAAGTCCGGGTCCTGGCCGAAGGCCTCGGCGAAGATACGGTTCTTCTCGGCGTCGCCGTTACCGCGGATGCGCTCGGATTCTCCGGTCGCGTCGGCCTTGATCACCGTGACCTCGCGGTCGGCCGTGGCACGGATGCGACGGGCGGCGCCCTCGCCTTCGGCGCGGAACTCCGCGGCCTCGCGCTGCCGCTCGGTCTGCATGCGGCGATAGATCGCCTGCATGTTGGCCTCGGGCAGGTCGACGCGCTTGATCCGCACGTCGACGATCTCGACGCCGAACGGCTTGGCCTCCTGATTGACCTGCGCGGCGATGGTCTTCATCAGCGCTTCGCGCTTGTCGCGTACGACGGAGGTGAAGCTCGAGCCGCCGAGCACGCGCCGCAGCGAGGCCTCGAGCACCGCGCCGATCCGCGCGCTAGCGATGCGCTCGTCGCGCAGGCTTTGGAAGAACAACAGGGGGTTGACGATCTTGTAGCGCGCGAAGGCATCGACCACGAGCCGCTTCTTGTCGGAGGCGATCACCTCCTGGCTGGCGGTGTCGATATCGAGAATGCGCTTGTCGAAGAACTCGACGTTCTGGATGAACGGGATCTTGTATTGCAGACCCGGCTCCGTGATGACGCGCTTCGGGTTACCGAATTCGAGCACCAGCGCCTGCTGCGTTTGGCTGACGGTGAACAGCGTCAGATAGGCGACGAAGGCGGCAAGGCCGAGAACGACCAGGCTGACGGTGAGGGCTGCGCGGCTCATGGCTGGCCCTCCGGAGCCGTCGGGCCCTTCTTGCTGAATTCCGAGAGCGGCAAATACGGCACCACGCCGGTTCCGGCCTTGTCGTCGACGATCACTTTCTCGGTGTCGCCAAGCACCTTCTCCATGGTCTCGATAAAGATGCGCTGGCGGGTGACGCCAGGCGCCTTCTTATACTGATCGTACACGCTGATGAAGCGGGCGGCCTCGCCCTTAGCCAGGGCGATCACCTGATCGCGATAGCCTTGCGCCGCTTGCAGAATCCGCTCCGCCTCGCCGCGCGCTTCGGGGATGATGCGGTTGGCATAGGCTTCCGCCTCGTTCTGCAAGCGCTCCTGGTCGGCGCGCGCCGCCTGCACGTCACGGAAGGCGTCGATGACTTGTGCGGGCGGATCGACCTTTTGCAGCTGCACCTGGGTCACTTGGACACCGGCGCCGTAGCTGTCCAGGATCTTCTGCATCAGCGCCTGAACGTCGAACTCGGTCTTGGCGCGAGCCTCGGTCAGGATCGGCTCGATATCGCTCTGGCCGACGATCTCGCGCATGGCGCTTTCGGCCACGGCCTTGACCGTGCCTTCGGGATTCTGAATGTTGAACAGAAAGTCGGGCGCGTCGGCGATGCGCCAGAACACGACGAAGTCGACATCGACGATGTTCTCGTCGCCGGTGATCATCAGGCTTTCCTCGGGCACGTCGCGGATCGTCGAGGTGGCGTCACGCACGTCGGAGGAGCCGCGCATGCCGACCTCGATGCGGTTGATGCGCGTCACCTTGGGCAGCTCGACCTGCTCGATCGGATAGGGCCAGCGGAAATTCAGGCCGGGCGGGAGCTGCCGGATATATTTGCCAAATCGCAGCACGATACCGAGCTCGTCAGGATTGACGCGCACGGTAAAGCCGAAAAAGCCAACTGCCGCGATCAGCACCGCGGCGATAAGCACCGCGAACGGGCCGCCCATACGCCCGCCCGGCATGGCCTGGCGCAGGCGGTCTTGGCTGCGGCGCAGGATCTCTTCGAGGTCGGGCTGCTGGCCGGGGCCGGGCCGCGGGCCCCAAGGCCCACCGCCACCGCTGCCCTTCCAGCCGCCGCCCCCGCTCTGATTACTCCAAGGCATGATGCAGTCAGGTCCTGATGTCTGGTGAAGGGGTCGCGCGGCAGGCCGCTTTCGGATGGCTAGACGGTAACACTAGCCGCATCAAAATGGCGGTCCTGCGACAAGCTCCGGAGGGTTATAGGCCACTCACAGGAGTGGCGCAATGCGAGGTCATGGTTAGCTTATCCGGTCCAGCACGACAAAGCTGAAGGCGTGGTCGTCCTTGGGGCCGGCCGCATGCGCCTCGCGCGAGACCTCGCGCCACTCATTCATGTCCAAACCGGGAAACCAAGTGTCGGCCTCGGGAGAGGCATGCACCTCGGTCAAGTAGATGCGACCGGTTTGCGGCAAGACCTCGCGGAATACGTCCTCGCCACCAATGATCATGATCTCAGCCGCGCCGGTCCGCTGCGCCGAAGCGCGTGCCGCGGCAAGCCCGTCGGCGAGGCTGTGAGCCATGACGGCGTCGGGCGCGACGAAACCGCGGTCGCGGGTGAGCACGATATTGAGGCGGCCGTCGAGAATCCGCGGCAGCGACTTGAAAGTGCGCCGGCCCATGAGGACCGGCTTGCCCATGGTGATCTCGCGGAAATAGCGCATGTCGCTGCGCAAGTGCCAGGGCAACTCCCCGCCCCTGCCGATGGCGCGGTTCTCGCCCATGGCCACGACCAGCGCGATGATCGGCTCGGCCGGCGCACGCGGCTCAAGGCTCACACCGCCACCTTGGCATTGATGGCCGGGTGCGGGTCGTAGCCCACGAGCTTGAAATCCTCGTAGGCGAAATCGAACAGCGAGCGGATCTCCGGATTGATCTGCATGCGTGGCAGCGCGCGCGGGCTCCGTTTCAACTGCTCGTCGGCCTGGTCGAGATGGGTGAGATAAAGATGCGCATCGCCGAAGCTGTGCACGAACTCGCCGGGCGCGAAGCCGGTCACTTGCGCCATCATCTGCGTGAGCAGCGCGTAAGAGGCAATGTTGAACGGCACGCCGAGAAACACGTCCGCCGAGCGCTGATAGAGCTGGCAAGAGAGCCGGCCGTCGGCGACATAGAACTGGAACAGGCAATGGCAGGGCATGAGCGCCATCTGGTCCAGCTCGCCGACATTCCAGGCGCTGACGATGTGGCGGCGCGAATCGGGATCGCGCTTCAGCCCTTCGACCACTTGAGCGATCTGATCGATGTGCCGTCCTTCTGGAGCAGGCCAGGAGCGCCACTGCCGCCCATAGACGGGCCCGAGTTCGCCTTGCGCGTCGGCCCACTCGTCCCAGATCGTCACGCCATGCTGGTTGAGATAGCGGACGTTGGTCGAGCCTTGCAGGAACCAGAGCAACTCGTGGACGATCGACTTCACATGCAGCTTCTTGGTGGTGACGAGGGGGAAGCCGTCAGCCAGGTCGAAGCGCATCTGATGGCCGAAGATGCTGAGGGTGCCGGTATTGGTGCGGTCGCCTTTCTTGGCGCCGGCGTTGCGCACCTTGCCGAGCAGGTCGAGATATTGGCGCAAAAGAGCTCCGTTCTCCTATTGGATTTCGTGCCGAGTTTAGCATTGCGGCGGCCGATTCGCGGTGGGTTACCAGCGCATCAACCTTTTTTTCGCCCGCATAGGGGCCTATATTGAGTCTGTCGGCGCAAGCCGGATATGGCGATAAACAGCCTTCGTAATAAGCCCATTCGGACCCGGGGGCGGTACCCGGCGCCTCCACCAGGGATCAGTCTCAGAGACACGATTCGATGAGCGCGAGACCGACTGATCCATGGCGGGGGCGAAATAGGATCGACGAGGGTGTAAAGGTCGTGCTTTCGCTCGGCATGGTTCCGCCGTTATCGGGCCACCCATATAGTTGCCAATGACAACTATGCGGAGGCTGCTCTCGCTGCGTAAGCGGCGCGATAGCCTGAAAATGAAGTCCTAGTCGCTTCGCGGCGCTAGGCGCGGTTCGGAGGGCACCGGCCAACAGAAGCCCTCCACTTATTGCGGTGTGAGTGAACTGCCTTTAGCGTCGCAAGGGGGAAGGCGGCGGTTTCCATGGCAGACGACGAAATCAGATACGACCTTCTTACGCAGGATGCCCTGCGTGGCGTGGTGCGCCAGGTCTTGTCGCGGGTGCAGCGCGACGGGCTGCCGGGCGAGCATCACCTCTACATCGCCTTCGACACCGGCGCCGAAGGCGTGTCAGTCTCCAAGCGGCTCAAGGAGCAATATCCGGAAGAGATGACCGTCGTGCTGCAATACCAGTTCTGGGACTTGCAGGTCACCAACGAGCGCTTCGAGGTGAAGCTTTCCTTCTCCAACGTGCCCGAGCGGCTGGTCGTGCCGTTCAGCGCGGTCAAAGCCTTCTACGATCCATCCGCCCAGTTCGGGCTGCAATTCGGCAAGCCGGGCGCGGCCAACGATTCGGCGCGTCAGCATATGGCCGCCGCGCTCCCCGACCTGGTCGGCGAGCCGGAAGAGCCGCGAGGCGCCGAGCCCATCCAGGACGAGTTGGGAGAGATGCCAGCCGCCGAGGTGGTGATGTCACGCCCGCCGGCGGAGGTCGTGCATCTGGACCGCTTCCGCAAGAAATAGACGCGGTTCTTGCACCGACTTTGAGCGTCCTTTGCCCAATCTTTCGGCAGTCGACCCTCGGCCCGGCCATTGACCTTGACTGGGCCGGGATTTCAACGTGGCATGATTTCTGCCTGAAACTCGCGGCTTTTGCGGTCGGACCTGGAGGGTCGCGTTGAACAAAATGGATGCCGTTCGACCGTTGCGAAACGCCAACCAAGCGGGCGCGCTCGCGCCCGTGGCAAATTACCTCGCCGAACTGCATGAGCGCATCGCAGGCGTGACCGACGGCACGCCGGCCGACTATATCCCCGAGCTCGGCAAGGTCGACCCCAACCTGTTCGGCATCGCCATCGCCACCGTCGACGGGCAGGTCTACGCCGTCGGCGATACCGAGATCCCCTTCACCATCCAGTCGGTGTCGAAGCCGTTCATGTACGGCTACGCGTTGCAGCATCACGGCCGCGAGGCGGTGCTGAAACATGTCGGGGTCGAGCCCACCGGCGAAGCGTTCAACTCGATCGTGCTCGACGAGGTCGCTAACCGGCCGTTCAACCCCATGGTCAACGCTGGGGCCATCGCCGTGGCCGAGCTGATGCCGGGCACAAACCAACCGGAGCGCATCGCCAACATGCTCGCGCTGTTCTCGAGCCTCGCCGGACGCGAGCTTGAGATCGACGAGGCGGTGTTCCAGTCGGAGCTGGCAACCGGCCACCGCAACCGCGCCATCGCCTACATGATGCTCAACTCGGGCATGATCACGCGCGATCCGAACGAGGTGCTCGATCTCTATTTCCGGCAATGCTCGGTCAACGTCACCGCCCGCGATCTCGCCATCATGGCCGCCACGCTCGCCAATGACGGGGCCAACCCGCTGACGCGCGCCGCCGTGCTCGACACGCAATATGTGCGCGATATGCTGTCGGTGATGAATTCCTGCGGCATGTACGACTATGCCGGCGAATGGGCCTATGAGGTCGGCATGCCGGCCAAGAGTGGCGTGTCCGGCTGCATCATCGCCGCGATCCCCGGTCAGATCGGCATTTGCGTCTATTCCCCACCGATCGACCAGCAAGGCAACAGTCTGCGCGGCATCCGCGTCTGCCAGGAAATCTCCAAGGAGTTCGAGCTGCACGCCTTCAACAACCGCACCAATGTACGCAGCGTCATACGCCGCGACTATCTGGCCGACCTGGTGCGCTCGAACCGGCTGCGCACGCCGGAGGAGCGCAAGATTCTGGCGGAGAAGGGCCGCAAGGTGGCCGTGCTCGAGGCGCAAGGCGCGCTGTTCTTCGGCTCGACCGAACAGCTGATGCGCCGGCTCGCGCAGCTCGCGACGGACGCGCGCTACGTGATCATCGACTTCAAGCGCGTGCATATGGCCGATACCTCGGCCCGCAAGCTGATCGTGCGGGCGGCGAGCGCCATGGCGGGGGGCGACACCGAGCTCGTGTTTGCCTCCATGCGCGAAGACGGGCCGCTGGCTCCCCTCGCCCAGGCCTTCGCCGAGCCCGAGAACGAGAAGCTGGTACGCAGTTTCCGCGACGCCGACGCGGCGCTCGAATGGTGCGAGGACCAGCTGCTGGCCTACGACACACGAAGCACGGGCGGGACAAAATTCGCCTTGTCGGAGATCAATCTGTTCAAGGGTTTGAAGCCCGATGAATGCCGCCTGGTCGAATCCATCGTGCAGCCGCTGGTGTTCGACAAGGGCGACGTCATCATCCGCGAGGGCGCCGACGCCAACCTGTTCTTCGTGCTCGCCCGCGGCACGGTCAGCGTGCAGATCAGGGTACCTGGACAGGGCGACCGCAAGAAGCGCGTCGCCTCGATCGGACCGGGCCTGAGCTTCGGCGAAATGGCGCTGCTCGACGGCGGCAAACGCTCGGCCGATATCATCGCCGACGACAAGGTGATCTGCTACGGACTGAGGGTGCAGCAGCTGCACGAGCTCACCGCCGCGCATCCCAACATCATGATCACCATTCTCGGCAATCTGACGCGCGAATTCTCCGAGCGCCTCCGCCATGCCAATGAGGAAATTGGCGTCCTCGAATAGCCGCTTAGGCCGAGGCCACCGCTTTCTGCGGCTTCATGCGCGGCTCTTTCGACGGCTCGAGCGGCACGTTGAGCTCGACATAGAGGCCGGTCGGCCGGAACTCGACCTTGGTATCGCCACCGAGATTGTGGCGCACGCCCTTATCGATCAGCTGCATGCCGAAGCCGCCGCCGCGTTTTGTGGGAACGACGTTGAGGGTCGCCCGCTCCTCCCACGTGAGGAACAGGCGATTGCCGCGCCCGGTCTTCCAACTGATGGCGAGCTGACCCGAATTCTGGGACAGCGCTCCATATTTCACCGCATTGGTGGCGAGCTCGTGCAGGGTCATGGCAAGGATCGAGGTGCATTGCGGCGGCAGAAGCACGTCTGGCCCCTTGATCATGATCCTCGGGCCGCCTTCGCGGCGATAGGGGTCCATCTCGCGCTCGACCATGGCTTTCAGGCTGGCGCCAGACCATTGCGATTCGAGTAGGAGATCGTGGGCGCGGTGCAGCGCCTGGAGGCGTTCGGCCAAGGTCTCCGCCATGGCCTTGGCGGGAGCGGAGGTGGCCTGGCGCAAGCTCGCCTGCACCAACGACTGCACGATAGCGAGCGCGTTCTTGACGCGGTGATTGAGCTCGCCCACCAGCATCGACTGGCGCTGCGCCGTGCGCCGCCGCTCGGTCACGTCGCGGAAGATCAGCACCGCGCCGGCGAGCGAGCCGTCGAAACCGACGATCGGCGCGCCGCAGTGCTCGACCGGCAATTCCTGCTTGTCGCGGGTGACGAGCAACGCGCCCGATTCGAGCCGCGTCACCGCGCGCTCGCGCAACGCCTTCAACGCCGGGTCGTCCACGGGTTTGCGGTTGCTCTCGTTGATGACGCGGAACACTTCCCAAATCGGCCGCCCGCGGGCTTCCGGGCCCGACCATCCCGTCATCTGCTCGGCGATCTTGTTGAGCAACAGCACGCTGCCGTTCGGGTCGGTGGCGATCACGCCGTCGCCAATGCTGGAAAGAGTCGTGCTCAACCATTCGCGCTGACCGCGCAACTCCATCAGCGCCGCGTTGCGGTCGCGATCGGATCGCCGCACGGCGCCGATCGTGGTCCAGGCGAACAGCGCGAGGACGAAGATGCTCGCCACCGCGAAGATGGCGATCGTTGCCGCGCTGTCGTAAAGGGCGCGCGTCTCGGCCTGATGGGCGAACCAGCCGATCACCAGCGGCAGCACCAGGATGCCGGGCAGCAGGCGCCGCAGCATCTCGCCGGCCGGCGACTGCTCGACGATGGCGGCGGCGATGCCGTATTCGGGCGAGGCGGCGAGCAGCCCGAGCGCCAGCAGGAATCCCGCGATCGCGCCATAAAGCGACATCTGAGTGAAGGGGAACGGATAATCATAGGTCGCGACGCCGTAAGCATGGCCTGCCAGCACGATTAGGACCTGCGCCAGGATGATCAGCGCGAGGACTTGGCTGAAGGCCGACAGGATATTGCCCTGCTTGGCGTAAAGCAGGGCCAGTCCGAACAGGATCAGCGAGCCGGTGACGCCAGGAGCCATATGCAGCTTCCCGGCTTGCGCGGCGCCGGCGGCGACGCTGCCGCCACGCACCAGCGCCTGATCGATGCCCAGCGAGAACCCGAACAAATCCTCGCTGAGAACGGCAAGACCGAGCACGATCAGAGCAAAACCGATCAGCCGGGCGAGCGGGCGGATCGGCCTGAAGGTTAGGCAGAACAGGCCAACGGCTGCGGCGATGATGCCGACGCCCGAGGCCGGGGTCATGCTCTCCACGCCCGGCAGGGAGTCGGAGGGGTTCGTGAGTTGCCACGCGAACAGGATCACGCCTCCCATCGCGGCAACGACAAAGGCAGCCAACCGCGAAACGAGCAAAGACATTTGCTCGGCGCGCGGCGCGGGCAGCGCCATTCTCACCGAAACTTCAGCCACTCGCCTCCTCACCCAAGTTCACGGAAAACCGAACCGGACCTTTGGGCGCTCCTCGGCGGAAGGCCGCAACGCTTGCGAACGAGCGCGTTCTCCCACCCCGTGAGCGTGTTATAGCGTAGCCCCCATAAAGCCGGTAGGCCAGTCGCCGTTGCGGGTGCGACAGTCGCGCCCCCCAGTCGCCGAAGGCCGCTGACAGGAGAAATAAGCATGCCTGAAGGGTCCCCAACCTCCGCGCGCATCGAGACCGATTCTCTTGGCCAAATCGAGGTGGCCAACGACCGCTATTGGGGCGCCCAGACCGAACGCTCGCGCCGGAATTTCAGGATCGGCGAGGAAAAAATGCCGAAGCCGATGATCCGCGCGCTCGCGCTGGTCAAGAAGGCGGCCGCCCTCACCAACCAAGAAATCGGCCTCATCGAGGAGCGGCTGGCAAAGGCCATCGCTGCTGCCTCCGACGAGGTGATTGGCAACAAGCTCGATGCTCATTTCCCCCTAGTGGTCTGGCAAACCGGTTCCGGCACCCAGAGCAACATGAACGTCAACGAAGTCATTGCGAACCGCGCCAGCGAATTGCTGGGCGGCACTCTCGGTTCAAAACGCCTGGTACACGCCAATGATCACGTCAATCTCGGCCAGTCTTCCAACGATGTCTTTCCCACGGCCATGCATATCGCCGCGGCTGAGGAAATCGCCTATCGGCTCAACCCTGCACTCGCCCGGCTATACCAGGCGCTCAAGGACAAAGCTGAGGCGTTTCAAGACATTCTCAAGATCGGCCGTACGCACCTTCAGGACGCAACGCCACTGACTTTAGGGCAAGAATTCGGCGGCTATGCGGCGCAGATCGACCATGGCATCGAACGTATCAAGCTTACTCTGCACGGCCTGTACGAGCTTGCCCAAGGCGGCACGGCGGTGGGAACGGGGCTCAACACCAGCGCTCTGTTCGCCGAAGCTTTCGCCGCCAAGATCGCGGCGATGACCAAGCTTCCCTTCGTCAGCGCCGAGAACAAATTCGAGGCCTTGGCCACGCATGACGCGTTCGTGTTCACGCATGGCGCGCTCAATACGGTGGCGGTGTCGCTGTTCAAGATCGCGAGCGACATCAGGCTGCTCGGCTCGGGCCCCCGCTCCGGCTTCGGCGAGTTGTTCCTCCCGGAAAACGAGCCCGGCTCATCGATCATGCCCGGTAAGGTGAACCCTACCCAATGTGAGGCCGTGACCATGGTGGCGGCGCAAGTGATTGGCAACAACACGACCATCAGCTTCGCCGGAAGCCAAGGCCATCTCGAGCTCAACGTGTTCAAGCCGGTGATCGCCTACACCATGCTGCAATCGATCAGGCTGCTCACCGACGTAGCGGACAGCTTCCGCGAGAAATGCATCGTCGGCATCGAGCCGGACCGGGCTCGCATCAAGGATCACATGGAGCGCTCATTGATGCTGGTCACGGCGCTTGCGCCCTCGATCGGCTACGACAAGGCAAGCGAGATCGCCAAGGCCGCGCATAAGCACGGCACGACCTTGCGCGAGGAGGCGGTGCGTCTCGGCCATGTGAAGCCCGAGGAGTTCGATCGCTTGGTGCGGCCCGAGAACATGGTCGGCCCTAAGCGCTAGGCATGGCGCAGCCTCGCAACAAGCGCTCGCTGAGCATCGCGCGGCACCGCACCTCCGTCTCGCTCGAGGACGAGTTCTGGGCTGCGCTGCTGACAATCGCGCGCGCCGACGGCAAGTCGGTCGCGGCGCTGGTCGGCGAGATCGACAAGGGCCGCAGCGGCAAACCACGCCCGCAAGCAAGCCTGTCGGCGGCGATCCGCGTCTACGTGCTGGAGCGCATGCAGCGCGGCGACGCCTAACCGCCACCGAAGAAGGGTATGCCCTTCTTCCAATCGTCAGGCGCTTCGGGCTTTCGCTTGGGCTTCACCGGACGCGGACGCGGCTTGACCACTTCCACGGTGGCGGGAGCCGCTTGCGGTGGCGGAGGCGCTGCGGCCTCGGCCGGCGGAGGAGGCGATGCCAGCGGCGCAGGCTCGGCGAGCGGGGCCCCGGGGGGCGGCGTGGGTGCTTCCACCGCCGCTGAGGAAGCCGGCGGCGGTGTTGGCGCAGTGATTTCGGCGGGAGGCGTGGGCATCGCCTCGGCGGGCTTGGGCGGAGCCGGGATCACCGGCTCGGTCTGCCAGGCTTCCTGAAGCAAATCGATGGCCGAGGGGGATGCCTCGGCCGAGGTCGACGATTGGGGAGTTACCTGGTCGGGCTGCTCGGTCGTGGCGGTGGGGCTCGATTGCTCAAGCGGCTCAGGCTCGGGCATGGGCGCCGTTTCCGCCATCGGCTCGGCGGGCTCGGGCACCGCCGAGGTGGTCTCGGGCGCGGCCTCCGAAGGCTCCGGCGTCCTGCCGCTCACATCGAGCGTCTCGAGCCGCTCCACGTCCTCCTGCATGCGCCGCATGGTGAGGTAAGCCTCGATGGCGGCGGTGTCGATCGCAGGCGTAATCTCCCCGGCCTTGTTGAGCGCACCGGTGAACAACAGGTTGACCGGGGGAACATCCTTGCTGCCCGGACCGGTCAGGTTCACCGTCCACTCGCTGTCGAGCTTGAGGCTCGCGAGCTCGACATAGCCGTTGATCTTGGTTTCGGCGCCCGTGCTCAACAGCGACACCGGAGCGAGACGGAGCGTGCCGTTCTTCACCTCGAAGGCGAGCTTGACCGGGGCATATCGATAGATGCCCTTGGTGATCTTCTCGCGCACGTCCCTGGCTTCCGCCTCAATCTCTTCCTTGCCGACCTTGATGGTCTGCTTGCCGGCCAACGTGGCCACGCCGCGCAGCGGGGTCGAGGAGAGCGACTGGAGAACGCCGGCGCCAAGCGAAAGGGCGCCCTCCCCGCTCAAGCCGGCAACCACCCCGGGAGGGCTCAAGCCCTCGCCCTGAACGTTGAAGGCGAGATCGAACGGGCCTTTGACGAGAGCCCTTCCAGCCACGCTGTTGGTGAGATCTTCGAGCTTACCGCCCTTCAGATCGGCGTGGGCGTCGAGTTCGGCGCCATTGCCGCGCGGCGCGAGGCTGCCCGAAGCAACCAACGCGCCGCCGTACAGGCGGCCCTTGAGATCGGTGACGGAGAGCCCATCCTTGCCGACCGTGGCGGTGAGCGTCGCATCCTGCACCTTCACGGCGGCGCCCAGCGAAAGCGTGTTCGCCTTGAGACTGATATTCCCCTCGGCCTGCTCGATCGGGCCAAGCGAGAAGCCGCGCGCGGGCCAGACCTCCGAGGCGCCGGCGCCGATCGCGCCGAGCATCTCCTCGGTCGACGGCGTGCGATGCCACGCGACAAGCACGCCGAGCAGAGACGGCAGCGATATGGTGCCGGCGCTACCCGAAAGGGCGAAGCGTGTTCTGGCGCCGCCGAGGTCGAAATGCCCCGAGCCGGCAACCGCTTCGCCGGCAATGCTGCCTGCGACGCCGGCAAGATCGATGGTCGAGGCTTGCTTGGTGAGGTCGAGCTTGAGGCTCAAAGGGATGTTGGCGGCGCTCGGCGGGGCCTCGAAGCCGAGCAAAGTAAGCGCGGCGCTGGCATCCCGGCTGACCACGGCGCCCTTGCCGGCAAGCGCGAGCCCGCTCGGCTGAAGCGACCCCTGCCCCACAAAAGCGACCTCGATCGGCGCCGTCTCGAGCGCGGCCTGACCGGTGACCTTGGCATTCGGCACGCCCGCGAGCTTGACGATCAACCGGCCGTGGCTTCCTGCGGGCGTGACAATGCGCTCGAGCGGCAGATCGGGGAACAGCAGGACAAGGAAGGCTTGCGGCTTCTCGCCGACGACCTTGCCATCGACATCGATGTTCGCCGCGCCGGGCTTGGCGGGATCGCCGAGCGCGCGGGCCACGAGCGAGACATCGGAGCTTCCCGCCTTGCCGCCAAGCTCGATGGAGGCATTAGTCAAGTCGCCTTCGCGCGCCGCCACCAGGCTGACATGCACGTTCATGGGCGCAAGCGTCGACAGATGCATCGAGTGGCTGACGCCCGCCGGCAGGCCGAACAAATCGGCGACGACGCGCAAGCTATCGGCGTTGGCGGCTTGCAGCGCGAAATCGACCCGGCCCGAAGGCTTGTCGTGCAGACTCTCGATGCGGCCCTTGCCGTTGAGTGCGAGCGTACTGGAGGCGGCGAAGTCGAGCTGCTGCACGTCGAGCGTGCCGCCCTGAAGCGCGAAGCGCGCATCGAGCTTGCCGGGCGGGATATTGGGAAGCATGAGCTCGCCGACGCGTAGGGTCACGCGCAGGTCGTTTTCCGGGAGTTCCGCGAATAGGCTCTTGTCGCCCGCCGCCTCGCTGCCGGCCGGCGCCGGAGCCCAGAATTGCCAGAGCGATCCTTCGCCCATCACCTCGCGCAAATCGAGACGATCGCTGTCGAGAGCAAGCTCGATCTGGGGGCGTTCGCCGCCATGGACGCGCAAATTGCCGGTGAACTTGGTGCCGCTCAGCTCGCCGGTGGCGTCGGCGAGATTGAGCTCGCCGTCGCCGATGCTGGCATTGGCCATGAAGCTGAAATCGCCGATCGAGGCCTGCCCCGACATGTCGCGGTCGCCGGCTGCCCAACGGGTGAGCGGCCGCAAGCCGGAGCCCTCGATTTTGACCGGACCGGCGAACACCGGACCGAACTCGCCGCGAGTGAGCCGGCCTGAGGCCTCGATGCTGTTCTTGCCGGGAAGCACCGCTTTCATACCCGCAATCGTCAGCAGCCCGTCCTTGGCGGCGAGCGTCATATCGACGGCGCCGACCAGATCGCCGCCGAGGCTGGCCTGCTCGATGGCGACGTGCAGCGTGCCATCGCGGAGGTCTCCCGCTTCGCCCAGCACCTCGTCGGCGAACATATAGAGGACGGCCGCGGGCGATGGCCGCTGCTCGGCGCCCGGGGGCGCGAACAAGGCATCGAGATCGACGAAGCCCGCGGTGAGCGCGCCATCAGCGGTGATGCGCTCGCCGAAATCGAAGGTCAGCTTGCCCTTGAAGATCTGCGGATGACCCTTGGCATGGATGGTGAGATCGAAATCGGGAAATTCGGCGCGGTCGGGCGTCGCCTTGAGCGGGCCCTTCAACTCGTAGAGCAAGCTCTTGTCGCGCGGCGCGCCCGCTGGCTGCTTGTCCTTGTCAGCGTCGTTCGCCGCCTCATCCCCGCTGTCGGCGGCGACATTCGCCGCGCGCACGACAATGGTGCCGTCATAGGCTGGCGCGGCGCCGAGCCCGGTCACGCCACCGTCGAGCAGATAAAGGGTGTTGCGGTCGAGATCGCGCAGCGAGGATTTTATGCGAAACAGTCCCGCGGCATCGGGCGTGCTGGTGGAGAATCTGAGCTCCTGCGGACGGCCTTCGAAGCTGTAATTGGCCGAGACCTTGTAAGGACCCGACAGCGACTGGGCATTCGCCTCGCCGTTGACGCCGTCGAGGGTGAGTTGCGGCACGCCCTGCTTGGTGATCTCGACCTTGCCGCCGCTGATGCTGACGGAGTTGAGCAACACGTCCTTCGGCGCGAAGGGCAGCGCCACGCCGCGGCGGCCCACGTCGCTCCAATTGCCGGTGCCGTCGGCCTTGAGGTCGAGGCGCAACACCGGATCGACGATGGCGATCTTGCGCGCCTCGACGGTGCCGCTGAGCAGCGCGCCGATATTGAGCCACGCCTCGAGCGAGCCCATTTCGAGGAACGGCCGGTCCAGACGCCCTTCCTGATCGGCAACCTTGATGTCGTCGAATCTTAGCTCGGGCGCCGGCAACAGCACGAGGTGCACCTTGCCGCCGACCTTCACCTGGCGGCCGAGCAGATTGGTCGCTTGGGTCTCGAACACCGAGCGATAATCGTTCCAGTCGATGAAAAGCGGCGCGGCAAACAGCGCGGTCAGGACCAGAATCAGCAATGCCGTCAAAGTAAGCAGAAGCGAATTCACTGCGGTCTAACCCAGGGCTCAGGCGCGCTTCTGTGCGGGAATGCGCCGAGGATCCCGGCCCCCTCGCGACGCGCCGTCATGGTAACGCAAAAACCTTGCCAGGATTGAGGATATTCAACGGATCGAGCGCCTTTTTTATGGCAATCATAGCCTGAACACCGGCGCCATGCTCGGCGAGCAAGTAGTTAATCTTGCCCTGACCAATGCCGTGCTCGCCCGTGCACGTCCCGCCATAGGACAAAGCGCGCTCGATCAGCCGCTCCAGGAAGGCCTGCACCTTCCGCCGCTCCTCGGGGTCGGCCGGATCGATCAGCGGCAGGACATGGAAGTTGCCGTCGCCCACATGGCCGACGATCGGGGCGAGCAGTCCGAGCCGGTCGATGTCCTGGCGTGTGGCGCTGACGCACGCGGCAAGGGCCGAGATCGGCACGCAGACATCGGTCGACAACACCTCGGCGCCGGGTCTCAGGCCACGCGCGGACCAATAGGCGTCGTGGCGCGCCTGCCAGAGCCTGCTGCGGTCCTCGGGACACTCGGCGTAAGCGTAGTCCCCGCCTCCTTCGGCGCGCGCGATCTCGGCAAACGCTTCGACCTGCTCGCTTGTGGACGAAGGTGTGCCGTGGAACTCGAGGAACAGCGTCGGCGTCTCGGGCAGGCTGAGATGCGAATAGGCATTGCAGGCGCGGATCTGCACTTCGTCGAGCAGCTCGATGCGGGCGAGCGGTAGGCCCATTTGCAGCGCGGCGATGGTGGCGTTGCAGGCACCTTCGATCGAAGTGAACGGGCAGACCGCCGAGAGGATGGTCTCGGGGATGCCGTAGAGCTTGAGCGTGAGGCGGGTGATGATGCCGAGCGTACCTTCCGAGCCGATCAGAAGACGGGTGAGGTCGTAGCCGGCTGAGGATTTCCGCGCCCTGCCGCCCGTCGCGATCACGCTGCCGTCGGCCAACACGGCGTTGAGCCCAAGCACGGCATCGCGCATCGTGCCATAGCGCACGGCGTTGGTGCCGGAGGCGCGAGTCGCCGCCATGCCGCCGAGGCTGGCATCGGCGCCCGGATCGACCGGGAAGAACAGGCCGCTGTCACGCAAATGCTCGTTCAGCGCCTTGCGCGTGACTCCCGGCTCGACCACGCAATCGAGATCGGCTTCATGCACGGCAAGGATCTTGGTCATGCGCGACAGATCGAGCGAGATGCCGCCGAACGGCGCGTTGACGTGACCTTCGAGCGAGGTGCCGGTGCCGAACGGGATCACCGGAACGCTGGCCTCGGCGCACAGCTTCACCACATCCGCCACCTCGGCCTCGGTCTCGGCAAAGAGCACGGCATCGGGCGGCTCGCGCTTGAGCCATGTCAGCGTATTGGCGTGCTGCTCGCGAAGCGCCTGCCCCAGCGAGAAGCGCTCGCCGAAGCTCGCTGCCAATTTGGCAAAGAGCGCGCGTTTGCTTTCCGCCCTGGAGGGTGCTTCCGGGTTGGCCACGACCGCGGTCATGGCGTGATGTTATAGGGTGCTTCGCGGCGAAAGCTTAGGGTTTTCCGCTGTCAGCGGCTACAGGCTGACCACCGACATCACCGCCGCGAAATGACAGCTTGCCGCCGACAGCACGAAGCCGTGCCAGATGGCATTTTGATACGGCAGCCGCTCCCACAGATGAAACACAACGCCGATGGTGTAGAGCACCCCGCCGACCACCAGCAGCGTCAGCACGGTGCCCGGCAGCGCCGACATCAGAGGCTCCCACGCCGCCAGCACGGCCCAGCCTTGCACCAGATAAAGGGCGGTCGAGAGCCCGTCGAGGAAGCGCGGCAGGAAGAGTTTGATGGCGATGCCGATGGCCGCCATGGTCCACACCACGGCGAGCAAGCCGAACCCCCAGGGCGTTTGCATCTTGATCAGGATGAAGGGCGTGTAGGTGCCGGCAATCATCAAAAAGATCGCCGCGTGATCGAGCCGGCGCAGGACCTCCTTGATCTTGGGCCGGGCGACGAGATGGTAGCCGGCGGAGAAGCCGAAGGTTGCGACCAGAGCGAGCCCGTAAATGGTGAGGCTCACCACCCAGGGCAGCATCTGCGATCGAATGCCGATAATGAGAAGCGCGGTCAGGCCAACCAGGCTGGCGGTGACGCCAAGCACATGCACGCAGCCATCCGCCACCCGCTCACGCAGGGTGTAGCTCGGAAAATCGGCGATACTGTCTCTGACCCGGCTCATGCGGTTCTGACGACCTCAAGCGAAACACGTTTGAAATCAACTTACCACGCCATGTGGCGAGGGTGAGGCACCAACGATTCGCTTGCGCAGCCCTCCAGTCATATGGCCGCACGAACGGCAAAAGTCAGGGCCCAAAAGCAGAGCCCTGACGACATGACGCAGCAGGATTGGTTGAGACGCTATTGCCCGCAGACGCTCGAGCCCGTGGTGCAGACATAAGGCACCACCACGCCGGTGAAGCAGGTGGTGTAGAAGCGCGTGGTGATGATGTCCGGCTTCAGCTGGGCGTCCTTCGGAACGCCATCGGGGCGGACGGCCTTCCAGAACGGATCGCCCTTCACCCGATAGGCGTAGAGGGTGACGTAACTCCAGCGCTTGGACCGCTTGAGTTCGGAAGCGCTCTGGAGGGTCAGAGCCTGCGAGCTCTTCGCGGCTTCCGCCCTGGAGGGGGCGCTGGCGGTGGCCTTAATCAGCTGGCATGCGGCCTCCGCGGGGCGGATCGGGCCAACGAGCGCGATCGCACCGCCAAGCACAATAATGCTCATCCTCAAAACTCGAAGCATGTCCCGGTCTCCCAACTGGCGTGAAGCTGAATTTATTGTGTGCCGCGCCGTCGTCTCAACGCGACGGTAGTAACAGACTTTCCCCGCAGTTTTTTGTCAGGGCCAAGATTGGCGTGTTCTCTTGCGCGGCGTCAAGCGTCTAACGGGCGCAGGGACAATTGGCGCCGCTGAGGATCGAACGGTGTTCATTTTGCGGCTTGGCCTTTTTTTGTAGGCCCGCCCGAATGATATAGTGCTTTAGGTCATGAAAGAGATTCGCTCCTCAGACGTCGCGGCCCTCCCCAATCCAGAGGACGCAGAGCTTTCAACCTCGCAGCGCGCCATGCGGCTGCGACCGGCGAGCTATCTGGACGCGCTCAATCGCGAGCAGCGCGAGGCGGTCGAGACGCTCGATGGGCCGCTGCTCGTGCTCGCCGGTGCCGGCACTGGCAAGACACGGGTGCTGACCACGCGAATCGCCCATATTTTGAGCTTGGGCCGGGCGCGCCCGGGCCAGATCCTCGCCGTCACCTTCACCAACAAGGCCGCGCGCGAGATGAAAAGCCGCATCGGCCAGTTGATTGGCGGCGCGGTTGAAGGCATGCCATGGCTCGGCACGTTCCACGCCATCGGCGTCAAGATCCTCCGCCGCCATGCCGAGCTGGTCGATCTGAAGCCGTCTTTCACCGTGCTCGATACCGACGATCAGATCAGGCTGTTGAAGCAACTGCTCGACGCCGAGAATATCGACGAGAAGCGCTGGCCGGCGCGCGTGCTCGCTTCCATGATCGACGGCTGGAAGAATTGGGGGCTCGTGCCCAAACGGGTGCCGGAGGGCGAGAGCTTCGCCTTCGCCAACGGCAGAGCGCGCGAGCTTTACGCGCTCTATCAGCGGCGGCTGAAGGAGCTGAACGCCGCCGATTTCGGCGATCTGCTACTGGAAAATCTGCGGCTGTTCCAGGAGCACCCCGACGTGCTGGCGAAATATCAGCAGCGCTTCCTCTATATGCTGGTGGATGAATATCAGGACTCAAACGTCGCGCAATATTTGTGGCTGCGGCTGTTGGCGCAGGGCAACGGCAATATTTGCTGCGTCGGCGATGACGATCAGTCGATCTATGGCTGGCGCGGCGCCGAGGTGGACAACATCCTGCGGTTCGAGACCGACTTCCCCGGCGCCAAGATCATCCGGCTGGAACGCAACTACCGTTCGACCGGCCATATCCTCGGCGCGGCCTCGGGCCTCATCGCGCATAACAAAGGCCGCCTCGGCAAGACGCTGCGAACCGACGGCGAGCTCGGCGGCAAGGTCGAAATCGAGGGCTGCTGGGACGACGAGGAGGAAGCCCGCATCATCGGCGAGGACATCGAGCAGATGCAGCGACAGAGCCAGTCTTTGAGCGAGATCGCCATCCTGGTGCGCGCCTCGTTCCAGATGCGCGCCTTCGAGGATCGCTTCATCACGCTTGGACTGCCCTATCGCGTGATCGGCGGCCCACGCTTCTACGAGCGTCAAGAGATTAGGGACGCGACCGCTTATTTCGAGGTGACGCTCAACCCGGCCAACGACCTCAAATTCGAGCGCATCTTCAATACGCCGCGGCGGGGCCTCGGCGAGTTTACGCTGAAATCGCTGCATCAGCTCGCCCGCGCTCGGGGCGTGCCGCTGTTCCAGGCGGCGAGGCTGATCGCCGAAACCGAGGAGCTGAAGCCGAAGCCGCGCAAGGCGCTGGCCGACCTCCTCGCCGCATTCGACCGCTGGCGCTCGCTGATCGAGACCATGCGGCATACCGAGATCGCCGAGTTGATCCTCGATGAGTTCGGTTATACCGGCATGTGGCAGTCCGAGCGCTCGCCGCAGGCGCAATCGAAGCTGGAGAATTTGAAAGAGTTGATCCGCTTCATGGAAGAGTTCGACACGCTCGCGGGCTTCCTCGAGCATGTATCGCTGGTGATGGACGCGCAGACCGAGGAAGGCGCCGAGCGCGTCAGCCTGATGACGCTGCATTCCGCCAAGGGACTCGAATTCGACACCGTGTTCCTGCCCGGATGGGACGAAGGGCTCCTTCCCCATCAGCGCAGCCTGGACGAGGCGGGACGCTCAGGGCTGGAAGAGGAGCGGCGGCTCGCCCATGTCGGGCTGACGCGGGCGAGGCTGCGCGCCAAGATCACCTTCGCCCAGAATCGCCGCGCGCGCGGCACCTGGCAGACCGCCCTGCCCTCGCGCTTCATCGACGAGCTGCCCGTCGCCAATGTCGAGGTCGCGGAGGATAAGGGCCTGCGCGGCTACGGGCCGAGCCGGTTCGACACGGCGGAGAATTTGTTCGCGAGCGGCTTCTATGAAACGCCCGGATGGCAGCGCGCACAGCGCAATCGTCCGCAGGGCAGCGGTACCCCGCCCAATCGCGGTCCGATCACCATCGACGGCACGCTGGTTGCGTCCAGCACGGTGGAGGGCGCCGGGCTTACGGTTGGCCTGCGAGTGTTCCATCAGAAATTCGGCTATGGCCATATCCGCCACGTCGACGGCAACAAGCTCACCGTCGATTTCGACAAGGCCGGAGAGAAGAAAGTGGTCGATAGCTTCGTCGAGCGAGTGTGATGCGGGCTCCGGTGGTGCTTGCCGTGGCGGTCGGATTTGTGGCGTCGGGCGCGGCCGCGGCACCGCTGTGGACCGTCGAGAAATCGGAGATCGCCTATCTGTTCTACGGAGAGCCGGAGGCGCCGGTCCTGTCCATCTCCTGCGGTCAACAGGAGGGCGAGACCGGCAAGGACGAGACCCGCATCGAGGTCGAGGTCGAGGCGGGCACGAAGCCCGGCAAGGGCGAGGTCTTGCTGCGCATCGAGCAGGACAAGGGCCACAAGGACGTGCCGCTCCAGCCGCTGATCTGCGGGGGCGTGGGCGAATGCGGCACCCAACCCGACGGCGAGGTCTATCGTTACGAGACCAGCGTGCCTGGCAAGACGCTGGCACTCGACATCGCCAGCAAGGGGCGAAAGCTCGTTGTCGATGCGCCGGGGGCCAAGATCGCCGCGCCGGCCGATCCCGCCGCCTTCAGAAAATTCTCCGTCAGCTGCTTGAATTGGTAAGTCGATTGCGACCCCCTTCACAAAGAGAACAAAACGTGTACATTGCTCCCGGGTTTAGCAGAGGGAGGTGCCACATGCGTGCGCTCACCGCAGCCGTTTTCATACTGATTTCGTTTGGATTTTTCTCTTTGCCCACGCCGTCGACCGCGTTCGCCGACGATGCCTGCCGCTGCAAAGGCTGCGGCTGCAAAGGCGGCCCCGGCTGGCGCGGGCCTGACGGGTTCTGCGTCTCGCAGTCGAAGCTTGCGGCCATTTGCGGCTCGCCGCCGGGCACGCCCTGCAAGCAGGAGGGCGCGCCCCGCGTCTGCTTCGGCAAGCAGGCCGCCATCGACGCGCCCCGATATTAGCCTTGCGAGCTAGGCCGGCTCAGCAGACCCAGACATAGCTGCAGCTCAGGCTGTCGCACCAATATTCGTAGTGGCAGAAGCCCGCGTAATTGTGCGAGGCCGGCTTGCCGGCGCGGTTGGCGGCATAGCTGTCGGCTTCCGCGACGATGGCGTCGACGTCGTAGAACACCGGCTTGCCGTCCGCGCTCGCTTTGGAGTTGGCGACGGGAGCATCGATCCCCGAGAGGATTTTCGCCCCGGTCATCAGCATGTCTGGGTCCTTGGCCGCGCGGCCGAGGATGATGAGCGCGTTGGCGACGCCCGCCTTCGACTGCCCGTCGGCGATCTGGGCCGGGCTGGGCTTGGCGACATCTTCGGCGAAGGTAGCGAGAGGAACTGCGACCGACAAAAGCAGTGAAGCGGCGGCAAACAGGACAATGCGTGATGGCATGGGATCCTCCAGGACTGATGGGATGACTTATGCTTCGTGAAAGCAGCGCAGCCCTGGCCAGGAGCAAGCATGCAGCTCGCCAATGCTACTCTGCTCCCGGCGCAACTCTCCTTCAGCCCGGCGAAGAGTCAAGTTAACTCTAGATCGCAAGTTCCGGCGCGAGCACTACCTGAATAGGTAGTGCTATGATCTCCCGCGCAGCTTGTTGGCCATTTTCCTCATCTTTGAGAGCCATTTGATTGTGTATGGCGTGCTCGCCTAAGCTCCCTCGCCATGCAGTTGCTCGAACTCCGCACAGACTTCGAAGCCAGCCGGAAAGGCCAAGGGTGCCGCTCCCAAGCTCGCCGCGCCGCTTGCGCCTGACCGTGAGCGCTTCATTCCGGTCAGCCGCCATGGGCTCAGGGCCAAGCTCGTAGCCATGCTCGCCGAGAGCGGGGGGGATCGCCAGGCATGGGGCCGCGCGCTCGATTGTCTCGCCGCCTGGCGGCATCAGGAGCATCGGCAGCGCCTGCTCTCTCTGCTGGAAAACTACCAGCCCTTCAGTCCCGACAGCGACACGGTCAATTTGATCGAACTCGATCAAGCAGAGCGCGACGGCGCACGGCGCGAGTTCATCGCCTGTATCGAGACGCTGCTTGCTCAGGCCAATTTCGTGCGTCTCTCGCGCGACGACGTGCAGCGCCTGCTGGTCGAGCAATCGCCCTACGGGCTCAACCTCAAGGTCGACCTCAGCGAGTTCGACGAGGCCCTGCTGTATTATCGGGGTACCGGCACGATCGTGCGCGAGGAGCGTAATCCTTGGCAGCTCTATTTGCGCAAGGACCGGCTCGAAGTGCCGATCTTCGAGCGGCTGTTCCTGCTGTTGAAGCTTAAGCCCGCCGAGACCCGCATCGCCGAGATCATGGCGGCAAGCACTGCCGACCAGGCGCGTGCCGCGCGCGCGGTCAAGAAGGCGCGGGCCCATTTCCCGCCCGGTGTGTCGAGCGATTACATCTACGTCAAGATCTTCAAGCGCATCCCGCAAATCGACATCGAGATGCTGTTTCCCAACACCAAGATCGCCTTCAGGCCGTTCGACAAGCTCAAGCTGATGGTCACGGCCGGTGGGGGAACCGCGGCCGGCGTGGCGGGGACCGCCACCAAGCTGCTCGCAGCCACCAATCCCTTCACCCTCGCCTTCGGCGTGTTCGGCCTCAGCGCCGTGATTTTTCGCCAAGCCATGAACTTCTTTCACACCCGCAACCACTACATGATGCTGCTCGCGCAGAATCTCTATTTCTGTAGCCTCGCCAATAATCGCGGCGCGCTGACCCTGCTCGCGGATCGCGCCGAGGAGGAAGATGTGAAGGAGGACATGCTGCTCTATGCCTTCCTGGCGCGCTATCCGTCGAAACACGACGCGCTGGCGGAGCTCGAGGTCATGGTGACGAGCTTTCTCAAGGAGCGCTGTGGCGTCAGCGTCAATTTCGACACCGAGGACGCGCTCAAGCGCTTGCGCGCCGACGGCCTCGTCACCGCCGATGCCGAGGGGAACATTTCCGCGATCGCGCCGGAGGACGCGCGCGCCCATCTCGACAGGCTGTGGGACCGGTTGCTCGACGTGGATAGCCTGGACCGCGCCGCGTCATCCCATCCAAGCGCATGAGCCATCAAGCGACGATCGAGGCCGAGGCTTCGGCGGCCGAACGCATTGCGCTCGCGCTGGAGGAAGCGGTCGAGCCGGAAGCGGTCGCGGTCGGGCTGTTCGATCGGGGACGTGGCCGATTCGAGATCTTCGCCCATTACCAGGAACCGCCGCCGCGCGAGGCTCTGCTTCGGCTGATCGCGCAGTCCGCGGGCGATGGCGCGCTCGGCCCGCTTCGCATCGAGGCGCTGCCGCAAGCCGATTGGGTGACGTTGTCGCAAGGCAAGCGTGGACCCGTCGCGGCGGGACGTTTCCTCGTGCATGGTAGCCACGACCGGGGCCGCGTGCCGCGTGGGCGATTCAATCTCGAGATCGATGCCGGCCAAGCTTTCGGCACGGCGCATCACGCGTCAACGCGCGGCTGCCTGCTCGCGCTCGACGACACTCTCAAGCGCACCCGCCCGCGCGTCATCGTCGACATCGGCACCGGCACGGGCATTCTCGCCATCGCCGCCGCCATGGCATTGCGGCAGAGCCTGACGGCTAGCGACAACGACAAGCTGGCGGTTTCGATCGCCGCGGCGAATGCGCGGCTGAATGGCGTCGGGAGCCTGGTCGGAACGGTCGAGGCGACCGGGTTCGAGCATCCCCGCTTGCGGTCCCGCAAGGCCGATCTCGTGCTGGCCAATCTGCTGGAGCGCGCGCTGTACGGCCTTGCCCCGGCCTTTGCCCGAAATGTCGCGCCGGGCGGCAGGGCGATCCTGTCGGGCCTCACCGAAACCCAGGCGCGAGGGACCGAGGCGCGCTACCTGAGCCTTGGCTTCGCCATGGAAAAGCAATTCATTCTCGATGGATGGGCGACCTTGGTGATAGTCCGTCGCAACGCCCGCGCCGCCCGCGATTGATCGCCGACGAGCTTTAAGCTTACAAAGGCCAGCCATGTATCAGATTTTCGACGATGTCAGTTCCCCTGCCGCGAGCGGCGAGCGGGTGAAGGCGCTGCAGCGGGAAATGAAATCGCGGAAGCTGAAGGGCTTTCTCGTTCCCCATAGCGACGAGCACCAGGACGAGTTCCTGGCCCCTCCGGCCGAGCGTCTGGCTTGGCTCACCGGCTTCAACGGCTCGGCTGGCGTGGCCATCGTGCTGGAGAAGGCGGCGGCTCTATTCGTCGACGGACGCTATACCCTGCAAGCTCGCGCCCAGACCGACGCCACGCTGTTCGAGGTGTTGCAAACACCCGACGCCAAGGCTTCGAGCTGGATCGCCGACAAGCTCACCAAGGGCGCCGCGATCGGCTACGACCCGGCATTGCACACCATCAAGGAGATCGAGCGGCTGACCGACACCCTCGGCAAGTCCGGCATCAAGCTCATCCCCGTCGATACCAATCTCATCGATCTCATCTGGGAGGATCGGCCGAAGCCGTCGGCCGCGGAAATCGTGCCACACGGGCTCGAATATGCCGGCAAGAGCGCGCACGACAAGATCCGCGACGTGCAGGCGCGGCTGAAGGACGAGAATATCGACGCGGTACTGCTCACCATGCTCGAACTCGATCGCCTGGCTGTTCAATATCAGGGGCGGCGACATCAGGCATACGCCGGTCGTGCTCGCTTTCGCCATCGTGCCGGCGAGCGGCAAGCCGACGCTCTACATCGATCCCGCCAAGGTCGGCGATAACGTCAAGGGCAGCTTGCGCGAAATCCTCGATCTCGCCGAACCGTCGGCGCTGATGGATAAACTCAAGGCGCTGGGCGCGGCCAAAGCCCGCGTGCAGCTCGATGCGGACACCGCGCCGATCAAATTCGCTCAGGCGCTTCAGGCCGAGGGTGTGAAATTCGTGCCGGGCCAGGACCCCTGCACCCGCCCCAAGGCCATCAAGAACGAGGTCGAGATCAAGGGCGCGCGCGCCGCGCACCTGCGCGACGGGGTAGCGATGGCGCGCTTCCTCGCCTGGCTCGACGAGGTCGCCGAGTCGGGCAAGGTCGACGAAGTCGCCGCCGCCATGAAGCTGGAAGACAGCCGCCGCGAGTTGGGTCAGCTCCGCGACATCAGCTTCGACACCATCTCCGCGGTGGGCGCGCACGGCGCCATCGTGCATTACCGCCCGACCACCAAGGGCAAGCGTCCCCTGGAATCGGGCCTGCTCTATCTGATCGATTCAGGGGCGCAATATCGCGACGGCACTACCGACGTGACCCGCACCATCGCCATCGGAGCGCCGACGGCGGAGATGAAGCGGCATTACGGGCTGGTGCTGAAGGCGCATATCGCTGTTGCCACCGCGCGCTTCCCCAAGGGCACGCGCGGACAGGACCTCGATCCCTTCGCGCGGCGGCCGCTGTGGGAAGCGGGACTCGATTTCGATCACGGCACCGGCCACGGCGTCGGCAGCTATCTTTCGGTGCATGAAGGCCCGCAGCGCCTGTCGCGGCTCGGCACCGTCGAGCTCGAGCCGGGCATGATCCTCTCCAACGAGCCTGGCTATTACCGCGAAGGCCAATACGGCATCCGGCTGGAAAATCTCGTGCTGGTGACGCCGCCCGAACCGATCAAGGGCGGCACGCGGGAGATGCTGGGGTTCGAGACGCTGACGCTCGTGCCGTTCGACCGGCGGCTGATCGATCCGAAACAGCTGCTGCCGTTCGAGCTCGCTTGGCTCAACGCCTATCACGCGCGCATCCGCCGGGAGATCGAGCCGATCCTGTTGAGCGACGACAGGGCCTGGCTCCGCCATGCCACGGCGCCGATCGGCTAAGATATGGCGTTGCAGCTTCGCCCGAATTGCGAATATTGCGACAAGGACCTATCGCCCGACGCGGCCGATGCGCGGATCTGCTCGTTTGAATGCACCTTCTGCGCCGATTGCGTGGAGACGGTCCTGTGCAATGTCTGTCCGAATTGCGGCGGTGGCTTCGTGCCGCGGCCGATCAGGCCTGCCACCGAGTGGCGTCCAGGCTTGTGTTGCGCCAAACGCCCAGCCTCGGCGGAGCGCGTGCATCTTTCCTATGAGCGTGAGGAGGTGGCTCGCTTCGCCAAGATGCTACGCGACATTCCGCCGGAGAGCCGCTAGACGAGTTCCATGTCGACAGAAATCCTGGTCTCGGCCGTGGCGGCGACGCTCACCACGGCGGCGTTCGTGCCGCAGGCGCTGCACATCATCCGCCACAAAGAGACGCGGGCGATCTCGCTGTTCATGTATGTTTCCTTCGCCGTCGGTGTCGCACTGTGGCTCTTGTTCGGCGCCATGATCGGCAATTGGCCGATCATGGTCTCCAACGCCATCACGCTGCTGCTCGCGCTAGCCATCATCGCCATGAAGCTGAAATATAAGTAAGGCTCACGCGATCAGTTTCAGCCATTCGTCCTCGGTGAGGACTTTGACGCCCAACTCCTTGGCGTTTTTCAGCTTCGAGCCGGCGCCGGGACCCGCCACCACATAGTCGGTACTCTTGGAGACCGAGCCTGCCACCTTGGCGCCGAGGCGCTCGGCCGACGCCTTGGCCTCGGAGCGCGTCATTCTCTCCAAAGTGCCGGTGAACACTACGGTCTTGCCGGAAATCGGCGAAGCGTGATCCACCGCCTCGAGCGGCTCAGGCGTCACCTCGCGCAACAGGTCCTGAACCACGTCGATATTGTGCTTCTCCGAGAAGAAGTCGGCGATGGCCTCGGCAACCGCCGGGCCGATCTGCTCGATATTGTCGAGCTCGGCGAAGGCTTCGCCTTCCCTGTCCTTCCCGGCCGCGCGCATCGCCTTGAGGAAGGCGTCAGCAGAGCCATAGTTGCGCGCGAGCAGCCGCGCCGTGGTCTCGCCCACATGGCGAATGCCGAGCGCATAGATAAAGCGGTCGAGCCGGACATTGCGCCGCGCCTCGATCGCCTCGAACAGCTTGTTCGCCGAGGTCTCGCCCCACCCTTCCCGCTCCGCGAGCTTGGAGGATGCGCGCTTGTCGCGGGCTTCGAGCGTGAAGATATCGGGCGGCGACTGGATCAGGCCGTCGTCGTAGAACGCCTTGATATGCTTCTCGCCGAGGCCCTCGATGTCGAAGGCGTTGCGCGAGACGAAATGCTTCAGCCGCTCGACCCGCTGCGCCGGGCAGATCAGTCCGCCGGTGCAGCGCCGGACCGCGTCCACCTTGCCGGTGGTCGGGTTGATCTCGCGCGAGGCGTGGCTGCCGCAGGCCGGGCAGACCTCAGGAAAAACGAATCGTTTCGCGCCCTTAGGCCGCTTCTGTTCAACCGATCCGAGAATCTGCGGGATCACGTCCCCGGCCCGCTGCACGATCACAGTGTCACCGATCCGCACGTCCTTGCGTGCGATCTCGTCCTCGTTATGCAGCGTCGCGTTCTGCACCACCACGCCGCCCACGGTGACGGGATCGAGCTTGGCGACGGGGGTGAGCGCGCCGGTGCGTCCCACTTGAATGTCGATGTCGCGCAGGATGGTGGTCGCCTTCTCGGCAGGAAATTTGTGGGCGACGGCGAAACGGGGCGAGCGCGAGACGAAGCCCAGCCGCGCCTGGAGATCGAGCCGGTCGAGCTTGTAGACGATGCCGTCGATATCGTAGTCGAGGCCAGAACGGCCACTCTCGATATCGCGATAGGTCGCCAGCATCTCCTCGAGCGAGTGGGCAAGCGTGATCAACGGGTTCAGGGGAAATCCCCAAGCGCGCAGCAGTTGGTAAGCGTCCCATTGCGTCTCCGCCGGCAAGTCGGCCACCTCCCCCCAGCCATAAGCGAAGAAGCGCAGCGGCCGCTTGGCGGTGATGGCGGGATCGAGCTGGCGCAGCGAGCCGGCGGCCGCGTTGCGAGGATTAGCGAACAGCCGCTCATCGGCCTTAGCCTGCGCATCGTTCAGCCGCTGGAAGGCCGCGCGGCTCATGTAAATCTCGCCCCTGAGCTCGAACGGATCGGGGAAGCCGCGCGATTTGATGAGTTTCGGAATGTCCTCGATGGTGCGGACATTGGCGGTGACGTTCTCGCCTTCGTAGCCGTCGCCGCGGGTCGCGCCCTGCACCAGTCTGCCGTTCTCATAACGCAGCGTGATCGAGAGTCCATCGATCTTGGGCTCGGCCGTGAAGGCAAGGCCATCAATCGTGTCGAGCCCGAGAAAGCGTTTGATGCGGTCGAGAAAGTCCCGCAAGCCCTCCTCGTCGAACACGTTGCCGAGCGACAGCATGGGCACGCGATGCTGCACCTTGCCGAAGGCCTCGACCGGCGCGGCGCCGATCCGCAAAGACGGACTGTCGTCGCGCACGAGATGGGGAAAGCGCGCCTCGATCGCGTCATTGCGGACGCGCAGCGCATCATACTCGGCGTCGGAGATCTCCGGCTCGTCCTTGCGGTAATAGAGCGCGTCGTGATGGGCGATCGCCGCCGCCAACCGCGCAAGCTCGGCGGCAGCCTCAGCCTCGTCGAGCGCTTCGACAGGCTTAGCCTCTAGTCGGCCCTGCTCCTTCTTGTTCGTCTTGGTCTTACTCATCGTCGCAAATCATGCAGAGCGGCTCATCAGCCGGTCGGCGGCGCGGCGCGCTTCGTCGGTAATGGTCTGGCCGGAGAGCATGCGGGCGATCTCTTCGCGCCGGTGCTCTCCTTCGAGTATAGCGACCCGCGTCACCATGGCGTCGCCCTTCGAGTCGCGCACCGCCTCCTTGGCGATCAGCAGATGTCCATGCGCCATTGCGGCCACCTGTGGGGCATGGGTCACCGCCAGCACCTGCACGCGCGACGCAAGCCGCGCCAAGCGCTCGCCGACAGCAGCGGCCGTGGCACCGCCCACGCCTGAATCGGCCTCGTCGAATACGAGCGTCGGCGCCGAACCGCGAGCGGCAAGCACGACTTTGAGCGCCAGGATGAACCGCGCCAGCTCGCCGCCAGAGGCGACCTTCATCAAGGGTCCGGCCTCGGTGCCGGGATTGGTGCGCACGAAGAAGGCAATACGATCGATGCCGCTCGGGCCGCCCTCGGCAGGCTCGACGGTCTCTAGATTGGTGATGAAGCTCGCTCTTTCCAGCTTGAGGGGGCTGAGCTCGCCCATGACTTCGGCGTCGAGGCGCTTGGCCGCAAGCTGCCGCGCCTTACTCAGGGCGACGGCTTGAGCCTCATAGTCGTTGCGCGCGGTGGCCGCCCGCTTGGCCAACTCTCCGGCCCTGGTCTCGCTGGTATCGAGCGCAGCCAGCTCGGCCTCCAGCCGGCCGAGCAGCAAAGGCAGCTCGTCCACCGCGACCCGGTGCTTGCGGGCGAGCGCGCGCAAGGCGAACAACCGCTCCTCGGCGCGCTCGAGGTCCTTCGGCTCGAAGGCGCTGAGCGCCAGCGCTTCCTCGATCTTGGCGCGCGCGGTGTCGGTTTCGGCCAACACCCGCTCAAGCCCATCAGCGACGGGGGTGAGCAGTTGCGGCGCGAGCGAGGCCTGGCGCTCGATCCGGCGCAGCGCCGCAGCGAGACGCGCGCCGCTCGTCCCTTCGCCGGCCAGCGCATCGAGCGCCTCGGCAAGCTCGGCGGCGAGTTTCTCGGCATGCATCATCAATTGCCGGCGGCTAGCCAAGGCTTCCTCCTCGCCGGCTTGCGGATCGAGGCTGCGAAGCTCCTCCAGCGCATGGCTCACATAGTCGGCATTGGCCCGGGTGGTGGCGATCTCGGCCTCGTGGCGCGCCCGCTCGGCATCGGCCTGCTGCCACGCCGCATAGGCGGCGGCGACGCGCGACGCCTCGCCGCTCAGCCCGCCAAAGGCGTCCACCAGCTCGCGATGACCTGACGGGTCGATCAGCGCCCGGTCGTCATGCTGGCCGTGGATCTCGACCAGAGCCTGGCCGACCTGGCGCAACAGCTGCACGCTAACGCCGATATCGTTGATGAAGGCGCGGCTCCTGCCGTCCGCCCCCTGCACGCGGCGCAAGATCAGCCCATCCTCGGCCTCGATGCCGTTCTCGGCCAGCAGCGCAAACACGGGATGACTGCTGGGCAGATCGAAAATCGCCGTGACCTGCCCTTGGGCCTGGCCCTGGCGGACGAGCGAGGCATCGCCCCTGCCGCCGATGGCGAGCGAGAAGGCGTCGAGCAGGATCGACTTGCCGGCACCGGTCTCGCCGGTCAGCGCCGACAGGCCCTGGCAGAATTCAAGATCGAGCTTGTCGATCAGGACGATGTCGCGGATCGACAGGGCGGCTAGCATGGCGATGCGCCCGTTAGGCGGGGTTGCCGTTGCCCTTCCAGGTCTGGGTGATCCAAGAGCCTTCGTGCACTTGCGGCTGGACACCGACTTTTCCCAGGAGCGCGTAAGCGTGGCTGTACCACTTGCTGTCCGGAAAGTTGTGGCCGAGCACGGCAGCGGCCGTTTGAGCCTCGTTGACGATGCCTAACGCCATATAGGCCTCGGTCAAGCGCATCAAGGCCTCTTCCACCTGCTCGGTGGTCTGGTAGTCGGTGATGACGGTACGGAAGCGGTTGATGGCGGCAAGAAAGTTGTCGTGACGCAGATAATAGCGGCCGACCATCATCTCCTGCGCCGCGAGCAGATCGCGCATGATGCGCGACCGGTTGCGCGCCTCGGCGGCATACCGCGACTCGGGGTAGCGCTGAATAAGCGTCTCGTAGGCGCTAAGCGCCTTGCGCGCATTGGTCTGATCGCGCTTCGGGTCGAGCACGCGGTCGTAATACGACATGGCGATAATGTCCTGGGCGAGGTCCGCTTCCTGGGTCCCGGGATGGAGCGTGAGGTAGCGATCGGCGGCGCCGATCGCGTCGTCATATTTGCCGGCTTTGTAGTACGCGAAAGCCGCCATGAGGATGGCGCGGCGCGCCTCCTGCGAATAAGGGTGATTGATATCGACGTTTTCGTATTGCTTCGCCGCGTCGCCGTACTTGCCTCTATCGGCCAGCGTTTCAGCCTTCTTGTAGATAATGTCGGGCGGCTCGTTGGGATCCTCGACAACTTCCTTGTTGCCCCAAAGCGAGCCGCCGCAACCGGCTAGCAGGCCCGCGACAAGGAGAACGCCGAACATGCTGAAAGGCGCGGAACGATGCCTCGGCGCTCCCTGCAGCTTCCCCGGCGCTGACATGCTCCCCCTCACAGGCGGTTTCCCCCTCGCACCAAAGCGCGACTTTCGCGCGCCGCCGGGCGCTTGCCAAGTCTCGCGCGATAGCAACCAACCAGCGCGCTGATTATGGTGTTTTTTTGCCCTTTTGCCGGGGGCCAAGCCGCGGCGTCAGCCCGCGCGCTATTGAGGGCGACGAAGGCGCGGCGGCGTCGCAACTGCGTTAGAGCGGCGAGTTCGGCTTCCCGGTTAGCTTCGCTCGGCGGCGAAATTCGCGGCCGCAAGGCGGTGGCTGAGCTCAGCATGACGGATCTCGCGGTAACGCGGAGCCTCAATCATGGTCCAAGCCTCGGAATCGGCGAACAGGGCCTTCAGCACCAGCGCGTTCAGCCGATGTCCGCCGCGATAAGAACGGAAGGAGCCGAGGATGGGCGCGCCGGCCAGGGCAAGATCGCCGACCGCGTCGAGCGCCTTGTGGCGCACGAACTCGTCGGAGAAGCGAAGCCCCTCGCGATTGATGACGCGGTCGTCGCCGATCGCCACCGTGTTCTCAAGCGAGGCGCCAAGCGCGAGGCCCGCGGCCCAGAGCCGCTCCACATCCTTCATGAAGCCGAAGGTGCGGGCGCGGGAAAGCTCGCGGCGGAAGGAACCGGGATTGACGTCCATCTCGATTCGCTGCGAACCGATCAGCGGCGAGTCGAAATCGATTTCGACGTCGATGTGGAAACCGTTGTTGGGCGTGAGTTCGCCAAAGGCACCGGCATCTTCGATAGCGATCCGCTTCAGCACTTTGAGGAAGCGGCGCGGCGCCTCGAGCTCGGCAAGGCCCGCCTCGTCAATCGCCTCGACGAACCGCGATGCACTGCCGTCCATGATCGGCACTTCGGAGCTGTCGATCTCGATCAGGGCATTGTCGACGCCAAGCCCGCTCAGCGCCGCGAGCAGATGCTCGACCGTGGCGATAGAAGCGCCATTGCCGTCGCCAAGCACGGTGCACAGCGTCACCCCGGTTACCGACCGCGGGTCAGCCGCGATTTCGGTGCCGTCAGCGTCGCCGTTGGAAAGAAGGAAACGTATGCCCGCATCGCCATCGGCTGGGCAGAGAGTGATCGAGACTGGCGCTCCGCTATGGACCCCCGTCCCGGTCAGTGTAATCTCGCTGGCAAGCGTGGTCTGGCGTGCCCCTATGAAACCCTTCATGGCCCCCGTCGGCCCCCGAGCCGTATTTTGAGTTCCCTACTTAGCTCGAGGATAGAACCCCGAGCCCCCCATTGATCGGCGCTCCCTGGCACTTTAGACCGGGCCTGTATCGGCCCTTGGGTTGTGCCTTTTTGGTCCTGCCAATCAATCTATCAAGAAGCTTAACGCTCGGACTCAGGGGCGACAAATCACGGTTTCTTTCACTGTATTACCGGCCAACTAACCAGCTAACGCTCTGAGTTACACGGCATTTTCGGCTTCTTCGACAGTCTGACAGGTGTGTATGTTACGCATTGCTGCGCGTCGCTAGTTGGCCCGGCGGCGCAGAAATGCGGGAATCTCCAGATCATCGTCGATCTGTGATTCGGCCATAGGTTCCGCAATTTCGACCGCCAAAGGCCGGCTCGGCGCCTCAATTCGCTTTGGCGCGGGCGCAGCCACCGCTTCCCCGCGCGGCCGCTCGATTCTGATGCCTTTTTGCCCGAACGGAGCCTGGGTGTCGGCCCTTGGTTCCTGCCTCGGGGCCTGCATCCTGGGAGCCTCGGCAGCAAGGCTGCCGTAGCCCTGACCGAATTCCGGTTCGCGCTTGGCAGGCATCTCAGCGTCAGTGTCCTTGCGCGAGCGGCCAACATTGGCGAGCCGCTCCAAAAAGCCGACCTTCTTCTTGTGCGCCGCAAGACCGATCGCGGACGTATCGCCTGAAGCTTTCGCTTTGAGCGCGTTTTGTGCGACGACCGGAAGCTCATCGACACTCGGCATGCGCCGCACGGGACGCCGCACGGCGGCCGGAGGCGCGGGTTGAAACGGCCGTGCCGGCGCTGCCGGCGCCTGCTTCTGGGGATGGCCCAGCGGCAAACCAATTCCGCCCATCTGTGCGGGTCGCTTCTCGATCGTTACGTTGCCCGGGGCACGCCACACCGGAGCCTCCCTGACAACCTCGCTCGGTGCCAGTACGAGGCTCGGCTCGTCGAGATCGACGGGACCTCCCGTCGGCAACGCGGCAAGTCCCGCAAGGCGCTCGGTGAGTCGCGACCGGTCTTGCGGCATGGCGACCCGTGGCGCCTCAGCGATCTGCGGCGCCATCCGGGATGCGGCAAGGCCAATGCCGGTCGCCACCACCGAGACGCGGATCGATCCGTCAAGCTCGTCGTCAAATGTCGCGCCGACGATGATGTTGGCGTCGGGATCGGCCTCGGCCCTGACCCGGCTTGCCGCCTCGTCGACTTCGTAAAGGGTGAGATCGTTGCCGCCGGTGATCGACACCAGCAGACCGCTGGCCCCTTTCATGCAGACATCGTCGAGCAGCGGATTGGCGATCGCCGCCTCGGCCGCTTCGATGGCCCTGCGCTCGCCGCTCGCTTCGCCGGTGCCCATCATCGCCTTGCCCATGCCGGCCATGATGGTGCGGACGTCGGCAAAGTCGAGATTGATGAGGCCCTCTTTCACCATGAGGTCGGTGATGCAGGCGACGCCGGAGCGAAGAACATCGTCAGCCATGGAAAAGGCGTCGGTGAAGGTGGTCTTCTCGTTGGCGACGCGGAACAGGTTTTGATTGGGGATGATGAGCAGCGTATCGACGAATTTTTGCAGCGCGTCGATGCCGGCCTCGGCGGCGCGCAGCCGGCGCGATCCCTCGAACTGGAACGGCTTGGTGACGACGCCGACGGTGAGGATGCCTTCCTCGCGCGAGGCGCGGGCGATGACCGGAGCCGCGCCCGTTCCCGTGCCGCCGCCCATGCCGGCGGTGATGAACACCATGTGGCAGCCGACGAGATGGGCCTTGATGTCGGCCATCGCCTCCTCGGCGGCGGCGGCGCCCACCTCCGGCTTGGAGCCTGCGCCAAGTCCCTCGGTGACGTTGGCTCCCATCTGAATGCGGCGCTCGGCGGCGGAACTCGCCAAGGCTTGCGCGTCGGTATTGGCGACGACGAACTCGACGCCCTTCAGACCGCATTCGATCATGTTGTTGACGGCGTTGCCGCCGGCCCCGCCGACACCGAATACGGTGATGCGCGGCTTGAGTTCGGTCAGATCAGGAACTCTGAGATTTATGGTCATGGCGCTGTTCCGTTCCTTCATCGTCTCTACTCAGGCTCGCTTCCGGCGCTTCCCCGCGACGCGCCCATCGAGCCCTCTCTCGAATCAAAAGTTGTCCCGTATCCAATCGCCGACCTTGGCGAAATAGCCGGTGCCGGTGCGCAAGAAGCGCTGCTCGCTGCGGCCCGAAAGCCGGTCATCGCCGCGCGCCCAATGCAGCAAGAGGCCGATCCCGGCAGAAAAATCGGGCGCAGCCGCAACGGCCGGAAGTCCACTCATCGATCGCGGCCGGCCAAGCCGTACGGGCCGGCCGAACATGTTGGCGGCAAGCTCGGGCAAGCCGGTGAGCTGACTGCCGCCGCCGGTCAGCACGAGATGCTGGGTGACCTCGGCGGCAAGCCCAGCCCCCGCAAGTCGGCGGCGCATCAGGTCGAGAATTTCCTCGATGCGCGGACGGATGATCATGGCGAGCTGCGCCTTGGTGATCTGGTTCAGGCTCGGCTGCGGCATGCCGGTGACCGCCGGATAGGTGATGATCTCGCGCTCATCCGACAGCGTGGCGAAGGCGCTGCCATGCAAGGTCTTGAGCCGCTCGGCGTAATCGAGCGGCGCCGAAAGAGTGCGCGCGATGTCGGTGGTGATGCCGTTCCCGCCGAGGGCGATGGCATCGACATGGACGAAATGTCCGTCGACCAACACGGAAAGCGTGGTCGTGCCGGCGCCGAAATCGATGCAGGCCACCCCGAGCTTGGCCTCGTCGGGCGTGACGACCGACAGCGCGCTGGCGCACGGCGCCGCGACCAGGCTCGCCACGCCGAGGTGACAGCGTTCGACGCAAAGCATCACATTGCGCATCGCCACTTCGTCGGCGGTGACGGCGTGGAGGTCGACGGCAAGCCGCTCGCCGCACATTCCGTGCGGCTCGTTGATGCCGCCATTCTCGTCGATGCGGTAGCTAAGCGGCAGGGCATGCAGCACACTGCGCTTGTCGCGACCGGCATATTGGCGACCGCCGGCGAGCAAACGCATGACGTCATCTTCGCGCACGGCGCCCGAAGGGAGCGCCACGCTGGCCGAGAAGGTTTCGCTCTTCAGCCGTCCGCAGGTGACGGAGACGTGCACCTCCTCGACGGTGACGCCAGCCATGCGCTCGGCGGCATCGACGGCCGAGCGGATGCAGGCTTCGGCGCTGTCGAGATGGGCGACCATGCCCGCTTTCAGGCCTTCGGCGCGGGTGTGGTCGAAGCCCAGCACCTCGAACTGCACGGTATCGCCCTTGCCCTCGAACCAATCCGGCGCGGGAGACGTCTTGGCGATCAGGCAGCAGATCTTGCTCGTGCCAACGTCGAGCGCGGTCACGATGCGCTGGCGCTTGCTTCTTATTGTGGTCGTGTAACCCATCCCCCTACCCTCAAACTCCCTGTCCTCACGTCTTGCCCTTGGCCGGCGCAACCTTGGTGCTCGCCGTCGGTATCTCGGTTTGCGGCGTCCCGCCGGGCGTCGTCGCCGACGGCGCGTCGCGCAAGCGTACGGTGACCCGATCAAGCAGCCTGAGATCGACGGCGGCGAGGTCCCGCTTGAGCAGGCCCCGTTCCTCGTCGAGCTTGGCGAGCGAGTTCAGCGCCTCGCCGACACTGTCGTCCGGAAGCATGATCTCGAGTCCCGAAGCGAGCTGCAGCGTCCAGCGCCGGTCGCCGACCCTGATCGCGGCGATGAGCTTCTGCCTGAGATCGGCATAGGGGGCCAATTGATCGTACAATGCGGTGGCGGACTTCGCCGCGCCCTCACCGACGACCAGAGGCAGGCTCGCATAGGCTTCGCGCAGCGCTGGGGCGAGAACCACCCCCTCGCCGTCGACCACATAAGTCTGACCCTTGTTCTGCCAAACGGCGTAAGGCGTGCGCTCCTCGACGACCACTTGCAAGGTCGAGGGCAATAGCCGCATGACCTGCGCGTGTCTGATCCAGGGAACAGCTTCGAGGCGGGCCTTGGCTGCGTCGGTATCGAAATTGAGCATCATCGTATCGGGCCCGGCGCCAAGCGCCGCGGTGATCGATGCGTCGGTCGCATGCAACTGGCCGGCAACGGTAATCCGCTTCACGCCGAAGCCGGAGACGACCGCGAGATGCTCGATGCCGCCGGTCAGCGCGTCGTAGAGCTTGGCGGTCTGTCCGCCGACGATGGCGCCGTAGACGACGGCGCTAGCGAGAAACAGCGCGCACAGCGCCAGCCATTTGCCGCGCACGCGGTCCTGGCCGAGCCGGGCGAGGCGGATCGAGGTTGGGCTGCGCGTGATGAGGCGGCGCGGGCCTGAGAGCGCGGGCAGACGGCTCCCCCCTTTGCGCTTGACGGCGATACCGCGCGCCAAGAGGAACTCTTGCGAGCCTTTGCTCCTCGCCCTTCCCCTCACCGGTTGCACGACGCATCCTCCACGATCCAGCGGACCAGCTCGCCAAACGAGCGGCCGCTATAGGCAGCAAGCTCGGGCACAAGCGACGTCGACGTCATGCCTGGCTGGGTATTGACCTCAAGGCAGATCATTTCCCCCGTGCCATCTGGCCGGTCGTCGTAGCGGAAGTCGGAGCGACTGACCCCACGGCAGCCCAGTGCCCTATGAGCCGCCAAGGACAGCTTCTGTACCAATTGGTAAACATTTGGTTTAAGCGGCGCCGGGAGCACGTGAATTGAGCCTCCAGGCGCGTATTTCGCGTCGTAATCGTAGAAGGCGAGACCCTCGGCGGGACGGATCTCGATCACGCCCAGCGCCTCATCTCCCATCACGGCGCAGGTGAGTTCCCGACCGGCGATAAAGCGCTCGACCATGACCTCCTCGCCGAGCGTCCATTCGGCGCTGGTCAGTTCCTGCGGCGGATGGGCCTGGTCCTCGCGCACGATATAGACCCCGACGCTCGAGCCCTCGGTTGGTGGCTTGATCACATACGGCGGCGGCATGGCGTGCGCGCGTGACGCCTCGATGCGGGAGATCACCAGGCTTTCGGCGACCGGCACACCCGCCGCGGCAAGCACGGCCTTGGCCCGCTCCTTATGCATGGCAAGCGCGGAGGCGAGCACGCCGGAATGGGTGTAGGGAATGCCGAGCGTCTCCAGCACGCCCTGGATGCAGCCATCCTCGCCATAGCGGCCATGCAGAGCGTTGAAGCAGACATCGGGCCTTACTTCGGCAAGCCGCGCGGCGATGTCGCGGTCCACATCGAGCCGGCTCACGCGGTAGCCCTCGCCTTCGAGAGCCGTGGCACAAGCGGCGCCGGAGCGGAGCGACACCTCGCGTTCCGACGACAAGCCTCCCATTAGAACGGCGACGTGACTTTGCTTATCGGCCATATGAACCCCCACGCTCAAAGCTCCTGCAGGCAGATTATCTCAAACCGTCATGGCCGAGGTTTTCCCGGCCATCCACGTTTGACCTTATAGAGAATTCGTGGGTGCCCGGCACTTCGGCCGAGCATTCGAGGGTTTGGCTAGGCAGGCACGCCGAGGCGCTTGATCTCCCATTCGAGCTCCACCCCGCTCGTCTGCTTCACCCGCGCGCGCACCGTCTCGCCGAGTCTTTCGATGTCGGCGCCGGAGGCGTTGCCCTCGTTGATGAGGAAGTTGCAGTGCATCGTCGAGACCCTAGCATCGCCGACGGCGAGACCGCGGCAGCCGGCGGCGTCGATCAGTTGCCAAGCCTTCTTGCCGGGAGGGTTCTTGAAGGTCGAGCCGCCGGTGCGGCTTTTGATCGGCTGCACCTCCTCGCGATAGGCGGCGATGCCGTCCATCTCGGTTAGGATCGCCGCAGGCTCGCCCGGCTCGCCCTGAAACAGCGCCTCGGTGAAGATGAAGTCCTCGGGCGCGCCGCAGTGGCGATATTGGTAGTGAAGTTCAGCCACCGACAGCACGTGGATGTTGCCCTTGCGGTCGACCGCACGAGCCTCGACCAACACCTCTTTCGTCTCGCGGCCATGTGCGCCGCCGTTCATGCGCAGCGCACCGCCGACGCAACCCGGAATGCCGCGATAAAAGGAGAGACCTGCGATCCCGGCATCGGCGGCTGCGCGCGCCACCTTAACGTCGGGAACGGCAGTGCCGGCGCGGAGCCGGCTACCCTCCTCGATCTTGATCTCGCCAAAGCCGCGGCCAAGCCGGATCACCGCGCCCTCGATACCGCCGTCGCGCACAAGCAGGTTCGAGCCGAGGCCGATAATAGTGACGGGAATATCGGACGGGGCAGCGCGCAGGAAATAGGCTAGGTCGGCTTCGTCGGCCGGGGAGTACAGCACCTCGGCCGGGCCGCCCGCCCTGAACCAAGTCAGGTCCTTGAGCGGCGCCTCGGCCTTAAGCCGGCCGCGCAGGTCGGGCAGGCTGGCGAGCAGCCGGGTTTCGAGCGCCACGCCGTTCAAGCCCGTCCCCAAAGTTCGAGATGTTTCGGCAGAGCGTTCATCCAATCGGTGATGGTGCCGGCACCAAGTCCGACCACGAGGTCGCCGGGTTTGGCGATCGAGGCAATGGTCTCGACCAGCGCCGGCTCGTCATCGACAGTCAGAACTTGCGGATGGCCGTGCCGGCGCAAGCCGGAGGCGAGCTCGTCGCGGTCGATGCCGGGGATCGGCGCCTCGCCCGCCGAATAGACCGGCGTCACCACGACGATGTCGGCGTCATCGAGACAGGCCGAGAACTCGTTGAACAGCGTCTGGAGTCGCGTATAGCGATGGGGCTGGATCACGGCGACGATGCGCCCCTTGCCGGCCATGCGCGCCGCGCGCAGCACGGCGGCGATCTCCACCGGATGATGCGCGTAATCGTCGTAGACCACTACCCCCTGCCATTCCCCGGCGCGGCTAAAGCGCCGCTTCACGCCGGAGAAGGCGGCGAAGGCGGCGCGGATCACCTCATCGCTCACATCGGCTTCCGTCGCGACGGCAAGCGCGCCGAGCGCATTCAGCGCATTGTAGTGGCCGAGCACCGGAAGCGTGAGATCCTCGAGCTTGCGCGCGCCACCCTTCACTCCAGGGCCGAGATCGGCATCGAAGGTGATGCTGTTGTGGTCTGGGCGCAGATTGGCAAGCCTGATATCGGCGTCGCGGGCGACGCCATAGGTCAGGGTGCGGCGGCCATTGGCGGCGCCGCCAAGCTTGGCAAGCAGCTCGCGCACCACCGGGTGATCGATGCAGGCGACCGCAAGCCCATAGAACGGGATGGCGTCGATGAATTGGTGGAACGCTTGGTGCAGCGCCTCCAGCGACGGCCAATAGTCCATGTGCTCCGGATCGATATTTGTGATCACGCCGATCTGTGTCGGGAGCTTCAAGAACGTGCCGTCGGACTCGTCGGCCTCGACCACCATCCACTCGCCCTTGCCAATGCGCGCATTGGTGCCCCAGGCGTTGATGATGCCGCCGGTGATCACGGTGGGATCAAGATCGGCGGCCTTGAGCAAATCGGCAATCAGCGAGGTGGTCGTCGTCTTGCCGTGGGTGCCGGTGATCGACACGGTGGCGCAAGGGCGCATCAACTCGGCCAGCATCTCGGCGCGGCGAATGATGGGAAGGCCGCGCTCTTTGGCCGCTTCGAACTCAGGGTTGCCGGCCTTCACCGCGCTGGAGATGACGAGATGGCCCGCGCCTTTGATATTCTCGGGGTCATGGCCGATCAGGCAGACGATGCCGCGGGCGCGCAAACGCTCGAGATTGGTGCCGTCCTTGAGATCGCTGCCTTGCACGCGGTAGCCGCGCGTATGCATCACCTCGGCGATGGCGCTCATGCCGATGCCGCCGATGCCGACGATGTGAAACAGCCCTGCCTGATCTGGATCGGGAAGATGCATGCTGGAACCCTACACCACTACGCTTTGAGCCGCGCCAACTCCTCGGCAAGATCGGCAAGCTTGTTGACCGCTTGCGTCTCCGACATGGCCTTTCCCTTCGCCGCCGCCATCGCCAAGACCTCCGGCGAGGAGAGCAGCCGCTCTAGCTCTTGAGCCAGGCGCTCGCGAGTGAGCTCTTGCTGGCGCACGCACCAGCCGCCACCCCCTTGTTGCAGGCGAGTTGCATTTTCGAGCTGATCGTTGTCAAGGGCATGCGGCAGCGGCACCAGTAGGCATGGTCTGCCGATCGCCATCAGCTCGGCCACGGTCGAGGCGCCGGAGCGGGCGACGATAAGATGCGCCTTGGCGATCCGCTCGGGCAGATCGCGGAAGAAGGGCGCGACATGCACGGCGATGCCGGCCTGTTTGTAAGCCTCGCGCAGCTCGTCGAGATCCTCCTCGCGCGCCTGCTGCACCACCGTCAATCGCTCGCGCATTTCGGCCGGCAGCAGCGAAAGCGCCGGCGGCATCGCCTCGGAGAAGAAGCGCGCGCCCTGGCTGCCGCCGAAGATCAGCAGCAGCAGGCGCTGGCCCGGCTCGGGCGGCTGATACGGCACTTCGCGATAGGCAAGCACGGCGTCGCGCACCGGGGTTCCGGTGACGCGCGACTTGGCTTCGGCTTCGGGCCTGAGCAGCTTGGTCGGCTTGAATGAGAGCGCGATGCGATCGACGACGCGCGACAGCAACCGGTTGGCGCGGCCCATCACGGCATTCTGCTCGTGGATCGCGGTGGGGATCTTCAGACTGCTCGCGGCGATGATCGGCGGCAGGGTGGGATAGCCGCCAAAGCCGATCACGGCGTGCGGCGCGATCTGCTTTAGCAGCCGGCGGGCGCCGAAGAAGCCGATGCCGAGCTGGGAAAACGTCATCGCCACGGCGAAAGGATTGCGGCTCGCGAGCGTAGCGGAGGGGATACGATGAATGGCGCGGGCGGGAAACTCGACGCCGTATTTCTCGGCGCGGATGTCGGTCGCCAGCTCCACTTCGTAGCCGCGGCGCTTGAGCTCCTGCGCCAAGGCCGCGGCGGGAAAGAGATGCCCGCCCGTGCCGCCCGCGGCAAGCAGGATCGGGCGGCCGCTCACGCCGCCTGCTCCCTGGCAGGAGCCGGCTCAGGATCCGGCCGAGCGTCGGCGCCGCGCTTGAGCCGCCCCGCCATCGGGCGTTTGCGGGTCAGCCCGAGCAGAAAGCCCATGGTCAGCGCCATCGCGAGCAGAGAGGAGCCGCCGTAAGAAATAAACGGGAGCGTCATGCCTTTGGCGGGGAGCAAGCCGACATTCACCGCCATGTTGATCAGCGCCTGAAGGCCGAACAGCATGATGAGGCCGGCCACGGCATGGCGGATGAAGCCATCGGGTTCTTGCGAGGCCTTCGACAGGCCGCGCAGCACGATGAAGGCAAATAGAGTCAGCAGGATCAGACAGGCAATCAGCCCGTATTCCTCCGCCGTAACGGCGAAGATGAAGTCGGTATGCGAGTTGGGCAGCACGTTCTTGACGGTGCCCTCGCCGGGGCCCCGGCCGAACCAGCCGCCATGCAGGAAGGAATCGATCGAGCGGTCGGCCTGATAGGTGTCGCCAGAGGCTGGATCAAAAAAGCGGTCGATGCGCGAGGCGACATGGGGCACGAGCAGATAGGCGCTGACGATGCCGCCAAGGCCGGCGAGCCCAAGCGCGCCGATCCAGACCATATTAATGCCCGCCATATAGAACAGCGCACCCCAGACCAGGGTGACGAGGAGCGTTTGGCCGAAATCCGGCTGGAGGATCAGGAGCACGGCGAAGATGGCGTAGAGGGCCACGGCGAGCTGGATGCCGGGAATATCGGGACGCTTCTGGCTCTCGTTGAACAGCCAGGCGGTCAGCACGACGAAGGCCGGCTTGACGAATTCGGACGGCTGAATGGTGAGGAAGCCGATCTGGAGCCAACGCTTGGCGCCTTTGATCTCGGGTCCAAGCCCCAGGATCAGCCCCATCAGCACGATGCCGACGACGAAAATCACCAGGCTCGCGCGCCTGATCTGCTTGGGCGTGAGCGTCGATGCCGAGAACATGATGGCGATCGCGGGCAACAGCAAAGCGGCTTGCCGGCGCACGAAATAGAACGGCTCGAGATGGTACTTCGCGGCGATCGGCGGGCTTGCCGCGAGCGACAGCACGAGGCCCGCGCCCATCAACAACAGCAAGCCGAAGAACATCAGCCGGTCGACGGTGAACCACCAGTCGGAGAGCACGCTCTTGTCGGCGCGGGTAAGCCTCATGCCGCCTTCCCCTGCTCGGGCTTCACGCTCTCGGCGCCATCGAGCGCCATGACGATTTGACGAAAGGCCTCGCCGCGCTCCACGAAATTCGCAAACTGATCGTAAGAGGCGCAGGCGGGCGACAGCAGCACGACCGGCTCGTTGGCGCTTGAGCGGCTCGCGTCGGCCGCCGCAGCTTCGACGGCCCGGTCGAGCGTGCCGCAAGCAACATGATCGACTGCGCCGCCAAGCTGGCCGGCGAAATCGTCCGCCGCCTCACCGATCAGGTAAGCGCGCGCGATCTTGCCGAAAAAAGGCTCCAGTCCCGCCAAGCCCCCCTCCTTCGGCCGGCCCCCGATGATCCAGTAAATATCGGAAAAGCTTGCGAGCGCCTTACCGGCCGCATCCGCGTTGGTGGCCTTGGAGTTGTTGACGAAGAGAACCTTGCCCAGCCGCGCCACCTGCTCCATGCGGTGGGCGAGGCCGGCGAAGTTCTTCAACCCCTGCGCGATCGCGGCGGGGTTAAGGCCTTGCGAGCGGGCAAGCGCATAGGCAAAGGCCGCGTTTTGCCAATTATGCGCGCCTCGGAGCGAACCGATGCCGGCGAGATCGATGCGGGCAAGCTCGGCGCCCCCCTCCATCTCGTGCAGCACACCGCCCTGGGCGAAGACACCCGTCGCGACAGGGCCCCCCACGGCGACGCGCTTGACGGCGAAAGGTCCCGCGAGGCGATCGGCGATGGCGCGCGATGGGGCGTCGTCGATGCCGATCACGGCGGTGCCTCCGGGTCCGAGATTCGCAAACACCATCGACTTGATGTGGGCGTAGTTCGCCAGCGTGGCGTGCCGGTCGAGATGATCGGGCGTGATGTTGAGCAGCGCCGCGGCATCGGGCGCGAGCCCCGGTGCGAGCTCGATCTGAAACGACGAAAGCTCGATGACATAAATGAGATCGGCGGCGAACGGTTCGAGATCGAGCACCGCCTTGCCGATATTGCCGCCAAGCGCCACGCGCTTTCCAGCCGCCTGGAAAAGATGCGCGGTCAGCGCCGTCGTGGTGGATTTGCCGTTGGTGCCGGTGATGACCACCACCGTGCCCGGCGTCGCGCTCTTCGCCCGCTCGCGGAAGAACAGTTCGATATCGCCGATCACCTCGACGCCCGCTGCTTGCGCGCGACCGACGCTCCAATGCGGCGCGGGGTGGGTCAGCGGAATGCCGGGAGCCAACACCAGCGCGGCAAAGCCCGACCAGTCTGCGCTCGCGAGATCCCGCAAGATAAAGCCTTCGGCAGCGGCCTCCTCCCGCGCCGCCGGCTTATCGTCCCAAACGATAGGGTTGGCGCCGCCCGCCTTCAGCGCGCGCGCGGAGGCAAGCCCGCTCAAGCCAAGGCCGAGGACCGCTACATCCCGGCCGGCGAAGATCGTCACGGGAATCATTGAGAGGGAATCTACCGCAATTTCAGGGTGGCGAGGCCAGCAAGCGCAAGCACCACGGCGATGATCCAGAACCTGATCACCACCGTGGATTCCGGCCAGCCTTTTTGCTCGAAATGATGGTGCAACGGTGCCATGCGGAACACGCGCTTGCCGAACAGCCGGAAGGAGGTGACCTGCACGATCACCGAGGCCGCCTCGAGCACGAACAAGCCGCCGACAATGGCGAGCACGAGTTCATGCTTGGTGGCGACGGCGATGGTGCCAAGTGCGCCGCCGAGCGCCAGCGAGCCCGTGTCGCCCATGAAGATGAGGGCGGGTGGCGCGTTGAACCAGAGAAAGCCGAGACCGGCGCCGACCAGCGCGCCGCAGACCACGGCAAGCTCGCCCGTCCCTTGCACGAAATGAATCTGGAGATAGTCCGCGAACAGCACGTTGCCGACGAGATAGGAGATGAAGCCAAAGGTGGCGGCGGCGATCATCACCGGCACGATGGCCAAGCCGTCGAGACCGTCGGTCAGGTTCACCGCATTGCCGGCGCCGACGATGATGAAGGCCCCGAAGGGAATGAACAGCCAGCCAAGATCGATCAGCACACTCTTGAAAAACGGAATGGCGAGAGAGGTCGCGAGCGGCTCCTGCCCGGCATGCACGATGACGGCGGTGGCAATCAGGGCGGCGATGGTTTCGATCACGATCTTGATGCGGCCGCGAAAGCCTTCGGCCGACTGCTTGGTGACTTTGAGATAGTCGTCATAGAGGCCGACGGCGCCATAGACGAGGGTGAGCAGCAGCACGGCCCAAACGTAGGTGTTGCGCAGATTGCCCCACAGCAGCACGGAAACCGTGAGGCCGGAGAGGATCATCAGCCCGCCCATGGTCGGCGTGCCCTGCTTTTGCAGGAGATGCCGCTCGGGACCGTCCTTGCGGATCGGCTGGCCTTTGCCCTGACGAACGCGCAACGACCTGATCACCTTCGGCCCGAACAGAAACACGAACAGCAGCGCGGTGATCAACGCGCCACCGGTGCGGAAGGTGATGTAGCGAAAGACGTTGAGGGCGGCGAGTTCGGGGGTGAGCTCGGTCAGCCAGTAGAACATTCCCTTCCCCCTCCCCGCGGCCCGATCAGGCCAGCGCTGCTTGCGCGCCAAGGTGGCGCTTCAAGGCTTCGACCAACGGCCCCATGCGGCTGCCCAGCGAGCCTTTGACCATGATCGCATCCCCCGGCCCTACCGCGTTCAAAAGCTTAGACTGAAGCTCCTCGGCGGTCTTGGCATAATCGCCTTGGCGGCTGGCCGGCAAAGCGCGGTAAAGCGCGCCCATCAGCTCGCCGCAGGCAAAAACTACATCTACCCCGGCCCCGTCAACGAACTCGGCAAGCTCCTGATGCAATTTGGGGCCTTCCGGGCCGAGTTCCAGCATGTCGCCAAGCACCGCCACGCGGCGCGCGAACTCGTCGCGCGGCGTGAGCCCAAGCGTCGCCAGCGCGGCCCGTATCGAAGCCGGATTGGCATTGTAGGATTCATCGATGATGGCAATGCGCCCACGCGGGCCCTCGATAAGGGTGCGCGCGCCGCGCCCGGCCTGAGCTTGAAGCCCCGAAAGCGCGGCGGCCGCCTGTTTGAGATCGGCGCCCGCGAGCTTCGCCGCGGCGAGCACGGCGAGCGAGTTCTGCACCAAATGGCGCCCCGGCGCACCCAGCCGATAGCTCAAGGTCTCGCCGAGAATATCGGCGGTCACCTCAGACCCATCGGGCTCGAGCGCGACGCCGAGCAGCCGAACTTCGGCAGCCGGCGCTTCACCGAAGCCGACAATTCGCGCGCCATGTTCCAACGCGTGAGCCTTCAGCCGCTCGTAGTAGGGGCTATCGCAATTGATGACGGCGACGCCACCCGGCTCCAGCCCGTGGAAGATCTCGGCCTTGGCGTCGGCAATCTCCTCGACCGAGCGGAAGAAACCGAGATGTACCGGCGCCACGGTGGTGACGATGGCGATCTGCGGCCTCACCAACCGCGTCAGAACATCGATCTCGCCCGCGTGATTCATACCGATCTCGAACACGCCATAGGTGACGGTCTTGGGCATATTGGCGAGCGATAGCGGCACACCCCAATGATTGTTGAAGGACTTGGCCGAGGCATGCACCGAGCCGCTCGGCGCAAGCGCCAGGCGAAGCGCCTCCTTGGTGCCAGTCTTGCCCGCGCTGCCGGTGACCGCGATCACCTTGGTATGAGTGGCGCGCGCGCGCGCGGCGCGGCCGAGATCGTTGAGCGCTTCCAGCGTTTCGCCGACGCGGACCAATCTCTCCTCGTCACCCGGGGGAAAGGTGCCGTCGACGATGGCGCAAGCCGCGCCCGCATCCAATGCCGCGGCGACGAAGGCATGCCCGTCGCGGTTCGGCCCGCGAATGGCGATAAAACCTTCGCCCTTGCCAAGGCTGCGCGTGTCGATGGAGAAGCCCGTGACCGGCGCCTCGCGCGCGCCAAGGCAAGCGCCCCTCGTGGCGCTAACGATCTCGCCTATGGTCCAAAGCGGCTCAGCCACAACTTGGCTCTTGCTTCAGGGCGGCCGCGACCGCGTCATGATCCGAAAACGGTATCACGGTCGAACCGATGGTTTGGCCGGTCTCGTGGCCCTTGCCGGCGACAAGCAGAACGTCGCCCCGCCCCAATCTCGCGATAGCGTCGGCGATGGCCGCGGCGCGGTCGCCGATCTCGATGGCGCCGGGAGAAGCCGCCAAGATCTGGCGACGGATGGCGGCGGCGCTTTCGCTGCGCGGATTGTCGTCGGTGACGATGGCAAGGTCGGCCTTGGCGGCGGCCACGGCGCCCATCTCGGGCCGCTTGCCCTTGTCGCGGTCGCCGCCGCAGCCGAACACCACCAGCAGGCGGTTGGCGACGTAAGGCCTGAGCGCGTCGAGGGCCTTGGCGAGCGCATCGGGCGTGTGGGCGTAATCGACGAAGATCGGCGCCCCGCCACGCGCGGTGCCGGCGAGATCGAGGCGTCCGCGCGCGCCCTGCAAAGTTTCCAGCAGCGGCAGCACGGTCGCCGCGTCGCCGCCGGTTGCCATCGCTAGCCCTGCGGCAACCAGGGCGTTAGACGCTTGGAAGGCGCCGACCAGCGGCAAGCGAACACGAAAGCGCTTGCCCCCATGCTCGATCGTGAGGATCTGGCCGAAGCCATCCATCTCGGCCGAGCTCAACCGCAAGGTCCGGCCGTCGCGCCCGACCGAGACGAGCCTGAGTCCCCTCGCCTCGGCAACCCCCGCCACGCGGGTTCCGGCTTCGCTGTCGACCTCCACCACGGCGCCCGCGCCACGCGGCAAGAGCTCGGTGAACAGGCGAAGCTTCTGCGCGAAATAATCCTCGAAGCTCGCGTGGTAGTCCAAATGGTCCCGCGAGATATTGGTGAAGGCGCCAGCCGCGAGCGTGACGCCATCGACGCGACGCTGCTGCAAGCCATGGCTCGAGGCCTCGAGCGCGAGATGGGTGACCCCGTCTTTGGCGAGGGCGGCAAGGATGCGGTGCAACTCGATCGGGTCGGGCGTGGTGTGCTTCAGCACCTCGGTGCCGCGCGGGCTCACGACACCAACCGTGCCAAGGCTTGCCGCCTTGAAGCCTTGTCCCGACCAGAGCTGGCGGACGAAGGAGGCAACCGACGTTTTGCCATTGGTGCCGGTGACGGCGATTGCGGTCTCCGGTTGGACGCCAAAAAAGCGCGCTGCGATCAGAGCCAGGCGCCGGCGCGGGTCGCTGTCCTCGATGATCGCCGCCGATGCGGAACTTGGCGCGGCGCCTGCCGCCACGAGGATCGCCGCGGCGCCGCGTTGCAAGGCATCCTGGATGAAGCGCGCGCCGTCGGTGTTAACCCCCGGCAATGCCGCAAACAGAAAGCCGGGCTTGACCTCGCGGCTGTCTGCCGCAAGGCCTGCAATCGGTACGGTCGCGAGGTCCGAAGGCAGGTTTACCCCACGGTCCAACAGCTCACCCAGAGTCATGGTCTGACTTTGCGCCCCGAATAGCGGCGTTTCCTTGAGGATCTCAAGGATTTGGGCCAACCCTTTGAGGGCGGGCGTCTTTTAATAGGAGGCGAGCACCTTGGCGTCAAATTTGCGCTGCTCGTCCTCTGGACGCGGAGCGACGCCGAGAATCGGGGCAATCCGCTCGATGATCTTGCCCGCGGTGGGCGCGGCGTTGACGCCGGCCGTCGCCTGATTGCTCGACTCCGCCACGCGTTGCGGTTCGTCGAGCATGACGAGGACGAGATATTCGGGCGCATCGGTCGGGAAGGCCGAGAGGAAGCTCGTGAGCAACGCCGAGGTCGAATAGCGTCCGCCGACGACCTTTTCCGCCGTGCCCGTCTTGCCGCCGACGCGGTAGCCATCGGCATTGGCGCGCTTGCCCGTTCCCTTCAGCACGTTGAGACGCATCAGCTTGAGCATCGCGGCGCTGGTCGCGGGCTTGAGCACTCTCGTGCCGCCGGCGATACCCTCGTCGCGCGAGCGCGGCAGGAAGGTGGGAGCGACGGCAAGCCCGCCATTGACCAGAGGGAGCGTTGAGACGGCGAGTTGGAGGGGCGTCACCGACAGGCCGTGGCCGAAGGCGATAGTCATGGTGTTGAGTTTCTGCCAATGCGCGGGAATGATCGGCGCGGCGGTCTCGCCGATCTCGGTCGAAACCCGGTTCAACAGACCGAGCTTCCCGAGAAACGCGCGGTGGCGATCGACGCCCATGGCGAGCGCCATCTTGGCGGCGCCGATATTCGACGAATAGATGAACACTTCCGGCACGCTCAGGCTGCGATGCTGGCCGTGGAAGTCGTCGATGGTGAAGGAGGCATAGTGGATTGGGCTCGAGGCGTCGTAATGCGTGCGCATCGATGCAAGCCCGGTGTCGAGCACGCCGGCGACGGTGAACACCTTGAAGACCGAGCCCATCTCGTAGACGCCAAAGCCGATGCGGTTCAGCCGGTCTTTATCGAGCGCCTGCTCGCGAAAATTGGGGTCGTAGTCGGGCATAGATGCCATCGCCAGCACCTCGCCGGAATGCACGTCGATGACAATGCCGGCCGCAGCCTTGGCGCGATACGCCTTCATTGCCTTGGCCAATTCCTCGCGCACCACATGCTGGGCGCCGAGATCGAGCGAGACCGTGATCGCCTCGTCGCCGCTCATGGTGAGTTGCGGATTGTCGTCGATGAATTTCTCGATGCCGCCGAGGCCTCGATTGTCCACGTCGACCAGCCCGACCACGTGGCTCGCCGTGGCGCCCATCGGATAGACGCGGCGATATTCCTCGATGAAGGCGAGGCCCGGCAGCCCTAACTCGTGGATCTCCTCCTGCTGCTTCGGCGTCAGCTCGCGCTTGATACGGACGAAACGGCCACCGGCCCGCAGCTTGGCGCGGAGCGCCTTGGCGTCGACGTCGGCGAGCACGCTCGTCACCTGCTCGGCCAGTTCGTCAATGTCGATGACTTTGGCGGGATCGGCGTAAAGCGTCGCGCCTTTGATATCGGTCGCCAGCAGACGGCCGTGGCGATCGAGAATATCGGGGCGATGCACCGTGGTAGAGATGTCGTAGAGACCGCCGGTTGCCTGACTTGTGCCGGTGAAGCCGAGCGTCACCAGCCGCCCACCGATCAGAACGAAGGCAACGGCAAAGGCAAGGCAGGCGAGCCGGAAGCGATAGCGGCCTCGGGCGAGGTAGGCTCGCTCGGCGCGCGCTGCGGCGGCATCTGGTTTGGCGCTCTCTGACACGTCTCTGCCGAATTACTGCACTGAGGCTTCGACCGGTTTCACGATTTCCGCTTCAGGCCAGGCCGCGGCGGGCGTCCCCGCCGGCGCGTTGGCAACGGCCGCCGGCCGTTTGACCGGACCCGCGGGCTTTGGCGCCGGCACTGTCGCGGCGACCGGAACCACACCCTCAAGTCGGGTGCGGTCGAAATCGCGGTCGCTCACGGTGTCGAGGGTGACAAGCTGGGTGGGCTTGGCCGGGGCGAGCTTCAGATATTTCTGCGCCAGCCGCTCGATGCGCTCGGGGCGGTTGAGCAGGCTCCATTCGGCGCGCAGCACCGCGATGGCATCGCGCTCCTCATCGATTTGCTTGCCGAGCGTGGCGATTTGGCCATCGAGGGAGCGTGACTTGTATTTCATCTGATAGATGACATAAGCCAGCGCGACGAGGCCAAGCACGAGACAGATATTGACGAAACGCAGCATTTTGGAACTCGCAGACTGAAGTCGACCCTCACATGTAAAAGCCGAGCCGTGGCACCCCGAGCGCGGTCAGGTCGAGAGGATGCGCGGGCGCCTCGGTGCGCTCTGCCGCCCGGAGGCGAGCCGAACGGGCCCGAGGATTCCGCCTGATCTCGGCCTGATTCGGTTCTACCGGACGCCGGTTAAGAAGCCGGAAGCTCGGGGCAAGAATTTCACCTCCCGCCTCCGGGAGATGGCGCGAGGCGCGCGGCGGCGGCGCGCTGCGGCTGGCGAAGAACCGCTTGGCAATCCGATCCTCGAGCGAATGAAAGGTGACGACCGCTAGCCGGCCGCCAGCGTTCAACAGGCGTTCGGCCGCGGAAAGGCCATTGGCCAGCTCGTCAAGCTCCTCATTGAGATAGAGGCGAAGCCCCTGAAAGGTGCGGGTGGCCGGGTGTTTCGTCTCGTCCCGCTTGCGGCCGAGCACCGAGGCGACGAGATCGGCGAGTTCCGCCGTGGTCGCGATCGGGCTCTCTGCGCGGCGCTTGACGATCGCCTTGGCTATCGCGCGGGAACGCCGCTCCTCGCCGAGCTTGAAGAAAATCTCAGCGAGCTCCTGTTCGCCCAAGCTGTTGACGATGTCGCGCGCCGAGGGGCCACCCTGCCCCATGCGCATGTCGAGGGGACCTTCCTGGCTGAAGGAGAAACCGCGGGCGGGCTGGTCGAGCTGCATCGAGGAGACGCCGAGATCGAGCACAACGCCATCCACGGAGCTGAAACCTTCGCTCGCGGCGATCTCGGCCATCTCGCTGTAGCGTCCGAGCATCGCCAACACGCGTCCGGGATAGGCATCCGCCAACGCGCCGCTCAGGCGAAAGGCCTCCGGATCGCGGTCGATGGCGATGATCTTGCAGTCGGCTCGATCGAGGATGGCCCGGCTGTAGCCCCCGGCGCCGAAGGTTCCATCGACGATAATTTCGCCGCCCGCCGGCTCAAGCGCGGCAAGCACCTCCGAGAGCATCACGGGAATGTGGCGGGCCGGTCCGCCGACGGCAGCCGTGCTGCCGCGACCCGCCATCATTCCCGTGCTCCCTCTGGCCCGCCGCTTCCGCGGCGCCCCGCGCCGAGTAGCTTGCGGAGGTCGCGCACTTTCTGGCGCGCCCCCGCGAGATAAGTTTCAAAACGCTTAGGCTCCCACAGCTGGAATTTCTCGCCGAGCCCGACAAAAGTGATGTGGGTGGTGATGCCGGCGTGCTCGCGCAAGCGCTCGGGAAGAATGGTGCGTCCGTCCTGATCGATGGAGAGGATCTCGCTGGTGCCGAACAGGGCCGTGGCGAGCTGATCCTTCTCGTCGGAATACGGTGCGAGGTCCTCGACCAGCGCGTTGATTTTGTCGATGAGGCGCTGACCGCCGGCGTCGAGCGCAGGTGCGTCGAGCGAGGGATAGCAGTAGATGCCGTCGAGACCGTCTTTGGCGAGAACTGTGCGAAAAGAAGCTGGGACCGAAACGCGGCCTTTGGTGTCGATCTTATTGGTGAAGGTCGAAACAAATTGGTCCATCTCCCCCTCACGCACCCGAGCCGACACGGGACGAATTCAACAGCTGGAGGTGCAGGCACCTGCCCGAAAAATGATGGGAGAGGCGGCGCAGATCCCCCCGTGGCCTCTAAGGAGCGCGGCCAGCCTCTCCCACTTACTCACCGAACGGGCAATGATGGGATAGCATGGGATTTTATGGGCGTCAATGGAGCGCGCCGGGTAACGGGTCGTTGCGCACGGGAAAACGCGCCAAGCGGCCGGCATCATCTTCATTTTTGGTTAACCGGGGCGATTGCCGCTCGCGGGCGAAGCGGGTTACAACGGCAAACGAACGGGGTTGCACCATTTCCGCTACTGATTCGCGGGGCGCGGTCTTTGACAGAGGACCGCAGCGGAGGTCGCGCCGCCCGTTCTCGATCGCGACGAGGGGACCCCGCGGGTCTAAGGGCGCATGATCACGAAACAGCTGAAGGCGACGCTCGGCTTTGCTGCCGTCGCGCTTGCGCTCGGCTCGTGCGGGCTCAGCGCGGGTGACGCGGCGGACGGCCCTTATGCGCGACTGGGTCCGCTGGATGCCCCGGTCAAGCTGTATTACGAAGACGCAGGCCACGGCTCCCCTGTCCTGCTCATCCATGGCTTCGGCGCAAGCACCTATACGTGGCGCCATATCGCGCCCGAGCTCGCCCGTACGCACAGGGTCATTGCCGTCGACCTCAAGGGCTTCGGCCAGTCTGACAAGCCGTTCGACAGCCGCTATTCGGTGTTCGATCAGGCGGCTTTGTTAGCCCAGCTCATCGAGGAGAAGGATCTCCACCACCTGACGCTGGTCGGGCACTCTTTCGGCGGCGGCATTGCGCTGATGCTCGCGCTCGAAGCCGATCAACGGTTGAAGGGGCGCATCGCCAAGCTCGTGCTGCTCGATTCGATCGCCTTTCCGCAGCAAATCCCGGTGTTCTTCCGCCTGCTCGACGTGCCGCTCGTCTCGCAGCTCGGCGTGCGCATGGTGCCGCCCAGTGTGCAGACGCGGGTGGCGCTGCGCATCGCCTATCTCGACGACAGCAAGATCGATCCCGAGGAGGTCGAGACCTATGCCGCCCCGCTCAAGACCGCGGCCGGCAAGCACGCCATCATCCATAGCGCGCGCCAGATCGTCCCAGACGGCATCGCCGAGCTGTCGGAGCGCTACAGAACCATCCAACTGCCCACGCTGATCGTATGGTGCGATCACGACCGCATCGTACCGTTCGAGGTGGGGTTAAGGCTCAGGCGCACCCTGCCCAACTCAACCTTGCGGCTGGTGGAGGGTTGCGGGCACATGCCACAAGAGGAGCAGCCGGCCTCGACCTTGACGCTGCTCAAAGACTTTATCGGCGGCTGAGGGCATTCAAGCTGCACCGGCGCGCGCCGCTTTTTTCCATAAGATTTTCTAATCGATCGCATAGGCAAATTCGATTTGCACTTATTCTAAGGTAGACGCATGGTCGGCCTTCCGCGCGCAGTGAAGATCACTCAAGAAGTCCCTGATCGGAGAGAAACATGGACGCTAAAGTCGAAGAGTCAGGCAAGTGCCCGTTCACTGGCGGCACCCGCAGACGCGGGAACCGCGATTGGTGGCCGGAGCAGCTGGACCTCGATGTTCTCCATAGCAACTCCACCCTGTCCGACCCGATGGGCAAGGACTTCGACTACGCCAAGGAGTTCAAGAGTCTCGACCTTAACGCGGTGATCGCGGACCTCCGTGCCTTGATGACAGCCTCTCAAGAGTGGTGGCCGGCCGACTTTGGCCATTACGGTGGACTGTTCATCCGCATGGCGTGGCATAGCGCGGGAACCTACCGCATCACCGACGGCCGCGGCGGCGCCGGCGCCGGTCAACAGCGCTTCGCCCCGCTGAATAGCTGGCCGGACAACGCCAATCTCGACAAGGCGCGCCGGCTGCTGTGGCCGATCAAGCAGAAATACGGCCGGAAAATCTCCTGGGCAGACCTCATGATTCTGACCGGCAACGTCGCCCTCGAATTGATGGGCTTCAAGACGTTCGGCTTCGCCGGCGGCCGCGAAGACGCGTGGGAGCCCGAAGAGCTGTTCTGGGGTCCCGAAGGAACTTGGCTCGGCGACGAGCGCTATAGCGGCGAACGCCAGCTCGCGGAGCCGCTCGGCGCGGTGCAGATGGGCCTGATCTACGTCAACCCGGAAGGGCCGAACGGCAAGCCGGACCCGGTTGCCGCGGCCAAGGACATCCGCGAGACGTTCTTCCGCATGGCGATGAACGACGAGGAGACCGTCGCGCTAATCGCCGGCGGTCACACTTTCGGCAAGACTCACGGCGCCGGCGATCCGTCATTCCTCGGCCCGGAGCCGGAAGCCGCCTTGATCGAGGATCAAGGCATCGGCTGGAGGAGCAAACACGGCACGGGATTTGGCGCCGACACCATTACTGGCGGCCCCGAAGTCACCTGGACGCAAACGCCGACCAAGTGGAGCAACCACTTCTTCGACAACCTGTTCAAGTTCGAGTGGGAGTTGGAGAAGAGCCCGGCCGGCGCCTTTCAGTGGAAAGCGAAGGGCGCTGAAGCGACCGTCCCGGACGCGCACGACCCGTCGAAGAAGCATGTGCCGACCATGCTGACGACAGATTTGTCGCTGCGGTTCGACCCGGCCTACGAGAAAATCTCGCGGCGCTTCTACGAGCATCCGGATGAGTTCGCCGACGCGTTTGCCCGCGCCTGGTTCAAGCTTACCCACCGCGATATGGGCCCGATCGTGCGTTACCTCGGGCCGCTGGTGCCGAAGGAAGAGCTGATCTGGCAAGACCCGATCCCGGCGGTGGATCATGAACTGGTCGTCGACAAGGACATCGCCGATCTGAAGGCCAGGATTCTAGCCTCCGGCCTGACGGTAGCGCAGCTCGTGTCTGCGGCGTGGGCGTCGGCATCCACCTTCCGCGGCTCCGATAAGCGCGGCGGAGCGAATGGCGCGCGCATTCGCCTCAGCCCCCAGAAGGATTGGGAGATCAACCAGCCGGCCGAACTGGCGAAGGTCCTTCAGAAGCTCGAGGCGATCCAGAAGGACTACAACGCGGCGCAGACCGGCAAGAAGAAAGTCTCGCTCGCCGACCTGATTGTTCTTGGCGGCTGCGCGGGCGTCGAGAAAGCCGCGAAGGATGCCGGCATCGACATCAAGGTGCCCTTCACGCCGGGCCGCATGGACGCATCGCAGGACCAGACCGACGTCGAGTTCATTCGCCGCGCTCAAACCACGTGCTGACGGCTTCCGCAATTATCTAAGCGGCGCGCAGTTCATGCTGCCTGAAGAGGCCCTGGTGGATCGGGCGCAATTGCTGAGGCTGACGGGACCGGAGATGACGGTTCTCGTCGGTGGCCTGCGCGTGCTCGGCGCGAATGCCGGCGGGTCCAAGCACGGCGTGTTCACCAATAAGCCGGGAACGTTGACGAACGACTTCTTCGTCAACCTGCTCAGCAATAACACGGAGTGGCAGCCGGTTGCTGGCGCGGAGGGCGTCTACGAGGGCCGCGACCGCAGAACCAAGGAACTCAAGTGGACCGGCACCCGTGTCGATCTGATCTTCGGCTCGCACTCGCAGTTGCGGGCGATTGCGGAGGTTTATGCCTGCGCGGACGCGAAGGAGAAGTTCGCGAGGGATTTCGTGGCGGCCTGGACCAAGGTGATGAACGCCGATCGCTTCGACCTGGCCTAATCTCCGCTGGGAGTTGAATGCAAAGGCCGGCGCCCCGAAAGGAGCGTCGGCCTTTTCTTCGCGCTATGTGCTGGCTAACGCGCTGTCCCTCTCATGAAGTGCATGACGAGGGAGATCAGCAGCAGCACGATGAAGATGTAGAACAGGATCTGAGCGATGCCCGCGGAAGCGCCGGCGACACCGCCGAAGCCGAGAGCGCCGGCAATGAGCGCGATCACCAGGAATGTCAAAATCCAGCCGAGCATGGCGGTCTCCTTTCGTTTCGGTTCCTGCCTCCTGAACGCACAGATGCCGCAGTAAGTTGCAATCCGGCCGAGGTCTATTACCCAGGAAAATTGGAGGCCGGCGCGCGGGGGTCACCCACGCGCCGGCCGTAGCATGTCACCAAGCCTGTAAGCCGGGTTCTGTACCCCGTAAGGGGTGATGGCCATTCATCTGGGGCGTCCCTCGCGGGACGCCTCCTGCAACCAACCCGGGCGACTCATCTGGAAACAGACTAGGGCGATTTCTCGCCCCGCGCCGCCCCTATTCGGTCTTGCTCCCGGTGGGGTTTGCCGTGCCGTTCTTGTTGCCAAGAACGCGGTGCGCTCTTACCGCACCCTTTCACCCTTACCCCTCGGTCCGTCTCCGGTCCGGTGGGCGGTTTGCTTTCTGTGGCACTGTCCCTGGGGTCGCCCCCGCCGGAGGTTATCCGGCACCGTGCTTCCATGGAGCCCGGACTTTCCTCCCCGCTCTCTACGCAAATACTTGAAGGCGGAGCGGCCATCCGGCCTGCTGACAGGGCTAATAAGGGGTTTGGCGCCCCTAGGGTCAAGCCGCTGCCGGCCGACTGGTTACTGCCAGCCATCCGCGAAGCAGCAAGTTGTCGCCCTCTCGTAACGGCATTTTGATAGCCAGTTTGCCTCTTGTTCTCCTATCCTAGGGGCAACCGCCCGCGACCCGGGCCCTCCCCTCAGCTTTCGGGCTGTTCGCGACGCTGAAGCGCGGTACCCGACAATTTGAGTGCAGCTTATGCCACCAATGCCCAACCAGGATCTCGTCTCGCGCTGGCTCGCGGCCTTCCCCGAGTTGGCCGAGCTCGAAGACGAGCATCGCGGCGATCTCCTCGGTTCAACGCAGTTCACCCGTCTGCGCGGCGGCGACATTGCCTACCGGCAAGGCCAGCATTGCCATGCTTATGTGATGTGCATGGAAGGGCAGACCCGCGTATTCAAAACTTCCGAATCCGGGCGCGAGATTCTGCTCTATCAGGTGGGCCCCGGCGAGACCTGCGTGCTCACCACCTCATGCCTGATGGCGGGCAGTGCCTTCCCGGCCGAGAGCACGGCGGAAACCGACGTGCTGCTTGCCGCCCTCCCGGCGACCGCGTTCCACCGGCTGATGGGCGCCTCGCCGCGCTTCCGCAAATTCGTCCTCGACAATTACGGGGACTTGCTGTCGAGCCTCATCATGCTGGTCGACGAGGTGGCGTTCGCCAGCCTCGATCTCAGGCTCGCCCGGCGGCTGCTCGCCGAAGCCAACGAGCAGGGCGTGGTGGCCAAGACCCACCAACAGCTTGCGCTCGATCTCGGCAGCGTGCGCGAGGTGATCAGTCGCTATCTTGCCGAATGGGAGCGTATGGGGTGGGTGCATGCATCGCGAGGCTCGATCGAGGTGAGAAACCGTTCGGCGCTCGCGGTTTATGGCGGGGAAGACGCAAGGTCGTGAAACGCGGGGCACTGACTTAGGTCAGAACGGTGACTTGGGTTACATACGAACCGTTGCCCCGTTCCTACATAACCAACAGAACTGCCAAACCCTCAAAAAACGTCCAAGGAAATCAAACCCATGACAGACTCTCGCAAGCATTGGCTTTTCGTTTCGTCAGCGTGTGCCGCGGTCGTTGCCGCCGCCTTGTCGCTGGCCGTGGTTCCGCCTGCTGCCGCCGAGGATGCACCCGCCGCGAGCCCGGCGATGTCGCCGGCCCCGGTCAAGGGCGAGTTCGACGATCAATGCACCATGGGCCTCGCCTCAGGTCAGACGGTCAAGACCGACTGCTCGGTGAATTGGACCGACACCGACGGGCATGTCTATTGCTTCTCGTCCGAATCCTCGAAGGAGGCCTTCCTCAAGGACCCGGCCGGCAACATCCAGAAGGCCAAGGAGTTCCTGGCGTCGAAGCAGAGCGACAAGGCCGCGGGCGCGAAGGAATTCACCGAGGAGGACGTCAACGCGCGGGTCGCCGAGGTGATTGCCGAGCGGTCCAAGGACGGGGCCTTCGTATTTCATGACCCCAAACTCGATGCCGACCTCAACCTGGTCTACGAGCAGATCAAGATCGTGCGCGGCATGGAAGGTTATGGCTGGTTTGCCAATACCATCTTCCACGACAAGGACACCCCCAAGAAGCAATACGCCATCGATTTCTGGTTCAAGCCCGACGGCGACAAGCTGACCCTGATGGATATCCGGGTGCAGAAGGGCCCCAAGCAGGATGGCGACGGCTATTACATGGTCACGCGCAGTCCGGTCGCCTGGTGGTGGCTTCCCGTGCAAGAGCATCCCGGCGACATGGAGGTGACGCGCGCCTGGCAGGTGATGGGTGCGATTCACGATTATATCGCCACGCATAAGGACGCGAATGGTGACGTCCCGATCAAGGACGACAAGACCGGCGAGACCATCCCGCTCGAGTTCGTCGAGATGCATCAGCCGATCCGGCATATGAAGAAGGACGGCGAGTATTTCGCCTGCACCGACTTCCGCAAGCCGGGCAGCACCGACGAGTATTACGACATCGATTTCTGGGTGAACCAAAAGACCGGCAAGCTCGAAGTCGACAATGTCAAGGTGCACAAGGTCCCGGTGCAGGAGGATGGCATCTGGACGCAAGTGCCCCGTTATACGTTCGAAGGCATGGATTTCGAGGTCACCAACTAGGAGATTTCGTCTTCGCCACTAAGCCACACCCGCGCCACCGCGCGCGGCGAGCAGGCGCGCCAGCGTCTCCCGCGTCGATCTGTCGGCGCGGCCGTCGATGCGGGTGGGGCGAAAATGGCGCTGAAAGGCTTCGACGACCTTCTCGAGGCCGGTACCGTAGGTGGTGGTGACCTCAACGCCATAGCCATAGGCGAGCAGGTCGCGTTGCAGCGCGGCGACTAACTCGCCCTCGTCGCCAGGGCCCAGGCCTTGGTCGTCCTCGACCGGCGCCGGCGGCACCCATAGCCCGATGCCTGCGCGCGCGAGCCGCTGCCAATCGAACTTCTCGCCGGGATCGCGCTTCCTGCCGGGCGCGATGTCGGAATGGGCAAGCACGCGATGCGGCGCAATCGGGTGGCGGCTCAGGATGTCGTGGCACAGCGCTTCGACAGCGCGCATCTCGGCGTCGGGAAAATCCGGATAGTCGAAATCGTGACCGGGATTGTGAATCTCGATGCCGATCGAGCGTGAATTGATATCGGTCTCGCCCGCCCAGAGGCTTTGACCCGCATGCCAGGCGCGCTCCAACTCCGGCACCATTTGCGCGATGCGCCCGTCCTCATCGACGAGATAATGGCAAGACACCCCGGACTCCTGCCGCGTCAGCCAGTCGAGCGCAGCCTCGGCCGAGTCCATGCCGGTGTAATGCAGGATGAGCATATCGGGGGTGAGCCCGTCGCGCCTCGCCTCGACGTTGGGCGACGGGCACCACAAGGTGGCGAGCGGACTGTCGGGAGCGGCGGTCATTCTCCCTAGAAGCAGAACTCCGTCATTCCAGCGCAAGCCGGAATCCGGAGCAACCGAGGCGGAACATATTTCTCTGGATCCCGGCTTGCGCCGGGATGGCGCCGAAAGGTGGATTGGCTACATCCCGCGCTCTTTGGCGATCTGGCCGTAGGCCTCGTTGAGCGCCGCGACCTTCTCGGTGGCAATGGAGACGAACTCCTTCGGCACGCCGCGCGCGATCAGCTTGTCCGGATGGTTCTCGGCAATCAGCTTGCGGTAGTGGCTCTTCAATTCCTCGTTGGTGATGGCAGGCTGGACGCCCAGCACGTCGTAGGGGTTGCGCTTGGAAGCGACCACATGGCGCGCCTTGACATAAGCGAACTCGGTCTCGGTCATGCCGAACCGCTTGGCGACGCCAGCCAGAAACTGCTCCTCGCGCGGATGCAACACCTCGTCGGCCTTGGCGATGTGGAACAGACCCTCGAGCACGTCCTCGAGCAGTTTGCGGTTGCCCTTGAACATGGTGGCAAGCTGCTCGGCATAGGCCTCGTAGCCGGCCACGTCCTGTTTGGCGAGGTTGAACACGCGGGCGACGTTCTTCATCTCGCCCTCGGGCACCTTGAACACTTCCTTGAAGGCGTTGACCTCGTCCATGGTGACGACGCCATCGGCCTTGGCCATCTTGGCGCCGAGCGCGATCACGCCGACGGTGAAGGCCACCTGGTTCTCAGCCGGCCCGTCTTCTTCCTTGTCGCGATCGATGACGTAATGGCCGGCGACGCCGCCGAGGAGAGCGCCGATCGGGCCTCCGATAGCGAGTCCCGCCGCGGCACCTGCGAGCTTGCCCCAAACCGACATGTCGTACTCCCCCGGACTGTACTGCTTTGGCTAGAGCATAAGGACTTTTGCAGGCGCCCGCATGCGAAGAATCGACCCCAGGCCACGTGTCGTCAGGGTCGCGTAGAATCGGCTCAAGAGGCGCGGAAATTGGCCAAGATCGAGAGTTTCGGCTCGTCCACTTCGAGGCCCGCCTTGAGCCGCCGTTCGACATGCCAGGACCGGGCAAAGGTCCAGGTCGCGAGCCAAAGGGTGGCAGCCGCGTTGATGGCTGTCCCGAACCAAATAAAGTTCTCGCCAAGCCCCAAGCGGGCGGCCGCGGCGACAATGCCGGCCTGGAAAACAATGCCGAACCCGCCGGCGACAACGATGGCCGCGGCAAGCGAGGTAATAAAGATGCTGACGACATTGGCGCCGTGGCGGCGCGATTCCTTGGGGACTTCGGTATCCATGCTCATCACTTGAGGGAGAAAGGGCTCGCGCTCTAATAGCGAGCGAGCGCCTCCGCGACAAGGGCGAGATACGCGTCACATTAACGGAGGCAAATGTCGGGGTCAGACCATCTTGGCCAGGATTCCGCCCATTTCGTCGAAGGAGAAGCCCCGCAGCATCTCCGCCCGGGTATTGCCGAGCGAGGAGGTGCTGAACGTTAGCGCGGTGGCGCTCTCATCGTCGGGCGCCTCGAATACGGCGATCACGTCGTAACGCCCCATCGTCCAGCACAGCACCTTGAGCACGGCGCCGCTTTTCTTGGCCATGGCCTCGAAGGCATGAGCGCGTTTGATCGTGTCCTTGATGTCGCTCATGCCCCGATCGGTGAAGTTCACCAGCAAGATATAGGTCTGCATCTCACACTCCCAGGGATAGGCGGTTAAGCGAAGTTCAGCTTGAGCGAGAACGCCAGCGCGATCACGCCGACCGCCGCGTTGATTTCGTTGAAGCGCGCCCTCTTCGCTTCAGAGTCAGGTTGCGCCCCTCATTAGCCGAGGGGGATTAGGGATTACAAGTAGGCTTACCTAACACTCGAATGGCGGAAGCTGCAGCGAAAATGGAACCTCGCCGCGATTGTCTCGTTGAACTACCGAACCGATTTTCCTAAGGAGCAAGCATATGAGACGAGACATCATCGCGATGGCCCTCGGGCTGTCCGCACCAATTTTCCTCAGTTCAGCAGCGCTCGCCGCGCCGACGACGGCGGACTTCGTGCAGACTGTCGCCGTCAGCGACATGTTCGAAATCGAGTCGGGCCAACTCGCCACCGAGAAGGCGGGCAATACCGACGTGAAGTCGTTTGGCCAGCACATGGTCGCCGACCATTCCAAGACCAGCAAGCAGCTGAAGGCACTGGTAACAGACGAAGAGATCAAGGCCGAGTTGCCGACCAAGCTTGACGCCGATCATCAGGCCAAGCTGGATAAGCTCAAGGACATGTCCGGCAAACGGTTCGACAAGAGCTACATTCAGGCCCAAGTGGGTGCCCATGAGAAGGCTGTCGCCCTCTTTGAGGCCTACGCCGCTACCGGTGAGAACGACGATCTGAAAAAATGGGCCGGCGACACTCTGCCGACCCTCAAAAACCATCTGAAAGAAGCCAAGGCCCTGAGCGCAACGGTCGACCAGGTGGCAGAGGCTGACGACGCCGACGAGGCCGATGACCGGGCTATGCGCGACGACAACGCAATGGCCATGAATGACGCCGACACGAAGGCGGCCGAGACCAAGCCGGTCAAGAAAAGCAATATCAAGTATTTGAACCGGCAGGCGCCGACCGACTGGACCGCTGAGGCTCTGATCGGTCGCACCGTCGAGAACAGCAACGGCGACAATCTCGGCGAAATCAACAATGTGATCATCAATGAGAAGGGCGATGTCGTGGCCGTGGTGATCGGCGTTGGTGGCTTCCTCGGCATCGGCGAGAAGAATGTCGGCGTGCCGTTCGACGAGTTGGACTTCAAAACTGCGGCGGCGATGCGCGACCAGCCGGATAACACCACCGAGCGCGAAGCCAAAGCCGACGAAGCCGCGGCGCGGTTCGATACCGAGCACGCAGATATGCGGATTGTGCTGAACACGACCAAAGAAGATCTGGAAGCCGCGCCCTCGTTCGCCTGGCTCGACGACCAAGATTCACACAAGCGCGAGCGGGTCGTGCAGTAGTTCCGATTCATTGCAAACTCAATTGCGGGCGGCTCTCATGCCGCCCGTTTCCTTTGGGCGCTCATGTTGTTTGACAACTGGATAGGCCTCTTTCGCGTGCTGGCGATCGGCACGATGGCGTATGCCGCTCTCGTGGTGATGCTGCGGGCGTCAGGCAAACGCACGCTTGGTAAAATGAACGCGTTCGATCTAGTGGTGACGGTGGCGCTCGGGTCAGCCTTTGCCACGGTGGTGCTCGACAAATCGGTGCCGCTGGTCGAAGGCGTGCTTGCACTGGCCCTGCTGATCGCCCTTCAATACCTCATCACCTGGCTCTCGGTGCGTTCCAAGTTGGTGCGAACATTGGTCAAGAGTGAACCCACCCTCCTCGTCAGCGACGGGGCCTATCTCGACGGGGCCATGCGCGCCCAGCGAGTTACCAGGGAGGAAATAGCCGCCGCACTGCGAGACCGGGGCTTTTCCGGCCTGGAGAGCGTCGCCTGCGTGGTGCTTGAGACCGACGGCACGCTGAGTGTCGTGCCGGTCCCGCCGAGCAAGCCGGGATCGTCCTCCGGCTAGCCCGCCTCGGGCTCCCGGCGGCTAGCCTTGCCTTTCGCGTTGGCCCTCTCCGTTCCGCTTGCCATTTGCTATGCCCCGCGATTACGGAATGCTTGCGCGATCCTGGCAATGGGAGGCGGTGGCCTTATCCACATCTGTCGGGCGCTTCGAGGTGCATGCCCCAATGACCCCTAGCCGGCTTCTCCTGATCGTCCTCACCCTCTGGGGCCTCCTGATGATCGTTCCGGATATGCTGAGGATCGCTCAGGCGCTCGGCTCGCTGGGCTTCTTCGCCAACAATGACGGGGTGATCTACGACGCCAATGGGCCATTCCCCGAAGACGCCTTGTCCCCTGCCTGGCGCGCCGGGATTAGGGTTGGCGACCGGCTCGACCTCGAGAAAATGCGCTGCAGGCTGAGCGAGATCGAAGAGTGCGGCAGCACACTCGACGTGCTCGGCGGCGTCGATTTCGTGTTGCCCGGGCGGGCGGTCACCATCGAACTCATGGCTAACGAGGGGCGTCCGGCACGGCAAGTGACGCTGATCGCCGAGCAACGCCCCTATAACGTGCTCATCAAAGCGGTGAACATGCTCTGCCAGATCGCCGGCGTCGCGGTGATCATCGCGGCGGCGTGGCTGGTGTGGACGCGACCCTCGGCGATGAGCTGGGGGTTTTTCCTCTATGTGAATTGGTTTAACCCCGGCCAGGAATATGCGTTCTACGCGATCCTCGAGCAATGGCCGCTCGCCCTGCTGGCCCAGGATGCCGCCTCGATCTTGGCGCAGGCCGCCGGCTATGCGGGCTTTCTGCTATTCGTGTTGCGCGTTCCCAACAACAAGACGGAGCCGCGATGGCGTGGCGTGGAGCGCGCATTGCCGCTCGTCGCCCTCATCTTTGCGCTGCTGCTGTTCGGGTCCTATGGCTCGATGTTCGGCTATCCAAGCGAGACGGTGACCCGGGTCGGCATTCTCGCGGGCTTTGTCGTGGATGCCGCCGCCCTTTGGATTCTGCTCGCGCGACGGCAGTCCCAGACGCCTGAGGATTATCAGCGCGTGCGCTGGGTGATCTGGGGCTGCCTAATCGGCCTGCCCTCATTCCTGATCGCCGAGCTTGCCTCGACGACGACGATCTTCGAGACGCGATGGGGGGACTTCACGCCCACGGAGGACATCACCGGCCTGCTCTATCTCGTCAACGGCGTGCTCTGCCTGTTCGTGTTCGAGGCGCTCCGCCGCCCGCGCGTGGTGAGCGTGACGATCCCCCTCCGCCGCGTGACGATCCTCGGCCTGAGCCTCAGTGTTCCCGTCCTGCTGCTGCATCACGAGGTGGAGCGCATCCAGGAGAAGCTGGCTCTGCCGGGCTGGGCCTGGATCGCCTTGGGCGCCGCCGCCGTGTTCGCACTGTCCCGCCTGCACGAAGGCGCGGTTCATCTCGTCGACGGCTATTTCAATCGGGAGGTCGACGCGGCGGCGCAACGGCTTGGGCAAGCCATCCGTACCGCCAAAAAACCCGCCGAGATCGACCGGCTGCTCGCGGACGAGACCTACGACGCGCTGAAGCTCGCTTCCGCCGCCTCGTTCCGCCGTGATGGATCGGTGTTCGCGCGGAACGGCAAAGGCAAGGGCTGGGACGGAGCTAAGACGACGAAAATCAGGGTAGACGAGCCGATGCTCGCGCCCATGCGCGACGGCCGGCCCTTCCATCTCAAGGATGACGACGGTGACGGGCTCGATCTTCCTGCCGGGCTCAACCGTCCGGTGCTCGCCGTGCCGGCAGTCAATCCCGTACGCTGCTTCGCCATCTCGCTGTACGGCCCGCATCTCTCCGGCACCGATCTCGACGCCCATGAGCGCACCATCCTGAGAAGACTGGCCGCCGATGCCGCGGCCATGTATTCGGAACTGGAGAACAGCGACCTGCGCGGCGAGATCGCACGGCTGGAACGCAAGCTCGGCGCCACCGAGCCGGCCGCGAAGAGCCGCAGCCGGCAGCCCAAAGGAAGCACGCATGGCGATCTATGAGCTCGATGGGACCGCGCCCGAATTCCCCGCGGACGGGCTTTATTGGATCGCCGACACGGCTTCCGTGATTGGCAAGGTGAAGCTCCATACCAATGTCAGCATCTGGTTCGGCTCGGTGCTGCGCGGCGACAACGAATGGATCGAGATCGGCACGCGCTCGCAGATCCAGGACAACGCCACGCTGCACACCGACCCCGGCTTTCCGCTGACGATCGGACGCGATTGCGTCATCGGCCATAATGTCGTGCTGCATGGCTGCACGATTGGCGACGGCAGCTTGATCGGCATGGGCGCCATCGTGCTGAACGGCGCCAAGATCGGCGCGAACTGCCTGGTCGGAGCCGGCGCGCTCGTCACAGAAGGCAAGGTTTATCCCGACAATTCGATGATCCTCGGCGCTCCGGCCAAGGCGGTGCGCACGACCGACGATCAGGCGCGCGCCATGATCGCGCGCGCGGCGGATGTCTATGTCAAGCGCTGGAAGCGCTATGCCGCGGGGCTGAAGCGCATCGGATGAACAGCGGCGGCAGATGGCAGTTCTTCATCGACCGTGGCGGCACGTTCACCGACATCGTGGCACGGGCGCCCGACGGGCGGCTCGTCACGCATAAGCTGCTCTCGGAGAATCCGGAGGCTTACGCCGACGCGGCGATCGCCGGCATTGCCGACCTGCTCGGGTGCCCACGCGGGAAGCCGCTACCGTCGCAATCCATCGCCACGGTGAGGATGGGCACCACGGTCGCGACCAACGCGCTGCTCGAACGCAAGGGCGATCCGCTCCTGCTTATCGTCAGCCAAGGCTTTCGCGATGCGCTGGAGATCGGTTACCAGGCGCGGCCAAAAATCTTCGCCCGCCGCATCGAGAAGCCGTCAATGCTCTATGCGCGTGTGGCCGAAGTGCCGGAGCGCGTGCGCGCCGACGGCAGCATCGAGACCCCGCTCGATCATTCGGCGACGATAGCCGCGCTTCGGGCCGCGCGCGCCGACGGTATCGCCGCGGTCGCCATTGTCTTCATGCATGCTTACGCGTTTCCCGAGCATGAGCGCGAAGCAGTGGCGCTCGCCCGCACGGCGGGCTTCACGCAAATCTCAGCAAGCCACGAGGTGAGCCCGCTGGTGAAGTTCGTCGGGCGCGGCGACACCGCGGTGGTCGACGCCTATCTCTCGCCGCTACTGCGCCGCTATGTGGATCGCGTGGCTAAAGCATTAATTCCCTCCCCTGTAAGGGGAGGGTCGGACCGCCACAGGCGATCCGGGGAGGGGTCGAGCCGCGCCGCTTTGACCCCCACCCGGTCGGCGATGCCGACCGACCTCCCCCTTCCAGGGGGAGGAATCCCACGGCTGCTGTTCATGCAGTCCTCCGGCGGACTGACATCGTCGCATCTGTTCAGGGGCAAGGACGCGATCCTGTCCGGACCCGCGGGGGGCGTGGTGGGCGCGGTGGAGACCGCGCGCGCAGCGGGCTTCACCAAGATCATCGGCTTCGACATGGGCGGGACCTCGACCGATGTCTGCCATTTCGACGGCATTTATGAGCGGAGCTTCGAGAGCGTGGTGGCAGGCGCGCGGGTGCGCGCGCCGATGATGCTGATCCACACGGTTGCCGCGGGCGGTGGATCGATTCTGCATTACGACGCCGCGCGCTTTCGCGTCGGACCGGACTTTGCCGGCGCCGATCCAGGCCCCCTCGCCTATCGCCGGGACGGACCGCTGACCATCACCGATGCCAATGTGATGACGGGCAAGCTGCAGCCCAAATTCTTCCCGCACATCTTTGGGCCAAGCCAGGATCAGCCGCTTGACGCGGACGCGGTGCGCAAGCAATTCAAGTCGCTCGCCCGCAAGCTCGGCGATGGGCGCTCGGCGGAGGAGATCGCCGACGGCTTCATCAAGATCGCGGTGTCCAACATGGCGAACGCGATCAAGACGATCTCGGTCGAGCGCGGCTATGACGTCACCGAATATGTACTCAATTCGTTCGGCGGCGCCGGCGGGCAGCATGCCTGCTTGGTGGCCGACGCGCTCGGCATCAAGTCGGTGCTGACTCATCCGCTCTCGGGCGTACTCTCGGCCTTCGGCATGGGACTCGCCTCGCTCGGCGCCACGCGCACAAGCAGCGTGCTCAAGACCCTCGACGAAGAGACGCTAGCCTCGCTTGGCACGGTGCGGACCTTGCTCGAGACCGAGGCAAAGCAGGAGTTGGTGCAGCAGGGTGTCGAGTTCAGGGGCGATCACCGTGATGGTCCAGGCGCATCTTCGCTATGCCGGCACCGACAGCGCGCTTCCCATTCCGCTCGCGAGTCTGCGCGGCATGCGGGCCCTGTTCGAGATCGCGCATCAGAAGCGCTTCGGTTTCATCAGTCCGGAGAAGGATATCGAGATCGAGGCGATCGAGGTCGAGGCGCGCGGCGGCGGCGAGCCCATCGCCGAGCCTGAGCTTGCCGTACAGGATATGGCGCCGCCCAAGCCGCAATCCCTGACACGGCTCTTTACCGGAGGGGCCTGGCACGACGCCCCGGTGTTCTTGCGTGCCGGGCTCGCGCCGGGCCATCGTGTCGTTGGCCCTGCCCTCATCATCGAGGACCACCAGACCGTGGTGGTCGAGCCCGAGTGGGATGCGCAAGTGACCTCGCGCAACCATCTCCTGCTCGCGCGCATCGCCAAGCGCCAAGAGGCGCGCGTGGGCAAGCATGCCGATCCCGTCATGCTCGAAGTGTTCAACAATCTGTTCGTCTCGATCGCCGAGCAAATGGGCTATGCGCTGCAAAACACCGCGCGCTCGGTCAACATCAAGGAACGGCTCGACTTCTCTTGCGCGATCTTCGACGCCAAGGGGCGACTGATCGCCAACGCGCCGCATATCCCCGTGCATCTCGGCTCGATGGACAAGAGTGTCGAGGCGGTGCTGCGCGAGATCGGCGAGGCGCTAAAGCCCGGCGACGCCTACATGCTGAATGCGCCCTATAACGGCGGAACGCATCTTCCCGACATTACCGTGGTCACGCCGGTGTTCGGCGAGAACAGCCCGGATTTGCTGTTCTTCGTCGCGGCGCGCGGGCATCACGCCGATATTGGCGGCATCGCGCCTGGCTCGATGAGTCCCAAGGCGACACGCATCGAGGAGGAAGGCGTCTATATCGACCCGTTCAAGCTCGTGGCGCGCGGTCGCTTCCTCGAGGAGGCCGTGCTGGAGCTGCTGACCAAAGCCCCCTACCCGGCACGCAACCCTGCCCAGAACGTCGCCGACCTCAAGGCGCAGGTCGCCGCCAACGAGAAGGGGGCTGCCGAGCTCGGCAGGATGGTGCGGCATTACGGACTGCCGACGGTTCGCGCCTATATGGGCCATGTGCAGGCAAACGCGGCCGAGGCCGTCTCGCGCGTCATCGCCAAGCTCAAGAACTCCCGCTTCGAGGTCGAGACCGACCAAGGCAGCGTCATAAAGGTCGCCATCAAGATCGACCGGAAGGCGCGCAAAGCCACCGTCGATTTCACCGGCACTAGCGCGCAAGTCGCCAACGCCTTCAATGCGCCCGAGCCGATCACGCGCGCATGCGTGCTTTACGTGTTCCGCACGCTGGTGGACGAGGACATTCCGCTCAATGCCGGCTGCCTCCGCCCCATCAAGATCGTCGTGCCCAAGGGCTCGATGCTCAAGCCGCGTTTTCCGGCCCCGGTCGCCGCCGGCAATGTGGAAACCAGCCAAACCATCGTCAATTGCCTCTATGGCGCGCTTGGCGTGCTCGGCTCGGCGCAAGGCACGATGAACAATCTCACCTTCGGCAACGCGCTCTATCAGTATTACGAGACGATCTGCTCGGGCGCGCCGGCCGGCGACGGCTTCGATGGCGCCGCCGCGGTGCAGACGCATATGACTAACTCGCGCCTCACCGACCCCGAGGTGCTCGAGCTGCGTTATCCGGTGTTGCTGGAACGGTTCGAGATCGCGCGCGGGTCCGGCGGCAAGGGAAAGTGGCGCGCAGGTGACGGGACGATTCGCGCCATTCGGTTTCTGGAGAGGATGGAGTGCGCCATCCTATCCAGCTTCCGCAAGCTCAAGCCGTTCGGCCTGCACGGCGGCGAGAATGGCCAGGTGGGCGAGAATTGGGTCAGGCGCAGGGACGGCAGGCTGGAGCGTCTCAGAGGCTCCGACCAGACCGTGCTGGAGCCAGGAGAAGCCATCATCATCAAGACGCCGACCGGTGGCGGGTTCGGCGATAAACGCAAATAGAGAAAACAAAAGGCGCGGGACCGAAATCCCGCGCCGTGGAAGCTTCGCGTTACTGGCCGTGCATGACACCGAGCAGAGAGGCGACCATCGCCAGCTTCTGCTGGCGTGGGAGCGAGCGGATAAACGGAAATGGCAAAGCCGGCTCGACCTGAAGCAGCCGCCTCACCGTCGCCGCCACGACCCGCGATCGCTCCGCCGGTGAGAGATCCAGACCAAGCGCGACATCCAGCAACTGGTGACAGTGCACGCACCATGCCTCGCGCTTCATCTCGTCGCTCCATGACCCCCATTGCAGCGAAGCGCTCTCATGGTGGCGGCGCTTGGAATAGAGAACTTGCGGCACGCGGCGGAGTTCGCCGGCCCGCGCCACGCGCGCGAGCCAGACCAGGTCTGCGGCAAAACCGTCGGCGCTGTTGCCTTCAAGGCCGCCCTCGGCAATGGCCTCCCGCCGCACCAGCCCGCGATAGGCGGTGCCGTCATAATACTTGCTGATGAAGCCGATCAGCCGATCGACCGGACTTCCGCAAAGCTCTGGGCTGAACAGGATCTGATCAAGTTCACCGAACTCATGCACATCGCAAAACGCCATGGCTGCGCGCGGCTCGGCGCGAAGGAATTCCGCAAGCGACTCGATATAGCGCTGATCCAGGATGTCGTCATGCGGCGTGATACAGACGAAGTCCCCCGGGGCGGCCTGCAGCAGCCAATTCGCATTTGCAACCCAGCCGAGCCTTGCCGGCTGAACAGTCAGTGAAAAGCGCGGATCCTGCGTGAAGGACCGGCAGATTTCGACCGAGCCGTCCGTCGAGGCGTCATCGGAGATAAGCGCGCTGAAATTGCGATAGCTCTGCCGGCTTATCGAGGACAAGGTTTCGCGGACGTAAGCTTGGCCATTATAGACCGGCACGCAAATCGTCACCTGGGGCGGGCTGCCGCTCACCGAGCCTACTGCCTATACCGCGCCGCAGACGCGGTCCGCCGCTTCCACCGCGAACATGGGGATCAAAGTATATTTGCCAGGATCGACGGAGTGATAGCCATCCTTCGACCGTATTCCGACCTTGGTGCGAGTATGAAGTTGACTGTGGGGATCGTCGATATCGGTCTCGCCCGCGGCAAAGATGATGCCGCCCGCGAGGCTCACCTCTTCCATGTCGCTCTGCGAAAGCCCGCGCAACGGAAGGATAGTCTCGCCGAGGCCTGCGATGGTCGCTTTGATCATCTCACTCGCGGCGTCTTCATCCAGTTCGCGCGGCCAGTCCGGCGGCGCGATTTCAGGCGAAATCCCCGTCAGGCAGCTAGGATACCAGGAGAGATAGCAGCGCCCGTCGTCGAATCTCACGCTGTCGCCGTAAGGTCCGAGCATGATCGTCGTACAGGGAAGTGGCTGGTCGGGTTGCTTCAGCACGAAGTGCAGTCCGAATTTGAGCCGATACAACCAGGGCGGACTGGGCGGCAGGCCCGCAGTCTGGTCGATGACGAGGCGTCCGTCCCAAAGGCAGTTCACGACCTGAGCATAGCGCTCGCATGACGGCGTGCCTCCCTGCACGCAGCGTACCTCCCAGGCGCCGTTCATTCTCACGACTTCCGTGATCTGCATCAGCGGAAGGAAATTGATGCGAGGTTCGGCTGCGATGCGCTGGCGCAACGACTTTGCCACCTTGCCGACGTCGATGCTGCGTTCCGGGGTAGAAAAGACGGCGTCGGTGATTTCTTCGTGGTAGATGTCCGAGTGGCCCACGGCCCGATACGAGACCTTCCGCACGTCCTGGCCGAGATAAAGACTGCCCTCGCCCTCAGCCAACTCGCGCATCAGGGCGACGACCTTGGCGAAATGGCGGTCGATCCGATCCGCCGGGACCAGACTGCCGCGATGCACGGCGTAGTCGTATGGCGGGGAGAGGCCGATAGATGCGATATCGCATTCGAGCCAGCGCTGCACGATGCCGCCGAACGCCATGCCGCCACGCGCCATTATTTTGGCGGTCTCGAGGTCCTCGTCCTTGGCGTAGGTGAAGCCGAGATGAATCTTGCCCTCGTTGCGGAGGCCGGCTTGCGTGATACAGACCGCGTTGCGGTCGTAGAGATCGACCGCCACCCCCCGGCGCGACAATTCGAGTGCAACGCCAGTTCCCTGGAATCCTGCTCCCAGTACCGCAACGCGCATCGGAACTCCGTGCCGGGCAGACACACTTGCCGAAACCACTACCCGGCCGCGATGCAAATGTCTCGCTTGGTATCGGCGCGGGCCTTTCGCCCAGTACCACATAAAAGCAGAGGGCGCGGGACCGAAATCCCGCGCCCTCCTCTTATGTTGCCTCTCTACTCTAAGCTCGTTCGCAGGGAGAGAGCGAGCCTATGACGTGGCGGGGCTGTTTCTCCGCTCAGACATGAATTGGTCGAACTCGGCCTTGTCCTTCGCGTGACGCAGCCGCTGCAGGAAGGCTTGGAACTCGGTCGCCTCCTCCTCGAGCCGCCGCAAGGTCTCGTCGCGGTAGTCGTCGAAGGCGCGATTGCCGGTGGAGCGGAACGCCGTCATGCCGCCGCCGAATTTCCGCGCCTCGCTGGCGAAGTAGTTCTTCCACTGCATTCTATTTCCGCATCCCATGCGTCCACTCCAGATCAGATAGGCCAAGACGGAAAGGCCGATGGGCCACCACAAAAGGAAGCCGACGATCATCGCCGTGATCCAGGCCGGCTTGCCATAGTCGTCCAAGGTCGTAATCGCTCGCTGCATCAGACACCCTTCCTTCGGTGTGAATGTTATTCACATTCACATAGATGCCCTCCCTGCGGCGCAAGTCAAGACCTGTCATGAAATGTGATCGCGATCGGATTTAGGCGGTGGAAAAGCCGAACTTCGCGCTCCCCCCGCCGTAAATGCGGCAAGAAATATTTTAATCCTCGCATGGCTACGCTAATGGAGAGAGGTCGAGGGGGGTTCGGGGGCTTACCCTATGGCGTTGCTGGTTCGCGGGATCGCGGTCATGGCCGTGGCGTCGGCGCTGTTGGCGCTGAGCGTCGTCGACCAATTTGCGCTGTCCCGCGCCATGCGCGACGCCAAGCCGCATGATGGCGTCGCCGCCGCGCATACCATGCCGGTCCAGGGCATCGACGTGTCCTATTGGCAGGGCGACATCGACTGGGCTGCGGCGCACGACGCGGGTGTCCGCTTCGCCTTCATCAAGGCGACCGAAGGCGGCGATCATCTCGATCCGAAATTTCTCGAGAACTGGTATGCGGCCAAGCGCGCCGGCGTCGCCCGCGGCGCCTATCATTTCATTTATTGGTGCCGCCCGGCCAACGAGCAGGCGCTGTGGTTCATGCTGAACGTGCCGGCGGAGAGCGATGCCCTGCCGCCGGTGCTGGACCTGGAGTGGAACAGCGCCTCGAGAACCTGCCCAGGCAAGGTCAGCCGCGAACTCGCGCTGCAAAAGATCAAGATCATCCTCGACGCCATGCAGGCGCATACCGGCAAACGGCCGATCATCTATACCGATCCCAAATTCCACCACGAGGTGCTCGAGGGCGAGTTCCCCGACTATCATTTCTGGCTGCGCTCGGTCGCCGCCGAACCCGACGCCATTTATAGCGAACGGCCTTGGTCCTTCTGGCAGTTCACCACCACCGGCTACGTGCCTGGCGTAAAGGGCAAGGTCGACCGCAACAGCTTCAACGGCACGCCGGCGGACTGGGACCGCGTGCTGAAATGGCTGCAAGCCGGCCGCTAAGATTGCGCGCCCGTCGCCGTGCCGTCGGTGAGAATGCCGAGTCCCTTCAAATAAATCAGCATCGCGCTTTCGAGAATTTCCTCCGGCGTCATGGGTACTTTGCGCGCGCCGCCTTGCGCGAATAGCGTGGCGACACCGTGCGAGATCGCCCAGATGTGCAGGCTCATCAGCCGGATCGGCGGACGCTCGCTTTCGGGCAGCCCACGACAAAGCGCGGCGGCGGCGTGCTGGAGGACAGCGAAGGCGCGATCGGCGGCGGGGATCTGCTCGCTCCCGTCACCGGGAGCAACGACGCCCGACTCGAACATCACGGCATAGCTCGCCGGCTCGTCGCGCGCGAAGGCGAGATAAGCGCGCCCGAGATTCTCGAAGGCCGAGAGCGGCGTCGGCACGCCGTTGTTCCACGCCATGTCGAGCCGCGCGGCGAAGCGCTCGAAGCCGTGCCTGGCGACCTCGGCGAGCAGCGCGTCGCGATCGCGGAAGTGCCGATAGGGCGCTGCGGGGCTCACCCCGGCAAGCCGCGCCGCCTCAGTGAGGCTGAAGCCCCCCGGCCCATATTGCTCGATCAGCTTGCGCGCCGCTTCCAGCAGCACCTCTTTGAGGTTGCCGTGGTGATAGGAGCGAGGACGGCGCCAACCGCGATCGGTGGGATTCATGTAAAGGGCTTTTACATGAAGGCTGGCGAGTCGGCTAGGAGAAGCTCCCTTTCGGCCGCGCTGTGACCGCCGTTTCGCCGCTCGGTTCCGCGACGGAGGCGGGCGTGTCCTTGGCGGTGGTGCTGGTATCCTGCCGGTTCATCGCGCTCAACGGTGACCAGCCGAGCACGAACGCGGCCGGTACTCCAAAGAGCACGCCGAGGACGGCGAGCGCGAGCGCGCCTACAACAAACCTCATGACAACCCCCTCGGGACGAGCCCGATTACTGCGAGGGTTGCACGTCGGCCGCGGGCGGATTGGTCAGCCGCATGACGGGAAAGTCGTCATTCTGCAGCTTCATCGCGCACGCGCCGAACAGCAATGTTGAAACAAGACAGAGTGCGGTGGTCGTTCCGGCCAGCGCAGCTCGCATGGGCCGTTTGCGGTCCATAAGCGCCTCCCATTATTTAGGGAGAAGCTTGCATTGGAGGTGCAAACAAACGGCCCTATACGGCCGCCAAAATTGGCGAACGCGGTAAATGAATTCTCTCGACCCATCGACGGCGGAGACGCCCGCGGGGCGAGGATCAAGGGGCTAGCGACCAAACGCCGCCATGTTAGTTTGGCCTCAACCTGGCCCTGCTAACGTGATGAGAGGGCGCCCGGGGCGGGGCGAAGACGGGACCAGCATGAACCAACGCGAGACGGTGAAGGCGCCGATCCCCGCCAAACCGAGCCTGTTATCCCTGCTGACGGCGGAGGTGCCGGCGCTCGCCGGACTGCTCACCGCCCTCGTCTTTTTTCTGTTCCAGGGAACGCTGCTCTCCGATCTTCAGAATCACGCGCTGACCGTCGCTCTCTTTGCCTGCCTATTCGGCGTCATGATGTGGTGCTCCTTCGCCGTAGTCCGCCACGCCGAAGCAGTGGCCGAAAGGCTGGGCGAGCCCTACGGCACCCTCGTGCTCACCCTGTCCGTCATCGCCATCGAGGTCGCGCTGCTCGCCTCGATCATGCTGCATGGCGAAAACAACCCGACGCTCGCGCGTGACGCCATGTTCGCTACGCTGATGATCGTGTTGAACGGTATGGTTGGCACGGCGCTGCTTATGGGCGCGCTGCGTTATTGGGAGCAGGAATACAATCTCGAAGGCGCGCGCGCCTTCCTCGTCATCATCGCCGCGCTCGCTGTTTTCGCGCTGATCATCCCGAACTACACGGAGACGGAGCCCGATCCGAGCCAGTCGCCGGCCAAGGCGCTGGTGTTCTTCTCGATCACAAGCCTGTTCTATGTCGTGTTCTTGTTCATTCAGACCATGCGGCACCGCGCTTTCTTCGCCGAGCCGGCCGGTAACGGCGGCACCGGTCAGCCGCAGCTGAAGCAGGCGCACGCAACGCCAGCTGGCTCGCTTGGCTTCCATGTGGTCATGCTGCTGCTCAGCCTGCTCCCCGTCGTACTGCTTTCCGAGTTCCTCGCCGTCATCGTCGACTTCGGCATCGAGGATCTCGACCTGCCGGCGCCGCTCGGCGGCCTGGTGATCGCCATCCTGGTGCTGGCGCCCGAGGGCCTCACCGCCTTTCACGCGGCGCTCGCCAATCAATTGCAGCGGGCGGTCAATGTGTGCCTCGGCTCGGCGCTCGCCACCATCGGGCTCACCATACCGGCGGTGCTGATGATCGGACTAATCACGGGGCGCCAAGTGCATCTGGGGTTGAACGAGGTGGAGACGGTGTTGCTGATCCTGACTCTCTTCGTCAGCGGACTCACCTTTGGCGGCGGCCGCACCAACGTGCTCCAGGGCGTCGTGCACCTGTTGCTCTTCCTCGTCTATGTGACGCTGATCTTCAGTCCGTGAGCCGTCTCAACCCCTGCTGCGGCTAGGGTCGTGGCCATAGGTACTGCGCGCCCGGATCTCGCCGTTCTTGCCATGCAGCAGCGCCTCCGAGCGCTCTTTTCGCGCGATCGATTTCGCCTTCTCCCAGGCCTCACTCTGGGTCTTGAACAGGGCAAATGGCTCAGGCGCGCCTTCGGCCTTCACCGCCCAATGCTCGCCGTGGCTCACCACATGCTGGTTCTTGCCCATGGCCGCGATCCCCCGCGAAGGCGTTCACCATGGTGACTATAGTCGAGCGGACATCGTCAAGAAGCAAAGCCAAAGATTTGCTGCTGTGCTAAATCAAGCAAACTCAACTCCGCACCCGCCCATTATCTTGCCGCATGGAAGCACGTCCCACCCCCAAAGAGCTGTTCAAGATCGGCTGGCGCGAATGGGTCGGGCTGCCCGAGCTTCGCGTCGGCGCCATCAAGGCCAAGGTGGATACCGGCGCCCGGACCAGCGCGCTGCACGCTTACCATATCGAGCCGTTCCGCCGCGGCGGCGCCCTCTGGATCCGCTTCGAGCTGCATCCGATTCAGCGGAGCGAAGCGATGAAGGTGACCTGCGAAGCCCGCGCCATCGACGAGCGCACGGTGCGCAACTCAGGCGGCGGCGTCGAGCGCCGCTACATCATCAAGACCCTGCTCAAGCTTGGCGACGAGAGCTGGCCGATCGAGCTCGCGCTTACCAATCGCGACCAGATGGGCTTTCGCATGCTGCTCGGCCGCACCGCGCTCGAGGGACGCGCATTGATCGAACCCGGTCGCTCTTATCTTCTCGGCGCACGGGCGCCGAAGCCTCGTCGGCGGCGCAAGCTCATTCCGCTCAAGGCAGGCCGATTGCTGCGATAGAAGCTTACACCTTCGACACCTCAGGGTTCCTCCATGAAGATCGCGTTGCTCGCACGCAATCCGCACCTCTACAGCCATCGGCGCATCTGCGAGGCGGCGCGCGGACGCGGCCATGAGATCGAGATCATCAATACGCTGCGGGTGTCGATCAACATCACCTCGCGACGTCCCTCCCTCTATTACCGCCGGCGACAGCTTGAGGATTTCGACGCGGTGATCCCGCGTATCGGCGCCTCGGTGACGTTTTATGGGCTTGCGGTGCTACGGCAGTTCGAGGTCATGGGCGTTTATCCGCTGAACGAGTTGGTGGCGATTGGACGCTCGCGCGACAAGCTGCGCTGCCTTCAGTTGCTCGCGCGGCGCGGCATCGGGCTTCCGGTCACGGCCTTCACCCACGATCCGAAGCAGGCCGAGGACATCATCGATCTCGTGGGCGGCGCGCCGGTGGTAATCAAGCTGCTCGAAGGCACGCAAGGCATCGGCGTCGTGCTCGGCGAGACGGTCAAGTCCGCCAAGTCGGTGATCGAGGCGTTTCAGGGCGTGAACGTCAACATCCTGGTGCAGGAATTCATCAAGGAGGCCGACGCCACCGACATCCGGGCGCTGGTGATCGGCGAAAAGGTGGTGGCGGCGATGAAGCGCTCGGGTCCGCCCGGCGAATTCCGCTCAAACCTGCATCGCGGCGGCGCGGGCGAGATGGTGCGCATCACGCCGCAAGAGCGAAGTGCAGCGGTCATGGCCGCGCGCACGCTGGGGCTCAATGTCTGCGGCGTCGATATGCTTCGCTCAAAAAGCGGACCCCTGGTGCTGGAGGTTAATTCCTCCCCGGGCATCGAGGGACTGGAAAAGGCGACCGGGGTCGATGTGGCGAGCCAAATGATCGATTTCCTCGAGCGTCACGCCGCCCCCGGCCAAACCCGCACCAAAGGCAAAGGTTGAGCGGGTCGGTCTTAACCTCGTGGCAAATCGACCAGGATGCGGCACGAAAGCGGCTTCGCAGCCCGGATTCTTGCGGTAAAGTCGGCAAGCGTCTCGGGAGATTGAGCAATGATTGCGGGTCTGGTTGTCGGCCGACGTGCCACGGGCCGTAATTTTCAGGTTGGATTCATCGCCTTAGCGGCCGCCCTGGCATGCAGCGTGTCGGTCGCCGGTGCCGAGGAGAAGAAGCCCTCGCCCTGCACCGAAGACGCCATGATCGTGTTCGACGCCTCGGGCTCGATGTCGGGCAACCAGACGCTCGGCATCCCCAATTCCCGGGCGCGCATCGACGAGGTGCGCGCCGCGCTCGCCCAGGTCCTGCCGACGGCCACTAAGAATCGGCGCGTTGGCCTCATCACCTACGGCCCAGGCCCGTACAATCAGTGCAACGTCAAGCTCGACCTCAAGCCGACGCCCGACGCTGCCGCCATGATCATGAACGCGGTGAACGGGCTCGTGCCGGCTGGCAAGACGCCGCTCACTTCGGCAGTCGAACAGGCGGCGGATGTGCTCAACTATCGCGCCAAGCCGGGCGTGATTGTGGTGGTGACCGACGGCGAAGAAACCTGCGGGAGATCGCCCTGCACGCTCGGCAAGCAGCTGCATCTGCTCGGCGACCAGCTGACGGTCCACGTCATCGCCTTCCGCTACGAAGGCTATTCCTGGACCGGCGGAAATCCCGTGGGCGATTTGATGTGTCTCGCCGACGAAAACCACGGGCTCTATACGAAAGCCAATTCCGAGGAAGATCTGGTCGAGGCGCTGGAGAAGACACTGGACTGTCCGATGGTCTCGCAAGCCGCTCCGTGGAGCCGCTGAGCGACCATCTGCCCTAGTCGGGCTCCGCGACCTCTTGAGCGATTGACCCCCAGGGCCTCAGCGCGCTCCATGCGCGGCACACGTTGGGGCGAGTGCGGAACCATGGATCGCGGTCTCGGTGTTGCGCTTTTCTGTATCGCGTTGGGCGGCTTAACGCCGGCGGCTGCCGCCGAGGACCAGAGCCTGCTCGACCGCTGCTTCACCCCGCGAGCGCTCGCCGGCACCGCCAGCGAAATCAAGCCGCAGCATAATCATACCAAGCTGGACCTCACGGGATTGCGGCAAGAGCCGCTCCCCGCCGCCTCGCCGCTTCCCGAGGCCATGCGCGGCTCGATTAGAGGGGTCGAGCTTTCCCCCGGCGTGAAGCTGATCGCGCTCACCTTCGATCTTTGCGAGACGGACGGCAGCGTCGCCGGCTATGACGGGCGCATCGTCGATCTTCTGCGCCGTGAGGGGGTGAAGGCGACCTTCTTCGCCGGCGGCAAATGGATGGAGACGCATCCCGAGCGCACGGCCCAATTGATTGCCGATCCGAATTTCGAGATCGGCAGCCACGGTTTGCGCCATCTCGACATGGCGAAGCTGAACGGCGAGGCGCTCAAGGAGGAAATCGCGCTCACCGAAGCAACCTACAGCCGCGCGCGCAAGGCTCTGGCGGCGAGACAATGCGCGACCCCGGCAGCCGGCAATCAGCCGGTCCCTGAGCACATGAGCGTGTTGCGATTTCCCTATGGGACCTGCGACCCTGAGGCGCTTGCCGCGGCGGCCGATCAGGGCCTCTACGCCATTCAGTGGGATTTGGTCACCGGCGACCCGGATCCGCATCGCTCGGCCAAAGCGATCGCCAAAACGATCCTCGACAATGTCCATCCCGGCGCCATCATCGTCGCGCATGCGAATGGGCGGGGCTGGCATACCGCCGACGCCCTGGCGCTGGCCATTCCGAAGCTGAAAGAAGAGGGTTATGGCTTCGTCACGGTGAGCGAGCTGCTCGCCGCGGGCAAGCCCGTGATCGCGGCCAAATGCTACCTCAACCAGCCGGGCGCGGGTCCCCGCCTTGCGCGCACGCATCCCCGAAAGAGCCCCGATGTCTTTACCCTTTTCGGCCGGCAGAATTGATCTTCAGCGCGCACGTCTTGGCCCGCTCGATCCCGCGTGCTGCTTGAGCCTCGCCCAAGCGATCGTGGCGATCCCGCCCTGGTCGGCGATGAACTATCCGGCGGACGCCATGGCGCGCTTCCTCGCCTCCTCGGGCGATGGCGCCTACCGCTACCGCGTCGAGGCCGGCGGCGAGCTCGCCGGCGCGGTGTTGATCCGCCAGCCCTGGCTCAAGGGTCCCTATCTCGAGCTGCTGGCGCTGTTGCCACCCTTCCAGAGCCTGGGTATCGGCGCGGAGATTCTGGATTGGTTCGAGCGGGAGGCGTTGCGGGCTGAAGCGCGCAATCTTTGGGTTTGCGCGTCAGGCTTCAACCAGCGCGCCTTGCGCTTCTATCAACGGCACGGTTTCCGCGAGACAGTGGCGCTGCCAGGACTCGTAGGCGACGGCTATACGGAAATCCTGTTGCGGAAATTCCCGCTGTGAAACGGTGAAGCCTATTGCGCCGGCACGGCATCGACAAAGAGAGCGCCGCTTTCGATCGAAGCCTCCTCGCCACCCTTCATCTCATAAATGTCGCCGTTCTCCAGCTCGACGGTACAGCCGGATTGGCAGGCTGGCTCGACCGCCTGCGCCGGTGCAATCGTCAGCTCGGTGCTGTCGCTTCCGGACTTCACCTTGATCGTGTGCGGCTTCGGGTCGACGTTCGAAATGGAGAGCGCCTCGGCCGGAAGCGCAAACAGCATGACAATGGCGGCAAGTCCCAAAGTCGTGACAATCCTCATCGCGCATCCCCTCTCGATCGGCGGCTAGCCTGCCGGAAGCGAGGAGCCCTTTCCCCGCAACGCGGTGCTGAAATAGCCCGCAACCGCGCCCGGATTGTGTCGCCGTAACGGCCAAAATTCGCGGGCCGCCTTGCCTATGGTTACCAGGCTGCCCGAAAACGCCCGGCCCGCCCCGTTCGCCTATTTACCACCGGCGCCGACACTCGTTGCAACAGTTTCGCGCCCCAGGAAAATGGCTTCCGAGCCGTGAACCAAATCCCATCGGGCGCGTTCATAGCAGCTACGGGTCTGCATCAGCGCATTGTGCAGTGCAACAAGCAGGGATTGGCGACGACCGAGAGGTCTTCTACAATGACGTGCCCGGTAGCGGGGACCTCTTCGATCGGAAAGGAGCTTCCGATGGAACTCACAGCCTCGATTACCGCCATTTTGGCGATCGTATCGTTCAGCTTTCTCGCCGCCATCATCCTGGGGATGATCTAGTTTTTTTCTCGATGGCCCGATTGCAGGCTCAGGCTGCCGCTTCGGCGACGCGCTTGGGGTCGTAATTGAGGCTTGGCGCGAGCCAACGCTCGGCCTCCTCCAGGCTCCAGCCTTTGCGCGCGGCATAGTCGGCCACTTGGTCGCGGCCGATCTTGCCCACGCCGAAATACGCCGCTTCAGGATGCGAGAAATAGACGCCGGAGACGGCGGCCGCCGGCCACATGGCGTAGCTCTCGGTGAGCTTGAGCCCGGTCGCCTTCTCGGCATCGAGCAGGCGAAACAGAGTGGCCTTTTCGGTGTGATCGGGCTGGGCCGGATAGCCTGGCGCCGGCCTGATCCCGGCATAGTCTTCGCCAATCAGCCGCTCGTTGCTCAGCTTCTCTTGTGGGGCATACCCCCATAGCTCCTTGCGCACCTTCTCGTGCAGGGCTTCGGCGAAGGCTTCGGCCAGCCGGTCGGCGAGAGCCTTGACCAAAATTTTGGAGTAGTCGTCGTTGGCGCGATCGAATCTGCGCGCCACATCCTCCTCGCCGATGCCGGCAGTCACCGCGAAGCCGCCAATATAATCGGCAAGGCCGGTTTCCTTGGGCGCGACGAAATCGGCCAGTGCGAGATTGGCGCGCTTGCCGTCACGCGCCATCTGCTGACGCAGCGTGTGCAACGTGGCGAGACGCTTCTCGCGGGTCTCATCGGTGTAAAGCTCGATATCGTCGCCGATGCTGTTGGCGGGCCAGAAACCGACCACCGCATTGGCGCTGAGCCATTTCTCGGCGATGAGCTGCTTCAGCATGGCCTGCGCGTCGTCGTAGAGATGGCGCGCCGCCTCGCCATATTTGTCGTCCTTGAGGATGCGAGGGAATGTGCCCTTCAGCTCCCAAGTGTGAAAGAACGGCGTCCAGTCGATATAGCGGGCCAGCTCGGCGAGATCGTAGCCCTTGAAGCTGCGCGTGCCGAGGAAGCTCGGCTTCGGCGGCGTGTAGCCGGCCCAATCGAGCTTGAGCTTGTTGGCACGGGCGTCCGCGATCGCGGTGCGGCTTTTCTCGGCCTGGCCGCGCGCGTAGAATTCCGCCATGCGCGCATAGTCCTCGCGCACCTTGGCAATCTCCTTAGGACGCTCCTCCGGCGACATCAGGCCCGATACCACGCCAACCGCGCGCGAGGCGTCGGTCACATAGATCGCCTGGCTGCGGCGATAGTTCGGGCTGATCTTCACCGCGGTATGCAGGCGGCTGGTGGTGGCGCCACCGATCAGCAGCGGCAGATCGAAGCCTTCGCGCTCCATCTCGGCCGCGACATGGCACATCTCGTCGAGCGAGGGCGTGATCAGGCCCGAGAGTCCGATGATGTCGACCTTCTTCTCGCGCGCCGTGTCGAGGATCACTTGCGCCGGCACCATGACGCCGAGATCGGTCACCTGGTAATTATTGCATTGGAGCACGACGCCGACGATGTTCTTGCCGATGTCGTGCACGTCGCCCTTGACAGTCGCGAGCAGGATCCGGCCGGCAGGCTCGCCTTGGGCGAGCCCAAGCTCCTCCTTCTCCTTCTCCATGAAGGGCATCAGATAGGCCACCGCCTGCTTCATCACGCGCGCCGACTTCACCACCTGCGGCAGGAACATCTTGCCCGCGCCGAACAGATCGCCGACCACGTTCATGCCGGCCATCAGCGGACCTTCGATGACATGTAGCGGTCGCTTGGCTTTGGCGCGGGCCTCCTCGGTATCCACGTCGATATAGGTGCCGACGCCGTGCACCAGCGCGTGAATCAGGCGCTCGTCGACCGGCTTCTCCCGCCAGGACAGATCGACCTCGCGCTGCTTGGCCTCCCCGCCTTTGTAGCGCTCTGCCGCTTCGAGCAGGCGGTCGGTCGCGTCGGGGCGGCGGTTGAGGATCACATCCTCGACCAGGGTGCGCAGCTCGGGATCGATGTCGTCGTAGAGCGCGAGCTGGCCCGCATTGACGATGCCCATATCCATGCCCGCCTGGATGGCGTGGTACAGGAACACCGAGTGCATCGCTTCGCGCACCCGCTCATTGCCGCGGAACGCGAATGAGAGATTGGATACGCCGCCCGACACATGCACGTAAGGCAATTCGGCCTTGATGCGGCGGGTGGCCTCGATATAGGCGCGCGCGTAGTCGTTATGCTCCTCGATGCCGGTGGCGACGGCGAAGATGTTCGGATCGAAGATGATGTCTTCCGGCGGGAAGCCGACCTTCTCGGTGAGAAGATCGTAAGCGCGCTTGCAGATGTCGAACTTGCGCTCCGCGGATTCGGCCTGCCCCTTTTCGTCGAAGGCCATCACCACCACGGCGGCGCCGTAGCGCCGCACCTTGCGCGCATGTTCGAGGAACGGTCCCTCGCCTTCCTTCAGGCTGATGGAATTCACCACCGCCTTGCCCTGCACGCATTTCAACCCGGTCTCGATCACCGTCCATTTCGATGAATCGATCATCAGGGGGACACGGGAAATGTCTGGCTCGGCCGCGATCAGATTGAGAAAGGTGGCCATCGCCTTTTCCGAATCCAGCATGCCCTCGTCCATGTTGACGTCGAGCATGTTGGCGCCGTTCTCGACCTGCTGGCGCGCGACTTCGAGCGCGGCAGCGTAGTCGTTAGCTTCGATCAGCTTACGGAACTTGGCGGAGCCGGTGACATTGGTCCGCTCGCCAACCATGACGAAATTCTGCGCTGCGTTGGTCACGTTAAGCTACCCATGCACGAAAGGCTCGAGGCCCGAGAGGCGGAGCTTGTGCTCCACCACAGGGACTTTGCGCGGCTTGTATTTGGACATGGCCGCGGCGATGGCGCGGATGTGGTCTGGTGTCGTGCCGCAGCAGCCACCGACGATGTTGATGAGACCGTCCTTCGCCCAGCCTTCGAGCAGGCTCGCCATGAATTCCGGACTCTCGTCGTACTCGCCCATCTCGTTGGGAAGGCCGGCATTGGGATAGACGCTGACCAGCGTGTCGGCCACATGCGCCATCTCATCGACCGAAGGCCTGAGCTGCTCGGCGCCGAAGGAGCAATTGAGACCGATCGAGAACGGCTTCAGGTGCTGCATCGAGTACCAGAAGGCTTCCGGCGTCTGCCCGGAGAGATTGCGGCCGGAAAGATCGGTGATAGTGCCGGAGATCATGATGGGTAACTCGCCGCCAAGTTGCTCGAACACCTGCTCCACCGCGAAGCCCGCGGCCTTGGCGTTCAGCGTGTCGAACACCGTCTCGATGAGGATGGTATCGGCGCCGCCTTCGATCAGACCGCGCGTCTGCGTGGTGTAGGCATCGACCAGAGCATCGAAGCTCACATTGCGGAAGCCGGGGTTGTTCACATCGGGCGAGATCGAGGCGGTGCGGTTGGTGGGACCGATGGCGCCGGCAACGAAGCGCGGCTTGTCGGGCGTCTTCTTGGTCCACGCGTCGGCCGCCTCGCGGGCGATCTTCGCCGCGGCGACGTTCATCTCATAGGCTACGTCCTCGAGGCCATAGTCGGCTTGGCTGATGGCCTGGGCGTTGAAGGTGTTGGTCTCGACGATATCGGCGCCGGCTTCGAGATAGGCGTTATGAATCTCACTGATGATCTTGGGCTGGGTAAGCACGAGGAGATCGTTGTTGCCCTTGAGATCCCGCGGGTGCTTCTTGAAGCGCGTGCCGCGATAGCCGGCCTCGTCGAGCTTGTAGCGCTGGATCATGGTGCCCATCGCGCCATCCAGAATGAGAATGCGCTGCTTGGCTTCGCGCGTCAGCGCGGCGATACGCTCGTCACGGGTCATGATGCGGCCTTTGCTGCGGTAAACGCCTTCGCCGGCCGCAAGCCAAGCAGATGGCAGATGGCATAGACGAGGTCGGCGCGGTTCAGCGTGTAGAAGTGAAACTCGGTAATGCCTTGATCGACCAGCCCGAGCACCTGCTCCGCGGCGACGGCGGCAGCGACCAAATGGCGCGTCTCCTGATCGTCGTCCAAGCCTTCGAAGCGGTGGCCCAGCCATTCGGGCACGCTCGCGCCGGACTTGGCGGCGAAGCCGGAGCATTGCTTGAAATTATGGATGGGAATTATGCCCGGCACGATGGGAATGGTGATGCCCGCCGCGCGGACGCGGTCGAGATAGCGGAAGAACACTTCGTTGTCGAAGAAGAACTGGCTGATCGCGGTCGTGGCGCCGGCATCGATCTTAGCTTTGAGCATGTCGATATCGGCCTCGACGCTCGGCGACTCGGGGTGCTTCTCCGGATAGCAGGCGACCGAAATCTCGAACGGGGCAATGTGCTTGATGCCTTTGACCAGATCCGCGGCGTTGATATAGCCGCCCGGCGTCGGCTCGTAGCGCGTGCCGGCGCCGTCGGGCGGATCGCCACGCAAGGCCACGATGTGCCGCACGCCGAGGTCCCAATAGTCGCGGATGATCTCGTGGACCTCGCCTTTCGTCGCCGCGACGCAGGTAAGATGCGCCGCTGGCTTCAAGGTGGTCTCGCTCAGAATGCGCGCCACCGTGGCGTGAGTGCGCTCGCGGGTCGAGCCGCCGGCGCCATAAGTGACCGACACATATTTGGGACGCAACGGCTCGAGCCTGCGGATCGAGCACCATAAAGTTTCCTCCATCGCCGCCGTCTTGGGCGGGAAGAATTCGAACGACACGTCGATGGCGCCGCGGCCCAGAATGCGGCTTCGAGGCTCGGAGGATGCAAGCATCACGCGGCGACCTCCACCTGAGCGCCGGCGCGCTTCTTCCGGCCGGAGAGCGCGGGCTTCTGGCCTAGCCACAGCGATACCGTCAACTTGTTGCCGCCCGAAGCCTCGGGGGTCAGATCGCGGAACCGCTCGAGCTTCAGCCCCGCGCCCTCGAACACGCGCCCGAGCTGATCCTTGGCGAAGCCGAGCCGGCGATGTGCCGATTGCTCGCGCAGGAACTCGAGCTGATGCGGGGCAAAATCGACCACCAGCAGCTTGCCGCCGGGAGCGAGCAACCGCGCGGCTTCGGCCACGGCGGTCGCGGGATCGTCAAGGAAATGCAGCACTTGATGCAGCACCACCGCATCTGCCGCGCCATCCGGCAGCGGCACATTATGCAGATCGCCGTGGCGCACTTGCGCGTGGTTGAGGCTGGCGCGCTCGAGCTTCATGCGCGCATAGGCCAGCATCGCGTGATTGAGATCGAAGCCGAGCGCGCGATCGGCGCGGGCGGCAAACAGCTCGAGGATGCGGCCCGTTCCGGTGCCGAGATCGACGAGGAGATGGAACGGCCCCTCCCCCAGCGCCGCGTCCATCGCCGCTTCGACATCTCTCTCCGCCACGTGCAGCGCGCGGATGGAGTCCCACTCGCCTGCATGCGCCTTGAAGTAGGCTTGCGCCGCTTCGGCCCGCGCCGTCTGCACAGCGATGGCGCGCGAGCGATCGCGGGCGAGGGTGAGGTCGGTCTGGTCGAGGCTCGAGACGATGGCCTGCGCCAGCGCTGCCTCGGCGCCCGTATCGGCCAGCCGGAAATACACCCAAGAGCCTTCGCGGAAGCGCTTGATCAGGCCGGCTTCGGCCATCAGCTTCAGATGCCGGCTGATGCGCGGCTGGCTCTGGCCGAGGATCTGGGTCAGGTCCTTGACGTTCAGTTCGCCGCCTGCCAGCAGCGCGAGGATGCGCAAACGCGTCGCCTCGCCAGCGCCGCGCAAAGCCGCGAGCGCGTGGGCGCGGGACAGACCCAGGCCAGCATCCTTGTCTTCGGAAGAACTCGACATAAAGATATGTTTATATCTTCTTTTGCCGGGATGCAAGACCCCGGCGGGCGGCTTGGGCCAAAAGCCTAAGCGCGGGCGAATTTCTTGTATTTGATGCGCTTCGGCAGCACGGAATCCTCGCCCAGGCGTCGCTTCTTATCTTCCTCATAGTCCTGGAAATTGCCTTCGAACCATTCGACGTGGCTGTCGCCCTCGAACGACAGGATGTGGGTGGCGATGCGGTCGAGGAAGAAGCGATCGTGGCTGATGATGACGGCGCAGCCTGGGAAGTCCTCCAGCGCCGCTTCGAGCGAGGACAGCGTCTCGACATCGAGATCGTTAGTCGGCTCGTCGAGCAGGATGAGGTTTGCGCCCGATTTCAGCATCTTGGCGAGATGCACGCGGTTGCGCTCACCTCCCGAAAGCTGGCCGACCTTCTTCTGCTGATCGGCGCCCTTGAAGTTGAACCAGCCGACATAGGCTCTGGACGGCACCTCGCGCGTGCCCAGCTTGATGGTGTCGCTGCCGCCGGAGATCTCCTCGAACACGGTCTTCTGGCCCTCGAGCGCGTCGCGCGACTGATCGACATAGCCGAGCTTCACCGTATCGCCGACGCGGATGGTGCCGCCGTCGGGCTTGTCCTGGTCGACGATCATGCGGAACAGAGTGGTCTTGCCGGCGCCGTTAGGGCCGATCACGCCGACAATGCCGCCCGGCGGCAGCTTGAAGGAGAGATCATCGATCAGCAGGGTCTCGCCAAAGCCCTTCGCCAGATGATCGGCCTCGATCACCACATCGCCGAGGCGCGGGCCGGGCGGGATGGTGATCTGCGCCTTGCCGGTCTTGTCCTTGCCCGCTTCGGCCAGCAAGTCGTCATAGGCGCGAATGCGGGCTTTGGATTTCGCCTGGCGCGCCTTGGGGCTCGCTCTGATCCAGTCGAGCTCGCGCGTCAGCGTCCGCTCGCGAGCCTCGTCCTGCTTGCCCTCGACTTCCGCGCGCTTCTGCTTCTGCTCAAGCCACGACGAGTAGCTGCCCTTGTAGGGAATGCCCGCGCCGCGATCGAGCTCAAGCGTCCATTCGGTGATGTCCTCGAGGAAATAGCGATCATGGGTGACCATGATCACGGTGCCCGGATAGTCGCGCAGATGATGCTCGAGCCAGGCCACGCTCTCGGCATCGAGATGGTTGGTCGGCTCGTCCAGCAGAAGAATGTCCGGCTTCGACAACAACAGCTTGCAGAGCGCTACGCGACGCTTCTCGCCGCCCGACAATTTCTTCACGTCGGCGTCACCCGGCGGGCAGCGCAGCGCATCCATGGCCTGCTCGACCTGTGCGTCGAGGTCCCACAGGCCTTGCGCGTCGATCTCGTCTTGCAGCTGCGCCATCTCGTCGGCGGTTTCGTCGGAATAATTCACCGCCAACTCGTTGTAGCGGTCGAGCTTCCCCTTCTTCTCGGCCACGCCTTCCATGACGTTGCCGGTCACATCCTTGGCCTCGTCGAGGATCGGCTCCTGCGGCAAATAGCCCACGCTGACGCCGTCGGCCGCCCAGGCTTCGCCGACGAACTCGGTCTCCTGCCCGGCCATGATGCGCAGCAGGGTGGACTTGCCCGCGCCGTTAACGCCCACCACGCCGATCTTGGCGCCGGGCAGGAAGGCGAGCGTCACGTCCTTCAAGACCTGCTTGCCGCCCGGATAGGTCTTGGACAGCTTGTTCATCACATAAACGTATTGCGGGCTGGCCATCAGCGTGCCGGTGCTCCTCGGATTTTCGGAAAGACTTGCGCCAGCTTCTAGCCAATAGGCGCGTCAGAACTCAATCGCTATCGGCGAACAGCTGCGGCAGGCGCTGCTTCAGCTTGGCGGCCAGCGCGTCGAGCGGATTCTCCTGGAGCGGTTCGATCTCGGACAGCCCGTGGGCGAACGCGTCGGCAGTGAGCTCGGCAATCGGCAGCACCCGGCACCAGCCGTTTCGCATGAGAAATTCGCGATAGCTCCGCTCCTCGTCGGTGAAGCGGTGGGCGCGCGGCGCCACCCCGACCACCGGCAGCCGGGCCGAGACCGCCTCCGAGATCATCGTGCTCGAATCCTCAGTGCAGAGGATTACTTCGGCCGTGCCGAACACTTGCGGCAGAGTGCCCGGCCCTTGCGTCCGATAATCGATGAAGCGGTCGACGACGCTGGCGTCCTTGGCGAGTTTGGCGATCTTGTCGGCGACGTAGTCGGGTGTGCGGCGCGAGGTCGAGACGAGCCAGCGCGTGTCCCATACCTTGGAAATCTCGGCGACAAAGGCGACCAGCCGGTCCCACTCCTTGCGCCGATAGCGAAACGGTCCGGCATTGCCGCCGACGAGCAGGCCCGCAAGGCGCGGATGCAGGTCAGGCCCATAGCGGGGCACCAACGCGGGGCGCCCGAGCGCATCTGGATCGATCGAGGACGGCTTCAGCGTCACCAGATAGCGGTCGTTCGCCGCGTCCTTGTCGTAGGAAGAGACGATCAGGCTGAAATTCTCTGGGCCGAGGCCGCGCATCAGCGAGCCACAAAAGATGCTGGGAATGTCGAGAAAGCGCGAGACGCAGATATTCGGCATATGTGTCTCGCCGCCGGCCGAAACCACGAGATCGGCCTTGGGCAGAGCATCAGCATCGATGCGATACGCCATGCGCAACATGCGCGGCGGGAAGAAGCTCTTGGCGGTGATGCGGCGGCGGAGCCAGCGCGTGGGCACGATCCATTTGCGCTTCACCTCGATCCGGGTAACGTCGACGGGCCGCAGTCGCGCCAGCGCCGCGATCACCCCTTGCGCGAGGTGGTAGTGCCCGGGCCGTGTATCGGCGAGAAAAATGACCTTGAGCGGCGGTTCTGTCATCCCGGACCTTGGGCGGAGCGAAGTGGCCCCGCGTCATAGCGCACCCTTGCGGGAGCGTTCAAAGCTTCCTTTCTGGTAAGGCTCACTGCCGGCGTGGCTTGGCAAACGCGTCCGGGGCCAGCACAATCGCCGGTAGCTAGCGGAAAAGCGTGAGGAGCACACATTGGACAAGCCGGAAACTGACGGAGCCGACTGGATCCTCAAGGCCATGGTGGCGGTCGCGGGATCGGACGGCCAGATCGATGAACGCGAGACCGGCCTCATCCAGCAGATCTATCTGGACCAGTCAGGCCGTACGCTTACCGCCGATGAGGTGGCGCGAGCGGCCGAAGCGGCCAAGGGCGACTTGATGGCCGAATTCGGGGCGGCCTCGAAGGTGCTCGATCTCGACACCAAGGAGGAGATGATCCGCGCCGCCTATCTCGTGCTGCTCGCCGATGACCAGATCGCCGGGGAAGAGCGCAAGAAGCTGAAGGACATCGCCGCCGCGCTGCAAATCCCCGAGATCCATTTCGGGGCGATCCTCGAAGACTTGGCTTTGTGGCTCGCCCAGGCGCGGAGCTAGGGGGGCTGCTAGCTCGCCGTCCTATGAAGGCTTGGAGGTTTGCGGCGTGTCGCGCCAAAAGCGAGCGGAGTCGTTGGACCAGAATACCGCGCGCAGCCGCCGCGTCACCTGCCGCAACAGCAAAGTGGCGCGCTCGCGCTGATAACCGACGGTTCGCTTGATCCGCTCGTGGCTCTCTCGTAGCTCCCTCGCCCGCTCCGGCGAAAGTCCTGGATAAGGCTTCCAGCCGCTCGCCGGTTCTTCGGCCAGGCGAGGAAACGGCGTCATACCGAAATCGCGGCTGAGCATGGCATTGCCCGGCTCAGCGTCGCGCAACAGCTTCGCCCTGGCTTCAGGGGACAGATAGTCGTGATAGCGGCCGTCGTCTCTAACAACGCGCTCAAGCTCGGCGCAGACGAAATTGCCCATGCGCTGGTCCACAAATGAATTGGCCTTGTTCAGCTCGCGCTTGTACTCAACGAGATCGCGCGCGAGCGACGTGTTGACGCGCAGATCCAAACCTTCGAAGCGATCGGTGTCCTCGAGCTGGAGGACATGGCGCAGGAAGAACTGGGCAGCGTCCTTGGCGGTCTCCTCGTAGGTATGTACGGCACAATCCGTAAAGGCGCGGCTCCACAGCTGCATGTGCCCCGCATAATCCAGAGCCTCGGCGACGGTGTCCGCGAATTGCTCGCACGTCGCCGACACCGGACGCGTCCTCACCGTCTGCGCGTAGACGGATTCGAGGAACTTGTCCTGCCGGCGGAAAAACACCACAACGCGGGTCGACAGGTTTGCCGGCAGCACACTTTGCAGCAGCTCGACGCCGCGAGACTCCGCCGCCCAATAATCCTCGACGAGCTCGCCTTCCAATTTGCGGAAGAACATGGTCATGGCGAAGAACGACTCCGCGCTGATCAGCAGCGTGGTCGCGCCTGCCGCGCGGGCCTTCGCCACATGGCTGTCGACGAGAGCTTCGGCCTCGGCCTTTCGTTCCGTGGCAATCAGGTGTGCGAGCTGGTTGAGAGTCGGCGAGCGGGGCCGGTGCGCATAATATACGCCGCGCGCGGCGAGCCTCTGCTCGTTGCGGCAGAGGCACTCTTGCACCGCGCTGGTGCCGGTCTTTTGCGTGCCGATATGCAGGATCAATTGCACCAAACGCCCTCCGCCTAATTCCCGACGGTTGGCTTAAGGCTTGCGTCCTCGCGCGGCGCACGCGCCGCGAGGCAGACATAGAGTATCAAGAGGCCGATCGCGCACATGAACCAGGTCTGCCACATGCTCCAGGCAAACGCGGCGATGCCGAAGAATGCGGCAAAGCTCGCGGCGGCAAAGGGTTGGACGTCCTTCGGCAGGCGAAGCATGCGCAAGGCGATCGCCGCGCCGGCAAGCGCCAGCAGGATAGCGCCGACGGCTCCAAGCTCGTACCAGGTTTGCAGGAATAAATCGTGCGCGTGCTCGCCGGAGGTGCGCGGGAAGACGAAGCCCTCCGGCTGGTCGATATGTCCACGTCGGTTCAGGCTATGCGTCGAGTTCGACGCCAACGCCGAGCCACGGCCGGTCGAGAACGTGCTCGGCGGTGTACTCCCACAGGATGATCCTGGCGCGAGCCGAATCCGGGAGCCACGGCGCCATATGCAAGCCCGCGTTATAGGCGGCGAAATCCAGTGGCAAGACCAGCGCGAAGGCGAGGCACCAGAGTCCCGCCAAAGTCCGAATGACGGCGGTGCGCCATTTCCACGCGAGCAGAAACGTGGGGAGCGATAGGACCAGCGCAATCTGCGAGGATTGGTGCTCCGACAGTAGGACTGCAAGCGCGGTGATGACAAACAGCAGAGCGATAAGCAAAGTGCGGCGCGATTTGTCGGCGACCAGAGCCAAGACCGAGAGCGCGGGCCATAGGCTCAACATCACGATGGTGACATTCTGATTGAGCTCCGACAGCGAGATTCGCTTCACATAACCGTGGTGGGACATGCCGATATGCTTGACCTTGTCAGGCCGCAAGGCCGGAAGGGCGTTCATCGCCGCGACGATGATGGCGCCGTCGGTGAGCATCTCGATCAAGACATAGATGGCGCCAAGCGCCGCCCCGGCCGCGAGACCGAGCGCGGCAAGCCGCAGCTGCCGCTCATCGAGCGCCGGGAGCGCCCTGCTCGAGGCGATGGTGAGCAAGATCAATCCCCACAGCAGCGCCGCCTTGGCGAAGCCTGCGCCCTGGTCGGCCGACCAGAGCGCGCTGATGGTAACGTAGAGCACCAGCAAGACGGCGGTGATCGAGATTGCATCGAGCGGTACGAGACTCCGCCAGGCGACGCCCTTCCGCCAGGCGCGCACGCCCAAGGCGATGGCAATCAGCGCGACAAACATCCAAGTGAGCCGCGGGACGGCGGCGGTCACGAACGGGCTGAGCAAGAACAGCGCCGGCAGGATAAGCAGGCGCTTATCGGCGCGGACGCCCTCGAGACCTACCGATACCGACATCCCGACCCTTTTGCCGACGCGCCTAGACCCAGCATGTTTTGACGAAGTCGTCGTCCACGTCTTCGGGGTCGGGTTTGCCGTGAAAGCTGACCAGCCGCGCTCCTTCGGGGAGCGGCCCGCCCCTGACATGCTTCTTATAGCTGACCAATTGCCCCGGAAACATGTCCTGCCAGCGCTTGGTCTTGGGCCCGACGATGGACTCGAGAAACCGCGAATCGCCGCCGAAACTGCGCATGGCCATATCGCGGTAGCGCGTAAAGGTGGTCCAGACCTGGCGGCCGTAGCCGGGCGGAATGCTCATGATCGTCGAGTTGACCTGACCGGGCCGGTTGAAGCGCGAGCCGGTGGCGAACTCGCCGTCATAGCCGAGAAAATCCGCGAGCGGGCCGGTGACCACCATGTCGATATCCATGTAGAGCAGGCGCGCGTCGATGCCGTGATCCCAGGAGAATAAATAGATCTTGTGCCACCAGCCCTGGCAAAGCGGGCTCACCGGCAGCGTTATGATGTCGCGTTCCAGCCCCGAGGGGTCATCGGTCAAGCAATAGAACCTGCCCGCGTGGCCGTTGCGGCGAACGGCCCGGAACAGCTTGTTGGCGTAATCGGAGGGGTATTTCGGGCCGGCCTTTATACAGACGACAACGGTCATTATTTCTTCGTGGGCTGCGGGGAAGGACGCAATGTATAGAGGGCGTTCGGAGCCCTGTCAGGGTATTTCATTTCCGCCTGCGATGCCCGCCGCCTGCCGGTGAGAGTCAAGCCGCGAAGTCCGTTTCATGATCATCTCGCACGACCATAAATTCATCTTCCTCAAGACCAAGAAGACGGCGGGAACGGCGATCGAGGCCGCCTTGTCGGAGCTGTGTGGTCCGTCCGACGTGATCACGCCCTATCGCGCGGAGAGCGAGCAGGATCGAAAGGGGCGCGGCCCGCAGAATTATCGCATCGAGCATCCACTCAAGCCGAAGCGGCCGCTGCTGAAGCGGTTGCTGATGCGGCCCGAGCGTTATTACCATCCGAGCGTCGGCTTCTACGAGCATATGCCGGCGCGGCGCGTGCGCGACTATGTCGGCGAGGAGGTGTGGCGCAGCTATTTCAAATTCGCCTTCGACCGCAATCCGTGGGACCGCCAGGTCTCCTGGTACCTTTACAAGACCAAGACCAAACGCGCCCGGCCGAGCTTCGAGCGCTTCATGGCGGACCGGGCCCGCGCCTATGTCGACAATCACGACATCTATACGCTGGACGGCAACCTCGCCGTCGATTTCGTCGGCCGCTATGAGAGCCTGGAGGAGGATCTCAACCGCGCGCTCGAACTGGCCGGCGCAGGCACGCGCGTGTCCGTGCCGCGCGTGAACGTCACGCCGAACAAGGACGAAGCCCGCTCCTATCGCAGCTACTACTCGCCCGACACGCAAGGACTGGTGGCGGAATGGTACGAGCCGGAAATCAGCCTGCTGGGCTATGGGTTTTAGGGCTTCGAGGGCACAGACGTCCGTAAGTCAGACGTAAGCTAAGCGTGGTCTCTTCCTTTCGGGCGCGAATACGCGAGGGAAGCAGATGCGATGGCTTTCTGGAAGCGGCGGCGTGATGCCGATTTCGCTGAACCGGCGCCGGTATCATCAGGCGCCCGCTCCTCTGCGCTGCTTCGGTCGCTAGCCGGTAGGCGCTCAATCGGTCTTCACCCAGACACCACCGTTCGTCGAGGAACAAGACGATGCGAAAGATGCTCTCGGCCGTGCTCTTTGCAGCGACTTTTGCCTGCTGCACAACTGGCGCCGCGTTCGCCGCGAATCTCAAAGCGATGGAGACCGACATCCACGCCATCGAGATTCAGTGGGAGCACATCAAGTTTGAGGAAGACGGCTCACCGAACCAATTCGCCCATATCGACGCGTTGGCAAAGTTCGCCGCCGGAGTGGTCAAGAAATATCCGGGCCGGGTCGAGCCATCGATCTGGGAAGGCATCGTCACCAGCGAGGAGGCGGGCATGGCCGGAACTCTGTCGGCCATGAGCTACGCGAAGTCCGCGAAAGCCATTCTCGAGACCGCCTATCAGAAAGACCCCGCGGCGCTCAATGCCGGCGCGCCGACGAGTCTCGGCGTGTTGTATTATCGCGTGCCGGGATTTCCGTTCGGCTTCGGCGACAACGAAAAAGCTCGCCAATTGCTTGCCCAGGCCGTCTCGCTTGCGCCGGACGGTATGGACGCCAATTATTTCTATGCCGACTTTCTAATGACCCAGCATGAATATGCGACCGCCTACAAGCTTCTGAAGCATGCGCTGTCTCTGCCGCCCCAGGCGGACCGGCCGCTCTGGGACAAGAACCGCCGCGCCGTAATCCGCGAGCTCATGTCCAAGGCGCAGGCCAGCGCTGCCCGCGGCTGATGCTGATGCCACTTCGCGCGGGGACTGCAGCCTTAGTTCACCGGCTCGGCACGCAGTTGCGCCATCCGGCGGGGCTCCCAGGCCGCGTGACCGGTAGTCTGATGGGGATCGCCAATGCAAGACCGAACGCTCTCGCCATCGCCGCTCTAGACCTGAGAGCAGACGAGAGCGTGCTCGAATTGGGTTGCGGCCCGGGGCATGCCTTGCAAGCGCTGCTTCGTGACGCACGCCGATCGAAGGTCATCGGGATCGACTGGTCGGACGTGATGCTTGCGCAAGCCGCTCGCCGCAATCGAGGGGCGCTCGCGACCGGACGTCTGGAACTGATCCGCGGGGATTTCGCCAAACTTCCGCTCGTCGACTCCATCGCGGATGCGATCCTGGCGGTGAACGTGGTTTACTTCATGGCGAATGCCGCCGCCCTTGGTGAGGCGCGGCGCGTGCTGCGGCCCGGTGGCCGTGTGGTGCTCTACGCGACGCATGGGTCCATCATGCGCCGCTGGCCGTTCGCCGGCCCCGACACGCATCGGCTGGTCGATCATAGAAGGCTGAGGGCACTGCTCGTCGATGCCGGCTTTGCCGGCGATCGCATCCGCATCGAAGGCGTCAATGCCGGCTTGGGCACGCTCGGCCTTTTGGCAGCGGCAGAAAAAGACCGGGCTGCCGGCCACGGCTAAGCGTTACCGATTTTCCGTGTCGGACGACGATGTCACCGACGATGACGGCAGATCGGCGTGCTGCGCACAGCCGAGAATCGCAAGCAGCGTCAGCATTGCCACATATCTCATGCCCCTACCTACTTTCCATGCTGGCCGGATCATCCGGACACCAGCTTTCTTGGAACGATGCCGGCTACGCCGCCGCCGGGACCGGCCTCTGGGCCGCCTGCGGACTGGCCGAACGGATTTTGTCTGCTATCGGGTCCACGTCCTCACGCTCGACCGACCGCGCCGTGGACGCGCCATGCCGTTTGTCGAGATAATCGCGGATGCGCGGGTCGGCCATCTGCGCCGCAATCGCCCGGTCGACGATGTTCGGCGCGAATTTCTGCATGAGCACGAACAGCCGCTCGGCGCCCTTGGCATAGACGCTGTCCAGGTCGCGGGCGACCGCCCGCCAGATTTGCGCGGCGATAATCGCAGGATCGTCTACCCGCATCTTCAACGGCGCGACCAGCCAATCGAAGACCGGGCTCGCTTCGGTTCTAGTGGCCCGCGGCGCCGCATAGGTGACGCCGACGCCATAGGGTTTGAGCTCTCGCCGCATCGCGATGGAAAGTCCGCGCAGCCCGAATTTCGATGCGGAATAGGCGGCGAACAGCGGATAAGCCACGTCGCCGAACATTGAGCCGACATTGACGATGCGCGAGGAGACGGCGCGGCGCAGCAAGGGCAGCATCTCGCGGCTCAGAGCCGCCGGCGCAATGACATTGGTCGCCAGGATCCGCTCCAGCTCGGCATCCGTGGTCTCGGCGAACGGCCCGACGGCGAGCACGCCGGCATTGTTGACGAGGACATCGAGGCCCCGCCAGTGCCGCCACAGATAGTCCCGCAAGCCGCGGCGCACGACGGGATCGGTGACGTCGCCCTGCAAGCGGAGATGGCCTATGCCCGGCGCCATCAGCGTCAGCGTCTCATGCAGCAAATGGCCACGACGACCGCACAGGGCGACCGTCATGCCGCGCCGCGAAGCCTCGATGGCCAGCGCCCGGCCGATGCCCGAGCCGGCCCCGGTAATCAACGTCCGCTTTCCCTCAAGCTGCATGGCTCTTGACGGGATGCCGTTCCGCAAGCTCGTGGTAGATATCGCCGTACAGGCGGTAGAATATCTTCGAGGCGTCGATCACGATCCGCTGGACGCTCGCGTCGGCGATGCCATTCACCAGCGTCTTGAAGAACGCCACGTGCTCGATGTCGAGCGCCCCATGCGAGCGGAGGTAGGAGAAGCCATCCTTGCCGCGACCGCCGAGCGAACGCTGAATGGCGGCGGCGGCCTTGTCCGCGAGCAAGGTCGACATCCCCTCGAGCACATGCACGCTGCCGAGCATGGCATAGGGGCTGATCCATTCGATCGCATAATAGGTGTAGCCAACCATCACTTTGCAGGCGATGCCCGCCTCTCCGTCACGGACCGCCGCGGCATTGCCGCCCATGGCCTCAATATCGTCGAGGATCCATTTCTCGTGGCCGCGCTCCTCTTCCATGTATTCCACAAGCGCGTCCTGATAGGCCTCGTCTGTGGTGCGCGCCGCGGCGAAAGCGAGCAGCGGAAACGTGTGCTTCACATGGTGGTAAGCCTGAGTGAGAAAGTCGAGATAGAGCGGACGCGACGCGCCAGCGCTTATGGCCTCGCGAATCAGCGGAAGCGACGTGAAGGCCTTCCGCTCCTTTTCGGTCTCGGCAATGAGTCGATCGTAGAACGACACGGGACTCTCCTGTTGGTTGTTGGGCTGTCTTGCTGGTTGAGCTTGCCCGTCGTACTTCAGGCCGCGGCCGAACATCGAGCGAGCATGAGAGCCGGATAGGCGCTTAGCGCGGCGGTGCGCACGATGCGCCCGTTCGAGGTGAGGAGACCGATCTGCTTCGCCTGTAGCGACGGACAGACGACAAAATTTCTGGGTACCGCATAGGCCGGCGCGGCGCGGCAGACTTGCTCGAGCCAGAGCAGGATTTGGGCGCGCGGCGACTCCGCCAGCCAGGCTTCGCCGAGCGCCGATGGAATGAGCAACGCGTTCAACTGATCCATTCCATGTCCGAGCACGACTGCCGCGGCGACCCGGGGGTCGCTCATCAGCATCGCCTCGATCCATTCCGGCGAGATGTTTCTGCCGGACGACGTCACGAGCAGCGTATCCTTGCGGCCGGCGATCGACAGAAAGCCGTCCTCGTCGAGACTGCCGAGATCCCCGGTGGGCCATGAGCTTTCGCCAGAGCTGCCGTGCAAGTAGCCATCCATCACCGATGGCCCGCTCACCACGACCTCGCCGTTGTCGATGCGCACCTCGATGCCCGTTAGCGGTTCGCCCATGGTCGCGGCCTTGCGCCGGCCTGGCCGGTTCAGGGTGACCACCGAGCAGCACTCCGTGAGCCCGTAGCCTTCGTGCACGGGGATACCGCGCTCCCAGGCGCGCTCGGTCAGGGTCTCGGAGACGCGCGCCCCACCGACAGCGATGAAGCGCAAGCTGTCGGGCGCAAGCTTGTTGGCGGCCGCAAGCTGGGCAACCCACGCCGCGAGCAATTGCGGCACCAGCACCGCGGTGCTGGGCCGCGTCCGCTCGAAGGCGGCTGCCAAGTCGACGGGGCGGCCAAGGCCAATGCTTTCGGCCAGGGTGGATGCAAAATGGGTCGTCGCGCCGACCAGCACGGGCACGCAGATAGCGGTAATGGTCTCGAGCAAGAGAGCGAGCGGCAAGGCCGACAAATTGCTGTCTTGCGCGGTGGCCTCGATGGCCGTGGCAAGGGCGCCGGCCTGCCAATCGATTTGCTCGATGCCGAGACGCACGCCCTTCGGCCGGTCGCTGCTGCCGGAGGTGTAGACGATCATGCCCGCACCGGGGGACAGGACGGGAGAGCCGTTCGAACTTCGCTTCGAGATGGGGGTGATGCCGACGCCCAGCAACGCCGCAAGGTCGAGCGCATCTGGGGTTGCCACCACGTGGTCTATGTCCGCGTCACAGAGGATGTGCTCAAGCTGCAAACCGCTAAAGAAGCTCGGTAGCGGCACGACCGTCTTGCCCGCCAGCCAAGCGGCAAGCTGCGCCACCGCCCAGTCGATCCCGTTAGCGCCAAGCAGGCCAATGACCTGAGGCAGGTCACGCAACTCGGCGGACATGGCAACCACACGGGCGGCAAGCTCTTGGCGCGAGATGGCGCCCCGGTCATCCGACATCGCCGTCGCGTCGCCGCGACCGCGCGAGCCATCATGCAATGCCCGCAGAAACTCAGCCATGGACCAAGGCCCTGGGATGACTGCCCTCGCGAGGCCCGACCGCTTCGCGGTGGACGGCGCACACGCTTGGCGACAGCTCGTAATAGGATCCCCAGTCGTCAGGATGGGCGACGCGCGCCCGGTCGGCAATTGCCAGGGGCATGAGCGGCAGCCCGATACGTTCGAGCAACCCCTTGAGGGGCGTGGTCGCGGTGAAGAACGCCCATTCGAATCCGGCCGCCTTGCCCCAGGCGACGATCTTGCGGAGAAACGATCCGACAATGTGCGGGGAGCGGCTGGCGAGCGAAGTCACCTCGAAGATCTGCTCGCGGCTCACGCTCTCGCACCACAAGGCCGACAACACTTCGTCGACCGGGGCGTCGAGATAGCATTCGGAGAAAAACCCATCCCCCGCAAAACGCAGACCCGCGGCGCAGAGCAGTTCATCCGCGCTGCTCACCATGGCCACGAGGGTGGTGGGAAACACCGTGACGCGCGCCGCATGACGAAGCGCGTAAACTTCGGTTATCAGTCGCTCTGTTGCTGATCGCAGGCCATGGTCGCGCGAAATGATCGCTACCCGCATCACGACTTCCCCCTCGTGCCGATTTACGCGAGGAAGAACGGTCGCTCCGGCTGCTTACAGACGGCTTACGGCCGTTAAAAGATCACAATCCTTAAGGAATTGGGCGTCAAAGCGTCGGCACGTGGGCGGGCAAACTGCCGTCCGACGCGCGCAGCGGCTCGAACTGCATGGTGAATACGGCGCCCCCCTCGGGTGCATCCTCCACCGACATGACCCCGCCATGGGCAACGACGGTGCGAGCGGCGATGTCCATGCCCAGTCCGGCGCCGCCTTTGTTCGCGCCCCGGTCGCCCTGCCAGAAGCGGCGAAAGATGGCATCTCGCTGGTTGGACGGCACGCCCGGTCCCCGGTCGATCACGCTGATCGCTGGGGGGTTGGCCACCACGATGGAGACCGTGGTGCCTTCCGGCGTATGGCGCAGCGCATTCTCCACAATGTTGCGCAGCGCCCGGACCAGATAGTCGCTGGCGCCGCGGATACGCACCGGCTCGTCGGGCGCCACCACCTCGATGGACCGGCCGTTGTCGATCGCGGTCGGCCCGAGATGGGAGGCGACCTCGGTCGCGACGCTGGTGAGGTCGGCGACATTGTCGGCGCCGAGCTGGAGCACGTCGAGGCGCGCCACGTCGAGCAATTGATCGACCAGGCGCTGCAGGCTGCCGATTTCATCGACGAGCTGGGCGTGGCCTTCGAATTTCGGCAGGATCGCCACATGCGCCTTGAGCACGGTGACGGGCGTGCGGAGCTCATGCGCGGCATCGGCGATGAACCGCTTTTGCGCATCGAATGCCGTCTCCAGCCTGTCCAGCCCACGGTTCACCGCGGCGACAAGGGCATACACGTCGCGCGGCAGCCCGGCTTCCGTCAGCCGCATCGATGCCGCGCCGGGGCCGATCGCCGCCGCTTGATTGGCCGCCATGCGTAGCGGAGCGAGCCCGATGCGGGCAACCAGCAGATTGACCAGCAGCAGAATGATGACGAACGGAATCCAGATCCACGCGATATCCTGGACGAATTCTTCCAAAACACTGTCATAGACGATGTTGCCGGGGTGGAAGGCGACCTGCACCCACACGGGCTCCTCGCCGTACAGCGTGCGCACCGAGAAGCCATAAAACGGCGGTTGGTCAGTAGCCGGCTGGAGAACGAAGAAATCCTTGGGCTCAGCCTTATTCACCGCGGTGATCGGTAGCGTGACGCCGGGCGACGCGGCGAGAAGCCCGCCGTTGCGATCGACCACGGCATAGCGGCCACTGTTCGCCCTGAACTCTTCCGTCACGTAAGCCGGCAGCTCGATCGGCCCGGGCGCCGACTTCTTCACAAACCCGGAGATCACCGCCGCCTGATTGCGCAGGGTCTGCTCGTGGAACTGCGTGTTCTTGGCTTTGAACCGGACATACAGCATGGCGCTCGCCGTGCCGACCGCAAGCAGGCTGACACTGATCAGCCCGACGATCAGTCTGAGCCACAGCGAGGCGGTAGGACGTGGCGGGCTAATCGCCTGCGACTTTTGCTGAGAGCACATAGCCCACGCCACGCAATGTGTGAATGTGCATGTCCGCCCCCGCCTCCTGCAAGCGTCGGCGAATGCGATGGACGAGCACTTCGATGGCATTGGAGGCAAGATCCTCTCCAAACGAATAGATCGCATCCTCGATGGCGGATTTGGGCACGACCCGCCCTGCCCTCCGCATCAACAGCTCCAGCCCGTCGATCTCGCGGCGGCCGAACTCCACCGGTTCTCCGGCGACGCTCACTTCCCGCTCGCTGGTGTTGAGCATTACGTTGCCGGCGGTGAGCTTGACGCCGAGCGCTTCGCCGGGTCTGCGCAGCAGAGCGCGGACCCGCGCAATCAGCTCGTCAAGCTCGAAGGGCTTGCGCAAATAGTCGTCGGCGCCCTGGTTGAGGCCGGCCACCAGATCCTCCAGGCTGTCGCGCGCGGTGAGAACCAGCACGGGCCGCGTCATCTGCCGGCGGCGCTGGTGTCCAAGCCAGACGAGCCCATCCATGTCGGGCAGGCCGAGATCGAGCAGGATGGTGTCGTAATGGGTTGCGGACAGCGCACTTTCGGCGTCACCCGTGGTGGTGACATGGTCGATGGCGAAGCCGCCAATTTGCAGGGCCGTGCCGAGATAATCGGCAAGCCGCTGGTTGTCCTCGATCAGCAAGAGGCGCATCGCGCGTCCCCCCTAGTTTCGGCTCGAGCAGGCGGCGAAGCGTTCGCCGCCGGCAGCCCGAGCGCGCAATCCTGCGTTGGGCGGAAATGAAGGCGGTTTGACGGCGAGGAAGGCTCCGAATCGCGCGGTGTTTCGGTCGAAACGTCGCAACATTGCGGCGGTCTCCCCCGTCAGTCTCGCGTTCGGACAGAGGGCCACGATGGACCTTACGCCATCGTTACAAGGAGGTGGCGCGGCAGCTTTCATTCGCGGCGCGGTGAGGGAGTGGTGGGCCCGGGAGGGCTCGAACCTCCAACCAGACGGTTATGAGCCGCCGGCTCTAACCAATTGAGCTACGGGCCCCTGCTCAGTCTTCCTCCATCGCGGCTCGCACGGAGCTTGCCGCCCTGGATTGCCGGGTCAAGCCCGGCAATGACGTGGTCCTGGTCAAACGCCTCATAACAAATTCAAGCGCCTGCCGCGAATTGCCGGAAGTTAATTTGCGCTTCCCGCGCCGCCAAGCAATCCTCATGGACGGTGCCGCATCACGGGAACCCCTATGCCCCTCCCCTCGAAATATCTCCTCGTGCTTTCCCTCATCGCCTTCGTCCCGCTCCAGGCGCTGCCGGCGCTCGCCGATGACGCGCCGCCCAAGCGCACCATCACCATCTCCGGCAAAGGCACGGTGAAATCCGCGCCCGACATGGTCACGGTCAGCGCCGGCGTCGAGAGCCAGGCGCCCACCGCCAAGGACGCGCTCGCCAAGAACACCGCCGCCATGGGCCGGGTGATCGAGGCGCTGAAGAGCGAGGGCATCGACCCCAAGGACATCCAGACCACGAATTTCTCGGTGAGCCCACGCTACGACAACCGCGACGACGGCAAGCCCGCGCGCCTCGTCGGCTACAGCGTTTACAATTCGGTGGTGGTGACGATGCACGATACCGACAAGCTCGGCGGCGTGCTCGACCAGCTCGTCTCGGCGGGCTCGAACTCGATCGGCGGCATCAGCTTCGGCATCGACAAGCCCGACGAGCTCCAGAACGAGGCGCGCAAGCTTGCCATGGCGGACGCGATCGCCAAGGCCAAGCTTTATGCCGAGGCGGCTGGAGCCGAGCTCGGCCCGGTGCAGACCATCAGCGAGCAAGGCGGCTATGTGCCGTATTATCCCGCCGCGCCCAGGATGGACGCAGCCGCGGTCAAGGCCGTGCCGATCGAGCCCGGAACCCAGAGCCTCAATATCGAAGTGCAGGTGACCTGGGAGCTGAAGTAGCCGGCCGATTGCTGATTCATATCAAGGCTGAACGGCTGGGCGTTCCAGTAGATTGGCTACCATGGCCTCCCCTAACGCCCAGCTCGCCGGACGCGAAGATCGGCACGCGCGCGACCGCGCCATCATGGTGTCGCGGCATCTGGCGGCGCGCGGGATTCGCGATCCGCTGGTGCTCACGGCGATGGGCGCGGTGCCGCGCGAGGCGTTCGTGCCAGAGCATCTGGCCGACTTCGCGTATGAGGATTCCGCGCTTCCGATCGAGGCCGGGCAGACCATCTCGCAGCCTTACATCGTCGCCCGCATGATCGAGCTGCTCGAGCTTCAGCCGACCGACAAGGTGCTGGAGGTCGGCGCCGGCTCGGGCTACGCCGCCGCCGTATTGAGCCGCATCGCCAACCAGGTGTTCTCCATCGAGCGGCATGAGGTGCTGGCCAATCAGGCGCGCGAGCGGATCGAGCGTCTCGGTTACGCGAATGCCGAGATCATCTTCGCCGACGGCACCAAGGGCCTGCCGGAGCAGGCCCCGTTCGACGCCATTCTGGTGTCGGCGGGCGGCCCGAAAGTGCCCGAGGCGCTGAAACAGCAACTCGCCATCGGCGGGCGGCTGGTGATTCCGGTCGGCCGCGGCGCCCACCAGACGCTGCTGCTCGTCCGCCGCATCGCCGACAACGAGTTCAAGAAGGAAGACCACGGCGCCGTCACGTTCGTGCCGCTGATCGGCGCCGAGGGTTGGGCCGAGCCGGGCGAGGCCAAACGCGAGACGGCGATCGACGCGGAAAGCTCGGGCTTCGCCGCGGGGCTGCTGATGCCAGAACAGCGAGCTCGTGCGCTGCGCACCAAGCTCGGCCATTTGATCGCCGAGGCCGCCGAGCCGTTCGGCGATCTCGACGAACTGGCGCGGCTTGCCGAGCGCTTCGCGCATAAGCGCGTGGTGCTGCTCGGCGAGGCAACGCACGGCACGGCCGAGTTTTACAATGCGCGCGCCGCCATCACCGCGATGCTGGTCGAGAAGCACGGCTTCAACATCGTCGCCGTCGAGGCGGATTGGCCCGATGCCGCGGTCTACGATGCCTATGTGCGCGGCCTGCCCCGGCCGAACGTGCCCAAGGCCGCCTTCACCCGCTTCCCCACCTGGATGTGGCGGAACGGCGAGGTCGCAATCTTTCTCAAGCGGCTGAAAGCCATCAATGCAGCGATCCGCGATCCTGAGCGCCGATGCGGCTTCTATGGGCTCGACGTCTACAGTCTCAGCGTCTCGATCGAGGCCGTGCTCAATTATCTCGACAAGGTCGATCCCGAAATCGGCGCGGATCGCGCGCGAGCGCTATGGCTGTCTCGCGCCGTGGCGCTCCGACCCGGTCCGTTATGGGCGCATGGCGCTGTCGCGCGGTTATGCGGTATGCGAGAAGCCGGTGGCAGAAGCGCTGCTCGATCTCCTCAGGAAGCGGCTGGACTATCTCATCAAGGATGGCGAGGCATTTTTCAGCGCCGAGCAGAACGCGCGCATCGTCGCGGCAGCGGAGCAATATTACCGGGTGATGTATTACGGCGACGCCGTGTCGTGGAATTTGCGCGACCAGCATATGTTCGACACGCTGGAGCGGCTGCTACAGCATCGTGGGCCCAACTCCAAGGCCGTGGTCTGGGCGCATAACTCGCATATCGGCAATGCCGAATTCACCGAGATGGGTCAGGTTCGCGGCGAGCATAATATCGGCCAGCTCGCGCGCGAGCGTTTCGGCGACGCTGCCGCCTTGATCGGCTTCGGCACCGATCGCGGCACGGTCGCGGCAGCCTCCGATTGGGACGGGCAGATGGAGATCAAGCGCGTGCGCCCGGCCCGCGACAATTCCTACGAAGGCAGCTCACGCGATGCCGGCATCCCGGCCTTCCTCCTCGAAACCGGTCCGGGTCAAAAGCAGCACGTCCGCGACGCGCTGGCCGAGCCGCTGCTGGAGCGCGCCATCGGCGTCATCTACCGACCCGAGACGGAGCTGCTGTCGCATTATTTTCAGGCCGAATTGTCACGCCAATTCGACGCCTGGATCTGGTTCACCGAAACCAAGGCCGTGGCGGCGCACGGCGAAGCCCATCCGCACGGCCCGGACGAGACCTACCCGTTCGGGCTGTAGCAACATTCGCTTACATTCGCCCCGTTCCAGAAACACTCGTTCACATTCGGCCGGCTCCAGTAACACTAATTCATATCCTTGCCGTTTTGTAAGGATTTGCTGGCGCCGGTTCGTGGTAAGACCAAGGTCTCTCGGCAAACAGCAGGCTGCATGGGAATGCGTTGGCTCACGCTCGTCTTGGTCGCGGCGCTGGCGGCAGGCGGCGTCTATTATTATTGGCAGAACCAGGCCGTCCCTAAGCTCGATGTGCAGACGGTCGCCGCCACGCGCGCCGACGTGCGCCGCGTGGTGTCAACCTCCGGCACCGTGCGCGCGCTTGGCACGGTCGATATTGGCTCGCAACTCTCCGGCAATATCGGCGAGCTTTTTGCCGACTTTTCGTCGGAGGTGAAGAAGGGCCAGGTGCTCGCCCGCATCGAACCCTCGACCTTCGCCACCAGGGTGCGCGAGGAGGAAGCCGGGCTCGCCATCGCCAATGCCAATGTCGCGCTGCAAGAGGCGACGGTGCAGCGCGCCGAGTCCAATCTGCACAAAGCCGAGCTCGACCTCTCGCGTGCCGCGGAGCTGGTCAGGAAGGGCGTCGGCGCGCAAGCCAATCTCGACACGGCAACCGCCGCGCAGCAATCCGCCACCGCCGACCTGGCCATCGCCAAGGCGCAAGTCGACAACGCCAAGGCGACGCTGGAGCAGCGCCAGGCGACGCTCGACGCTGCGCGCATCGATCTCGAGCGCACTTATATCCGCGCGCCGATCGACGGCGTGGTGATCGAGCGCACGGTGGAGGCCGGTCAGACCGTCGCCGCCAGCATGACGGCGCCGAAGCTGTTCACCATCGCTCAGGACCTCGCCCATGTGCAGATCGAGGCGCAAGTCGATGAGGCGGATATCGGCCAGGTAACGCGCGACAATCCGGTCAGCTTTACCGTCGATGCCTATCCCGACGTGACCTTCAAGGGCGACGTCGAGCAGATCAGGCTCGCGCCGGCCGCGCTCAACAATGTCGTCACCTACACGGTGGTGATCGACGCCGACAATCCTCTCGGCCGTCTCCTGCCCGGCATGACGGCCAATGTCGAGATCGTCACCGGTGAGCAGAAGAACGTGGTGGTGGTGCCGAGCGATTCCCTGCGCTTCCAACCGCGAGGACCGGCGCAAGCCGCTCTCGCCCGCGACGGCTGGGGGGCCGGCTCGATGTTGGGCCCCGTCGGCGAGCGCGGGGCGCGACTGCTGGAGAAGCTGAGAACCCAGGTCGGGCTCAGTGAAGACGAGATGGGCAAGGTCAAGGCCGCGCTCGATGCCGAGTTCGCCGCCATCCGTAGCGCCGGGCCGCCCGGCATGGCGCCGATGTCAGCGGACGTACGCGAGCAGGTACGCATGCGCATCGCCAAGGTGCTCCGCGCCGTGCTTTCGCCCGAGCAATACAAGAAATACGAAGAGATGGCGCGGCAGCGGCCGAATGGCCCGCGCCGAGTGACCATCTGGACTTATGAGGACGGCGCGTTCTGGCCGCATGAAGTGAGACTGGGCCTCACCGACGGCAACACGACGGAGATCGTCGAAGGCTTGCCCGAGGGCGCCAACGTCGTGGTGCGGGCGAGCGAGGGGGTGCAGTGAGCAGAGTGGAAGCGGCGAGGGGTGAGGCTGCCACCTCCCCGGCTGCGCAGATCGTCGCCCGCGATCTGGTCAAGACCTACAAACTCGGCGGCGGCGTCATCGGCGCGCTGCAAGGCGTCAGCGTCGAGGTCGAGCGCGGCGAATATCTCGCCGTCACCGGCGCCTCGGGGTCAGGCAAGTCGACCTTCATGAATCTGATCGGCGCGCTCGATGTGCCGACCAGCGGCTCGCTGCAAATCGAGGGCCGCGAGCTCGGGCGGCTTTCCTCCGATCAACTCGCGCTCTACCGCAACGAGAAAATCGGCTTCGTGTTTCAGACCTTCAATCTGCTGGCGCGGACCTCCGCGCTGGATAATGTCGCGCTGCCGCTGCTGTATTCGCCGCGCGGCCACAGACACGCGCGCGACAAGGCCAAGGCCTGCCTCGCCAAGGTTGGTCTCGCCCATCGCGAGGACCACCAGCCTTCCGAGCTCTCCGGCGGCCAGCAGCAGCGGGTGGCGATCGCGCGCGCGCTGGTCAACGATCCGCACATCATCCTCGCCGACGAGCCGACCGGTGCGCTCGACAGCCACACCACCGAGGAGATCATCGCGCTGTTCGAGGATCTGAACGCGACCGGCATCACCGTGATCATCGTTACGCATGAACCCGACATCGCCAAACGCGCGCGGCGGCGGATCACCTTCCGCGACGGGCAGATGGTCGGGGACACGGTATGAACTCCCTCGCCTCGTTCCGGGTCGCTATCGCCGCGCTGAAAGTAAACGCGCTGCGGAGCTTCCTCGCCATGCTCGGCGTGATCATCGGCGTCGCTTCGGTGATCGTGATGGTGTCGGTCGCCACCGGCGCCGGCCAGGCCATCGAGGCGCGGATCAAGGCGCTCGGCACCAATGTGCTCGTGGTCATGCCGGGTTCCTATACCTCGGGGGGGCGGCGCTCGGGCGAAGGCACCGCCTTGGCGCTGTCGGAGACCGACCTGGCGGCGATCCGCGCCAACGTGCCGGGAGTCACGGCAATCGCCGGTATGGTGAGCGGCTCGGCGCCAGTCGTCGTCGGCAACGCCAATTGGACCACCGCGGTGTACGGCGTGAACGCGGATTTTCTGGAGGTGCGCGACTGGCCGGTTGCCGAGGGCCGCGGCTTCACCGAGGCCGAGCTTCGCGCCGGCGCCAAGGTGGTAATCCTCGGCGCCACCACGGCGCGCGAGCTGTTCGGCGCCAATCCCGCCGTCGGCGAGCAGATCCGCATCAAGAACGTGCCGTTCACGGTGATCGGCGTGCTGTCGGTCAAGGGCCAGTCAGGCTGGGGCACCGATCAAGATGATACCGCGCTGGTGCCGTTGTCGACGGCGCGGCGCAGGCTGTTCGGCGCCGAGCAGACCGTGCCCGACAATCTCCGTCAGATCATGGTGGAGATTGCCTCCGCCGAGGGGATGGGCGACGCGCAGGAAGACATCGAGAACCTGCTGCGTGACAGGCGGCATGTCAGGGCCGGCTCTCCGGACGACTTCCAGGTGCGCAACATGGCCGAGTTCATCCGCACGCGCAGCGAGACCCAAAGCATCCTCAGCGTGCTGCTCGGCGCCACCGCCGCCATCTCGCTGGTGGTCGGCGGCATCGGCATCATGAATATCATGCTGGTCTCGGTGACGGAGCGCACGCGGGAGATCGGATTGCGCATGGCGGTCGGCGCGCGCCGCCGCGATATCTTGAGTCAGTTCCTGATCGAGGCAGTGACACTCTGCGTCACCGGCGGATTGATCGGCTTGGCCATCGGCGGCGGCGCGGCGCTCGCCCTGTCGATCTGGGGAAATTGGCCGATCGCACTGTCGCCCAACCTCGTGCTGATCGCGCTGGTTTCGGCGGGGCTGGTCGGGGTGTTCTTCGGCTATTACCCGGCGCGGCGCGCCTCGCTGATGAACCCAATCGACGCGCTCAGATATGAGTGAGGCTTAGGCCTCCGCCTTCTCATCCCCCGGCTTTCTTGTATGGTCCTTGGCGCTCCATGGCGGCGACCGCAGCCGCACATCCCAAGGACGTGACACCCATGCCCAATATCGAGATCGACCCGCTGCTCGCGGTGGCCGTGATGTTCGCCACCGCCTGCACCGACGCCGTCTATGTGCTGTTCACCAACGCGGTGATCAAACGGCGTCGGCTTCCCGCCGCCTCTTGGAGCAGCGTCTGGTATCTGCTCTCCTCGTTCGCGGTCATCAACTATACCCACCATTGGGCCTATGTGATCTTCGCGGCGATGGGCTCCTTCGTCGGCGCCTATATCACGCTCACCTTCCTGCATCCGGGGCCAAGCTATCCGAGCCAGCCGCCCGGCGCCGCGGCAGCTTGAGGGGCAAGCGATGAGCGACTGGACGCTTGGCGCGGTGAAGACGCAGGGCATGGAGATCAACGCGATCTGCGAGAACGAGGCCTGCCGGCACCTGTTCACCTTCAATCTCGATGCGCTGATCGAGGGCGCCGGGGCGGACTTCCCGCTCGCGGATATTCCGCCGATGGAGTGCCCCTCTTGCGGGGTTGGGCCGCTCGCCATCCGACTGTCCTTCGTCGATCCACCGCGCGAGGAGGACGACGCCTGAATCAGCAATCGTCGAATTGTATCAGCGATTTGCAGCGCGGGGATAATTTCGCGAGCGAATCCTAAGCTGGGCGGGGTTTGGAGCGACTTTTCTTGCCCGACTTGGGAAGCGGCTTGCCGTCGAGCACGGGCGGATCACGCAGGTCGGGATTGCCTGTGCCCGGCACGTGATAATAATCCTGATCGCCGCGATCCCCATCCTTAGCCCATTTGTCGGCCGCCTGCTCCGCCGCAGCGGCTTTCGAGCTTGGGGGCGAGTTTTGCATCGCAACGGCCCCGCCCTCGTCGGATCGACCGCCTGACCTGAACCAGCGCCAGAGCCTAACCATCGGAGCCGCCCGCTAGCGCTTGGTTGCGGCGACAATTCCGAACAGGAAGCCGATCCCGAGCGCAATGGCGAGGGTGAGATGCGGGTTGCGCACGCTCGCGTCATGGACCTGCTCATAGGCATCGACCGCAGCATCGCGCGCACGACCGTAGTTCTCGCCGGCGATCCGGCCGACATCGCTGGCGAAGTCGACCATGTCGTCGCCGACCGACTTCGCGGTCTCTGCTGCGTCGCGGGCAGCGGGAGAGTTGGCGGCACGTTTGTAGGCTTGGTTGGCAGTGGTCATCTCGAGCACACCTCATGGGAAGGGCCGACAGGCGCGGCCGAATTTCGGGAAGCGTGATCGAGAAACTTACACGCGAGCGGAATGTTCCACCTGAGCGTCAGCGGCCCGATCCATCGGCGAGCTGCGGGCTGTGGCTCAGGTCTTCGCGCGGCAATCTGGCGGTCAGGTGCCGCATCACGGCGCTCCAATACGGCGTGGTAAGATCGCTCCGCCAGTTGAGCTTCTGCACCTGCCAATCGCTGCGCTCGAGCGCGGCGAGCGCGTCGGCAAGCCTGTCGGGCTGGCGGGCATAATTCTGCAAGCTGTGCAACGGCCGCGCCTCGATCGCGCCGACGCGCTCCCATAAGTCGCGCAGCTCGGGATCGGTCAGGATCAGCTTGTTGAACAGATAATGGAAAAAGAAATAGGGATAGGCGCGCAGCAGCCGCTGCACGAGTGGGTTCAGCCACACTCTGGTGCGCCGCACATTCTGGTTGAGGACAGGCGTCAGCCGCTTGACCACGTAGCGGCCGAACGCGGTGTCCTGGTTAGCAAAATGCCGCTGATTGACGAAGTCGACAAACGCCGCCTGCAGCGCCACCAGCAAGGGATTGTCGGGCTCCGAGGCGATCAGCCAGGTGGCCAGCATGCGGTCCTTGGCCGGATTGCGGAAGGCGAAGAAGCCGGCGGCGTAGGCGGCGTCGAGCCAGTCGTCGAGCGGACGCAGGCAGAACACGGTGGCGTCGGCCCACACCCCGCCATGACGCCGCAGCAGGCAAAGCCGCGTCAGGTTGGAAATTTTCGTCAGGTCGAGATCGCGGCGGGTGGGGTCGATCACCTCGGCGATGTCGAAATATTCCGGCAGACTGTGCCGATCGAGCGCGACGACGCGCCAGCCCGGATTGAACCTGCGCCACGACTCCAAGCAGGCCTGCACCAAAGGCGGCGCCTCGGCGAAGCCCTGATGCCACAAGGTCCAGATGGTGCGATTGGAGACGCGCAACTCGAAGATTTTTCCCCGTCGGCGGAAGTCGTGGTCGCGGCGACTCCAAATGCCCGGGGAGGCCCGTTGCCGTCAAGGCGGAATTGGCCGCAGCCTAACGGCTTGCAGACGTTGGACAATTCTCGCGCCGAAGCGACGTGCGGACGGGCAAGAAAAAGGACCGGCGCAAGCCTGGCCGGTCCCCTTCAGCATCGAACCAGCTAAACGGCAGGCACCGCAACGGGCTCACGTCCATTGGCGCCGACCTCGCGCCGCAACCGGCTAGACAGACGCTCCGGCCGCTCCGCCTTCTCGACCTGCACCGGCACGTTGGAGGTGGCCGAGCGCACCGAGCGCCCGTCGAAATAGGCGCCGGACTCGATCGCCAGCGACTGGTGCTGAATGTCGCCGATCACATGCGCGCGCTTCTTCAGCAGCACCTCGCCGCCGCGAATTGGCCCCTCGACCCGGCCGTTGACCACCACGCGGTCCGCCTCGATGCCGCCGCAGATCGACGCCTTGGGCGAAACCACCAGCGAGGTGCAATGCAGATCCCCGTCGATATGGCCGTTGACCTCGACCAGACCCTCGGCGGTGACGCTGCCGACGATCTTCAGCCCTTCGGCAATGATAGTCCCCTTACGCTTGAACAAACCCATGACACCCTCCTGACGCGACAAAACTGACGCAACTTTGTGCGGCGCAAACCCACCCGTGCCGCAAAATTCTGAACCGGCCCGCGCCCGAGAAGTTCCATCATGCCGCCCCATTCTTGTCGGCATCGCGCTCGCAACGCGATGATTTCGCGGCGAAGGGAACCGAAGCAGCTTCGTGCATCGCGCGAGCGGCGCGGCCTAAGCATCGGCGCGGCGTCCGAGATTCACGCCTTACTCTTCCCTTCCGCCATTCCGGCGAAAGCCGGAATCCAGGACAACAGCTTCAGAGTTGCCGCTCTGGACCCCGGCTTTCGCCGGGGTGACGCGAACGGGGTTGGTGGCCCCCGCCTCTCCTCCTTGTCATCGCCCGGCTCGACCGGGCGATCCAGTAACCCCTGCGCTCGCGCTCCAACGAAGGCCGGTGGGTACTGGATGCCCCTTTCGCGGGCAAGACAGCGCGTTCGTTGCGCGGGCCACACAAAACAACGCACGCCGAAACTTCTCGCTCGGCGCGCGGCCAGCGAGTTGAGAAAAGGGATGCGCGGAGCGCCCGAAGGGCGCGATCCTGCTCGAGCTCAAGGCGTCCTTATGGGCGCCCCGCGCGCGGCGATATTCAAGCCCCGGACCTCGCAACGCCGGACGAAACCTCAACGGCGAGGCCAAGGACCCCCGAGGCCGGATCACGTTACTCCTGCCGTGGGCGCGGGACCCGCTCTGAGCTGTCGGCCCGCGCTCGTTCCACGGCTTCCTCGGGCGCCGCACCCCTGCCCCACGTGACGGACGGTCCGGACACGCGATCCCTCATGGGCCAGGGATGGGCGGAGTTTAAGCGAGGCGGTGGGGGGTGGGGATAAGATCGAGACGCATTTTTCCCGTTTGACGTGCTTGTTTAACTATAGCACGCTCATGTTGGTCAGAGGAGAGCAGTCACTAGATGAGGGACTTCTTCCAGCGTGCTCTTAGCAATATCACTAAGTTCGGTGATACAGATATCTTTCCATTCCCTATCGAAAATCATGTTTTTTTTGATAAACCTTCCGCAACAATAGCTTTGCTAGAGGAGATGAATGACAATTTTTCTCAGCGACTTGTTCAGTTTCCGCCCCACAATCATAGCGCGCTAGTACCCGTCGGATATACCGGCTTTCGCTCAGCCACGCAGTTAGATCCACTCTGGAACGCCTTTTTTCTAGGGCTTGTCTTATCTGTGGGCTCAGAAATAGAGAGCGCACGAATAGCAAAAGAGTCGAACGTGATATTTTCTTACCGCCTAACTAGCGTAGTAGAAAGAGCCGAGCTATTCGACCATACGTACAATTGGCGGTCCTTTCTTGAACAGTCAATGACACTCGCAGGATCTTCAGACTTCGTTATAAGTTGCGATATCTCGGAATTTTACCCCCGCGTTAATCACCATAGACTTGAGAATGCACTCGATCAACTTCGCCTTACTGGCGATCAAACCTCGAAGATAATGGATTTTCTCTCAAATTTCTCGAACACATATTCGTTTGGAATTCCGATTGGCGGACCCGCCGCACGTATACTTTCTGAATTGCTATTGAATCAGCTAGATCGACTTTTATTGGCGGAAGGCATAAAATTTTGCCGATTTGCTGACGACTATCATCTTTTTGCTGCTGATTACAAAAGCGCGTTCAGAAGTCTTCTGTTCCTTTCTCAAAAACTACTGACAACTCAAGGCCTACAACTGCAAAAATCCAAGACACGGATATCTTCCGGCCAAGAGTTTATCGCAACGTCTCCGATTGAGCCAGTCGGCGATGACGCTCCTGCCGAGCTCGGGGCCTCAACTCTTCAAGAGCAATCTCAAAATCTAATGCGCTTGTCGCTGCGATTTGATCCATACTCGCCCACGGCATACGAAGACTATGAGACGTTGAGGCAGGAATTAGAGCGGGTTGACATAATAGGTTTATTGAAGTCTGAACTAACTAAAAGTAGAATACACATAAGTCTCGCAAAGAAATTGGTTGCCGCTCTTAAATTTATAGATGAGCCTCGCAGAAGCGACGCGATACTCACTCTCATTAAGAACACAGACTTACTATATCCAATATATGCAAACGTACTTCTAACCGTGAAATCTGTTTATTCCGAACTATCTGAGGACACTCAGCAGGAAATTATCTCTAGCGTGGCGTCATTGTTGCGTCACGGATCGTATGTGATTCAATCTGAACTTAATCTCGGCTACGCTGTTAGACTCCTTTCAATGGCTACTGGACCAGAGTTCGAGGAGATCCTTCATCAATATTATTCAAAAACCAAGAGCCCTCTAATTCGTAGTGATATTATTCTCGCGATGGCCCGCTGGCGGGCTGCCTACTGGCTTTCAAGCCTCAAAAATGAATTTCGCACACTGTCATCCTGGGAGCGACGGGCATTTATCATCGCTTCTTACTCTCTAAACGACGAGGGGAAGCATTGGCGCAGGCATGTTTCGGATGAATTTTCTCCGTTTGAAGTCTTGGTGAAGGAATGGGCTTCTGAGAAAAAAGCACGCGGGAAACTGGAGTATTCCCCTTTGATTTCGAGTACCACGTTCGCCAAACAACATACATCTACTTGGAAACTCCTTGCTCCTGCGATGGATTTCTTCGTCAGGAGATTGCGCCTGCAACATCAGAGGGAATTTCCGCCTCTCCAATCGAAAGTCGCAGCCAGACGGAGAGCGCTAATAAATCAGATTAGCTTTATCTATTTTGCGTCTAAGTCCACTTCTGGATGGGTTTCGTCACGTCTAGAGGAGCGGACACTTCACGAGGCAATCCACAAAGCTAGAGCAGAGATTGCCTCAATCGATAAGGTGGCGATTGAAAGTGTTCTGCTGCCTACTGATCCAGAACTTGACGATTGCTCGCAACAGGTTTGGCGGCTTCAGTTATTTTTTGCTAGTTACCAACGATCCGGAATGCTTGAATTCTTTCCATTATTCCAAGGCTGCGGCATCATCGATACTAGCTTTGGCGATGTTTACACAGACGGCCATCTTTTCGAAGTGAAGGCCGGTGATCGCGGGTTTCTTTCCATTGATTTAAAGCAGCTGTTGACCTACGCAGCTTTGAACTCGGTAAGAGCAGACCGCGAGATCCAATTTTTGGGCCTCTTTAACCCTCGCGTTGGCATCTCATACAAGGTCGGCCTGGAGGAGTTGTGCCAGGAAATCTCCGGTAGCAGCGCCAATGAGATGTTGGGTGAGATTGTCCGCGTGATCTCGAGCGGCGATATTTCAAGGTAGGCACGAGCACGGCTTAAATCGGCGCGAGCCGCGAATGTCACCCCCCGGAACCCCCCGCCGCCTCCCGCGTTAACCCCTGCAAAATAGACGGTTGACGGGGACATCCACATGCGTGTCGCGGGCGTATTTCCGCAGGATGTGCATCCCACGACCTGGGTCGCGGCCTTGACGGTCGCTTCCGTCTGCGTCGCGGGCGCGCTCTATATCGGCGAGAAGGCTTCGGCCTATCTCCCCGACCACATCACCATCACCTCTTGGCAGCCGCCGAGCACGGGCCACGATCTCGCCCGCCCGAGCCGAGCCAGACCTCTAACCTCGCGCACAAGACCGCGCGCGAACCCTTCCGCCAGCACCAGGCGGCGCTCGCCCCCCAAGCCGCGCCGCGGCCGGCCGAGCCCAAGCCCGACACTACGATCGAGGCGAAGGGCTCGGCCGAAACGGGACGCGCGTCCTGGTACGACCTCGACAGCAAGACGGCGAGCGGCGAGGACATGGGCGACGGCGCGCTGACCGCGGCGCATCCCTCCTTGCCGTTCGGCACCAGGCTGCGCGTGGTCAATCTCAAGAACGGCCGCGCGGTGGTGGTGCGGGTCAACGATCGCGGGCCGTTCGCCAAGGACCGCATCATCGATCTGTCGAAGGCGGCGGCGATGCGGCTCGGCATGATCGAGGACGGCGTCGCCGATGTCAGCGTCACGCCGGTGGCGAATATCGTCACGGGCCACGCCGGCGGCTAGCTCGAGCGCCAAGGCTGGCTCCGTCATACCGGCGAAAGCCGGTATCCAGGATTATGCGCTCCGTGCATGTTGCCCTGGATTGCGGCTTTCGCCGGAAACTGACATGGCCGGCTTCATGCCGGCCATCCACGCCTTTGCGTGCGGCTGGCCCAAACGTGGATGGCCGGGACAAGCCCGGCCATGACGAGGAATTTGAGAAGGCTAGTTGTCGAGGAATGAGCGGAGCTTGCGGCTTTTCTAGTTGTCCAGAAAACTTCGCAGTTTTCTGGAGCGGCTCGGGTGCTTCAGCTTGCGCAGCGCCTTGGCCTCGATCTGGCGGATGCGCTCGCGCGTCACGCTGAATTGCTGGCCGACCTCTTCCAGCGTGTGGTCGGTGTTCATGCCGATGCCGAAGCGCATGCGCAGCACGCGCTCCTCGCGCGGGGTGAGTGAGGCCAGCACCCGCGTGGTGGTCTCGCGCAGATTGGACTGGATCGCCGCGTCGATCGGCAGCACCGCGTTCTTGTCCTCGATGAAATCGCCGAGATAGCTGTCTTCCTCGTCGCCGATCGGGGTTTCGAGGCTGATCGGCTCCTTGGCGATCTTCAGCACCTTGCGCACCTTCTCCAGCGGCATGGCGAGCTTCTCGGAGAGCTCCTCCGGCGTCGGCTCGCGGCCGATCTCGTGCAGCATCTGGCGCGAGGTGCGCACGATCTTGTTGATGGTCTCGATCATGTGCACGGGGATGCGGATGGTGCGGGCCTGGTCGGCGATCGAGCGGGTGATCGCCTGGCGGATCCACCAGGTGGCGTAGGTCGAGAATTTGTAGCCGCGGCGATATTCGAACTTATCGACCGCCTTCATCAGGCCGATATTGCCTTCCTGGATCAAGTCGAGGAATTGCAGGCCGCGATTGGTGTATTTCTTGGCGATCGAGATCACCAGCCGCAGATTGGCCTCGACCATCTCCTTCTTCGCCTGGCGCGCCTCGCGCTCGCCCTTCTGCACGATGTGCACGATCTTGCGGAACTCGGAGATCTGCAAGCCGGTCTCGGCGGCGAGATTCTGGATCTCCTGGCGCAGCTCCTTGACCATGCCGCGCTCGTCGTGGATGAAATCGGCCCAGCCCTTCTTCTTCGAGCGGCCGAGACGGCGCAGCCAGTTGGGGTCGAGCTCGGCGCCCTGATATTCCTCGACGAAGTCCTCGCGCTTGACGCCATAGCTCTCGGCCAGGCGCAGCATGCGGCCCTCATAGCCCATCAGCTTCTTGTTGATGTCGTAGAGCGTCTCGACCAGGCTCTCGATGCGGTTGGCGTTGAGCGAGAGCGACTTGATCTCGGCGACGATCTCGTCCTTCAAGACCTTGTAGCGCTTCTCCTGGCCGGAGGAGAGCTGATCGTTCTTCAGCGCGCGCTCGACCACCTGGTCTTGCAGCTTGCGCAGCTTCTTGTAGTTGGTGGCGACGAGGTCGAAGGTCTCCAGCACCTTGGGCTTGAGCTCGGCTTCCATCGCCGCGAGCGACAGCGAGTTCTCCAGATCGTCGTCGTCCTCCTCGTATTCCTCGGCGCGCGGCTCCTCGCCCTCCTCGTCGTCGTTGGCGGCGGGCTTTGGCGCGGCGGCTTGCGGGTGGGCCTGGCCGTTGCCATTCATCGCCACCGCCTCGCCATTGGCGGGCGCTTCGCCCGGCAGCGGCTGCGAGGGCTGGGGCTTGGCGTCGGGGCCTTGATAGGTGGCTTCGAGATCGATGATGTCGCGCAGCAGAATCTTGCCGTCGTTCAGCTCGTCGCGCCAGATGATGATGGCCTGGAAGGTGAGCGGGCTCTCGCACAGCCCGGCGATCATCGCCTCGCGGCCGGCCTCGATGCGCTTGGCGATGGCGATCTCGCCCTCACGGGAGAGCAACTCGACCGTGCCCATCTCGCGCAGATACATGCGCACCGGATCGTCGGTGCGCTCGGTGGGTTCCTTGGTGGGGGTCTCGGCCTTGGCGACGGGCGCCGCGGCGATCACGGCGCGGGGCGCATCGGCGGCCCCCTCCTCTGCCGCGGCCGGCGTCTCCTCGGCCTCGTCGGTGTCGATGACGTTGATGCCCATGTCGGACAGCATCGACATGGTGTCCTCGATCTGCTCGGAGGAGACCTCCTCGGAAGGAAGCACCTCGTTGAGCTCGTCATAGGTGACGAAGCCGCGCGCCTTCGCGGTCTTGATCAGCTTCTTGACCGCAGCGTCGGACATATCGAGCACGGGGCCGTCCGCCGACTCCGTCTGGGGTTGCTCTTGATCCTCGGCTTCAGCGGTTTTGGTTGCCATGCATGTTACTCCGAAGCGCAGATTGCCATTGCCAGCGGCGCGCCCGCCTCGTGGTCGAGCAGCGCCATGAAACTCGCGGCGCTCCCACCGTTCGCGCACAAATCACACAAGCGCTTAACCGGTGCTCCGTTAAGCGTCAATTAAGCATGACCTCGTGCCCTCGCCTGACCGTCGCCGTTCTATACTGGCGCCGAGCGTGGGTCGACTGTCACTCTCGCCTCAACAACACCGGCCTATCGGCCAAGACAGAGGACGAACAACGTGCCGTTACTTCCGCGAATTCTGCCCCAGACTATTTGCAAGGGGAGCCTGCTCAACGCGTCGCGGGGGTCTGTCTCAGACGTCAAACCCGGTTCAAATTGCGCAAGACCGCCCCAAAACTCAAGGCTTGCGCGGTAGTTGCACGTCTTAGCATGAATTGGCGAGGGGGTTCGCGCCTGTCAAGGCCGGGAGGCCGGCTCGAAAATATTTTCTTGGCTATATTTCGCTCATTACAGTCGATGGATGCAAGAATGAGGCCGCGGGACCTCTTTGCGACATAAGGGGATGCCGGGGTTCGGAATGCGCAATATAGTGCTCGCTTGGTGAGGGTGCCTAGGTTGCGTTGGGCCGGGGGACGGGAAATGTCCAAGATCGCCAAGGTCGGGGACGCCATCGTAGCGCAGAACGCGCGTTGGACCTTCGGCGGCCAGGTCAGCGAGACCTTCGATGCCCATGTGGCGAAATCCGTCCCTTTCTACCGTGAAGGACACGATCTCGTCGCGCGGCTCTCCGACTTTTTCCTTCAGGACGGCTCGACTTGCTATGAGCTTGGCTGCTCGACCGGCCAATTGACCTCCAGTCTGGCACGTCACAACGAGGGCAAGAACGTCAAGTTCGTCGGCATCGATTGCGAGGCCGGTATGGTCGCGCAGGCTAGAAAGCGGTGCGCGGCATTGCAAAATGTCGAAATTGTCGAGGGGGACGTCGTCGAGCTCGAGTTGAAGCCCGCCGAGATGATCGTCGCCTATTACACAATTCAGTTCGTGCGGCCGAAATTCCGCCAGATGCTGATCAACAAGATCTATGAGGCCCTCAACTGGGGCGGCGCGTTCGTGCTGTTCGAAAAGGTCCGCGGCGCCGATGCGCGGTTCCAGGATATCGCGACCGCGCTCTACACCGACTATAAGATCGATCAGGGCTACGGCCCGGAAGAAATCGTCGCCAAGGCTCGGAGCCTTAAGGGGATTCTCGAGCCCTTCTCCACCCAGGGCAATCTCGATCTGCTGAAGCGGGCTGGATTTGTCGATGTGATGACAATGATGAAGTATGTCAGCTTTGAGGGTTTTCTCGCCATAAAATAGGCCCAGGCCGGTCAGCGTGACACAGCCGAGCGCTCATCGAGACTCCCCACCATTCGCCTGCCCTTGTTGCGGTGGCAGCAAAGCCAAACCCGCCGGTTTATACCGCCTGCCCCCCAAACGAGATCCCGAGGGCGGTCTCCTCGACATCAGCTATCCTTTGGTCGAGTGCGAACATTGCCGTCATGTCGCCGCGCATCCCATCCCGTCCCAAGTGGATGTCGGCCACTACTACGGCAGCAAGGCGTTCTGGAAGACCCAGGGAGTCAGCGCCGACGAGAGTTCATCCGGCTGGTACCGCAAGCTCACCGAGAATAGCAGCCTTTGGGAGCGCTTTTGCCGTGCGCGCCGGCAGATGGCCTTCGTTCGCCGCAACCTCTCGCTGCCAGAGGAGGCCAACATCATCGATCTCGGCTCGGGCTATTCGCCGTTCCTGTATTTCTGCCGTGAAGCCGGCTTCCGGAAGCTGTATGCGCTCGAGCCCTACGATGAGATCTGCGCCTATCTGGAGCGGCAGGGGGTCACGGCGTACCCTCAGCTGCTCGAGGATTTCGTTGTCCGAGAAGACCTGCCGAAATTCGACCTCATGGTGATCTCGCACACACTGGAACACCTGATCGACCCGGCCGGCGTGCTCGACGGCCTGCGACGGCATCTTGCACCTAACGGCATCGTGTTTGTCGATGTGCCGTTCCAAGACCATTTGCGGCCTTACAAACAGGGGCTTCACTACCAGTTCTTCAGCCACGACTTCGATCGCGTCGCTGGCGGAGCGAACCGGCTTTGCCGTCAAGGCGACGGAGCACGATCGCTACGGCGCTTTCGAAAGCCATTTGATTGGATGGCTGTTCTCCGCCTATGGGATGTCGTTCGCCACCAGAGGCGGAATCACCGCGCGGCCGGGAATTGATTTCCTGCATAAGTTCGCCTGGCGTCCCGTCAAATCCCTGCTCGGTCTGAACATCAACATCTTCATTTCGACCTTGGACCTGCGCGCCTTGTTGAGGCGGCAGGCATGATCCGCAAATGAAGCGCGTCGAGTTGGCCGCCAAAATTGTTTGGGTGGCTGCCATGCTGGGGCTGCTCGGCTGGTTCGTCGCCACCCATTCCGGGGAATTCCTCGAATACACCGGCCGTAACGGTCTCATTGCGCTTGGTGCGGCGGGCGCGTGTCTATTGGCGGGCAAGCTGGCGCTCGCCCAGCTCACGGTCGAATCTCTGAGGATTTTTTCCGTCCGGCTTTCTTTTTGGAAAGCATTTTGGATCTATGCCCTGTCGCAACTGGGCAAGTTTCTGCCCGGCAGCATTTGGCATTTCGTCGGCCGCGTGCTGCTCTACCGTGGCGAGGGTCTCGCGGCCAAGGATGGCGCAAAACTGCTCGTCATCGAGAATTTCTGGCTGCTCAGCTCCGCCCTGCTGCTTGGCGCCGCCGCGTGCGCGGAACGCCTGTTGTCTCTTTCAGGCGGACTGCCCGCACTCGGCTTCACGCCGCCATTCTGGATGATCGCCGCCACGATCTTGGCGGCATGGTTGGCGCTGCTCCCTGCCGGCACGAGGCTGTTCGTCAGCCGCTTCGCCGGCCACCCTATTTCAACTCCGCGCGTCTTCGTCCTGCAAGCCCTGGTCTGGACGGCGCTTGGACTCTCGTTCTGGGTTCTGCTTCCCGCCGAAGTCCGTCAGGTCGAGACCCTCGTGCCGGCGCTCGGGGCATTCGCGCTCGGCTGGGTCGCTGGCTATCTCGTGCCATTTGCGCCAGCCGGTGTCGGAGTTCGTGAGGCCGTCATCGTCGCCCTTATGGCGGAAGTCGTGCCCATACCCGTGGCGATCGCCGCGGCGTCGGTCAACCGGCTGCTCTATACGGCCATCGACCTCGCGCTGGGGGGTCTGGCGGCAAGCCGCTACCGCATTGGCAAGGACATTGGCGTAGCGGAAAAGGGGACCGCGGAGAGCGCTGGGATCGACCCTTCAATCAGCGCGATCTAGCGAAGCGCAGGCGGATTAGTCGCGCTTCTCCTGGCGACGGCCTCTGTGGCCGCCGATATTGGCGCCTTTCAGCCGGGCCACGGTTTCCTGGAAGCGCTTCTTGGCGTCGCGGTCGCCGGCGTCGTCCGCCGCATGCTCGCTGCCGATGGCCGCAACCTGCTGCTGCAGCACGGCGAAGCGCTCGAATTCGGCTTCCGTCACATCGGCTAGGTAGTCGGCGCCTTCTTGCAGCTCGCGGTTGATGCTCGGCAACGCGCGGAAGCGGTACAGCAGATCGGCGAATTGCGCCGCGACCTCGTGCTCGGGGGTTTCCGGCTGAAGAAAGGCCACGCGTTTGAAGGCGCTGTCGCGGCAAAGCTCGGCATAGATCTTCCCCTGGGGGCTGACCTCCAGCCGCTCGGCCAAGCGCTCGCGCGTCACATGCGTGTCCGCATAGATGATCTCGGTCACAGCCTGGAGCAGGGCTGCGAGCTTCTTGTCTTTGATCTCGAGGCTCGCGACCTCGTCGGCGAAGCGGTCGAGCAGCCATGGGTGATTGACCAGCGCGATGATCATGACGGTGACGAAGCCGCGCGCCGAGGGGATCGGCGTGGTCCCTGCCCTGCCCGCTCGCCGCGCGCCGGCCGCGCCCGCCGGCAGCTTGCGGCGATCGGCTCCCTGCTCGCGCCATAGATTGAACAGCCGGTTCTTCACCTCGCGGCGATAGTGATCCTTGACCCGCGCATTGCCGATCTCGGCGAGCAGCTTCTCCAGCGCCTCCTCGAAGGCGGCGCGGCGCTCGGGCGTGTCGATCGCGTGCGTTTTCAACTCGCGCTGCCACAGCACGTCGATCAACGGCCGCGCGCCGGCAAGAATTTCGGCCAGCGCGCGCGCGCCTTTGCTGCGCACGAGATCGTCGGGGTCGGAGCCTTCGGGCAGGAAGGCAAAGCGGAAGGAGCGGCCTTCGCGCAAATTCGGCAGCATGCGATCGATGGCGCGCGCGGCGGCGGCTTCGCCTGCCCGGTCGCCGTCGAAGCAAACGATAGGCTCGGGCGCGAGCTGCCATAACAGCTCCATCTGCCGCTCGGTGAAGGCGGTGCCGAGCGTGGCGACGACATTGGCGAGCCCCGCCTGGTTGAGCGCGATCACGTCCATATAGCCTTCGACCACCACCAGCTCGTCCTGGTCGAAGGCCGCCTGGCGGGCGCGCGCGAAATTGTAGAGCGAGGAGCCTTTGTCGAAGAGCCGCGTCTCCGGCGAGTTCAGATATTTCGGCTCCGCGTCCGGATCGAGCGCGCGCGCGCCGAAAGCGATCACGCGCGACTTGGCATCGAGGATCGGGATGGTGAGCCGGTTGCGGAAGCGATCGTAAGTCGGCCGCCCATCGTCGGGCTTGATGACGAGCCCCGCGTCGAGCAGCTGTGCCTCGGTGAAACCCTTTCTCAGCAGCGCGGCCTTGAGCGCATCCTTGCCGTTCGGGGCGAAGCCGATGCGAAACGCCTGCAAAGTTTCACGAGTGAGCCCGCGCCGTTCGGCATAGAGCAGCGCATCGCGCCCCTCGCGCTCGGTCAGCGCCTGCTCGAACAGTTGCGCCGCAGCCTCGAGCGCATCGAACAGGCCGAGCCGCTCTTTGGCCGTCCGCTCATATTGCGGGTCCGGCTTCGGCATATCGAGGCCGGCATCGCCGGCGAGCTTCTCCACCGCCTCGGGAAAGCTCAAGCCCTCGGTCTCCATCACGAAGCTGAAAATGTCGCCATGCTTGCCGGAGGAGAAGTCGTGATAGAAACCCTTCTGGTCGTTCACGGTGAAGGACGGCGTCTTCTCCTTGTTGAACGGCGAGAGCCCCTTCCATTCGCGCCCCGCGCGCTTCAACGGCACGCGGCGCGAGACCACCTGCGAGACAGGCAGCCGGGCGCGGATCTCATCCAGGAACGAATTGGAGAATTTCATTGGTCGAAGTGAGCGCCCCCTTTGCCCGAGGCGCCACCGGCGAATTGGAAACGTTACCGCTATTCACTCTAGAGCAGTCTGGAGAACAATCGATGAACTTCCAATAGCGCCGGCGCACCGCTGAATGGAGAACGCCCTCCCCGATGGCTCGGAGAGGGCGTTGCAGACTTTGACTTGCCCGAATCGGCAAGGAGAAACCGCCAGCTAGTTGGCCGTCGATCCCGTGGTGATCAGCTCGGCGGGAGCCACGACCGTCAGGGTCGAGGCGTCGGCGCCGCAGAGCAGGTTCATCGACTCGCCCACGCCATGGTCGAATTCAACCATCTCGCCGGGGCGGAGGCTGACCTTGATGCGCGAAGAGGCATAGGGCGCCTCGACGCCGGCATCCTTCCACATCACCGCGTTCACGGCGCATGAGCCCCGCTCCGGCAGGAAGAAGGCGATGACCCGCTGCCCGCCAATCTTGGCAAGGATGGGCTCGCTAGGCCCCACCGGGCCGAAATTGGTCTGCGCCTGGTCGGCGCGCGCGGGCGTCACAGCCACGGCGAGCGCGAGAGAAGCACCGAGCACCCGCGGGCTCAGAAGAAATTGGAAGAGAGAAAACCGGACCATGTTGGCCTCCTTTTTCGGTTTCGGCACGAATCAGTCCGTGCTGCATTGCACCGTTAATAGTGCAGTGCAGTGACAAATCTATGTTGCAGTGCAAGACAAAACACCGCAGGACAAAACCGAAGGAGCGATTTGGATTTCAGATCGACGCAAACAGCCGCGTGTATCTCGCAAGCCCGTCGTCAGTCGTCGCGGCTGAACTGAATCTTGCTCGGGCGGATCCCCAGTTCGATGTCGGTGGTGCCAAGACGCTTGCCGACCCTGAAGCCGTCTATGTCGAAATCCCGGAAGGTGGCGGCGCCAATATTGAGGCGGAGCAACACCTCCTTGTTGAGATCGTCCTTGGCCTCTCGCACCATGCGATTCCACTCGTCGAAGATGGAAACGCCATCGTCACCGACTTGCGTGACCGAAAGGCAGACGTCCACCGTCACTTCTTTCCTTTGGCCCCCAAGACGATCAATAGAGATGAAACCCGCGCCGCGAGTTGCCTCGGTCACCGTGAGCGGCGCACAAAGCGAGGCTCGGTCGAGAAGGTGGTTCCGGGCGACGTCGCCCATGCGCCAAAAGCTCCAACCCGCGTTCGCCTGCGGAGCGAAACAATCGGCGCAATCGAGATCGCGACAGAATCCGGGGAATTCCCTGATCTTCGCCGTTCCTACCTCGCCGATCACGTCGTGCCAGCCTAAGCCGATCGGGAAGAGCTTGCTGCCATTCTGCAGGCGGAGTTCAAATCGCATTGGCACGCCGCCGCCTGCTAGCCGAGCTTCGCCTTAACCAAGCCGCTGGCTTTGCCGAAATCCATCTGGCCGGAATAGTTGGCTTTGAGCTCGGCCATCACTTTGCCCATGTCCTTGACGCTCGCGGCACCGGTCTTGGCGATCGCCTCGGCAATCGCCTTGTCGGCGTCCTGGGCGGAAAGCTGCTTGGGCAGGAACTCGCGGATGATGACGATCTCCTCGCCCTCCTGCTGAGCGAGCTCAGCGCGACCGGCATCGGCATAGATCTTCTCCGACTCCTCGCGTTGCTTGATCATCTTGGCGAGCAACTCGAGCAGCTCGGCGTCGGTCGCCTCGCCCTTGCCCGCCGTGCGCGCGGCGATATCGCGATCCTTGATGGCCGCGCTGACCAGCCTGAGCGTCGAGACGCGGCGCTTGTCTTGCGCCTTGGTGGCAGCCTTCAAGGCGGCGGTGATGGTCTCGCGCATGGTCGTCTCGCCGGAGCTTTCGGGAAGAAGCTCCCAAAGTAATTGAGCACCTACGCGCAGGCAAGCGAATTTGCCGATCTAAGCTATTGTTTTAACAGGTAAACATTTTGATCTGTGGATTGACCCGCAACCGCCCTCGGGTTAAGACGCGCCATCCTGACACCGCGAGCGCGTCGCCGCACACTTGACGCGAACGCACTGGCACACGAACTAGCAAACGGCCGCTGCCCACGACACGCGCGCCTTCTAAGTGAAGATGAACGACACCACTGAAGCGCTGGCCGCGGAGGCCGCATTGTCGCGCGCCCCGTCCGCATGGACGGTCGAGGCGCCGACCGCGCTGCTCGTGCTTGCCGACGGCACCGTGATCGAGGGCAAGGGCGCGGGCGCGACCGGCATCGCCGTCGGCGAGGTCTGTTTCAACACGGCGATGACCGGCTATCAGGAGATCCTCACCGATCCTTCCTATGCCGGTCAGATCATCACCTTCACCTTCCCGCATATCGGCAATGTCGGCACCAATGAAGAGGACATGGAGTCCGGGACCCTCGCGGCCGGCGGAGTGCGCGGCTGCGTGCTCAAGGCGCCGATCACCAAGCCATCCAATTATCGCGCGACGCAGGACCTCGATGCGTGGCTGAAAGCGCGCGGCATCATCGCCATCACCGGCGTCGATACCCGCGCGCTGACCGGAGTGATCCGCGACAAGGGCATGCCGAATGCGGTGATCGCGCATGCGGCGGACGGCAAATTCGATCTCGATGCGCTGAAGCGTGAGGCCGCAGCATGGCCCGGCATGATCGGGCTCGACCTCGCCAAGGACGTCACCTGCGGCCAGAGCTACAGTTCCGACGAGACCGACTGGCGCTGGGGCGAAGGCTATGGGCGGCAGGAGGCGCTCGCGCTTCCATGTGGTCGCCATCGATTACGGGCTGAAGCGCAACATCCTGCGCGAGCTGGCGAGCGTCGGCTGCCGGCTCACCATCGTGCCGGCCACGGCGAGCGCGGAAGAGATCCTCGAGCGGAAGCCCGACGGCGTCTTCCTCTCCAACGGACCGGGCGATCCGGCGGCGACTGGCGTCTACGCCGTGCCGCAGATCAAAAAGCTCGTCGCCTCGGGCTTGCCGGTGTTCGGCATCTGCCTCGGCCATCAGATGCTGGGCTTGGCGCTCGGCGGCAGCACGGCCAAGATGCATCAGGGTCATCACGGGGCGAACCACCCGGTGAAGGACTTCACCACGCATAAGGTCGAGATCACCTCGATGAATCACGGTTTCGCTGTCGACCGCGCCAGCCTCCCGGCCAATGTCGAGGAGACGCATGTCTCGCTGTTCGACGGCTCGAATGCCGGGCTGAAGCTGAAAGACCAACCGGTGTTCTCGGTGCAGTACCACCCGGAGGCCTCCCCCGGCCCGCAGGACAGCCACTACCTCTTCACCCGCTTCGTCGAGCTGATGGACGCGAACAAGCGCAAGGCCTGACGGAAGCCCAATCCGCGACTTTGCCGTCCGGCCACATTGCTGTGCCGAGGCTCCGCAGTTTCGGCTGGCGCGCTTGCCGCGCGCGCACCTTCCCCCCTAGTTCCCGGCTTACGCACAGGAACCATCAAGGGAGGATTCAAATGCAAACATCGAATTTCGGACGCGTCATCGCCGGGCTGTTCGGCCTGACGCTATTGGTTGCCAGCGGGCAAGCCGCAATGGCCATGCCGAAGGAATTGGGCGACTACGACTGCTCCTGCAAGGGCGGATCGGGCAGTTGCACCTTCAAGTCCGGCTCGACCAATATCTCTTGCTACAAGGGTGGCGGCAACACGTGCAGCGGCAAGTGCGAGCTGTCGACGACGCCCGATTCTGGCCCGGCCACCAAGGGATCGGTCAAGAGCGGGCCGATCTCAAGCGGTGGCGTGCTGGCGCATTAGCGCCGCTCACCTCGAACATCCGAAATTGTCAACTCAAGGCATGGGAGGAAATCATGCAGCGACTGAATATTAGCGTTGTGGCGATGACCGTCGCGCTCGCGGCGACATTGCTCCCGCTTCAGGGGGCCACGGCACGGCCGAACAATGTCGGCGGCCATTACAATTGCTATTGCGAAGGTGGCAATGGCGGCACCTGCTCGACGACGAACAGCGGCGGCAGCGCCACCTGCCAAAAGGGGTCGGGCGATAACTGCACCGGCACCTGCAAGATGGTTACTTTTACGCCGTCCGAAAACGCCATCACGCATGGCGGCGGCGCCAGTGCCAGCGGCACGAGCCCCGGCAACGCCCGATAACCGTCCGGACCGCTTTGCCAACGATCCTTGGGAGAAACGGTAAGCGCCCTTGCGGCGCTTGCCGCTTCGTTTATAAGCGGCGCAGCAACCCCTGCCGCCATGCCCAAGCGCACAGATATAAAGTCCATCCTGATCATCGGGGCTGGGCCGATCGTGATCGGCCAGGCCTGCGAGTTCGATTATTCCGGCACCCAAGCCTGCAAGGCCCTGAAAGAAGAGGGCTATCGCATCGTGCTGGTGAACTCGAACCCGGCCACGATCATGACCGATCCGGAATTGGCCGACGCCACCTATATCGAGCCGATCACGCCGGAGTTCCTCACCAAGATCATCGAGCAGGAACGGCCCGACGCGCTGTTGCCGACCATGGGCGGGCAGACCGCGCTCAATGCCGCGCTCAGCCTGGAGCGGGGCGGCGTGCTCAAGAAATTCGGCGTGGAGATGATCGGGGCCCGCGCCGAGGCGATCGACAAGGCCGAGGACCGCGAGCTGTTCCGCGAGGCGATGAACAAGATCGGACTAGAGACGCCGCGCTCGCGGCTGGCCGACGCCGCCTCGCTGAAACGCGCCGACCGAAAGAAATATAAAGACGAGATCGCCCGCATCGAGGCCGAAACGCCGGCGGGCGATGAGCGGGCGCTGGCGCTGGCGCTGTTCGAGTCCGACTGGGCGCGCCACGAGGGCGAGCGGCGGCGGCGCTATTCGGAGAAGGGCCTGATCGAGGCGCTCGAGGCGCTGCCCGATATCGGGCTCCCCGCCATCATCCGCCCCTCCTTCACGCTGGGCGGCACCGGCGGCGGCATTGCCTATAACCGCGAGGAGTTCCTGGAGATCGTCGAGCGCGGACTCGACGCCTCGCCGACCTCCGAGGTGCTGATCGAGGAGTCGGTACTCGGCTGGAAGGAGTACGAGATGGAGGTCGTCCGCGACAAGGACGACAACTGCATCATCGTCTGCTCGATCGAGAATATCGACCCGATGGGCGTGCATACCGGCGACTCGATCACGGTGGCGCCGGCGCTGACGCTGACCGACAAGGAATATCAGATTATGCGCAACGCCTCGATCAAGGTGCTGCGCGAGATCGGGGTCGAGACCGGCGGGTCGAACGTGCAGTTCGCAGTGAACCCGGCCGACGGGCGGCTGGTGATCATCGAGATGAATCCGCGCGTGTCGCGCTCCTCCGCGCTCGCCTCGAAGGCGACCGGCTTCCCCATCGCCAAGATCGCCGCCAAGCTCGCCGTCGGCTACACGCTCGACGAGCTCGCCAACGACATCACCGGCGGCGCGACCCCGGCGAGCTTCGAGCCGACCATCGACTACGTGGTCACCAAGATCCCGCGCTTCGCCTTCGAGAAGTTTCCCGGCTCCAAGCCCGTGCTCACCACCTCGATGAAATCGGTGGGCGAGGCGATGGCCATCGGCCGCACCTTCCCTGAGTCGCTGCAAAAGGCGTTGCGCTCGATGGAGACGGGCTTGACCGGGCTCGACGACATCGCCTTCGAGGGTCTCGGCCAGGGCGACGACAAGAACGTGGTGCGCGCAGCACTGGGCACCCCCTCGCCCGACCGGTTGCTGAAAGTCGCGCAAGCGCTGCGGCTCGGCGTCGATCACGAACAGATCTACGATTCTTGCGCCATCGATCCCTGGTTCATCGAGCAGCTGCAAGACATCGTCGATTGCGAGAACCGCGTGCGGGCGCACGGGCTGCCCAACGATGCCGTCAATCTCCGCGCGCTCAAGGCGATGGGCTTCTCCGACGAGCGGCTTGCCAAGCTCTCAGGTCATGAGGCGAGCGAGGTGACCGCGCGCCGCCAAGCGCTCGACGTCCACCCGGTCTACAAGCGCATCGACACGTGTGCGGCGGAGTTCGCCTCGCCAACCGCCTATATGTACTCGACCTACGAGTCCGGCTTCGCCGGGCCGCCGGTCTGCGAGGCGCGGCCTTCCGACAAAGAGAAGATCATCATTCTCGGCGGAGGACCGAACCGCATCGGCCAAGGCATCGAGTTCGACTATTGCTGCTGCCATGCGGCGTTCGCGCTCTCCGCGGCCGGCTTTGAGACCATCATGATCAATTGCAATCCGGAAACGGTCTCGACCGATTACGACACCTCCGACCGCCTCTATTTCGAACCGCTTACCGAAGAGGACGTGCTGGAGATCGTCCGCACCGAGGAGAAGAACGGCAAGCTCAAGGGCGTGATCGTGCAGTTCGGCGGCCAGACGCCACTCAAGCTGGCGCAAGCGCTGGAGAACGCCAAGGTGCCGATCCTCGGCACCTCGCCCGACGCCATCGACCTCGCCGAGGATCGCGACCGCTTCAAGGCGCTGATCGAGCGGCTTGGCATCAGGCAGCCCCGCAACGGCATCGCCCGTTCGGCCGCCGAGGCCAAGACCATCGCCACGGCGATCGGGTTCCCGGTGGTGATCCGACCGTCTTACGTGCTCGGCGGCCGCGCCATGGAGATCGTGCACGACGAGGCGCAGCTCGCCCGCTACATCGCCGAGGCGGTGGTGGTCTCGGGCAAGAGCCCGGTGCTGATCGATTCCTATCTCCGCGACGCGATCGAGGTGGATGTCGATGCGCTCGCCGACAGCAAGGACGTGTTCATTTGCGGGGTGATGGAGCATATCGAGGAGGCGGGCGTACATTCCGGCGACAGCGCTTGCTCGCTGCCGCCGCATTCGCTGAAGCCGCACATCGTCGCCGACCTTGAGCGCCAGACCCTCCAGCTCGCCCGCGCGCTCAACGTCGTCGGGCTGATGAACGTGCAGTTCGCTATCCAGAACGACGACATTTACATTCTCGAGGTCAATCCGCGCGCCTCGCGCACCGTGCCGTTCGTCGCCAAGGTGATCGGGCTGCCGGTCGCCGGCATCGCCGCCGAGGTGATGGCCGGCAAGCCGCTCGCCGCGTTCGGACTGAAGCGGCGCACGCTCGAGCATGTCGCGGTGAAGGAGGCGGTGTTTCCCTTCGCGCGCTTCCCCGGCGTCGATCCGGTGCTCGGCCCGGAGATGCGCTCGACCGGAGAGGTCATGGGCATCGACCGCGATTATGCCATCGCCTTTGCCAAGAGCCAGCTCGGCGGCGGCTCGAAGATCCCCCTCTCCGGCACGGTGTTTGTCTCGGTGAAGGACAGCGACAAGGACAAGGTACTAGCCCCTGTCAGGGAACTCGCCGAGATGGGCTTCCGCATCATCGCCACGCGCGGCACCAAGCGCCATCTCGATGCCCACGGCATCCCGTGCGAGAAGATCAACAAGGTGCTGGAGGGGCGCCCGCATGTGGTCGACGCCATCACCAATGGCGAGGTGGATATCGTGTTTAACACCACCGAGGGCGCCAAGGCGCTGGCCGATTCCGCCTCGATCCGCCGGTCGGCCTTGCTCTACCATATCCCTTATTATACAACGCTCGCCGGCGCGCTCGCCGTGACCGAGGCCATCAAGGCGCTCAGGTCGGGGGGCCTCAAAGTCGCTCCCCTGCAGAGCTATGTGGGCCAGCGCGCCAAAGAAGTCGCCTGAGACGGCTTAAAATCCGTCAAAATCAACAAATTCTTGACTTAGACCGGGCAATTCCTGGACATTAGTTCAGGGGGTCGCCCAAGGAGCTTCGACTGAGATGGACAAGGTGCCGATGACCGCGGAGGGCTATGCTGCGCTTGAGGCTGAGATCAAACATCTCAAGAGCGTCGAGCGCCCGCGCATCATCAAGCAGATCGCCGAGGCCCGCACCCACGGCGATCTGTCCGAGAACGCCGAATACCATGCCGCCAAGGAGCAGCAGGGCATCACCGAATTCCGGGTCGCCGACCTGGAGGACAAGCTGTCGCGTGCCGAGATCATCGACACCAGCAAGCTCAAGGGCGATCAGGTGATGTTCGGGGCGACGGTCACGCTGGTGGACGAGGATACCGACGAGAAGGCCAAATACCGCATCGTCGGCGAGATCGAGGCCAACGTGAAACAGGGCCGCATCTCCATCACTTCACCGCTCGCCCGCGCCCTGCTCGGCAAGCGCAAGAAGGACGTGGTCGAGGTGTCGACGCCAGGCGGCGGCAAGTCCTACCAGGTGATCAAGGTCGAGTACAAATAACGCGCCTACGGAGCGCCGGCTTGGCTGGCGCATTCCCACGGCCGTTCGCCGAGATTGCGGCTGCCGGGTTTATAACCGTGCGCAATCTCGTAGGCCTTCGCCGCGTGATCGAACAAGATTTTCAGCTCGCCGTCGGCTTTCGCTCCTTCTATCGTCTCGTTGATCGCGCCTAACAGCTCAATCTCGCCCTTGCGCACCGCGATGGCGTAGCTCTGCGTTGTCTCGTCCTGCATGGAGGGAGGCACGTCGCGGGGGCCGAACTCTTTGAACTCGATCTGATCCACACCGTTCGAGAGCCTGGTATCGAGCTGGGCGGATTGGGCAAAGGAGGTGTCGGTCACGGCAAAATCGATCCGCGAGGCGCGGAGCGCGTTTTTAAGGCTCTCGGTATTTTCGAAGGCTTCAAGCTTGAACCGACCGCCTTGGGAAAGGAGGTCGGCCAGGCGGTAGTTGGTCGAATTCCGCTGCGCGCCGACTATCTTTCCCATGACCATGTCGGCGATATCGCCGTCGGGTGTGCCCCGGCGATACATTAGAGCGTGGGTCGTGCAGAAATAAGGGTCGGAGAATCTGATCTTATTCTCGTCCTCGCGGTAGGCGCGGCTGGTAATCGAAGAGATGGAGAAATCGGCGTTTCCAGCGCCGGCCTCGGGCAGAAGCTTGCTCCAATCGACCGCATTCAAGACGAGCTTCACCTCGCGCCCAATGCGCGCCGAAAGATCGCGCAGAACGAGATTGGTGAGGTCGATGTCGAATCCCTGGTCTCCCCATTTGAACAGGTCCTGGTCCTGGGAGTTCGACACATAGATGTTGGCCTCGCCCTTGGCCTTGATGCGCTGAAAGACACTGTCATATTGGGTGACGACGATCGGCGCGCTCCAGTCACTCACCGGAGCCTTGGCCGCACAATCGGCGACCGCACGGAGCCTCCAGGCGCGCGTCGCGTTGACGTTGCCGACATAGTAGTGGTGAGCGTCGGTGCACATCGCCGGCTCGAACTTTGTCCCCTCGCCGCTCTCGACCTCGAAACGGACCGGCATACCCGGCTCGGGCGGTTCGTAGGTCCAAGCGAGCGGAATGTCTTCCCCCAGAAAAGCCCCCTTGTTGTCGAAGGACCATTGCGGAACGGCGCTTCCCGGCCACAGGGCGTAGGCCAAACCTGCCAAGCCAACCGCGATAAGTCCTACGGTCAAAAACCCGGCGGAGCGTGAAAACCTCGGCCGGGGCTTTGGCTCAGGCTCAGAAACGGGCGCGACCTCAGGCGCACCGCCGCTCACCTGAGTCAGGGGGGCGTTGATCTTTGCCAGTTTCGTGCGCCGTTTGCGCCCGACATAGGGCCTTAGCGCACCGATGATCGCAGCGCGGTCCTCGAGCGCCACCGAATGGATCTGATTGAAGGGCTTCGGGATCGCAGCCGGGTCCACGCCCTGAACATGCGTGTTGATGAGTTTGTCGAGCCGGAGTGCGTGATCCGCTTCGGAGCGGACCCATTTCGACTTGATCGACTCCTCGGTCCAAATAATGATCGCTGCCTTGCAGAGGTCGAGATTCTTGTCGATGGCGTCATGAAAATCGTCGCCGCCCCGCATATTCTGCGTATCCCACCAGGTCGAGAATCCGGCGGCCTCAAGGTCACTCGCCAAGCTCTTCGTCTCCGCGGCGGAGGACTTTCGGTCGTAGCTGATGAAGACGTCCGACCTTTTCGGCATCCGGCTCACGACCAACCCCGTTTAGCTTCGTTGGCCGCCATTTAATCGGAAATCGGGTGGCCGCGAAATGCCGCCGCCGCGCAGCATCACGATTAAGTGTCGCCAAACGGCCCTCACGGCCGGCTTGCGGCTTGGTCCTCATGGCCCTAGTCTTGGGTTTGGGGCAAGGACTTACACCGACTCGACCATGCTGACCGCGCTCACCACCGGCTTGCGCTTCAGGTTCGCGATTTTGCTCGCGGCCTTCGCCTCGCTTTGCTTCGTGGCGCCGCCGGCCGTGCTCGCCTTCGGTCATGGCGCGGCAACGGCTGACTGCATGGCGCATGCCGACAGGGTGGATCACGGCCAGATCGCCGCCGCCCCTAGCATCGAGCATCACGGCAATCACTCCGCCCCGGTGGGCGACCATCAGCCCTCGTGTTGCGGGCTGTTCTGCATGAGCGCCTTGGTCAGCGACGAGGGGGCGATCGCGCCCGTCATTGCCGGCTCCGCCCACTTCCCTGCGCGCAACGCCGCTCTTTTCAGCCGCGCACTTGAGCGTCTCGACCGACCGCCGATTTCCCTCGTCATCGTCTGAGCTGCGCCGGGCACTCGCCCGGAGCTTGATCAACGACAGACGAGGATGAACCATGTTCTCTCATCATTTGGGACGCGCATTCGCCATTGCGAGCGCGCTCCTGCTCTCCGCTTGCAAGAGCTTCTCGCCCGACGGCGGCATGGACGCCGTCGCGGACGTCGCGGGCGCAGGCCTGAACAAAAACGTGGTGCGGATCAGCTCGGCCGCGGATGCATCGCTCGCCCGGAGCGAGGTGTCGCGGCTGCTGCGCGCCCCACTCGGCGCCGATGCCGCCGTACAGATCGCGCTGCTCAACAATGCGGGACTACAAGCCGCCTATAACCGTCTCGGCGTCGCCGAAGCGGTCATGGTGCAGGCCAGCCGGCCGCCGCTGCCGAGCTTCGGCTTCGACTGGGTCAAGACTTCGATCGAGCTCGATGTCGAGCGGCAGATCGTTGCCAGCATCCTGTCGCTGGCAACCTGGCCGGCCCGCTCCAAGCTTGCGGGGCTTCGCTTCGAGCAGGCCGAGCTGCGCGCCGCCGAGGAGACTTTGCGCCTCGCGGCGGCAACGCGACGCGCCTATATCCGCGCGGTGGCGGCCCGCCAGGTCCTGACGGCGCTCAATGCCGCCAACGCAAGCGCGGCCTCGTCGGCAAGCTTGAGCGAATCGCTCACGCAAACCGGTGCGGTGAGTAAGCTCGACCATGCCAAGCGGCAGGTGTTCGCCACCGAGATGGAGGCGCAAGTGACGGCGGCGCGTCAGCAAGCCGCTGCTTCGGAGGAGCGCCTCACCCGGCTGATGGGCCTGTGGGGAACCGATCTTGCCAGGCTGTTGCCGAGCGCACTGCCGCCATTGCCCGCGCACGCGCGAAGTCTCGGTCCGGTCGAGCAGCAAGCGATGGATCGCCGAGTCGATCTGACCGTGGCGCGGCTCGAAGCCGAGGCGCTTGCGCGCTCCTTCGGACTCTACGCGCAACACGCGCTTCGTCAATGTGCTCGACGCCGCCGGCATCTCCAAGACGCAGAAGGACACGGGCGAGCCTTCGGCCGACGGCGGCGGCTTCAACATCGCCTTTGAGGTGCCGCTTTACGATTTCGGCAAAGCGCGGGTGCGCGAGGCCGAGCAGCGCTACCTCGAAGCGATCAACGCGCTGGCCGAGAAGGCCGTCAACGCCCGCTCGGAGGCGCGCGAGGCGTTCGGCGCCTACAAAGCGAGCTACGCGATTGCCGCCCAATATGAGCGCGAGGTGCTGCCGCTCAGAGACACGATCTCGGCGGAGACCGAGCTGCAGTTCAACGCCATGCAAGTCGATGCTTTCGCGTTGCTCGAAGCGGCACGCGCCAAGGCGGACGCGCAAGTGGCCAGTATCGAGGCGCGGCGCAACTTCTGGCTCGCTTCGACCGATCTCAGTGTTGCCGTGCTAGGGGGCGGAAATTTAAGCGACGAGCGCAACCCGATCATCTCCGCCGACGCGGGCGGATCGACTGCCAATCCGTAAAGAGGATCAAGAGCATGCTGTCCCGACGCAACTTCATCACCGGCTCTGCCGTGGCCCTGGTCGGCGCCGCCGCGGTGAGCGGCCGCGCGGCCGCCACCACCATCCCAGAGGCTCAAAGCTATGCCTTGCCAGCGATGCAGCCGCCGTTGCCGCCGCCCTCGGGCCAGGCCTATCAGCCGGTGGTGACGTTGAACGGCTGGACGCTACCCTTCCGCATGAACGGCGACTGGAAGGAGTTCCATCTCGTCGCCGAGGAGGTCACGCGCGAGATCGCGCCCGGCATGACGGCGAGGTTGTGGGGCTATAACGGCCAGGCGCCCGGCCCAACCATCGAAGCGGTCGAAGGCGATAAGGTTCGCATCTTCGTCACCAACAAACTGCCGGAGCACACCACAGTGCATTGGCACGGCATGCTGCTGCCGAATGGAATGGACGGCGTCGGCGGCCTGACCCAGCCGCATATCCCGGTGGGCCAGACCTTCGTCTATGAGTTCGCGCTCAATCGGAGCGGCACGTTCATGTACCACCCCCATTCCGATGAGATGGTGCAGATGGCGATGGGCATGATGGGAACCTTCGTGGTGCATCCCAAGGACCCCGCCTTCAGGCGCGTCGACCGCGACTTCGCCTTCGTCATGAGCTCCTATCGTTTCGATCCCGGCACTTCGCTGCCCAAGGTCGCGGAGATGACGGACTTCAACATCTGGACCTTCAATGCCCGGGTGTATCCGGGGATCGACGTGCTGCCGGTGCGGCTCGGCGACCGCGTGCGCATCCGGATCGCCAATCTCACCATGACCAGCCACCCGATCCATCTGCATGGGCATCATTTCGCGGTTGGCTGCACCGATGGCGGCTGGGTGCCGGAGAGCGCGCAATGGCCGGAGACGACCACCGACGTGCCGGTGGGCGCGATCCGCGCCATCGAGTTCGTCGCCGACGCGCCGGGAGATTGGGCGTTCCACTGCCATAAGTCGCATCACACGATGAATGCCATGGGGCACAACGTAGACAATTTCATCGGCGTGGCTCAGCACGGTCTTGCCAGCGCGATCGAGCGGGTGGCGCCCAGCGCCATGGCGATGGGGACGCGGGGCATGGCCGACATGGGCGAGATGGCGATGCCGCTCCCGCCGAATACGCTGCCGATGATGACCGGGACCGGACCGTTCGGGCCGATCGAGATGGGCGGCATGTTCACCGTGGTGAAAGTGCGCGAGGACTTGGCGCCCGGCGATTATCGCGATCCGGGCTGGTACAAGCATCCGCCAGGCAGCGTGGCCCATGCGGTCGATGCCGACGGCGCCGAAGCGCCGGTGCGACAGTAGGCCGGGTCGTGCCCGGCCGGGGAGCCGGTAGAACAGGGTCACCAACTCGAAGGGACGGACAATCGCATGAGCAAGACGCTAGCGCGGCTAACCGTTGTCGCCTGCCTCCTCTCCACCACGCTCGCGCTCGCCCATGAGGGCGCGACCGGAGTGGTCAAGGAGCGCATGGATTTGATGAAGCGCCAGCAGAATGACCTGAAGCTGATCGGCGAGATGGCCAAGGGCAAGACCCCGTTCGATGCGGACAAGGCCGCCGAGGCCGCGCGCGATGTCGGCACCACGGCGAAGAAGATCCATGAGCTGTTCCCGGAAGGAAGTGCGGGTCATCCCAGCGATGCGTTGCCTTCGGTCTGGACCGAGTGGGACCGTTTCACCGGCAACGCCGACGCCCTGGCCAATGAGGCCAACGCGCTGGCCGCGACGCTCGAAACTCCCGCCGGTCAAGATTGGAAAGCGGCGCTGCAAAAGCTCACCGACGCCTGCAAGTCCTGCCACCAGGATTTCCGCGCCAAGAAGACGGAGCACGGTGAGCGTTAATGCCCTTAGGTGTCGGGCCGCGAACAGCTATGGCCCTCGGGACGCGTTCTTGCGAGAATGGGCCGAAACAGACCGGCCCATGATCGATAAGCTCGAATTCATTCTGGCGCTCGCCCGCG
>CAVVXP010000009.1:0-10894 GCA_963752315.1 uncultured Alphaproteobacteria bacterium | reverse complement strand
AGCCCGCTCGTACGTTCTCGCGAATCTGATCGTGCGCCATCACCAGGGCCCATGACGAAAGCGACATGAATTCCCAGCTGAACAGGAAGGTGAAGGCATCGTCGGCAACGGTGACGAGAGTCATCCCAACGAGGAACAGCGGATAGAACGGCAGCACGCGCTGCGGTTCATGCTCGTGCTTGCCGTAGCCCAGCGCGTAGAGGCTTGCCGCCGCACCGCCGATGTTGACGACGACGAGAAAAAACGCCGCGAGCGCGTCCAGCCGGAAATGTGCGCCGAGCCACGGCAGCCCAACGGGAAGCGTCAAAATTTCGGTCGGTCCCTGCCCGAGAAGCTGCGTCAGCGCGGCGACCATACTCACGCCAGAGACGATCAGCGAGGTACCGTAGACCAGGATGCGCCCGGTCGCGCTCTTGTGCAGGAAAAGCGAAAGCGCCGAGACGACCAAGAGAACGGCGGGGCCGAAGAGGATGATGGTTATGGCCATCGCTAGCTCACGTCTTCGGCTGCATGCACGCCACAGTCTCCCCTTGGCTTACCGCCTCGGCTGGCGGGCAAGCGCCTTGGTTGCTTGTCGCGATCCCCCGTAGAGGTTCCTTATCCCTCAGCACCGACTCCGCATCGAAGCCCGAGGCGGCAAATGTCCCTACTCCCAGTGCAATGGGATGGCTACGAATAACGGTGGATACGTCCCCCCGCAACCCGGCTCGCGGGCTTTTCCGGTCCAAAAATCACGGCACTCAGTCCGGAATACAAACAAAAAGAGACGCTTACGCCACGCGGGAAGGAAGCCGAATCCTACAGCCATCGAACGCGGCAGCGCTTTAGCAATGGGCTTACCCCGATGGCAGATAGCAGCGGGCGCCGCGCGGGGAGCATGGCTGCGCCATCGCGACTCTTGTAAGGTCACCGGGGGAGAGGAGCGACAAATGAAACGATCGCGACGGCCGCTCGGCCTGAGTGGCATGGTTATTGTCTCGGTGCTCGCCTGGGTTTTCTCCGTCGCCGCAGCCCAAACCGCCGGGTTCGATCCCTCAATTCCACCCGATTTCAGCGAACCGGTCGTGCTCGCGAGCAAGGACGGCGTGCTCGAGGTCAGGCTTATCGCGCATCAAGGCCGCGCCACGCTCAACACCGTGGCGGTCCCCGTCCAGAACGCTCTCGTCTTCAGCTATGAGTTGATCAAGGGCACGGCGTCGAACGGGCAGACATCGGGAACCGATCTCTATCCCTCGCCGACCTTGCAAGTCTTTCCCGGTGAGACGCTGATCGTCCATCTGGATAACGCGCTCACGAACCTCACCATCGGGGATTTCTTCGATCCGAAATATATCGCTAAGGGCGAGGAGGTGCCGCTCTATCCCGAGCAAATGACCTCGTCACCAATCAACCTGCATACGCACGGGCTGCACGTCAGTCCCAAGGGCAATTCCGACAATGTGCTGCTGCATATTCCCGGCGGGATGTCGAACACCTACACCTACAAGATTCCCGCAGACCACCCACAAGGGGCCTATTGGTATCATAGCCATCTGCACGGGTTGACCTCGCCGCATACCTATTACGGGTTGGCCGGCCTGCTCGCGATCGGCCGCACCGATGGGAACATTCCGCTGGTGAATGAGAAGCACATCCCCATCCGAAACATGGTGCTTCAGTTCAATTACGTGTTCGACCGGAAGGGCGGCCTTGCGCAGTTCAACAATCCGAGTTGGCCGCAATGGGTCAGCACGCTGAAGCCGCCGGAGGGCGATGAGCTGGCAAAGGGCACGTACCGTCCGCTGCTTGCGCCGGTGAATTTCCTTCAATCCAAGAAGGGAACGCAGTTCCTCACCGTCTGGTACGCAGGACCGCTGTCGATCAATAATTTCCGCGGCCTGCTTAATTTCATACCGAGCAATTTGCAGGCCTTCACCGCAGGTCCTGAAGGCTCGGTCAAAGACGTGCCTGCCGATCCGTCGCTTCCCGACTATCAGCGAGACATCCAGTTCACCGTCAACGGTCAGTTCCAGCCGGTGATCAAGAGCAAAGCGGGGCAGACGGAGATCTGGGTGCTCGCGAATGTCAGCGACATGGCCTATATCAACGTGCAGCTCACGGAGACGGCGACCGGCAAACATCCTAAGCTCGCCGTCATCGGCAGTGACGGAAATCCAAGCCCCGTTCGCTATCCGCCTACCGACGATGGCACGCGACTGCTCATTCCACCCGCCAGCCGCTTCGCAATCGCGGTGACGATACCGGAAAGCGGCGAACTGATCCTGGAAATGCCGCCGCGAGGTGGCGGCGCAAAGACGATCAACATGCCCGGGATCCTCTATACCAACGACGGCAGCGAAAACTCCCCGGCCACGCTCGGCTTCTTGAGCGTGCTGCCTGCGGCCATAAGCTACGCCGACGGATTCTTCCTGTTCCCCACGCAGGTTCTGGCGAAGGCAGTGGCGTCGGAAGGCCGGGGGGAAACGACCGAGTTCGTCGACGGGCAAGATCTGAAGGCCAACACCTCCTTCGAGGACATTTCCAAAGTCACGCCCGATTTTTCGCGGTCGCTGTTGATCACCGGCGGTTTCCTCAACGACCTCGCCAACCCGGCCGATCCCAAGGCCTTCGTCTACGCGTTCGACGGCACCGCGTTTCCCAATGTTCCCCTCCTCCAGCCGCGCCTCGACTCCGTCGAGGAATGGACCTTCCCCAACGAGAACAACGACGAGCATCCGATTCACATTCACGTCAACGATTTCCAGGTGACCAACTATTTCGATCCCACCACCGGCCTGCACACCGGCGTGGAAATGTGGGGCCTAGACAATGTCAACGTGCCCGCGCCGACCTTGGGCTCGGGCGAGGCCGTGGTGCAGCAGGGGACGGTGTCGCTGCGCACCAGGTTCAAGGACTATGCAGGGCTGTTCGTGACGCACTGCCATCGCCTGAACCACGAAGACAATGGGCTGATGACGCTGGTCAATGTCATCCCGGCCGCCTCGACCTATGCCGTGGCGGTGCCGGGGTCCGCAGGCCACCCGGCCGAAGTTAAGGTCTATGACGGCAACGGCGACCGCCTGGTGGCCACTGTTACGCCGTTCAAGGATTTCACCGGCACGCCGAGCGTCACCATGGGCGACCTAAACGATGACGGCATCTATGACTTGGTCGTCGGCGCCGGTAAGGACCACGCGCCAGAGGTTGTCGCCTATTCAGGCAAGCCGATCGCCGGCAAGTCGGCATTCGCGACCGAGCTTGCGCGGTTCGAGACCTTTGCTGCCGATGCGCGCGGCGGCGTCAGCGTCACCGCGACGCAGATCGACGGCTCGACCGCCGACAACATCATCGTCGGTTCTGGTCCGGGGATTCCAAGCGAAGTCAAGGTGTTCAGCACGGAGCTCCCGGCCACGCCGGGGACTGCGCCTGAGCTGTTCGCCGCGTTCAGGCCCTATCTCGACGATCGCAACGGTGTGAGCGTCGCCTCGGGCTTCGTCGATTTCACCACCGGCCGCCAGAGCATCGTGACCGCGCCGGGTCCGGGAAGCATTGCCCAGGTGAAGGTGTTCACCTTCTCCCTGATGAAACCGCTGGAAAAGACGAAGTTTACCGGCCCCGGTGCAGACCAGTGTGAGCCGGGAGACCGCAAGCCAGCGGTCACAAACGCATTCATGCCATTCGGCATCAGCTACCGGGGCGGCTTGTCATTGGCCACCGGCTGGCTTGCCGCTTCGCTTGGCGGCGCCGAGCGGATCGTCGTCGGCCAGCTGGCCGGCCCTGGAAAGGTGAAAGTCTACTCCAGCGGCTCGCGGCTGCTCGGGGGTCCGGAGATCTATATCACCGGCCCGCAACACGACGCCGCCCCCAACTTCACCGAGATCGCGAGCTTCAGTCCGTTTGGCGACGCTGCGGGGGTGAGCGTCGCCACGACCAGCACGCTCACCGGCGCCGATCTGCTGGTGAGCGGCATCTCGCCAGTCGGCCAGGGTGCGCAGGTTGTAAAATTCGAGCTGGTTAGACCCGATCCTAGTGCTGCGAGGCTTGACGCCCGGCAGTTGAGCACCGTCGTCTCGGCGGCAGGCGCCTCGCCGAACGCGATTGGCGGCGATTGAGGGGATCGTGAGCGAGGAGCCATCAACGCTGCTGCTTTGCGCGCGTATCCTCCCGGGTCAGGATACAGCGTTCGGGCAATGGCAGGTCAGCTGGCAGACCGCGGCGCTCGGCGCCGGCGCGCTGGGCGTCGAGTTCTGGCCGCCCGCGCCGCCGGATCAGCTCGAGGCCGTGGTCGTTGCGCGCTTCCCCTCGATCAAGGTCTTACGCAAATGGCGGCGCGGCGACCGGCACCGAACCCTGGTCGAGCAAGTCAGCCCGCTGGTCGAAGGCGGCCTGGTAATGCAGCTCGTCGGCCAGGCGGCGGTGGAATATTCCGTGCGGCACGGCGTGACCATGGTGATGGTCACCGACATCAAGCCGGGAATGGAAGCGGCCTATCGCGCCTGGGCCGACCGCATCCAAAAACTTCAGGCGACCTATCCCGGCTATATCGGTTCCTTCGTGCAGCCGCCGCAGCACCAGGAGACGGGCTGGACGACGGTGCTGCGCTTCGACTCGACCGAGCATCTCGACGGCTGGCTCAAGTCCCCCGCCCGGGCCGCCATGGTCAAGGAAAGCGAACCGCTGGTGCAAGGTTTCCACGCGCAGCGGGTGGATACGTCGTTCCCGGGCTGGGTCGGCAACGACCCAACCACCGGCAAGCCGCCCAATATGTGGAAGACGGCATGCTTGGTGCTGCTCACGCTGTTCCCGGTGGTCATGCTGGAGCTCAGGTTCCTCAATCCACCGCTTGCAGCGCTCAACCCGGCGCTGCGCACCTTCATCGGCAATGCGGTCAGCGTGGCGCTGACCACTTGGCCGCTGATGCCGCTCGCCATTTGGGGCTTCCACGCCTGGCTGTTTCCCGAGAACCAGCCGCGCTGGCTGGTGACGCTCATGCCGATCGTGCTGGTGGTTTGCTACGCGGCCGAGATCGTGTTGCTCTGGCACCTGCTGTTTTAGAGCGGCGGGGCTAGTCGATCGTCTGCTTGAGCCGCGCCAGGTCCGCCGGCGTATCGACATCGGCGAAAATGCCGGAAGACGCGACCGGCACGTCGATCACGCGATCTTCGTGCCGGGCCAACAAATGCTTGGCACCGACGTCGCCGGTCAGCGTCATCATCTCGGCGAAATAGGTGGCGCCCCACAGGATGGGATTGCCGCGTTGGCCCCGGTACACGGGCACGCAGATCGCGTCGGTTGCGGCAAAGGCAGCCATCAGCGCGTCAAGCACGCTGCCATCGATCGCCGGCATGTCGCCCAACAGGACCAGCGTCCCGTCGCAATCGGCGGGCAGAGCCTTGAGACCGGTGCGCAGCGAGCCGCTCAGGCCCTCGGCGAAGGCGGGGTTGTGCGCGACGGCCACATTCTGGCCCTCCAGCGCCGCGGCGATGCGCGCGGCGTCGAAGCCCGTCACCGCGACGACCGGGTTCGCGCCACTCGCAATGGCGGCGCCAGCAACGCGCGCAACGATGGCTTGGCCGCCGACAAGTTCGAGCAGCTTGTTGCGCGGGGCCAGGCGCGAGGAGCGGCCGGCAGCCAGCACAATGGACGCGATCCTCATGGCCATCAGCGCGCGCCCTTGCCGCGTTGCACTGCGGCGATCTCGGCGATGATCGACAGCGCGATCTCGGCAGCTCCCTGGGCGCCGATATCCAGTCCGATCGGTGCGCGAATCCGCTCGATGTCGGCGGCGGAAACGCCCGCTTGCCGCAAGCGCTCGACGCGTTGGGCATGGGTCTTCCGGCTCCCCAGTGCGCCGACATAGAATGCGTCGGAGGCGAGCGCCAAGAGCAACGCCGGATCGTCGATCTTAGCGTCATGGGTGAGCGCGACCAGCGCGGTGCGCGCGTCCAGGCCGATCTTGAGCAACGCCTCGTCCGGCCATTCCCGCACGATTTGCGTGTCGCCGAAGCGCTCTTCGGTAGCGAAGGCGGAGCGCGGGTCCAGGATGATCACCTCGTGGCCCAGCGCGCGGGCCATGGGGACAAGCTGTTGGGCAATATGCACGGCGCCGACGACGATGAGCCGCGGCGTCGGAGTGAACACGTTGATGAATAGCTCGCCGTCGGCTGCCGCCAGCTTGGTACTCTTGTCGCAGCGGAACGCCTCTTGCAGCGCTGGCGCCAAATCCTGTCTCACGTCGCCCGACGCATGGGCGAGGCTCCGCGCGCCGGTGGTGAGATCGGTGATCAGCGCGACCGCGCGGCGCGCTTCGACATCGCGCAGCAAAGGTTGCAACACGCCGTCCGGCGAACCCATATCTTCTCTGCCAAGCGGCTCGAGGAAGACGCGAATGGCTCCGCCGCATGCGAGCCCCACCTTCCACGCGGTGGCGTCCTCGACGCCGAATGCGAGGTTCTTTGGCGTTCCGGTCGCGATCACATCCGCCGCTTGGGCGACGACCTCCGCCTCGACACAGCCGCCGGACACCGATCCGAGAAAATTGCCGTCCGCATCGATCAGAAGCTGGCTGCCCACGGGCTGCGGGGCGGACCCCCAGGTCTCGATCACCGTCGCGATCGCCACGCTGCGGCCCTTCGCCAACCACTCAAGCGCGGTGGCGAGGAGCAATGGGTCTGGTGCGCTCATGCGAGGGACCTCAGCCTGCGAAGAGGAAAGCCTAAAGGCCGGCGCGGGCGGCGTCGATAGCGACAAATTTACAAATCGCCAGACTAGGCGCGGATCGGTGAATCGTGGCATCTAGATCGCTTCCGGCCACTGGGTCGGACATGGGGCGACGGCCATGAATCTGAACACCGTTACCGAGGTCAAGCGCCCCACCGCCACGGACGAAATTCCCCGGTGGCAGCAGGGTTACGCCTATCTCGCCGGCGGCACCTGGCTGTTCTCGACGCCGCAAATCGCCACCCACACGTTGATCGATCTCGAAACGCTGCGCTGGCCGGCGCTCAAGTTCTCGGCCGAGGGGCTGGAAATTGCCGCGACCTGCACGATCGCGGAGCTCGAGCAATTCCACGCTCCGGCCAACTGGACCGCGGCGCCGCTGCTCAAGCTTTGCTGCCACGCACTGCTGATGTCGTTCAAGATCTACAACGCGGCGACCGTCGGCGGGAATATCTGCATGTCGCTGCCGGCCGGCGCCATGATCTCGCTCACATCCGCGCTTGAAGGCGTCTACACGCTGTGGCCGCAGGCGGGCAAGCCGCACAAAATCTCGGCGCTCGACTTCGTCACCGGCAACCACATGAACGTGCTTCAGCCGGGCGAGCTGCTGCGCAGCATCCATCTCCCCGCGAGCGCGCTCGAGAAGCGCTTCGCCTTCCGCCGCAACTCGCTCACCCATCTCGGACGCTCCGCCGCGCTGATCGTCGGCACCAGCAGCAAGACCGCCGGCGATTTCATGCTGACCATCACCGCGGCGACGGCAAGGCCGATGCAGCTCAACTTCGAGCGTCCGCCGTCCGCCGGCGCGCTAAGTCGCGCGATCGAAGCCGCCATCAAGGATGCCGACTGGTTCGACGACGTGCACGGCTCGGCGGCCTATAAGCGCCACCTCACCTATTACTACGCCGAGCAGATCAGGGCGGAGCTCGCCGCGGCATGAACCTCACGGTCAACGGCAAGCGACTTTCCGCCGAGCCCGTGCCCGGCCAATGCCTCAGGACGTTCTTGCGCGACCACGGCTGGTTCGGCGTCAAGAAGGGCTGCGATCAGGGCGATTGCGGCGCCTGCACCGTCTGGCTGGACGGGGTGCCGTTTCATAGCTGCCTGATGCCGGCGTTTCGCGCCGAAGGCCGCGCCGTCACCACCATCGAGGGGCTGGCGCAAGACGGCAGGCTGCACCCGATGCAGCAGGCCTTTCTCGATGCGCAAGCCTTTCAATGCGGCTTCTGCGCCGCCGGCATGATCATGACCGCCGCGACCTTCGACGAAGAGGCGCGTCAAGATTTGCCCCGGATGCTGAAAGGCAATCTGTGCCGCTGCACCGGTTACCACAGCATCGACGATGCTCTACATGGCGTCGTCAATATCGAGGACGACGTTGCCGGAGAAGCCTGTGGCAGGAGCGTGCGCAATCCGTTCGCCGAGGCGATCGTCAGGGGCGATGCACATTACACGCTCGATGTCCCGCCAATGGACGAGATGTTGCATCTGAAATTGCTGCGCTCGCCGCATCCTCACGCGCGTATCAAATCGATTAAACGCGACAAGGCGCAAGCGGTGCCCGGCGTCGTCGCCATCTTTACCTGGGAGGACGTGCCGCGGAAGCTTTACTCGACGGCGACGCATGAGGATCACCTCGTCGACCCCGACGACACCTACATGCTCGACAATGTCGTGCGCTTCGTCGGGCAGAGGGTCGCCGCCGTGGTGGCCGAGACCGAAGGCGCGGCTGAAGCCGCGTGCCGGGCGCTGGAGGTCGATTACGAGCTGCTGCCGGCGGTGTTCGATCCGGAGATCGCCATGGAGCCCGGCGCGCCGATCCTGCACGATAAGAGCGTGGCCTTTCGCGATAATGTCTATATCGACCTACATGGTGAGCTCGGCGACGTCGCGCAGGGTTTCAAGGACGCCGACGCGATCCACGAGATGACCTATTCGACCTCGCGCGCGCAGCATGTGCATTTGGAGACGCACGGCTCCCTCGCCTGGAGAAGCGATGGGCGACTGCATGTGCGGACGAGCTCCCAGGCGCCGTTCATCGCCAAGCAAAAGCTTTGCTATCTGCTCGGGCTGTACGACCGCGACGTTCATGTGTTCACCGAGCGCGTCGGCGGCGGTTTCGGCGGCAAGCAGGAAATGATCTCCGAGGATCTGTGCGCGCTGGCCGCGCTCAAGACCGGGCGTCCGGTGATGTGGGAGTTCACCCGGGCGGAGCAGTTCATCGGCGCCACCACGCGCCATCCGATGACCACGCATGTGAAGCTCGGCGCCAAGAAAGACGGGACGCTGACCGCGATTCAGGTGCGGGTCGTCTCCAACACCGGCGCCTATGGCAACCACGGAGGCGAAACGCTCGCCGCCGCGCTTGGCAGCCCGATCGCCGCCTATCGCTGCCCCAACAAGAAGGCCGACGGCTACGCGGTCTATACCAACATGGTCCCTGGCGGCGGTTTTCGCGGTTACGGCGCCTCGCAGACCACCTTCGCCATCGAATGCGCCATCGACGACCTCGCGCGACTGCTCGGCATCGACCCCTTCGAGATCAGACGCATCAACAAGGTGCGGGAGACCGACCGCATCGAGTTCGATCTGGAAAGAGCCGTCGGACGTCATGTTCGGCAGCTACGGCATCGATCAATGCCTCGATCTCGTCCAAGCGGCACTCAAGAGCGGCCGTGGCATCGAGAAGCCCGAAGGCGAGGAGTGGCTCGAGGGGACCGGCGTCGCGCTCGCCATGCTGGAGTTCAGGACCGCCGACCGAGCACCGCTCGGGCGCCGAGATGCACCTCCTGGCCGACGGCTCCTATTATCTCGCGGTCGGCTCGACCGAAATGGGCAACGGCTCGATCACCTCGCACCGGCAGATCGCCGCGTCGGTGCTAAACACGCGCGCGGACAGGATCGCCATCATCAATGCCGACACCGACAAGACGCCTTACGACACCGGCACCTTCGCCAGCACCGGAACGGTGGTCGCTGGCCAGGCCGTCGAGAAGACCGCCCTCGCCCTGCGCGACAGGATCTTCGACTATGCCAGCGGCTATGCCGGTTGCGATCGGTCCGAGTGTCGGCTGCAGGACGATGCGGTCATTTGCGCCAACCGCAAGATCCCACTGGCAGAGCTCTATGCGGCCGGAATCAAACAAGGCGACACCTTCGACGTCAGACGCAAGGCCTATCTCTCCCCGCGCTCGGTCGGCTTCAACGTGCATGGCGTGCGCGTCGCCGTGCATTGCGTGACTGGCGAGATCATGACCCTGCAAAGCGTGCACGCCGCCGATATCGGCAGGTTGATCAACCCGATGCAATGCCGGGGCCAGATCGACGGCGCCGTCGCCATGGGCTTCGGCTGGACGCTGTACGAAAAGATGGTGTTCGACGCCAACGGCGTCATGCTGAACCCGGCGCTGCGCGACTACCGCATTCCCGCCTTCGCCGACGTGCCGCGCAGCGAAGTCTATTTCGCCGATACCTACGACAAGGTGGGTCCCTTGGGCGCCAAGGCGCAAGGCGAATGCGCGATCAATGCGGTGGCGCCGGCGATCGCCAACGCGGTGGCCAGCGCGACAGGCGTGCGCTTTCCCGATTTGCCGCTCACCCCCGACCGCATCTTCGACAAGCTCACGCCCGCGGCCACGCGCGACTCCGATCACTCTTGATAGGGCGATGGAAGGTTGGGCGATTGGGTTGGTTGCGGGGACAGGATTTGAACCTGTGACCTTCAGGTTATGAGCCTGACGAGCTACCGGGCTGCTCCACCCCGCGTCAACCGAACCCTGGCCCCATGAGCGTTGGGGGGCCGGAACCTATAGCAGGTTCAAGGGAGATGTGAAGGCTTAAACGGCCAGCGCTTCCAGCGTTCCGGCCTGCTCGCTATATGGTGACGCGCGGGGCCAGTTTGAACCACCCAAAACGGCTGGCGGCGTTCAATTCCCACCCGATTTTCTCGATTCACCCGGTGGGGCGAGCCGCGCGTCATCAATGCCCAGACTTTGCGGATGCGGCCAGCCGAGCCAGCGTTGGGTTCTGAGGCCGCGCAGGCGATACCGGCCGTCCGGTGTGCGCTCGAACAACCAGCGCCGTGCGGCAAACCGCTCGCGCACCAGATAGGGAAACGCTGTGCCGAGGATCGCGCCGGCGACGATGTCGGTGAAATAATGCTCGCCGATGAACACCCTGCTTGCCGCGATCCAGG
>CAVVXP010000008.1:0-35188 GCA_963752315.1 uncultured Alphaproteobacteria bacterium | reverse complement strand
GTGGCGGACCGCGGCTTGCGCGAAGGCATTCTCGCCACGCTGATGGCCGAGGACGGCTACGAGAAGCGCGGCCAGCGGCAGCGCAACGGCAAGCGCTAGCCGCTAGCTTTGCGGAGCGGGAGCGGGTGCCTCTGGCACGCCCACGGTATGGGCGCGAGCCGAGAGACTGGCGCCGGCCCCTTTCGGCAACATGGCGAAGACCAGCGAGGAGGTTGCCGCGATCGCCGCGACCAGCACGAAGGCGAGCGGGAAATCGCCCGCCACCACATCGGCATCGGCGCGACCCATGCGCTGCGCCTCGAGCACCAGCGCGCCGATGGCGACGCCGGCGGACAGCGAAAGCTGTTGCGCCACGCTGGCGAAGCTGGTCGCCCGGCTCATCGCCTTCGCAGTCGATATCGGCATAGGCGATCGAGTTGATGCTGGTGAATTCGAGCGACTTCAGGAAGCCGCCGACCAGCAACACGGTGAGAATGATCCAATGCGGCGTGCCGGCGGTGAACAGCGCGATCACCGCGAGGAATAGGCTGCTCACCACGGCATTGGTCACCAGCACGCGTTTGAAGCCGAAACGGCGGAGGATCGGCGCGGCAGTGGTCTTCATGGCGACGGCGCCGACGGCGGATGGCGAAAGTGAGCAAGCCCGATTGCATCGGGTTGAGCCCGAAGCCGAGCTGCAACATCAGCGGCAGCAGGAAGGGAAGCGCGCCGACGCCGATGCGATAGAGAAGGACTCGCCGACCACGCTGGCGAAGAAGGTGTCGACCTTGAGCAGTTCGAGATCGAGCAGTGGCGCGGGCGCCGTGCGCGCGTGGCGCACATACAGGCCGCAGCCGGCGATGCCCGCGGCAAACAGCCCGGCGATGGCCGCAGGCGGGAAAAATCCCTGGCCGATGGTGGTAAAGCCGAACGCCAGCCCCGCGAGCCCGATGCCGGAAAGAATAAACCCCTTCACATCGAGCGGCGGCAGGCCTTCTTCGCGGATGTTGGCGACGTAGAGCGTGGCGAGCACAACGCCGACCAGCCCCACCGGAATGTTGATCCAGAAGATCCAGCGCCAGGAAATATAGGTGGTGATGAAGCCGCCGAGCGGCGGGCCGATCACCGGGCCCATCAGCGCGGGGATGGTGAGCCAGGCGAGCGCCGAGATCAGCTCCGACTTCGGCACGGTGCGCAAGATGACCAGCCGCCCGACCGGCACCATCATGGCGCCGCCCATGCCCTGGAGGATGCGGAACAGGACGAAATCGCCGAGGCCTTGCGCGAAGCCGCAGGCCGCCGAGCCGAGCGTGAACACCACGATGGCCGCGCGGAACACGGTGCGGGCGCCGAAGCGGTCGGCCATCCAGCCGCTTAACGGAATAAACACGGCAAGCGACAAGAGATAAGAGGTGAGTGCCAGCTTGAGCGCGATCGGGTCTTGGTGCAGATCGGCGGCAATGGCCGGCAGCGACGTCGCGATCACCGTTGAAATCCATCGTCTCCATGAACAGGGCGACGGCGACGATGAGGGTGACGAAATAGCGGGGCATGTGGCAGGTGTTAGAGGGGGTCTATGACGCAGATGGGGCGGACCGCCCCGAGGCGTCAAGGCCGCGTGCGGAAAAGGCGCATCACGACATGGTAAAGTCGGCAAAAGGCGGCGGCGGACAGGGCCGGGCGGCAGCCGCAAGCTTGCGGTGAGGGTGCGCACCGCCAAGGGGCGCAAGATCGCCTCGACCCGCTGGCTCCAGCGCCAGCTCAACGATCCTTATGTGGAGGAGGCCGAGCACAGGGTCTACCGCAGCCGCGCCGCCTTCAAGCTCGCCGAGATCGACGACAAATATCATCTGCTGAAGCCGGGCATGACCGTGGTCGATCTTGGCGCCGCGCCCGGCGGCTGGAGCCAGATCGCCGCGCAACGGGTGGGCTTGACCGCGGGGAAGGGAGCGGTCGTCGCTCTCGACTTGATCGAGATGGAGCCGGTCGCCGGGGTGACGCAGCTGCATCTCGACATGACGGACCCGCATACCGCCGCGCGCATCGCACGAGGCGCTGGGCGGCAACAAGGCCGATCTCGTCTTGTCCGACATGCACGCGCCGGCGATAGGGCACAAGGCTACCGACCAATTGCGCATCATGGGGCTGGTCGAGGCGGCACTCGATCTTGCCGAGGACATCCTGGCGCCGGGCGGTGCCTTTCTTGCAAGGTGCTGCAAGGGGGCGCCGGCAAGGAATTGGTGGCGCGGCTCAACCACGCCTTCGCCAAGGTCCGCCACGTGAAGCCCAAGGCCTCGCGCGCCGGCTCCGCCGAGATGTATGTGCTCGGCACCGACTTCCGTGGCGGCGAGACATGAAACGTTCACGCAACTGTGCAGCTTGCTGGTGCTGCGTGGACCGGGCCGCGCTGCTAATGTTTCGCCAACTTCGTCCTGACTATCTCGGAGCCGCCTCATAAATCGCGAAGTGGTGAAGGACTATTACGGCAAGGTCCTCAAGAGCTCGAAAGATCTGAAGACCTCGGCCTGCTGCGACGGCGGCGGCGTGCCGGGTCATCTCGAAGGCCTGCTCGCCAATGTGCACGAGGAGGTGAGAGCCAAATATTATGGCTGCGGCATCGCCATCCCGGCGGCGCTGTCTGGCGCCCACGTGCTCGATCTCGGCTCCGGCTCGGGGCGCGACGCTTATCTGATCGCGCAACTGGTGGGGCCGGATGGGACCGTGACCGGCGTCGACATGACCGACGAGCAGCTCGCCACGGCGCGGTCGCATCTCGACTGGCACACACGGCAATTCGGCTATCAGCGCCCCAATGTCCGTTTCCTCAAGGGTTATCTCGAGAAGCTCGACGAGCTCGGGCTCGAGCCGGCAAGCTTCGACGTGGTGGTGTCGAACTGCGTGATCAATCTCTGCGTCGACAAGCTCGCGGTGTTGCGCGGCGCGTTCGATCTGCTGAAGCCGGGCGGCGAACTTTATTTCGCCGACGTCTATTGCGACCGGCGCCTGTCCGACGAGATTCAAGAGCCGATCCGTTGCTCTATGGCGAGTGCCTCGGCGGCGCGCTGTATTGGAACGATTTCCTGCCGATGGCGAAACAGGCGGGCTTCCTCGATCCGCGGCTGGTGATCCAGCCGGCCGATCGCGGTCGAGAACGACGCGATGAAGGCGAAGCTCGGCGAGGCGAAGTTTTTCTCGGCCACCTACCGGCTATTCAAGCTCGATGGGCTGGAGCCGGCCTGCGAAGATTACGGCCAGGCGGTGATCTATAAGGGGACCATCCCCGAACAATCTCAAGCGTTCGCGCTCGACGGGCATCATCTGATCGAGCGCGGCAAGGTGTTTCCCGTTTGCGGCAACACCTGGCGCATGCTGGCCGACACGCGGTTTACGCCGCATTTCGACTTCATCGGCGATTTCGCCACGCATTACGGGATTTTCCCCGGCTGCGGCACGTCGATCCCGTTCTCGACGAGTGCCGCGCCGCAAAGCAAGTCAAGCGGCGGCTGTTGTTAGTGCCGAGCCTGTCCAACAACTCGGCTGTCATTCCCGCGAACGCGGGAATCCAGTAATCACCCACCTCATTCAACGCGCACGGGGGTTACTGGATTGCCCGGTCAAGCCGGGCAATGACAGTAAAGGGGCAAGGGGAGCGGGATGCAATTCGATCTGACGCGGCGGCTCGCGGCGGAAGCGCTCGGCACGCTGATTCTGGTTATGGCCGTGGTCGGCTCCGGCATCATGGCCGAGAAACTCGCCGGCGGGAATCAGGCGCTCGCGCTGCTCTGCAACACCATCGCGACCGGCGCGGTGCTGTTCGTCATTATCACCATCTTCGCGCCCGTCTCTGGTGCGCATTTCAATCCGGCGGTGACCCTCGTCGCGCTCTATCGCGGCGAACTCGATGTTCGCACCGCCGTCGCCTATGTCGTCGTGCAGATCGTCGGCGGTTGCGTGGGCGCGGTGCTGGCGCATCTGATGTTCGGCCTCGACCTCATTCAGCTCGGCTCGACGGCGCGAACCGGCGTCGGGCAATGGGCGGGAGAATTCATCGCCACGTTTGGGCTGATCGGCACCATCCTCGGCTGCATCCGCTTCAAGCCTGAGGCGGTGGCGACCGCGGTCGGGCTCTACATCACCGCGGCCTATTGGTTCACCGCCTCTACCTCGTTCGCCAATCCGGCCGTGACCATCGCCCGCAGCTTGAGCGACACCTTCGCCGGCATCGCTCCAGCCGATGCGCCGGGCTTTATCGTCGCTGAGCTGCTGGGCGCGTTTGCCGCGGCAGTCGTGTTTGGCTGGCTGTTCGCCGCGCCGACTGCCACGGTCAAGAAGACGAAGTAGTTTCCGAGGCGCGCAGGCGCGCGTTCTCAGCTTCGAGCTCGGCGATGCGCTGCTCGAAACGATCGACCATTGCAGAAACGTCCTCGGCGAAGAACATTTGCGGGATATGCTGCGGGCAGTTCGCGTCCCAGGCCTCGACGGTGAAAATGACGGCCTGCTCGGCCCGCGCCTTGTAGCCCTCGGGGAACAGCTTGGCGGTGAGCGCCGGATCGTCGTCGACCGCCCGCGCCGTGCCCCAGATCTTCACGCGCATGCGGTTGGCGTAGTCCATGAGGAACAACATGGCCTTGGCATTGTCGGCGAGATTGCCAGTGGAGATGTATTGGCGGTTACCGCTGAAATCGGCGAAGGCGAGCGTTTTCTCGTCGAGCACGCGCAAAAAGCCGGGCGGGCCGCCGCGATGCTGAATATAAGGCTGGCCCTCGGCGTTGACGGTGGCGAGATAGAACGAGCGCTGCCTGCCGATGAACTCGGCCAGCGATGCATCGATCATCGTGGCGAAGCCGCCTTTCCCTTCCATCTTGGCGTAGCCCGCGCGCGAGCCGCGGCGTTGCTGAACGGCCTTAACCGAGGGCGAGAAGGCGATGTCGGAGGAGGAAGTCATCGGGTGGCTCGGTGATTGGCCGGCTTCGGCGGGTCCGAAGCCGGCGGTTGCACATGGCACGGCTAAAGCGCCGCGACCGGGGTCGCGAGGATACGGCCCCAGTTGCTGTCGGCCTTGGCGAGGTTGCCTTGAATGTCCTTCGACCATTCGGCCTGAATGTCGCCGTTGAGATTGAGGTAGAGCTTGCCGTCGACGATTTTCCAGTAGCGCGGATCGCCGTCGAACTTCTTGCCGAGCGCCACGCCATAGGCGCAGAAGCCGCCAAAGGCCGGCTCGTATTTGGCGGCATCGGCCTTGAAAGCGTCGAGATGCGCCTGGTTCACGAAGCGGTAGGTTCCGCCCGCATGCGCCACGGCAAATTTATCCGAGCCGATTTCTGGCTTCCCGTCGGCGAAGAAAGCGACGACGTCGTAACCGTGGGCGGCGAGTCCAGGGCCGGCAAGCGTTGCGCCTTTCGACACGTTGATTTCGTCGGCGGCGTTGGCCACGGTGACCGGCGCGACGGCCGCAAGCAGGGCGAGAGCGAATGCCTTCCACATGATGGGGTTCTCCTTCGGGTTGGTGCCGGCGTCCATGATTGACCGCCGCTTCCCCACAGATGATCCCTTCCTTCTCTCGGTAGTAGCTGGATAGATTGGGATTTATCCTTCCGTTTTTCGGGAGTATGCTCCCGCGCATCGTGGACCAGCTCGCCGCCATCAAAGTGTTCGTCGCCGTCGCCGATGCGGGCAGCCTCTCCGCCGCGGGGCGCCGCTTGGCGATGCCGCTGACCACGGTGAGCCGCCAGCTGGCCGCGCTCGAGGAGCTTGTCGGGGTCAGGCTGATCACTCGCACGACGCGCGAACTCGCCCTTACCGAGACCGGACGCCATTATCTGGAGTCCTGCCGCCGCATCCTCGCCGAGCTCGACGCGGCGCGCTTGCGTGTCGCCGGCGCGCAAGACGAGCCGCAAGGCGAGCTCGCCATCACCGCGCCGGTCGCCTTCGGCCGGCTGCACGTGTTGCCCATCGTCACGGCGTTCCTCAACAGCGCGCCGCTTGTTACCGCCCGCATGTTGCTGATCGATCGGGTGGTCGATCTTATCGAGGAGGGGATCGATATTTCGCTGCGGATCGGGGCGCTGCCGGATTCATCCTTGCGGGCCACGCGGGTCGGCAGCATCCGGCTGATCACCTGCGCCAGCCCTGCCTATCTTGCCGAGCGCGGCGAGCCGGCATCGCCGGGCGAGCTTGCCGCGCATGATTGCATCGCCGTCACTGCTTTGTCGCCGCCTGACCGCCTAGTCTATCCGGGCGCGAAGGCCCCGCAGCGGATCGCTGTGCGGCCGCGGCTGATCGTCAACACGGCGGAGGCGGCGGTCGACGCGGCCAAAGCCGGGCTGGGGATCGTGCGCGTGCTCTCTTATCAGGCTGAGGCCGGTCTCGCCGAGGGCTCGCTGCGGGTCATTCTCGAAGGTTGCGAGCCTGAGCCGATCCCGGTCAATCTCGTGCATCGCGAGGACCGGCTGCCGCAGGCCAAGGTGCAGAGCTTCATCGCCTTCGCCGCGCCGCGTCTCAAACAGGCGCTGAAGGAAAGGGTCCCGCCTCGAGGCGGGACCAGATCCAAGCCTTAATAGACGCATTCGTGGTAGCGCTGCCACCAATAGGCGCTGCCGGTGGCGCGGGCTTGCCGTGCGAGCCAGCCGCAGTCGCCGCCGTAATAGCCGTAATCGCCGTAGCCGCCGCCGTAGAAAAAGGCGTCGCCGGGGAAGAACCGGACGTGGCGGCCGTGGTCGTGATCGAAATGATCGTGATCGTTGCGGCCGTGGCCGTTGTCGAAATGGTCGTTGGCGCCGTAACGCGCGCCGCCTCTCGGCGCGCCGACGCCACCAATATGGTTGCCGCCGTTGAAATGCGGTCCGGCGTCGCCGCCGATCCGACCGCCGCCGCCCATATGGTCGCCGCCCATATGGCCGCCATCGCCACCGAGCCCCGCACCGCCGCCCATGTGGCCGCCACCGCCGCCGCCGACGCCACCACCTCCGCCGCCGCCACCCTTGACGAGGGTGAGACCGCCCGTGGGCTGAAGCGCATCGGCGAGGTGGGCGGGCGCGGCGATGGCCGCGGTTGACACCAAGAGGCTGGCCGCTAGGGCCGTCATGACCATGACATTGTTCATGGCAATCTCCTTCACGCTAGATAGGGCCCACCCGTCGGACCTGCCCGGCTAAGCGCCGAGGTCACCCCACCGTTCCTGCCTGCGGCGCATTTGCCGCAGCGCGAACGAAGGAAATTACGGGCTCGTAAGCAAGCGCCAGGCTCGAAGCTTCCCAAAATGCGTTGAAACTGCTAAAGGAGGCCGCCAACCGGTGGTCCCCACATCGCACCCGCGACGATCAGGCCGCCACGCACGAGAGGTTGGCCGATGCCCGAAGGGCAGACCCCTGATAACAGACAGCAATTTTCCGAGCGCGCGATTGCGCTCACCTTCGACGACGTCCTGATCAGGCCGGCCGCCTCCAATGTGTTGCCGAACGATGTGGATGTCTCCTCGCGCGTCACCCGTTCGATTTCCCTGCATATCCCGGTGATGTCCTCGGCCATGGACACGGTGACGGAGGCCAAGCTCGCTATCGCCATGGCGCAAGCCGGCGGCATCGGCGTGATTCACCGCAATTTCGAGCCGGAGGAGCAAGCGGCGCAGGTCGCGCAGGTGAAGAAATTCGAGTCCGGCATGGTGGTGAACCCAGTGACCATCCATCCCGAGGCCCCTCTCGCCGATGCGCTCAAACTGATGGCCGATTACCAGATCTCCGGTATTCCCGTAGTCGAGCCCGGCTCGAACGGCGGACGCGCGGGCCGTCTGGTCGGCATTCTCACCAATCGCGACGTGCGCTTCGCCACCAATCCCAACCAGCGCGTCGCCGAGTTGATGACCAAGGACAAGCTCGTCACCGTCACCGAGGGGGTTGGGCAGGAGGAGGCGAAGCGGCTGCTGCACACGCACCGTATCGAGAAGCTGCTGGTGGTCGACGGCGACTATCGCTGCGTCGGCTCTGATCACGGTGAAGGACATCGAGAAGGCGCGCCTGCATCCACACGCTTGCAAGGACGAGCAGGGACGATTGCGCGTCGCCGCGGCGACCAGCGTCGGCGATTCGGGTCTTGCCCGCGCTGAGCTGTTGATGGACGCCGGCGCCGATTTGATCGTGGTCGACACCGCGCATGGCCATTCGCAGCTCGTGCTCGATCAAGTCCGCCGCATCAAGCTGCAATCTAACGCCGTGCAGGTGGTGGCCGGCAATGTCGCGACCGGCGACGGCACCAAGGCGCTGATCGACGCGGGCGCGGATGCGGTCAAGGTCGGCATCGGCCCCGGCTCGATCTGCACCACGCGCGTGGTGGCCGGCGTCGGCGTGCCGCAATTCACCGCGCTGCTCGAAGCGGTCGAGGTGGCGCGGAAGAACGATATTCCGGTGATCTCCGACGGCGGCATCCGATATTCAGGCGATCTCGCCAAGGCGCTCGCCGCCGGCGCCGATTGCGTGATGCTCGGCTCGCTGCTGGCAGGCACCGACGAGAGCCCGGGCGAGGTATTCCTGTATCAAGGCCGCTCCTACAAGGCCTATCGCGGCATGGGCTCGATCGGCGCCATGGCGCGCGGCTCGGCCGACCGCTATTTCCAGCAGGAGATCAAGGACGCGCTGAAGCTCGTGCCGGAAGGCATCGAGGGCCAAGTGCCCTACAAGGGCCCCGCGGGTAGCGTGCTGCACCAGCTGATCGGCGGCTTGCGCGCCTCGATGGGCTATACCGGCGCCCGCACGCTTCCTGAGTTCCACGCGCGCGCCGAATTCATCCGCATCTCGACGGCGAGCTTCCGCGAGAGCCACGTCCACGACGTGACCATCACCCGCGAATCGCCGAACTACCCCCGCGAGGGGTAGCGAACTACTCCACGCCGAGCTTCTTGATATCGTCGAGAACGCCGGGCTCGAGCTGCTTGGCCAGCGCCAGGTCCGCAGCGCCGTCGGTGGGCTTGCCTTTGCGGCTCTTCACCACGCCGCGGCCGACCAGCGCCGAGGGATCGTTCTGGTGTAGCTCGAGCGCCTTATCGAAATCGGCCTCCGCCTTATCGAGATCGTTCTTCAGCACGAACACCCAGCCGCGGTCGATATAGCCCTTGGCCGCCTCGGGCTCGATCTTGATCACCTGATCGAAGTCGGCGACGGAAAGATCGTATTCCTTGCGCAGGCGATAAAGATCGCCGCGCTTGGAGAAGCCGCTCGACTGCGTCGGATCGAGCTTGACCTTCTGGTTGAACTCGGTGAGCGCCTGGTCGAGATCGCCCTTGTCGCGGTAGACGATGCCGCGCAGCAGGAAATAGTCGCCGTGGTCGGCATTGAGTTTGATGGCCTCGTCGAGATCGGCGATGGCGTTGTCGTAGTCCTTCTTGGCCTCATACGCCGCGGCCCGCATGAAATAGGAGTTGGGCTTGGTCGCGTCGACCTTCACCGCTGCGTCCATCTCGGCGATGGCCGAGTCGAGATCGCGGACGGCCGAGAAGGCCATGGCGCGGACGCTATGGGCGGTGATCAGCTTAGCGTTGTCGGTCGAGCCCGAGGCGATGTAGGCGGCGCAGGAATCGAGCACCTCCTTGATCGAGCCATCGCCGGTGAAGCAGGGGCTGGTCTCCTCCGCAAGAGCCTGGCTGGCGAGACCTGGGAAGAGCAGAGCGCCGGCAAGCGCGGCGCCGCAAAGCTTACGGGAAGCGCGAACGCGCATGGAAAACCTCCTTGGGAAATACGGAATTTGTCCTGTTTGGGGCTAGCTTTAGAGGGGCGGGCGGGCCGCAGTCAATTGAACTTCCGTCCATGATTACCGGGGGATCGTGGGTGCCCACGGGCCACGCCGGCCGAACGACATCGCTTCCCTTGGCCGCGAGACATGCTTAAAGCACACCATACGCCGGGCCGCCAAATTATCGCATGAGGCGGGCTGCTTAGGTCACTGGAGGGCGAAATGTCGATCGAGGCCATTCTGATGCCGATGTTCGCGCAGGTCGCGCTGACCTTCGTGCTGCTGCTCTGGATGGGAGCGCTCCGCTATCGCGCGATCCGCGAAGGCCAGGTCGATCCGGAAAAGGTTCGGCTGCGCGAGCCCCTTTGGCCAGCGCGCGTGCTGCAGATCGCCAACGCCTTCCATAACCAGCTCGAACTGCCGATCCTGTTCTATGTGGTGACGTTGCTCGCGCTGGTCACCGAGACGCTCGACGTCGCCCTCTATGTGTTGTCCTGGATGTTCGTGCTGGCGCGCTATCTGCACGCGTATATCCACGTGACCTCCAACCGGCTCGACCGGCGAACCGGCGTGTTCGGCATCGGCGCCATCGCGTTGCTGCTGATGTGGGTGATCGTCATCGCCCGCATCCTGCTGTTCACTTCGGCCTAATGACCCCAGCGGCGCGGGCGAGCGCGGCGATCGAAATCCTCGCCGATATGGAGGCGCGCAAGCGCCCCGCCTCCGAGGCGTTGAAGGATTGGGGGGTCTCGCATCGCTTCGCCGGGTCCGGCGACAGGGCGGCGATCGGCAATCTCGTCTTCGACTGCCTGCGCACCCGTGCCTCGGCGGCCTATGCCATGGGCGAGGCGTCGCCGCGAGCGCTGGTGCTGCGGACATTGGTGGCAGGCTGGGGCATGACCCCGGAGGACGTGGCCAAGCTTGCCGACGGCGGCCGTCATGCGCCGGAGCCGCTCACCGAGGCCGAGCGAGCCGGGTTACAACGCGAGGCCCCTGCCGATGCGCCGGCTCATGTCAGGGGCGATTATCCCGAATGGCTCGCGGCCGAATTCGAGCGCATCTTCGGCGCCCGGGCTGCGGTCGAGGGGGCGGCGCTCGCGCGCCGGGCTCCCGTCGATCTCAGGGCGAACACGCTGAAGGCCGACCGCGACAAGGTGCTGAAGGCGCTGCGCCGCTTCGAGCCGCAGCCGACGCCGCATTCGCCCTTAGGCGTGCGCATCGAGCAGGCGCCGGGGCCGGGCAAGAGCCCGCATGTCGAGGCCGAGCCCGGTCATGGCAAAGGCTGGTACGAGGTCCAGGACGAGGGCTCTCAGCTCGCCACGCTGCTGTCCGGCGCGCGCCCCCGCCAGCAGGTCATCGACCTTTGCGCCGGGGCCGGCGGCAAGACCTTGGCGCTGGCGGCGCTGATGGAAAATTCAGGCCAGCTTTACGCCTACGATGCCGACCGCATGCGGCTCAGGCCGATCTTCGAGCGGCTGAAGCGGGCAGGGGTGCGCAACGTCCAGGTGCTGCCGGCCGGGGACCTCGACGCCTTAGGCAAGCTCGAAGGCAAGATGGACGTAGTCTTGATCGATGCGCCCTGTACCGGGTCCGGCGTCTGGCGGCGGCGTCCCGACGCCAAATGGCGGCTCAGCCCGCAAATGCTCGAAGCGCGGCTCGCGGAGCAGCGCGCGGTGCTCGACGAGGGTGCGGGGCTGGTAAAGCCCGGCAGCAGGCTCGTCTACGTCACCTGCTCGGTGCTGCCCGCCGAGAACCGCGATCAGGTGGATGGCTTCCTCGACCGTCATCCCGCATTCAAGCTGGTGGCATGGCCCGGTCTGTGGGAGCAGGCTTTGCCTGGGTCGACCGCCCCAGCCTCTGCCGACGGCTCCGCCGAGACGCTTCAGATGACCCCCTTGAGCCACGGCACCGACGGCTTCTTCGTCGCCGTGGCCGAGCGAGCCCGCTAAGCCGCACGGCGGGAGTGTCGCTTCATGGCGAAGGCCGGTCAGCCTCGGCTTGCATGGAATCGCAAAGCTGACGGGGCACCTTGCTCAGTTTGAACACCCGGTCGTCGGCGCCGCCCTCCAGATCCACGTCCGAGCCCTCGCTGCAGCCCAGCGTCATGCGGATACGGTCGAGCCGCATCAGGATCGTGCCGTCCCGGCCGCCGACCGGCTCGACTTCGATGCCGCCGCCGTCGCACGCCACCCCGCAGCCGATGGCTTCCGCCGAGGCGCAGTCGCCGCTGGCATAGAGCGTCTGGCTGCGGTCTTTGACCTTGGCCGCCAAGGTGAAGTCGTACTCGAAATACTGCTTCTCGGTGCCGCCATCGGCGGTGGAGTTCAGGATCACCTCGTCCTCGCCGAGGGTGACATAGCGAAGGAACAGGACGATCTTGGTGACCGTCTGCTTGGGGTGCTGCTTGAGGTGTTCGGCGTCATAGCTGCGTGCGTAGCACAGCGCGGCGTCGGGTCCTGGCGGCAGGAGCGCCTTCAGCTTGGCGTAGTCTGGCCCCTGATATTCGGCCAGCGCCTCGCCGCCCGGCGCCAGGCAGCAGATCAAGCTCCAAGCAGCCAGCAAGGCTCGCACGCGATCTCGTCCTCTCCGCCGCTCCGCCCCCGCCAGCATACGACGGTCGCACCGAGAGGCAACGGCTGCAAAAAAAGTTGTGCCGCGACGCTGTTGTGACTTGAAATTAATAAACAGGTCGCTGAAATGACTCGCGCTTTTGACGGACCAGAGTCGGCGGTTGTCGCTAAGGCAGGTTCGCGAAGCTCGGAGGGGACGCATATCCCATGAAGTTGCTTCAGGTTGAGGCCGAAGAGCCACCCAGTCGCCCGCAGGCGACATCCCAACGTTTCTCCAAAACACATTCCCTGATCAATGCTCTCGCGCCGGCGCAAAAGCCGCGGCTCGATGAGGTCGTGGTGCGCATGGAGCGCTTCCCAGTGGGGCCGCAGACGCGCGCCTTCCGCAAGCGCTTATATCCCGAGATCGAGGCTGCCCAGTGGAACGACTGGCGCTGGCAGGCGCGCTCGCGCATTCGCACGCTGGCGGAGCTGGAGCGCGTGTTCGTGCTCTCCGACGACGAGCGCGACGCCGTGGTCCGCCATCAGGGGTCGCTGCCGCTGGGCATCACCCCGTATTACGCGAGCCTGATGGCGCGCGAGGATGCGCTGGAGCCACTGCGCCGCACGCATATTCCGGTCGGCAGCGAATATCTCAAGACGCCGGGCGAGGCCGACGATCCGCTGGGCGAGGACGGCCATAGCGCCGTGCCGGGCCTGGTGCATCGCTATCCGGACCGCGTGCTGTTCCTCGCCACCGGCTTCTGCTCGACCTATTGCCGCTATTGCACCCGCTCCCGCATGGTGGGCGAGGCGGGCGGCGACTACACCTTCAGCCGGCCGCAATGGGAGGATGCGCTCAGTTACATCGCCGACCATCCCGAAATCCGCGACGTGCTGATTTCCGGCGGCGATCCGCTGACCCTGTCCGACGAGCGGCTCGATTATCTGCTGGGGCGCTTGCGGGCGATCAAGCATGTCGAGTTCGTGCGGCTAGGCACCAAAGTGCCGGTGGTGCTGCCGATGCGGGTGACGCGGGCGCTGATCCGCGTGCTCAAGAAGCATCATCCGTTGTGGATGAGCCTCCACTTCACCCATCCGAGCGAGCTCACCACCGAGGTGACCGAGGCCACCGCTCGCCTGGCCGACGCCGGCATTCCGCTGGGCAGCCAAACGGTGCTGCTCAAAGGCATCAACGATTCGGTCGAGACGCTGAAGCCGCTGTTCCACGGGCTGCTGACCCGCCGGGTCAGGCCGTATTACCTCTATCAATGCGACCCGATCTCGGGCTCGTCGCATTTCCGCACCAGCGTCGACAAGGGACTGGAGATCATCCAGGGCCTGCGCGGGCACACCACCGGCTACGCCGTGCCGACTTATGTGATCGACGCGCCCGGCGGCGGCGGCAAGATCCCGCTGATCCCGGACTATGTCGTCGGCCGCGAGGGCGACGACCTGATCCTCAAGAATTTTGAGGGCAACACCTACCGTTACACCGACCCGGACGGGACGGTGGGCGCGGATCGGCCGATGCTCACCGGGCAAGTCTGATGCGCATCGCTCTCGTCTACGATCTCCGCGACGAATACCGCGCGCTGGGCTACTCCGAGGAGGAGATTGCCGAGTTCGACAGCGTGGAGACCATCGATCATCTGGCCGGCGCGCTGAAAGCGTTGGGCTGCGAGCCGGTGCGCGTCGGCCGCGGACAGGCGCTTGCCGCGCGACTGGTGGCGGGCGAACGCTATGATCTCGTGTTCTCGATCGCGGAAGGGCTGAAAGGCCGCTCGCGCGAGGCGCAGGTGCCGGCGCTGTGCGAGCTGTTCGACCAGCCTTATCTGTTCTCGGACCCGCTCACGGCGGCCGCCTCGCTCGACAAGGCAGTCGCGAAGCGGTTGGTGCGCGATGCCGGGGTGCCGACGCCGGCCTTCGCCGTGGCCGAGCTAAGTGCGAGTGAGCTTTCCGGTTGGGTCGACTTCCCGGCTTTCGTCAAGCCGCTGGCCGAAGGCACCGGCAAAGGCTGCGAGGCGGCCTCTTTGGTGGGTACGCAGGCAGAGCTGCTCGCCGCGGCGACCCGAGTGCTCGAGCGTTACGGCCAGCCGGCCCTGGTCGAGCAATATTTGCCGGGACGCGAGTTCACCGTCGGCATTGTCGGCAATGGCGACGCCGCGCGGGTGATCGGCGTCTGCGAGATCCTGCTCAAGCCGCAGGCCGAGGCCAATATCTACTCGCTGCACAACAAGGAGCTCTGCGAGGAGCTGGTGATCTACGCTCCGGCTGCCGACGATGAGGCGAACCTCGCCGGGACGCGTGCTTTGCAGGCCTATCGCGCGCTTGGGTGCCGCGACACGGCGCGGATTGATTTTCGCTCCGATGCCAGGGGCGAGCCTTATTTCCTCGAGGCCAACCCGCTGGCGGGCCTCAATCCCTCGCACTCCGATCTGCCGATCCTCGCCGCGCAGAACGGGATCGAGTTCGTTGCCCTGATCGGCATGATCCTCGATGCCGGGCTCGCCCGCTATGGGCGGAGCCGGCAGGCGCAAACGCCAAGGCGGAAGCGGGCCTGATGCCGGGGACGGCGGGCTTCATTCCGGTGCTGCATGCGGCGACGCACAGCCGCCCTGACGAGATCGATACCATCGCCGCGGCGGAATCCGTGGCCGGCGCACTCGCCCGGCTTGGCTACGCCACCGAGGTGATCGGCCTCGACCACGATCTTGCCGGGATCGACACGCTCGTGCCGCGCCGGCCGCTGCTGGTCTTCAATCTGGTTGACGCGGTGGGCGGCGACTGCCGGCTCGCGCCGATGGTTCCGGCCCGGCTCGACGCGACCGCATTGCCGTATACGGGGGCCGGCACCAATGCCTGGCTCGATACGCTGTCGAAGATCGGCACCAAGCTGAAGCTTGCCCGCGCCGGCCTGCCGACGCCCGAATGGTCGGCCGACGGAACCGGGCTTCGGCCCGATGCGCGGGTCATCGTCAAGCCGGTGTGGGAGCATGGTTCGCTCGGCATGGGCCCCGACTCGGTGGTGTTGGGCGCAGACGCTCCCCGGTCCATCGCCGAGCGGACGCTGCGCTGGAACACCGAGCATTTCGCGGAAGGCTATATCGACGGGCGCGAATTCGCCTCGGCGATGATGGAAGGCCCAGACGGGGTGGAGTTGTTGCCGATCCGGGAGACCGTGTTCCAGGGCTTCGATGACGGACAGCCGCTGATTACCGATTACGACGCCAAATGGACTCCCGGCAGCCAGCCTTTTGTCGGCACGCCGCGGCGCTTCGGTCTCGAGCAGGAGGAACCCGAGCTTGCCGCCGAGTTGAACCGGCTTGCCCTGGCCTGTTGGGACCTGTTCCGGCTCGACGGCTATGCGCGCGTCGACTTCCGCGTCGACCCATCCGGCGCGCCCTTCATCCTCGAGGTCAACATGAATCCCTGCCTGAGCTCGGACGCGGGCTTTGCCGCTTCCGCGCTCGAAGCCGGAATCGCCTATGACGAGATGATCGCCCGCATCGTCGAGGACACGCTTGGACGCTTGCAAGCCAGCGCCTGACATGCTTCGCATCTGAACCATGCTCCGCATCCGCAAAGTGGCCGACGCCACGACGGCGGCAAACCGCTCGGCCATCGAGGCTGCGCAGAAAATCATGCGCGAGCAGTTTCCGGGGATGCCGGACTACGACATCGCCAAGATGCCGTCACAGCTTGGCAATCCGCTCAAGCACGGGTTCGTGTCGCGCCTGTTCGTGGCGGAGAATGCGCGCGACCAGACGCTAGGTCTGGCGCTGCTGCTGGACGCGCCCGATATCGGCTTCTCCTATTTGGAGCTGATCTCGACCGCGCCCGGCCGCATGGGCGGGGGCATTGGCGCGGCGCTCTACGAGCGGGTGCGGGAGGAAGCCAGGGCGCTGGGCACGCAGCTTTATTTCGAGTGCCTGCCCGACGATCCGGCGCTGAGCCCCAATCCGGAGATCAGGGCCGGCAACGCCGCGCGGCTCAAGTTCTACGAGCGCTACGGCGCACGGCCGATCGCCAACACCGCCTATGAGACACCGGTCAAGCCCGAGGCCATCGACCCGCCCTATCTCGTGCTCGACCCGCTCGGCGCCAGCGATCTGCCGAGCCGGGACAAAGCGCGAAAAGTCGTGCGCGCCATCCTCGAGCGCAAATATGGGCTGGGGCCGGACTATGTGCAGATGGTGGTCGACTCGATCAAAGACGATCCGATCCGCTTGCGCGAGCCGCGCTATGTCAAGTCGAGACGGGCGCTGAAGGGTGAGGTGCGCGCTGCTTCCGAGCCGCGCATCGCGCTGGTGCTGAATGCCGAGCATACGCTGCACCACGTGCAGGAGCGGGGCTATGTCGAGGCGCCGGTGCGGATCCGCTCGATCATGGCCGAGCTCGATCCATCGGGACTGATCGAGAAGGTGCCGACCAAGCGCTATTCGGACCGCTATATCCGCGCCGTGCACGACGGACGGCTGGTCGACTATATCCGCAAGGCGTGTCTGCTGGCCGGCCCCAAGAAGTCGATCTACCCCTATGTGTTCCCGACCCGCAATCCGGCGCGGCCGCCCAAGGACGAGACGGTGCTCGCCGGCTATTACTGCATCGACACCTTCACCCCGCTCAATCAGAACGCCTATCTTGCCGCGCGTTCCGCTGTCGACTGTGCGCTGACCGCCGCCGAGAAGGTGCTCGAAGGCGCCGACCTCGCCTACGCGCTGGTGCGGCCTCCGGGCCATCACGCCGAGACGCGCACCTTCGGCGGGTTCTGCTATTTCAACAATGCGGCGATCGCGGCCAACCTGCTCGCCCGCTATGGCCGCGTCGCCATGCTCGACATCGACTATCACCACGGCAACGGTCAGCAGGAGATCTTCTACAATCGAGCGGACGTGCTCACCGTCTCGATCCACGGTCATCCGAGCTTTGCCTATCCCTATTTCACCGGCTTTCGCGACGAGGCGGGGATCGGGCCGGGCGCCGGCTACAATCTCAATATCCCGCTGGCCGAGCACATCACCCCGGAGCAGCACCGCGCCGCGGTTGCCGAGGGCCTGCGCCGCGTCAGGCGTTTCGCGCCGGCCTATCTGGTGGTCTCGCTCGGCTTCGACACGGCGCGCGGCGACCCGACCGGCACCTGGTCCAATCGGGGCAAGGATTTCGACCAGCTCGGCCGCATGATCGGCGAGCAGGGCTATCCGACGCTGGTGGTGCAGGAAGGCGGCTACCGGGTGCGGACGCTCGGCAGCAACGCGCGGAATTTCTTCGTCGGCCTGGTGGCCGGTCATTCCGCCCAACGGCGGGTGGCGCCGTCGCTCAGCCTGAACGGTCCGAAGCCCGGTCACCGGGAGGGGCTCGAGTGGCGCAGCGCGGTGATGGACGAGGATGTGGGGCGCGTGCGCTCGCTGGTGGTGAGCACCGGCTTCTTCAATGCGGCCGAAATCGACGTGGCGGTCGATCTCGTCACCGAGCGCCTCACCAAGGGTGTGCGCTCGGGCTATCATTTCGTGCTGGCCGAGCGCGGCTCGACGCTGGTGGCCTATGCCTGCTACGGGCCGATCATGGGGACGCAAGGGTCATACGATCTGTATTGGATCGCCGTGTCGCCCGATGAGCAGAGGCGGGGGCTCGGCGCCCAGGTCTATACGCGCGCGGAAGCGGCGATGCGCAAGGCAGGCGCCAAGCACATTTATGCCGACACCTCCTCCTCCGACCGCTACGCCGGCACGCGCGGCTTCTACCAGCGCATGGGGTTCGAAGAGCAGGCGCGGCTTGCCGATTTCTATGCGCCGGGCGACAGCAAAATCGTCTATGTGAAGCCGCTTGCTGGAGAGCTTCACTCCAGTCGTCATCCCGGCGAAAGCCGGGATCCAGAGTCGAAGCCTCGGAGCTAACCGCCCTCGATTCCGGCTTGCGCCGGAATGGCTGAGTTCATTGAGGGACAGCCTCGAGAATTGCGAGGCCCGAGTTGGTCGGCGTCACTTTCGTCAGCGTGAGACCTGCTTCCGACAGAAGCCTCGTGAAGTCGGCGAGGCTGCGCACGCGGCCGCCGGTGATCGTCATCATGTGCAGGTCGAGCATGATCGCCGCCTGATCGCCGGTCGCGCGCTCGGGCAACAGCCGCTCGACGATCGCAAGCCTTGCCCCCTCCGGAATCGCCTTGCGGCAATTGCGAAGGATTACGGCGGCGCCTTGATCGTCGTAGTTCTGAATCACGCCCTTCAGGAGATAGAGATCGTTGCCCGCCGGGATATCGGCGAGCGGTCCAGCATCGGCGCCGTCGAACTGGACCACCTTGTCGGACGCCGAAACGCCCAGCGCCGCGAGGACCGCCTCGGTGTCGGCTTGCGTCTCCTTGGCGAGATACGATTTGAACAGCGCGCCTTGCGCGGCGTTGTCGCGGCGCCAATCGAATACCGGCGCGCCGAACATCTGTTCGAAGGCTGGTTTGCCGCCCTTGAGGCCCGACGCGAAATTAGCCCAAGGCCACCAATATTGCCCGACGACGATCTGAACTTTCTCGGCCAGCCGGGAGGGCGAGCCGGAGAGTAGACACTCGCCATCGGCGGTCAAGGCGAAGGCGCCGTCGGGCAACTCCTCGCAGATGCCGAGGGTGCAAAGCCCGCGCAGGAAGCGGGTGAGGTGAGGGGGGGACAGTCCAAGCGATGCCGCCAGTTGCTCTCCCGTCGCCGGCCCTGCCGCGAGCCGGTCGGGGAGCCCGAGCGTCACCGCGGCATAGATCAGCGCCGCCTCGTGATAGGCGTCGATTTGCCTGCGCAGGCGCTCCTCGAACGCAGCTTGATCTGTCATCGGAAACCCGTGTGAAGGTTGGTAACGGTCGTTACTCTACCAATATCAGGCGCGGACATACGGAGAGTCATTGCCGACTCAAACCCGCTGCTATAACCACCTGCCATGACGAGTGAAACGCCAGATCCCGCGCAAGACGAGACAGAGGCCGATCCCGATGCTCCGGCGGAGCCGAAGGCGCCGGCCGCGTCGTCGCAAGGCATGACGGTCGAAATGCTGCGGCCCGAGCCCGAGCAGGACCGGGTGCTGATCGTCGATTTCGGTAGCCAGGTGACGCAGCTGATCGCGCGGCGCGTGCGCGAAGCGGGCGTCTATTCGGAGGTCGTGCCTTACGACAAGGCCGAAGCCGCGCTGGCGGAAAGCGAGCCGCGCGCCATCATCCTCTCCGGCGGCCCGGCCAGCGTGCACGAGACGGGCACGCCGCGCGCGCCGCAGGCCGTGTTCAATGCCGGCGTGCCGGTGCTCGGCATCTGCTATGGCGAGCAGGCGATGGTGGCGGCGCTTGGCGGGGTGGTCGAAGGCGGGCATGAGCGCGAATTCGGCCGCGCCGAGCTGCAGATCATCGACGAGACGCCGCTGTTCGAAGGCGTGTTCAAGACCGGCGAGAAGGCTCCGGTGTGGATGAGCCATGGCGACCGCGTCACGCGGCTGCCGCCCGGCTTCCGCGCCGTCGGCATCTCGACCGGCGCGCCGTTCGCGGCGATCGCCGACGATTCGCGCCGCCTCTACGGCGTGCAGTTCCACCCCGAAGTGGTGCACACGCCGGCAGGTGCCAAGCTGCTCGCCAATTTCGTCCATCGCATCGCCGGTTGCGCCGGGGATTGGACCATGGCGCAGTTCCGCGACAGCGAGGTCGCGCGCATCCGCGAACAGGTCGGCGACGGGCTGGTGATCTGCGGGCTTTCCGGCGGCGTCGATTCAGCCGTCGCCGCGCTCTTGATCCACGAGGCGATCGGCGATCAGCTCACCTGCATCTTCGTCGATCACGGTCTGCTGCGGCAGAACGAGGCGCAAGAGGTGGTCGAGCTGTTCCGAGGGGCTTACAACATCCCGCTGGTCGCGGTCGATGCCTCCGCGCGCTTCCTCGATGCGCTTTCCGGCGTCACCGACCCCGAGGTGAAGCGCAAGATGATCGGCAAGCTGTTCGTCGATGTGTTCGACGCGGAGGCCGAGAAGATCGGCGCGGTCGATTTCCTGGCGCAAGGCACGCTCTATCCCGACGTGATCGAGAGCGTGTCGCCGACCGGCGGCCCGTCGGCCACCATCAAGTCGCATCACAATGTCGGCGGGTTGCCTGAGCGGATGAAGCTCAAGCTGATCGAGCCGTTGCGCGAATTGTTCAAGGACGAGGTGAGGGCGCTCGGGCGCGAGCTCGGTCTCCCCGATGCCTTCGTCAACCGCCATCCGTTTCCCGGCCCCGGTCTTGCCATCCGCATTCCCGGCGAAGTGACCGAGGAGAAGCTCGCGATCCTGCGCAAGGCCGACGCCATCTATCTCGACGAGATCCGGAAGCGCGGGCTTTACGACAAGATCTGGCAGGCCTTCGCCGTGCTGCTGCCGGTGCGCACGGTCGGCGTGATGGGCGATGCGCGCACCTACGATTTCGTCTGCGCGCTGCGCGCCGTGACCTCGACCGACGGCATGACCGCCGACTATTACGACTTCAGCCACGATTTTCTCGGGGCTGCGGCGCGGCGCATCATCAACGAGGTGCGCGGCATCAACCGCGTGGTCTACGACATCACCTCCAAGCCGCCCGGGACTATCGAGTGGGAGTGAGGGGGGCTCACGCGTCAAGCGCGGCGCGCGGCGCTAGCGATCAGTACGCCAAGGATCGTGTAAAGCAGGACGGTCGCGCCCACGCTCGCGCCGATCACCTGCGCAAGATTTATTCCAGCGAAATAAGCGAGACCGGAGAGCACGGCGGCGACGCCGACAAGCAGGCCGGTGATGCTGAGGAAGCGCGGCAGGACCGGAGCCGGCGATTCAAGCTCGCTCCAGAAGATGCATAGATTGGCGCTGCCCCCGGCAATCGTGCCGACCGCGAACAGCATATCGAACAGCAATTTGAATCCGGTGAAGGCCGTTTCCGGGTTCGGCCGTGCCGCCACCTCGCTCAGCACACGCCCGGCGAGGCCATCGACCATCACGAAGATCAGCGTGCTGATGCCGAGCAGCGCCCAGCCCGCGCTCTCGGCCGGTCGGCCGGCCGGACGGCGCCAGGCCATGAGGACGAAGGCGCCGGTCGCCAGCACAAGATCCGCCACGCTGCCGATCTTTCCAGCCGCCTGCATGCGGAGCCGGGCGTCCAGGGCGGCCTGAAGCGCCTCGCCAACTTCGAAATTGGGCATCGGCAGCGCCGCCGCGGGAGGCGAGGCCGCGTAAAGAACGCTGGCGACAACCACGCCGGCCGATCCGAGAGCGAGCAGCAGACCGCCCCACCAGACTATGGCTGCATCCGATCTCGACTGCTCCAATCGCCACCTCGCCTGCGCACGGGTCCCCGTCCGAAGATTCAATCCCAACGGCACGACGTCGTAATGACATCATTCGTTTGTGGACCGGGAAGCTCTTCGGCAGGCGCATAAGCTTATTCGCGCTTGGCGTCGTCGTGCGGCACGAGCATGATAGCGGCGGAAACCCTCGGAATGTCCCAAATGGCTGGGAGTACACATCCATGAACCGTTTTTTTGCCGTCTGTGGCTGGGTCTTGCCTTTGGGCCTCTGTCTTGCGGCAACGACGCCAGCAGCCTCGGGCGAGGCCGCGAGTGAGACGACGCCGCGCTCATTCATAAAGTTGACCTTGCCAGATGGATCGGAGGGAAGACTGCCGCCGAACACGGTGATCCGGATCCGAAAGACCATTTCCACGGAAAACAGGAACGGTGCAAAAGCGAGAATTGACTGGTTGCAGATGATGCTGGTGCGTGAGCCCCCCGCCGAGGTTGCCGCGCGTCTGGAAGGAGTTCCTCGCCTCACTTGGCAAATTGGTTTTGCCGGATGGCTCGCCAGTTTGGTTCAACGCTGCGGCAGCGCAAGGCCCCATGCCCCTGCCTCCTGAAAGGTTACAGAACGGCGTGCACTCGGGCATGATACTGGACAGTAAGCTCCAATATCTTGCAAGCACACCGGCGGAGGTCCGCGACGAATTGATTGCCAAGGGCGGCGATGCGCTCCCGCTACCGGCCGCATTCGACAGTCTGCCGCCCTCGGAACAAGCGATCGCAAAATCGAGAATTGCCCCGATGAAGGTTTGGGATTCGGATCTCGCTCAATGATAGCTGCGTTGAGCACTCGGTCCGCACTTTCGGCGTGATGGGCGACGCGCGCAGTTACGATTTCGTCCGCGCGTTGCGCGCCGTGACCTCAACCGACGGCATGACCACCGACTATTCCGACTTCTCCCACGAGTTTCGCAGACCAAAATCGCCGCTTTTTGCGCCGAGGGTATTTCGTCTAAAATAGAATCAACCAGGCTGCTGCGTATCTGAGGGGACGGGGGCGTCCGGATTGGCTGAGTTGAGACACCGCATGCCGGTGTCGCTGCAACCGCGTCGACGGGAGACTTGATCCGTTGCCATCAAGATCGCTCCTTCTGACGATCGTCGTCATCGTTGCCGGCCTTTCGGCTGCGCCCCGATCCTTTGCCGTCGAGCTGCCATGGGTGGTTCCGGCTTGGCTCAAGGCCCATATCGGCGACGGCGACGGCCAAATCGCGGCCGTGGTGTTGCAGCGGGCGCGCGCGCTTTACCTGCAAAAAGTGAGCGAAGGGGCGGTCAAGAATCCCTGCTACTTCGCCATGGACGCGACGCGCCCCGGCGGATTTACGCGGCGGTTTTACGTGATCTGCGAAGCCGACCAGTCGTTTCGCGCGGTTTCGGCGGGTCACGGCAACGGCCGCAATTTGAACGGCATCGGGAATTTCGCCAACGGCGCACGGTGCGCGAAAAACTTCAGCAATGCGGAGGGTTCGAAGCTGACGACCGGTGGACCCTATGTAACGGCCGAGACGAGAACGTCGTTCAAAGGCTATTACCGCGTTGCAGCGGGAAAAACCGCGATCTTGGTACGCTCGTTCGTGCAGTTTGACGGCGAAGGCGATACCGCGAACGCCAGACCTCGCGCCATCGGTGGGCATCCGGCCGTATTGTTGCGCGGCGTTTGCCTGCGGAAGGATCCGAACAGCCCCTATGCCAACGGCGACGGTTACGTTCCGTTTGGATCGTTGGTGAACTACGCCGGCGGTCGCAGCAACGGCTGCACCAGTTGGTCGGCGTCGGACGCCGAGCAAATCATCCCGTTGGTGAAGGACGAGCCGACGACGCTGTACATCTATCCTGAATCGACCGATATCGACGCCGTCGCGCAGGCGGTGAAGGCGGGCAAATCGCCGTCGCGCGCGGGACTCTATTGGAATGCGTCGTGCTTGAACGAAATCCGCTCGCCGAAATTTTGGCCAAGAGAAACCCTCGAGCCGATCCTCGCTCAATACAACAAGGATCATCCGGCGCCGCCGCCTCGGCCGACGCCGATTTGCAAGGGGCAGTAACGCGCGCTGGTTCGCGGTTTGCGTCACCCAAAAGCCACAAGGCGGCGCAATGCATGCGCGCGGAGCCAGGAGCGGGAACCGATGCCCGACTTGGCGGTTCAGCAGGACGAAGCTCAGCAACGGGGGAGGGTTCGATGCGCGACATTCGTGCCGACCTGGAAGAGCGTGCCGCGTGGCTCGAAAAGCAGATCAGTTCCGCACAAGCGCATTTCGACATGCTGGTCGAGCGGTTCAAGGCGGAGCATGAGAGCAGGCTTAAGCCGGTGCGGGTGGAGTTCGAGGCGGTGCGCGTCCTGCTCGGCGGGGAGGACCGCCGGCTTGGCAACGGGGCGACCGCGCTGAGGCCAAAGGCGCAGGCGCAGCCGCCGCAAGCGACGCTCGAGCAAACGCAGCCGGCTCAGCCCAAGCAAGGGCAAAGCCCCGAGCAACCGGCGGCAAAGCCGGTTCCCTCGCCGCAATCGCAACAGCCGCTCGCCGATTTCCTGAGCCGCAAGCTGCGCGAGACCGGGGCTGGGTCCAAGGACGAGCTGCGGCGGCTGGCGGTGCAGGAAGGTTATTTTGCCGAGGCCGCCGGCGCCGATAGCGATGTCGAGGCCGCGCTCCTGCAAGGGGTGAAGGCAGGCTCGGTCAAGCAGCTGCCAGACGGGAAATTCGCCGCGCCGAGCCTGCTGGACACGATCAGGCTGCGGCGGGCGATCTAGTTCGGCGCTCGAAGCCTAGGCGAGGGGCCCGGCGTCCTGCCTGACAAAGGCTACGCTGAGCTGTCTGCGTTCGCCATCGCCGACCTTGTAGACGAGGTCGAAGATGCTGGCTGCGGTGCGGAGCCATTTTGCCCGGTCATCGAGCGACCAAATGCCATTCGGCTTCGGCAGCCGCTCCACCAGCCCCTGAATCAGCAGATCGCTTCTGCCGCACTCGGGCTCCTCGGCGCCACTTTGCTCCACGTCACATTTCTGGGTGACGAGCAGCTTCGCGGTCAGCGTTTCGCCGGCCTCCACCCTTGGCAGCATGAGACGGCTCTTGGCATTGAGAGCGTCGGCGTCGCGCCGCGGCTTGAGACCTGCCATTTCCGAAACGAGCATGGTCATGACGTTACTCCCTCACGCTTTACTGGCTTACCCCGTTGCAAGCGAGTGGCTTTCCATTGCGGCGGCCGCCACGGGGATATTGGAGGCGGTCTTGTGCTTGGTTCGGTGGAAGCGGAAGCGGCAGCCAATGGCTCGGGCTGCGTTCGCTTCCCGTCCATCCGGTTGGAATCGTATCGTCACGCCACCGCGCGACGCGCACTGTGCCTTCGTCCGCTTCATAGATGAGAATGTTGGTACCGTCCCGTGGGGCGGTACCGATCGGCTGCCATTTTGGAAACATAGCCCCCCAACTCCCGTCACTTACTTGCCCACGTCAGTGCAAACGCCGACGAGCCGAGGTAGTTCCCGCCGCTTCTTTGCCGCCAATACAGACGATCCGGCGCCGGCGCGTCTGTATCGCTTTGGGACGAAGCAAAGCCGAACCGTTCTACCTTCCGGGCCTAAGCACGGGTACGCCGTCGGCAAACGATGGGATGAGTTCGACGTTGACGGGGCGGCCGGTGATAAGCTTTGCTGCCGAAGGGAAACAAAGGGGGGCGTCGATGAACTTCGATTGGAAGCAATTCTACCTATCGGCCCAGGGTCGGGTGAACCGCAAGCAATTCTGGCTTTGGCTGGTGCTTCCTTGCACCGCCATCAGCATTGTTTTGATCCTGCTCGACTTGGCGTTTGGGACCTACGACGCGCAAAACGGCGTCGGGCTGTTGAGCGGCATCTTCTCGCTCGTGGTCATCATCCCCGCGATTCTCGTCTATATCAAGCGGTGGCACGACCGTGACAAATCCGGATGGTGGATGCTGATCCTGCTCATTCCAATCGTCGGCGCGATCTGGTTATTAATCGAGCTCGGCTTCCTTCCCGGCACACCCGGGCCGAACCGGTTCGGACCGCCGCCCACGGATTGACGCGACGGTCATTGCTCAAGGCTGGGCCGCATGACACTTCTCATCGTCGGCATCATCGTCTTTCTCGGCATTCACACGCTGCCGAGCATCCAGGGCTTGCGCGAGCGGCTGATCGGCCGCTTGGGCGAGACCGGCTACAGGGTGTTGTTCTCGCTGCTGTCGATCGCGGGCTTCGTCCTGCTCGTCTACGGTTTCGCGCACGCGCCGCTGATCCAGGTCTGGTCGCCGCCCGATTGGACCCGCTGGGTGGCAATCGTGCTGATGCTGCCCGCCTTCATCTTTCTCGTCGCCGCCTACGTGCCGGGACAGATCAAGGCGAAGCTGAAGCATCCGTTTCTCGTCGCCATCAAGACCTGGGCGCTAGCGCATCTGATCGCCAACGGCGATCTGGCCTCGATGGTGTTGTTCGGCTCGTTCCTGGCTTATGCCGTCTATGACCGCATCACGCTGAAGCGGCGTCAGCCGACCAGCCTCATCGGGGTGCCTGGGAGCGGGTCCCCACGCAACGATCTCATCGCCATCGTGCTGGGCATCGTGCTCTATGTCGTGTTCCTGGTCTGGCTGCATCCGCTGCTGATTGGGACGACGCCGCTGCCGCCGCCTTGAAAATCCGGGATTGCGGCCCATTTTTTGCACTGCAAAAAGTCTTATATTTCTGCCATAAGACCAAGGGTTAGACCGAGGTCTGGCCTTTGATATAGGAGCCTGGACGTGTCGAAGGAATTCACCTTGAAGCGGGTCACGGCGCCCGACATCCGCAACCGCAAAGGCGGTTCGCCGATCGTGGCGCTCACCGCTTATCACGCGCATACCGCCCGCATCATCGATCCGCATGTCGACATGCTGCTTGTCGGCGATTCCCTCGGCATGGTGATGCACGGCTACGAGACGACGGTGCCGGTGCCGCTCGAGCTGATGATCATGCATGCGCAAGCCGTGGTGCGCGGCTCGACGCGCGCGCTGGTCGTGGTCGACATGCCGTTCGGCACCTACGAGGAAAGCCCGGCGATCGCCTTCCGTAACGCCGCGCGCGTGCTGAAAGAGACGGGCTGCGGCGCGATCAAGCTCGAGGGCGGCGTGCATATGGCCGAGACCATTCGCTATCTCTCGGAGCGCGGTATCCCGGTGATGAGCCATATCGGCATGACGCCGCAATCCATCAACACGATCGGCAGCTTCTCGCCGCGCGGACGCTTGCGCTCCGAATGGGCGGCGTTCGAGGCGGATGCGAAGGCGGTGGCCGACTCCGGGGCGTTCGCCGTCGTGCTCGAAGCGCTGGCCGAGCTGCTCGCCGCGCGCATCACCAAGCAGATCGACATTCCGACCATCGGCATCGGCGCCTCGGCCGAGTGCGACGGGCAGATCCTCGTGCTCGAGGACATGCTTGGCCTGTCGCCGCGCGTGCCGAAATTCGTCAAGGAATATGCGCAGATCGGCGCCGGCATCGAGGGCGCGGTCAAGGCCTTCGCCAATGAGGTGCGGGGCCGGACTTTCCCATCATCGGATTATACTTACCCGATGTTCGAGGAAGGCGCGGAAGCCACGAAAAAGACCAAAATGACAGGCAGTTAGCCGGCATTCGATCTCGCTTCGCCGCGAGCGGCGAGCGACGGTCCGAGGCTCTTTACCTTGCGCGCGCAAGACGCCTTCACTATAGGGCGGGCAGGGAGGAACGGTGTAAGGTCTCCGCCGACCTAAGCCGCATCTGATAACCGCAAAATCATAAGAGTCCGCTGCCGATGGCTGAACCTGACACATTTCTGCGCGAGGTCAACGAGGCCGTCCGCCAGGATCAATACAAGAAGCTGTGGGACCAATACGGGGTCTATGCGCTTGGCCTCGCCGTGCTGGTCGTCGCCGGGGTCGCGGGCTACAAAGGCTGGACCTATTGGCAAGAGAAGCGGGCGCAAGACGCCGGCTCGCAATTTTCCCAGGCCTTGCAAGATAGCACCGACACGGCGAAGGCGCGCGAGATCCTCGAGGGATTGACGCAGTCCGGACCCGAGGGCTACCGCGTGCTGGCGCGCTTCCAGCTTGCCGCCGCCGAAGCCAAGGCTGGCGAGACCGACAAGGCCGTCGCCGATTACGATGCGCTGGCCGTCGATCCGCAGGTCGATACGATTCTGCAAGGTCACGCCACGCTACAGGCTGCGGCGCTGCGGCTTGAGAAGGCGGATTTGGCCGAGATGGAGCGGCGGCTCAAGCCTCTGACCGATTCCGCAAGCCCCTGGCAGTTCTCCGCGCGCGAGCTGCTTGGGCTCACCGCATACCGATTGAACGATATGCGTGAGGCCGAGCGGCAGTTCAGCGCGCTAGTCGGCGATCAAGGAACCCCGCCGAATTTGCGGGAGCGCGCCGATATGATGCTCGCGCTGATCGTGGGAGCGCCAAAGGCGCTGAGCACCACCTCGCAATAGCGCGTGAACCTTAAGGGTGGCTCGAAGTTGCGCTCGGGTCTGACACGGGGAAACGGCACCAGCCTGATCGTTGCAGGGCTCACGGCAGTCTTGTGCGTCAGCCTGACCGGCTGCGGCGGCTCCGAGTCAATGGACACGATCAAGCGTACGCTCGAGAATCCATTCCGCAAGGATCAGGCCAAGCTGCCGGGCGAGCGCATCGCCGTCATCACCGACCCCAACATGATCGCGATCGATCCGGCCGCGGCCGGCAGGCCCGTGCAACTTCCTTCGCCGCAGGTCAACGCATCGTGGTCGCAGCCGGGCGGATCCCCCTCCAATAATCCCGGCCATCTCGCTCTCGGCGACCAGTTGCGCAAGGTATGGGCCGCCGATGCCGGAACCGGCTCGTCGTCGAGCGGGCGCTTGAGCGCGGTGCCGCTGGTCGCCGACGGCAAGGTCTTTACCCTCGATGCCGGCGGCAGAGTGACGGCCTTCGCCGCGTCCAGTGGTGCGAAGGTCTGGTCGACGAGTGTCACGCCCGAGAATGAAAAGTCGAGGGAGGGCTTCGGTGGCGGGCTCGCCATGGACGGCGGCCATCTTTATGCCGCGACCGGCTACGGCACGGTGGTGAGTCTCGACCCGAGCAACGGCTCGGTATTGTGGAACAAGCGGATCGGTAAGCCGATCCGCAGCTCGCCCACCGCCGCCGGCGGCAAGATCTATTTCGTCTCGACCGACAATGTTCTCTATGCGCTCAGCGCTGCCGATGGAGAGCAATCGTGGACGGCGCGCGGCTTGCCGCAAGCCGCCACCCTGCTCAGCAATGTAAGCCCGGCGGTTAGCGGCAGCATCGTCGTGGCGCCGTTTCCGGCGGGTGACGTCGCCGCCTATCAGGTCGACAACGGAAACCCGGCGTGGAGCGATTCCTTGGCGCGCTCGACCGAAACGACGGCGGCCGGCATTCTCGGCGATCCGGCGCGACCGGTGATCGACCACGGCGTGGTGTTCGCGGTCAGTCATGGTGGCAAGATGATCGCCGCTTCGGAAGCCAACGGCGAGCGGCTGTGGACCCTCAATGTCGGTAGCACCCAGATGCCATGGATCGCGGGCGACACCGTCTATGTCGTCGATCTCGGCGGTAAGCTGGCTGCGGTCGGACGGGCCGACGGCAAAGTCCGCTGGGCCTCGGACCTTCCCGCCAGCGGCCGCTGGAACGGACCAGTGGTCGCCGGCGGCAAGGTTTGGCTGGTATCTGGCGATGGCCTGTTGGTCGGAGCGGACGCAAGGACGGGGCAGATCGCCTCCCAAATCGATCTGGATACGCGGGTGTTCATTTCGCCGGTTGTGGCCGGCGGGCGCATGTATATCTTGGCCGACGACGCCGAACTGATTGCTCTCAATTGAGGCCCCCGCTAGAGGGGAGGGAGCATTCGGGAGATCCCCGCACAAGTTCCACCCTTTAGAGCTGCAATGTCCTTCACCGTCGCCATCGTCGGACGGCCGAATGTCGGCAAGTCCACTCTGTTCAACCGGCTCATCGGCAAGAAGCTGGCGCTGGTCGACGACCAGCCCGGTCTGACGCGCGACCGGCGCCAGGCCGAGACCGAGGTTGGGCCTTGCGCCGTGACCTTCATCGACACCGCGGGGCTCGAGCCCGGCGACCAGGGGCTGACCTCGCGCATGCGCCAGCAGACCGAAGCAGCCGTCGCCCAGGCCGATCTCGTGCTGTTCCTGATCGACGCGCGGGCTGGCGTGGTGCCGGCGGATCAGATCTTCGCCGAATTGGTGCGTGGTTCGGGCAAGCAGGTGATCCTCGCCGCCAATAAATGCGAGGGCCGCGCCGCCGAGCCCGGCGTCTACGAGGCGTATTCGCTTGGCCTCGGCGAGCCGCTGCCGATCTCGGCCGAGCATGGCACTGGCATCGGCGAGGTCACCGAGATCATCGAGCAGGCCTGTCATGCGCGCGACGAAACAGCGGAAGCGGCGGACGGCGATGCGCTCGAGGCCGAGACGCCGCATCCGCTGCGCATCGCCATCGTTGGCCGGCCGAATGTCGGCAAATCGACCCTCGTCAACGCGGTGCTCGGCGAGGAGCGCATGATCACTGGGCCAGAGGCTGGCATCACGCGCGATGCGATCGCATCTCCGCTCGCATGGCGCGGCCGGTCGTTGCTGATGTTCGATACCGCGGGGCTGAGGCGCAAGATGCGGGTGGAGGGACGCGCCGAGGAGCTTTCGGTCGGCGATGCGCTGAAGGCGATCCGCTTCGCCGAGGTCGTGGTGTTGACGCTCGACGCCGAGCAGCCGTTCGAGAAGCAGGATTTACAGATCGCCGATCTGATCGAGCAGGAGGGCCGCGCCCTCGTCATCGCCGTCAACAAATGGGACTTGGTGCGCGAGCGCGACAAACGCCTCGCCGAGCTACGCGAGAAGTGCACTCGGCTGCTGCCGCAAATCAAAGGCGTGGCGCTGGTGCCGGTGTCGGCGATGACCGGGCAGGGGGTCGATCGGTTGATGCAGGCCGTGCTTGCGGCCGACGCATTGTGGAACCGCAGGCTGCCGACGCATACGCTCAATCGCTGGCTGCAAGCGGCGGTCGAGGCGCATCCGCCTCCGGCCGCTTCGGGACGGCGCATCAAGCTTCGCTATATGACGCAGGCGAACGCGCGGCCGCCGACCTTCGTGCTGTTCTGCTCGCGGCCCAAGGCGCTGCCCAATTCCTATTCGCGTTACCTCGTGAATGCGTTGCGCGAGAATTTCGACATGCCCGGCGTGCCGATCCGGCTCAATCTGCGCAAGGGCGACAATCCTTATGCGCGAGGCTCGGCGAAATGAGCGAGGGAAGCGCCACCGAAGTCTATTTCTATCATCTCGAAAGCCGCTCGCTCGAGCAGACGCTGCCCACGCTGCTCCACCGTTCGCTCGAGCGCGGCTGGCGCGCCGTGGTGCAAGCCGCGAGCGAAGAGCGAGTCGAGGCGCTGAACACGCTGCTCTGGATCTATGACGAGGAAAGCTTCCTCCCGCACGGCACCGCGCGCGATGGACATGTCTCCGCCCATCCCATCTATCTCACCGCGGGCGACGACAATCCCAATGCGGCGCAGGTGCGCTTCCTGGTCGATGGCGCGGCGCTGACTGACGCTTCGCCCTATGCCCGCGTCGCCTTTGTGTTCGATGGGCGCGACACCGAGGCGGTTTCCCGCGCGCGCGCCGAGTGGCAGGCGGCGAAGGCGCGGGGCGATGCGGTCAGTTATTGGCAGCAGGATGCCGACGGACACTGGCAGAAAAAGGCGTAAAGCGCGGTTGTCACGCGCCACGGATCCATGTCAGGAAACGCCACGATCCGCGGCGCCTTTCGCATCGCTTCACCTTAATGCGACCTTCGCGCCATTCGCCTTGTGAGTGTCATGCGCGGTCGCTATAAGCCGCAGATTTATTTGCTTTGGAGGGATTGCCGGTAATGGCTAGCGAACGCACGCTTTCGATCATCAAGCCCGACGCGACCGAGCGGAATATCACGGGGCTGATCATCGCGCGGCTCGAAGCCGCGGGCCTTCGCGTGATCGCGCAGAAGCGGGTGTGGTGGAAGAAGAAGGACGCCAGAAAGTTCTACGACATTCATAAGGACCAACCTTTCTTCAAGGACCTTGTCGCCTTCATGACCTCGGGCCCGATCGTGCTGCAAGTACTGGAAGGCGAGAACGCCATTGCCAGGAATCGCGAGGTGATGGGCGCGACCAATCCGGTCGATGCCGCGGCGGGCTCGATCCGCAAGGATTTCGCCGTCAACTTGCAGCGAAATTCGGTGCATGGCTCCGATAGCCCCGACACGGCCAAGCGCGAGATCGCGCTTTGCTTCAAGAAGGCCGAGATCGTCGGCTAGCTCTTCTTCTGCGCGTTCCTGGCGTAGACTGTCGGGGGCGACATCCTGTGCCGGCCTAGGCGGCCGGAACGTGCTAGGAGGCCCCGCATGAGTATCATCGAAACGCGCCGCGAGCAGATTTCCCCATACTCGATGCCGGGCAGATCGAAACCGCCAAGCGTTTCGCCAGCGGCCCCGCGCGCTCGTTCGCCCCGGGCGATGTGGTGTTCGACGTCGGCGAGCGTAACGCGCCCGCCTGGCTCGTGCTTGAGGGTTCGATCGACGTCGTTCGGCGCGATGGCCTGCAGCACGAGACGCCGATCACCACGCATGGGGTCGGGCAAATCTCCGGCGAGGTGAGCCAACTCGCTGGCCGCGACACGCTCGCTTGCGGCCGAGCCGGAGCTGAGGGCTGCACCGCGTTGCCGTTCGACGCGGCCCATGTGCGGGCGCTGATGATCGGTTCGGCGGAAGTGGGCGAGATCGTCATGCGGGCCTTCATCCTCCGCCGCGTCGGGCTGATCGATGAGGGCGGCGCCGGCGCGGTGCTGATGGGGGTTCCGGGCACGGCGGATCTTGTCCGCTTGGAGGGCTTTCTCCGCCGCAATGGCTATCCGGTGATCGTACTGGATGCCGCGAACGATCCGGAAGCGCGCGCCGTGATCGAGCATTTCGGCTTGCCCCCCGCCGACTTGCCGTTGATGTTCTGCCCCAATGGGCCGGTGTTGAGGCGGCCGACCGATGCCGAAGCGGGCGTCTGCTCGGCATCACGCCCGACTCGATCCCGACAGCTCTACGACGTGGCCATCGTCGGCGCTGGGCCGGCGGGGCTGGCGGCGGCGGTCTATGCCGGTTCGGAAGGTCTGATGGTCATCGTGCTGGACTCCCGCGCCTTCGGCGGACAGGCCGGCGCTTCGTCGCGCATCGAGAACTATCTCGGCTTCCCCACCGGGATCTCCGGTATGGCGCTGGCCGGTCGGGCCTTCAATCAGGCGCTAAAATTCGGCGTAGAAATGGCGATCCCGCTCGAAGTGTCGCGTCTCGATTGCGGCAGCCGCAACCGCGACGGCGACCCCTTGACCTCGAGCTCAGCGCGGTGGCACGGTGCGCGCCGGACCGTGGTTGTTGCCTCGGGCGCCGCTACCGGCGGCCGCCGATCGCGATCCTGCCATCTTCGAGGGCGCCGGTGTGTCCTATTGGGCCTCGCCGGTCGAGGCGAAGCTCTGCGAAGGGGAAGAGGTGGCGTTCGTCGGCGGCGGCAACTCCGCCGGACAAGCGGTCGTGTTCCTCGCGCCGAAAGTCGAGCGTCTCCATCTCGTGATCCGCGGCGAGGGTCTTGAGGCGTCCATGTCGCGCTATCTCATCGAGCGTATCGACGCGCTGCCCAATGTCGAGCTGCATACCAGGACCGAGGTCGTCGCGCTCGAGGGCGACGCGACCACGGGCCTGACCGGCGCGATTTTCGCAACCCCGGATCGGGCGCGACCATGCCTGTTCCTTGCGGCATCTGTTCCTGTTCATCGGCGCCGACCCGAATGCGGCTTGGATCGGCTGCGTCGCCCTCGACGAGAAGGGTTTTGTGTTGACGGGTGCGGAATTGCGGCAGAAGGCAAGGGCGTGCGGTCTGCCGCTCGAAACCAGCCGGCCAGGGTGTTCGCGATCGGCGATGTGCGCGCTGGTTGGGCCAAGCCCGTTGGCGCCGCCGTGGGCGAGGGGGCCGCGGTCGTGTCACAAATCCACGGCGTGCTCTCCGCGGAATAGCAGGAACGGCCATCATGCGGATGCGCGGGCCGCCATTGCCGTGCTCTCGCGTCCTGTCGGTGCCATCCCTTGCGGTCGCGGTGGAGCAATCGAAGGATGGCGGCTTCGTGCGGCGCGAGGAGCTCGACGCCGTTAGCGGAGATCCGCTGGCGCTGTACGCGTTTCTCAAACGCATGCCGAAGGGCGCCGACCTCCACAATCATCTCGACGGCGCGTGTATGCCGAGACCTTCATTCGGGTCGACGGCGAGGATGATTTTGCGTGGATCCGGTCGCCAAGGCCTTCACCAAATCGCAGCCGATCAAGTCGGGGGCCGAACCCCAGCCCGTCTGCGAGACGGGCGACGTGACAGCCGCCGACGTCCCCAAGAACCAGCGGCTGTATGACGAATTGGTCGACTCTTTTCCATGCGTGGCTTCGTTCCTTCGGAGGGCGAGACTGGACACGACCATTTCTTCCGCGACTTCGCCAAATCCGGCGGTACCGACCCGCGCCATACCGGCGAATTTCTCGACGAGGTTTCCGCGCGGGCCGCCGCGCAGAACGAGCAATATCTCGAGCTGATGGAGACGCCGACCTGGCACCGGCTAAACGCCATCACCAAGGTGTGGCTTGGCGTGAGATTTAGGCGGGCTTCGGGAGGAGCTGCTCGCCAAGGGCTTGACCGAGGATGTCCCGCGGCCCGCGCGTTCTGGGACGAAACCGAGCGATTCGAAGTGGACGCGGGCGATGCGGCAACGCCGACGACGCGCCCGGCTGCGGGGTCAAGACGCGCTACATCTACCAGGTGTTCCGCAACACGCCGAAGGGGCTGGTCTTTGCGCAAACCCTGTTCGGGTTCGAGCTGGCCTCGGCGGATCCCCGCGTAGTGGCGATCAATTTCGTGGGCGGGGAGGACGATTAGACGCCATGGCCGACTATGCCGAGCACATGCGCATGGTCGGGTTCCTGCGCGCGCTTTATCCCAACGTCCATGTCAGCTTGCATGCGGGGGAGCTTGCGCCGGCCTCGTGCCGCCGGAGGGTCTCTGCTGCCATGTGCGGCTCGCCGTGGAGCGAGACAGGACAGACCGCATCGGCCACGGCGTAGACGTCATGTATGAGGATCGGCCCTACGAGCTCCTGAAGAACATGGCGGACAAGGGCGTGTTGGTGGAAACCAACCTCACCAGCAACGCGGTCGTTCTCGGGATAAGGCAAACGTCACCCCTTCGCGGCCTATCGCAAATTTGGCATGCCGGTGGCACTTTCCACCGACGACGAAGGCGTCTGCGCATCGATCTGACGCATGAATATGTCCGCGCGGTCGAAGATTACGGTCTCGCCTACGCGGCCTCAAGGAGATCGTGCGCAACAGTCTCGAATTTAGCTTTCTGCCCGGAGCGAGCCTGTGGGACGATAAAGGCGCCTATCTGCGCGTGGTGGCGAGAGCTGTCAAGCCGACACGCCAAGGCACCGACGCGCTCCTCAGATCTTGCGCCGCGTACATGCGCGTAGAGCGAGAAGGCGCAACAGCAATGGGAGCTTGAGCGGCGCTTCAAGTCGTTCGAGGCGAGCCTGTGAG
>CAVVXP010000007.1:0-69901 GCA_963752315.1 uncultured Alphaproteobacteria bacterium | reverse complement strand
AGAGGCCGCAACACCCTGCCAGCGATCGGAACCAGTGGGACTTCCACAGGGGCATGAATGCCTCCAAAGAAACGTATGAGCGGAATTTCGACATGGATGAAAGACCTGGCTTGGGACATGATTCGCGTCTCGTTTTGCATCGGGAGGCAACTCAGGGATTTGCTTCCGCGATTGAAAGAGCAATGTGGCCCCAAAGAATACAGGGATCACGCCCGGGCCCTTGCGGGAGCTCTCAATGGCGTCAACACCGCGCTCATAGATCGAGCGCTGGCCGCGCACCCAGAACTCTCTACGCGCATCGAGACCGAACTTGCAGAATCCGGCCGCATTGAGTGAGTTCGGGCGTTGCCGAGCACGTAGGGCATAACTGAAATCCACCGCCCGAGCGACATGATCCTGCCTATTGAACGCGAAGCCATTGACGCACGGCACCCGCGCGGCGAAGCTCTGCGGCCCGCATAAAGGCGGGGCACGTCGCAGGAGAAGGACGCGTGGGCCGCATCATCCGCACTTTTCTCGCAGGGGTGCTTGCCCTGCTGCCGATCGCCGTCACCGTGTTCGTGACCGCGTGGGTCGCCTCGCTGGTGGCGAGCTATGCCGGCCCCGGCAGCTTCATCGGCCGGCTGATCACCACGCTCGGCACCTCGCTCGGCCTCGACATCGAGCCGAGTTCCGGCGCCGCCTATCTGCTCGGGCTTGCCATCATTCTCGGCGTCATTTTCGCGCTCGGGCTGGTGGTGGAGTCGGGACTGCGATCGTTCGTCCTGAACAGCCTCGATGGGCTGATGCGGCGCATCCCGATCATCTCCAGCATCTACGACCTGGCGAAGCGCTTCGTTGCCATCGTCGATCGCGGCGATCAGGGCGATCTCAAGAGCATGCAGCCGGTCTGGTGCTTCTTCGGCGGGGAGGGTGGCGCGGCGGTGCTCGGGCTGATGCCGTCGCCGCAGCCGGTGGCGATCGGCGAGCATAACTATCTCGGCCTCTTGGTGCCGTCGGCGCCGGTGCCGTTCGGCGGCGCCCTGATCTATGTCCCGTCTGACTGGGTCAAGCCGGCCGAGGGCGGGGTCGAGCGGCTGATGAATGTCTATGTGTCGATGGGCGTCACGCCGCCGATGTCGATGCCGGAGGAGCCGCGCGTCATCGAAGCCACCGTCGTCAAGCCGCCGGCCAAGCCGAAAGTGCCAAAGACGCCGAAGCCGGGTTAGCCAAGCTCAATTCGCGAAGCGGAAATGCAGCACGTCGCCGTCCTTGACGACGTAATCCTTGCCTTCGAGCCTGAGCTTGCCGGCGTCGCGCGCGCCGGCTTCGCCGGCCAGCGCCACATAGTCGTCATAGGCGATGGTCTCGGCGCGGATGAAGCCCTTCTCGAAATCGGTATGGATCACGCCCGCGGCCTGCGGCGCGCGCGTGCCTTCCGGCACCGTCCAGGCGCGTGCCTCTTTCGGCCCCGCGGTGAAATAGGTGATTAGCCCGAGCAGCTTGTAGCCTTCGCGGATCAGCCGGTTGAGCCCCGGCTCGGTGAGGCCAAGCTCGGCGAGATAGCTCTTGCGCTCCTCGGGTGAAAGCTCGGCAAGCTCGGCTTCGATCTTGGCGGAGATGACCACGCAGCCCGCGCCTTCCTTCGCGGCCCGCTCGGCCACGCGCGCGGAAAAGGCATTGCCGGTCGCGGCCGAGGCCTCATCGACATTGCAGACATACACCACGGGCTTGGAGGTGAGCAGGTTGAGCGCGTTGAAGGCGGCGCGCTCTTCGTCGGCGACTGGAGCGAGCCGCACCGGCTTGCCGTCGCGCAATAGCGGTAGAATGCGCTCGACCAATTCGAGCGACTTCTTCGCCTCTTTGTCCTGGCCGCGCAGCTTCTTTTCCAACAGCGGCACGCGCCGCTCCAGGCTGTCGAGATCGGCCAGCATCAGTTCGGTCTCGATCGTGTCGGCATCGTCGATCGGATCGATACGGCCCTCGACATGCACCACGTCCGGATCCTCGAAGCAGCGCAGCACATAGGCGATGGCGTCGACCTCGCGGATATGGGCGAGGAACTGGTTGCCCAGCCCTTCACCCTTGGACGCGCCGCGCACCAGCCCGGCGATGTCGACGAAGGTCAGCCGCGTCGCGATCACTTGCGCCGACTTGGCGATGGCGGCGAGCCGGTCGAGCCGCGGGTCTGGCACCGGCACCTCGCCGACATTGGGCTCGATGGTGCAGAACGGGTAATTGGCCGCCTGCGCCGCCGCGCTCTCGGTCAACGCATTGAACAGCGTGGACTTGCCGACATTGGGCAGTCCGACGATGCCGCATTTGAATCCCATGAGTCAGTCCGCCTTCATCCGCCGAACCAGCGGCGCAACTTCTCCGCCAGGCTGCCTTGCGGCTCGGTCTTCGTCTCGGCTTCGGGTGCCTTGCCTCGCGGCCCGGGCTTTGCGCGGGGAGCGGCCTCCTCGGAGGAAGGCCCGGCCTGCATCGCATGCGCCACCTTCGACTGAAACCGATCCACGTCGCCCTCAGCGAGCAGTGGCGCCTCGGCGGCGATGGCGTCGAGCAGGGGCGTCAGCCACGCAGCGTCCGCCTTGGCGAAATCTCGCAACACATGATGCACGACAAGGTCTCGTTGTCCGGGATGGCCGATGCCAATGCGCACCCGCACATAGTTGTTGCCGATATGCGCGGAGAGCGATCTCAGTCCGTTATGGCCCGAGACGCCGCCACCGGTCTTCACCCGCAATTTGCCGGGCGCGAGGTCGAGCTCGTCATGGAACACCACGACGTCGGAGAGATCGAGCTTGTAGAAGCGCACCGCTTCGCCCACCGCGCGGCCCGATGCGTTCATGAAAGTCCCCGGCTTGAACAGGAGGACCTGCTCATCGCCGAGCTTGCCTTCCGAAGCAGCGCCCTGGAAGCGCTTGCGCCAAGCCGGAAAGCCATGCGCGGCGCCGATGGCGTCGACCGCCATGAAGCCTACATTGTGGCGGTTTCGCGCGTGTTCCGCCCCGGGATTGCCGAGACCGACAAAGAGCTTCATCGAAATGGCCCCTACCGAAGGCGAGGGCGCGTGGCGGCCACGCGCGAGAAGGACGCTACTCCTTCTTCTTCTTCTCTTCCTTCGGCTTCTCCTTGTCCTCGCCGGCCTCGGCGGGGGCGCCCTCGGCACCCTCGGCACCAGGCACGGCAGCCTCGGCCGTCGGCGCGCCGGCCGCCGGTTCCTCAGCCGAGCGGCCGACGATGGTCGCCACCGTGAAGTCGCGATCGGCGATGGTCGGGCGCACGCCCTCGGGCATCTTCAGCGCCGAGATGTGCACCGCGTCGCCGATCTCGAGCCCGGTCAGGTCGACTTCGAAATGAGCGGGGATGGCGTCGGAGGGGCAGCGGACCTGGATCTCGTGGCGCACCACGTTGAGCACGCCGCCGCGCTTCAGGCCGGGGGAGGCGGCCTCGTTCAGGAAATGCACCGGCACCTCGACGGTGACCAGGGCATCCTTGCTGAGCCGCAGGAAATCGACATGGATCGGGAAGTCGCGGATGGGATCGAGCTGCACCGCGCGGGGGATCACCCGCGTCTTGGAGCCGTCGACATTGAGGGTGAAGACCGTGCTCTGGAAATGGCCGGTCAGGAGCTGCTGGGTGATCGCCCGATATTCGACCGAGATCGACTCCGGGTCCTTGCTGTCGCCGTAAAGGATGCCGGGAATGCGCCCTTCACGCCGCGCCGAGCGGGCGCCCCCTTTGCCTGAGCGCTGTCTCGCCCATGCCTTGAGTTCGACTGCCTCAGCCATGCTAGCCTCCAAAGCCAAAAATGAAGGGCCCAAAGGGCCCGCGATTGAGGGGGCTTATAGCCTAGAGCGCCGCCGGATGACAACACTCCTATCGTCGCCTGGGTGGGCTGGCGCGGGACCGCATTCGGCGTAGACTGAGTTTATCCGCGACCGTCCGGCAGCCCGTATCCGCCATCGTCGCCAAGTCCCGCGTTAAGGAGAGCCCGCCATGCCGCAGAGCGTCTACAAAATCATCGAAGTGATCGGCACCAGCAAGACATCCTGGGAGGAAGCCGCCAAGAACGCGGTCGAGCTCACCGGCGAGCATCTGCGCGAGCTGCGTGTGGCGGAAGTCATCGCCCAGGACGTGGTCATCAGCGCCGAAGGCAAGGTCGAAGCCTACCGCACCAAACTCAGCATCTCCTTCAAATATGAGGGCGGCCACTGAGCCGCCGGGCCGCGGCCTAGTAGAACAGGCTGGAGACCGACTGCTCCTCGGCCGTGCGCGCGATGGCCTCGCCGAGCAAGGAGGCGATCGGCAGCACCCGGATATTGTGCGCGTTCTTCACCGAGTTGCTCGGCAGGATGGAGTCGGTGATCACCAACTCCTTCAGCCGCGACGACATGATGCGCGCCACCGCGCCGCCCGACAGCACGCCGTGAGTGATATAGGCGGTGACCAGCGTGGCGCCGTGATCGAGCAGCGCCTCGGCGGCGTTGACCAGCGTGCCGCCGGAATCGACGATGTCGTCGACCAGCACGCAGCTGCGGCCTTTCACGTTGCCGATCACGTTCATCACCTCTGAATTGCCCGGCCGCTCGCGCCGCTTGTCGACGATCGCGAGCGGCGCGTCGATGCGCTTGGCGAGCCCGCGCGCGCGCACCACGCCGCCCACGTCGGGCGAGACCACCATGAGGTTATCGGACGGGAACAGCTGCTTGATGTCCTGCACCATCACCGGCGCGGCGAACAGATTGTCGGTCGGGATGTCGAAGAAGCCCTGGATCTGCCCGGCATGCAGATCGAGTGTCAGCACGCGGTCGGCGCCGGCCTCGACGATCATATTGGCGACGAGCTTGGCCGAAATCGGCGTGCGCGGACCGGGTTTGCGGTCCTGCCGCGCATAGCCGAAATAAGGAACCACCGCGGTGATGCGCCGCGCCGATGCGCGCTTCAGCGCATCGATGATGATGAGCAGCTCCATCAGATGGTCGTTGGCGGGCGCCGAGGTCGACTGAATGATAAAGACGTCCTCGCCGCGGACGTTCTCCTGCACCTCGACGAAGATCTCCATGTCGGCGAAGCGCCGCACGATGCATCTGGCGAGGGAGGTGTTGAGGTAGCCTGCGATCGCCTCGGCGAGGGGGCGGTTGCTATTGCCCGCAACCAGTTTCATCCGATCGCTCCTTGCCCTGCGAGCACGCCCGAGGCCGCTCTTAACAAGGCGGCTTTTAACAAGCCGTTGCCAGCGCTGTAAACTAAAGCGATGCGGAAAAGACTGTGGGCGAGCCTCAGCTCGACTTCGGCAGGAGCTTGATGATGCCGGTGGCCGCGGCGCCCGCGGCGGCGTCGGCGATGGCCCCCCAGGGGCCGTTCAGCGATCCCTTGGGGATGGTGTTCTGCTGCGACACGGTGCCGAGCTTCTTGCCGTTGGGGTCGAGCACCTGCCAATCGATGCGGATGCTCTGCTTGCCGCCGCTGGCGTCGACGAGGCTGACCGTGCCCTTTACCATATAGACGTTGGCGGACGTTCCGTTGGCAAGCTTAACCCCCCCGGCATAAAGCCGCTTCTTGAGCGCGGTGGTCAGCGAGCGCGTGCCGTCGCCGGGGGCGCCCGCAACCGGCGCAACCACCACACCGTTGGCCTTAGGCGCCGCCGCCGGCCGCGGCGGGTCGGTGGAAGCGGTCGCGGTGGGGGCCGAATCCGAGGCGGCGGCTACCGCGCTGGCCGAGCCGCCGCCGTGCGGCATACTTGCGGCGAGCTGGGAGGCGGTCTTGTTGGCGATACTGCGGATCGCGGTCGCATCGACATTGGCCCAGGGATCGCCCCCGGATCGCCCGGCGACGACTTCTTCGCCCGAGACCCGAGCCACGCGCTGCCCGCCCGCGTCATTTACGTCCCAAATGTAGGTGACCTTCGCGCCCTTGCCCTCGTTGGTGGCGATGAGGTAGCCGCGCAAGGTGTAGTTGGCCGTGCTTCCCTCCGAGACGATGGTCAGCCCGCGATCGCCGCCGGCCGCCACCAAAGCAGTGTTCAATTGTTGGGCAACTTCGGGCGTGGTGCCGATGATCGGCGCCACGGCAATCTTCTTCGAGCCGCCGAACAGACTGGTGGCGCTGCTGAAGATGCCGCCGCTGCTGGGGGCGCCTGGACCGCCGCCGCAGCCGGACAGGCAGGCAACCGCAATCACGGCGACCGCCGCGGATGCGACACGCCGGATCCAGCCGCGCACGTAACGTGTGTCCGCGCCCAACAAAATTCTCCCTCTGTTGGCCGCACAGCACCGCTCGCGACAGATTTGTCGTGACGGAACTCCCAACCCTCTCCCGAACAATAGCTTACCCGCCCCGGCCGGTTGGCGTCCAGTTTTAGCGTCGATTCGGCTTTTTCGGCCGTTCCGACGCATGGTGAAGGCAGGTCAGGCGAGCACGATGGCGGAAATTTGGCGACCGTAGTCTTCTTCGCCATGATGTTGGGAGCGGCGGTAGCTAAACAGCCGGGTTTCCTCGCAATAGGTGCAAAAGCCCAGATCGGCGATCGAGCCGATGCCGGCCCGCGCCAGCCGCTCGCCGACATAGGCAGGGAGGTCGAAATGGGGCTCCCCGGAGCTCTCGTCGGTGATGAAAAAGGCGGCGCTGCCCGGTTCCTCGGCCACGAAGCGCTCGACGAACTCGGCGCCGACCTCGTAGGCGTCCTGCGAGATGGTCGGCCCGATCGCCGCGCTAATGCGTTCCGGCTTCGCCCCGAGCTTGCGCATGGCCTCGACGGTGGCCTCGATGATCCCCCCGAGCGCGCCCTTCCAGCCGGCATGGGCCGCGGCGATCACCCGCGCGTCGCCGTCGCATAGCAGCACCGGCGCGCAGTCGGCGGTGAGCACGCCGATGGCGAGCCCTGGCGTCCTGGTGACGATGGCGTCGGCCTCGGGCGGCGTATCCGTCCACGGCGTTTCGGCGATCACCGCGGCGGCGGTGTGCTTCTGGAAGATGGTGATGAGCTTGCCCGGCTCGGCGCCCAACAACTCGGCCACGCGCGCACGGTTCTCCACCACGTTGGCCGCGTCATCGCGCGAGCCCGGGCCGCAATTGAGCGAGGCATAGATGCCGCTCGAGACGCCGCCCTGGCGCGTGAAGAAGCCGTGGCTCACGCCGGGAAGGGCGGCGAGGCTCGACGCGGAAAGCTTCATTTTGTCGGGTGTGACCATGCTGGTGCGCGGAACTCGGACGCTCAACTGTCTCCGAAGGGAGGCGGCGGGGCAAGCCCACTCGATTGCAACGCGAGCATCTTGAACAAAACGCCCATTTGCCGGGGATCGGCAAGCCGGGCCGCGCCTGACAGGATCGCCGCCTTCTGCGGCGGCGAGGCATTTTGCAACAGCCGTTCACAGCGGGTCTCGAGCCCAAGCTTGAGCAGGAATTCGCCCTGCGGCATTGGCCCATAGACGGCAAGCCCGAGCTCGCGCGCGGTCGCTCCCAGCGCGGCGAAATCGACATGCGCGGTGAGATCGGCTTCGCCAGGGGCGGTGAGGGGATCGGCGAAGCGATGACGCCGGACCGCTTGCAGCGTATCGCCGACACCGCTCTCGGCATGGCCGTAATCGACGAACAATGCGGCGACGGGCGCGCGTTTCGCCCGCTCGGCGAGTTGCGCGAGCAGAGGCGAGATTGCGGGGCGCGTTTCGACGATCGCGCCTTCGGGCATATCGTTGCTCCCCCAGCGTGGTACGGCCTCCGCTTCGACCGGGGCTCCCGCGCAGAAGCTGAACTCGCCGGTGTGGCTCAGCGTGACGCACCGCTCGCGCCACACCCCATCCGCGCGCACGAGTTGACGGACGGGAAGCGCATCGATGAATTCGTTGGCGATGAGGATGAGCGGGCCTTGCGGCACGGCGTCGATACTCTCGCACCAGTGCGGCTTGGCCGGGGAGGGGGCAAGCATCGCGCGCTGCTTATCGCGCAACACCGGGCTGGTCTCGACCAGCGCGATGGTCATGCTGTCGAGGAGTCGCGGCACCTTCTCGAACACCCGAAGCGCGTCGGCCATCGCCGTGCCGCGCCCGGGTCCAAGCTCGGCGACGACCACCGCCGGCTCGCCCATCGCCTGCCATACGGCGGCCGCCCAGACGCCAAGCAGCTCGCCGAACACCTGACTGATCTCAGGCGCGGTGACGAAGTCGCCGTCTTTGCCGATCGGCTGCCGCGTCGGGTAATAGCCGGCGTGGGCGTCGGCGAGGCAGGCCTGCATATAGTCATGCACGCTGATCGGCCCCTCGAGCGCGATCCGCTGTTTCAGGGTTGCCGCAAGCGGCGTCGGTTCGGCGCTGCGGTGCTGGCGTTGTGCGCCCATCACGACGCCGCCAAAGCGGGCTTCCGTCTCGCCCGCCAGATCAGCCATGCGCCGATCAAGACCATGGGAATCGAATAGACGATGCCGGGGGTGAAGATGCCGACATCCATCGGGTGGCCCGCATGCGGCTCGCGCACGAACTCGACCGCGCTGCGGAAGATGCCGTAGCAGACGAGGAATAGCCCGAACACCGTGCCCGGGCGGGTCAGCGCGTTGAATTTGTGCGTGGCGATGCGCAGAATGATGAACAGCACGAGGCCTTCGAGCAAGGCCTCGTAGAGCTGGCTCGGATGGCGCGGCTGATCGCCGGCGCCGGGGAACACCATCGCCCAGGGCACCTCGCTCACCCGTCCCACCACTTCCGAATTGATGAAATTGGCGATCCGCCCGAAGAACAGGCCGAACGGCGTCGCCGCGGAGGCGATGTCGCCGAGCGACAGCGGATTGATCCCCTTCACGCGGGAGAACAGATAGACCGCGAGCGCCACGCCGAGCAGGCCGCCATGGAACGACATGCCGCCATGCCACACCGCGGGGATCTCGGCCGGGTGCTGCCAGAAATAGCTCGGCTCGTAGAACAGCACGAAACCGAGCCGGCCGCCGACCACGATGCCGAGGGTGATCCAGAGCAGGAAATCGTCGGCCTGCGCGACGGTCAGCGGCGACTTGCCGCCCCATAGCGCGGGTCGCGACACCAGGTAGCGCGCATACAGCCAGCCGAGCAGGATCCCGGCCATATACGCCAGCCCATACCAGCGGACGGCGACCGGCCCGAACTCGATCGCGATCGGATCGATCACCGGGTAGGGGATGACAAGGAGTTCCATGCGGGCTCGGCTTGCGTCCTGGCGGGAGGCCCGGACCCTTCACCGCCGAGCGGCGGCTGTCAAGGCGCCGAACGGACGCTCGTGGCAGGACCGGCTTGCACCGCAACACCGGTCATCCCATAGTCCAGTCATGACCCAGACCACCGGCCGCTTCTTCGACGAATTGGGCAAGCTGATCACCGACGCCGCCGGCGCGGCCGACGGCGTGCGCAAGGAGATCGAGAGCGTGGTGCGCTCCCAGGCCGAGCGCGTGTTGCGCGATCTCGACGTGGTGCAGCGCGAGGATTTCGAGGCGGTCAAGGCCATGGCGCAGAAGGCGCGCGAAGAGAACGAGCTCTTGAAGGAGCGCATCGCCGCGCTCGAGGCCGCCATCGTTAAAGGCCTGGCCGACAAGGGCTAACTGGCCTCACCTCCAAATCGCCGAAAAAAAATGCTTCGACATGTCGATTTCGCCCGTCCCCGTTCGACGTGGGGATAGAGCCGCCATCCACCAGGATGCCAGGTTCCGAACAGAGGAGACACCGACGATGCGTTTCATGATTTTGGTCAAGGCCAACAAGGACTCCGAGGCGGGCGTCAAGCCGCCCGAGGAGCTGTTCGCCGAGATGGCGGACTATCACGAGGAGCTGGTCAAGGCTGGCGTGCTGCTCGACGGCAGCGGGCTCCAGCCGAGCGCGAAAGGCTGGCGCATCAGATATGCCGGAGGCAAGCGCTCCGTCGTCGACGGGCCGTTCACCGAGTCCAAGGAGCTGATCGCCGGCTACACCCTCATTCAGGTAAAGTCGCGGGAGGAGGCGCTGGAATGGTCGCGGCGTTTCCCCAACCCCACCATCGGTGGCAAGGACTGCGAGATCGAGGTCCGGCAGCTGCTCGAACTTGAAGATTTCGGCGAGAGCGAATCGCTCGACCGGTTCCGCGAGATCGGTCTCGCCGCGAGGACATAATCCAAGCCGATTTCGAACATAGGAGACACGACGATGCGATTCCTCTCGATGGTGAAAATGAACGAAGCGAAGATGACTCAGACTCCCAAGGCCATGATGGATGCGATGAATGCGATGGTGGAAGAGGCCGCGAAGGACGGCTGCGTCATGGTGCAGGGGGTCGGCTTGCTACCGACTGCGAGCGGCATGCGTGCACGGCTTGCCGGCGGCAAGATTACCCTCACCGACGGCCCATTCACCGAGGCCAAGGAAGTGATCGGCGGCTACGCGATCTTCGAATGCGCCTCCAAGGCGCAGATGCGGAAATGGACCGAGCGTTTCATGGAGTTGCACAGGATCCACATGCCGGGTTGGGAAGGCGAGTGCGAAGTGCGCCAGATCCCCGACCCCGGCCAGGAGGTTTGCGGCAAGCCCGCAGAGACGCGGGCCGCCGCCGAATAGGCGGCTTGCGGCAACGGTCGAAGTGGCGTTAGTCGGTAGCCGGTGACGGCTACCGACACCCACCGCGCCATCGAGGCGATCTTCAGGATCGAGCAGGCGAAGCTCATCGCCGGATTGACGCGGATCGTCCGCGATATCGGCCTGGCCGAGGAACTCGCCCAGGACGCCCTGGTCGCGGCACTCGAGCAATGGCCCAAGTCAGCTATTCCAGATAATCCCGGCGCCTGGCTCATGGCCGCCGCCAAGCATCGGGCGATCGACGTCTTCCGCCGCAACAGCTTGCGCGATCGCAAGCATCAGCAACTCGGCTACGAGCTCGAAGTGGAGCAGGAGACGGGGCAACCGGATCTCGACGCGGCCCTCGACGACCACGTCGGCGACGATCTGCTCCGCCTAATCTTCATCGCCTGCCACCCGATCCTTTCGCCGGAGGCACGTGCGGCGCTGACGCTGCGCCTGCTCGGCGGCTTGACCACGGACGAGATCGCGCGGGCGTTCCTCGTCCCCGAGTCGACCATCCAACAGCGTATCGTCCGCGCCAAGCGCACGCTGAGCGACAGCCAGGTGCCGTTCGAAGTGCCGCGTGACGCGGAACTCGAGGAACGTCTGTCCTCGGTGCTCTCCGTCATCTATCTCATCTTCAACGAGGGCTATTCAGCCACCGCCGGCGAGGACTGGATGCGGCCTCAGCTCTGCCAAGAGGCGCTGCGTCTCGGCCGCATCCTGGCCGAGCTCACGCCGCAGGAAGCCGAGGTGCACGGTCTCGTGGCGCTGATGGAGATCCAGGCATCGCGCTTCGGGGCGCGCACCGGCCCATCGGGAGAGCCCGTGCTGCTGCTGGATCAGGACCGGGCGCGGTGGGACCAGCTTCTCATCCGTCGCGGTCTTGCGGCGTTGGAGCGGGCGGAGACCTTGAGTGCCCAGCCGGGGCGCAGCCCCGGCCCCTATGTCCTGCAAGCCGCGATCGCGGCCTGCCATGCCCGAGCGCTGAGCGCTGAGGAGACCGACTGGGCGCAAATCGTGGGACTTTACGCCAAGCTCGGAAAGGTCACCCCGTCGCCGGTGGTGGAGCTCAATCGCGCAGTGGCGCTGGCGATGTTGTTCGGTCCGGAGGCCGGTCTGAATGTGGTCGATGCGCTGACCGCGGAGCCGGCGCTCAAGACCTACCATCTGTTGCCGAGCGTGCGCGGCGACCTGCTCAGGAAGCTCGGCCGCTTCGCCGAAGCCGGCGCGGAGTTCGAACGGGCGGCGGGCCTCACCCGCAATGAGCGCGAGCGCCGCCTGCTGCTCGACCGTGCCGCCCGCTGCGCCGTGGAGGCGGACGACCAGAAAAACCCGCAACGAGAAGTCTTGACGAGCCGCTCCGATAGCGCTCTCGGCGTTGAAAGCGAGTTGCGCGGGCGCGTGACGCACCGCCAAGTGCTCAATCCACAACTATCTTGAGTCAAACGGGTTCGCGACCGCGCTCGCATTGGTGCTGACACACTGCCCGTTATATAACTGATTCACAAAGTGATTCGCGCGAGCGGGCAGCTTAAACGCGCAACCTATCCCGGGGCCACCGAGGACATGCATGGCTACCACACAGCCGATCTACGACCATTTCACCAACCCGGTGGACATGGTCGAGCACATTGCCACCATCCACGCTTGGGCCTTTGAACGCTCCGCTCCTGACGAGTTGACACTGACGGTTGCCGGGGCCTGGTGCGACTATCACATCTCGCTCACCTGGCGTGACGATCTCGAGGCGCTGCATCTGGCTTGCGCCTTCGATTTCAAGGTGTCGAAGCTGCGCCTCGGCGAGATCTACAAGCTGATGGCTCTCATCAACGAGCAACTCTGGCTCGGCCATTTCGACTTGTGGAAGGAGGACGGTCTCCTGCTCTACCGGCATGGCCTGTTGCTGGCCGGCGCCGACACCCATGTCGGCCAGTGCGAGGCGCTGCTTAAGGCTGCACTCGAAGCCTGCGAGCGCTATTATCAGTCGTTCCAATTCGTGTTGTGGGCGGGCAAGTCCCCCGAGGACGCGCTCGCTGCCACCATGCTCGAGACGCAAGGACACGCATGACACTGAGCCTCGCCGGCCCGCTGCTCCTGGTGGGAGCGGGAAAGATGGGCGGGGCGATGCTCGAGGGCTGGCTCCGTCAGGGTCTCGACCCGGCCCTGGTGTTCATCCAGGACCCCGCGCCGCCGCCCGAGGTGGCCGCGCTCGCGGCGCGACATGCGATCGCCGCGGGCGTGGCGCCCGATCTGCCGGCGCCGCCCTCGGTGATCGTCGTCGCGGTCAAGCCCGACCTCTTGCAGAAGCTCATCCCGGAGATCGAGCCGATGATCGGCGAGCGCAGCGTGGTGCTGTCCATCGCCGCCGGCCGTACGCTCGACAGCATGGCGCGCCTGTTGCCGCCGGGCACGCCCATCGTCCGCGCCATGCCGAACACGGCCGCTTCGGTCGGCCGCAGCATGACCGTCGCCTGCGCCAACGCCGCCGTCAGCCGCGAGCAGGCGCGCGAATGCGCCATGCTGCTGGAAGCGGTAGGCGAGGTGCTGTGGCTCGACGACGAGAGCCTGATGGATGCGGTCACGGCCGTGTCGGGCAGCGGGCCGGCCTATGTGTTCCTGCTGGCGGAGTGTTTGGCAGAAGCAGGGCGCGCCGCCGGACTTGCCCCCGACCTCGCGCAACGCTTGGCGCGGGTCACGGTGGACGGCGCGGGCGAGTTGCTGCGCCGCTCCGACCTATCGCCTGCAGAGCTGAGAGAGAAAGTAACCTCGCCCAACGGCACCACCGCGGCGGCGCTCGCGGTGCTGATGGGGCAGGACGCGATGCAGCAGCTGCTCACCCGCGCCGTCGCCGCCGCCGCCAAGCGCTCGAGCGAGCTGTCGTCGTAGCTCCGGTACGCCTTCCGGCCGCCACGGAAAGCGCCTATCTTTCCGGGTGAAGGAGTACCCCCATGTTCGACGATTTTTCCAAGCGTTCCAAAGCCGTCCGGGCGGCGCTCGATCTCGCCCAACATACGGGTTGGGGCGAGATCGGCCTCTCCGACATCGCCGCCGCCGCTAATCTCGGCCTCGCCGATCTCAGGCGCGAGTTCACCTGCAAGAGCGACATCCTGCGGGCCTTCCAGGCCGAGGTCGATGCCGAGGTGTTGGCCAAAGCCCGCGTTGCCGACGAAGCGCAAAGCCCGCGCGACCGGCTGTTCGACGCGATCATGACACGCTTCGAACTGATGCAGCCCTACAAGCCGGCGCTGAAGCGCATCGCCGCCTATCTCTGCTGCCGGCCCGGCGAGGCCGCGCCGCTATTATGCGGATCGCTCGCCTCGCAATATTGGATGCTCGCCAGCGCAGGCGCCAAGCTCAATGGACCTGGCGGCGCGCTCAAGGTGGCCGGGCTCACCGCCATCTACGGCAAGGTGTTCCAGGTCTGGCTCGACGACGACACGCCCTCGCTCGACCGGACCATGGCCGCTCTCGACCAGCGGCTCGGCAAGGGCGAACGCATGCTGTCAGGCATGGAGACGGCCTGCGGCGATGTTTGCCGTGTGCTGTGCGGATTCATGCCGCGCGGATGGAAACGCGGCGGCCGGCCGGAAGCGTCTCCGGAGCCGGCGGCCAGCCCGCAGCACTAAGCTCCGTCAGTCGGGGAGGTCGTCCTCGTCTTCGGGACCCGAGAGATCTTCCGGGCCTTCGCCGGGCAACTCGGCATCGACCGGGTCTTCCGCGGTGGGCGCGTCCGGATCGTCGGGCACGTCGAGTTCCGCCCCGCCCGGTATCATCATTGGCGCATCGCCGGGATGCAGCAGCGGCGCCCCGTTCTTGCGCTCGATCGTGGCCTCGCCCCCGCCGATGTCCAGCTCGATCTCCGAGCCCGGCTGCTCGTCGTCTTGGATTTCTTCCGTCATGTCCTCGGCGAACGCGGGTCCCGCGAACGACACGGCCATCGCCGTGGCAATGCCTAAAGCCATTCGACGCATGAAATGTCTCCTCCCATTGGTTTTCGTCCCAAACTCAAACTGGAACTTTTAGCACAGCCTTCAAGCCGCCGAGCGGGGACCGGCTGAGCGCGATGTCCCCACCGTGAATGCGGGCGATGTCGCGGGCAATGGCCAGCCCCAGCCCGGTCGACCCGGAATCCTGATTGCGCGCATGGTCGATGCGGTAGAACGGGCGGAACACATGCTCGCGCTCGGCTTCGGGGATGCCGGGCCCGTCATCTTCCACCTCGACAATCAGCGCGCCGTTCTGCTTGGCGGCGCTGACATTGACATGCTGGGCGAAGCGCGCGGCGTTGTTGACCAGATTGGCGACCGCGCGCTTGAACGCATGGCGGCGAACCGGCACCATCAGCGGCCCGTCCTTGACCGTGACCTCGATGCCGATCGTCTTGGGACCGTGCGCCTGGCTCTTCACCTCGCTCAGGATCTCGCCGATATCGGTGCGCTCGATCTCCTCGCCGGCGTCGCCCTTGGCGAACGCCATATAATCTTCCAGCATCGCCTGCATCTCGTCGACGTCGGCGCGCATGGCCTCCAGCTCGGGGCTCTCCTCGAACAGCGCCAGCTGCAATTTGAAGCGCGTCAGCACGGTGCGCAGATCGTGGCTCACGCCGGCCAGCATGACGGTGCGCTGCTCGACATACCGCTCGATGCGGTCTCGCATCTCGATGAAGGCATGCGCGGCCTGGCGCACCTCGCGCGCGCCGCGCGGCTTGAAATCGGCTGGCGGCGGTCGCCCTCGGCCGAAACTGTCGGCCGCCTCCGACAGCCGCAAGATCGGCTTGATCTGGTTGCGCAGGAACAGGATAGCCACGGTCAACAGCACCAGCGAGGTGCCGACCATCCACAACAGGAAGATCTGCGAGTTCGACGCGTAGGTCTGGCTGCGCCGGGCGATCACGTGCATCACCGCATTCTCGAGCTTGATGCGGATGTCGACGAAATTGGAGCGGCCGACGGTGTCGATCCAGAACGGCTTGCCGATCTGCCGCGTCAGCTCGTCCGACAGTGTGGTGTCGAGCAGATCGAAGAACGGCTTGGAGCGGGCGGGAGGCAGCTCCTCGCCCGGCGCGAAGCTGATGCGCAAGCCCAAATTCTGCGCGGCCAGCCGCGACAGCGTCTCCACATTCGCCTCCGCCGGATTGGTTTGGTAGAGGTCCATCAGCATGGAGATGTTCTGCACCGTGACGGTCGACAGCCGCCGCGTCACCGTCTGCCAGTGGCGCTCGAGGAACACGAAGGTCAGCACCGATTGCAGCAGCACCATCGGCGCGATGATGATGATCAGCGCGCGCGCATAGAGGCCCTTGGGCATGCGGTCGCCGAACGCGGCCAGCACGCGGCGGAACGGCCGGATGCGCTCGGGCAGGAGGGGTTTGGCGTCCGGGGTCGCGTCCATCACTCGGGATACAGAATGTAGCCCTTGCCGCGCACGGTCTGGAGATAGACCGGGTTGGCAGGGTCGTGCTCGATCTTGCGCCGCAGCCGGTTGATCTGCACGTCGACCGCGCGCTCGCCGCCGCCGTCCTCACCTTTGGCCAGCTCCTGCCGCGACACCGGCATGCCGGGACGCTGGGCGAAATAGCGCAACAGCTCGCGCTCGCGCTCGGTCAGGCGGATGGTCTCGTTCTCGCGCCTGAGCTCGCCGCGCGAGACGTGGAACACGAACTCGCCCATCCGCACCTCGCCGGATGCGGGCGACGCGCCGCCGCGCCGCAGCACGTTGCTCACCCGCAGCAACAGCTCGCGTGGCTCGAACGGCTTGGCGAGATAATCGTCGACGCCGGTCTCAAGGCCCAGGATGCGCTGCTCGGGCTCGGCCCGCGCCGTCAGCATCAGGATCGGCACCCGCGACTCGGTCCTGAGCGCGCGGGCGAAGTCGATGCCGGACTCGGTCGGCATCATCCAATCGAGGATCAGCAGGTCGAAGGCGAGGCTGCGCATGCAGGCGCGCGCGGTGGCGGTGTCGATCGCCGTGGTCACGCGGAAACCGTTGTCTTGCAGATAGCGCGCGAGCAGGTCGCGGATGCGGCTATCGTCGTCCACCACCAGAATATGCGGCGCGTTGTCGTCGGGGCTGCCGCGATGCGCCTTGATCGGCGTCGGCACGGTCATCAGCCATCCCCCTTGCTACCCGCTTGGTGAGGGACAGGAGAGGCCATGATAGAGGAAACTTTGGGGCGCTCCTCGGCATTCACCATCGCTTCCAGGAAACGGCGCAAAACCGCTTCCGAGCCTGGCCCCGCGGCTTTCAGTGCTTCCGACAGGCGCACCAGCTGCGGCGCCGCCAGCCGCTCCGCCAGCGCCCGGCCGCGCTCGGTCGGGAACAACAGCCGCTCGCGGCGATCCGAGCTTCCCGCCTGCTGCACGATATAGCCCTGATCGATCAGCTGCTTGAGCACGCGCGACAGGCTCTGCTTGGTGATGGTGAGAATGTCGAGCAGGTCGGCGACGCGTAAGCCCGAATGTCGGTTGACGAAATGCAGCACGCGGTGATGCGCGCGGCCGAAGCCGAAATCCTTCAGGATCGCGTCTGGGTCGCGGGTGAAATCGCGATAGGCGAAGAACAGCAGCTCGGCGAATTCGAGCAGCTTCGCCTCGGGCAGCGCCCGCTTGCGCGAGGCGCGTCCATTGCCGCGCGGTTTGGCGAGAGGCGCCTTCTCCACGGTCTCCAAGGGCTCATTTAGGTCAGTCATGTTGACTTAGTTTTCGCGCTCGGTTATGTCAGCCATGTTGACTTAATCGAGCCCTTGATACGCCTCGGCGCTTGCTCGCGCAATTGCCCTTCAAGGTGCTATGAGAGGCGCACGTTGCGTGGCGTTAGGTTGCGGTCCGGCTGCACAAGAATGGCCGGCCTTGCTCGCGGAGGAATGTTTGCATGGCGGCCGTCCCTTACGATCAGCGCGACGGATTCATCTGGCTGAACGGCAAGCTCGTCCCGTGGAACGACGCGCGGCTGCACGTGCTGACGCACGGGCTGCATTATGCGAGCGCGGTGTTCGAGGGGATGCGCGCCTATGACGGCGAGATCTTCAAGCTCTCCGAGCACAGTCAGCGCCTGCACAAATCGGCGAAGATTCTCGATTTCGAAATTCCCTATTCGGTGGCGGAGCTGGACAAGGCTGCGCGCGAGGTGGTGCGCGCCAACCAGCTGACCGATGCCTATGTGCGGCCGCTCGCCTGGCGCGGCAGCGAGCAGATGGGCGTCGCCGCGCAGCACACCAAGACCAATGTCGCCATCGCCGCCTGGGACTGGGGCTCGTATTTCGATCCGGCCGCGCGGGCCAAAGGTCTGCGCCTGAAAATCGCCGACTACCGCCGGCCCGACCCGCGCACCGCGCCGGTCGAGAGCAAGGCGACCGGGCTCTACATGATCTGCACCATCGAGAAGCATAAAGCCGAGCGCGAAGGCTATAACGACGCGCTGATGCTCGACTGGCGCGGCCAGGTCGCCGAGGCCACCGGCGCCAACATCTTCTTCGTCAAGGATGGCGTGCTGCACACGCCGCTGCCCGATTGCTTCCTCGACGGCATCACCAGCCGCACCGTGATCGGCCTCGCCAAGCAGCGCGGGCTGAGAGTGATCGAGCGCGCGATCCTTCCCGATGAGCTCGGCGAGTTCTCCGAGTGCTTCATCACCGGCACCGCCGCCGAGGTCACGCCGGTTTCCGAGATCGGCCAATATAAATTCGCCATCGGCGACATCACCCGCAACCTGATGGACGATTTCACCGCGCTGGTTCACCCCGCCAAGGCGAAGGTGGCGGCGGCGGGGTAGGGGGCTGACACGAGACTCAACCGACACGGCATGGAAGGACGAGTGCCATGGGACGCCCACCGTTGAAGCAAGCTTTTACCGTCTCCTACGCCAAGGCCGGCATCGAGCTTGGCCGCTACACCATCACCGCGCTGACCCAGGCCGCGGCCGAGACCGAGGCCGACAGCCGCTTCCAGCGCGCGCACCCGGAGCACAAGATTCCGGACGAGTCGGTGTCGCGCAGCGTCGAGGCGCTTTAGGCCGCGATGTGCCAGCCCGCGCTCCCGTGCCGCGTCCGATTTCCTCAGTGAAATCAGGCCGATGCTGGGGGGCTTGAAAAGTCTCTGGCCATCACCATTTCTTGGTCTTGATGGGACTTCCCCCTCCCATCATCGTTCCCCCCAAAGGAACCGAATAAGCCCCGCTCCCCCCCGTGCGGGGCTTCTTCATGTCTGGACTTCAAAAGCCGCCTAGCGAATAGCGGTCTCAATCCATGCTAACCTCCCCGCATGGATCGCGTGGGTGAGGTGTCGGTCGCTGAGCGGCGGGAAGGCCCGCCGCAATTCGACGCCGAATTTCGCCAGCGGCTCTACGATCTGTTGCGCTGGCGGCGCGACGTGCGGCGCTTCAAGCGCGCACGCCGTTTCCGCCCGGCACGCATCGAGCGGCTGATCGGCATCGCCTGTCTCTCTCCGTCCGTGGGTCTGTCCGAGCCGTGGCGCTTCGTCATTGTCGAGGACGAGGCGCGCCGCGCGCTGATCCGCCAATGCTTCGAGGCCTGCAACAAGGAGGCGCTCGAGATGCAGGAGCCGGACCGCGCCGCGCTCTATGCGCGGCTGAAGCTCGCCGGCCTCGACGACGCGCCCTGCCAGCTCGCCGTGTTCTCCGACCGCTCGACCGCGCAAGGGGCGGGGCTCGGCCGGCTCACCATGCCCGAGACGCTGGATTATTCCGTGGTCAACGCCGTGCACACGCTGTGGCTCGCCGCGCGCGCCGAAGGCATCGGCCTCGGCTGGGTGTCGATCCTCGCGCCGGCGCGCATCGCCGAGATTCTCGACGTGCCGGCCGACTGGGTGTTCATCGGCCATCTGTGCATCGGCTATCCGGTCGCGGAGGACGACACGCCGGCGCTGGAGCGGGCCGGGTGGGAGCATCGCCACGCCCCGCACGGCGCCGTGCTGTACCGCTAGCCGTCGCAACTCCTGCGCTTACAACAAACTCCGTCATACCGGCGAAAGCCGGTATCCAGGGGCCGCTCTCTCCGTACTTGTTGCCCTGGACCCCGGCTTTCGCCGGGGTGACGAGAATGGGTTGAAGGGGTGAGCATCACAACAAACTCCGTCATACCGGCGAAAGCCGGTATCCAGGCTGCTCGCTCGGCATCTGTTGCTCTGGATCCCGGCGTTCGCCGGGATGACGAGAGGGGACTAAGCGCGAACTAAACCTATCTCCAAATATCTTCGTAAAGGTCTCTCCACGTCGGATTGATCCGTTCGATCAGCTCGATCTTCCAGGCTCTCTTCCATTCCTTGATTTGCTTTTCGCGCTGGATGGCAGCAGGCATCGTGTCGTGCAGTTCGATATAGACGAGCCGACATACGCCGTACCTCTTTGTGAACCCCTGACAAGTCCCTGCTTGTGCTGCCAAACGCGTTGAATCGGGCAGCGAGTGACGCCGGTATAGAGCGTGCCGTTGCGTCTGCTCGCCAGAATGTACACACAAGGCTGTGCGTCCATGCCTGAACTCATATCGAAGGGACGGCTTCCGCAACAAACTCCGTCATACCGGCGAAAGCCGGTATCCAGAGCCGGGGCTCAGGTGTCGGTTGCTCCTGGATCCCGGCTTTTGCCGGGATGACGAGCGCGCTGACTATCCCCGCACAACTCCCGCCCGCAAAACCGCGCGTATCATGCGCATCACCTCGTCCACTTAAGGGCGTTTCTCGAGGCGTCGTGAGGCGGGACGAGGTGCGGCGCCCGCGGGTCTCGTCGCAACGAGACACTCGGGCGGCAGCGGGGCTCCCCCCGGGACCACTAGGAGTCCCTGCCAGGAGCTGGCTGAAGAGTTGCGGCGGAGATCGATCCGACCGCAAAGCTAAAGCGGGGCCCACTGCCGCAAACGTCGCAAGCGCTCTTGTCGCGCTATCGCTAGCGCTGCTTGAGCGCGCATGGCGCGCCGGAAGGCGCCCGCGCGGTCCCCACCAGGATCGCGAGCTACCAGATTTGCGCTTTTCGGCGCGCCATCCCCTCGGGCCAAGGCTCGAGAGAACCGCTCTTTGACAACAGCCGGACGCTTGCAACGCGCCGCGGCGATAAAGTCGCGTGTCTTGTCCGCGTTGGCCGTCCGCAACATGCTTGATCCTTGGGCAATCAACGGGCACTCTCTCACCGGGACTGAGGCTGGCTCGCGGCGATTCCGCGGGAACAGGGGGGCCTCGATGCGCAAAGTCTTATCCATGCTCGGCCTGGCCGGCCTGCTGGCGGCCTGCGTCATGGCTCTGCCCGCAGGCGAGGCGAAGGCGATCGTGTGGAGGGACTGCCAGAAGATCGCCATGTGCACCGGCTGCAAGCCGTCTTATCGCTGCCGCTCCTGCAGCTATCAACGCACCTGCCAAGGCGGGATTTGCGGCTGGGGCGATGTCTGCGTGTGGGGGCCTTACCTCAGAGTGCTGCCGCGCGGCGCCCGCATCATCGAGGTGCGCTAGCTACTCAGCGGCGCGTTTCGTCCAGCGCGAAGCGGCGCTGTCGTCCTTCGCATCGGCCTCGACCCAGCGCGCGCCACCCGGACCATCCTCGCGCTTCCAGAACGGCGCGGTAGTCTTGAGATAGTCCATCAGGAATTTCGCCGCGTCGAACGCCGCGTCGCGATGCTCCGACGCCGTGACCACCAGCACGATGTTGTCGCCGGGCGAGAGCGTGCCGATGCGATGCACGATCAGGCTCGCTTGCAAGCTCCAGCGCGCATTCGCTTCCGTCTCGATGCGGCTGAGCTCGGATTCGGTCATGCCGGGATAATGCTCGAGCGTCATGGCGGAGACCGCGCCATGCTGATCGCGCACCGTGCCGATGAAGCTGACGATGGCGCCGATGTCGCTGCGGCCCGCTTTCAGCGCGGCGATTTCCGCGGCGATGTCGAAATCCTCCGGCTGCACGCGGATCATCGTCAGCCTCCGGTGACCGGCGGGAAGAAGGCGATCTCGCGCGCGCCGGCGATCTTGGCGTCGTGGCGCACATGGCTGTGGTCGATCGCGGCGCGGATCACTTCGGCGCGCGCAAATGCATCGGCGAATTCGGGACCGCGCGCTTTGAGCCAATCGATCAGTTCGGCGATGGTCGCGATCCCCGCCGGCGGCTCGATGTCTTCCTGGGTGACGCCGACCTTTTCCTTGACCCAGGCGAAATAGCGGACCCGCATCGCGCTACGCGTCCTTCATCGCGTGGCGGAACGCGGCCATCAGATAATCGTAGCCGGTATAGAGCGTGACCAGCGCCGCGATCCATAAGAGCGAGAGCCCGAACAAGGTGGTGTACGGCCAGACCTTGTCGCCGGCGCTGCCCGCGAGCAGGAAGCCGATCGCCACCATCTGCACCACGGTCTTCCATTTGGCGAGCCGCGTGACCGGCACCGAGACGGCGAGCGTGCCGAGGAACTCGCGCAAGCCCGAGACGAGAATTTCGCGGCAGAGGATGATGACGCCGGCCCACAGCGACCAGCCGGCGATGGTGCCGTCGGCGGCGAGCATCAGCAGCGCCGCGGCGACGATCAGCTTGTCGGCGATGGGATCGAGCATGCGGCCGACGCTGCTTTGCTGCTGCCAGGCTCGCGCGAGAAAGCCATCGAGGAAATCGCTAATGCCGGCGGCGATGAAGATCCACATCGCGGTCCAGCGGCCCCAGTCCGCCATCACGAAGAAGCAGGCGACCAGCGCCGGGATGGCGAGGATGCGGGCGTACGTCAGAATGTTGGGCAGGCTGCCGAAGCGCGGGCGCAAGCTCTCGCGCGGCGCTCCTCCCGCCACGCTAGGTCTCGCCATGTCGGACTGTCCGTCCACTCCACTCACCCGCGCTCATGGAAATGATCATAGATCGCTTTGGCCATCTGCGCGCTGATGCCGCCGACCGCCTGGAGATCGGCGATGCCGGCGCGGCTCACCGCTTTGGCCGAGCCGAAATGCTGCAACAAAGCGCGCTTGCGCGAGGGGCCGATGCCGGGCACCTCGTCGAGCGGCGAGGCGGTGATCGCCTTCTTGCGTTTGGCACGATGCGCGCCGATGGCGAATCTGTGCGCCTCGTCTCTGAGCTTCTGGATGCAATACAGCACCGGATCGCGCGGCTCCAGCAATAGCGGCTCGCGGTCGCGCAGATGGATGCGCTCGCGGCCGGCGTTGCGGTCGGGTCCCTTGGCCACGGCCGCGACCTTGATCTCGTCCGACAGGCCAAGCTCGTCGAGTACGGCATAGGCGGCGGCAAGCTGGCCCGGTCCGCCGTCGATCAGCACCAGGTCGGGCGCGGCCCATCCCGTCAACTCGCCCTTCTCCTTGGCGAGCTTGGAGAACCGCCGCGTCAGCATCTCGCGCATCATGGCGTAGTCGTCGCCCGGAACGAGGTCCTCGCTCTTCATGTTGAATTTGCGGTATTGCCCTTTGATGAAGCCTTCCGGCCCGGAAACGATCATGGCGCCCACCGGGTTGCTGCCGGAAATGTGGCTGTTGTCGTAGACCTCGATCCGCTCCGGCGCCTCTTCGAGATCGAGCAGCTCGGCGAGCCGGGTGAGGATCGCGGCCTGCGAGGTCGAACTCGGCGAGGCGGCGCGCCAGCGCCTCGCGCGCATTGATCAGCGCATGCTCGACCAGCTCGCGCTTCTCGCCACGCACCGGCCGCGTCACCGCGATCTTGTGCCCGGCGCGCAGCGACAACGCCTCGGCCAGCAGCCGGCGCGTGGCGATCTCGTGCGAGAGCAGGATGAGCTTCGGCGGCGGCTTGTCGTCGTAGAACTGGGCGATAAAGGATTCCAGCACCTCCTCCACCGCGAGGCTCTTGTCGGCGCGGGGGAAATAGGCGCGGTTGCCCCAATTGTTGCCGTTGCGGAAGAAGAACACCTGGATGCAGGTCTGGCCCGCCTCCTGATGCGCGGCGAACACGTCAGCCTCCTTCACCGTCTGCGGATTGATGCCTTGACGCGACTGGATGTGGCTGAGCGCGGTCAACCTGTCGCGGAAACTCGCCGCGCGTTCGTAGTCCTGCTTGAGGCTCGCGCCATCCATCAAGGTGTGCAACCTGCGCTTCACCTCGTCGCTCTCGCCGGTAAGGAAAGCGAGCGCCTCGTCGACCAGCGCGCGGTAATCCTCGGCCGAGATCTCGCCGGTGCACGGCGCCGAGCAGCGCTTGATCTGGAACAGCAGGCAGGGCCGCAGCCGCGTCTCGTAATAGGCGTCGGAGCACGAGCGCAGCAGAAAGGCGCGCTGCAGCGTGTTGATGGTGCGGCCGACCGCGCCGGCCGAGGCGAATGGACCGAAATAATCGCCTTTGCGGTTACGCGCGCCGCGATGCTTGAGGATCTGTGCAACGGGATGGTCGCGGGCGATGAGGATGAAGGGGAACGACTTGTCGTCCCTGAGCACCACGTTGAAGCGCGGCTTGAGCCGCTTGATCAGATTCGCCTCGAGCAGCAGAGCCTCGATCTCGGTCGCGGTGGTGACGAACTCCATGCTCGCCGTGTCGGCGATCATCCGCGCGATGCGGTTATTGTGGCTTCCCGCCCGCGCGTAGCTCTGCACGCGCTTCTTGAGGTGCCGCGCCTTGCCGACATAGAGCACCTCGCCCGCGCCATCGATCATGCGGTAGACGCCGGGGCCTGTCGGCGCCGTCTTGGCATAGCGGCCAATCACCGGCGCGCCGGTCTCCACCCCGCTGATGGCCTTTCGCGCGCGCGAAAGGAGCGAGGCTGTTGCGCTGTCCGGGTTCTCTAAGGGCATGGGGATCACGACGTCTCGCGCAGGCTTTGCAGCATGCGGTTGTTAGACCGAAGGTAAGGTCTAAGCGTGGCCGGCTTCAAGGCCCTGGCCGCCGCAACTCCGCGTTTGGGGTTTTCCAGGCCAGATGCTGGCCGGCGTCGAGCGCGATCATCTGCCCGGTGATCGAGGCCGTCTTTAGCAGGAACTGGATCGCGTCCGTCACGTCGGCGGCATTGACCGGCCGCTGGAGCAGGGTCGTCCGCGCCTCGCGCTCGAATCCCGCCTCGCTTTGGCCCTGGCTCTTGAGCACGGGGCCGGGCGCGATGGCGTTGACCCTGATGCGCGGGGCAAGCGCCTGCGCCATGGTTTGCGTGGCGATCCACAGCGCGGACTTGGCGATCGTGTAGGAGAAATGCTCGGGGTCGAGCCGCAAGACTTTCTGGTCGACGAGATTGACGACATTGCCCGTGCTTTGCTGGGGCAGAGCCCTGGCGAAGGCTTGGGTCAGGAAGACCGGGGCCCTGAGATTGACGTCGAGATTGGCCTGCCAGGTCTTGGCGTCGAGTGTATCGAGCGCATCCCAGTCGAAGCGGGCGGCGTTGTTGATCAGGCAACTTGGCGGCCCAAGCGCCTCGGCGCAGGCCTCGAACAGGGGTTCAATGCTCTCCAGCCGGGCGAGATCTGCGCCAAACGCCGCTGCGATCCCGCCATTCCGCACGATCTCAGCAACGACCTCCAGGGCCTCTTCGGCCGAATCCCGGTAATGGACGCCGACCCGCCAGCCGCGGGCGGCGAAATCCAGCGCGATGCTGCGCCCGAGTCGGCGCCCCGCACCGGTCACGAGCACGGTCCCGAAATCCACGTCTTGAGCCATGCGGTCTTGTGGAAAAATGCCTAGGCGAATCGAATCGCAAGGCGGCTTTGCCTGCTGGCAGCCACTCTAGGTGAGCCCCTAAGCCTGAACAAGGCCGAGAGGTTTCTCTAAAGTTGCAGTGAGAGGCGTCGCATACAACCCAATGAATTGATTCTTGAAATGTCCTTAGCCTCGGATTTGGGCAATTGCTCGCACTATGAGCAATGTCTGTGAGTAATCCTGCCGCCGACATCAAGGGCATAAGCCCAATGTGGCATCAAAGGGCTTGGACCATTGCAGAATAGTCACACCCGCCCAGATGTTTTCTAAAATCCGACCTTTTCCGTTGCTTCGGAAGTCCGTGAGCATATTGTGACAAAGAAATCGGGGGACGTTGCGCCAAACCGGGGGATGCGGGGGCAAAGCGACATCCTGATAAAGCGAGTTTCGATCGCAGGGGACAGCGACAAAATCGGGAGACGAAAACAATGACTCGGCGCAGGGAAGTGGGAATCATCAAAGCGTGTGTTCTGAGCGCAGCTCTCGCTGCCGGGATGGCAACAGCCGCCCAGGCCGGCGACAACAAGCTGGAGCTCTCGGGATCCGCGACGTTCACGACCGACTACATGTTCCGCAGCATTTCGAACACCAACGGCGATCCGGCGGTGCAGCCCGAATTCGATGCGACTTACGGCATGTTCTTCGTCGGCATCTGGGGATCAAACACCGTCTATGGTAAGGGCGTCGAGATCGACTACTATGGCGGCATCGCGCCAACGTTCGGCAACTTCACCCTCAACGTCACCGCTCTCGAATACACCTACCCGGGCGCCAACAGTGCGGCCGACTACTTCGAACTGAAGACAGGCGTGAATTGGGCGAGCGGACCTTGGGCCCTTGGCATCAACAACTACTATGCGCCGGATTTTGCCAATGCCTTCGGCCCATCTGATGCGATCGAGGGATCTGCGGGTTACTCGTTCAACAACAAGCTCTTCAACTTCTTCTCGCCCAGCATCAGCGGCGTTCTCGGCTTCCAGTCGTTCGACTCGATTGCCTCCGATTACACCTATTGGAACGTCGGCCTGACCCTCGGTTTCCTGGATCATTGGTCGGCTGACGTCCGTTACTACGATACGGACTACAGCAAGCAGGAGTGCTTGGTCGAGCAAGGGTTCGACCAGAATGCCTGCGATGCGCGGATAGTGGGCGCCGTGAAGGCGACCTTCTAGACCGAACCTTCCCCAAAAATCACTTCCCACCTTCCAGGGCGCCCTCGTGGCGCCCTTTCTTTTTGGTGGGGCGGGTGACATATCGGGCTATGGTCGAAGAGCTTGCGCCAAGCACCGGTGCCACGCCGGATCAGGTCGCGATCGCCAAGGGGCACGCGATCTACACGCCGGCGATGCTCTCCATCTATGATCTGCTGGTGCATGGTGTCTCCAACCATGTCGCATGGCGCTGCCCGACCCGGCGAATCACCGAGCTGTATCGCGCCAATCTCTCGGCCAATCATCTGGAGGCCGGCGTCGGTACCGGCTACTTCCTGGATAAGACGGCGGACGCGCGGGTCACCCGGCTCGTCCTGCTCGACGTCAATCGACATTGTCTTGAGCGCGCCGCGCGCAGGCTCGCCCGCTTCAAGCCGGAGCTTCACCAAGTCGATCTGCTGGGGCCGGTCAAGCTCGGGCTCGCCCCCTTCATGTCGGTCGGCCTCACCTATGTCTTGCATTGCTTGCCCGGTCGCATGAGGGAGAAGCTCGTGGCGATCGACCATCTGCGGCCGCTCTTCGGCAAGGGCGCGGTGTTGTTCGGCGCCACCATTCTCGGTCGCGGGATCGCCCCGAACCGCGCAGCACGAGCGCTGCTCGACCTCTATAATGCCAAGGGCGTGTTCAATAATCGCGAGGACGATCTCGCCACGTTGCGCGACGGCTTACGGCAGCGCTTCGATGAGATTGAGATCGAGAGCGAAGGCTGTGTCGCTCTGTTCCGCGCCGCCTGATCGGCAACTAAGCGCGGTCCTTGCATCGGCACGACACCCCGTCGATGAAGGTGTCGACCGACGCTTGAAAGGTTGCCTCTCGATCGAGCGCCCTGAAAGCCGGGATCAACGCCAGCGTTGCGGGACAGGCCAGTGGGTCCAAGCCCCGCAACTCCGCCTCGTCCTCCTCGCCGATCGGGCGCAACAGCCCTTCGGCCTCCGCGAGCGCGTAACCGAGAATGAATGCGTAGAAAGCCAGCCCTAGTCCGGCGGCCTCGGCATCCGTCAGCCCGGCATTCCGGAGCGCGCGGTAGACCACTTCGCTCGACGCATGATCGGCGGGGCCCGTCGCGTGAAAGCGGAAGTGCAGGTGAAACACGCGGGGATGGCGATGGGCCAGATCGCGATACGAGGCGGCGACATGGCGGAGATCGGCGCGCCAATCGGCGCTCGGCAGCGGCAGCTCGACCGTCGCCAGCGCCCGGTCGGCGATCCGCCGCAACAGCTCCTCCCTCGAGCCGAAATGGTGCAGTACGGTCATGGGGTCGACGCCGATGCTCACGCCGAGCTTGCGCACCGAAAATCCGACTTCCCCATCGCGCGACAGCAGCTCGAAGGCCGCATCCAGGATCGCATTCCGGTCAAGGCCGCGCCGTCCACGCGGGCGGGCAGGGGCTTTGCGTGTCGTTTTCGTTGACAATTCTACACCGTAGCCAATAAAGTCTTCAGTGTAGCCATACCCGCCCAAAACCCCCTGTCAAGGCTGCGGGAATGGAACGTTAGGCGTGTGCTTCTATGTGGGCTTCCCGAACGTCATTTACTTCAAGCGGGCCGAGTCTCAAGGCGCTGGTGCTGCTTCTCTGTGCCCGCATCGGCTACACGCCTCACATGAGCCTCTAGCATTGACGGGATGGCCCCCGGGCCAAACGCTGCTGGAGGTTTCTAAATGACGAATTAATATCAAACCGCGCAATTGAGAGAGCTAGACGCTCTTCACCATCTGCACCCCTTCACCACGCACAGCTCGCTGCGAGCAAGCGGCGCACGCGTTATTGTTCGCGGCGACGGACCCTATATCTGGGACAGCGAAGGCGCCCGCATTCTCGACGGCATGGCGGGGCTGTGGACCTGCGACGTCGGCTATGGGCGCAAGGAACTCGCGCAGGCGGCCTATGACCAGATGGTCGAGCTGCCCTTCTACAATACGTTCTTCAAGACCACACATCCCCCGGTCGTCGCCCTGTCGCGCAAGCTCGCCGAGCTTGCTCCCGACACGCTCAACCAGATCTTCTACGGCTCGTCGGGCTCGGAATCGAACGACACCGCGATCCGCCTGATACGACATTATTGGGCGCTCAAGGGCGAGCCCAAGCGGCGCATCATCATCTCGCGCACGAACGCCTATCACGGCTCGACCATCGCCGCCGGGTCGATGGGTGGCATGGTGCATGTGCATAAGCACAGCTATCCCGTCTATGAAGGCTTTCGCCATATCCTCGATCCTTATTGGTACGGCGAAGCGGAGGCTGGCGAGTTGCCCGAGGCGTTCGGCCTTCGTGCCGCGCGCGCGCTTGAAGAGGATATCCTCGCGGTCGGCCCCGAGAATGTCGCGGCCTTCGCCGCCGAGCCGGTGCAAGGTGCAGGTGGCGTCAAGATTCCTCCCGCCAGCTACTGGCCGGAGGTGCAACGCATCGTCGACAAATACGGGATCCTGCTGCTCGCCGACGAAGTGATTACCGGCTTCGGCCGCCTCGGCACGTGGTTCGGCTCGCAGTATTACGGCATCCGTCCCAATCTGATCACCTTCGCCAAGGCGGCGACGTCGGGCTACATCCCGCTCTCCGGCGTTATTGTCGACGACACCATCGCCGGTGCGCTGATGGCGCATGATGACGACTTCAATCACGGCTACACCTTTTCGGGCCATCCCGTGGCCTGCGCCGTCGCCCTGAAGAATCTGGAGATCATGGAGCGGGAGCGTCTGGTCCCGCGCGTCAAGGAGGTGACTGGGCCCGCGCTCGCCAAGATGCTCACAAAATTCAAGGACCACCCGCTGGTGGGCGAGGTTCGCTCCGTGGGGCTGCTCGGCGCGATCGAGCTGGTCGCCGATAAATCGACGCGTGCTCGCTTTGCCGATCCCGGTCGCGTCGGGTTGATCTGCCGCGACCATTTTTTCCGTGAAGGCTTCATCATGCGCGCGGTGTTCGACACCATGGTCATGGCGCCGCCGCTGATCTGGACGCAAGCGCAGTTCGACGAGGCGGAACAGGCGATCGGCCGCGCGCTTGACCTTACTCTCGACGACGTAGCCGGAGAGCTTGCCGCATGAGCCGTCCGGTCGTCGTCATCCCGGCCTGTAGCAAGCTGATCGAAGGTCACGTCTTTGATGCCGTGGGCCGCAAATATTCCGCGGCGATCGCCGAGGTGGCGGAGTGCCAGCCTTTGCTTGTGCCGGTCGGCCCCGGCATGACGGATATCGGCTCCATCTTCGAGGTGGCCGACGCGATCCTGCTCTCGGGCAGCGTGTCGAATGTCGCGCCGGAGCATTACGGCGAGGAAGCGCCGCTGATGCCCGATCGGCTCGATCCCTTGCGCGACGCGTTGACACTGCCGTTGATCCGCGCCGCGGTCGAGCGCAAGACCCCGCTGTTCGCGATCTGCCGCGGCTTCCAGGAGCTGAACGTCGCGCTTGGCGGCAGCCTGTATCAGGCGGTTCACGCCGTGAACGGGCACAAGGACCATCGCGCCCGCTTCGATATTCCGCTCGACGAGAGCTACGGTCCGGTTCACCCAGTAAGGCTGAGCGGGAGATTGCGCGACTGGGTCGGCAAGGACGAGATCATGGTCAATTCGCTGCATTGGCAGGGCATCTCGCGCCTCGCCGAACCGCTGCAGGCCGAGGCCTACGCCGAGGATGGCCTGGTCGAGGCCGTGCGCGGGCCCGACGACGCGGCATTTTGTTTGGGTGTGCAGTGGCACCCCGAATGGGCGGCCAAGGCGAACCCGGTCTCGGTCTCGCTGTTCCGCCGCTTCGGCGCGGCCGCCAAGGGTGTCACGCCATGACCAACACGCGGCTCACCCTCGACGAGGCGAAACACTTTCTCGACGCCAATCCAGGGGTGCAATGGATCGACGTCGTTCTGTTCGACATGAACGGCATTGGACGCGGCAAGCGCGTTCGCCGGTCCGATCTGCTCGGCATCGCCAAGAACGGCGTGATGATGCCGACCTCGGTGTTCATCATGGACCCGCTCGGCAATTGCATTGAAGAGACGGGCCGCTTGTGGGAGACCGGCGACCGCGATCACCATTGTCATCTTCTGAGCAAGACGTTGGTGCCGATTCCGGTCGGCGATGGCAAGCACGCCCAAGTCGTGATGGCCGTCGACGGCAAGGATGAGATCGACCCCCGCACGGTGCTGACCGATCAGGTGGAGCATTTCACGCGCGCAAGGTCACACGCCCGTCGCCGCCGTGGAGCTCGAGTTCTATGTCTCGCGCCGGAGGACCAACGGCTCCGGAATGCTCCACACCCCCGAAGGTCTCTCCGACGATCCGAGCCGGCCGCTCACCTTCGGCTTCGAGGAGATGGACGCGCTGTCTCCCTTCATCGACGATATCTACCGCGTCTGCGAGGTTCAGGGCCTGCCGGTCGACGCGATCATGAAAGAGTTCTGGCCCCGGGCAGTTCGAGATCAATCTCAAGCATCGCCCCGATGCGGTGGCCGCGGCGCTCGATGGCTTGCTGCTGAAGCGTGCGGTGAAAGCGGCGGCGCGAGCGCACCAGCTCGACGCCACCTTCATGGCCAAACCGCACCACGACTGGGCCGGCTCGGGCATGCATGTCCATCTCAGCCTGCTCGACAAAGCGGGAGCCAATGTCTTCGCCGGCGATCCGATCTCGCCGATGTTCCGCCATGCACTGGGCGGCATGCGCGAGACCATGGCGGATTTCATGGCGGTGTGGGCGCAGTCCGCCAATGCTTACCGGCGCTACGTACCCAAGGCTTATGTCTCCATGGCCGCGCATTGGGGCTTCAACAATCGCACCGTGGCGCTGCGCATTCCGCGCGGTGACGGCGCCGCGACCCGCATCGAGCACCGTGTCGCCGGCGCAGACGCCAATCCGTATCTGGTGATTGCCTGCATGCTGGCCGGTGTGCGCCACGGCATCGCCAACCAGCTCGATCCGGGGCCGGCAGTTGAAGGCAACTCCGAAGGGATCGACGCGCCGCCGCTACCGACCGCCTGGGTCAATTCGCTCGATCTGTTCCAGCGCTCCGAGGTCGTTCGCCACGCGTTCGGCGCGCCGTTCCAGCACGTGTTTTCGCAGCTGAAGCATGCCGAGCGGAGCAATTTCGAGCGGATTGTCACTCCGCTCGATCATCTTTGGTATTCGCGCGTGGCGTGAGGTCGACCATGACGTCGCTTGCCCATTTCGAGAAACTGGCCCGCATCGCCGCCGTCGCCATGCCGCTCGGCGGCTTCAAACAATCCTGTTTGGGCCGCGACCGTTCGCTCCATGCGCTCTATAAACATGCACTCTATAAATATGCCGACCTGAAGTCGGTCGCGATCACGATCCGCCGACGGAGATTGCCATGACCATGATCTCCAAGAAATTTCCGACCGCCGCCTTGATCGACGGCGAGTGGGTCACCTCGGCTAAAACCTTCCCCGTCTCCGATCCGGCGACCGGCGCCGAGGTGGCGACGGTCCCCGATCTCGATGCCAAGGACGCCAGGCGCGCCATCGATGCTGCTGCCCGCGCGCTCCCTGCCTGGTCGGCCAAGACCGCCAAGGAGCGGTCGGCGATCCTCAAGCGCTGGTTCGATCTCATTACCGCCGAGACCGAAAGCCTCGCGCAACTGATGACCACCGAACAGGGAAAGCCGCTCGCCGAAGCCCGCGCCGAGGTGGGTTACGGCGCTTCCTTCGTCGAATGGTTCGCGGAGGAGGGGAAGCGCGCTTACGGCCGCACCATCCCGACCACCGTCGCCTCCAAGCGCTATCTCACCATCAAACAGCCGATCGGCGTGGTGGCCGCGATCGCCCCGTGGAATTTCCCGATCGCCATGATCACCCGGAAGGTGGCGCCTGCGCTCGCCGCCGGCTGCACCATCGTGGTCAAGCCGGCGGAGGAGACGCCGCTTTGTGCGCTCGCCATCGCCAAACTCGCAGTCGACGCCGGACTGCCGCCGGGCGTGCTCAACATCGTCACCACCACGGACGCCCCCGCCGTCGGCAAGGTGCTCTGCGAGGATGGCAGGGTGCGCAAGCTGTCCTTCACCGGCTCGACCGAGGTGGGCAAGATCCTCTACCGGCAATGCGCCGACACCGTGAAGAAGCTCACGCTCGAGCTTGGCGGCAACGCCCCACTGCTCGTGTTCGATGACGCCGATCTCGACCAGGCGGTCGCCGGGGCCATGGCCTCGAAATATCGCAACGCTGGGCAGACGTGCGTCTGCGCCAACCGCATCCTGGTGCAGTCCGGTATCTACGACCGCTTCGCCGCGGCCCTCGTTGAGGCGGTCAACAAGCTCGCGGTGGGCCCCGGCATCGACCCTGGAATCAATGTCGGCCCGTTGATCAACAACGCAGCGATCGCGAAGGTCGAAAGCCTGGTGGGCGACGCCGTCAGCAAGGGGGCGAAAGTTCTCACCGGCGGTGCGCTGGACAAGGCGGGGCCGCTATTTTACCGCCCGTCGGTCGTGGGCGGGGTGACGCCGGACATGGAGATCGTCCGCGAGGAGATCTTCGGCCCCGTGGCGGCGCTGGTGCGCTTCGACACCGAGGCCGACGCGATCCGGCTCGCCAACGACACGCCGTTCGGGCTCGCCGCCTATCTGTTCAGCCAGAATTTGAGTCGCGCCTGGCGCGTCGCCGAGAAGCTCGACGCCGGGATGGTCGGCGTTAACGAAGGCATCTTCTCTAACGAGGTCGTGCCGTTCGGTGGCGTCAAGGAATCCGGTCTCGGTCGCGAGGGTGCCGCCGAGGGCTTGGAGGAGTATCTCGAGATCAAATACATCTGCCTGGGGGCGATTGATGCATGATCAGTCATGCCGAGGCAGAAGATGCCTACCGATTGAGCTTGGCTAAATTGGCGGCAAACCGTCATACTTGCCGGGCGCAAAACGGCTTTACGAGCTAACGAGGCCCAGCAGCCATAAGTTCAGGAGCAAGGAGAGAGTCAGTATGACCGGGCAAGCCAAATCATTACGCACATCACGCCGCTCACTGCTGAAGGGTCTCGGCGCCGCCGCGATCGGCATCAGTCTCACGAGCACGAAGCGCTCAGCTTGGGCGGACGAAGAGCCGAAGCTGAATTTCTACAACTGGGATACGTATATCGGCGAGACCACGCTCGAGGACTTCAAGGACGCGAGCGGCATCGACGTCAATATGAGCTTGTTCGCGACCAACGATGAGTTGTTCGCCAAGCTGCGCGCGGGCAACCCGGGCTACGACGTCATCGTTCCGGGCAGCGAGTTCGTCGAGCGCATGATCCAGGCCAATTTGCTCGAGGAACTGGATCACGCGAAGATCCCGAACATCAAGAACGTCGCGCCCGAATTCATGACCGAAGCGCCGTTCGATCCCGGCCGCAAATTCAGCATGCCCTATACCTGGCTCGTCATCGGCATCGGCTATCGCAAGTCGAAGATCAAAGAGGTGCCCGACAGCTGGAAGTGGCTGTTCGACTCCGACGCCTATAAGGGTCGCATCGCCGTGATGTCCGACGCGAGCGAGCTGTTTCGCAACTGTTTCAAATATCTCGGTCATTCAGTGAACGACGCATCGCCGGAGTTGCTGAAGCAGGCCGAGCAGTTGCTCATCAAGCAGAAGCCCAACATCAAATCCTTCCATGAGGACAACGGCCAGGACCTTCTGCTGTCGGGCGAGGTCGACGTGGTCATGGAATATAACGGCGACATCGCGCAAATCATGACCGAGGACGACGACGTTAGCTTCGTCGTACCGAAGGAAGGCGCGATGCGTCAGCAGGACACGCTCGCCGTTCCGAAAGGCGCGCCGCATCCGGAGAACGCCCTCAAATTCATCAACTTCATTCTGGACGCGAAGGTTGGCGCCGAAATCTCTACGACCATCCAGTACCCGTCTCCGAATGCGGCCGCTGTCGCGCTTATGCCTGCAGCCTACAAGGACAACAAGGTGATCTTCCCGCCGGCCGACGTCATGGCCAAGTGCGAGTACCCGAACTATCTCGGGGCGGATTTCACCCGGCTGCTCGACGAAGCCATGACCCGGCTACGGGCAGCTTGATGCAGCGCGCGTGACGCGACGTAGCGGGGAATAGGAGCGCCGCGGTGGCAACGCAGACACAGGAGCGTCGGCTGGCCTTCTTGGCGACGGCACTACCACCCATTGCTTGGGTGGTAGTGTTTTTCCTCGCGCCGCTGGCGATCGTCTGGGCCTATAGCTTCGGCCAGAACGCAGGCCTGACCGACGTCGACATCAGCGGCACCTTCGCCAACTATGTGCGTGCGGTCCAGCCGCTCTATCTCGGCATCTTCGCTAAGTCGATTGTCGTCGCCGGCCTCACCACGCTGCTCTGTCTCATCATCGGCTTTCCCGGTCGCGCTGTCGATCGTCTTCGCCAGCGAGCGCTGGCGGCCGTGGATGCTGATGCTGGTCATGCTGCCGTTCTGGACCAATCTGCTAATCCGCACCTATGCCCTGATGTCGGTGCTTCGCACCGAGGGCTTCGCGAATTTCACGCTCGAATGGCTGTGGAACCAGGGCAGCTGGCTAATGACGCTGGTGGGGTTGCAGCCGTTAGGCGATTTCACGCCGCTCCAGTTGCTCTACAACAATTTTGCCGTGGTGGTGGGACTGGTCTACGTCCACCTGCCGTTCATGGTGCTTCCGCTTTATGCCGCGCTCGACCGGCTCGACAAGTCGCTGATCGAGGCGAGCCTCGACCTTGGCGCCGGCCATACCCGCACGCTGTTCCATATCGTAGTGCCGCTGGCGCTCCCGGGCATCATCTCCGGTATCATCATCACCTTCGTGCCGGCTCTCGGCGCTTATCTCACCCCCGATCTGCTCGGCGGCCCTGACAGTCAGATGATCGCCAATGTCATCGAGCGGCAGTTCAAGCGCGCCAACGATTGGCCGTTCGGCGCCGCGCTGTCGTTCCTGCTGATGTACGCAACTTTCGCGGCCATCGCCTTGCGCGCCTATTTCAGCCGCGGCAAGCCGGCCGAGGGTCACGGGATCTAGCCATGGCCCTGAAACGCGCCCCGCTCGAATATAATCGCCTGTGGCAGATGCGGGCGTGGCTATTCGCCGTGTTCTTCTTTCTCTACGCGCCGCTGGTCGCGCTGATCGCCTTCAGCTTCAACGACTCTAAGCGCATCACCGTATGGCGCGGCTTCACCCTCAGATATTACGAGAAGCTGTTCAATAACGAGTCCCTGCTGCTCGCCTTCGCCAACTCGCTGACCATCGCGTTTATGGCCACGCTCATCTCACTTGTCATCGGCTCGCTGGCGGCAATTCTATTATGGCGCTACCGCTTCGTCGGCAGGACGGTGGTGGAGGGCGCCTTCGCCATGCCGCTCGTGGTTCCGGAAATATGCATGGGCGTCTCCATGCTGCTGTTCTTTACCCGCGTCCTGCCATGGCCAAATAATTTGATATGGCCGTTCAATCTCGGCTCCATCATCATCGCGCATGTCTCGTTCTGCTTTCCCTTCGTGGCCCTGGTGGTCGGCGCGCGACTCGGAAGTTTCAACAAGGAGCAGGAGGAGGCCGCGCGCGACCTTGGCGCCAACGATTGGCAGGCCTTCCGCGATGTCCTGCTTCCGCATATCCAGCCGGCGCTGATCGCCGGGGGACTGCTGGCGTTCACGCTGTCCCTTGACGACTTCGTCATCACGTTTTTCACGTCAGGACCGGACACTGTGACCTTCCCGGTCAAGGTCTATTCGATGCTGCGCTTCTCGGTGACGCCGGAGGTCAACGCCGCATCGACCATGTTGATCCTGCTCACGATCGTGCTCATGGTGGTTATGATGGTGATGCAGAGCAGAGCCGCGAAGAAGACCAAAGGATGAGAGCCGTGGACGAAAAGGTGGGCAAGGGCGCTGAAGCCCCGGTGAAACCGATCATCAGCTTTCGCAACATTTCGAAGCGGTGGGGATCCGCGGTCGGGGTGGACAATGTCAGCCTCGACATCGATCCCGGAGAGTTCTTCGCTCTGCTCGGACCGTCAGGCTGTGGCAAGACGACGTTGCTGCGCATACTGGCCGGACTCGAAGTGCCGACGGAGGGCAGCATCCTGATCGACGGCCAAGACATGTGCGACATCCCGCCGAACAAACGCGCGGTGAACATGGTGTTCCAGTCTTACGCGGTGTTTCCGCACATGACGGTCGCCGACAACGTCGCCTACGGCCTCAAGATCGACGGCGTGCCACAACCGGAGCGCGACCAGCGCGTGCAGGAGGCACTCGATCTGGTCCAGCTCGGCCACCTGGCCGCGCGCATGCCCGATCAGCTTTCGGGCGGCCAGCGCCAGCGCGTGGCGCTGTCGCGTGCGCTGATCAAGAAACCGAAGGTACTGCTGCTCGACGAGCCGCTGTCGGCGCTCGACGCCAAATTGCGCGAGGCCATGCGCTTCGAGCTGTCGCAGCTCCAGCAGAAGGTCGGCATCACCTTCATCATGGTCACCCATGACCAAGACGAGGCACTGGCGATTGCCTCGCGCATCGCCGTCATGAACAAGGGCTCGATCGCCCAGCTCGGCACACCCTCCGATCTTTACGAATTTCCGGCCTCGCGCTTCGTCGCCGATTTCATCGGCTCAGTGAACATGTTCGAAGGCACGCTGATCAACGACAAGCCCGATGAGGCCACCGTGGCCTGCCCTGAGCTCGAGCCGCATCGCGTGCACGTTCCCCATGCCGTTGCCGGCCAGGAGACGTCGTCCGTCTGGGTGGCCATCCGCCCGGAGAAGATGAGCCTGCACAAGAATGCCGATGCGCCGCCCGAGGTGCCGGAATGTCCCGCGGCCCATAACGTCGCCAAGGGCGAGATCAAGGAGATCTCCTATCTCGGCGATATCTCGATCTTTCACGTGATGCTTGATAACGGCCGGCTGATCCGCATTTCGCGGCCCAACCGCTCGCGTTTCGACCAGGACAAATTCGGTTGGGGCGAGAAGGTCTGGGTGAGCTGGGTGGGGTCCAGCCCGGTCGTGCTCCAATCCTGACGCGTCACCAATAAGAAACGACAACGGAAACGCCTGATGCCAAGTTCGGCCGAGTTGCATGAGCGGAGGATGGCTGCCGTGCCGCGTGGCGTCGGCCATGCGACCGCCATCTACGCCAAGCGCGCCAAGAACGCCGAGATCTGGAGCGAGGACGGCAAGCGCTATATCGACTTCGGCGCCGGCATCGCTGTGGTCAATACCGGGCATCAACATCCGAAGCTCATGGCCGCCGTCGAGCAGCAGATGCAGGCGTTCAGCCATGTCTGCTTCCAGGTCACGCCCTATGAATCCTATGTCCGCCTGGCGGAGCGGTTGAATGCGCTCGCGCCGGTCGCGAGCCCGGCTAAGACGATGCTGGTCTCGACCGGGGCAGAAGCCGTCGAGAACGCGGTCAAGGTCGCGCGCGCCTTTACCGGCCGTCCGGGCATCGTCTCCTTCAGCGGCGGCTTTCATGGCCGTACGCATATGGGCATGGCGCTGACCGGCAAGGTCGTTCCCTACAAGAAGGGCTTCGGTCCGTTCCCCGCCGACATTTATAATGTCGCCTTCCCCAACACCTATCACGGGGTCAGCGGGGAGCAGAGCCTCGACGCGCTGAAGGCGCTGTTCAAATATACAGCCGACCCATCGAGCATCGCCGCCATCATCATCGAGCCGGTGCAGGGAGAGGGCGGATTCTACATCGCCCCGTTTGATTTCATGCACAGCTTGAGGGCGCTGTGCGACGAGCATGGCATTCTCCTCGTCGCCGACGAGATCCAGACAGGCTTTGCCCGCACCGGCAAGATGTTCGCGCTCGAGCATATGGGCATCAAGGCCGATGTCGTGACCATGGCCAAGGGCTTGGCGGGCGGCCTTCCGCTCTCCGCCATCACCGGACGCGCCGACGTGATGGATGCGTCGAATCCCGGTGGTCTCGGCGGCACCTATGCAGGCAATCCGGTGGCGTGCGCCGCCGCCCATGCCGTGCTCGATGTGATCGAGGAGGAGAAGCTCTGCGATCGCGCGAATGCCATCGGCAAGATCATTATCGACCGCTGCAACGAGATCAAAAATCGCTCCAACCTGAATTGCGTCGGCGACGTTCGCGGTCTTGGCGCAATGTGCGCTATTGAGCTGGTGAAGGACACCGCCAGTGGCGAGCCGGCGCCGCAGCTCACGCAAGCTCTTATGAAAGTCGCCAACGAGAACGGACTTATTCTTCTTTCCTGCGGCACGTATGGAAACGTTATCCGCTTCCTCGCGCCGCTCACCGCGAGCGACCAACTCGTGCGTGAGGGCATGGACATCTTCGCAGCGAGCCTCACCGAAGCCGTGACCCAGGTCGCGTGAGACTCGACCTAATTCAACAGGCACCGACATGAGCGCAAGGCTTGCGACCAACGATCTCGAAGCATTCTGGATGCCGTTCTCGGCGAACCGCGAATTCAAAAAGGCGCCGCGCCTGATCGTCAGCGCCGAGCGTACCCACTACACCACCGACGACGGCCGCCGTGTGCTCGACGGCACGTCCGGACTGTGGTGCGTCAATGCCGGCCATTGCCGCCCGCACATCGTCGAAGCGGTCCGCAAACAGGTCGGCGAGCTCGATTTCGCCGGCACCTTCCAGATGGGGCATCCGCGCGCGTTCGAATGCGCCGCGAAGCTGGTCAACATCGCCCCGCAAGGTTTCGACCACGTGTTCTTCACCAACTCCGGCTCCGAGTTCGGTCGAGACCGCGCTGAAGATGGCTCTGGCCTATCACCGGGCCAAAGGCAACGCCTCGAAGGTCCGCCTGATCGGCCGCGAGCGCGCCTATCACGGCGTCAATTTCGGTGGCACCTCGGTCGGCGGCATCACCAACAATCGCAAGATGTTCGGTACGCTGCTGAGCGGCGTCGACCATATTCGCCATACTCACGACCTCGCCCGCAACGCCTTCAGCCGCGGCGAGCCCGAGCATGGCGTCGAGCTGGCCGACGATCTCGAACGTCTGGTGGCGCTGCACGACGCCTCGACCATCGCCGCGGTCATCGTCGAGCCGGTCGCCTGCTCGACCGGCGTGCTGATCCCGCCCAAGGGTTATCTCAAACGCCTCGCCGCGATCGCCGCCAAGCACGACATCCTGCTGATCTTCGACGAGGTCATCACCGCGTTTGGCCGTCTCGGCACGCCGTTCGGCGCCGACTATTTCGGCGTCTCGCCCGACATCATCACCACGGCCAAGGGCATCACCAACGGCACCATTCCGATGGGCGCGGTGCTGGTGAAGAAGAAAGTGCACGAGGCCTTCCTCAATGTGCCGGAGGGGGCGATCGATTTCTTCCACGGCTACACCTATTCGGGCCACCCGGTGGCCTGCGCCGCCTCCATCGCCACGCTCGAGGTCTATAAGGAGGAGGGGCTGCTAACGCGTGCGGCGGAGCTTGCGCCCTATTGGCAGGAGGCGCTCCACTCGCTCAAGGGGCTGCCCCACGTGATCGATATTCGCAATATTGGGCTGATCGGCGCGATCGAGTTGGATCCGATCCCCGACGCGCCGTCGCAGCGCGCCCATGCTCGCTTCGTCGAGGCATTCAGTCGCGGCCTGCTCGTCCGCGCCACCGGAGACACCATCGCGCTCTCGCCGCCGTTGATCATCGAGAAGAAGGAGATCGACCAGTTGATCGATATTCTCGCAGGCGTGCTCAAGACCGTGAACTGAGATCGGCATTTCGGGCATGGAAACCATTCAGAACGCCATCGACGGGCGCAAGGTCACGTCTGCCTCGCGACGCCGGGCGCCCGTCTACGATCCGGCGACCGGCGAGCAGACCGCCGAACTGCCGCTCTCGACCATTGATGAAGTGAACGCCGCCGTCGCCGCCGCCAAGCAGGCCGCCGCGGCGTGGGGCGCCACGCCGCCGCTCAAGCGCATCAAGCCGATGTTCCGCTTCAAGGCGCTGCTCGATCGGCACGCCCGCGACATCGCCCGCACCATTTCGAAGGAGCACGGCAAGACGCATGAAGATGCGCTGGGCGAGCTCGCCCGCGGCATCGACGTAGTCGATTTCGCCTGCGGTATTCCGCATCTGCTCAAGGGCGAGTACAGCCGCAATGTCGGCCCGGAGATCGACAGCTGGTCCGACCGCCAGCCGCTCGGCGTCGTCGCCGGTATCACGCCGTTCAACTTTCCGGCCATGGTGCCGATGTGGATGTATCCGGTCGCCATCGCCTGCGGCAACACGTTCGTGCTCAAGCCGTCGGAGCGCGATCCGTCTACCTCAATGCTGATCTGGGATCTGTTCCAGGAGGCCGGCTTTCCAAGCGGGGTGCTCAACGTCGTGCATGGCGACAAGGAAGCCGTGGATGCGATCCTCGACCATCCCGACATCAAGGCCGTGAGCTTCGTCGGTTCGACCCCGGTGGCCGAGCATGTCTATCGGCGCGGTTCCGCATCGGGCAAGCGGGTGCAGGCGCTGGGCGGCGCCAAGAACCACATGATCGTCATGCCCGACGCCGACATGGACCAGGCCGTCGATGCGCTGATGGGCGCGGGCTTCGGCTCCGCGGGCGAGCGCTGCATGGCGATCTCGGTTGCGGTGCCGGTAGGCGAGCAGACCGCCGACCGTCTGGTTGCGGCGTTGGCGCCGAAGATCCGCATGATGAAGGTCGGCCCCGCCACCGATCCCGAGTCGGAAATGGGGCCAGTGATTACGGCGGAGGCCAAGCGGCGCATCGCCGATCTCGTTGGTCAAGGCGTTCAGGAAGGCGCCGAACTCGTCGTCGACGGGCGCGGGCTCGAGCTCCAGGGTTATGAGCGCGGGTTTTTTCTCGGCGGCTCGCTGTTCGACCGCGTGACCGAGGACATGAGCATCTACCAGACCGAGATCTTTGGACCCGTCTTATGTGTGGTACGGGCCGGCGATTACGCGGAAGCCGCCGATCTGATCAACCGCCACGAATACGGCAACGGCACCGCCATCTTCACCCGCGACGGCGACGTGGCCCGCGCCTTCGCCGACAGCATCGAGGTCGGCATGGTCGGCATCAATGTGCCGATCCCGGTTCCGGTCGCCTATCATTCCTTCGGCGGTTGGAAGCGGTCGTTGTTCGGCGACCACGCGATCTACGGCCCGGAAGGCGTGCGCTTCTACACCCGGCTGAAGACCGTGACCGCGCGCTGGCCGAACGGCATTCGCGGCGGCGCCGAGTTCAATTTCCCGAGCTTGAAGTAGGCGAGCGCCAAAGTTCACCGCTCTATCGGCACGGCTAGGGTGCGCTTGCGCCCGCTGCCTTCGCCGGGAAGGCCTTGCCACCCATCACCGTGCCCAGCACCTTGATGTCCATCAACTCATCGGCTGAGGTGACATCGAGCGGATTGCGGTCAAGCACGGTGAAATCGGCGAGCTTGCCAGTTTTGATCGAGCCCTTCTTATCGTCTTGCCCAAGCAAATAGGCGGCGCCGAGGGTCACCGCGTGCAACGCGTCCGGAACGGAGATGCGTTCGGCCTCGCCGAGGACGCGGCCCGACATGGTTTTGCGCGCCGTCGCCGTCCACATGCAAAACAGCGGGTTGACCGGCGTGACCGAAGCGTCCGAATGCATGCTGAAGGGAATGCCGAGGCGCTGCACGCTGCCCGCCGGGTCCATGTCCTTCGCCCGATCCGGTCCCGCGAATGTCGAGTAGTGCAGGTCGCCCCAATAATAGATGTGGTTGGTGAACAGGTTCGTTGCCATGCCGAGCGCTTTCATCCTGAGCAGCTGGCTTTGCGTCACGTATTGATTGTGCTCCAGCCGGTCCCGGGTCGCCGATTGCGGATATTGCCGCTCGGCCTCGGTCAGCGCGGTCAGCGCCATTTCGGTGGCCTCATCGGCGTTGGTGTGGATCACCGCCTGGAACCCGCGCTTGTGGACTTCGCCAACCCACTTAGTGAGGTCGTCTTGCGAGATGTTGGCGATGCCGTTGGCAAACGTCTTGTAATAGTACGGCCATTGAAACAGGCCGGTATATCCTTGGATCGATCCATCGACCACGAACTTCACGCCGCCGAAGCTCAGACGATCGGTATCGAATTTGTGCCACTCGGTCAGGACATCGAGCCCGCCTTTCGCCACCACCTCCGGCTTCTGGAAAACCTGGATCACCGGATTGAGAACGGTGCGCACGGGAAAATCGGGGTCGGCCTCGGCCGTCTGATAGGCCTTGTAACCGCCTGGAATGGTGCCGAAGGAAAGATCGGCGAAGGTAGTCACGCCAACGCGATGCGCGAGCTCGGCCGCATCCCAGGTCGCCTTGAGCATGGTCTTGTCATCGAGCGGCGGCAGCTTCTCGGCGAAAGCGAGCGCCGCCGTGATCTCCTCGATCTCACCGGTCGGCTTGCCGTCTTTCTTGACGATCCCGACGATCTTGGTGTCGTCGCCGATGCCGGCAATCTCGAACGCCTTGCTGTTGGCGTAATAGATATGCATCGATAAATTCTCGATGAGCATCGGATGACCGTTCGAGATCGGGTCGAGATCGTCGCGCGTGAGCGGCGAGTTGTCGTAGAACTCGGGCTGGTACCCCCAGGCAACCAGCCATTTGTCGTCGGCCGGCATTTTGGCCGCGGCCTCCTTGATCCGCTCCAGCACGGCCTGCTTGGTGTCCAGCCCCTTCACCAGCGTCCCGTCGGGTGAGGTCCGGTCGAAGCGGCCGACATAGACCCCAAGCCAAAGCACGCCGGTAATCTGCGGGTGCATATGCGCTTCGATGAAGCCCGGCACGATCACCGCATCCTGAAACTGCCGGTCGATCTCGACCTCCTGGTCGGTGACCCAGCCCTTGACTTCGTCCAGCGTGCCCACGCCGAGGATCTTGCCGTCCAACACTGCCACCGCCTCGGCGGCGGGCGTACCGGGATCCTCCGTCACGATCGTCTTCGCGGTATAGATGGTGATCTTCTTCGAAGCCTCTGGCTGCGGCGGGGGCGCCTCCGGATTGGGAACCTCGATGCCATGCGGCTCGCGTGCGAGCTCGTGATAGGCCTCGGCGCCTGCCAAACTCGGCGAGGCGACAAAAGCCGCGGCAAGAAAGACTCGGTGAATCATTTGCATGTGTTGTTGCCTCTTGAGCAGTCACCCAGCGCCAGACGCGTCCCGAATCGAAATTTATGTTTCGCCTTTTTGCAGTGTCTCGCAACTCGCGTCTGGCGAACCATGCGCCGCGCAATCCTCTTCGGCACGCTGGCGCGCTCGGTGGGACGAACGCCAGTCCTCTGCGTCTTGTTGGTTGACAGGGTATTGACCCACGGCACGGCCACGGCAGCCTGCGTCATCGGCTGCGGGGCACACCTTCAGAGACCAGGCCTCGCATCGACCCCAAGAACGCCCGACTTGTAGACGCCGTCCATCAGTCTGGCGATCTCGTCCTCGTTAAAATTCCACAAGCGCCACCAGTCCTCGAAAGTCTTGGTGGAGGCGCCGGGAAGCTGGCCCCGTAGGTTCTTCCAGGCATCGAGCGCATCCTGCTTCATCCCGAGCTGGCCGAAGATCGGGATGATTTCGAGGTAGGAATAGAACATTTCCGCGTCTTGATTCTGTCGCGCCAGTTCGAGCGCGCGCCGGTATTCACCCTTCAAATAATCGGCGGTGTAAACAGTCGAGTGATACCAGCCGGTCGCCGCTTCGGCGTTCAGCGCGTTTGCCTTCTCCGCCAGCTCAACGCCGCGGGCGTGATCCCCCGCGCTAGAAATCATGCAGGCCAATGTCACGATGATTTCAGCATTATATGGAGCGAGGGCCAGAGCCTCATCGGCTTCACGGCGAAACTGGTCGAGCTGCTTGGTGAAGAAATAGGCGGAAGCCGCCACCATGTGCGCGCGCGCGTCGGCTGGATCGAGCTGAACCGCCTTCGTGGCCTGTGCCAAGATATCTTGGGCTGGCATCGGCGTTTGATCGAGCTGGAACACCCAGCCGAGCACGGCAAGCCATGCGAGTTCCCGCCGGGCCTGCGCGTTGGAAGGGTCAAGCGCGATCGCCCTGTTCAGCGCCTCTCTTGCGCCGTCAAATGTGTCAGGGGTCCAATCCCACTGCATGATGTCGCGCGCGCGCAACAAGAGATCGTAGGCCTGGATCTGCTCGGGGCTCTTGCGTGCTGCCGCTTTGGCTTCGTTGCGCTCTATGGCGCCGAATGGGCCGGCGATCTTAGCGGCAATCTGATTGATGATGTCGTCCTGGACGATAAAGACATCGGCCATCTCGCGGTCATAGCGGTCGGCCCAGAGATGGGTGCCGGTCCCGGTATCGATGAGCTGCGCGGTGATGCGCAAGCGATCGCCGGCGCGGCGCACGGAGCCCTCGAGCACGTAGGCCACGCCGAGCTCACGTCCGAGTTCGGCAACGTCGACCGGTCTGTCCTTATATTGAAAGGTCGTGTTCCGCGCGAGCACGCGAAGATCTTGCGCACGCGAGAGCTCGGTTAGGATGTCCTCAGTCACGCCGTCGCTGAAATAGTCCTGCTGCTTGTCGCCGCTCAGATTGGTGAAGGGCAACACCGCGATGGCGGGAACGCTTGAGGAGTTGGCTGTCGTGTTTGTGGGGCGTTCGCGATTAATCCACCACCCGGCGGTAAGCAGCATCACCAGCAACCCCAACCCGCCGAACGCGAGCAGCCATCGCGGTGCCGAACGCTGCGCGATGGGAGCTGCCCCAAGCAGTGCCGGCTCTGCCGCGTCCGTCGCGACTTCGGCCTTCTCGTTACCCGGGGCGGCCTGGGCGAGGCCAATTTCCGGCGTGTAAGTGCCTTTACGCAGCTCAATGCGGACGGGGTCGTTCCGGCCTTCCTGTTCATAATATTCGCGCAACTTGTCGCGCAGGCGCGCGGCCTCTATGCGCACGATGGGGTCGATGGCCGGGTCGAAACTCTTGGGCCGATCGAACACCGCAAGGGCGACACTGTAGCCCTTCAGCCGGTCGCCGCGGCCGGCCAAGGTTTCATTGACGACATATTTCAGGAAACGCTGGCGACGGCGCGATTGAGCGAAAGGACCGCTTTTGAGAATGCGGTCGAGTTGCTCAAGGATCGCCTTCTGTTCGGATTCGCTCCGCACATTGAGCGAAATGACCGTCACGCCCGAACTCCCGTCGCGCGCGGAATGGCGGCCGCGCCGCGAGCATTTGGTGCACTTGATACGGTTACATACTAGGCCGAGCGCTGCAGCACTGTCACCTTCGAGCTCCGATCACCGAATTTGGGAGGAAGACATGATGAATCGCAAGGTTTTGATGATTGCGCTGCCGGCGACCGTCCTGATGTTTGGCGCTGGCGCCGCCCATGCCAGTCAGACCATCGCCGAAGCGGCGGCCATGGCTTGCGTTAGTGACAAATGGGATGAGACGGAGCCCGAGAAAGGCCACAAGCTGGTCGATTTTGCCGGGCGCTGTATCAATGTTCCGAACGATCCTGCTGAGCCGAAATCAGCCGGTGATTGCGTGGGCAAGTACGAGTACATGCCTGACGGCAGCTGGAAGGGCAGTGGAACTTGCACCTATACGTTCAAGGGCGGCGACCAGATCAGCGACAAGTGGGAGGAAGGCTCGCACTTGAAGGAGTTGATCTACACCTACACCGGCGGGACCGGGAAGTACGCAGGCGCGTCAGGTGGCGGAACGTATGGTTATGAGAACATCACCGACACGCTTGCCGGCGGCACCTACAAGGGCACGGTCGTTTTGCCATAGGGCCTCGCAGTCGGCGGACCTGAGCACTCAAAAAACAAAAGCCGGTCCGTTCCGGGGGAGGGAAGGCGGACCGGCGTTCGGACGCGGGGGAATGCGTCCGGGTAATCCTTGAACTCGTCGCGTCTACTCAGCCGCGACGAGGCGAACTTTTCCCTTGGTCGAAGGACCGCGATCGAAGCCGAGCGAGGCGGCGACCACCGGATGCACGATCCGCCCGTCGCGGACATTGAGCCCGGCGGCGAGATGCGGGTCGTCATCGAAGGCAGCCACGCCCTTGTTGGCGAGCTTGATGACGAAAGGCAGCGTGGCGTTGTTGAGCGCCTGTGCCGAAGTGACCGGGACCGCGCCGGGCATGTTGGCCACGCAATAATGGATGATGCCGTCGACCTCGAAGGTCGGTTCAGCATGCGTGGTAGGCCGCGAGGTTTCGAAGCAACCGCCCTGATCGATCGACACGTCGACCAGCACGGCGCCGGGCTTCATGTCGCTTGAGCATGGCACGCGTGACGAGTTTAGGGGCGCTCGCGCCGGCGACCAGCACCGCACCAATGACGACATCGGCGGCAAGCACTTCGGTCTCGATGCTGTCCATGGTTGAAGCGAGCGTGCGCACGCGGCCTTCGAACAGCTCGTCGAGCTGACGCAGCCGCGGCAACGAGCGGTCGATAATCGACACATCGGCGCCAAGGCCGACCGCCATGCGCGCCGCATGTGTGCCGACGACACCGCCGCCGAGCACCACCACCTTCGCCGGCCGAACGCCGGGAACGCCGCCCATCAGCACGCCACGGCCTCCGGTCGGACGGCGCAGCGCAATTGCCGCGGCCTCGATGGCCAAGCGGCCGGCGACCTCGCTCATCGGCGCAAGCAGCGGAAGGCCACCCGCGGCATCGGTGACGGTCTCGTAGGCGATCGCGGTCGCGCCGGACGCCATCAGCCCGCGCGCCTGATCGGGATCGGGCGCGAGATGCAGATAGGTGAACAGGATCTGGTGCGGCTTAAGCCGGCGATACTCGACCGCCTGAGGCTCCTTGACCTTGACGATCATCTCCGCCTCGTCGAACACGGCTTCCGCCGTGGGCAGGATACGAGCGCCAGCCTTCTCGTACGTCGCGTCGTCGGCGAAGATTCCAGCGCCGGCGCCGGACTGCACCACGACCTCGTGACCGCGCGCGGTCAGCTCGCGCACAGAACCCGGCACGAGCCCAACCCTGAACTCATTACTCTTGATCTCTGTCGGAACGCCGATGCGCATGATGTCCTCCGATTCCGGGAATTCTCTGGCTTCAAGACTGCCGCAAATCGCGGAGAGATTGTTGGCGTTTTATTTAGCGAAACGGTGTTATCGTGCAAGAAATCTGCGGCATAACCTTGCAGGACACAGGAAAATGAAGGAAGTGGCCATAGACGCGCTAGATCGCGCGATTCTCGGGGCCTTGCTCGAGGACGGCCGCCTGAGCCAGGTCCAGCTTGCCGAGCGCATCCCGCTTTCGGCAACGGCGATCGCCCGGCGCATCCGCGCGCTCGAGGAGAGGGGCGTCATCCAAGGCTACCAGGCGCGCATTTGCCGCCAAGCGCTCGGCCTCTCCATGACAGTGATCGTGCAGATCGGCCTCAAGAGCCAGAATGAGGACCTGCTCAAGGCCTTCGAGGAGGCAGTGGCCGCCGCCCCGTCCGTGGTTTCCTGCCACCTGATGTCCGGTGAGGACGATTATCTCGTCACCGTCATGGCGCGCGATCTCGCCGATTTCGAGCGCATTCATAAAGAGCAGTTGTCGCGGCTGCCGGGGGTCGCACGGTTGAAATCGAGCTTCGCGCTGCGTGACGTCACCAATCGGGCGCTGCCCGCATCATGCCTGCTGCCCTGACGCCAACGTTGGCGCTGGCGCATTCTTGAATAGCGGCTTCCGGTCTCGTGTCCATTGCGGGCATCCAGCGCTTCTACAGCACGACCAAGTGTGACACACTATTGTCAGCTCACCCGCCAAACGCGGGGTGCGCTGGACGCGTCTTTGACACAACGTCAGTTTGGGGTCCTGCCATGTCGCGCACGCCTTTGTTCGCCGCCATCTCCAAAGCCTTGTCCCGTTCTTTCCATGATCAAGGTTTGGTCTTACCGCGATCGTCCGCGCTGACACGGCGGCGACTGTTACGGATATCCGCGGCGGCGGCGGGTGCTGCCGCCCTGTCGCCGGTGCTGGACTGGAGCGCCCACGCCAAGCAGCCGCCGCCAAAAGGGCCAGTCGCGATCATCGGCGGCGGCGTTGCCGGACTGACTGCGGCCTATCGACTGCATGCCGCCGGCGCGACGCCGATTGTGTTCGAAGCGAGCAATCGCTGGGGTGGGCGCATGTTCACCCACTACGATTTCTACAAGGGCATGTTCTGCGAGCTCGGCGGCGAGTTTGTCGACACCAATCACGAGGATTTGCAAAAGCTCGGGACCGAACTCGGTGTCGAGATGCAGAAGCTGGCCGCCGACGACGACGGCGAGGACCTCTATTACTTCGGCGGCAAGTTCTATACGCCGAAGGAGATGATCGACCCGGCCACACAGAAGGGCGCCTTTGCGCCGATTGCCAAGCGCATCGCCGCCGACGCCGACAAGCTCACCGACAAAGACGACGAATGGACGTCCTATGCTCGCAAGCTCGATCGGAAGAGCTTGAAGGATTATCTGGAGCAGTTCCGCGGCAAGACCGACGACTGGGCGATCGATCTGCTCGATGTCGGCTATGACATCGAGTTCGGACTCGCGACGAAGGACCAGTCCAGCCTGAACATGGTGGACTTTATCGGGACCGACATGAGCGAGCCCTATCAGATGTTCGGCGAGAGCGATGAGGTCTTCCGCATCAAGGGAGGCTCATCGGCGCTCATCACGGCGCTGGTGGCCGCGCTCGAAAACAAAATCGAGATGAAGCAGGGCTACGCGCTGACGGAGCTCGATACCAAGGGCGGGCAGATTGTCGCCGGCTTCGACGCGCCCGGCGGCGCGAACTCACAAAGCTTCGATACCATGATCCTGGCTCTGCCATTCACCAAGCTGCGGCAGGTCAAGGGGCTGGAGCGTCTGAAGCTCGGGTCGGAAAAGCTGAAGACCATTCACGAACTCGGCTACGGCACCAACGCCAAGATCTTGCAGGGAACCACATCGCGCGCCTGGCGAGGCTCTGCCTCGGGTTTGGTCGCGCCGTCGAATGGGACGTTCTTCACCGATCTCAGTCTCCAAAATCTGTGGGACTCTAGCCGCGCTCAGCCGGGCGACGCCGGCATCATCACCAACTACCTTGGCAGCAAAGGCGGCCAGAGCGACGTGAACACTGCGCTCGCGGCCTTCCGCGATGGCCTCGCCAAGATGGCGCCGGCACTGTCCGAAAGTGTCGAGCCGGCGGCGGTCATTTCCTGGTTCTGGAAGGACTATCCCTACACGCTGGGCAGCTATGCCAGCGCTAAACCAGGTCAATACACCACGATGTTGGATGAGGCCTCGGAACCCGCTCTGCATGGCCGCCTGCAATTTGCCGGTGAGCATACCAGTAGCGACTTTCTTGGCTACATGAACGGCGGCGTCGAAAGCGGAAACCGTGCCTCTGCCGCGCTGATCGAGGTCATGGCGCTGCAAAAACAGTGAGAGTGCGGCCTCTCGGCGCCTTTGCGCAGGCGCGAATGGCTGCTTTCCTGTGGCGCTGCGCCCGGTCCTCAACTAACATTCCTCTTGGTTTACCGGGGGGTTGCGCCCTTTAATCCACCCCGAACTCCAAGTCTTTCCGTCGTCTACGTCTCGTCCCCAGGAGCAAGAGTATGAAACCCACAAGTGGTATCTCAGTCGCTGTTGTTGCCTTGTTCGCCCTTAGCGGCACCGCGCTTGCCGAAATGCCGACCGCCGTCGGCGACGGCGAGGGCGAAGTCGATATCGTTGCCTGGCCCGGGTACATCGAGCGTGGCGAGTCCGACAAAGCCTATGATTGGGTCACTGACTTCGAGAAGGAGACGGGCTGCAAGGTCAACGTCAAGACGGCGGCCACCTCCGACGAGATGGTGACGCTGATGAACCAAGGTGGGTTTGACCTGGTCACCGCCTCGGGCGATGCGTCGCTTAGACTGGTCGCCGGCAAGAAAGTGCAGCCCGTCAATGTCGACCTGATCCCCAGCTGGAAGACTGTCGACGACCGGCTGAAGGAGGCACCCTGGCACACTGTCGATGGCGTGCATTATGGCGTTCCTTACCAGTGGGGGCCGAACGTGCTCGCCTACAATACCGATGTGTTCAAAGAGGCGCCGAAGAGCTGGTCCGTCGTGTTCGAGGAGCAGACCCTCCCCGACGGCAAGAGCAACAAGGGCCGCGTCCAGGCCTATGACGGCCCGATCTACATCGCCGACGCCGCCGTCTATCTCATGAAGAATAAGCCAGAGCTCAAGATTACCAATCCCTACGAGCTCAACGCCGAGCAATATGCCGCGGCGATTAAGCTGCTTCAGGCCCAGCGAGCGCTGATTGGCCGCTATTGGCACGACGCCACGGTGCAAGTCGACGACTTCAAGAACGAAGGCGTCGTCGCCTCATCCTCATGGCCGTACCAAGTCAATCTCTTGGAAGCGGACAAGAAGCCCATCGCCTCCACCATTCCTGCGGAAGGGGCAACCGGGTGGTCCGACACCACCATGATGCATTCCGACGCCAAGCATCCCAACTGCGCCTATAAATGGATGGAGCATTCGCTTAGCCCGAAGGTGCAGGGTGATGTCGCGGCTTGGTTTGGCTCGGTGCCTTCGGTCCCGGCGGCGTGCAAAGGCAACGAGCTGTTGACCGATGCGGGATGCGCCACCAACGGCTTCGACAATTTCGAGCAGATCTGGTTCTGGCGTACGCCGACCGCCAAGTGCGAGAAGGAGGGCAGCTGCGTTCCCTATTCGCAATGGGCCAAGGACTACATCGCCATTCTCGGCAAATAACCCGATCGACATGAGCGGGCCCGGAGCTCGAAACTCCGGGCCGCTCCCGCGATGGCCAGCCCATGTCGCCAGCCGTTAGGTTCGTCAACGTGTGCCGCCGGTTCGGCTCGGTCCGCGCCGTCGATGGCGTCACCCTCGACATCGCTGAAGGCGAGTTCTTTGCCATGCTCGGACCCTCAGGCTCGGGCAAGACCACCTGCCTGCGCCTGATCGCCGGCTTCGAGCAGCCCAACGAGGGCCATATCGAAATTTTCGGCGAGACCGCCGAAGGGGTGCCGCCCTACAAGCGCAACGTCAACACCGTGTTTCAGGATTACGCGCTGTTCCCGCATATGACGGTCGGCGAGAACGTCGCCTATGGCCTCAGGATCAAGGGCGTTGATCGCGCCGAGCGCGACGCCAAGGCGAAAGCCGCCCTCGAAATGGTCAAGCTGGCCAGCTACGAGGATCGCCGCCCGGCGCAACTGTCAGGCGGCCAGCGCCAGCGTGTGGCGCTCGCACGCGCGCTGGTGAACGGACCCAAGGTGCTTCTCCTCGACGAACCGCTCGGCGCGCTCGATCTCAAGCTCAGGGTGCAGATGCAGGAGGAGCTGAAGGCCCTGCAAAAGGAGCTCGGCATCACCTTCGTCTTCGTGACGCACGATCAGGGTGAGGCGCTGTCGATGGCCGACCGCGTGGCGGTGTTCAACGACGGCAAGATCGTCCAGGTCGGGTCGCCGGCCGATGTCTATGAGCGGCCAGAGTTCGCGTTTCGTCGCCGACTTCGTCGGCTCCTCTAACGTGCTGTCGCCCGAATTCGCCGCCCGCCATGGCGGCGCGGCCAAGTGGACCAGCCTCAGGCCCGAGAAGATCGGCGTGTTTCCGGCCGGCAAGAAAGTCGTCGACGGGCAGGCCCATGCCGATGGCGAGATCAAGATGATCAACTACCAGGGTGCCGTCACCCGCTTCAGCGTCGAGACCGGCGGTACGCGGCTTTCTGCCGAGAGCGCCGCCGGCGAACCAGACTTCAAGCAAGGCGACGGCGTGCGACTGATCTGGCCCAAATCGGCGATGGTCACCATGGAGGAGGGCGCGTGAGCCACGTGGCGACAGTCGAGCGGGAAAGCGGGATCTCCGAGACGATCTCCGACGTCTTCTTCGCTCGGCCCAAGCTCCTGACCCTATTGCTCCTGCTGCCGCCGCTGCTGTGGATCGGCATCGTCTATGTCGGCTCGCTGTTCGCGCTACTGTTGCAGAGCTTCTATTCGCTCGATTATTTCTCCGGTCTCATCGTCCACCAGTTCACGCTTTCCACCTACGCGCAGCTGCTGGAAGAGGCGAACCTCCAGATCATCATTCGCACGGTGAGCATGGCGGCGCTTGTCACGCTGGCGTGCTCGGTCATCGCCTTTCCCATCGCCTATTACGCGGCGCGCTATGCTCGCGGATGGACCAAGGCGTTGTTCTATCTCGCGGTGATGATGCCGTTATGGTCGAGCTATCTGGTCAAGGTCTATGCCTGGAAGCTGATCCTGGCCAAGGAAGGCATCCTGACCTGGATCGCCAATGGCCTGCATCTGTCCTGGCTGCTCGACGGCATTCTCGCATTGCCGGTGATCGGCGGCCCGTCGCTATCGTTCAGCTATATCGGCACCTTCCTGGTGTTTGTGTATATCTGGATCCCCTACATGATCCTGCCGACCCAGGCGGCGCTCGAGCGCGTGCCCCTGAATTACATCGAGGCGTCAGCCGATCTCGGCGCGGAGCCGAAACAGACATTTTGGACGGTGATCTTTCCGCTAGCGCTGCCCGGCATCATCGCGGGGTCGATCTTCACCTTCTCGCTCACCCTCGGCGATTACATCGTCCCGACTATCGTTGGCAATTCGCGCCTGATGATCGGGCAGGCGGTCTACACACTGCAAGGAACGGCCGGCAACGTGCCGCTGGCTGCCGCCTTCACCGTCGTGCCGATGGTGATCATGGGCGTCTATCTCTATGTCGCTAAGCGCATGGGGGCTTTCGATGTCCTCTGACGCCAACCGCGCCACGCCGCTGGGCTTACGCATCTCGGCCGTCGCCGGGCTCTTGTTCCTGCATCTGCCGCTGGCGCTGATCCTGCTTTATGCCTTCACCACGGAGGAGCGGAGTTTCGCGTTTCCGCCGCCCGGCTACACGACCAAATGGTTCGGCATCGCTTGGTCGCAGCGCCCCGACATCTGGCCGCCGCTCTATCTCTCGCTCGAGGTCGCCGCAATCGCCACCGTGCTGGCGCTGATCTTCGGCACGCTCGCCGCCGCCGCGCTGTCGCGCGCTAAGTTCTTCGGCCGTGAGACGATCTCGCTGCTGTTCGTACTGCCCATCGCGCTGCCCGGCATCATCACCGGCATCTCGCTGCGCTCGGCCTTCGACATCATGGGCATCGATTTCTCGATCTGGACCATCGTGCTCGGCCACGCCACATTCTGCATCGTGGTGGTCTATAACAATGCCATCGCGCGGTTTCGGCGGCTCTCCAAGAATCTGATCGAAGCGTCGATGGATCTCGGCGCCAACAGCTTGCAGACCTTCCGCCACGTGATCTTGCCGCAAATCGGCACCGCGCTGCTCGCCGGCGGCATGCTCGCCTTCGCGCTTTCCTTCGACGAGGTCATCGTCACCACCTTCACCGCAGGCCAGCAATCGACCTTGCCGATCTGGATGCTGGGCGAGTTGATCCGGCCGCGCCAGCGTCCCGTGACCAACGTGGTGGCCGTCTTTGTCATTGCCGTGACGCTGGTGCCGATCCTCGTCGCCTATTATCTGACGCGCGAGGGCGAACACACAGGTGGCTCAACGAAATAACCGTCGAACCATGCCGCGAGTGGAGGATAGTTGATGCTCGACACGAAGATGTTGATTGGCTCGAAATTCGTTGACGGCGCCGAAGCGCCGGAAGCGGTGATCAATCCCAAGACCGAGGAGACCATCGTCAAGCTCCCCGATGCTTCGCCCGCGCAAGTCGACGCGGCGGTGGACGCCGCCGCCAAGGCGTTCCAGACCTGGTCGCGCACGACGCCTGCCGAGCGTTCGGCGCTGCTGCTCAAGCTCGCCGACGCCGTCGATCGTGATGCGGAGGCCTTCGCCGCGCTCGAAGCGCTGAATTGTGGCAAGCCGAGGATCCGCGTACTGCAAGACGAGATGCCGGCGATCTCCGACTGCTTCCGCTTTTTTGCCGGCGCCGTGCGCAACATGCACGGCGTCGTTGCGGGCGAATATATGACGGGGTTCACCTCCATGATTCGCCGCGATCCGATTGGCGTGGTGGGCTCGATCGCGCCATGGAACTACCCGCTGATGATGGCCGCCTGGAAGCTTGCGCCGGCGCTGGCCGGCGGCAACACCATCGTCATCAAGCCGTCGGAGCAGACGCCGCTGACGACGCTGAAATTGGCCAAGACCATCGCCGATATTTTTCCCGAAGGCGTGGTGAACGTCGTTACCGGCCGGGGTTCGACGACCGGGAATGCCCTGATCAATCACCCGAAGATCGCCATGGTCTCTCTAACGGGCAGCGTCGATACCGGTAGGAAGGTGCTGCAAGCGGCGTCCGCCACGCTGAAGCGCACGCATCTCGAGCTCGGCGGTAAGGCGCCGGTTATCGTGTTCGACGATGCCGACCTCGCTTCGGTGGTCTCAGGCCTCAAGGCGTTCGGCTATTACAACGCTGGCCAGGATTGCACCGCCGCCTGCCGCGTCTATGCCGGCAAGAAGATCTACGACAATCTGGTCGCCGATCTGTCGAGCGCGGTGAAGGAGCTGAAATTCAATCGGCCCAATGATGACGAGAACGACATCGGCCCGCTGATCTCCTCGAGCCAGAAAGGCCGCGTGGAGAAATTCGTCGAGCGGGCGGCCAAGCAAAACCACATCTCCATCACCGCCGGCGGCAAGTCGCCCGGCGGCAAGGGGTTTTTCTTCGAGCCGACGGTTGTAGCCGGCGCGCTGCAGAACGACGAGATCGTGCAGAAAGAAGTGTTTGGCCCCGTCGTCTCGGTGACACGCTTCGACGACGTCGACCAGGCCGTGGCCTGGGCCAATGACAGCGACTATGGGCTCGCCTCGTCGGTGTGGACCTCCGACATCGGCACGGGCATGGGCACGGCCGCACGCCTGCATTACGGCTGCACCTGGGTCAACACCCATTTCATGCTGGTCAACGAAATGCCGCATGGCGGGCTGAAGACCTCGGGCTACGGCAAGGATTTGTCGATGTACGCGCTCGAGGACTACACCGTGGCGCGACACGTGATGATCAAGCTGTAGGTCGCAACTGGGCGGCGAGCCAAGCCCTCCAGCCGCCGAACGCAGTGATGTCTTCGGCGTCGCGCGTGGCGTGGGCCTCGCAGAGGAAGCCTTGCACGCTGCGCCCTTCGACGAGCGCAATTGTGCCGATGCCGAGTGGCGCTGAGATCGACACGACGAATGAGCCAAACGCCGCGGCATCCATTTCCCACACCTCGACCTCGATGCCGCCAGGGGCGTCGCCGTCGAACACCAGACCCGGTTTGGCGGGAGAGGTGTCTGCAAGAGCGTACAGCCGATAACCGGGAGCGGTGCGCGTCGTCTCCACCAAACGTGCGCCGCGCTCGATAAGCTGCCCGTTGAGCGGCTGACCGGAGAGATGCGCGCCGACCACCGCGACCTTGACCGACTTCGTTGGCTTTGTTGGTGCGTGAACCGGAGGTGTGGAGCACAGAGTAGCGGGCGTGGCGCCGAGCCGAGCGTCGGTGAGCGACCTGTGCAACGCGTCGCCGACAAGGCTTAGCATGCCGTCGCTAAGGGCAGGCCCAATCAGCGTCACTCCGAAGGGCATCCCGTCCGGCCGGAACCCCGCCGGCACGGCGATGGCCGCGAGATCCATCAGATTCACGAAATTGGTGTAGGCGCCGAGATTGGTATTGAGCGCGACGGGGTCGGCGAGCATCTCGGCGATTTGGTAGGTCGTGCCCGCGGTCGGCAGCAGCAAGAGATCCATCTTCGCCCATTCACGCTCGGCCAAGCGGATGAGTTCAGCGAGCTGGTAAAAGGCGCGGAACGTCTCCACCGCGGTCGTGGCCTTGGCGCCAAGCATGATGCCGCGCACGACGGGGTGGACCGCTTCAGGATGCCGTTCGGTGAGATCGCCTATCGCCGCGAGACGTTCGGCGAGCCACGGTCCGCCGTAGAGCATCGCCGCGGCTTGCTCGAAGGGCGCGAGGGCGATCGGCACGATCTCGGCACCAAGCGCCGCCAGCCGCTCGATGCTCGCGCGGTAGAGAGACTCATAGGCCCGGTCGCCGAAGAAGGGGATCGCGCCGTTCGGTACACCGACCCTCAGCGGGGACGGCGGCGTCCCGACGGCAAAGGGCGGCGCGCCAAGACGCGCGTAGGGATCGTCGGCGTCGAAGGCGAACACCGTCGCCGCGACCGCCGCGGCATCCGCCACATTCAGTGCGAAGATCGAGACTGTGTCCTGCGTCCGGCACGCCGGCACCACCCCGCGCATGCTGATCAGGCCCTTGCTCGGCTTGAGCCCGACAATATTGTTGAACGCGGCCGGAATGCGGCCCGAGCCCGCCGTATCGGTGCCGAGCGCGAACGAGACGAGTCCCGCGGCGACGGCCACCGCCGAGCCCGAGCTCGATCCGCCAGCGATGTAATTCGCATTGAATGGGCTCGCTGGGATGCCGTAAGGCGAGCGCGTGCCGCTCAACCCGGTTGCGAATTGATCGAGATTGGTCTTGCCGATCAGCACCGCGCCGGCTCGCTCCAACCGGTCGACCACCGTCGCCGACGTGTCGGGCAGGTAGGCGAACTCTGGGCAGGCGCATGTGGTCGGTAGTCCGGTGACGTCGATATTGTCCTTCACCGCAAAGGGGATGCCGTAGAGCGGTCCACGCGATGCCGCGCGCGCTTTTATTACAGCCGTTTCCTCCTCGACCAGCGTGATCCAATCCGGCCGAACGCCCTTCTTGCGGATGCGCGCATAGACCTCGCGCACGATCGCCTCCGGTGTCGCCTCGCCCTCAGCATAGAGGCGCGCGACAGCGGCGATGTCGAGCGAGACGCTCATGCGGCGTTATCCGCCATGATGACCAGCGCCTGACCGAGCTGCACCGGCCTGCCCTCGGTGCAGCGGATCTCGCGCACCAGCCCGTTCGACGGCGCGCAGACCGCGATCTCCATCTTCATCGACTCGACGATGATCAGGGTCTCGCCTTCGCTGACCTTATGTCCCGGCTCGACTAGGATCTTCCAAACGCTGCCGGGTACCGGGCTTTCGACTGCGGTCGCGCCGGGAGGCAGCGCCGGGTCCGCTTCGGCATCATCAAGCGATTCGCCGGGCACACCGCTCGCGTCGGACGCCGTGTCTTGCCAGCGCGCCCGCTCGGCGTCGAACGCCGCCTGCTGCCGCGCCTTGAACGTGGCGATGCTCGCGGCGTTGGCGTCGACGAAGGCCAGATAGTCTTTCACCCGGAACCGCGCCGGAAGACTGTCGATCTCCCCCTTGCCTTCGGGAAACGCGTCGCGAAACGCGAGCAGCTCTTCGCCGGACACCGGGTAGAACCTAATCTGGTCGAAGAAGCGCAGCAGCCACGGCTTGCCCGGCTCGAACGCGTCGGTCGCGCGGTAGGTGTTCCACATCTGGCACGTACGGCCGAACAGCTGATAGCCCCCGGGTCCTTCCATGCCGTAGACGCAGAGATAGGCGCCGCCGATCCCAACCACGTTTTCCGGTGTCCAAGTGCGCGCCGGATTGTATTTGGTGGTGACCAGCCGGTGGCGCGGATCGATCGGTGTTGCCACCGGCGCGCCGAGATAGACATCGCCCAAACCAAGCACGAGATAGGTGGCGTCGAAGACGATGCGCTTGACGTCCTCAACCGAGTCTAAACCATTGATACGACGAATGAATTCTATGTTGGACGGGCACCAAGGCGCGTCAGCCCGCACCCCGCGCATATATTTGTCGATGGTCGCCTCCACCGCCGCGTCGTTCCACGACAGCGGCAGCCGCACGAGGCGCGACTCGACTTCCATGTCTGACAGATCGCCGAGCTCGCCCTCGATCGCTTGCAGCGTGCCGACCAGATCCTCGAGCGGCAGGAGCCGAGGGTCGTAATGGATTTGCAGCGAGCGAATGCCGGGCGTCTGGTCGATGATGCCGGCAAGCGCGTTGACGGCGATGGCCCGTTCGACGGCCTGCATCAGCGCGTGCACGCGGAAGCGCAGCGCGATATCGAGAACCATCGGGCCATATTCGATCAGGAGATAAGCATCGCCGGCGCGGCGATAGGCGACGCTCGGCCGTTCGCAGGTGGCCTCGCTCGCGCCGACGATGCAATCGTCGACGCCGCATTGGCGCGGCGTTGGCGGAGAGGGAACCGGCGCCAGCGTGACGATCTCCGCGTCTTGCCGCGCCAGAAGCCGAGCGGCATCGGCAGGCGTGAGACGCTTGAAGCGGACTGTGTCGCCCGGGCGGAGCTGCCCCATCTTCCATAGCTCGGCTTGCGCGATGGTCACCGGACAGACAAAGCCGCCGAGCGACGGACCGTCGGGGCCGAGGATCACCGGCATGTCTCCGGTGAAGTCGATGGTGCCGATGGCATAGGCGTTGTCGTGGATGTTGCTTGGGTGCAAGCCCGCTTCGCCACCGTCGTCGCGGGCCCAGCCGGGCTTCGGGCCGATCAGGCGAATGCCGGTCGGGTTGGAATTGTAGTGGACCTCCCAATCGGCGGCGAAGAAGGCGTCGATATAGTCGGGCGTGAAGAAGTCGGGCGCGCCGTGCGGGCCGTAGAGAACGCCGACGCTCCAGGCATGAGTGAGGTGCGGTTCCCACTGGGCAGGGAGCTTGCCCGGTGCAGATGATGCGGCAGACGCCGCGCCGATATGCAGCACATCGCCCGTCTTGAGCGCGCGCCCGCCATGGCCGCCAAATTTGCCGAGCGTGAAGGTCGAGCGGCTGCCGAGATATTTGGGAACGTCGATACCGCCCCGCACGGCGATGTAGGCGCGCACCCCCGGTCCCGTCACATTGCCGAGCTTCAGCACCTGGCCTGCCTTGACCGCGAGAGCGTGCCAATATGCGACGGGCTCGCCGTCGAGCGTTGCGGCAAGCTCGGCACCGCCGAGGCAGATCACCGTGTCGCTGGTGAATTTGAGCGTCGGGCCGGAGAGGGTGGTCTCGATGCCGGCGGCGTCTTCCGCATTGCCCACCAGCCGGTTCGCCAGCCGGAACGACAGCGGGTCCATCGGCCCCGACGGAGGCACGCCGACCGCCCAATAGCCGAGCCGCCCGGGCCAATCCTGGATCGTCGTCTGCGTGCCGGGAGCAAGCACCTCGATGCGATCGGCCTGGTAGACGAAATTCTGCAAGGTCCGCGTCGCCATCTCGCCGCGCGCCAGTACGTCATGGCGCGAGAGCTGCCGCAGATAATCGAGATTGGTCTCGATACCGCCGATCTCCGTCGCATCGAGCGCAGTGCGCAACTTGCGCAACGCGTCGTCGCGGTCCGCGCCAGTGACGATGATCTTAGCCAGCATCGGATCGTAGAACGGCGAAACTTCCGCTCCGCTTTGCACCCAGGTCTCGATGCGCGCATCGGTGGGCCAGGCCACATGGGTTAGCAGTCCCGAACTCGGGCGGAATTCTCGCCCCGGATCTTCGGCATAGAGGCGCGCTTGGATCGATGCGCCACGCGGCGCGATGCTGTCCTGGTCAAGCGGCGGCAACTCGCCCGCGGCTTGCCGCACCATCCATTCGACCAGGTCGACGCCGTTGACCTGTTCGGTGACGCCGTGCTCGACCTGGAGGCGGGTATTGACCTCGAGGAAATAGAAGTCGTCGGTCGTGGCGTCGTAGAGATATTCGACGGTGCCCGCGCTTCGGTAATTCACCGACCGACCAAGGTGGCACGCGGTCTCCCACAGGGCTGCGCGGGTGCGCTCTGGCAGGTTGGGCGCCGGCGTCTCCTCGATCACCTTCTGATTACGACGCTGCGCCGAGCAATCGCGCTCGCCGAGCGAGATGACGTTGCCCTTGCCGTCGCCGAAGATCTGCACCTCGATATGCCGTCCGCGCGCAACATATTTTTCGATGAAGATACCGGCATCCTTGAAATTGTTGCGCGCCAGACGCTCGACGCGCTCATACATCGGCGCGAGGTCGTCGGATGTCGTCACGAGTTGCAGCCCGATGCCACCGCCGCCGGCCGTGCTTTTGATCATCACCGGATAGCCGATCCGCTCGGCCTCGCTCTTGGCGTGGTCGACGTCGTCGATCAGGCCCGATCCCGGCGCGAGCGGCACATGGGCGAGCAGCGCAAGCTCGCGCGCTTTATGCTTCAAGCCGAACGCGCGCATCTGCGAAGGCGTCGGCCCGATGAAGACAATTCCAGCTCGTGCGCAGGCCTCGGCGAAGTCAGGGTTCTCCGACAGGAACCCGTAACCGGGATGAATGGCCTCCGCGCCGGTGTTGCGCGCGGCGTCGAGAATGGCGTCGATCCTGAGATAACTCTCGGCGGCGGGCGAGGGGCCGATGGCGACGGCTTCGCCCGCCTGCATCACATGCATCGCGTGCCTGTCGGCCTCCGAATAGACCGCTACGCTGTGGACGCCCATGCGGTTGAGCGTACGGATGAGGCGACAGGCGATGGCCCCGCGATTGGCGATGAGAACCTTGCCGAACATGTCAGGTTCCCGCCGCGCCCCAGACTAGAACCTCGATGGGTGTCGGATTGTACGCGTTGCAGGGATTGTTCAGTTGCGGGCAGTTCGAGATCAGCGCGATCACATTCATATGCGCGGTCAACTCGACATACTTGCCGGGACCGGAAAGCCCGTCGGCGAATTGCAGTCCGCCATCGGGCGTCACCGGAACGTTCATGAAGAAATTGATGTTGTGGGTGATGTCGCGTTTGGTCAGCCCGAAATGCTCGTTCTCGGCGACCGCGAGCAGGAAGCTGTCGCGACAGGCGTGCATCGACTTCTTGTCGAGCGCGTAGCGCACCGTGTTGCTTTCGGTCGAGCAGGCGCCCCCGAGCGTATCGTGCCGACCGACCGTATCGGCGGTGATCGTCAACATCGGCCGGCAGAGATCGGACTGGAGCACTGTGCCCGCGCCCAGATAGATGTTGCCCTGCTCTCGAATGGTGTCCACGGCGGAATAATGCTCGGCCCCATCGTCGGCGTTGAAGAACAGCGTGTCGACGGCCTGATTGCCCTCGAGGTCGACGATGCGCAGCGTCTCACCCTGCCGGACGACATGCATCCAATACGCGCCCGCGGGCACGACCTTGCGGTATTCCGCATCGGCGGAGGCGAGCAGGCTGATGCGGATCATGAGTGGCCCCCGCCGCCGCAGCCGGTCTGGAAGATGCGGTTGTTCTCGAAGCCTCGGGCATTTTCCGGGGCCGACAGCCGGTTCGGATCGTCGGCGGAAGCGGGCGGGCCGTCGCAGATCTCGTAGCGCACCGGCTTGCGCGGAAAACTCGAAGCCGTGTTCAGCGGATGCGGGCAAGTGTGCAAGAGGACCAGGCTGTCCATCTCGAAGCGCAACTCAACCGACGCGCCCGCCTTCGCCGCCGAGGCGTCGAGCGACAGCGAACCATCGTCTGCCACCACGACCTTGCTGAACCAGTTGACATTGGCAGGGAGATCGCGCCGCCCGAGGCCGTATTTCGCGGCTTCGATCAGGAAACTGTCATGCCCGTTTTGCTGCCAGTCGTTGCGCTCGGTCTGATAGCTGGTCTCGCCCCATTTGCGCGCGACCGAAGCCTTGGTGGTATTGCCGCACACGGTGTCGTGCCAGCCGAAACTGTCGGCGACGATGGAGCAGAAGATGCGACCCATGTCCGAATAGAGGCAGTGCCCTGAGGTGAGCTTGAAGCTGTGCTGGCACTTCAGCGTGTCCGGCGCGTTGTAGCGCTCAAGCAGATTGAACGGATTGTAGAACAGCATGCCGACATTAGCGCCGCCCTCCACATCTATGAGCTTGAGGCGGCTGTTCCGCCCCAGCATCATCGACCAGTGTTTTCCGCCAGGGAGCGTGTCCGACGCGATGAACGTGATCATGCTTAAGTTCCTTCAAGACGGTCGCTCGGACGGCCCGTGCCGGGTCCACACCGCGGAACTGCCGGCGACCTTCTTGGGCCAGATCTCGATGTCCTTGGTGATGGTGGCGCCTTTTGCCGTGAGCGACCCCTCGGGCGAGACGGAAATGTCGCCCATCAGCCGCGCGCCGTAGCGTTCGCGCTCCTCTGGCCGATCGCGGGGACGCTCGAAGGCAATGATGCGCGTGCCAAGCGCGAAGGCTTCACCGATATCGTGGGTGACCATGACCACGGTCAAATTGGCGTCGTTCCAGATGCGCTTCATCAGCACATGGATGTCCGAGCGGATACCGGGATCGAGCGCGCCGAACGGCTCGTCGAGCAGCAGCACTTTCGGTCTGCGCATCAGGGCTTGGGCGAGAGCGAGGCGCTGCTGCATGCCGCCGGAGAGCGCGGAGGGATATTTGTCCTCGTTGCCCGCCAGACCGACATCCGCCAGCAACGCGCGCGCCTCGTCCTGCGCCGCACGGCGCTTGGCGCCGAACAGCCGGCCGCAGGCCCCTGACAATTCGAACTCCCGGCCGACAGTCACATTCTGCAGCGCCGTCAGATGCGGAAACACCGAGTAGCGCTGGAAGACGACGCCGCGATCGTAATCGGGCTCTGGTTTGAGCGGCTTGTCGTCCAACAGGATGGCGCCGCGGGTGGGGCATTCCTCGCCTAGTAACAGGCGTAAGAAGGTAGTCTTGCCGCATCCGGACGGGCCGACCAGCGCCAGGAAGGCGCGCGGCTCGATTTTGAGGTCGATCTGCTCGAGCACGACATGATCGCCATACTCCTTCCAGACCTTGTCGAAGACGATGGCGCTCATGCGGCCCTCGCTTGCGCGAACCAGGGATAGGCCTTGCGCTGGATGATGCGCAGGCCGAGATCCATGACGAAGGCGAGCAGCGTGATCCACGCCACGTAGGGCAGGATCACGTCCATCGACAGATAGCGCCGCACCAGAAAGATCCGGTAGCCGAGGCCGGAATTGGCGGCGATGGCTTCAGCCGCGATTAGGAACAGCCAGGCCGGGCCAATTTCCAACCTTACCGCGTCGATCAGCCGGGGCAGGATCTGCGGCAGCACGATGCGCGAGACGATCTGCGCGCTCGAGGCACCGAGCGTCTGCGCCTTGATCAGCTGCTCGCGCGGAATATCGCCGACGCGCAAGGCGATATCCCGCACGAGCTTCAGGGTCGTGCCGATGACGATCAGGGCGATCTTCGACGCTTCGCCCAGGCCCATGACGATGAACAGGATCGGCAACAGCGCGAGCGGCGGGACCATCGACAGCACCGCCGCGACCGGCCCCAAGGTCGCCCCAGCAATCGGCAGCAGGCCGATCATGATGCCGATCACCAGGGCGAACGTGGCCGAGATTGCCAGCCCGATCAGAAGCCGGGTCAGGCTCGCCGCCGTGTCCGACCACAGCAGGTAAACGCCGGTCCGGGGATCTGGCTCGAAAGCATAGGCGTAGATCGTCTCGCCCATGTCGGCGAAGCTCGGCAGCAGCTTGTCATTCGGATTGGCGGCGAGCCGCATGTTCGATCCGACGACGTAGGCCAACAGCAGCAGCAGAAACGGCAGCAAGGCGAGCGCCAAGCGCCACGTTCCGCTTGGACGCAGATTGATCGCGCGCATGGACGTTCCGCCGCCGCCCCGTTGGCCTTCTACTACTCCGCAGCGGCCTGCAGTTTTCCTTCTGCGGCCTCCTTCATGTAGGTCGAGTTGTAGCGGAACTTGACGTTGTCCTTGTCGCCGAACGCGGTCGTGTCGGGAAATTCGACACCCACCGCTCCCGGGGTCTTGGCATCCTTGCCGAGCAGCGACTTCTCGAACAGGAACTTCGAGACACGCTCGGTCGTGGTCTTGAGGTCGGCGCTGTTGGTGAACGCAACCGCGTCCTTGGGATCGGCAAACAGCGCGGTGGTGGCGAGCTGCTCCTCGAAACCTGCGAGATCGGTGCCCGACGCTTGCGCCATCGACTCTTTCGCCTTCGGGTCGGATTTCATCGCGGCGAGAGTGTCATACCAGATGCCGGCAAGCGCCTTGGCGAATTTGGGATTGTCCTTCAGCACCTCGGTGTTCACGACCATAAGGTCGATGATTTCGCCGGGAATCTTCGAGCTGTCGAATACACTCTTGGCATCCGGCGATTCGAGGATGGTCGAGACGATCGGCTTCCACGTGACGACCGCCGTCACGTCCGGCGTCTTAAACGCCGCCGCCATGTCGGCATCCGACGTATTGACGACCTTCAGATCCTTTTCCTGTGCGCCGATGCTCTCCAGCCCCCGCGCCAGCAGATAGTGCGATACGGAATATTCCACCAAGTTGACTTTCTGACCGAGGATGTCCTTCAGCTGATCCTTGTTTTTCAGGATCACCGCGTCGTTGCCGTTGGAGAAATCGCCCACGATCACCGCCGTGGTATCGACACCGCCCGCGGCGGGAATCGAAAGCGCATCCATGTTGGTGATGGTCACGGCGTCGAAGGCGCCCGCCGTGTATTGATTGATCGATTCGACGTAGTCGTTGAACTGCTTGACCTCGATGTTGATGCCGTATTTGTCGGCCCATTTTTTCACGATACCGGACTCGGCGGCATAGCCCCACGGCATCCAGCCGACATAGATCGACCACGCGACTTTGAAATCTTTCTTTTCCGCGGCCTGCGCCGGCGTGAACGCGATCATTGCGACGGCGGCGCCGACGATCAGACCCTGAAGAACTTGTGTGAAGGAACGGCGCATGGGCACCCCCTGTGCTGGCGTTGACCAAATTTGCGGCCGCGCGGAGGCTTCGATACTTGAGCGGATGGGCCTCGAAGGAGTGAAGCGGAGGCCTGTCCGCTCGGGTGACGACGCATCCCGCGCGGTAGAGGTCTCCCGGGCTTTTATCCCGCCGTGGCTCCGTCTCGTTCATGGCGAAACGGGAGAGCCTCTCTCGGACCTGACGCTCTGGTGGAGCCGGAACCCTAGAGGCGTTATGCGTGGAACTCTGCATAGGTCATGCCACGCGCTTCACGCTCAAAATCATTGGACGAATAAGGCCGGGACTGCCGCGGTAATGCCACGCTGTTGGGCAGCACGCCCAAAACATGAGCAGAGTCCCCGGAGTGGCCGCCATCCCCCATGCCTCCGCATGGCCTTTAACCCGCCGTTTACCCTGCGAAGTTTCGCCTCGGTTCATCGTTAACTCTCGGTAAGGGTAGGGCTCTACCCTGGGGCCGTGAGCGCTTGGTCCAGCGCGATTCGCTCTGGCGCGGCGGCGGACCGAGCCTTCTGCTCGTGAGGTGTTTGTTATGCGTACGCGATTGCACCAGGTCTTGGGTTTAGTTGCCCTGCTGGCAAGCGCCACGGCCTCAAGCCCCGCTCTTAGTGCTGACCTGCCACCACCACCGCTGCCGCCCGCTTATGTCGACGCGCCGCTGCCGCCCCAAGACGTGTTCGAAGGGTGGTATCTCGGCGGCACGATCGGCGGGGCGACGGTGAGCTACGATTTCGCGCCGGCCGGTGGCGCCGCGGACACTAGCGGCGTTCTCGGTGGTGTCATAGGCGGCTATAGCTGGCAGAGCGGTCCGTTCGTGCTGGGCGTCGAGGGAGACCTAATGGCCGCCGATATCGGCGGCAGCCAGCATTTCAATTCCGGCCTGAACCAGGTCAGCCCCTCGATCGACGCGATGGCCGATCTGCGCCTGCGCGCGGGCGTCGCCGTGCGGCCGCAGGTGCTCCTGTTCGCCACCTTTGGTGGCGCCTGGGCGAGTGCCGATCTTCCGGTCACCGGACCCGGTGGCGGGTCGGGGAGCGCAGACTTCTTCGGCTGGAGCGTCGGCGGCGGCGCCGAAGTCGCTCTCACGCCCAACTGGGGCGCCCGCTTCGACTACCAGTTCACCGATTTCAATTCAGAGACGGTGAACTACCCGGGTGGCCAGATCGACTACGACCCCGACGGCAGCATCTATCGCGGCTCGCTGATCTACCGATTCTAAGCAGCATTGGCGCCGCCAGAGACCAATCTGGGCCCAGAATTCATCCTTTAGCGTCATGGGGTCCACTTAGGTAGACCTAGACCTGCCGATGCAAAGCGATATTATGCCCTTGCCAAGCCATCTTGTGACCAAGCTTCCATGCGGGAGCGTACGGATGGAGCGGGGGCGGGATGAGCGTCGAAGATCGCAGCCCGGTCGTCGTGGAAAATCCGGAAGGGGCCGGGCCGTTCGTGATCGTTTGCGATCACGCGTCAAATCGTATTCCTGACGAATATCGATCGTTCGGCTTTGCCGACGATGCGCTTGCCACGCACATTGCTTGGGACCCCGGCGCGCTCGCGGTGTCGCGCCGCTTGTCGGCATGGCTCGATGCGCCGCTGCTGTGGCCAGATGTCTCCCGCCTCGTCATCGACTGCAATCGGCCGATCGACGCGAGCAGCCTGATTGTGATCGAGAGCGAAGGCCGCCCGGTGCCGGCCAACCGCAATTTGAGCGAAGCGCAGCGCGTCGAGCGAATTCAGCGCGTGCATGCGCCTTATCACGATGCGATCGACGCTTGCCTGAAGCGCCGCCTTGCCGCCGGCGGCGCGCCGGCGCTCATCGCTATTCATTCCTTCACGCCGGATTATCTCGGCAAGAGCCGCCCTTGGGAGATCGGCATCGTGTTCGGCGAGGATCGCCGCCTCGCCGATCGCTTCATTCGCGCCTTGCAAGCCGATCCGGCGCTGACCGTCGGCATCAACCAGCCTTATGCTCCCGCCGATCAGGTCTATTACACGGTCGAACGCCACGCCGGTCCAAGAAGGTTGCCGGCGGCTATGATCGAGATTCGCAACGACGAGATCGGCGACGAAGCCGGCCAGCAGCATTGGGCAGACAGTCTCGGCAAGATTTTGGTTGCCGCCGAGCCGCGCCTGGGAGGAACGAGCCATGCGGCGGCGTAACTTGGATACTAAACTCGTTCGAAACAGGGGGTGACGAAAATGGCTGAGCAAAAACAACATGAAGGCGGGGTGTCGTATCACATCCCCGGTAAGGACTATTTCGAAAAACGTCAGTTGAAGCGCCACGCGGGCGTTTTCTCGCTTTGGGCGCTCGGCGTCGGCGCGGTTATCTCCGGAAACTTTTCCGGCTGGAACCTCGGCTTCGCCGTGGGCGGGTGGGGCGGCATGTTCGTCGGCACCATCATCATCACCATCATGTATCTCGGCCTGACCTATTCCATCGCCGAGATGAGCCCGGCGCTGCCGCACACCGGCGGGGCCTATTCGTTCGCCCGAACTGCCTTCGGGCCGTGGGGTGGCTTCATCACCGGCGTCGCCGAGAACATCGAATATGTGCTCACCCCGGCGGTGGTGGTGTTCTTTATCGGCTCCTATCTGACCGGGATTTTCGGCACGCCAAATTCGTTCCAACCCATCTGGTGGCTGATCGGCTACATCGTCTTCGTCGGCTTGAACGTGCGCGGCGTGGCCTTGTCCTTCACCGTCACGGTCATCGTCACTCTGCTGGCGCTCGCCATCCTGATCTTCTTCTTCGTCAGCGCGATTCCCTTCATGGAATTCAGCAAATACGCCATGAATATCGGCGTCGATCCTACGACCGGCGCAGCGGTGGAGCTTCCCGAAGGTAATGGGCCGTTCCTACCCTTCGGCATTCATGGCGTGCTGGCGTCGATGCCCTTCGCGGTCTGGCTATACCTTGCCATCGAAGAGCTGCCGCTGGCGGCGGAAGAATCGGCCGATCCGAAACGCGACATGCCGAAGGGCATCATGCTCGGCATGTTCACCCTGATCGCGACCGGCTTCCTGGTCCTGACAATCAACCCGGCGATTGCGCCCGGAGCCTTCGCGCTCGGCAGTTCGGGTGAGCCGATCCTCGATGGTTTCCGTACCATCTACGGCACGGGCTGGGCGAAGATCCTCGCGCTCTTCGCCGTGGCTGGCTTGGTAGCCAGCTTCCATTCGATCATCTTCGCCTACGGCCGGAATTTCTACTCGCTGTCGCGTGCGGGCTATTTCCCGCATTTCCTGTCGGTGACCGACAGCACGCACAAGACGCCGAATATCGCGCTGCTGACCGGCGCACTGATCGGCTTCATCGTGATGCTGGTGGTCTGGTTTACCCAAGGCGGCACCGCGGCCGGAGCCTTCATCGGCGGCGTGCTGCTCAACATGGCGGTGTTCGGAGCGATGATCTCCTATTTCCTGCAGGCGGTGACCTTTATCCAGCTCCGCCGGAAATTTCCCAATATCGAGCGGCCTTACAAGAGCCCCTTCGGTCTCCTTGGCGCCGCTCTGACGGCGATCATCGCCGTGGTTACGATCTACTTCCAGCTCACCGATCCGCTCTACCGCACCGGCGTGATGGGGGTGGCGATCTGGTACGCGCTTGCCATCCTCTATTTCGCGGCCTATGGACGGAAAACGCTGGTGTTCTCGCCGGAGGAGGAATTCGCGGTGAAGCACCGTGAAGGCTCCGTCAAAGTCTAGCGGCGCGCGAAACTGAACTACGATAAGGCCGGCCCGTTCATCGAACGGGCCGGCACAGTCTTCACATCGAGTATTGCCGAGGCCTGGGATGTTGACATTCGAAGAGCTTAAGGCGGAAGTCTCCGCAGGCACGATCGACACGGTCATCGCTTGCTTTCCCGACATGCAAGGACGGTTGGTCGGCAAGCGTTTCCAGGCCGAGTATTTTCTCGACGGCGCCTATAAGGAAACCCACGGCTGCGACTATCTGCTTGCCAACGACATCGACATGGAGCCGGTGCCGGGCTACGCGGCGGCCAATTGGGAAAAGGGTTACGGCGACTTTGTCATGGCGCCGGATATGGCCACGCTCCGCCGCATCCCCTGGCTGCCCGGAACCGCGCTGGTGCTGTGCGACATCGTCGATCATCATCATCACAAGCCGGTACCGCACAGCCCACGCGCCATGTTGCAGGCGCAGATCGCCCGGCTCAGCGCCATGGGCATGTCGTCCTATTTCGCCTCCGAACTCGAGTTTTATCTGTTCGACGAGACCTACGAGTTGGCGGAGGCGAAAGCCTGGAGCGGTCTCAAGACGGCCGGCACCTATATCCAGGACTACCACATCTTCCAGACCACCAAAGAAGAGGGGGTGTTGCGGGCAATGCGCAACGGCCTGCAAGGCGCCGGCATTCCCGTCGAGAACTCCAAGGGCGAATGGGGGCCTGGCCAGGAGGAGATTAACGTTCGCTACGCCGATCCCCTGACCATGGCGGACTGGCACGTGATCCTGAAAAACGGCTGCAAGGAAATCGCCTACGGCCTCGGCAAGGCGATCACTTTCATGGCCAAATGGCGTTACGACCTCGCCGGATCGTCGAGCCATATCCATGCATCGCTGTGGGATTCCGCCGGCAAGAAGTCGCTCTTCTTGGATCCCAAAGCCGAGCACGGCATGTCGCCCTTGATGCGCCAATTCGTCGCTGGCCAACTCGCTTACGCGCGAGAGATCACCTGGTTTCTCGCGCCCTACGTCAATTCCTATAAGCGCTTCCAGGTCGGCACCTTCGCGCCCACAAGGGCGATCTGGTCGCTCGACAACCGCACCGCAGGCTTTCGGCTGTGCGGCGCCGACAGTAAGGCGATCCGCATCGAGTGCCGTATTGGCGGCGCCGATCTCAATCCTTATCTAGCCTTTGCCGCGCTGATCGCCGCCGGGCTCGCCGGCGTCGAGCAGAAGCTGACGCTCGAGCCCGCTTATGTCGGCGACGCTTACCAGGACAAAGCATTGCGTGAGGTGCCGAAGACGCTGCGCGAGGCGACGGAATTGATGAAGTCATCCAAGATGCTTCGGCAGGCCTTCGGCGACGCGGTGGTCGACCACTACGTACATACTGC
>CAVVXP010000006.1:0-600221 GCA_963752315.1 uncultured Alphaproteobacteria bacterium | reverse complement strand
GAAGAAGTAGGACGATTGCCATGGGTACGTTGAAAGAGAGCTTTGGACGGCGGTCGCGCCGGGTGCGGCACACGCTGCGGCGCGCGGCAAACGGGCGCGCGCGCCTCTCGGTGTTCCGCTCGTCAAAGCATATCTATGCCCAAGTGATCGACGACGGCTCGGGCAAGACCGTGGCGGCTGCCTCCACGCTGGACAAGGGCCTCAAAGGCGATCTGCCCAAGGGCAGCGATCTCGCCGCGGCGCAGGCCGTGGGCAAACTGGTGGCCGAGCGGGCGATCCAGGCGGGCGTCAAGGAGGTCGTGTTCGATCGCGGCGGTTATCTTTATCATGGGCGCGTGAAGGCGCTCGCCGAGGCGGCCCGCGAGGCCGGCTTGAACTTCTAAAGGATCGAGATCATGGATCGCAAAGGGGGCCGTGGCCCGCAAGGCAGAGACCGCGAGGAGCGCGATAGCGAGTTTGTCGACAAGCTCGTTCACATCAATCGCGTGGCCAAGGTGGTCAAGGGCGGCCGCCGCTTCGGCTTCGCCGCGCTGGTCATCGTCGGCGACCAGAAGGGTCGCGCCGGCTTCGGTCATGGCAAGGCGCGCGAGGTGCCCGAGGCGATCCGCAAGGCGACGGAAGCCGCCAAGCGCAATCTGGTGAAGGTGCCGTTGCGCGAAGGCCGCACGCTGCATCACGACGTGACGGGTCAGCACGGCGCGGGCAAGGTGGTGCTCAGGGCGGCCCCTCCCGGCACCGGCATCATCGCCGGCGGCCCGATGCGCGCGGTATTCGAGACGCTCGGCATCCAGGACGTGGTCGCCAAGTCGCTGGGCAGCTCAAATCCCTACAACATGGTACGCGCTACTTTTGACGCATTGCGCCACGAAGATAGCCCAAGAGGCGTGGCGGCCCGCCGCGGCAAGAAGGTGAGCGAGATCGTGTCGCGCCGCAGAGACGGCGCGGGCGATGCAGCCACCGGCCAGGCCGAGGCTTAAACGGATAAGCAAGGTTCAGGAACGATGGCCGACACAGGCAAGAAGAAGACGATCGTCGTCGAGCAGATCGGTAGCCCGATCCGTCGGCCCGCCGTGCAGCGCGCGACGCTGATTGGGCTCGGCCTCAACAAGATGCATAAGCGCCGCACGCTGATCGACAGCCCGCAGGTGCGCGGCATGGTCGCGAAAATCGCCCATCTCGTGCGCATCGTCGAAGACGACCCGGCAAAGAAGTAAGGACACGACGTCATGCGACTGAATGAGCTCAGAGACAAGCCGGGCGCGACCCAGGCCAAGAAGCGGCTCGGCCGCGGCATCGGCTCGGGGCTGGGCAAGACCTCGGGCCGAGGCGTCAAGGGCCAGAAGGCGCGCTCCGGCGTCGCCATCAAGGGCTTCGAAGGCGGCCAGATGCCGCTGCATCGGCGCTTGCCGAAGCGCGGCTTCAACAACATCTTCGCCAAAAAGTTCAACGAGCTCAATCTCGGCCGCATCCAAGCCGCCATCGATTCGGGCCGGCTCGACGGCAAGAAGCCGATCACGGTCGAGGCGCTGCAAGCGGCCGGGCTGATCCGCCGCGCCAAGGACGGCGTGCGCCTGCTCGGCAACGGCGAGATCACCGGCAAGCTTGCTTTCGAAGTCGCCGGCGCATCGTCGAGCGCGATCAAGGCGGTCGAGGCGAAAGGCGGCACGGTCACGCTGAGATCGATCACCGGCCGGGAGAAGCCCGCCGCCGACAAGATCAAAGCCGATAAGCGGGCCGCCAAGCGCGTCGCCAAGGCCGCTCCCAAGGGCGGCAAGAAGGCCAAGGCCGAGGGCGAAGGCGCCCCCGCCGAGGCTCAGGCCGAGGCCCCCAAGGCCGTCAAATCAAAGCCCGAGCCTAAGGCCGAAGCCAAAGAGCCGAAGGACAAGCCGGCCAAGAAGGACAAGTCCGAGTAACCGCTTGGGCGGCGCGCTGCCGCCCGACGCTGCTCGTTAAGAGAAGAGAGCGCCTCGATGGTCTCCGCCGCAGAACAGCTCGTCTCCAATCTCAACTTCGCGGCTTTCGCCAAGGCCGACGAGCTCAAGAAGCGCATCTGGTTCACGCTGGGCGCGCTGCTAATCTACCGGCTCGGCACCTATATCCCGATCCCCGGCATCAACCCCCAGGCGCTAGCCGACGTGTTCCGGCAGAACCAGTCCGGCATTCTCGGCATGTTCAACATGTTCTCGGGCGGCGCGGTGGGGCGCATGGCGATCTTCGCGCTCAACATCATGCCGTATATCTCGGCCTCGATCATTATCCAGCTGCTCACCACCGTCTCGCCGCAACTGGAGCAGCTGAAGAAGGAGGGCGAGCAGGGCCGCCGGCAGATCAACCAATATACGCGCTACGGCACGGTGTTTCTCGCCGCGCTGCAAGGCTACGGCATCGCCATCGGCCTCGAAGGCGCGGGCAACGTCGTGCTCGATCCAGGGTTCTTCTTCCGCATCACCACCTGCATCACGCTGGTCGGCGGCACCGTGTTCTTGATGTGGCTTGGCGAGCAGATCACGGCGCGCGGCGTCGGCAACGGCATCTCGCTGATCATCTTCGCCGGCATCGTCGCGCAATTGCCGCATGCTCTGGTCGGTACGCTCGAGCTCGGCCGGCAAGGCGCGCTCTCCACGCCGCTGATCATCGGTCTGTTGGTTATGGCGATCACCGTCATCGCCGTCATCGTCTTTATGGAGCGAGCGCAGCGGCGGCTGTTGGTGCAATACCCGAAGCGCCAGGTGGGCAATCGGATGTTCCAGGGCGATGCCTCGCATCTCCCGCTTAAGCTGAACAGCGCCGGCGTGATCCCGCCGATCTTCGCCTCATCGCTGCTGTTGTTGCCGATCACGGTGGCGAATTTCTCGGCCGGACAGGGACCGGAATGGCTGACCACCGTGACCGCCATGCTCGGCCGCGGCCAGCCGCTGCACATCATTATCTATATCGCGCTGATCATCTTCTTCGCGTTCTTCTACACCGCCGTCGTGTTCAACCCGAAGGACACCGCCGACAATCTCAAGAAGTATGGCGGCTTCCTGCCCGGCATCAGGCCCGGCGAGCGCACGGCGGAATATATCGATTACGTACTGACCAGAATCACGGTGGTCGGCGCCATCTACCTGGCCGCCGTCTGCGTGCTGCCGGAAATTCTGATCTCCTACGCCGGCGTACCGTTCTATTTCGGCGGCACGTCGCTGCTGATCGTGGTGAGCGTCACCATGGACACCGTCGCGCAGATCCAGAGCCATCTGCTCGCCCACCAATATGAGGGACTGATCAAGCGGGCGCGTCTTAGAGGAGCACGGCGGAGATGAACCTGGTCCTGCTCGGCCCTCCCGGCGCGGGCAAGGGGACTCAGGCCAAACTCTTGGAAGACTCCCGGTCGCTGGTGAAGCTGTCCACGGGCGACATGCTCAGGGCCGCGGTCGCCGCCGGTACCGAGCTTGGCCGCAAGGCGGGCGCGCTCATGGAGCGCGGCGCGCTGGTGCCGGACGAGCTGGTCATCGGGCTGATTGCCGAACGCATGGACCAGGGCGGAGCCGGCCAAGGCTATATCCTTGACGGCTTCCCGCGCACCATCGCCCAGGCCGAGGCGCTCGACGGGCTGCTCGAAGAGCGCGGCGAGCAGCTCCATAGCGTGATCGTTATGGAGGTCGACGACGACGCGCTGGTCGAGCGGGTTGCCGGTCGGTTCGCTTGCGCCTCTTGCGGCGAGGGCTATCACGACCTGTACAAGCTGCCGAAGGTTAAGGGCGTGTGCGACCGCTGCGGTAGCGAGGAGTTCGTGCGGCGCAAGGATGACAATGCGGACGTGGTGCGGGCACGACTTAAGGCCTATCACGCCCAGACTGAGCCCCTGATCGACTATTACCGGCGGCAGGGGAAGGTGAGCGCGGTGGATGGCATGGCCGATATTGCGGCGGTGGCTAAGGAGATTAACCAGGCTTTGGGAGGGAAGGGCGTGAAAGGGCTGAAAAATCGGGCGAAGACGCCTGGTTGACCTTGTCAAGCGGAATCGCTAAATAAGCCACGCTGCATGGAAATATGGACTGACCGATCCCGGGGGTAGAGCCTGTCCGCGGTCGGTCTCGTTGTGTTCCCGATTGGGTAATCCGGTTTTAACTTCAGCACGTTAGCCGTGCGCGCGAGGAGACGACTACGTGGCCCGAATTGCAGGCGTGAACATCCCGACCAATAAGCGGGTCGAGGTAGCTCTCACTTATATCCATGGCATTGGCGATAGTTTCGCCAGGCAGATTTGCGCCAAGGTCAACATTCCGTCGGAGCGGCGGGTGAGCCAGTTGACCGAATTGGAGGTCAGCCAGATCCGCGAGGTGATCGACCACGATTATATGGTCGAAGGCGATTTGCGGCGCGACGTTGCCATGAACATCAAGCGGTTGATGGACCTCGGCTGTTACCGGGGCTTGCGCCATCGCCGCGGATTGCCGGTGCACGGTCAGCGGACCCATACCAATGCGCGCACACGGAAAGGCCCGGCCAAGCCGATCGCCGGCAAGAAGAAGTAGGCACAAATCAGCAGCGCGCGGCCGGGCCATTTAGCCTCGGTCCAAACGCCAATTCGGAAATGCGGGATTAAAGCATGGCCAAGGACAAAGCGCGGGTTCGTCGCCGCGAGAAGAAGAACATCACGTCGGGCGTGGCTCACGTGCATGCAAGCTTCAACAACACGATGATCACCATCACCGACGCGCAAGGCAACGCCATCTCCTGGTCGTCGTCGGGCGCGATGGGTTTCAAGGGATCGCGCAAATCCACGCCCTATGCCGCGCAGGTGGCCGCCGAGGATGCCGGCAAGAAGGCGATGGATCACGGCATGAAGAATTTGGAAATCGAGGTGAGGGGACCTGGATCGGGACGCGAGTTGGCGCTCCGGGCGCTTCAGGCCGCCGGTTTCAACATCATTTCGATCCGCGACGTGACGCCGATTCCGCACAACGGCTGCCGGCCCCGCAAGCGCCGGCGCGTTTAACAAGAAAGGCAGTCACCCGCACATGTTGCACGAAGATTCTCGGAAGCTGGGGCAAACGGCCCCGCTCATGGACCAAGAAAGGGCTTCACCGGTGCTCCAGAAGAACTGGCAAGATCTCATCAAGCCCACCAAGCTCAATGTCAATTCGGGCCGCGACCCGAACCGCTTTGCCACGGTCGTGGCCGAGCCGCTTGAGCGCGGCTTCGGGCTGACCCTGGGCAACGCGCTTCGCCGCGTGCTGTTGTCGTCGCTGCAAGGCGCCGCCATCACGTCGGTGCATATCGACGGCGTGCTGCACGAGTTCTCTTCGATCCCGGGCGTGCGCGAGGACGTGACCGATATCGTCCTCAACATCAAGGAAATCGCCCTGCGGCAGCATGCCGACGGCATCAAGCGCATGGTGTTGAAGAAGGAAGGCCCGGGCGTAGCGCGCGCGGGCGACATCGAGGGCGGCGCCGATATCGAAATCCTCAACCCCGACCATGTGATCTGCACGCTCGACCAGGGCGCCACGATCCGCATGGAGTTCACCACCGCGACGGGCAAGGGGTACGTGCCGGCCGAGCGCAACCGTCCCGACGACGCGCCGATCGGCTACATCCCGGTGGATTCGCTCTATAGCCCGGTGCGCAAGGTGTCATATCGCGTCGAGAACACCCGCGAGGGCCAGATCCTCGACTACGACAAGCTCAGCATGGAAATCGAGACCGACGGCTCGGTGCGGCCCGAGGATACCGTGGCGCTTGCCGCGCGTATCGTGCAGGACCAGCTTTCGGTGTTCGTCAATTTCGAGGAGCCGAAGAAGGAGCAGACCTTCGAGCGTCAGCCGGAGCTGGTGTTCAACGCCGCGCTGCTCAAGAAGGTGGACGAGCTCGAGCTCTCCGTCCGCTCGGCCAACTGTCTCAAGAACGACAACATCGTCTATATCGGCGACTTGATCCAGAAGACCGAGGCCGAGATGCTCCGGACCCCGAACTTCGGCCGCAAGTCGCTGAACGAGATCAAGGAAGTGCTCGCTTCGATGGGCTTGCATCTCGGCATGGAAGTGCCGGACTGGCCGCCGGAGAATATCGAAGAGCTGGCCAAGCGCTTCGAGGATCATTACTAAGCGTGAGCCGGAAGGCTTGAAGGGTTATCGACAATGCGCCATCGCAATGCATTCCGTAAGCTGAACCGCACCGCTACGCATCGGAGCGCGTTGTTCGCCAGTCTCGCTTCCGCGCTGATCAAGCACGAGCAGATCGTCACCACGCTGCCCAAGGCGAAGGATCTGCGCCGCGTCGCCGACCGGCTGATCACGCTGGCCAAGAAAGGCGACCTGCACGCGCGGCGGCTCGCCTTCGCCCGCATCCGGGATGAAGCCATGGTCGCCAAGCTGTTCAATACGCTCGGGCCGCGTTATGCCGAGCGGCCGGGCGGCTACACCCGCGTGATGAAGGCCGGCTTCCGTTATGGGGATTCGGCGCCGATGGCGGTGATCGAGTTAGTCGACCGCGATACGGACGCCAAGGGCCTCGATTCTGGTCCGGTGCAGATCCAAGACGAAGGCGACAAGGCCGCGGCTTAGCCGAGCTGCCCGCCATCGTCGGGCTACCGAAGACATGAAAAGGGCGCGCCGCTCCAGGAGCGACGCGCCCTTTCGCTTCAGTCGGGAGGCTAGGACCTAGTCCTTATCGCCGTCGTCGTCGTCGTCGTCCTCAGGGGCTTCGTCTGGATGCTTGGCATCCCAAGCGGCGATCGCGTTCTTCTTGATGCCCTTCACGCCGTCACCGAGGATGCCGGTGATGATCTTCTTGGCTTCGTCGTCGCTCGCGCCATTGGCATCGAAGTCGGACTGCCAGTAGATCACGGTGCGATCCGGCTCATCGTCGGTCTCGAGCCAAAGCTTCGACTTGTAGTCCTTGATGGGGAGGGGGCTTTCGACGATCTCATAGGTGTATGCCACGTCCTCGGTGCCGGTCAGCTTCTCCTTGATCTTGCCGCCGTCCTTGAGCGTCAATGTGCGGAAGGTCACGTCGCCCTCTTTGCTCTCCTCGCATTTGGCGACCGCCGGATGCCACTTCTCGATCGCGCAGAACGCACCCACTTCCGCCCAAACTTCTGGGGGCAGGCCAGGGGCCTCGATCCGCTTCTTGACGGTGATGGCGTAGGCCGAACCGCTGCCGATCAAAACGGCAAAAACGGTGGCCAAAGCTAATCTCGAAATACGCATGCGTTTCTCTCCACAATGGTTGTTTTGTTGACTTCCGCAGGACACGCGCGGGGCGCATCTTATTGGAAAGACTAGGGTGGGCAAGCCCCGGAGGGCTTGATTTGGTCGCAGCCGGGGCCAGTTTCATTGTTGCAGTGGCTTGGCTATAGGAGAAGCCCAGAGGGCCTTCTTACCTGCTTCAGAAAACCAGAGTGAAGAATGGAAGTCTTGGCAAAATCACCAGGTAGATATGGCAGGGCGGCCGTATTGACTGTTTTGGCTCTGCTGCTTGCATCCATGCCAGCCGACGCTCAGCAGCGCGCGGTGCCCGAGAGCGCCGTAGCCATGAAGCAGTCCTTCGCGCCGGTGGTGAAGCGGGCGGCGCCGGCGGTGGTCAATGTCTATGTGCGGCACCGGGTCGAGCAGATGGTCTCGCCCTTCTTCGACGACCCGTTCTTCGGCCGGCTGTTCGGCGAGCGGTTTGGCATTCCGCGCGAGCGCATCCAGAACTCGCTGGGCTCGGGCGTGCTGGTCGCGCCCGAGGGCGTCGTGGTCACCAACAACCACGTCATTCAGGGCAGCGGCGATACCGAGATCACCGTGGCGCTCACCGACGGGCGCGAGTTCCCGGCTAAGGTCATTTTCAAGGACGAGCAGTCCGATCTCGCGGTGCTACGGCTCGACGCGGGCGGCGCGAAGTTCTCCTCGATCGAGTTCAGCGATTCCGACAGTCTCGAGGTCGGCGACCTCGTGCTCGCTATCGGCGACCCGTTCGGCGTCGGCCAGACGGTGACCAGCGGCATCGTCTCGGCGCTGGCGCGCACCCAAGTCGGCATCTCCGACAACCAATTCTTCATCCAGACCGACGCCGCCATCAATCCCGGCAATTCGGGCGGCGCCCTGGTCGATATGGACGGCCGGCTGGTCGGCATCAACACCGCGATCTTCTCCAAAAGCGGCGGCTCGCACGGCATCGGCTTTGCGATCCCGTCGAATTTGGTGCGGCTGGTGGTGCAGTCGGCGTTGACGGGCGGCAAGCTGCAGCGGCCGTGGTTCGGCGCGGCGTTGCAAACCGTGACGCCGGATCTCGCCGAGTTGCTCGGGCTGGCGACGCCGTCAGGCGCGCTGGTCGCCAAAGTCCACGCCAAGGGCCCCGCGGCGAAGGCGGGCTTGCAAGCCGGCGACGTGGTGGTCAGCGTCGACGACAAGCCGGTGCAAAATCCGCAAGCCTTCCAGTACCGCTTCCTCACCAAGGGCATCGGCGGTGCGGCCGAGCTCGGCGTGTTGCGCAAAGGGCAACGGCTCAAGACCACCATCACGCTGATCGCCCCGGTCGAGGACCCGCCGCGCGATTTGCGCGATCTGCAAGGCCGCCATCCGCTGACCGGTTGCACGGTCGCCAATATTTCACCCGCCGTGGCGGCGGAAGTGGGCATCGACGACGACATGCGCGAAGGCGTGGTCGTGCTCGACGTCAAGGACCAGACGCCTGCGGCGCGGCTCGGCGTGAAACGCGGGGATATCGTCGTCGGCGTCAACAACGAGAAAGTGAAATCGGTGGCGCAGCTCGCCGCCGCGCTCGATGCGGCCGACGGCGGCTGGCGGCTGTCGGTCGAACGCGGGGGCCGCGTGTTCAATCTCTCCATTCAGGGCTAAGCGATGAAAAAGGGAGCGGCCACGTTGTTCGAGGCTGCCGGGCTCGCCGCTAGCGCGCCGAGGCCGCTCGCCGACCGATTGCGCCCGGCCTCGCTGGCCGAGGTGATCGGCCAGGATCATCTGCTCGGCGAGCAGGGCATGCTTTCGCGGCTGGTCAAGGCGGGGCGGCTGTCCTCGGTGATCTTCTGGGGACCGCCGGGCACCGGCAAGACCACGGTGGCGCGGCTGCTCGCCGAGGTCACCGATCTGAATTTCGAGCAGATCTCGGCCATCCATTCCGGCGTCGCGGAGTTGCGCAAGGTGTTCGACGCGGCCAAGGCGCGGCGCGAGGAGGGCCGCGGCACGCTGCTGTTCGTCGACGAGATCCACCGCTTCAACCGCTCGCAGCAGGACGCCTTCCTGCCGCATATGGAGGACGGCACCATCATTTTGGTGGGAGCCACCACCGAAAATCCCTCCTTCGAGCTCAACTCGGCGCTGCTGTCGCGGGCGAGCGTACTGACCTTCAGGCGACTTGACGAGGTGGCGATCGAGGCGCTGCTCGCTCGCGCCGAGGCGCATGCGAAGCGCAAGCTGCCGCTGACCGCGGACGCGCGCGAGGCGTTGATCTCCATGGCCGACGGCGATGGGCGCGGCGCGATCAATCTCGCGGAGGATGTGTTCCTGGCCGTGCCGCCGCCCGGCCAGACGCCGCTCGACCGCGAGGCGCTGGTGAAGCTGGTGCAGCGGCGTGCGCCGCTCTACGACAAGGGCCAGGACGGCCACTACAATCTGATCAGCGCGCTGCATAAATCGGTGCGCGGCTCGGACCCCGATGCCTCGCTCTATTGGCTCGCGCGTATGCTGGCCGGCGGCGAGGACCCGCTCTATATCGCGCGGCGGCTGGTGCGCATGGCGGTCGAGGATATTGGCCTCGCCGATCCCAGTGCGCTGGTGCAGGCCATCGCCGCCAAGGACACTTACGATTTTCTTGGGTCGCCCGAGGGCGAGCTCGCGCTGGCGCAAGCCACAATTTATTTGGCAACCGCGCCTAAATCGAACTCGGGCTACGCGGCGTTCGGCGTGGCGAAGCGCGTCGCGGAGGAGAGCGGCTCGCTGCTGCCGCCGAAGCACATCCTCAACGCACCGACCAAGCTGATGAAGCAGGAAGGCTATGGCAGGGGCTACGCCTACGACCATAACGAGGAGGAGGCGTTCTCCGGCCAGAACTACTTCCCCGACGGAATGGAGCGGCAATTGTTCTATGCGCCTACGAGCTACGGCTACGAGGCCGAGCTGAAGGAGCGGCTGAAGCGTTTCGCCGAGCTGCGCAAGGCGCGCGACAAGCGCTAGCTAATCGCAGGGTCCGCTATCGCCATAGCGGATCACCTTGACCTTCTCGGTGGTGACCAGCGCGCTGCCCATGATCGGCTCGATGGCGGCGACGAACTCCGCGATCTTCTCGTCGCGGTCGACGATCTCGATGACGAGCGGTAGATCCTGCGACAGGCGCAACACCTTGGTGGTGTGCAGATGGCTCGAATGGCCGAAGCCCATCGGCCCGCGCAACACGGTGGCCCCGGCCAGGCCCATCTCGCGGGCTTTCAGCACGATCGCTTCGTAAAGCGGCAGGCGCCCGGCTTTGTCGTCCTCGCCGATGAAGATGCGCAGCAGTACGGCGTCACGGGAAAGCGGCATGGCTCAAATCCACTTCAAGGCGTTGATCGAGACGGCAAGCAAATGCCCCAGCCAGACGGCAAAGAGGCAGAGTACGACGGAAGCGACGACATTGCCTCCGGCCTGAAGCCATTCGCCGTCATTGGCGAGATTGAGAGTTTGCAGGCTGAATGAGGAGAAGGTGGTGAACCCGCCGAGCATGCCGATCATGACGAATTGGCGCATGCTCGTGCCCGCGAAGATGCGGCCGTCAGGTCCGGTCAGGGTGGCGAAGAAGCCGATGATCAACGAGCCGGTGACGTTCACGAGCAGCGTGCCCCACGGAAAAGTTTCGCCGAAGAGGCGCGCGGCGAGCCCGGTGCACCAATAGCGCGCGACGCCGCCAAGCGCGCTGCCGAGCGCGACCCAACAATAAAGCAGCGCGGTATTTCCCATCGTCAACAGTCCCATCAGGTCAGAGCTCCAAGCTCGCACATTGCCATTCTCCTCGTTGTCCGCAAGCGGCAGCAGCAAGGCGGGCCTCGCGGCAACAAAAAACCCGCCTTGGGCGGCGGGCTCGCGGATTAGAGGCTCCCACCGCATGACGACAATGCAGCAGGAGTCATCAGCCGATGGGCGGTTTCAGGGGGACTCCATCCCCTTTCTGCGATGTCGATGCGACTGTAATCGGGATTTGTTATCGATCAAGGCTTAACGGCGGCGGCAATCGCCCTTATTGGTAAATCCGATCCTTCCACCGGAAGAGAATGGCGAAGCATGGCAGGGGTTGAAAGCAGGCTGGTTGGCGCGGGCGAAGACGGCATGCGGCTCGACCGCTGGTTCAAGACGCATTACGCCACGCTGCCGCACAGCCGGCTGGAAAAACTGCTGCGTACCGGTCAGGTGCGGGTCGACGGGTCGAGGGTCAAGGCCAGCACGCGGCTCGCCAAGGGCCAGACCGTGCGCGTGCCGCCGCTACCCGATGTGCCGCCGCCGCCCGGGCCGAAGCACCAGGTGTCCAAGGCCGACCGCGATTTCCTCGCGTCGATCACGCTCTATGAGGACGACGATCTTCTCGTGCTCAACAAGCCGTCAGGCATCGCGGTGCAAGGCGGCAGCAAGACCCCGCACCATATCGACCGGTTGCTCGAAGGCATGGGCGATGGGCCGGAGACGCGGCCGCGTCTGGTGCACCGGCTCGACCGCGACACCTCGGGCGTGCTGGTGGTGGCGAAACGGCGCGCGGTGGCGGCGAAGCTCGGCCGTGCCTTCCAGACCCGTTCGGTGCGCAAGATCTATTGGGCCCTGGTGAACGGCGTGCCGAAGCCGCCGCAAGGCAAGATCGAGGCTGCCTTGGTGAAGGCGTCAGGACCCGAAGGCGACCGCGTGCGCAAAGCGCGTCCCGGCGAGCAAGACGTCGCCCAATCGGCGGTGACGCATTATGCCGTGGTCGACCGCGCTGGGCAAAGCGTCGCCTTCGTCTCGCTCAAGCCGGTCACCGGACGGCAGCACCAACTGCGCGCGCACATGGCGATCATCGGCCACCCCATCTTGGGCGATGAGAAATATCCAAGCGACGCGGAATTTCCGGAAGGCATCGACAAGCGGCTGCATCTGCACGCGCGCCGCATCAGCTTTCCGCATCCCTCAGGGGAGGGCGTAGTGGACGTCACCGCGCCGCTGCCCCCGCATATGGCGCGAGCCTTCGAGAGTTTCGGCTTCGAGGAGCGCGGCGCCGACACCGCCGGCGAATAGTTCGAGCCTAGCAGCCCTTCAGCATCTTCTTGCGGATGTCGAGCTCGTTCTGCATCGCGCTGAAGGGCGGGTTCACATTGTTGCACCAGTCGAAATGCGCCTGCTTGCTTTCGAGCCAACGCAGGCCGGTGAAGCCGCATTTGTCGGCGATGTTCATGGCGATCTGCACCATGGTCTGATCGGCATACCATTGGCAGGTACAGGGCTTCAGCTTCGCGGCGCGCGCGTCGGTTTCCGATTGAGCGACATTGGGCGGCACGAACAGACACCAAGCCATGTGCGAGCCCTTGTCGCTGTTCCAGCGCGGCCCCTGGAATCCGCATTTCAGGTGCTTGGCAAGCAGTACGCTCTTCATGGCATCCGAGGTGTACTTCCCGCAAAACACAGGATCCGCGGCGTTCACCGCGCCACTCGCAAGGCATGCGCCGAGACCAGCAAGCAGGCCGAGCGTGAGCAGAAATTTGCGGAACATATGACGGTCCTCCCGGTTTGGCGCTGGCCGTTACCCACGGCGCTCGATAGTACCCCGATTGGGGCGCCGCCAGAAAGACCGAAGACGCCGCAGCGAGGACTGCAACCGCGGTCGGCTTTCATTCGTTGTGGCTAGAGGTAACGTCACGGAATGAGAGGCATTCATGGATAAGAGATCGGGCTGGTTCGTGGCTTTCGCGCAATGGATCTCCACGCTCACCGGGCGGCCGATCGCATTCGCGGTCGCCGTGGCCGCCATCGTCATTTGGGCGGCGTCAGGGCCGCTGTTCGGCTACAGCGACACTTGGCAACTCGTCATCAACACATCGACCACCATCGTCACCTTTCTCATGGTATTCGTGATCCAGAACACGCAGAACCGCGATACCGCCGCCATGCATATCAAGATCGACGAGTTGATCCGCGTCAGCGGGAAGGCGCGCAACGTGCTGCTCGATCTGGAGGAATTGGACGACAAGACGCTGGGGCTGCTGCGCGAGGACTATGAGAAGCTGGCGCGGAAGGCAAAATCGCACACCAAGGCTCCGATTCGCGCCGAGGCGGTGCCGAAAAAGCCGGCAAGGGCCAAAGCCGGGAAGTCGTGAGCGAGGCTATGAGTGCCGAACACCGGTGAACGGGCTGCCAACGGCTCCCAGCGAGAGGCTGGCCTCGCCAAGCGTTCCTACAAGCAAGTGACGACCGACGCCGGGGGCGGAGAGGGGACCGCGCTCAAGCTCGACGGCAAGCCGGTACGAACGCCAGGCAAGGCCGCGCTGCGATTGCCGACGCCGGCCCTGGCCGAGGCGGTCGCCGAGGAGTGGCGCGCGCAAGGCGAGCGCATCGATCCCCTCACCATGCCGCTGACCCGGCTTGCCAACAGCGCCATCGACGGCGTGGTGGGGCGCGAGCAAGCGGTGATCGACGACATCATGGCGCATGCGGGCTCCGATCTGGTTTGCTACCGGGCAGGGGGACCGGATGGACTGGTCAAGGCGCAAGCGATGCATTGGGACCCCGTGCTGGCCTGGGCCAAGGCCGCGCTAGGCGCGCCGCTGATGTTCGCCGAGGGTGTTGGCCACGTGGGCCAGCCGGATACCTCGCTCGACCGGCTGCGGCAGGCGCTGGTTGGTCGCGAGGCTTTCAGCCTGGCGGCGCTGCATGTGATGACCGCGTTGACCGGATCGGCGCTGCTCGCTCTCGCGGTGGCGCAAGGGCGGCTTACTCCGGAACAGGCCTGGGAGGCCGCCCATGTCGATGAGGATTGGCAAATCGGCAAATGGGGCGAGGATGCGGAAGCCGCGCAGCGCCGCGAGAATAGGTGGCGCGATTTCGCGGCGGCCGCCAGAGTGCTCGCTCTAACCCACGATCGCGAACCCGAATAGCGCCACGCTACGGTAGCGCCCCGTCGCTAGCCGACTGCGGCGGCTTCAGGCACTTGGCCGGCACGCTCGCCTTGAGCGCGGCCTGGAGATTGGGTAACGGGCCGATATTGCGCGCCCGCGGGCTGCCTTGCCTGGTGCCGGTGCGGACCAACAGCTCGCGCATCTCGAGCGCGGTGGCGGGCGGCAGGCCGCAGGACTTGCGCACGCCCTGGATCACCAACACGGTGCCGGACACAATCGGGGTGGCGCTCGACGTGCCGTTGAACGAAGTGGTGTAGTAGCGGCGCGGATCGTCGCTCGGGTTATAGGCGTCACCATAGCCGGTGGTGGCGACGTTCTCGCCCCAGCCCTGCACGTCGACGCGCGAGCCGTAGCTGGAGAAGCTCATCCTGGTCCGGTCGGTCGATGAGCCGGCGCCGACGATGATGGCTTGCGAGTCCCGTCTCGCGCGGTCGAACGCCCCGACGCAGGTGTCGCGATCGAGATTGATGTCGCCATTGCCTGCCGCCGCCACCACGATGATGCCCTTGGCGGTCGCCGCCGAGACGGCGTCGAACACGTCCTGGTAATATTCGAGCGGGCCGTAATCCTCGAGCCCGCAGACCGGAGCCTGCTGCTCGATGACGATGACATCGCCGGCGCGGAGCTTGTTCATGGCGATGCCGATGGCGCGGGCCGGCTGGTAGCCCAATTCCTTCGAGCTTGCCGAGGCGACATAGGCGAAGGCGCCGGGGGCGATGCCGGTCACGCCGAAATTGTTCGGGAGGCTGGAGAGAATGCCGAGCACGGCGGTGCCATGCTCCGGTCCGCCGAAGCGGTCAGGCGTCAGCTCGGTCTCCAGCACGCGCAGATTCGGTATGCGCAGATCTTCGTGCGTCAGGGTCCAGTCATATTCGACATCAGCGAACGACATGCCCTTGGCGTCGCTGCCTTTGACGTCGGGAATGGGGCCGATGCCGGGAGGCGCCTTGCCCTTGTAGGTTTGCCACTTGGTAAGGCTCGGCGAGCTCGCGCGCCCCGCATCGCCCTCGGGCAGGGGATCGGCGGCCTTGGGAATGGAATAGATTGGCGGCGGGGCGGGCTTCAGCGCGGGCCGCGCATATTCGACGAAGGGCAGCGCGTTCAGATTGTTGGCGACAGTGGCGGCGTTCGCCGTCGGCGGCAGCTCGACGACGAAATACTGGCTGAGATCGGCGAGCTGGCGGCCGGTGCGGCGCTGCCCGTCGGTCCGGTCGCGTTCCAGCTCCTCCGGCGGCGCTTCGAATAGCGGCGTCTTCGCCGCCTCGGTCGCGCCCGCCTGGCGCAGCACATTATTGAGGAGATTGGCTTGGCCTCCTCGCATGCCGGTCAGCTTCTCGCCGGCGAGCCTGACCTTCTCGCCGTCGCGGAATTTTACCACCACCTGATTGGTCTCGGGCTGCGCGCGGAGCTCCGACAGATCGAGCTTCCTGCCGGCGGCCCGAAGATTAGGCGTGTCCTGGGCGTTGGCGTCGGGGGCCGCGCCAAGCAGCAGCAAGGTGATAAGCGCGCTTACCGAAGCTCTCGCGGCACCACAAAACTGCATGGAGGTCACCAAGGGGATGGTTGGGGGGGAAGGCAATAATAGACCACGCCCAAGAGCCGGTCCACGGCCTTAGACCTGCATGAAATATTCTTAAGGGTCCTTCCCCGCGTTCTTAGCGCCGCGCGGCCCAACCAAGATCGTCAGCTGGGGTCAGCGGCACTTGCCCGGATAAGCGACGTCGGTTCCGGCTGCCGCTGCCTGGCAGCCATTGCTGTACGTCTCGCCGTTGCAGCCGCAAACCGGCAAATATTCTTTCGTGCAAATCGTTGGTCGCGGGCGGCAGGTGCCGAAGAAATCGCCTCCGCCGCAAATCGCGCTGTCGGGATAATCGCACCAATCCTTGTCACCGCAGACAAAGCCGGGAAAGCCGCCGCAGACAGGGACATTAGGTTTGTCTCCGGTGTCCTTCAGCTCGACCGCCGATGCACCGGCAATGCCACAAACAAAAACGAGAGCTGCAAAAAAGACGGTTCGCATGGCCACCTCCTTTGACAGAACGAATGCACGCGATAATAACATGTTTCATATACACAACCTATAGGGGAAATGCTGGTGCCGGGTGGTTCGCTCAGGGGGCGAGGATGGCGCGAGTAGCGGGCCCTCTACCCTCATGCTATCTCCAGCTTTCATGGGCGCGTCACTGGGGAGCCGGAATGAAGGAAGTCCTGGAAGAGCTTGAGATCCGCCGCGACAGGGCGAGGGCCGGGGGCGGCACCGCCCGCATCGAGGCCCAGCACAAGCGCGGCAAGCTCACCGCGCGCGAGCGCCTCGCCCTGCTGCTCGACGAAAACTCCTTCGAGGAGTTCGACATGTATGTCGAGCACCGCTGCATCGATTTCGGCATGGAGAAGATGAAGGTGCCCGGCGACGGCGTGGTGACCGGGTGGGGCACCATCAACGGCCGCGTGGTCTACGTCTTTGCCAAGGACTTCACCGTGTTCGGCGGCTCGCTGTCGGAAGCGCATGCCAACAAGATGATCAAGATCCAGGATATGGCGCTGCAAAACCGCGCGCCGATCATCGGCCTGTTCGACGCGGGCGGCGCGCGCATTCAAGAAGGCGTGGCGGCGCTCGGCGGTTATGGCGAGGTGTTCCTGCGCAACGTGCTCGCCTCGGGCGTCATCCCGCAGATCAGCGTGATCATGGGCCCGTGCGCCGGCGGCGACGTCTATTCGCCGGCCATGACCGACTTCATCTTTATGGTCAAAGATACCTCTTATATGTTCGTCACCGGTCCCGACGTGGTGAAGACCGTGACCAAGGAGGAGGTGACTGCCGAGCAGCTCGGCGGCGCCATCGTCCATACCACGAAGTCGTCGATCGCTGACGGCGCCTACGATAACGATGTCGAGACGCTGTTGCAGATGCGCCGGCTGATGGATTTCTTGCCTTCGAGCAATCTCTCGGGCGTGCCGGAGCTGCCGACCCGCGATCCGTGGGGCCGCGAGGAGGTCTCGCTCGACACGCTGATCCCCAACAATCCCAACACGCCCTACGACATCAAGGAGCTGATCCACAAGGTGGTGGACGAGGGCGATTTCTTCGAGGTGCAGGAAACCTTCGCCCGCAACATCGTGGTCGGCTTCGCCCGCATGGAAGGCCGCACCATCGGCATCGTCGCCAACCAGCCGATGTTCCTGGCGGGCGTGCTCGATAGCGACGCCTCGCGCAAGGCGGCCCGCTTCGTGCGCTTCTGCGACTGCTTCAATATTCCGATCGTCACCTTCGTCGACGTGCCCGGTTTCCTGCCCGGCACCGATCAGGAATATGGCGGCCTGATCAAGCATGGCGCGAAGCTGCTGTTCGCCTTCACCGAGGCGACCGTGCCGAAGGTCACCGTGATCACCCGCAAGGCCTATGGCGGCGCCTACGACGTTATGTCATCGAAGCATATCAGGGGCGACGTGAACTATGCCTGGCCCACGGCCGAGATCGCGGTGATGGGAGCCAAGGGCGCGGTCGAGATCCTCTATCGCTCCGAGCTGTCCGATCCCGCCAAGATCAAGAAGCGCATCGACGAATATCAGGCGCGCTTCGCCAATCCGTTCGTCGCGGCGGAGCGGGGTTACATCGACGAGGTGATCCTGCCGCGCACCACGCGCAAGCGTATCGCTCGCGCGCTACAGATGCTGCGCAACAAGCGCGTCGAGAACCCTTGGAAGAAGCACGACAACATCCCGCTGTGATGGATGCTGGCCGAACTACATCTCCCCTTGGGCACACGTTGGGTAACGTCCAGCCTCAGGGGTCCCAACTTCGCTCCTGAGGCTACGCCCGGCTTGCGAGGTCCGGGGCTGCAATATCGCCGTAAGTGGGGCGCCGAAAGGCTGCCCATTATTTCGCAACGGACGCGGCCGATCGGTGCCCCGCTGTCCTCACCCTCTAGAGGGTGCTCTTTGACATCAACTTCGCGCGGGCTAGCGCGGCGAAGGGCCCTGGCTCGCCCTACCAATGCTGCGCAACATGCGCGCCGAGCGACGTTTAGACGCTAATCCAAAAGGAGAAGCCCCGCACGGGGGGATGCGGGGCTTCTTGGTTCCTTTGGGGGGAACAGGGATGGGTCAGGGCGCCCATCACCTCGTCTGAATAGCAAGCGCCGCTTACGGGAAACTGACTGTCCCCGCGCCGGCGCCGGTCATTTCGCCGCATGCCCCGAAGATCGCGCTGCGGTTAATCCCGCGCATGCGTCCGGGTCAGGAGTGAAAACAGGGTTGGCCGACCCAAGCGGTCCGTGGCACCGTCCGGTCGCTACAGCCAATATGGCGCTCGTATTTCCACCGTGATCAAGAGGGCGAAAGCCATGCCGAATAAGACCGCCTTCGTCACTGGCGGTACGGGCTTTATCGGTCTCAACCTCGTCGAACACCTCACCCAATCGGGCTGGGACGTGGTTGCGCTGCATCGACCGAACTCCAGGCTGACCTATTTGCAAAAATATCCCGTTCGCCTGGTTGAAGGGACGATCGAGGACGCTAAGTCGCTCGAGCGCGCGTTCCCCGAGGATGTCGATGCGGTGTTCCATGTCGCTGGCGATGTGAGCCTGTGGTCAGGCAACCGAGAACGGCAATGGAGAACCAATGTCGAAGGCACGCGCAACATGGTGGCCGCGGCTCTGGCCAAGCGAAGCCGGAAGTTCGTGCATACGTCATCGACCGCCGTCTACGGGATCCAAGCCGCACCGTTCGACGAGACCTCGCCGAAGCTTGGAAAAGACAGCCTCGATTACCAGAAGTCGAAGGCCGCCGCGGAAGAAGAAGTCGCCAAAGGGATCGCTCAGGGGTTGGATGCGGTTTTGCTCAATCCGGCCAATGTCATTGGCCGTTATGACTGGAGCACGTGGTCGCAGTTCATACGCCTCGCGGCGAACCGGCAGCTGTTTCGCATTCCGCCAGGGCGCGCCTGCTACGCCGATGTCGGAGCGGTGGTGCGGGCGCATCTCGCGGCGGTCGAGAAGGGACAGACCGGGCACAACTATATTCTAGGAGGCGACGAAGCCTCCTATGCCGAGATTGTGCAGATGGTAGGCCGATTGCTCGACCAGCCGACCAATACCGCCGTCGGCCGGCCGGTCGTGTTGCGCATGGCCGGCAGCGTCTCGGAATGGATATCGGCGATCACGGGGAAAGAGCCGACGATCTCGCGGGAGTCGGCGGCGATCGTGACGGCGAACATCATTTGCCGAAGCGAAAAGGCCAGCCGCGAGCTCGATTATCGCCCCGCGCCGGTCGAAACCATGCTCAGGGAGTGCATCGATTGGATGATCGCCGAGAACCTCATCGACCCACAAGTTCGCCGCTGAGACTCAGTCGGGCCTGGGCGCCGTGGCGGCGCGACGGGAAATGGCAAAGCGGCTGAAGATCCGGCCCATGACCCGATCGTACATGCGTGGTGGCATGAGCCGGCTCAGGCGCACGCTCAAGCCGAGCGACCGTGGCAGGTAAATATAGGACTGTCTGCGTTCGACGCCCGCCGCGATCGTCGCAGCGGCAGCCGTCGCGGTGAGCGCGTTCCCGCGCGACATATCGGCACCCATCATTCCATTGATCCCGTCGAGCAGCGGGGTTTGCACATAACCTGGGAAGACGGTTGTGACGGTGATCCCCCGATGCCTGAGCTCCGATCGAATGCTTTCCAAGTAGGCCGCCACCGCGGCCTTGCTCGCCGAATAAGCCGGTTCGAATGGGATTCCGCGCAAGCCTGCCATGCTCGAGATGCCGACGATCCGTCCGCTGTTGCGCTCGAGCATGGAGGGAAGCGTCGCTTCGATCATGTAGGTCATACCGAAAAAATTGATGCGCAAAATCTCCTCGAGCTGAGCAATCTCCAGATCGTCTACAGTTGAGGCGTGGCAGATGCCAGCGCACGGGATCAAAATATCAACTGGCCCAAGCGCGCCGGCGATATCGCGAACGGCACTCTGCACCTGTTCGCGCTGGCGGACGTCAACGATAGAAAGCGCACATCGCGCTCCGGCCTGGAGCAACTCATCCGCAAGCTCCTCCAGCTTAGGCCTGTCTCGGTCGATCAGGCCGATGCGCGCTCCACGACGAGCAAACAACCGGCATAGCTCTAACCCGATGCCACTAGCCGCCCCACTGACGATGACGACTGGTTCGGTGGATCGCATATTGCACTTTCCTCTCGCATCGGTTCGGAGGGACGCCACCGCGTGTCGTCTCACTCAAATGCGGCTCCAAGAAGCCCTACTGCGGCTATTAGCGCTAGGCCGACGTTGCCGCGATGCGGGTCCGTTAGGGCCGCGCCTTAGGGGTAATCTGGAAAGTGGGGGCGACCGACGTCCGCTTTTGACCTAAGCGGACACCGCCCAAGGCGTTGCGTTAAGCATCCATTTCGCGGTCAGTATGATATCTGATTTGCCCCGCGGCGGGGCTTGCCGTTTGACCGCATCACTGGTGCATTGAACACGATGAGCGAGGATGCCTTGCGTGGAAGCCGACATGGCGGATGATTTCGGGAGCGAGCTTAAGCCGGCCGAGTTGCGGGATCTGCGTCGACTGGCCGGCTTCATGGTGCCCGCTAGCCCCGATTATGGGGTGCCTGGCGCGGACGATGGGGCGATCTTCGCGGATATCGTCCGCTCTCTCGGCCGTGATCGAAGTGCCGTGCGCAAGGCGCTGGCCATGCTGCGCGAGATGGCTGGTGGAGACTTCGCCGCGCTCGATGAGGCGGAGGCGACGGCGATGGCGCTGCTCCGGCGTCAGGGACCCGAGATCACGGCACTCGGGCGAGCGGTGTTGCAATGCTACTACCGCGACGAGCGCGTGATCCGCTCGCTGGGCCTCGCGCCTGGTTCGCCTTTCCCGAAGGGACACAGTGTGCAGCAGGGCGACTGGTCGCTGCTCGATGCGGTCCGCAAGCGGCCGTCAATGTGGCGCGATGTGGACGACAAGAGGCGCTGAGAATGGCCGCCGCAGACGATACCGGCGCTTCCCGGCCGACTGACGACATCGTCGACGTGCTCATCATCGGCTCCGGCGCCTCGGGCGCGGCGCTGGCCTGGGGCCTTGCCGAGACACGCATGAAGATCTTGTGTCTCGAGCAGGGCGACTGGATCAAGCCGACCGATTTCCCCACCAACGGCCCTGACTGGGAAGCGCGCCGCTATTCCGATTTCCACATCAGCCCGAATCGGCGCGCGCGCGACACCGACTATCCCATCAACGACGCCGATTCCGCGATGAAGGTCGCCAACTTCAATGGCGTCGGCGGCGGAACGATTCTCTACATGGCGCATTTCCCGCGCCTGCATCCATCGGACTTCCGCGTCAGGACGCTCGATGGCGTGGCGGACGACTGGCCGATCGACTATTGGACGCTGGAACCGTATTTCGCGCAGAACGACCGCATGATGGGCGTCGCGGGATTTGCCGGAGATCCCGCGTATCCGGCACACGAGCCCACGATGCCGCCGGTGCCGCTTGGCAGGAGCGGCATGCGGTATGCGCAGGCGCTCAACAAACTCGGCTGGCATTGGTGGCCGTCCGAGGTCGCCTTGGCGACGATGGAGCACGAGGGTCGCGCCAAGTGCATCAATCTCGGCCAGTGCACGCTGGGCTGCGCGCAAGGCGCGAAGGCGAGCGTCGACATCACCTATTGGCCGCACGTGCTTCGGGAGCGGGTGGAGCTGCGCACGCGCTGCCGCGTGCGCGAGATCGTCACCAACGAGCAGGGCATGGCCTCCGGCGTGGTCTACTACGACCCGGACGGGGTGGAGCGGTTCCAGCCGGCTGAAGTGGTGATCGTGGCGGCCAACGGCGTCGGCACGCCGCGGCTTCTGCTCAACTCGGCCTCCGCCCGGTTTCCCAATGGCTTGGCGAACTCCTCCGGCCTCGTGGGCAAGAATCTGATGATGCACCCTTGGCCGCAGGTGTCCGGCTATGTCGACGAGGAGATGGACGGGGACCGCGCGCCGCCGACGGTGGTGTGGAGCAAGGAGTTCTATGAGACCGAACCTGCGCGCGGCTTCGTGCGGGGCTATACGCTGCAGTTCGTCCGCGGCAACGGCCCCGCCCACGAGGCGATCACCAACCTAGGCACTGGCCGCCTACCCTGGGGCAAGGATCATCACCGCGTCTATCGCACCCAGCTGTACCACCGCCTCACGGCGATTGTCGGCTGCGAGGATCTGCCGGAGGAGCACAACCGCGTCACCCTCGACCCCGTGCTGAAGGACAGCCACGGCATTCCGGCGCCGAGGATCGACTATACGGTCGGCGAGAACACGCGGCGCATGATGGAGCACGGCATCGCCCGCGCGACGGAGGCCCTCGAGGCTGCCGGGGCAAGCAACATCTTTGGCTCCAGTACCGCGCTGAGCAGTCCGGGACACCTGTTGGGGACCGCGCGCATGGGCACCGATCCCGAGCGTTCGGTGGTGAATAAATGGGGCCGCAGTCACGACGTGAAAAACCTCTTCATCGTCGACGGCAGCATCTTGGTCACCGGCGGCGGCGTGAATCCAACATCGACCATCCAGGCGCTGGCGCTCTACATCGCCGACAACATCAAGCAGCGGCTCGCGACCCTGTTCGACTGACCGATCCGGTCAAACGCGATGAGCCCGCTTGTTGGCTCAACGGACCCCTCGGGCGCGGTACGGGGCTACTGCGCGGGCGGCTCGGTCGGGGTGAGGAAGCGGTTGTAGATCCAGCCGGTCGTCGAGGTGTTGGGATCGGTGACCTTCACCCAATTCTTGTCGCGCGCCGTCACGCGCATTTTGACGCCGCCTTCGGCGACCTTCACCGTCTCGGACGACTGCTCCGCCTTCACGTGGATATCGACGGCGGTCTTGGTCGCCATCCACTCGGCGGCCGCTTGCGGCTCTTCGGACGCGGGACCCAACGCATAGCCACCTGCGTGCGCCCGCGCCGGATTCGGGGCTGGGATGGCGACAACCTTCACCGTATTGACCTTTACCGCACGGGGGGCGGCAGCCGACGCCGACGGGTTTCGCTCGGGAGCGGGCGGCACGCTATCGATGGACCCCGTCGCTTCAGCCGGATCGGTCTTTGCGATCTCACTTGGAGCCGCGCTTTCGATCGAAGCGACCGTCGCGACCTCGGCGGGCGCGGGGGCAATGCTGAGCCGCGTCTCCGACTGCGCCAGCACGACTCCGTCGCCGCTGACCAGTTCAAGGCGCATGTCTGAGGCACCCCACCGCGCGGGCAGCCTCAGCCGCAATCCGCCGATCTCGTCGGGGCGCAGGCTCCACCCGGTGGCGCCGTAGGGACGGCCTGCGGAGAACGAAGCGCCTTCGGGCAGCGCAGTCACGGCGACGATACTGCGGCTCGGAAGGGCTTGGGTCGCGTCGATGGCGATGGGAAAATCGATGTCCTCGCCGGCATTGGCTTCGATGCGGTTGGGCGAGGAGAGGGCGACTTCCAAGGGGCTTGAGGCTTGCTCCGGCTGTGCCGCCACAATCGTGGCCGAGGGGCTAGCCGCGGCTGGTTCCACGGCATCGCCGCCGCGTAGGCCCGTTGTGTCTTGCCAGAACGCCACGAAGAGAACCGCAATGGTCACGAGCGCAGTGCCGGCTAGCGCCCGCATCAGACGGTTGGATACACCGAAACGCCGCGTGCGGGCGCGGGCGGCCGGCGGCGGCGGCGAAGCTACGGTCGTTGCGCCTCGCGGCCGAACGGAGCCTCGGCTTGAGACGGTGAGAGTCGGCTTTGCGGCGTGCGGTGCGGGCGTAGTTCGGTCGCGTAGCGGCTCTCCGAAACGCTCAAGTAGAACGGCAATGTCCGCGGTGGCCTGGGTTCTCAGGGCTTGCACTTGTCATCGGGCCTTGGAGGGGTGCGCCTGATCCTCGACTTCGGTCAGGGCAGCAGTGTCATTTCTGGCACAGTCAAGCCTTATGATGACATTTCTTAGGCAATCAGCGTTCAATGGGCAACTTATCCACGACTAGCCGCGGCTCGCGAGACGCGAGAGCATCGCCGGGGTGAGATACAGGATCGAGCTCTTGGTTTGGCCCGCCTGAATGTAGCGGAACGTCAGGATCGCGCCGCCTTGCTTCGCGTCGTATGCGGCGGCCGAGATCAGGTTGAACCGCGCCTTGGGCGGAATCGCCTCTCCGGCTTCGCGCGCCGGCCCTTCGACATCGAGCGCAAGCTCAATCTCGCGATCGGTCGCATCCGGCTTGAGTACCGCGTGCACATCTTCCAGGGCGTCGCCGGCGACATTGGTCCCCTCGATCGAAAATCCCCATGGGCTGGTGACGGGCGCTTGGGCGCCGCCATCGTCGAGACTCCAGGCCACCGGATAGGTCGCCACCTTCGGCTCAGGTCTGGTGTCGAACCAGCCCGGAGCTGTCGCGGCGGCCTGCATCGGCTCACGTTTGGCGGCACTGGGCGCCACAGGGGGCGATGCCTCGATTGCCACCCTCGCACATTCGCCTGCGGCGCAGGGCCGGTAGGCCGCGATGCGCTCAAGGGATGCCGCAAGCTCATCGGCCATTTGCCGGTCCATCACCAGCGGCAGCCTGCTTTCGATCCAGTCGAGCGTCGTGCGGGCTTGGCTCGGATCGTGAATTTTCGCGAGAAAGAGGTAGCCGGCAAGCGCGGCCAGAGACAGCGCCATCGAACCGAGCGCAAGCCAAGTGCTGCGCCGGCTGTAGGACGCGATAAACAGGGCTAAGAGAACGATCCCGGCAGCGAAAAGACCCAACGTGTCCCCCACGTCAGTCGTCAAGGCTGTGGCTCATGCATGGCGCAAAACCGTGGCATCAGCACGGCAAGTTAGCACCCAAACCAATGAAAATTTGCCTACCTGCCGCGGCCACGCAAAGCGTGGCATACTGAGCGACTGGCCCCCAAATCGCGGGGCCGCCAATGCGTTAGGGGAGACTGTGTCATGCCGAACCGTTCCAAGCTGTTGCCCTGTTTGCGCCTGCTCTGCGTTGCCGCCTCGGGTTTTCTTGCGATGAGCCAGGCCGCAATGGCCGACGAAATCAAAGTGGTGGAGCACGCCGATACCGACGCCGTCACCGACACGGGCGAAAAGGGCGACACCGCCGGCGACATCCTCACCTTCGCCAACGACGTGTACGACGCCGAAGACAAGAACAAGATTGGCACCGACCAGGGCATCTGCTTCCGCACGCTGCCCGGTAAAGCTTGGGAGTGTTTCTGGACGCTCACCTTGGACAAGGGCCAGATCACCGTCGAGGGACCGTTCCTCGACGCCGGCAACTCGGTTTTGGCAATCACCGGCGGCACCGGCGAGTTTGCCGGCGCCACGGGCGACATGGCGCTCAGCGCGCGCGGCACCGACGGCAAGGCCTACGATTTCGTCTATCGGATCAAGTAGCGGCACGCGCGCAAAGCGCATCCCCAGACGCTGGACCTGAACCACTACGCCTGTTGCGTATCGGCATCACCTCCGTCCGAAAGGGCGGGGGTCGTGACAATTTCAACGGGCTCTCGCGGGAACCTGACGCGACATCGGGCGTCTTGGTCATCAATGCTCCGTTTTCGGATGCTACCGGTGTCATGAGTCAAGTTGCGTAGCCAGGTTCTGGGGGAATGGCCAACCAGACGAGACGTGGCCGCCGGGCGGAGGTGGCCACGCGTCGAGCGCGCACCGATGCGTCTGACGTATCGGTAGAGAGCGCCGTTGCGGAGCTTGAGACCCAGCGGGGCGAGCCCAGCCGGCAGGCCGCCACGGCCGGCGCCGATTTCACCCGTGCCGCGCTCAGTCAGGCCGATTTTGCCGGTGCCGATCTCAGCCATGCCCGTTTCGATCACGCCGATCTTACCGGCGCCAATCTTGCCAAGGCCGATTTAAGCGGCGCGACGTTGCGCTTCGCCACCGCGTCGGTTGCCGATCTTGCGGCCGCCGACATGTCCGGCGCCGATCTTCAGCTCGGGTGTTTCAAGGAAGCCAATCTCAGCGCCGCGAATTTGAGCGGCGCCGTGCTCGACCACGCAGATTTCTCCGGCGCCTATCTGGCCAATGCCGATCTCAGCGGCGCGAGTTTGCGCTTCACAAGCTTGGACGCGGCCACGCTCGAGGGTGCCGATCTGTCGGGCGCAGATCTTGGACATGCGCAACTCGATCGGGCCGATCTCAGCGCCGCGAATTTGAGCGGGGCGCTGCTGGACTATGCGGATTTCGCCGGCGCCAATCTTGCGAGCGCCAATCTGCGCGGGGCGCGCCTGCGCTACGCCAAGAATCTCACCGCGGCCCAGTTCGGCCAGGGCAGGGTGAGTGACGCCACGATCCTACCGTTGCACTTGCAGGAGGGTGGATGCCAGCCATGGGCGAAAGACCCGAGCGAGTCCAAAAGTCGGTCGATGTGGATCGCCGCGCTGCTGATGGCTGCCTTAGCCGGCATGGGTCTGGTTTGGCATCTGCTCGACCGCGCGGAGACGGCTCTGCATGCTTCGCTGGTCGTCGCCGCCGCGACCCCTGTCGTCGCATCGCCGAGCGCGATAGCGCAGCCACCAGAGCCGCTCCTCGCAGCAGTCTCGGCCGGTGTCGCTTCGGCCACGCCCGCGGACGCACCGCTCGGTGCACAGGTTTTCGTGCCAGAGCTGCGCATCGAGACCCCGGAAGCCCCGCCGCTCTTAGCCACGGCACCTCCCGGCCTCGCGTCGTTGCTTCCAAGGCCTCTCCCGCCAAGTCTCCCGGCCGCCACCTCGGAAGTGTTACCCGTCCGTTTGGCGCGAGCCGGCAGTGTTACAGAGGTCTTGGCAGAAGCCACCACGTCCGACCTAAAAATCGTTCCAACCGCCGAAGTTTCGCCGGCCACGCTGGCGCTGAGCACGCTTGCACCCCCGGTGGTGAGCGACGCCCCGCCGCCTCTCGTCCAGGCTGTCACCGCAACCCCCACGCTCGCGGTCAGGGAATTGGCGACCGAGGAGCTGGTGCAAGAGCCAGGCGGCATAGCAGCCAAGACCCCGCCGCTTCCCGGCCCTGAACCGCTGACCCTTATTGTCTCGCTCCACGAGCAAAAGATCGACGTCTATCGCGGCATCGCCCTCGTCACGAGCTCGAAAGTCTCGAGCGGAAAGCGGGGCTACGACACCAAGGCCGGCGTGTTCAGCATTCTCGAGAAGCAGCGCTACCACCACTCCAACCTGTTCAGCGGCGCGCCGATGCCCTGGATGCAACGGCTTACCTGGAGCGGCACCGCGCTGCATGCGGGCGTGGTGCCCGGCTATCCCGCCTCGCATGGCTGTGTGCGACTGCCATTCTCCTTCGCCCCCAAATTGTTCCAGATGACGACCCCCGGGGAGAACGTCGTGGTGAGCGGCGAGCGCGTCGTGCCGAAGCTGATCGAGCACAAAAACCTGTTCCAGCCTGCTCCACGGGTGGCCCAGGCCGCTCTGATGTCCGCTAGGCGGGATCAACTGGTGCCTGGAATTTTTCCCACGGCCGCGGCGGCGAAAATCTCGAGCACATCGCAAGCGGGTTCGAACCGGGCCTCGACTTCCCGGCGGCCGCGCCATTGCGAATTCTGGTGACGCGCCGCACACAGCGAGACCAAATCATCAGCACGCAATACCTCCTGGCGTCGCTTGGCTATCTCACGCCGCAGAATTTTTCCGGCCGGTTGGGCAACGAGACGGCCACCGCCATCAAGGCGTTCCAGAAGGCGAACGGCCTGCGCGAGACCGGAGCCTTCTCCGACGAGCTTGCAAAAGAGGTCTATGCGGCCGCCGGCAAGCCCGAGCCGCCCGCGGGACACCTGTTCGTCAGGCAAGATTTTCGCAGCGTTCTCGACGCGCCGATCGCTTTCCTCGATCCGGGACGGAGCCTTGGCACCCACGTGTTCACGGCACTGGGGTTCGCTCCGGGAGGCGGCGGCGCGCGATGGATGGCGGTCAGCCTCGATGGAGGCGATCCCGCCAAGGTGCTTGATCGCATTCAGATCCCCGACGATCTGCGCCAGGAGATTTCCGAACGGTTGACACCGGGCTCCTCGCTCATTGTCGCCGACATGAGCCTCAATTCGGCTATCCTGTCCGAGGGCGACGATTTCGTGGTGTTGGCCAAGGTCACGTCGGCAACGGCCGCGCTGGAACCGCCGGAGAGTAATCCTAAACCGGCGCCAGCCAAGAAAACCAAGGCCAATCCGGTCAAGGCGGCGCCCACCGCACCAGTTGTGGCGAAGCCCCGGATTGTGACGAAGCCTGCGATCAAGGAGCCGCGTAAGCGCGCCACAGGGCGCCCAGCCAATCGCCCCGATTTGTACGGCGGCTTTGGGCTGTTTCGCCGCTGGTAGTCGGAAGGGCGCGGCATTTCACGAAGGAGGGTCCATGTTCGGATGGAGACGCCGTGGCACCATAATCGGCAAAGGTTTGCGGGTTGTGGGCAAAGTCACCGCGGAAGGCCTGGTGAAGGTTTACGGGCAAATCCACGGAGAACTGCAATGCGGGAAGCTGATCGTGTCTCGAAACGCTCAGCTCAGCGGAGCGATCAAAGCCGGTCGGGTGGTGATCGAGGGCAAGGTCGAAGGGCCCATCGAGGGCGGGGACGTGGTGCTCAAGTCGCGAGCGCATGTCGTGGGCGACATTCACCACCAATCGCTCGGGATCGAGAAGGGCGCTTATTTTGAGGGTCGCTCGGTGCAGGTCCACAAGGCCGACGAGCGGCCGCCCGACAAGACCAACAAGAAGCCACCGCGGCGCGCGAGCGGCACGCTAGAGGCGGTTCCAACTGTCGAACCCGTCGCTTAGCCGGTGTCTCGGTAGGCCTACTTTGTCAATTGAACCTTGCTGAGACTGGAGACGGCGATGTCCGTCAGGCAGTCATCGGCCGGACCAGCGTCACCCTTGCACTCCATCACCTCATTGATCAGAAAGCTGCCGACGTCATCGCAGGGCGTGTCGGTAAGCTCGAACAGCTTGACGCTGCGCTTGTTGGGCTTGATGGGCGCGAGATCGATGGCAAAGCGGCGGCCGATCACCCCGTCGGGCTTAAACAGCACAAGGTCGAGCTTGAATTCCTGGTAGTTCGTGCCGTTGGTGTTGGTGATGACAAAATAGGCGCTGCACTGCCGACCTTGCGGTTCAAGCTTATTGAGCTCGATCGCGATCGAACCATGCTCCGCCCCAACCGGGGTAACGAGACAGAGCAGCGCGCCCGCCAAAGCAATACGCGGCACCCAACTGGCCTGGATCCGACGCCGCACCTAACGCACCCACCCGTACAAATCGAACGTAGAGACAGTAAATCACACTGGCGGGCCTTCGTCGAACGGGCGCCGCCGTCGCGCTGTGACCTTTTGGCCGCAGCGCTGCACGCGATCTTGGATAAGATCGTGACGGCGCTTGTGGAAGCCCGCGTTTTTTGGCATCTGTGGCGCTCGCCGCCGCGGCGCTTCCAGTCCGTTCAGGAAATGACATGCAGAGATCACCCAGCTGCCTGCTACTTGCGTGCTTAGCAATTGCGGTTCCGCTCGGCGCGTCCGCCGCTGGGAACCTTTCGGTGTTTTTGAAGAATTACTACACCGACTACGAGATCGTGCTGGACTGCTCGGGCAAGTCGCACCTCTCGCCAGCCGACGCCGAGGCGGCCAAGAGCGCCATCGCCAAGATCGAGGCCTATTATCTCAATCGCGACCCCTCGCTGGACAAGGACCATCTTTTGAAACAGGCGGCTGCCAACAAGAAAGACGCCTTCAAGATGGTGGGGACGCAAACCAAGATCGAGGCGGGCCGCTTCTGCAAGGCCTCGTTGAACGACCTGGTCGGCAAGCTGCGCGAAATCGACCCCGCTGCCGCTGCCGGTAAGGACGGCTGAGCCGCCGCGCGGCGTCTTCCTTGCGCTATTTCGCCCCAAGTTCGGGGTGGCCGAACGGTACCGTCTCGGGCTAATTTCGGGGCGGTAGGCGAGGGAAACGCGCATGCGCGGGGGCATCCTAGCAGCGGTGCTTTTATGTGGTGTCCAAGTCTTGGCTTGGGCGTCAGTATCGCCCGTGCGAGCCCAGGTCTCAGATCGCCCCGCCGCTCACGCCGCCATTGTCGGCGCCGTCGCTCGTGCCGGCGATCCAACCGCCTACCCCGGCGCCCGAGGTGCAAACCAATCCGCCGCCGGCAGCCGCCGTACCGGAGGCAACGCCGTCAACGCCTCTCGCCGCACCAGACGCCAATTCGGCCGAGCCGCCGCTTGCGCAAAACAGTGCGCCGCAAGCTGCCGATGCGGTGGTGGAGGCGATCCGCTCCAAGCTCGCCGATCAAGCCATTCGCAAAGATGCCGATGCAGACGACCTGGCCGCGCTCGAAGCGTTCTACGCGGCGAGGGACGGGGGTCCGTTATGGACGACGGAGATGGGGTTCTCGGCGCGGGGACAGGCGGCCATCTTCGAGATCGACAATGCCGGCGCTTGGGGGCTGGACGCCAAGGCCTTCGGACTGCCATCGGCGAGCGAGCTGCCGGGAAGCGCCGAGGCGCAAGCTTTGGCCGAGATCAAGCTCGATCTCGCCATTCTGCAATATGCGCGTTTTGCCCGCGGCGGGCGGCTCACGCCGGCAAAGGTCAGTGAGTTGTTCGATCAAACCCCGCTGCTACGCGATCCGAAGCTGGTATTGACCGAGATCGCCGCCGCCGAGGCGCCCGATGAATATCTTCGGTCGCTGCAACCCAAGCATGAGGGATTTCAGCGCCTGCGTCAGGCACTGCTGAAAGCCCGTGGCAGTAGCGAGGACGGCGAGGGCGCCAAGCCCGCCAGCGATACGGACATCAAGCGGCTGATCATCAATATGGAGCGCTGGCGTTGGATGCCCGAGGATCTCGGGCAAATCTATGTGTGGAACAACTCGCCCGCGTTCATGCTGTATGTGGTCAAGGACGGGAAGACCATCTACGCCGACAAGACGCTGGTCGGCACGATCGGCTATGCCACGCCGGTGTTTACCGCCGATATGAAGACCATCGTCTTCAATCCCGATTGGAACGCGCCGGAGACGGTGGTGAAGGAGAACATTATTCCGCCCTTGCAGCAGCGGAACTACTCGATCCTCCGCGTCCACAAGCTGTTCGTCAGCTATAACGGCACGCCGGTCGACCCGACCAAAGTCGATTGGAACCGAGTCAATCCGCTCGCCTATACATTCTCGCAAAAACCCGGGCCGGCGAACAATCTTGGCAAAGTGAAATTCCTCTATCCCAACCGGCACACCGTCTACATGCACGACACGCTGCCGGTGCGGAAAAAATACTTCAAGCAGGCGGCGCGGATGATCGGGCATGAATGTGTGCGCATGGAGAAGCCCGACAAATTCGCCGCAGCGCTGCTCGCCGAGGATAAAGGCTGGACGGGCGAGCGGGTGAAGGAGCTATGGGACAACGGGGTCAACAGCGCGATTGCGCTGGATAAAAAAATCCCCGTGCATATGGTCTATTTCACCGCGGTCGCAGACGAGAGCGGCAAGGTCGACACGTCCGCCGATGTCTATGGGCTCGACCGGAAGATGGCGGCCGCTTTGTTCGGTGACGCCACCGGCTTTCCGCAGCCGCCACCTGAATCGAAGCTACCGCCGGGCGGAGAAGCCGACGCCTCGACGCCTGCCGCGCGGCGTGCGACTGCCGACAACGACTTCACGAGGGCGATAGGGATGAGCGACTAGCTCCCCGCATCACTTCTTGGCTTGCGCGGCGTCCCAACCCTTGATCGCGTCTTCCAGCATGGTGTCGAAGCTGTCGTTGGTGGTCAGCTCGGTGATGCCGTTGCCGAAAGCCTCAGCCATCGAGCGGCACGGCGACTTCTTGGAGAAGGCGACGAACATCTCGGCCGTGACCGCCGCTTGATCGAGGGGCACGATTTGGTCCTTCAATCCGGCTTTGGCCGCCTCGGCGAGACCGGGATAATAGCCCGCGATCAAATAGTCAGCCTTACCCGCCACCAAATCCTTGAAGGCATCGTCGATGCCGTCGGTGCGGGTGACGTCGAGCTTGTCTTTGATGAAGGCATCGAAATCGTTGCCGTAGCTCTCGCCTTGGTTGGTGACGCCCTTTTTGCCAATCAGATCGTCCGGACCCTTGAAGGGAAATTCCTTGCCCTTGACCACGAAGATCGCCACGTCGTCGAACATGAAGGCCGGCTTGACGTAATCGAGATAGGTGGCGCGCTCATCGTTGTAGTAGATGCCGAAAATCATGTCGGCCTTACCGTCTCGCGCCGCCGCTTGAGCCTCTTCCCAGCTGCCCATGTATTTCGACTCGAGCGGGATGTTGAGGGTCTTGGCGATGGCCGCGACCAGGTCAGGCGCGGCACCCACGATGTTGTCACCGTCCTTGTAAGCGATCGCCGGATATTGCGGATGACCCGTCGCGATGATCTTGGTGCACTCATCGGCGGCGAAGGTCGCATTCCCCGTCAACGCCAGGGCCGCGAACACAGTCAAGCCGAGAAATCTTTTCATGATCGAGAGTTCCTTGTTCCGAGTGCGGAAGGGCAGGGGGGCACGTCCAGTCGAGAGGCAGTCATTCAAGCCTGCTTCGTTACCGCATCTGCGCCTTGACCTTGTCGACCTCGGCTTGTGAGATTTTTCCTGCCTGAACCAGTGCTTGCACGCAGGCCGGAGACAGGCTCGGGCCCGCCTTCTTCATGCAAAGGTTCAGAGCCGATGTTTGCAGCCCGTAGTCTCCGCAGAACTTCTTGTAGTCGTTGGCGCAGTTGTTCTGCATGCCCTTGGTGATGGTCCCGGCCTGGGCGAAGGCCGATGACGAGCCAGCGCAAAGAAGACCGGCAATCAAGACAAAGGCGGCGGGCAGTTTGGCGCGATAGCACGTCATCCGCGGATCCCTCTTGGTTTGGAGATAGGGTTCTAGCATGCTTCCCCCGTCCCGCCACCCCACCAATGCCGGACACTCCGGGCGACGGATTCTGCACCCCACAAGTGACGTTGGTCACGCATTTCAGAGGCGGGTGAAATCAAGTACTGTCTCGCGCCGAATTCAACTCCAAAGGGAGGAAAGACATGCGGTCTATCGCGCTTGGTGTGTCGATCGGGCTCGTCTGCGGCCCTATCGCTGTCTTAGCTGTGCCGCTGCCCGCGCTAGCCAATTGCTACGAACTGATCGGCTGCACCAACAAGGATTACTTCAAGCAGTCCGACTTGAAGCAACTCGGCTGCCAGCCGCTGTGGGAAGTGCGCAATTGGATCTACAAGGAAAACGGCTACTGCGTCCACACGCAGAAGGCGATCAACGCCTTCGGCAATGCCGGCTGTAAATATGACGATGTCGCCGACGTGCCGCTCAACGCTGCCGAGCGCCACAACGTGACGGCGATCAAGAAGGTCGAGGCGAAGAAGGGCTGCTAGGCCGTGCCCCAATAGGGCCTAGCGCGCAGCCGCGTCATCCAGGCACCGATATTCTTGTAAGGCGCGACATCGAACTTTAGCAGCTCCGGCGCACGGTCGAAGCGCGGGCCGATGGCGAAATCGGCAATCGACAGCGGTCCGATGATGAACTCGCGGCCGGCGAGCTGCTTGTCGAGCACCGGCAGAAAGCGATCAATCCGCGCGTGCGCATCAGTGATGATGCCCGGATCGTTGCCGGGTTGGTTGAGCACTTTCGGCTTGATGAGCAGCTCCCAGGCAAGGGCGTCGATCGCGGCCTCGGGCCCACATCCCCACCAGAACAGCCACTGGTCGATCTGAGCGGCTTCTCTCGCGTCGCGGCCGGCGAGGCCGCGCTCAGGATGCTTGGCGGCGAGATATTTGAGGATCGCGGGCGACTCCCAGAGCACGAAGTCGTCCTCGACCAAAGTCGGCACCTTGCCGTTGGGATTCTTGGCGAGATAGTCGGGTGAGCGGGTTTCCCCAATGCGCGGATCGCGGCGCACGCAGTCGAGGGGAATGCCGAGCTCGGCAGCGAGCAGGCGGACTTTGCGCGCATGCGGCGACTCCGGCATGTCGTAAAGGATGATGGTCATGGGTTTCCCTATAGCACGGTCCATCATTCGGCTTCATTCAAGACGCGCAGCACGAGAGCGTTGAAGCGCTCCGGCGCTTCGAGATGCGGCAGATGGCCAATGCCTTCGACCACTTCGAGCTGTTTGGTCGGCGGGGGCGGGGAAGAAAAGCCAGGATCAAAACAAGGGCCCGGGTAGATTTGTGACAAAGTCTCCCCTCCTGCAAAGGTGATCGAATGGTCCAAATTCAGCCGCGAATCTTAAGCATAGCCGCACGGCTCAAAGGTGGCAGCAGACCCGACTTGCAAAGCGTAGAGAGGCTGCTATCCCCTTGGGCAAGCGCCCGGTCGGGGCGCAATTTAGCCTTTTCCCATGGCTACGGTCTGTCGGATTCACCTTGGCACGGGGGCTGCAAGCAACCGCAACATGATTAAGCGCTTTGTCATTGCCGCAATCATCGTCGGCCTGTTTCTGGGCGGGGTTGGCTATTTCAACCTCGTGTTCAAGCCGCAGATGATCGCCGGCTTCATGGCGAAGATGGTGCCGCCACCCGCGACGGTAACTGCCGAACTCGCCAAGACGGAAAACTGGGTCGACCGGTTGCGCGCCATCGGCACGATGGCCGCCATCGAAGGCGTCGACGTGGCGCCGCAGCTCGGCGGCATGGTCACCGACTATTATTTCGACAGCGGCAAGGACGTCGAGCAGGGCGAGAAGCTGGTCAAGCTCGACACCTCGGTCGAAGAGGCCGACCTTGCCGACAACAAGGCCACACTCAACCAGGCCACTCTCGATTACGAGCGCCAGGTGAAGCTGGTGAAAACCGGCGCCGTCTCCCAAGCGGTGCTGGATCAGACCATCGCCAAGCGCGATTCCGCCGCGGCGGCAGTGCAGCATGTCGAGGCAATCATCGCGCAAAAGACAATCGTCGCGCCGTTCGCCGGCCGGCTCGGGCTGCGGCATGTGGAGAAGGGGCAATATGTGTCGGCGGGCCAGGCCCTGGTTTGGCTGCAAGCGCTCGACCCGATCTGGGTCGACTTTCCGGTGGCTGAAGCCACCGTCGGCAAGATCAAGATCGGCAGTGTGGTCGAGCTTGCCGCCGACGCCTATCCGGGGCAGCCCTTCAAGGGCGAGGTCGAGGCGTTTGACGCGAAGCTGAACCAAGACGCGCGCATGCTGATGGTGCGGGCGAGGTTACCCAATCCCGACCGCAAATTGATGCCTGGCATGTTCGCCAATATCGCCGTGCTCGCGGGCGGGGCGAAGGACTTCGTCACGGTGCCGCGCACGGCGGTGACCTATGGCCTGTATGGCGACAGCGTCTGGGTGGTGAAGCAAGGGGCGCCGGAGCCCGCCGCGCCGCCAACGCCGGTGGCGGCAAGCGAGCCCGTGGCCTCGGCCGCCGCCGCCGATGCCGCCACGACCTCCGCGATTCCGGCCGAGCCGAAGCTCACCGTCGAGCGCCGATTCGTGCGGGTGGGGCCGTCCGAAGGCGATAGGGTCGCCATTCTCGAAGGTATCAAGGACGGCGAGCAGGTCGTCACCAGCGGCCAGCTCAAATTGCAGCCTGGCGCCACCATCAAGGTCGATAATTCGGGGGCGCTGAAAGCGCCGGCGGAGCTGCCCAAGCAATAGACCATGGCTTTCACCGACATCTTCATCAAGCGGCCAGTGCTCGCCACCGTGGTCAGCCTGCTGATCCTTCTGGTCGGCGCGCAGGCGGGCTTCAAGCTGCCCATCCGGCAATATCCCGAGCTGTCGAACACCACGATCACCGTGGTCACGACCTATCCGGGCGCCAACGCCGACCTGATCCAGGGCTTCATCACCGTGCCGATCCAGCAGGCGGTGGCGAGCGCCGAGGGCATCGACACGTTGACCGCCTCGTCGACGCAGAATGTCAGCACGGTCACGCTCAACCTTAAGCTTGACGCCGATCCCGACCGGGCGATGACCGATGTGCTGTCGAAGGTGGCCCAGGTCAAAGGCATCCTGCCGCGCGAGGCGAACGACTCCATCGTCACCAAGCAGACCGGGGAGGGCTACGCGCTGATGTATCTCTCCTTCAATTCGAAGGTGATGAACGCCTCGCAAATCAGCGACTACATCACCCGCGTGGTGCAGCCCAGGCTGCAGACCATCAACGGCGTCGCCAACGCTCAGATGCTCGGCGGACAGGTGTTCGCCATGCGCATCTGGCTCGATCCCGACCGCATGGCCTCGCTTGGAGTTCACGCCGCTCGATGTGCGCGCGGCGCTTGCCGCCAACAATTTCACCTCGGCGCCCGGCCAGGTGAAGGGCGATTTCGTGCAGACCAATATCGACGCCAAGACCTCGCTCGAGACGCCGGAGTTGTTCGGCAAGCTGGTGGTGTTGGGCCGCGGCGATTCTCTGGTCAGACTGTCCGACGTCGCGCAGATCGAACTCGGGCCGCAAAGTGCCGACTCCTCTTCGGCCTTCGATGGGCTGAAGGCGGTGTTCATCGGCGTTTACGCCACGCCAACGGCGAACCCGCTGACGGTGATCACCGATGTGCGCAAGGCCTTTCCAGAGATTCAGCGCGAACTGCCGCCAGGCTTGGAAGCGGCCATCGCCTACGACGCGACCAATTTCATCCGCGCCTCGCTCTGGGAGGTGATGAAGACGCTGGGCGAAGCGGCGATCATCGTCATCGTCGTGATCTTTCTGTTTTTGGGTAATCTCCGGTCGACCGTCATTCCGATCGTCACCATTCCGTTGTCGCTGATCGGCGTGCTGGCCTTGCTCGCCGCACTCGGCTACTCGATCAATCTGATGACGCTGCTGGCATTGGTGCTCGCCATTGGGCTCGTGGTGGACGACGCCATCGTGGTGGTGGAGAACATCCACCGGCATATCGAACAGGGCATGCGGCCGTTCGATGCGGCGCTCGTGGGCGCGCGCGAGATCCTCTACCCGATCATCGCCATGACCATCACGCTCGCCGCGGTCTATGCGCCGATCGCCTTCGTCTCGGGGCTTACCGGCGTGCTGTTCCGCGAATTCGCCCTGACGCTGGCCGGCGCGGTGATTGTGTCAGGCGTCATCGCCGTGACGCTGTCGCCGATGATGTGCTCGAAGCTACTCAAGGCCGAAAATGCAGACGAGCAGGCCGGTTGGCTCACGCGCAATCTCGACCGGATGTTCGAAGGACTGAAGCGGCGCTATCAGCGGCGCCTCGGCCGCAGCTTGAACTATCGGCCGGTGACGCTGCTGGTGCTGGCCGGCGTCATCGCGGCGACGGGACTGATGTACATGACGTCACAGCGGGAACTGGCCCCGGAGGAGGATCAGGGCATCCTGTTTACGCTGGTGAAGACGCCGCAATACGCCAATCTCGATTATCTCGAGGAGTTGACGGACCAGCTCAACAAGGTGTTCAGCACCGTGCCCGAGAAGGACCACGTCTTCGCCATCAACGGCATGGGCGACGTGCATACCGGCTTTGCCGGCGTGCTATTGAAGCCGTGGGGCGAGCGGGCGCGCAATCACAAGCAGGTTTTGCAAGATCTCCAGCCGAAAATCTCCAGCATCGCGCCGGCGCTGGCGCTGTCGTTCTCGCCGCCGCCGTTGCCGGGCTCCGTCGGCGGGCCGCCGGTCCAGTTCGTCATCACCACCACGCGCGATTTCCGCGAGCTCGCCGACGTGCTGGCCGACGTCGAGAAGGCCGCGCGCGAGAGCGGCATGTTCATCTTCTCGGATTCGGACCTTCGCTTTGAAACCCCGCAATTCGAGTTCCAGATCGACCACGACAAGGCCAACCGGCTCGGCATTACCATGGCCGATATCGGCAACTCGCTGGCCACGCTGCTCGGTGGCAACTACGTCAATCTGTTCGACCTCTACGGGCGCAGCTATCAGGTCATTCCGCAAGTGCCGCGCGAATTCAGGCTGAGCGAGGATTGGCTCACGCGCTACCAGATCCGCACCGGCGCGGGCGGCCTGGTGCCGCTCTCCAATGTCGCCTCGGTGAAGAAGGTGGTGCAGCCGAACTCGCTTACCAATTTCCAGCAGCTCAACTCGGCGACGCTCTCCGCGGTGCCGTTCCCGGGGCGGACGGTCGGCGAGGCCATCGACTTCCTGAAGAAGCAGGCGGAAAACTTCCCGGAAGGCTTCACTTACGACTTTCAGGGGGAAAGCCGGCAGTTCGTGCAGGAGGGGAACGCGCTCGTCTATACCTTCGTGTTCGCGCTGATCGTCATTTTCCTCGTGCTCGCCGCGCAATATGAGAGCTTCCGCGATCCGCTGATTATCTTGATCGCGCTGCCGTGCTCGATGTTCGGCGCGCTCATTCCGCTCAATGCCGGGCTCGCCTCGATCAATATCTATACGCAGATCGGCCTCGTCACCCTGATCGGGTTGATCTCCAAGCACGGCATCCTGATGGTGGACTTCGCCAACAAGCTGCAAGAAGAGCAGGGCTATTCGCGGCGCGAGGCAATCGAGCATGCGGCCGCGATCCGGCTGCGGCCGATCTTGATGACGACCGCCGCCATGGTCATGGCCATGGTGCCGCTGCTGATCGCCAGGGGCGCGGGCGCGGCGAGCCGTTTCGATATCGGCGTGGTGATCGCGGCGGGCATGACCATCGGCACGCTTTTCACCCTGTTCGTGACGCCGGCCGTCTATACCTACCTCGCCAGGGACCACCAGAAGGCCAAGGCGGAGGAAGAAGCGGCTCTGGCTCATGCGGTGATCGCCGGGCAGGCCGCGGCCGGCCCGGAAACGGTCGTGGAGGCGGATTCGGCCGCGGAGGCCGGCATGCTGTTCGCGCCGCCCGAGCCGGCGCCGGCGGAGGGCCAATTATCGGCCGAGGCGAACGCCTTCAGTTCGGCCGCGGCCGTCACATCCGAGACCCAGCAGGAGCGCCGGCCCAGGCGGCGCCGGGGGCGGGGCTCCAAGCTGCCCACGGCCGCCGAGTAAGCCCTTATTGCACCGCACCTAGTTTACTCGCCTTGAGCGAGCCTCTAGAAAGCCTTGACCAGTCAAGGGGCGGGGATCCGCATGTTCTCCAAGTTGCTCATCGCCAATCGGGGCGAGATCGCCTGCCGCGTAATCAGGACGGCCCGCCGGCTCGGCATTAAAACCGTGGCGGTCTATTCCGAGGCCGATCGCGATGCGATGCATGTCTATATGGCCGACGAGGCGGTTCCGATCGGCCCAGCGCAGGCCGCCCAGTCCTATCTCGATATCGGCAAGATCGTTGCCGCCGCCAAGGCGACCGGCGCCGAGGCGATCCATCCCGGCTACGGCTTCCTGTCCGAGAACGCCGCCTTCGCTCGCGCGCTGGAAGAGGCGGGTATCGCGTTTGTCGGTCCCAACGTCCAAGCCATCGAGGCGATGGGTGACAAGATCGAGTTGAAGAAGCTCGCGGCGAAGGCGAAGGTGTCGACGGTTCCCGGTCATCTCGGCGTGATCAAGGACGTTAATGAGGCGATAAAGATCGCCGACGAGATCGGCTATCCGGTGATGATCAAGGCGTCGGCCGGGGGCGGCGGCAAGGGCATGCGCATCGCCTATAGCCGCAAGGAGGTGGAGGAAGGCTTCAATTCATCGAAGTCGGAGGCCAAGTCGAGCTTCGGCGACGACCGCGTGTTCATCGAGAAATATATCGAGGAGCCGCGGCACATCGAGATCCAGGTGCTCGGCGACAAGCACGGCAACGTCATCCATCTGAATGAGCGCGAATGCTCGATCCAGCGGCGCAACCAGAAAGTCGTGGAGGAGGCGCCGAGCCCGTTCCTCGACGCCAAGACGCGCGAGGCGATGGGCGCGGAGGCCGTCGCTCTAGCCAAGGCGGTCGGTTACGACTCCGCCGGCACGGTCGAGTTCATCGTCGACAAGAAGCGCAATTTCTATTTCCTCGAGATGAATACTCGACTCCAGGTGGAGCATCCCGTCACCGAGCTCGTCACCGGGCTCGATCTCGTCGAGGAGATGTTGAAGGTCGCGGCCGGCGAGAAGCTCGCTCTCAAGCAGAAGGACGTGAAGTTGAAGGGCTCCGCCGTCGAGGTCCGTATCTATGCCGAGGACCCGCAGCGGAACTTCCTGCCCTCGACCGGGCGGCTGGTGCGCTATCGCCCGCCCAAGCTCGGCACCGAAGGCGGCGTCACCACGCGGCTCGACTTCGGCGTGGAGGAGGGGGGCGAGATCAGCGTCTATTACGACCCGATGATCGCCAAGCTGGTCACGCATGCGCCGAAGCGGCTCAAGGCCATCGAAGAGATGGGCAGCGCGCTCGACGCTTTTGCGATCGACGGCTTCCGCCACAACATCCCCTTCCTCGCCGTGTTGATGCGCAACGCGCGCTGGAAGGAGGGACGCCTCTCCACCAAATTCATCGCCGAGGAATTTCCCGAAGGCTTCAAGCCGCCCAAGCCGGTCGGCGAGGTGCGCGATACGCTGGTCGCGGTCGCGGCGGCGATCGACCATATGAGCAATGTGCGACGTCGAGCCATCACCCAGCAGATGCATGGCGAGAAGGTGCGCTTTGCCGAGACGCGCATCGTCGAGCTGGGCGAGGAGCGGGTGAAGGTGAGCGTCGCGGGCGGGGTCGACGGACCGATCACCGTGACGCTAGGCGCGAACGGAAAGGCGAAGCCGAAGGCGATCACGCTGGCCTCGTCCTGGTGGTTTGGATCTCCGGTATGGGAAGGTACGATCGACGGCGCGCCCGCCGCGGTGCAGGTGCGGCCGATCCTGAATGGCGTGATGCTGACTTCGCAAGGCGTCGAAGCGCAAGCGCGGGTATTCACCGAACGCGAGACTGCGCTCATGGCGCAAATGCCGGAGAAGGTGAAGCCGGACATGTCGAAATTCCTGCTGTGCCCGATGCCGGGGCTCGTGGTGTCGCTAGCGGTGAGCGAAGGGCAAGAGGTTGCGGCAGGAGACGCGCTTTGCGTCGTCGAGGCGATGAAGATGGAGAACGTGCTCAAGGCCGAGCGCGACGCGAAAGTCTCGAAGATCCTTGCCAAGCCCGGCGACAGCTTGAATGTCGACGCGGTCATCCTGGAATTCGCTTGAGCGGAAATGCCGGATAAAGCCGACGACAAGACGCGCACCGTCACGGTTAAGATCGAGGGCAGCGTGCAGGGTGTCTATTACCGCGCCTGGACCGACGAGACCGCTCGCTCGCTATGCCTCAACGGCACGGTGCGCAATATGAGCGACGGCAGCGTCGAGGCGGTGTTCTCGGGTCCTGCCAAGGTGGTCGAGGACATGCTGCGGCGCTGCAAGGATGGCCCCAAAAACGCGCGGGTAAGCAAGGTGACGGTCGTGCATGAAGGCGGCACGGTCGCGCCGGGCTTCAAAGTGGTCGGCACCGATTGGGAGCGTCGCTAACTAGCCGAACACTTCAGTAAAGGCGATGCGCAGTGTCTGATCGACCTTGCGCATGTCGGTCTCAGCGCCGAGCGCGGCGAGGCTGGTGACGGGCGTATCGGTCAGTCCGCACGGCACGATGCCGGCGAAGTGTTCCAGGTCCGGATCGACGTTGAGGCTCACGCCATGCAGGGTGACCCAGTTTTTGACCCGCACGCCAATGCTGGCGATCTTGGCGCCGCGCACGAAGATGCCGACTTGGCCGTGCCGGCGCTCACCCTCAAGGCCGAGACGCGCCAGCGTGGCGATCAGCCAGTCTTCGAGCGCACGGACGAATGCCCTGACATCACGGCTGCGCCGTGTGAGATCAAGCATCACATAGGCCACGCGCTGGCCCGGGCCGTGATAAGTGAAGCGCCCGCCACGCCCGGTCTTGAACACGGGAAAGCGGTCAGGCGTCAGTAGCTCGGCCGGATCGCCGCTGGTGCCCGCCGTGTAGAGCGAGGGGTGCTCGAGCAGCCAGACGCAGTCCCGAGCCTCGCCACGAGCGATTGCCACGACGCGCTCATCCATGAAGGCCACAGCCTCCGGGTAGGGCACAGGCGCCGCGCTCGCCAGCCATTCGACGGGGGGCGGGGGATGAGGCTTTCCTGCGAGGGCGGCTGGAGACATGTGCGCTTCGGGTTCACCTAGGTGGGCTATTTTAGGCTAAACCTTGCACCCTCCAGTAGGGTTTGGTAAGGCAGCAGGCCCGTATCGGTGCTTGCCGATAGGGCAATCTATAGCCATATCGGGGACGGAAACCCTCGAGATTCCTCGTTTTGATGCATGGCCTGCCGGAACGTCTGTCGAGTCTCCGGAGGTCAAGCTAAGCGGTCGTGGCGGAATTGGTAGACGCGCAGCGTTGAGGGCGCTGTGGGCTTAGCCCGTGGAGGTTCGATTCCTCTCGACCGCACCACTTTCCTTTCCCTCTTTGCGTCATGCCCGGCTAGACCAGGGCATCCAGGGTAACGACGATAGAACCTGGCGATCGGACAAGCCATGCAGGACGCCGCGGGCGAGGTCGAACTGCGCGACGAAGAGGGCGCGATCCGCTCCGACTTCTTGCACGCGGTCTCCGCGGCGATCGATGCAGACGACGCGGCCAGAGTCCGCGAGCTGACGCTTCCGCTGCATGAAGCCGACCTTGCCGACCTGATCCAACTGCTGCGGCCAGAGCCGCGCGGCGTGCTCATCGCCATGCTCGGCGACGACTTCAAGGCCTCGGCGCTGCCCGAGCTCGACGAGGCGGTGCGCGATCAGGTGCTCGAGGAGATGCGTGCCGAGCAGGTGGCCGAGGCGCTGCAGCAGCTTGACTCCGACGACGCGGTCTATCTGCTCGAGGACCTCGACAAGGAAGAGCAGACAGACATCCTCGCCAAGCTTCCGTATTTCGAGCGCATCGCGCTGCAGCGCAGCCTCGAATACCCCGAGGATTCGGCCGGCCGCATCATGCAGACCGATCTGATCGCCGTGCCGCCATTCTGGTCGGTGGGGCAGACCATCGATCATATGCGCGATGCCGACGACCTTCCCGACCGATTCTATGAAGTGTTCGTGGTCGATCCCGCTTATCACCTGATTGGCTCGGTTGCGCTCAATCGTCTGCTTCGTTCCAAGCGGCCGACCACGATCCAATCGATTACCGAGTCCGATATTCGTCCAATCCCCGTCGAGGACGACCAGGAGGAGGTGGCGCGCCAATTCGAGCGCTACAATCTGACCTCGGCGCCGGTGGTCGACAAGGACAACAGGTTGGTCGGCGTGATCACCGCCGATGACGTGGTCGAGGTCGTGCAGGAGGAGGCTTCCGAGGACATCTTGCGGATGGGCGGCGTGGCCGGCGAGTTGGTCAGCGACTCGGTATGGCAGACCACGCGGCTGCGCTTCACCTGGCTGCTCGCCAATCTGGTGACGGCGATCCTCGCCTCGTTGGTGATCAGCCTGTTCGAGGCGACCATCGAGCAGATGGTGGCTCTGGCCGTGCTGATGCCGATCGTCGCCTCGATGGGCGGCAATGCCGGTACGCAGACCATGACGGTCGCCGTGCGCGCGCTCGCCATGCAGGACCTTGGTCCGGTGAATGCATTGCGCGTCATCTTGCGCGAATCCGCCGTCGGCCTGCTCAACGGGCTGTTGTTCGCCGTCATCATGGCGGCGATCGCCTATTTCTGGTTCGGCAGCGGTCAACTCGGGCTGGTCATCGGGCTTGCCATGGTCGTCAATCTGGTCGCCGCGGCTCTTGCCGGTATCCTCATTCCGCTCGGCCTCGATCAACTCGACCTCGACCCAGCCATCGCTTCCGGCGTATTCGTCACCACGGTCACCGACGTGGTCGGCTTCTTCTCCTTTCTCGGGCTGGCCGCTTTGTGGTTAGTCTAGGGCGGGGGGCTGCCGATGTTCTTCTATATCGCCAAAGGGCTGTGGTTTCTGCTGCAACCCTCGACGCTGATTGCGCTGTTGATTGGCTACGGCGCGATCCTGATCTGGACGGGCTGGGCGCGTTGGGGGCGGCGCTTCGTCACCATCGGCGCGATCCTGCTGCTGATTGCCGGGCTGTCGCCGCTCGGTAACGCGCTGGTCTTGCCGCTCGAGGATCGCTTCCCCAGGGCCGATCTTGCCGCGCCGCCGCCGCCGACCGGTTTCATCGTTCTGGGCGGCGTGGAGGATAGGTTGGTCGGCGAGGCGCGTGGCGCGCCCGCGCTGAACGAGGCGGCGGAGCGTATTATCGAGGCCGTCATGTTGGCACGCCGCTTTCCCGAGGCGAAGATCGCCTTTTCGGGCGGCGATGCCGGCATCCTGTACAAATCCGGCAGCGAGGCGGAAGGGGCGCAGACGTTGCTCACCGCGCTCGGCGTGCCGCAAGATCGGCTGATCCTCGAGGCGAAATCGCGCGACACTTACGAGAACGCGGTCTATCTCAAGCAGGAGTTCACGCGCGATGGCGAGCTCGGTCCCGGCAAGCGCTGGCTGCTGATCACTTCCGCCTATCACATGCCGCGCGCGATGGGCGCTTTCCGCCAGGCCGGCTTCGCGGTCGAGCCGTGGCCGGTGGACTATCGAACGCGCGGCAAGGCCGATTTGACGCGGCCCTTCGACAAGGTGTCCGAAGGCTTGCGGCGGGTCGACATGGCCTCGCGCGAATGGGTGGGGCTGTTGGCTTATTGGCTGACGGGGAGGAGCGATGCGTTGTTTCCGGCGCCGCAGCCGCTCGCGGTCGCGGGGTGCGACCTCTCAGGGCCGGGCGCTAACGCGGCGGAAAACCAGCCAGCATCCCCATGTCGACCCAACCTTTGAGGTAGGTCGCGGCGCGAAGCTCGGCCTCGTCCTCGCCGGCGAAGGTCGCCACCATCTCGCACAGCGCGCCGAACGCGACGCCCTTGGCCGCTTCGTTCCACATCATGGCTTCCTCGGCGGTTAGCGGTTTGAAGCGCGCCATGAAGTCCTGCCGCCAAACCACGATGGCTTGCGGCTCGGGCAGCTGGCTTGGCTTGGGCGGAGCGGTTTCCTCCTTCAGCGCCGACCAGATATCGGCGGCGTTGGTGCTGAAGGTCAGCCGGATGGCCGTCGGATGCGGCTCCAGCGTGAGCCGCGGCCAGGCCTCCGAGGCAAGCGCAGCCAGCGCGTTGATCGTCAGCGGCGGGGCGTCGGGCCCGTCGAAGGCATCGGCAAGCGCCTTTTCGAGATCGGCGATCTCAGCCACCTCGGGATGCTTGGCGTAGGTGCCGCTGTTGCGCGCGAAGTCTGGCAGGTGCCGGCCGAACCAGCGGGCGCTGCGCTGGTCCGACGGGTTGGAGTTGATATAGGCCTTGATCAGCTTGGCGAAGGTTTGGTCGCCGAGATAAGCATGCAGCTGCGCATAGTCGTCGGCGAGAATCTCGGCGAGGCGCGCGACATAGGCGTTGCGATAGACGCCGAACAGCACCTTGCGTTGTTCCTTCGCGCTGTCGTTCACCTCGGCGAGGATCGAGTTGTCCCCGGCGAGGATGCCGCGTTGGAAGGTCTCCTGAAGCTCTCTGAGGCTCTTCATTCCGCCGCCGCGAGCCGCTTCCCGGTGAAGACCTCGCCCGCGATCGAGCGCGCGTGCTCAAGCTCGTCAACCAGCTCGGCAAGCGGCGGGATATTGTCGTCGCGCTCGATCATGGTTGAGACCGGGCCGAAATGGGTGACCGCCTCGCGATAAAAATCCCAGACCTCGGGGCAGACCGGATGGTCGTGCGTATCGATGATGTGGCTCTCTTCGTGGCTGTGACCGGCCACATGGAATTGGACCACACGGTCGCGCGGCACGCCGTGCAGGAACTCGTCGGTCGAGAAACCGTGGTTGAAGGCGCTGACATAGACGTTGTTGACGTCGAACAGGAGCCAGCAATCGGCGCGCTTAGCCACCTCGCTGACGAACTCCCATTCGGTCATCTCGGATTGGCCGAAGGTCACGTAGCTCGACACGTTCTCGAGCGTCAGCCGGCGCCCGAGGAAATCCTGCACCTGACCAACGCGATCAACCACATGGTTCAGCGCTTCTTGCGTGTAAGGAATGGGGAGGAGGTCGTGCAGGTTCACGCCATGCACGCCGGTCCAGCACAAATGATCTGAGATCCATTTCGGGTTCACGCGCTGCGCAAGCCGCTTCAGCCCGCCGAGATACTCGAAGTCGAGCGGCGCGGTCGAGGCGATCGACAGCGACACGCCATGCATCACGACGGGATAGCGCTCGCAGATCCGGTCGAGCATGTACAAGGGCTGACCGCCCTCGATCATGTAGTTCTCGGAGATGATCTCGAACCAGTCGATGGCCGGAGACCCGTCGAGGATCTCCTGATAATGCTGCGGCCTCAACCCCAAGCCGAAGCCGAGATAAGGAGGCTTGCCGCTGGTCATGGCCCTAGGCTCCTCTGCGAATGGCGAATGGCCGGCCGCGAACGCCGCGGCCGGCCGTTGCTAGCCTAAATCGCTTAGCTCGCTTCGAACTGGCCGCTGGCGTTCTTGCACTCGTCCTGCAACATCTGGACCCAGCCTTGGCCCTTACAAGCGTTCTTGCCCTTGCAGTCATTCTTGGTGCTCTTGCAAGCGCCTTTGCCGGCGCAGCCGTTGACGCCGAAGCAGCGTCCCGGAATACCTTCCGCGGCATAGGCGGAGCCGATCAGCGCCACGCCGGAAACGACGAGGGCCGCAGCCGTCATAGCAATAGTAGCACCCGACTTCTGGTTGAGCTTCATTTTCCTCTCCTGTGCATGAGTTCTAGGCAATAATGGCGGAGAGCCGCCAAGCGAGCTATAGCCCTGATTTCGGAGGGGCTTGCGTCACTCCTGATCAAAGCTTCGTGCTTTGCGCGCTTTACCCTCTTCACGCGCCCGTGATCGGACACGGAGGCGCGCTATTTTGTAGCAGGTGGGCGTGCCGATGGGGCTCAACGATATTGCCGTCTATGTCGACGGGACTGAAGCGACCAAGGCGCGCGTGAGCTTCGCGGTGGCGCTCGCCAAGGAGCATGGCGCGCATCTCATCGGCATCGCCTTCGCGCCGACCGCGCTGCTGCCGCTTTACGGCGCCGATGTCGGCTTCGCCGATATGACGGAAGTGCTGCAAAGTGTGAAGTCGCAAAGTGCCAACGCGCTCCAGGCGTTCAAGGCGTCCGCCGCGGCGGAAGGCGTGAGCACCGAGGCGCGGCTCATGCAAGGCATGAGCGAAGAGTTTCCGCACGACTTCGCTTATGCGGCGCGGCATGTCGACCTGGCGATTCTCGGCCAGCCGCGCGATGGCGATCCGCTGATCGGACAATATGCGCTGGTCGAACGCTGCCTGTTCGCTTCGGGCCGGCCGGTCATCATCGTGCCGGCTTCGCAGGAAAAGCTCGCGCTCAAGGGCACCCTTGTCGCGGCGTGGGACGGAAGCGCCGAGGCGGCGCGGTCGATCAACGATGCGCTGACGTTCCTGCGGCCCGCCTCCCGCGTCGTGCTGCTGGTCGGGGTCGCGGCCGGGGACGACGAGGAGGAGCACGCGCCTTTGACCGAGGACATGATCGCGCATCTGAAGCGGCACGAGGTGAAGGCCGAGGCGATGCGAGTCAAGCTCGCCGAGGGGGATGTGGGCCGATTGCTGCTGACGACGGCGAAGGAGCTGGGCGCCGACATGATGGTGATGGGCGCCTTCCATCATTCCCGCTGGCGCGAGTTCATTCTTGGCGGCGTGACGTTGACGGTGCTCGAACAGGCCACCATTCCCTTGTTCATGGCGCATTGAGCGGCCAATGACTGTGCATCTCATCAAGCTTTGCGTTGGAGTTGAGACCGTCAACGAGCTTGCCGATTGGCAGGAGGAGCGGCTGGAGCGCTTGCAACGCGAGAAGAAGACGCCGGAGCTGTGCCATCGCACACTACAGACGCCGCGGCGCCGCGAGGAGATTCTCGACGGCGGCTCGCTTTATTGGGTGATCAAGGGCTATGTGCTGGTGCGGCAGCGCATCGTCGATCTCAGGGCCGATATGAAAGACGACGGCACGGCGTGTTGCGGCATCGTGCTCGACCGCGCGCTGGTCGCCACGCGAGCCCATCCCCGCCGCGCCTTCCAAGGCTGGCGCTATCTCGAGGCTTACGACGCGCCGGGAGACTCCGAGGGATGTGCCGATAGCGCCGAGGCGATCCCGCCCGGCATGCGCGAAGAGCTGCGCGAGCTTCGCCTCATCGATTGGTAGCGGGCGGGGGCATCGGCACATTGTCGATCAGCCGCGTCTTGCCGAGATAGGCGGCGGTAAGCACCCGCGCCCGCTTTACCGGCCCTGCCAAAGGCATCAGCGTGTCTGGATCGCGCACCGCGACATAGTCGACGCGGAAGCCCGACGCATCGAGCTTGAACCTCGCCGCCACCACGGCATCGTCGCAGCCGCGGCCTTGCGCAAGGTCTGCCGCCACGCCGGAAATTGTCTGGTAGAGCAATGGCGCGATTTTGCGTTGCTCGGGCGAGAGATAGGCGTTGCGCGACGACAGTGCGAGCCCGTCGGCCTCGCGCACGATTGGCGCGCCGATAATCTCGACCGGAAGATTGAGATCGCGCACCAGCTGCTTGATGACCAGAAGCTGTTGATAATCCTTCTCGCCGAAGATCGCGATATTGGGCCCGCATTGCATCAGCAGCTTGGCGACCACGGTGGCGACGCCGTTGAAATGGTTGGGACGGGACGCGCCACACAGACCCTCGGTCAGATCGCCGATCTTGATTTGGGTTTTGAAGCCCTCGGGGTACATCTCGGCGGCGTCCGGCGCGAAAACGAGATCGACCCCAGCCGCGCCGAGCTTCGTGAGGTCGCCCGCCTCGTCGCGCGGGTAGGTGTTGTAGTCCTCGCGCGGGCCAAACTGGCTCGGGTTGACGAAAATCGACACCACCACGCGATCCGCCTTGGCCTTGGCCAGGGCGATCAGGGAGAGATGGCCCTCATGCAGCGCGCCCATGGTCGGCACCAGCGCGATGCTCTCGCCGGCCTTGCGCCAGGCGGTGACGCGATCCCTCAGATCTTTGACGGTGCGGACAATGGGTGTGGCGCTCGTCATTCTTCTGCTCCTAACGGCCAAGGGTTAAGGTTATGCCATGGTCGAGGCGAAACGCCATATCGGACCGAGCGCAGCAATGCCAAGCCGGGCGGCGATCCGCGCCGCGTTGCTGACCGAGGAAGCCCCGTTGGTCGAGGCTTTGATCGCCAAGGCGCGGTTCGGCGCCGAGGATCGCCGCAAGATCGAGAACTCTCGCATTGAGCCTCGTCAAGGCGGCGCGCGAGGGGCGGGCCGAGACCGGCGGGGTCGATTTTTTCTGCATGAATACGGGCTGTCAAGCGGGGAGGGGGTGCTTCTGCTCTGCCTCGCCGAGGCGCTGCTGCGCATTCCCGACGCTGCCACCGCGGACCGGTTGATTGCCGGCACGATCGGCTTGGGCGACTGGTCGCGGCATCTGGGTCATTCCGACTCGCTGCTGGTCAACGCCTCGACCTGGGGGTTGATGCTGACCGGGCGCATCCTCGATTGGAGCGAGCGGCGGCAAGCCGACCCTGCCAGCATGGTGCAGCGCCTGATCGCCAGAAGCGGCGAGCCGGTGATCCGCCAGGCGCTGCGCCAGGCGATGCGCATTCTTGGCAATCAGTTCGTGCTCGGCGAGACCATCGAGGAGGCGCTCGCCAATGCCGAAGACGAAGCCGGGCAGGGCTATCGCTTCTCCTTCGACATGCTGGGAGAGGCGGCGCGCACCGAGGGCGACGCCCAACGATACGTCCTGCGCTATGAGAAGGCGGCCGATGCGATCGCCGCCTGGGCTGGTTCGCCCGCCGCAAGACGTGAGGAGGAGTTGATCGGCCGTCCAGGACTCTCGGTGAAACTGTCGGCGCTGCATCCGCGCTATCAACCGTCGCAAGCGGTGCGCCTCAAGGCCGAGCTGGTGCCGCGCCTGGTCGCACTCGCGCAGGCGATGCGCGATGCTTGGCTACCGCTCACCATCGATGCCGAGGAGGCGGAGCGGCTCGACCTCTCACTGGCGCTGATGGAGCCACTGTTCAGCGATCCCAAGCTTGCTGAATGGAATGGACTGGGGCTTGCCGTGCAGGCTTACAGCAAGCGGGCGCTGCCGCTGGTTGATTGGCTCGCTTCGGTAGCCAAGGCGAGCGGCCGGCGCATCCCGGTGCGGCTGGTCAAGGGCGCCTATTGGGACAGCGAGATCAAATGGGCGCAGGAGGCAGGTCTCGCAGGGTATCCCGTGTTTACGCGCAAGGTGAATACCGATGTCGCTTATCTCGCTGTGGCCAAGGCATTGCTGGCTCGGCCCGAGTGCTTCTATCCGCAATTCGCCACCCACAACGCCCACACCATTGCGGCAATCGCCACGCTTGCCGGTGATCGCCCCTACGAGTTTCAACGGCTCTACGGCATGGGCGAGGCGTTGCACCGCGAGGTCGTGCGCCCCGAGAGCCTCGGCAAGCCCTGCCGCATCTATGCCCCGGTCGGCGGCCATCACGATCTGCTGGCTTATCTCGTGCGACGGCTGTTGGAGAACGGCGCCAACACCTCCTTCGTTAACCGCCTCGCCGACGACGCGGCGCCGATCGAAGCCATCGTCGCCGATCCGGTCGAGAAGGCGGCAGCTTTGCCCGAGAAGGCCAATCCGTTGATTCCCATCCCGCCCGATCTCTTCCAACCCCAACGCAAGAACAGTCTTGGACTGCCGCTCTGGGACAACTTGGTGCGTGAGCCGTTGCTTGCCCAAATGGAGCGCGCGCTCGCCGATCCGGTAAAGGCCAATCCGATCGTCTCAGGCCAGAGCGGTGGAGGAGGGGGGCGAGGTGGGTTGGATCACCTCGCCGCATGACCGGCGCGTTGTCGTTGGCGTCTGCCGCAGTGCGAGTCCAGAGGCCATCGACAAGGCGCTCGGAGCCGCGAAGGCGGCAAGCGAGGATTGGGAACGGCTCGGCGGCGAGGCGAGGGCGGCGATGCTCGACCGCGCCGCAGATTTGTTCGAGGCGGACCGCGCCGGACTGATGGCGCTCCTGGTGCGCGAGGCCGGTAAGACGCTTCCCAATGCGCAAGCCGATCTGCGCGAGGCGGTGGATCATCTGCGCTATTCCGCGGCGCAAGCGCGCCAGAAATTTGCGACGCCCCGGCTTCTGAGAGGCCCTACCGGAGAGGCGAACGCGCTCTCCCTGCATGGGCGCGGAGTGTTCGCTTGCATCTCGCCCTGGAACTTTCCGCTCGCCATCTTCACGGGGCAGATCGCCGGCGCGCTGGCCGCCGGCAATTCGGTGGCGGCGAAGCCGGCGGAGCAGACCCCGCTCGTCGCCGCCCGCGCGGTGCGCTTGCTGCATCGGGCCGGTATCCCTGTGGATGTCCTGCATCTGTTGCCGGGACGCGGCGAGAGCGTGGGCGCCGCGTTGGTCCAAGATCCTCGCGTCGATGGCGTCGCTTTCACCGGCGGCACCGATACCGGCATTGCCATCAACCGCGCGCTCGCCGCGCGTGATGGGCCGATCGCCAAGCTCATCGCCGAGACCGGCGGCCTCAATGCCATGATCGTCGATTCCTCGGCGCTGCCCGAGCAAGTGGTTGACGACGCGCTGGCATCGGCCTTCGACAGCGCCGGGCAGCGCTGCTCGGCGCTTCGCGTGTTGTTCCTACAGGAGGACATAGCCGACGCGACGCTGAACATGCTGACCGGCGCGGCCCGCGAGCTCAGGATCGGCGATCCATTGGACTACACCACCGATATGGGACCGGTGATCGACGAGGAGGCGCGCGCCGCGCTCGAAGCACACAAAGCGCGCATGCGAAAGGAGACGCGGGAGCTCTTCGATCTGCCCTTGGGCGAAGAGCACGCGGTCGGCACCTATGTCGCGCCGGCGATCTACGAGATCCCATCCATCTCGGTGCTCACCCGCGAGGTGTTCGGCCCCATCCTGCATGTGGTCCGTTTTTCCGGGGACCGCTTGGGCGAGGTTTGCGCGGCGATCAACGCCACCGGCTACGGTCTGACGCTTGGACTGCACAGCCGCATCAAGGCGACGGCGGATTTTGTCACGGAGAGGGTCAAGGTCGGCAATGTCTATGTGAACCGCAACCAGATCGGTGCGGTGGTGGGCGTGCAGCCTTTCGGCGGGGAAGGCTTGTCCGGGACGGGCCCAAAGGCGGGCGGTCCCGGCTACCTCGAAGCCTTTGCGCTGGAGCGGGTCCGCTCGACCGATCTCACCGCCTCTGGCGGCAATACGAGCCTGCTCGCCGCCGGCGGCGAGGAGGCCTGATGCGGCATTGTTCGCGGCCGGTTAAGGGTCCATCTATAGCGTGAGCGGAACAACCCGCTCGCGGAGTTGGAAGAGAATGGTTGAGCCGAAAGCCCCGGCGAAGACGGCGAAGGGCGAGGTCGCTTCGCAGCAATCGACGCGGTCCGAGATCGACGCCTTCATCAAGGATGTGCGGGCGCTCAAGCCGTCCGGCTCGGGCCAAGGCCGACTGATCTTTGCCATGGATGCCACCATGAGCCGACAGCCCTCTTGGGATCTCGCGCTCGAACTGCAGGCCGATATGTTCAAGGCGGTGAAGGCCGTGGGCGGGCTCGACGTGCAGCTGGTCTACTTCCGCGGTCACAGCGAGTGTCAGGCGTCGAAATGGGTCGGTGACCCCGACGCGCTGGCGCGATTGATGCGGCAGGTGTCCTGCGCGGGCGGCTTCACGCAGATCAGCAAAGTGCTCGCCCATGGGAAGCGCGAGAATGCTTCGGCCAAGGTCAACGCGCTGATTTATGTCGGCGATTGCATGGAGGAGAATGTCGACCGGCTGGCCGGCCTTGCTGGCGAGCTCGGCCTGATCGGCACTCCGGTTTTCGTGTTCCAGGAAGGTCGCGACGCCAAAGCCGAGCGCGCCTTCAGGGAGATTGCGCGGCTCTCGGGCGGGGCCTATGCGCCGTTTGATGCAGGCTCGGCCAAGCAACTGCGCGAGCTGCTCACCGCCGTTGCCGTCTATGCCGCGGGCGGACGCAAGGCGCTGAAGGATTTCAGCGAGGAGACCAAGAGCGGCGGGGCGTTGCGTCTTCTCGAGCAGCTCGGCTGACGGCCTGACCCATGGCGTATTTTCTTGCCGGTTGCGCGCTCCTGGTCCTGCTGCTGCTCGTCGGGCGGCAGTTCGCTTACGCCAACCCGAGCAAGCTGGTCGGCGCGATGCGCAAGACGGCCGGCATTGCGGTGCTCGCCGCCGCTGGCTTCCTACTCGTGCGTGGGGCGCTGCCGCTTGCCATTCCACTCGCCGTCTTCGGTCTTTCGCTGATGGGACGTGGAAGCTGGTTCGGGCTCGGCGGTCCATTTGCCTCGTCAAGCAAGACGCCGGGACAGAAATCCAACGTCCGCACCGATAGGCTCGAGATGCAGCTCGACCATGACAGCGGGCAGATGGACGGAAAGTGTCTCACCGGGCGATTTGCTGGACGTCCGCTCTCGACGCTCAGCGACCGAGAGGTAATGGAGCTGCTGGCAGAGCTTCACCACGAGGGCGCGCCCGAAGCGGCGCTGATGGAGGCCTATCTGGATTGGCGCCTGCCGGACTGGCGCGACGCTGCGCAGGCTTCGGCCGAACAGGCGGGCCCGGCACGCGGCCGCGCGAGGGCCAACCGCATGAGCGCCGAGGAGGCTTGTGCCGTGCTCGGCGTCACCGCCGATGCCAGCGAAGAGGAGATCAGGCAGGCGCATCGCCGGCTGATGATGAAGATGCACCCCGACCAGGGCGGATCGACCTATCTCGCGGCGCGGATCAACGAGGCGAAGGAAGTCCTGCTCGCCCGCTAATCGCGTCCGCCACTATTGGTCAACGCCGCGAGGAGGGGTTTACCCTTACTCGGCGCCCATCACGACGCAATCGAGCGACATTTTCTTGAGCGCGGCGCACGCGGCCTGGGCGTCGGCCTTGGAGAAGCCGGCGAAACGGGCGCGGAACCATTCCTTGTCATCCTTCATGAAGGAGGCGGTGAAGGGGAGGTGACCGTCGAGCAAGGCGATCGCGCGCTGCTGCACCATGCCGAGCCGGTTCTCAGCTTCGTCCTGGGACATGTAGGCCCCGACTTGAACATGATAGGCGCCGTCATACTGCACCTTCCGGGCGGAGGGCTTGGGCAACGGATCGCTTGAGGTGAGGCTTGCCCTGAGCGGCAAAGAGGGCTCCGAGATATCGCCCTCGGCCGGGGCTGCAGCTCGCGTCGCAACCGGTGGCGCCGCTGGTGCGGAGGCTAGGGCATAAGCGGGTTTCTTCACCGCGGGCAGCGGCGCCGGGGTCAGCAACGAGGCCACCAGTTGCGCGGCCGTGGGCTTGGTGCTCGATGCCGCAGCGAAATTCTTGTCCAGCAACGCGCGCATGGCGGCGTCGCGCTGACTACCGGTCTTGCCGCCGAGCACCACGGCGATGAGATGCTTGTCGCCGCGATGTACGGAGGCTGCGAGGTTATAGCCGCTCGCGCGCGTATATCCCGTCTTGATGCCGTCAGTGCCCTTGTAGTTTAGCAGCAGCTTGTTGTGGTTCCGGTACTTCCGGCCTTTGAAGGTGAAATACTGGGTCGAGAACACGGTGTAATAGTCCGGGTAGTCGTGGATCAGATGCGCCGAGAGAATTGCCATGTCCCGCGCCGTGGTGATCTGCTCGTCGTTCGGCAGGCCGGAGGCGTTGCGGAAGATGGTGCTGCGCATGCCGATCCGCCGCGCCGTGTCGGTCATCAGCTTGGCGAAGTTCTCCTCGCTGCCCCCTATGTTCTCGGCGACGGTCACGGCGGCGTCGTTGGCCGATTGCGTCACCAGCGCCTTCACGGCGTCGTTAAGCTTGATGGTGGTGCCGGGCTTGAGGCCGAGTTTGGTCGGAGCCTGGCTCGCGGCATGCGCCGTCACCGCTAAATCCGAGCTCGGCGTGAGCTTGCCGGCCTTCAGATAGCCGAACAGCACGTAGAGCGTCATCATCTTGGTCAGGGAGGCTGGATGGCGCGGCGCGTCGGCGGCCTGCTCCTGCAGAATCGAGCCGGAATTCATGTCGACGACGATGGCTGCCGCAATCGACGGTGTCGCTGCCTTTTTCTTGGCGGCTCGCGCCTCACCGGCGGGCGTGGCGACAGTGGCGACTATCAGCGCGAACGCAAGCAGCGCGTGGCCCGAGGCGCGCGCGAAGCTCCGACACTGAATCCCGGCAACGACCACTGATCCCCGAAGGCGGTATGCCTTCCCCCGCTACGACCCGTATTAGGCCCGATTCCCGCGCCGCCCTCGCCATGGAAATGCGAACTGCCCATAAATTCGCCGTACCCGATGGCAGGAAGAAGGCTAAAATCCGCCTATTGCCAAAGCGTTAAGTCTGGCTGAATAGATTTATTGTGCAGTGCAAAAAATTTTTGTTGACGTTTTTTGTGCAACGCATATATATCGCTCGCGTTCGCAGCAATCGCGCAACCCGGTTTTCGATGAGAAGAGGGCTCCCCATGCTCAAAGGTTTCGAAGAGTTCCAGAAAGTAGGTAAAGACGGTTTCGATGCAACCGTCCGTTCGTTCGGCGAAGTCAACAAGGGCTTCCAGGCCATTGCCGCAGAGATCACCGACTATTCCAAGAAGGCGTTCGAGGATTCAACCCGCGCTTTCGAGCAGCTGATCGGCGCGAAGTCGATCGAGCAGGCCATCGAGATTCAGTCCCAATATGCCAAGAAGGCCTATGACACCTACGTCGCCGAGATGTCCAAGCTCGGTGAAATGTATGTCGGCCTTGCCAAGGACGCCTATAAGCCGGTCGAGGTTGCCTTCAACAAGAAGGTTGCCTAACGGCTCCTGCCAGACTCCCTTTCCCAAGCGAAAGACCCGGGGTTTCCTCTCGGGTCTTTTTTTTTGCCGTTTTCCTGTCGGCAACTCACTCTATGGTATGGATGAGGACGGCGCGGCGATTTGCGGTTTCTCGCGCGTTGCCGCTAGAATGGACGAGACAGGCGCGATTCAATCGGCCCGCTCGCCTTGGCAGATGACAAACGACACGCCACATAGAGGCTGACGATGGCGCGGAACGGCGATCCTCGCCGGGGCGACGACACCGGCACCCATATCACCACCAAGACTCGGCCGAAGACTAAGCGGCCGAGCCTCTACAAGGTGCTGCTGCTGAACGACGACTACACGCCAATGGACTTCGTCGTGTACGTCCTCGAGCGGTTCTTCAACAAGCCGCCGGAGGAGGCGACCCGAATCATGCTGCACGTCCACCAGAAGGGCGTGGGCATCTGTGGGGTCTACACTTACGAGGTCGCTGAGACTAAGGTAGCGCAGGTGACGAGTTTCGCGCGCCAGCATGAACATCCGCTGCAATGCACGATGGAGAAAGAGTAGGATCTAGGTGGCTTCGTTTTCGACCAGTCTCGAGCAGGCTCTCCGGCGCGCTCTGCAATATGCCAACGAGCGCAGCCACGAATATGCGACGCTGGAGCATCTGCTCCTGTCGTTGATCGACGACCGCGATGCGGCGGCGGTGATGCGCGCCTGCGACGTTGATCTCGACCTGCTACGCGACAAGCTCACCGGATATGTTGACAACGAGCTGTCGGGCCTGGTGCTCGACACCCATGGCGACGCCCAGCCCACCGCGGGTTTCCAGCGCGTGATCCATCGTGCCGTGGCGCATGTGCAATCGAGCGGCCGCGAAGAGGTGACGGGCGCGAACGTGCTGGTCGCCATCTTCGCCGAGCGCGAGAGCCATGCCGCCTTCTTCCTGCAAGAGCAGCACATGACCCGGTTCGACGCGGTCAACTATATCAGCCACGGCATCGCCAAGCGGGCCGGCATGTCGGAGCCGCGCGCCGCGCGCGGCGTCGATGATGACGCGGCGACGGTCGAGGGCGGCGAGGAGAAGAAGCGCGGCGCCGATGCGCTCGAGGTTTATTGCATCAACCTCAATCAGAAGGCGCGTGCGGGCCGCATCGATCCTCTGATCGGCCGCGGACCCGAGATCCAGCGCACCATCCAGGTGCTGTGCCGCCGGCAGAAGAATAACCCGCTGTTTGTGGGCGATCCGGGCGTCGGCAAGACCGCCATCGCCGAAGGCCTGGCGCGCCGCATCGTCATGGGCGACGTGCCGGAGGTGCTCGCCGATTCGACCATCTTCCAGCTCGACATGGGCGCGCTGCTCGCCGGCACGCGCTATCGCGGCGATTTCGAGGAGCGGCTGAAGGCCGTGATGCGCGAGATCGAGAACTATCCCGGCGCCATCATGTTCATCGACGAGATCCACACGGTGATCGGCGCGGGCGCCACCTCGGGCGGCGCGATGGATGCATCCAACCTGCTGAAGCCTGCGCTTCAGTCGGGCACGCTGCGCTGCATCGGCTCGACCACCTATAAGGAATACCGCCAGCATTTCGAGAAAGACCGCGCGCTGGTGCGGCGCTTCCAGAAGATCGACGTGAACGAGCCCTCGGTGCCCGACGCGATCGAGATCCTGAAGGGATTGAAGCCCTATTTCGAGGACTTCCACCGCGTCCGCTATACCAGCCAGGCGATCAAGTCGGCGGTCGAGCTGTCGGCGAAATACATCCATGACCGCAAGCTGCCCGATAAGGCGATCGATGTGATCGACGAGACCGGCGCCTCGCAAATGCTGGTGCCCGAGCGGCAGCGGCGCAAGACGATCGGCGTCAAGGAGGTCGAGTTCGACCATCGCCACCATGGCGCGGATTCCGCCGAAGACAGTGTCGAAATCCGACGCCGAGGTGCTGCGCGCTATCGACCAAGACCTGAAGCGGGTGGTGTTCGGCCAGGACAAGGCGATCGAGGCGCTGGCCGCAGCGATCAAGCTGTCACGGGCGGGCTTGCGCGAGCCGGGCAAGCCGATCGGCTCCTACATGTTTTCTGGTCCGACCGGCGTCGGTAAGACCGAGGTCGCCCGCCAGCTCGCGCTGCTGCTGGGGGTCGAGCTGCTCCGCTTCGACATGAGCGAGTATATGGAGCGGCATACCGTGTCGCGCCTGATCGGCGCGCCTCCCGGCTATGTCGGCTTCGATCAGGGCGGTCTGCTGACCGACGGCATCGACCAGCATCCGCACTCCGTGCTGCTGCTGGACGAGATCGAGAAGGCGCATCCCGACCTGTTCAACATCCTGTTGCAGGTGATGGATCACGGCAAGCTGACCGACCATAACGGCAAGCGTGTCGACTTCCAGAACGTCATTTTGATCATGACCACCAATGCTGGCGCGAGCGATCTCGCCAAGGCGGCGATCGGCTTCAACCGCGCCAAGCGTGAAGGCGACGACGAGGAGGCGATCAATCGCCTGTTCTCGCCGGAGTTCCGCAACCGGCTCGATGCGGTCATCACCTTCGCCAATCTGCCGCCGGAGGTTATCTCCAAGGTGGTGGAGAAGTTCATCTTCCAGCTCGAGGCCCAGCTCGGCGACCGCAACATCACCATCGAGCTCACGCCGGAGGCGAATGCGTGGCTGGCCGAGCGCGGCTATGACGATAAGTTCGGCGCGCGTCCGCTCGCGCGCGTGATCCAGGAGCACATCAAGAAGCCGCTGGCCGAGGAGATCCTGTTCGGCGCGCTGAAGGATGGCGGTATCGTCCGCGTGCTGGTCGAGGAGAAGGCCGGAGAGAAGACGCTCGGCTTCGAGTACCTCAAGGCAGATGCGCCCGTGCGTCCGCGCGACCCCGAGGATACCGAAGACGAGGGACCCGACGACGGCGGACCGAAAGGGCCACCGAAGGCGGGTGGTCCCAAGCCGCGGGTGCGGCGCGGGGGTGCGCGCAAGCCGCGGGCGGCGCGCAGCCGGAGCGTCGGCGCGAGCCTCGTCCCCAAGGTGCCGCTCGGCACGAAATAGCTGAAGTCAGCCTGCTAGAGACCTCCGGATCTTCTCGGCGGTGGCGGCGAGCTTAGCCTGGTCTTCCACCTTGCCGGCATGCGGCTTTAGCGTCTCGCCCGCTTTGCGCGGGACGATGTGGACGTGCAGATGGAACACGGTTTGGCCGGCGGCGGCGCCGTTGAATTGCTGAATCAGCACGCCCTCGGCGCCCATGGCGTCCTTGATCCGCGGCGCGAGCTTCTGCACCACCGCCATCAGTCTGGCGAGCGCCTCCGGCTTGATGTCGAACAAATCGCGCGCCTTCTCCTTGGTGATGACCAGCGCGTGGCCCTCGCTGCGCGGCATGATGTCGAGAAAGGCGAGCGTGTCGTCGTCCTCGTAAATCTTGTGGCAGGGGATCTCGCCCCTGAGCATCTTGGCGAAGATGTTGTTCTCGTCGTACGCCATTCGCGCGCCCCTTGCTCGTTTTCCTGAACCATCTCGATGCGGCCGTGACGCTGATTCCTTGATCAGCATCAAGCCGCTACCGAGCGCCATGTTATACTCCGCAGGCGAGGCTTCAGCACGTTCGGCTGAGGCAGCCACCCAAGGAGAATCAGATGTCCATGTTGAAAGTGATCGAGGTTTTGTGCGAGTCCGACAAGAGCTGGGAGGATGCCGCGCAGATCGCCGTTGCCAGAGCCAACGATAGCGTACGCAATGTCCGCTCCATCTGGATCGAGAACTTCGAGGCCACGGTCGAGAAGGGCAAGATCAAAAAGTACCGGATCAACGGTAAGATCTCCTTCGTGCTGGAGGGCTAGCTCAAGCTCGCTTGAAGGGCGCTTCCTCGGACAGCAGCGCGATCTCGCGCGCCACCGCGCGCCGCTCGCGTTTGAGATAATCGGCAACGGCGCGGCGCAGCGCCGGGTCGGCGATGTAGTGGGCGCTGTAAGTCTCGCTCGGCAGATAGCCGCGGGCGAGCTTGTGTGCGCCTTGCGCCCCGGCTTCGACCCGGGCGAGCCCATGGGCGATGGCGAAATCGATCGCCTGGTAGTAGCAGACCTCGAAATGTAGGAAGGGGTGGTCCTCGACGCCGCCCCAATAGCGGCCGTACAGCGTGTCGGCGCCGATGAAGTTCAGCGCGCCGGCGACATAGCGGCCTGCGCGCTTGGCAAGGATGAGCAGCATCTGGTCGGCCATGCTCTCGCCAAGCAGGCTGAAGCACTCGCGTGTCAGATAGGGCGAGCCCCATTTGCGCGAGCCGGTGTCCACATAGAACTCGAAGAAGGCGTCGAGATGCGCCTCGGTCAGTTCGCTTCCCGTCACCCATTCGATTTCGATGCCGCCCTCAAGCGCTTCGCGGCGCTCTTTGCGGATCGCCTTGCGCTTGCGCGAGGCGAGGCTTGCCAGGAAATCGTCGAAGCTCCGATAGGTCTCGTTCTGCCAGTGGAATTGCTGGTCGGTGCGCTGGAGCAGACCGATCTCGCCGGCAAGCTGCCATTCGTGGCGCGTGGGGAAGGTCACATGCAATGAGGAAACGCCGAGCCGGTCGGTGACTTGCACGGCGGCCTGCAACAGCAGCGCCTCGCGCTCGCGCGCGTTGTCGCAGGCGCGGACGAGGAGGCGCTTGCCTGTGACCGGCGTGAACGGCACAGAAGCTTGGAGCTTGGGATAATAGCGACCGCCCGCATGCAGATAGGCGTCAGCCCAGCCATGGTCGAACACATATTCTCCCTGGCTGTGCGATTTTAGATAACACGGCATGCAGGCGATCACCGCACCCGACTGATCCTCGAGCACGAGATGTTGCGGCAGCCAGCCGGTCTGGCGCGTGGCCGAGCCGCTGTCCTCCAGCGCGCGCAGAAAAGCATGCGAAATGAAAGGGTTAGACCGCCGCGCCGCGTCGAATGCGATTGCCGCGGCGCCTCGCGCGCATGCGTCCCAGTCGGCCGCTTGCACTTCGGCGATGCGCGCGACGGTGCGCAGCAGCACGGTCTCGCGCGCGGTTTCGCCCTCGGCACGTCCGGGAGGATGTTCGATATCGCCCATCAGGCTAAGGCCTGATCCCTTCGAAGATCATGGCGTCGGCATAGCGCAACGCACGCTCGCGCTGTTGGTTCGTCCGCACCGTCCAGGTCAGCAGCGGGAGGCCGAACAGAAACCGGGCGATGAGCGGCGCGAGCGCGGGCAGTGCCTCGATATCGTAGGCGATGAAGTTGGGCCGGGCGATGGCGGAAGACAGCAGATTACGCATAGCGACACGCTGCCACAGCTTCAGCCGCGGCCAATGCTCGGCGTCGTCGAAGCGATCGGCGACCAGCCCGCGTGGCAGCTCCGGCGCCACCTCGCGGAAAGTCGCCAAGCAATACGGATCAAATGACATCACCGCGGCCGGTCCTGTGTAGGCGGCGAGAATCCGCGCGATGTTTGCCTCGAACTTGCCGCCGCGCCGCCAGGTGCTTTTCACTTCGAGCACGATCGGCACATAGCCGTTGACGAGTGCGAGCAAGGTCGGCAGCGAAAGAATGCGGTCCGGACTGTCGCGCAAGGGGATCTGTGATAACGCCTCGACGGTCCGCGCGGCGACCGGCCCGTTCTCCAAGGTCAGCCGGTCGAGCGCGTCGTCGTGAAACACGATCGGCATATCGCCGGCGGCGCATTGCAGGTCGACCTCGATGGCGAAGCCTTTGCCCATGGCAGCGCTCACCGCGGAGGCGCTATTCTCGACGATGCCCTTGGCCTGATCGTGCAAGCCGCGATGGGCGATCGGCCGCTGCAACCAATAAAGCTCGGCCATGGGAAGCGCTCAAAGCTCGCTGGGGCCTAGTCTATCGCAAAAATCGCATCGATCTCGACGGCCGCGTTGAGCGGCAGGCTGGAGCAGCCCACGGCTATGCGCGTATGGCGCCCCTTCTGCCCCAGCACTTTGACGATCAGCTCGGAGGCGCCGTTGATGACTTTGGGATGGTCGGCATAGCCCTGTACCGCGTTCACATAGCCGTTGAGCCGCAAACATTGGACGATGCGGTCGAGGTCGCCGAGGGCCGCCTTCGCCTGGCCGAGAATGTTGAGCGCGCACAGCCTCGCCGCGTCCTGGCCCTGGTCGAGGTCGAGGTCGGCGCCAAGCGTTCCGGTCACGGCGACCCGGCCGCCCTTGAAGGGGAGCTGCCCCGAGACGTAAAGCAGGCCGTTGAGGTGGAGATAGGACACGTAATCGGCGAGGGGCGAGGGGACCTCTGGCAGTACGAGGTCGAGCGCCTTCAGCCGTGCTTCGATCTCTCCCACCATGTCGCCTCCAATCGGATTTTAGCGCGTTGCCTTAGACCCCTAAAGCATCGAGCAAATCCGGCTTGCCCGCAAGCGGGGCGCCTAGCGCCGCCCCTTGTCCGGCGGATGCGTTGGTGCGACAAATCCTGGCGTCCGGCGTTTGGCGGGGCGACCGGTCAAACAGAAAAGCGACAAAACATGGTTGGGTTTGACTTGCGTCTGGCGCTGGGGCTGCTTGCGGCTGCTTGGTCTGGCTTCACGCTCGCCGATCAGGCTCAGGCCTTCGCCGGCAAGGAGTCGAACAAGCTCGTGGCGCATCGCGCCATTTATGAGATGACCCTCGACGATGCGCGTTCCGCGTCCGGCATCACCGGCATCGACGGCCGCATGGTGTTCGAGTTCACCGGCTCGGAGTGCGATGGCTATTCGCTGAATATGCGCATGGTCACGCAGATGACCGACACCCAGGGCCAGACCAATCTGACCGATCTCAGATCCTCGACCTGGGAGCAGGGCGACGGCCAGAAGTTTCGCTTTCAGTCGGCGCAATATCTGAACGACAAGCTCGGCGACGTCACCATGGGCCGCGCGGTGCGCGAGACGCCCAACGAGGCGGTGAAGGTGAATCTAAGCCAGCCCGCCGCGACCGAGCTCGACCTGTCTGGCCCATTGCTGTTTCCAACTCAGCACAGCTTTGCCCTGATTGCGGCGGCGCGTACTGGCCAAGGGCTGTTCCAGGCGCGCGTTTATGACGGCTCCGAGAAGGGACAGAAGGTTTACGACACGACGTCCTTCATCGGCACCGAGGTGCCGCCAGGCGACGATCCCAAACTCGAGCAAGTCGCCACGGATAAGGGGCTCGGCGAATTGCCGTCATGGCCGGTGTCGATTGGCTATTTCGAGGCCAAAGGCGGCGATCTCACGCCGAGCTACCAGATCGACTTCCGCCTCTACGAGAATGGCGTCAGTCGCGATCTGCTGATCGATTACGGCGACTTCTCCATCCGCGGTACGCTGACCTCGCTCGAATATCTCAAGTCGCCCGAGTGCCAATAGACGCTGCGAGCGCGCTTGAACAACGGCGCCAACCAGGGTTGCTCGAACCGCGTAGGCCCACTTTGGGCAGCTACCTATACCAAAAAGTTGCGGTTTCCCGTGCGCTTTGCTTCGTCTCTAAACAAATTGGTTACACGTTTACGGTGAAATCCTCTGGCCCTGGGAGGATGGGGAGTACCACTATGTTCTGGAGAGTCAGACCGGCTCCGATTGCCGCGGCCCATCACAGACCCGCTCCGATTGCCGCGGCGCATCACCGGCCGGTTCCGAGTGCGGCGGCGCATTACCGGCCGGCTCCGAGCGGCATGGCGCATTACAGGGAGATCGCCCATCATGTGCCGATGCCGACCGAATCGCCGGGGCCAAGGGCTATGACCAAGACCGTTTTGATCGTCGAGGACAACGAGCTGAACATGAAGCTGTTCCACGATCTGCTCGACGCGCACGGCTACAAGACGTTGCAGACGCGCAACGGCATGGAGGCGCTTTCGCTCGCGCGCGAGCATCGCCCGGACCTGATTCTGATGGACATCCAGCTCCCGGAAGTGTCGGGGCTCGAGGTCACCAAGTGGCTGAAAGAGGACGACCAGCTCAGGCAGATTCCGGTGGTTGCGGTCACGGCGTTCGCCATGAAGGGCGACGAGGAACGCATCCGCGAAGGGGGCTGCGAGGCCTATATCTCCAAGCCGATCTCCGTGACGATGTTCCTCGACACCGTCAGGCAGTTCATTGGCGAGGCACGGTAGCCAGACATGACGGCACGCGTTCTTGTCGTCGACGACGTCGACGCCAATGTGAAACTTCTCGAAGCGCGGCTGACCGCCGAATATTTCGAGGTGCGCACGGCGCGAAGCGGTGCCGAGGCGCTGCAGATTTGCGCGCGCGAGCGCGCTGACGTGGTTTTGCTCGACGTCATGATGCCCGGCATGGACGGTTTCGAGGTCTGCCGCCGGCTGAAGACCGAGCCGCGCACCCAGCATATCCCTGTCATCATGATCACCGCGCTCGATCAGCCCTCGGACCGGGTGAAAGGTCTCGAGGCTGGCGCCGACGACTTCCTCACCAAGCCGGTCGACGACATCGCGTTGATCACGCGGGTGAAGAATCTCGCACGGCTCAAGACGCTCACGGACGAGATGTTGATGCGCGCCTCGACCGAAGAGCAGATGGGCCTGACCGCGACGATCGGCATCAAGCTCGATCAGCTCGGGCGGGGAGGCCGTGTCCTCTTGGTCGACGACCGCGAGCGTTCGGCCGAGCGGATCGTGGCGGCCCTGCGGGAAGAGCATCACATCGAGCGCGAGTCCGATCCGGCCCGCGCACTGTTGTGGCTGCCCGAGGGCAATTTCGACCTGATGATCGCCAGCCTTAGCCTGGAACATGCCGACGGCTTGCGCCTTTGCTCGCAGATCAGGTCGCTCGACCGCACGCGGCATTTGCCGATCATGATCATCGTCGAGCCCGGTGACGACGCGAGGCTGCTCAGAGGCCTCGATATGGGGGTCAACGACTATATCGTCCGCCCGGTCGACGCCAACGAGCTGCTGGCTCGGGTCCGCACCCAGCTCAAACGCAAGCGCTATACCGACTACTTACGCATGCGGCTCGAGGAGACGGTCGAGATGGCTATTCTCGATCCGCTCACGGCGCTGCATAACCGCAGATACATGAGCAGCCACCTGAAAACGCTGTTCGAGGAGTCCGCGCGCTGCGGCAAGCCGCTGTCGGTCCTGCTGATCGACATCGACTATTTCAAGGCGGTCAACGACAGCTACGGACACGACGCCGGCAACTCGGTGCTCAGGGAGTTCGCGGCGCGGGTCCGCCGCAATATCCGCGGCATCGACCTCGCATGCCGGCTTGGCGGTGAGGAATTCGTCGTGGTCATGCCGGATACCGACCTGGCCAAGGCCTATCTCGTGGGCGAGCGCTTGCGCCAATGCATCGCGGCGGCGCCGTTTTACGCCGGGGAGCGGATCGGCACCCTCGAAGTCACGGCAAGCGTCGGCGTTGCCTCCCTCGAATTCGCCGAGGATACGCCCGAGCTCATTCTGAAACGGGCGGATCAGGCGCTCTATTGCGCCAAGCGCGACGGGCGCAACCGAGTCGTGGCCGACGCGGCCTAGACCCTCACGAGGGCCTGGAACTTACCTCCCACCAAATCACTGGCGGCCAAATCTGTGGAAAAGATCCTTCCACGGACGGTATTTTGACTTGAGGCAGAACCTGAAGGCTTAACCTTAAGAGTTTACAATGGCTGGCATTTTATCGTATTAAGCTGAAGATTGTGATTGATTTCGTCCCTTCGATGGCTGTTTTATGGTTTGACTGTCGCCACGAATTCGACGGGGAGGCATGGGGTAGGGGTTTTGCAGCGCGATTTTCCGGCGCGCCCTCGAACTTCCGTTCTTCCTTGTCGCCAGAAATAACCCTACGGAGTGCTCAGGTCCGCCGCATCTCCTGGGTCCGTGGGGTTCGGCCGGCCGGACCGCGGTTGAGTGGCCTCCTCGTTAGCGCCGCGTTTCGGCCGGCCACCTATTCAAACGATGCAGCCCGCAGCTGAGCGGAGCTTCAGCGGCCCCTGCGCTCATCCAGCTATTTGATCTTGGCTTCCTTGAATTCCACGTGCTTGCGCGCAACCGGATCGTATTTCTTGAAGACCAGCTTCTCGGTCTGATTGCGCGGATTCTTCTTGGTCACGTAGTAATAGCCTGTGCCGGCTGAGCTCACGAGCTTGATCTTCTGGGTGACGGGCTTGGCCATTTTCGTCCTCGATGAAACCTATCGGCGTTTGCCGGGAACCTACTCGCTCAAACCGGGAAGTCAAGGCGGGCGCTCGGAGAGGTTTGACCGGCCTCGAAGCTCTCCACCATCTCGTTCTCGGCCTCGGGATCGAAGCCGTGCATGCGCAATGCCCATTGCAGCCCCACGAGCGCACCTTTGACCGATGGCAGCAAGACCAGAGTTAAGATCACAGTCAGCGGCAGCCACAGCGCCGCGTGCACCCACAGCGCGGGCCTAAAAGCGATCTCGACCGCCAGCACCAGGCTGACCACGATGTGCCCGACAATGACGATGGTGAAATAGGCAGGCGCGTCGTCTGCCCGATGATGATGCAGCTCCTCGCCGCACTGCGGGCAAGCGTCGGCAACCTTCAAATAGCGCCGGAACATGGCGCCCATGCCGCAGGCCGGGCATTTGTGGGCGGCACCGCGCAGCATCGAGGCAAAGATCGGGCGCCGATCTAGCGACCCGCCTTCGTAGCGGTAAACCTCCGAAGCCCTGTCCTGCATTACGCGATCCTCACGACCTTTGATCTAGGGTGCCCTAGCGGCGTTTACGAGACCCGCCACGGCCTTGCCCACGCGGCTTGCCCTTGTAGCGTTGCGGGCCTCTTTTGTCACTTGGACCACGGGTGCCCTTTGGTCGCGGCCCAATCGAGCGGCCCTCGCTCAGCATCTCGAACCGGAGCGCGCCGGCGGTGGGGATCGCTTCGACCAGGCGGACCTCGACCGCATCGCCGAGCCGATAGGCGAGGCCGGTATCTTCGCCGACCAGCGCCTGGCGGACCTCGTCGTGAAAGACGTATTCGTGCCCGATCGAGGAGGCGGGAACGAAACCGTCCGCGCCCGTCTCGACCAGCCTGACGAACAGGCCGGTGCGGACGAGGCCCGAGACGCGCGCGTGGAACTTCGCGCCGATCCGATCGGCGAGATGCGCGGCGATCAGCCGATCGGCGGTCTCGCGCTCCGCCGCCATGGCTCTGCGCTCGGTCGTGGAGATCGCCTGCGCGATCTCTCCGAGCTCCTCGATTTCGCCATCGGTCAACCCGTCATTGCCGAGTCCAAGCGCGCGCACCAGCGCGCGATGCACGATGAGATCGGCATAGCGGCGGATCGGCGAGGTGAAATGCGCGTAGCGGCGCAAGTTCAAACCAAAATGGCCGAAATTGTTCGGCGCGTATTCCGCCTGAGCTTGGCTCCGCAGGATGACCTCGCCGACCAGCTCGGCCGTCGGGGTGGCGCGGGTCTCGGCCAGGATGCGATTGAAGAGTGCGGGCTTGAGCGTGCCGGATTTTGGCAGCTTGATGTCGATGGTGCTGAGGAACTCACCGAGCGAGATGAGCTTCTCCTTCGACGGGCTGTCATGCACCCGATAGATCAGCGGCGACCGCTTGGCCTCCAAGGTCTCGGCCGCGGCGACATTGGCGGCGATCATGAACTCCTCGATCAGACGATGCGCGTCGAGCCGGGGAGGGCTCACCACCGCTCTCACCTTGCCCCGATCGTCGAGCAAGATCTTGCGTTCGGGCAGATCGAGATCGAGCGGGCCGCGCTCGGTGCGGGCCAGCACGAGGCTGGCATAGGCGCCCCACAGCGGCCTGAGCACGGTCTCGAGCAATGGGCCGGTGGTCTCGTCGATACGGCCGTCGATTGCGGCTTGCGCCTGCTCGTAAGTGAGGCTCGCGGCGGAGCGCATCAAGGCGCGAAAAAAGCGATGGTCGAGCTTCCTGCCGTCCTTGTCGAAGATCATGCGGACAGCGAGGCAGGCGCGCGGATCGTTCTCGGTCAGCGAGCAGAGCTCATTGGAGATGCGTTCGGGCAGCATCGGCACTACCCGATCCGGGAAATAGACCGAGTTGCCGCGCCTGCGCGCCTCTTTGTCGAGCGCGTTGCCGGGTCGGACATAGGCGGCGACGTCGGCAATGGCGACGATCACCACCCAGCCGCCGCGATTGGCGGGATTGGGGTCAGGCTCTGCCCAAACCGCGTCATCATGGTCGCGCGCGTCGGACGGGTCGATGGTGACGAGGGGGAGGTGCCGCAAATCCTCCCTGCGCTTAAGGTCTGGCTCCGTGGCGGCCGCGGCCTCGGCGAGCGCGGCTTCGGGAAAGACATCGGGGATACCGTGAGCATGCACGGCGATCAGGCTGGTCAGTTGCTGGGCAGCGGGGTTGCCGAGCCGCTCAGTGACGCGCGCACTTTGCACGCCAATGCGCGAGGAGCGGGTCAGCTCGAAACGGACCAGCTCGCCGTTCTCCGCTTCGTTGGTTTGCCCGCGCGGAACGGGCCATTCCTTTAATTGCTTGCGATCGATTGGATCGATGACGCCGGCGCCGCCTGAGAGCGCGCGGAAGATGCCGAGCAACTGGCCGCGCGCGCGGGCGAGCCGCTTGATAGTCCGCGCCTGATACGGATAGTCGGCATCGGCGCCCTGCGGGGTGATGCGCGCAAGCACGCGATCGCCAATGCCGGCGACCGGCCCCGCGTCACGCTTGCTCTCGGCCATCAGGATGCGCGGCGCCGGTCCGTGCTCCTCATCCCAGGTCGCGGGCCTCGCGACGAACTCGCCGTCGGCGTCGCGCGAGACGATCTCGAGCACCGTCACGGGAGGGAGCGTGCCCGGGCGCGTTAGCTTGCGGCGCGAGCCCGCGATCAGCCCGTCATCGGTCATGTTGCGCAGGAGCTCCTTTAGAGCGATGCGATCGCCGCCCTTCACGCCGAAGGCACGCGCGATCTCCCGCTTGCCGGCTTCGCCGGTCGCGGTCGCGAGAAAGTCGAGGATCTCCTGCTTGGAGGGAAGTTTGCCCGCGGTCTTGGTGCGCTTGGCGGGAGCCCCCTTGGATTTAGCCACGTGCGCCGCTCAGCCTGCCGTCTCCTCGACGGCTTCTTTGTTGCTCTTTGCGCTCTTGCGTGCGGGCTTTTTGACCGGCTTCTTCTTCTTGACCGGACCCTTGGCCGCTCGCGCGGCGATCAGCTCGACCGCCTCTTCCATCGTGACCTGCTCAGGCTCGCGGTCCTTCGGTATCGTGGCATTGACCTTGCCATGCTTGACGTAGGGTCCATAGCGGCCGGTCAAGATTTGCACCTTACCGCCACCCTCGGGATGCTCGCCAAGCTCCTTGATTACACTCGCGCCGCGCGGCGCCCGCGATGAGGCGGCCTTCTCGGCCAGCAGGCTCACCGCGCGATTCAGCCCAACCTCGAACACCTCCTCGGGACCGCCGAGGCTCGCATATTTGCCGTCATGCTGGATATACGGCCCGTAGCGGCCGAAGCCCGCCACGATCGGCTTGCCTGTTTCCGGATGCAGGCCTACTTCGCGCGGCAGCGCGAGTAGCGCGAGCGCCTGGCGGAGTTCCAGGCTTTGCGGGTCGGTGCCTTTGGGGATCGAGGCGCGTTTGGGCTTCTCCTTGCCATTCTGCTCGCCGAGCTGAACGTATGGACCGAAGCGGCCGGTGCGGAGGCTTATATCGAGACCGGTCTCGGGGTCCGTGCCCAGCACCTTCGCTTCGGCAAGAGCGGCCTTCTCCCCGTTGGTGTCGGCAAGCTGCCGGGTAAAGCGGCAGTCGGGATAGTTGGAGCAGCCGATGAAGGCGCCGAACTTGCCGACCTTGAGGCTCAAGCGCCCAACGCCGCAAGACGGGCAGGCCCTGGGATCAGTGCCCTGGCCCTGGTCGGGGAAGATGTGCGGGCCCAACAGATCGTTCAGCGCGTCGAGCACCTGAGTGATGCGCAAATCGCCGATCTCGTTCACTGCGCCGATGAACTCGCGCCAGAAGTCGCGCAGCACGTCTTTCCATTCCAGCTCGCCGGCCGAGATGAGGTCGAGCTTCTCCTCCAGATCGGCGGTGAAGTCGTATTCGACATAGCGGCTGAAGAAGCTCTCCAAGAACGCGGTGACCAGGCGTCCCTTGTCCTCCGGGTACAGCCGCTTCTTGTCGATGCGGACATATTCGCGGTCGCGCAGCACGTTCAGCGTCGAGGCATAGGTGGACGGCCGGCCGATGCCGAGCTCCTCCATCTTTTTGATGAGCGTCGCTTCGCTGTAGCGAGGCGGCGGCTCGGTGAAATGCTGCTTAGCTTCAATGTTGCGCGGGTCGAGCGCGTCGCCCTTGGAGAGCGCGGGAAGGGCGCCGTCATCGCCGATCGCGTCGTCAAGCCCTTCTTCGTATATTTTGAGGAAGCCGTCGAAGCGGATGACCGAGCCCGTGGCTCTCACGCCGTAAGGCTTGCCGTCCTTACCGGTGACGTCGATTTCGGCCGTGGTGCGCTCGATCTCGGCGCTGGAGGCTTGGCTCGCCAGCGTGCGCTGCCAGATCAGCTTGTAGAGCTTGGCGGCGTCCGGATCGAGATAGCGGGAGACCTTCTCGGGCTCCTTGCTGAAGTCGGTCGGCCTGATGGCCTCGTGCGCTTCCTGCGCGTTCTTGGCCTTGGCCTCGTATTGGCGCGGCGAGGTGGGCACATAGCGATCGCCATAGAGTTTGGTGACGAGGCGGCGGACGGCGGATACAGCTTCGGGCACGATCTGTACGCCGTCGGTTCGCATATAGGTGATGAGGCCCTCGGCCTCGCCGCCCATCTCCACACCCTCGTAAAGCCGCTGGGCGAGCTGCATGGTGTGGCGCGGCGAAAAGCCGAGCTTGCGCGATGCCTCTTGTTGGAGGGTCGAGGTGGTGAAGGGGGCGGCCGGGTTACGCCGCTGCGCCTTGCTTTCGACACTCGCGACTTGGAAGCGGCCGCCTTCCAGCGCGGCCTTCAAGCGCTCCGCGGTCGCGGCATCGGGAATGTCGAACTTGTCGAGCTTCTTGCCATCGGCGGCAACCAGTCGCGCTTGGAAGGTCTCGTTTTTGGCGGTGGCGAGCTCCGCTACGATCGACCAATATTCCTGCGCCTTGAATTTCTCGATCTCCAGCTCGCGATCGCAGACCAGCCGCAGCGCCACTGACTGCACCCGCCCCGCGGAGCGCGCGCCCGGCAGCTTGCGCCACAGCACCGGCGAGAGCGTGAAGCCGACAAGATAATCGAGCGCCCGGCGGGCGAGATAGGCGCTGACCAGCGGCCCGTCGATCGCGCGGGGATGCCGCATGGCATCCAGCACGGCCTCTTTGGTGACGGCGTTGAACACCACCCGCTCCACCGGCACGCCGGCAAGCGCCTTCTTGCGATCAAGCACCTGGAGGACATGCCAGGAGATGGCCTCGCCCTCCCGGTCGGGGTCGGTAGCGAGGATCAGCTTGCTCGCGCCCTTGACGGCCTTGGCGATCTCGTCGAGCCGTTTGGCGGCCTTGGGCTCGACGTCCCAAAGCATCTCGAAGTCCTTGTCGGGCAGGACCGAGCCATTTTTCGATGGCAGATCGCGCACATGCCCGTATGAGGCGAACACGCGATAACCCGCCCCCAGGTACTTGTTGACGGTCTTGGCCTTGGCTGGCGATTCGACGATGACGATGTTCATTGAGACGTTCCTAGCCGCGCAAATTGCGTCAGGCTGAGGGCGATGGGTCCGGATGGACCCTGCTTGGTGCCCGGAAAATGGTGTCTAGACTGGCAAGTGTCAAATTCGGGTGAACTCGATTGACAACTTCTAGCTGTGTATACTAACTAAACAACCTTAAGCTGTCAGGCATAACGGTGTGTTGGAGGGCGTTTGCGGCCGGGATTTTCAACGTTCCGGCGCGGTGCTGGGGTCCAATCGGCGCGAGAATAAGGCAATACGGAATGGCAGGGTCGCGCGCCCGGCCTCCAGCGAGCGGTACGAGCCCATCGAGCCATGGGCAAGACCTGACGCACCAGGAGGCGGCGGAATATATCGCCTCTTTGCTAGAGGGGCTGAAACAGGTGGCCCATAGCGCTCGGCTGCCCTTTCTGGCCTATCTGATCAATGTCGCGCTCGAGGAAGCCAATAACGAGAAGACGAGTGAGGGTTGAGGGCTAGCTCCCGTCAGACCTTCAGCGACACGAGCTGTTGCCCATGGCGCTGCAGCCTGCCCGCAAGGTCGAGCTCCAACAGCACGATATGCACCTTCCTAGTCGCCACGCCGGTGGCGCGGATCAGCTCGTCGATATCGACCGGGCTTGGGCCCAGGGCCGACACGATCACCTCGCGTTCGCTCCGGCGAATGTCGGGCAACGGCTCAGGCGGCCTGTGCTGGTCGGCGGCGGCGAGCTCGACGGGCGGCGGGGCAGTGGGCCGCCCGAGGATCGGCGCGAGAGTTTCCAGAATATCGCGGGTCGAAGTGACGAGGCAGGCGCCTTGCTTCAGGAGATTGTTGGTCCCGGCCGACCGTGGATCGAGCGGGCTGCCGGGAACGGCAAAAACCTCGCGTCCCTGTTCGCCGGCGAAGCGGGCGGTGATCAGCGAGCCTGAACGCTCGGCGGCCTCGATCACCACCACGCCGAGGGAGATTCCCGAAATCAGCCGGTTGCGCCGGGGGAAATCCTTGCCGCGCGGAGAGAAGCCGGGAGAGCGTTCGCTGATCAACAGGCCCCGCTCGCCAATCGCGTGCTGTAACGCTTCATTCTCGGGTGGATAGACGATGTCGACGCCGCCGGCCAGCACGGCGATGGTGCCATGCTCCAAGGCTGCCATGTGGGCCGCGGTGTCGATACCCCGAGCGAGGCCCGATGCGATGACGAAACCCTCGAGCGCGAGCTCGGTGGCGATTTGGCGGGTGAATTTCTGCCCGACCGCCGAGCCGTTGCGCGCGCCGACAATGGCGACGACGGGGATGTCGGCGAGTTCGAGCCTGCCTTTGACGTAAAGCAACGGCGGCGGTGCGTCGACCTGGGCAAGCGCCGGCGGATAGCCGGGCTCGCCGACGGCTACCAGACTTGCCCCGAGGCGATCCGCCGCATCGAGCTCGGCTTCGGCTTCAGCCTCGGTGCAGAGGCGGAAGTCGATGCGTCCTCCGCGCCGCGACAATAATGGCAACGCGTCGATGGCGGCCTCGGCGCCCCCGAACTGGTTGACCAGCGCACGGAACGTGGCCGGCCCCACATTGTCGCTTCTGATCAGCCTGAGCCAGGCGACGCGCTGATGACGGTTGAGCCGGCCCGCGCCTTTCTGCTTGGGGCTGCCCTTAGCCGGTCCTCTCGCCAATGCGCGCCTCCTCGCCTTTCGCCAGGCGCTCGATATTCGCGGCGTGCCGGCCATAAAGAAGCAGCGTGAGCAGTAGGAATAAGCCCGCGAGCTGCCATTGGCCGGTCAGCGCAAGCATCGCGACGCTCGCGACGCTCGCCACCAAAGCGGCAAGGGAGGAATAGCGTGTGGCGAAGGCGACGATCAGCCAGACGACGCCGAACGCCGCCGCGGCGGGCCAGTAGAGGCCGAGCAGCACGCCGATATAGGTCGCCACGCCCTTGCCGCCGCGAAAGCCGAGCCACACCGGGAACAGATGGCCGAGAAAAGCGCCCAGCCCGGCGGCCATGGCGGCGTAGGGGCCGAAATGCGATCCGACCCATACGGCGGCGGTCCCCTTCAAGAGATCGAGCAGCAGTGTGAGCGCCGCCAGGCCCTTATTGCCGGTGCGCAAGACATTGGTGGCGCCGATATTGCCGGAGCCGATTTGCCGCAAATCGCCGAGCCCGGCGAGCGTGGCGAGGAGGAGTCCGAACGGGATGGAACCGAGCAGATAGCCAAGCGCAAAGCTCAGGAAGCAAAGGGCGAGCATCAACGGGAGGATTTGCTCCCAAGCCTCAGAAGGCGGCATCGATCACCCTCTTGAAACGGCGTCAGTCTACTCAGGGTAATTGTAGACGAGGCGACCGGCAACGAAGGTCAGCAGCGCCCGGCCCTGAAGCCGTGCCGCATCGAAGGGTGTGTTCTTCGATTTCGAGCGCAACGCCTCCGGCTCAACCACCCAAGGCCGGTCGAGATCGATCAACACGAGATCGGCCGGCGCGCCCTTGGCCAGTCGGCCGCTGGCAAGCTTGAGCAACCGCGCCGGATTTATCGTCAGCGCTTGCAGCAGCCGCCCAAGCTCGACCTCGCCATTGTGGTAGAGACGCAGGGCGGCGCCAAGCAGGGTCTCAAGTCCCACCGCGCCGTCTGCGGCGTCGGCAAACGGGCGGCGCTTGCCTTCGGCGCCACGCGGATCGTGCGCCGAGACGATCACGTCGATGTCGCCGCTGGCCAAGCCTTCGACCATGGCGCGGCGGTCGTCCTCCGACCGGAGCGGCGGCTTTATCTTGAAGAAGGTGCGGTAGGGGCCGATGTCGTTCTCGTTCAGCGTGAGGTGGTTGATCGACACCCCGCAGGTGACAGGCAAGCCCATCAGCTTCGCCGTGCGGATGATGTCGAGCGAGGCGCGGCAGGAAATCTGGCCCGCGTGATAGCGGCCGCCGGCGAGCTCGACCAGGCGAATGTCGCGCTCGAGCATGATGGTCTCGGCGGCCGAGGGAATGCCGCGAAGTCCCAGCCTCGTTGCGACTTCGCCCTCGTTCATCACGCCGTCCATGGCGAGCCACGGATCCTCCAAATGACTGACGGTCAGCGCACCGAAGTCCTTGGCGTAAGCGAGCACGTTGCGCATGACCTTGGCATTGGCGAGGCTGGTTTTGCCGTTGGCGAAGGCGATGGCGCCCGCGTCGCGCAGGAGTCCGATCTCGCTCATCTCTTCGCCGAGCAGCCCCTTGGTCATGGCCGCCATGGGATGAACGTTCACCAGCGCGGTGTCGCGAGCGCGCCGCAGAATAAAATCGACCAGAGCCACGTCGTCGATCACGGGATCGGTGTTCGGCATGCAGACGATGGTGGTGACACCACCCGCGGCGGCGGCGCGGCTCGCCGTGGCCAGCGTCTCGCGATGCTCGTGCCCAGGCTCGCCGGTAAACACCATCATGTCGATGAGACCGGGGGCGAGCAGGTGGCCGCCGCAGTCGATAATCTCGGCATCGGCCGCGACGTCTTCCGCGACAATCTGAGGGCCGAAATCGACGATGAGGCCGTCCCGGATCAGCAGGCCTCCCGGACGATCCAGCCGCGAGGCAGGATCGAGCAGTCGCGCATTGATCAAGGCGACGGTACGCGGGCGTTGCTCTGGCGGATACGGTTGCATCGTCATCATTCGTTCGGTAGGTGGCGCGCGAGCGCCTGCAGTACGGCCATGCGCACCGCCACGCCCATCTCCACCTGTTCGCGGATTACGCTTCGCGCGTCGTCGGCGACATTGGAGTCGATCTCGACGCCGCGGTTCATCGGGCCTGGATGCATGACGAGAGCGTCCGGCTTGGCGCGGGCGAGCTTGTCGTAGTCGAGGCCGAAGAAGTGGAAATATTCGCGGGTGCTGGGGATCAGGCTCGAGGTCATGCGCTCACGCTGAAGCCTCAGCATCATGACGATATCGGCATCGGCCAAGCCGTCCCACATCGAGGTGTAGACCTCGACGCCAAGCCGCTCGATGCCGGCCGCCAGCAGCGTCGACGGCGCGACCACGCGGACGCGGGCGCCGAGCGCGTTAAGCAGCAAGATGTTGGACCGCGCGACGCGGGAGTGCTGAATGTCGCCGCAGATGGCGACGATCAAGCCCTCGATCCGACCCTTGTGGCGGCGGATGGTCAACGCGTCGAGCAAAGCTTGAGTGGGATGCTCGTGGCTTCCGTCGCCGGCATTGATCACCGAGCAATCGACCTTCTGCGACAGAAGCTCGACGGCGCCCGCCGCGTGGTGGCGCACCACGAGGATGTCGGGCCGCATGGCGTTGAGCGTCACCGCCGTGTCGATCAGGGTCTCGCCCTTCAGCACCGATGAGGTGCCCACCGCCATGTTCATCACGTCGGCGCCGAGGCGTTTGCCGGCGAGCTCGAACGAGCTTTGCGTCCTGGTCGAGGCTTCGAAGAAAAGATTGATGAGGGTGCGGCCGCGCAGATCGTCGCGCTTCTTGGCGATTTGCCGGCTGAGCTTGGCGGCTTCCTCCGACAGATCGAGCAGCGCCGTGATCTCGGCGCGCGAAAGACCTTCGATTCCAAGAAGATGGCGGTGAGGAAAAGAAAGGTTCGAGTCTGCCGTAATGCTCATTAAAGGGCACTGTATAGGCCGAGCCGCGCAAGGCGGCAAGCGGCCGTGACATCTAAGGTAAGTGTGACGTGAGCCCGCCTCGCAGAGGCGCGGGCTCTATGCCTCAGGTGGCGAAACGGGAAGCGCTGCCACGACACGGCGATGCAGTTTTGTTCGAGCGATTGCCCGCGATCCACGATGCCACCCCGTGTTCGGGCCGGCGAATCTGCGCTATTGTGCACCTGCATGCTACCGTTGATGCGGTAGGAAACTCTAAACTAGGAGGCATAGATGCGTAAGCTTGCGATTGCGCTAGGTGTCGCTGCTGCCATGCTGTTTGCGGGAGGCCTTGCATGGAAGGCCGACGCAACGACCTTGCGAACTGGCACGCTCAATCTTCCGTCCGCGGCAAAGAACTATTCGCCGGTCGAGCCGGCTGCCTGTTACGGCTGGGGACGGTTCTGCCCGCCTGGATATGTGTGGAGGTGCGGCCCCTACAGGTGTAAGTGCCGGCCCTGCTAATAGCCGAGGCATTTCGGCGGCGCGTCCGCGCGCCGAGCATTCGGAGGCCGCCTCGCGGGGCGGCCTCTTGCTTTGCTGGGCGCCTGGCACCGGCACCGTTCTTCCTTGCCATCCCGCCCGGAATTTCAATACCTTGCGGATAACGGCTCGCGCGCGAATCACCGCAATTCGCGCGACGGGAAAGATTAAAGCCGGCATGGAGTCGGTCAGGCGGAGGCTGCGCCATGATGAGCTTGCCTTTTCTTTTGTTCGCCTGCGGGCTCGGAGCGGCTTGGCTCAGGCAGCGCGGGGCCGCGATGGGATTTTGGGTGGCCGGTCTCGTGGTGCTGCTCGTGCTGTTCCGCGTGCACATGACCGACGTTCTGAACATCGCTCTGTGAGTTAGGGAGGAACGCGTGCCAGGCGACCTGTCGAGGCTCCTCAACGCCTTGGGACTGATCGCCATCGATACGGTGCTTGCGCTCGCCTTTGTCGATCAGCTCTGGTTTCGCGATCTGCCTTGCCCGCTATGCATCCTGCAACGGGTGGCGTTCTTCGCCGCCGGTTTTGGTCTTGCGCTCAATCTCGTGTTCGGCCCTAGGCCGAGCCAGTATGGCATTACCATCCTCAGCGCTGCCGTGGGCGCCGCCATCTCCTTGCGGCAAATGCTGCTCCACATCGTCCCCGGTAGCCCTGGCTACGGCAACGCGATCTTCGGCTGGCATCTCTACACTTGGGCCTTCGTCGCCTTCGCGCTGATGATCGTCGGCTGCGCCGTCATGCTGTTCGACGACCGGCAATTTGCGCGCCCCGAGCCGTGGTCGAATCGCTTGAGCGTGCTGCCGCTCACGGCGTTCGCGCTGTTCTTCGTGCTCGCCGTCGGCAATGTCATTTCGACGGTGTTGATTTGCGGCGCAGGCTTTTGTCCCGATGCGCCGGCGGGTTATCTGATCTTCAACGACAATCTCAGGCTAACCGATCTCGCTCAGTCGTTTTAGCCGGTCGAGCGCGCCTTGCAGGATGTAAGCCGCCGCCATGCGGTCGATCACCTCCGCGCGCCGCTTTCGGGATGCGTCGGCCTCGATGAGATGCCGTTCGACGGCGGCGGTCGAAAGCCGCTCGTCCCAGAACAGGATGGGCACGGCGATGCGGCCGGCAAGGTTGCGCGCAAACGCCCGCGTCGATTGGGCGCGCGGCCCCTCCGAGCCGTCGAGATTAAGAGGGAGGCCGATCACCACCGCCCCGACGCCATGCTCCTCGATCGCCGCTTGGATCAAGGTCGCGTCAGCTGTGAACTTGGTGCGCCGAACCGTATGGTAGGGCGTGGCGACCGAACGCGTTACGTCGGACAGCGCCATGCCGATGGTCTTGGTGCCGACATCGAGGCCGAGCAATCGCGCCTCGCGGGAGAGCAGGGGCGGCAGCTCTTCGATCGGTACCAGAGGTGCTACAGTCACGAGAGATGCATCAAGGGGTTAGACGCATGCAAATTACCTGGTTCGGCCATTCCTGCTTCCGCATCGACATCGGCGTCAGCAGTATCCTGATCGATCCGTTCCTCACCGGCAACGCCACCTTCGAGGAATCCGGGATTCCATTGCACAAGGCCGTCAAGGGCGTGACGCATGTGGCGCTCACGCATGGGCACGAGGACCATACCGGCGATACCGTGCGGGTCTGCAAGGAGACCGACGCGCAGCTGTTGGCCGTGCACGAGCTCGCCACCTACATGGCCAGCCGTGGCGTGGACAAGATCGATCCGGGCAATACCGGCGGCACCCTTTACCATAGCGACTTTCAACTTACCTTCGTTCCCGCTTGGCATTCCGCCTCGAACATTGTCGATGGCCACCCGCTCTATCTCGGCGCTTGTTGCGGGCTGGTGCTCGCGCCCAGCGGGGGCAAGATCGTCTACCATATGGGCGATACCGGGATCTTCTCGGACATGGGCTTGATCAACGAGATCTACCAGCCGCAGATCGGCTTTGTCCCGATCGGCGACCGCTACACGATGGGCGCCAAGATGGCGGCGCTCGCCTGCAAGCGGTTCTTCGAATTCGAGCTGATCGTTCCCTGCCATTACGGCACCTTCCCGGTGCTCGACCAGACCGCGGATAAATTCATCGAGGAAATGCAAAGCGATTCTGTGCTCGTGCCCGAGGTCGGGGTTGCCTTCGAGGCCTGAAGCCAAGTTGCCGGTAAGGTCCCGCGGTGCTAGACGAGCGCCTCAGGAACGCGAAAAGCCCAGGCTTCCCCCATGTCCGTCGATCGCGCCACAGTCCGCCGCATCGCCCGCCTTGCCCGCCTCGCCATCACCGAGGAGGAGGCCGGCCGGCTGGAGCAGGAGCTGTCGGGCATCCTCGATTGGGTCGCCCAGCTCGACGAGATCGACACCAGCGCGGTCGAGCCGATGACGCGGGTTGCCGCGATGACGATGAAGATGCGCAAGGATGAGGTCACCGACGGCTTTTGCGCCGCCGATATCCTGAAAAACGCGCCGGAGATCGACGACGGCTATTTCGTTGTGCCGAAGATCGTCGAATAGGAGGGCGTCATGCGTCGCGCGGTTCTGCTTGGCTTGGGAGTGTGGCTCGCCGCTGCCGGCGTGGCGCGCGGGCAAGGCCTGCCTGAGGGAACCTTCGCCTCGTCGAAAGAGGGTTGCGCCAAGCTCGAAGATAAGACCGTTACCGAACTTGGTCAGGAGCTCGATTTCAGCGTGTTCAGCAAAACTGGGGTGAGCGCCAATGCGCAGCGCTGCGACTTTGTCAGCGTCACGCCACACAACGCGACGAGTTGGCTCGCCACCGCGTTTTGCGAGGAGCCTGGCTTTGCCTTTCCAGACGTATTCGCGATCGTACAAAAGTCGCCGAGCGAGCTCAACGTCACGCGCATGACCGTGCAACAGGACTCCTACGACGAGACGGACGACGAGTCCGCGGCGTTCGCCGACGATATGGACCCTTCGGAGATGGACCGGCCCAAGGTCGAGGACAACGAGACCGCAGGCGGCGATGCCGGCGTCGACGCCGGGGCGAGCGCCGAGGACGAGGACCCCGACGCCTTTTTCCGCTGCGAGAGCGTGAAGCCCTAAGACCGTGACCAAGCTCACCCAACTCACCATCGCCGAAGCGCGCGACGGCCTGTCCAAGAGGTCGTTCTCCGCGGATGAGCTCGCGCGCGCGCATGTCGAGGCGATCGAGGCCGCCAACGATGCGCTGAACGCCTTCATCCTCAAAACGCCGGAGCGCGCTCTGGAAATGGCCGCCGCGAGCGACAAGCGTCTCAAGCAGGGGGAGGCGGGCGCTCTCGAAGGCATCCCGCTCGGCATCAAGGATCTGTTCTGCACCAAGGGGGTCCGCACCACCGCCTGCTCGCACATTCTCGATGGCTTCACGCCGACCTACGAGTCGACGGTGACGGCCAATCTGTGGGCCGCCGGCGCGGTGATGCTCGGCAAACTCAATAATGACGAGTTCGCCATGGGCTCGTCGAACGAGACCAGCTTCTATGGCCCGGTGGTCAACCCTTGGCAGCGTAAGGTTCAAACGCCAAGCTGGTGCCGGGCGGCTCCTCGGGCGGTTCGTCGGCCGCGGTGGCGGCACGGCTCTGCATGGGAGCGACCGCAACCGACACAGGCGGCTCGATCCGCCAGCCGGCGGCCGTGACCGGCACGGTCGGCATCAAGCCGACCTATGGGCGCTGCTCGCGCTGGGGCATCGTAGCCTTCGCCTCTTCGCTCGACCAAGCGGGTCCGATCGCCCGCACGGTCAAGGACGCGGCGATTCTGCTCAAGGTCATGGCGAGTTCCGATCCCAAGGATACGACCAGCGTCGACCTGGCCGTGCCGGATTTCGAGGCCGCCGTGGAGCAGGGGGTGAAGGGGCTCACCATCGGCATCCCCAAGGAATATCGCGTGCCCGGCATGGCGCCCGAGATCGAAGCCCTGTGGCAGCAGGGCGTCGCGTGGCTGAAGGACGCCGGCGCCAAGATCAAGGACGTAAGCCTGCCGCACACCAAATATGCGCTACCCTCTTATTATATTGTCGCGCCGGCCGAAGCCTCCTCCAACCTCGCCCGTTATGACGGCGTACGCTATGGCCTGCGCGAGAAGGGCACGGACGTGATCTCGATGTATGAGAACACGCGCGCGGCTGGTTTTGGCGCCGAGGTGAAGCGGCGCATCCTGATCGGCACTTATGTTCTGTCGGCGGGCTATTACGACGCCTATTATCTCAAAGCACAGAAAGTGCGGACCCTAATCAAGCGCGATTTCGATGCCGCGTTCGAGACGGTCGACGCGATCCTGACGCCGACCACGCCCGGGCCGGCCTTCGCGCTCGGCGAGAAATCCGGAGACCCGCTCGAGATGTATCTCAACGACATCTTCACGGTGACGGTGAACATGGCGGGTCTGCCGGGGATTTCGGTTCCGGCTGGACTCTCGTCGGAAGGGACGCCGCTCGGGCTTCAGCTGATCGGCAGGCCATTCGACGAGGAGACGTTGTTCCGTACGGGACGCGTGATCGAGGCCGCGGCGGGCCCGCTCGCCAAGCCGCATGATTGGTGGAGCAAGGCTGCATGAACGAGATGGCGACGAAGCGTATCCTGGTGTCCTCCGGGAGCCCCTATGAGCCGGTGATCGGTTTCTCGCGCGCTGTACGGATCGGCAATATCATCGCCGTCGGTGGAACCACCGCTGGCTCGGGCGGCAAGCCGGTGGCGATCGGCGATCCTGCGGCGCAGACCCGCGCCATTCTTGAGATCATCGCCAAGTCGCTGGAAGATGCGGGCGCCAGCCTCAAGGACGTGATCCGCACGCGCACGTATCTGGTGGACATCGCCCATTGGGAGGCGGTGGGCCGCGTGCATGGCGAGTTTTTTGGCGACATTCGCCCGGCGTCGAGCATGCTGGAAGTGTCGGGCTTCATCAGTCCGGACTGGCTGGTCGAGATCGAGGCCGACGCCGTCATATCAGGCTAGAGGATCGTGTCATGGCGCCGCGCAAGGCTAAGGATTGCAACACTATGGAGGAGGTGAGGGCCGAGATCGACCGCATCGATCAGGCTCTGGTCGATCTGATCGGCGAGCGCTTCGCTTATGTCGATCGCGCCTGGCAACTTAAACGCTCGCCGGCTGAAGCACGCGTGCCGTGGCGCATCCAGCAGGTGATCGACAAGGTGCGCGCCCGCGCCGCGGAGCAGGGCTTGCCGCCAGAGCTTGCCGAGGCGCTGTGGCGGCAGATGATCGGCTGGTTCATCCAGTACGAGGAGGAGAAGCTGCAGAAGCAGAATGAGGGCAAGGAGTAGGCTCGTGTCATTCCCGCGAAAGCGGGAATCCAGTAACCTCCCCCGTTCGCGATAGTCACCTCCAGCGTTTACTGGGTTGCCCGGTCAAGTCGGGCAATGACAGCGACGTTTGACGGCGGTATGTAACGCTGATGCAGGAACGAGCTAAGCAAGACAACCTCATCGAAGGCGAGACCGGCCCGTGGGAGGTAGTGATCGGCATGGAGGTGCATGCCCAGGTCACCTCAAACGCCAAGCTGTTCTCGGGCGCCTCGACGGAGTTCGGCGGCGAGCCCAACAGCCATGTGAGCCTGGTAGATGCCGCCATGCCCGGCATGCTGCCCGTGATCAACGAGGGCTGCATCGCGCAAGCCATCCGCACCGGGCTCGGGCTGAAGGCGAAGATCAATCTCAACTCGATCTTCGACCGGAAGAACTATTTCTATCCCGATCTGCCGCAGGGCTATCAGATCAGCCAGTACAAGAACCCGATCGTCGGCGAGGGCGAGGTCATCGTCGATCTGTTGAGCGGCGAGCGGGTCACGGTCGGCATCGAGCGGCTGCATCTCGAGCAGGACGCGGGCAAAAGCCTGCACGACCAGCACCCCCAATATTCCTATGTCGATCTCAATCGCTCGGGCGTGGCGTTGATGGAGATCGTGTCGAAGCCGGATTTGCGCTCCTCCGAACAGGCCCGCGCATATGTGAGCAAGCTCAGGACCATCCTGCGTTATCTCGGCACCTGCGACGGCAATATGGAGCAGGGCTCCCTGCGCGCCGACGTCAATGTGTCGGTGCGCCGGCCGGGCGAGCCGCTCGGCACACGATGCGAGATCAAGAACGTCAACTCGATCCGCTTCATCGGTCAGGCCATCGAGCATGAGGCGCGCCGCCAGATCGAGATCCTGGAAGAGGGTGGCTCGATTCACCAGGAGACGCGGCTGTTCGACGCCAAGACCGGCGAGACGCGCTCGATGCGCTCGAAGGAAGAGGCGCACGATTATCGCTATTTCCCGGACCCCGATCTGCTGCCGCTCGAGCTGACGCAGGACTATGTGAACGCGCTGGGGCACGATCTGCCGGAGCTGCCCGACGCCAAGCGCGCACGCTTCATCGCCGACTATGGCCTCAGTCCGTACGATGCCGACGTGCTGATTGCCGAGAAGGAGTCGGCCGACTATTTCGAGGCGGTCGCGCGCGGCCGCGACGCCAAGCAGGCGGCGAACTGGGTGGTCAACGAGCTGTTCGGCCGTCTCAACAAGGAAGGCCGCAGCATCGTCGATAGCCCCGTCACGGCGGGCCAGCTCGGCAGCATTCTCGATCTCATCAAGAACGGCACGATCTCCGGCAAGATCGCCAAGGATGTATTCGATATCGTCTGGTCGGAGGGCGGCGAGCCGAGCGCCATTGTCGAACAGCGCGGCCTCGTGCAAGTCACCGACATGGGCGCGATCGAGACGGCCGTCGATCAGGTTATCGCCGCCAACCCCGACAAGGCCGAGCAGGCGAAAGCCAAGCCCGCGCTGGCCGGCTGGTTCGTCGGTCAGGTGATGAAGGCGACCGGCGGGAAAGCGAGCCCGCAAGCCGTCAACGATCTCATCAAGCAGAAACTCGGGATCGCATGACGCACGCGATCCGGGTGCATAGCTATGGCGGTCCCGACGTCCTCAAATGGGAGGAGGTTGAGGTCGGCGACCCCGGCCCCGGCGAGGTCAAGATCAAGCAGAATGCGGTCGGACTGAATTTCATCGACGTCTATCAGCGTACGGGCCTCTACCCGCAAGCCTCGTTGCCCTTCATCCCCGGTATGGAAGGGGCGGGCGTCGTCACCGCGGTTGGCGACGGCGTGCGCGATCTGAAAGTGGGCCGCCGCGTCGCTTATGCCGGCCCGGTCGGCGCCTACGCCGAAGAGCGGCTGGTTCCCGCCGACCGCGCGGTGAAGATTCCGAGCGGTGTTAGCGACGAGACCGCCGCGGCGATCATGCTCAAAGGCATGACCGCGCAATATCTGTTGCGGCGGACCTACAAGGTCGACCGCGACACCACGCTTCTGTTCCATGCCGCCGCCGGTGGCGTCGGCCTGATTGCCTGCCAATGGGCGGCCTCGCTCGGGGCGACGGTGATCGGCACGGTCGGCTCCGCCGGCAAGGCGCTGATCGCGCGTGCGCATGGCTGCGACCACGTCATCAATATCCGCGAGGAGGACCTGGTCGCTAAGGTCAAGGATTACACCAAGGGCAAAGGCGTCGACGTGGTCTACGATTCGATCGGCAAGGATACGTTTCCCGCCTCGCTCGATTGCCTCAAGCCGCTTGGCATGTGGGTGAGCTTCGGGCAATCGTCGGGGCCGGTGCCTGAGTTCAAGATCACGCTGCTGTCGCAAAAGGGCTCGCTGTTCGCCACCCGCCCCTCGATCATCGACTACACCAGATCGCGCAAGGATCTGGTTGCCACGGCGAACGATCTGTTCGAGATTCTCGCCGCGGGCAAGGTGAAGACCGCCGTCAACCAGAGCTACAGACTGGCCGAGGCGGCGCGGGCGCATCACGACCTCGAATCCCGCCTCACCACGGGCTCAACCGTGTTGTTGCCCTAGACCATGGCGCGCCGATCAATCGCAGCCGCAAAACCGTCACGAGCGGACCCTAGCGTTGCCCCTGCTTTGTCGGGGGAGGCGATGTCGGATCAGGCACAAGTTGCGGGGGTGGCGGGAAGGGCGGAGACGCCTTCCTGGCCGTTCAGTCTCGCGGGCGTCATCTCCATCGGGCTGCTCTACGGCCTGGTCTACGCGGGCATGCGGCTTGCGATCTCGCCCAACCTGCCGCAGGACGACGTCACCTCCAACATTCTCGCCCAGACGCTCGAGCCCGGCTATGTGCTGAAGCAGCCGCCGCTTTATGAATGGATGCTGTGGTCGCTGCAGCGCATTACCGGGCCATCGCTGTCGAGCTTTCTCATTCTGAAATATGGACTGCTCACGGCGACGTTCGCGTTCCTCTATCTCGTGGCGAAGCGGATCTTCGCCGATCAGAGATGGGCGGCGATCGCGGCGCTGTCGCCGCTATTGCTCTACCATATCGGCTGGAACCTGCATGAGGGTGTGACCCAGACCATGGCGCTGATCTGCGCCGTCGCTGCCTCGATGTGGTCGTTCATGCGGATCGCCGAGCGGGGCCGGAGCGGCGACTACGTCCTGTTCGGGGCGATCGTCGGTCTCGGGCTACTCAGCAAATATAGCTTTGCCGGCTTTCTCGTCGTGCTGCTGGGCGCGGCGCTGTTGCAGCCCGTGTTGCGCGCGCGCCTGCTCGACTGGCGCCTGCTGTTGAGTGTCGGCGCGGCCGCTCTCCTCACCGCGCCGTTCGTCGCTTGGCTGATCGAAGGCCGGCACGATCTCGTCGCGTTCTATGGCTCGGCCATGGCGCCGCTCGCCGAGACCAACCGCCTCAAGGCGACGGCGATCGGGCTCGGTAAGTCGATCTACGCGCCGCTCGCTTTTCTGTTCCCGCTCGATCTGATCGTGCTTGTGCTGTTTCCGGGCGCGCTGCGCGAGGGATGGGCCGCGATCAAACGCGCGGTGAGTCCGGCCACGTTCAAGGGCAGCGAACCGGATTGGCGGCTGCTTCTCCTGCACATCACCATCGGCGGCTTTATCGTGTTGATCCTTGGCGCGCTTGTGACCGGCGCCACGCATTATCTCGAGCGCTACATGCACCCGTTCTTCCTGCTCACGACGTTGTGGCTGGTCGGGTTGGTGGAAGCGAGCGGCAATCCCTCGCGACGGCTCGCCGTGCTCGCCACGGTGCTCCTCGCCGTCACGGTGATCGTGGTGCCGATCAGGCTGCGCGATGCGCTGCACGCCATGGGTCCAGATTGCAGCAAGTGCCGCATTGCGGTTCCCTATGGTGGTCTCGCCGACGCGCTGCGAGCGCGCGGCTTCAGCACCGGCACGTTGATCGCCGCGGATCGCCATGACGCCGGCAATCTGCGCCGCCTGTTTCCCGAGGCACGGATCGTCAGGATTGAGCGTCCGGCCTATGCGCCGCCGCTGCGCGCGAGTGACCTCACCTCGAAAGTCGCGGTGGTCTGGCGCAAAGGATCGGACAAACGGCTGCCTAAGGAGACCGAAAGCGAGTTCAATAAAATCGCCGGCGAGGTCACCGTCGCGCCGGAGCGCGTGGTCGTTCCTTGGCAGCCTTATCCGCCGAGCGCGGCGGAGCGGAAGTGGACTTGGGAAATCGTGGTCACCGATCCCAAGCCATAAGGATTTGCCCGTCTCGAAATCTGTTCTTGGTTATCGAGAGGTGATGCCCATTGGTCAACAAATCCTTGCAAATCGCAAAGCTTAACGGACTGACCGCCAATTAGCGTGCAATGTAAACTAATATTACCGCTCGTTATATATTTAGTGAGTTTGCGTTAATCACGCCCATTCAGAAGTTGTTGAAACTGCTATCCCATGATTACCCGTGTCGAAGGGGAAGAACGACAAAACGAAACCTTGTCTATTCGCCTGAATATTCGACAGGGTTGTCAGACGAGCGGTAAAAGGGGGGCATTGGGATGGCACGGATGGAGATTTCGGCAGAGCAGATCGAGCTCGGGGCGCAGACGGGCGCGCCCGATGCCTTGTTCGAACTCGGAATGCTTTATGCGACCGGGCGCGACGTGGCGGCGGACCTCATCGTGGCGCATAAATGGTTCAACCTCGCGGCGGCGCGAGGCAACGAAGAGGCGCGCAATCATCGCGTCGAGCTGGCGCGCGAAATGTCGGCCGACCAGGTCGCAGAGGCGCAGAAGCTCGCCCGCGAGTGGCTGCAAACGCACTAAAGGGATTGGCCTCAAACCGACTTCGTCATGGCCGGGTTTGCCCGGCCATGATCGTTTCTGCCGAAGTCAGCGTCGCTTCGGCGTAGGGCAGAGTTGGCGCAGTGAGGGGCTAGCGGATCGGAGTGCCTTCGGCGGCCTCGCTGCTGCAATGCCGGAACAACGACATCATGCAGTGATAGGCGCGCTGCATCCGGTTGGGATGCGACGCATCGAGGCTCGGGTCGGGCGGTGCGGCCTGAGCGGCAAGCGCTGCATTCTGCTCCTCGAGAGCAAGCGGCTCACCGGTGGGCAGCGTCGGATCGTCCGATGACCCCTTGAGCACGCCGCGTGCATTGCGCCAACCTTGCTTCGACGCGTTCACCGCGCGGCCGCCGAGCTCGACCAGCGTCTTGGGCGCGTTGCCGTCGCCCTTGGGCTTATCGAATTGCTTCTGCTTCTCTTCGATCTTGTCGGTAAGCTTCTTCACACGCGGGTCGGCGGCCAGATCCTCGGGCATCGGACCGTCATAGCTGTAGACCCTCTCGACCCCGTTGCACGATGGCGAATTGCGCTCAGCCGAGCAGGAGGCGTGATGACCCTCCTTGGCGGTGCGCACGACGCAGTAGAGCTTCAGCGCGTCGCTCGCCTTGCCGCCTCCAGCCGAAACCTTGCAAACGTAGGTTTGATCCGGTCCGGTGCAATGAACGCAATAGGCGGCCTCGTCCGCACGGGACGGCCCCATCGCCCAGGCGATAACGCCCGCAGCAATGGCCGCGTACAAGAGCGGCTTTTGGCAAAACTGCCAAACCATGGCGTAGGCGTCCCTCTCCCGATTTGCCTAGAAGTTTAGCACAGGGATTGTGGCACAAGCGGGCGAAAACCTGGATTTAATGTGCAACATGGGTTGCCCGCGGGCGAGCCGTGCTGGCCGTAGAGCCAAGGGTGGTGCTTGGGGAGGGGGGCTTGTCGCACGGGCGCGGCGCCAGGGAGCGAGGTTGACCGCCCAGCACCGGATCATTAAGCCTTGCGGGTCTGGAGACGTGGCCGAGAGGCTGAAGGCGGCGGTTTGCTAAACCGTTATACGGTCAAAAGCCGTATCGAGGGTTCGAATCCCTCCGTCTCCGCCAGTTGCATGGGGGACCCATCACAGCGGCTTTGCGCGCTGGCGACCGGGGCCGCGGGGTTCCTCGTCACAATGCCGCCGCAAGGGGAGGGATGATGGCGAGCATGCCGCCAAAAGAAAGCCGAGTCGATCCGCGCCTCGATCCGATCTTCGTCGAGCGGGAGCGAAACCGGTTCGCGGCCCGGGCTCTGGCCTTTCTGATTCTGCTCAACGGCGCGGCGGCGCTTGTCATGCTTTCGATTCTGGCCAAGGCGCCCGAATCGTCGGTCGAGCCGAAATTCGCGACTGCGATGCTGTTTTTCGGCGGTGGCGCCATCGCCGCGCTGTTGAGCTCGTTCCTTGCTTACATCAACCGAACCGTCACCATGGAGGCGCCGCAGCGGGCGAGCTTGCGGCAAGCGCTGCAGATCCTCGCCATCCTCGCTGTCATCGGCAGCGGCGCGTCGTTCATGACGGGAATCAACATGGTGGCGACGGCGGCGTCGGAGCGATCGAGTTCCCACCCGAAAGGGGCTAAGGAGCAGTCTGTGCCCAAGGATGGGCCGAAGGATCAGCAGACGCCAAAGAGCCAGAGCGCGCCCCAAGCCAAGCCGAGCGAGCGGGTACAGAAACAGCAGCAGGAGCTGTTTCCGGGACTGCTGGAGCTGCGCTGGACCGGTGTGCGGAGTTAGGGCGGCCCGGTGAACTGCCGGGTGAAGTCGTTCCAGATTTGCCTGAGATCGGCGGTGAGCTCGCCCACTTTTTCGCCGACGGTGGTCCAGTTCACCATGCGGCCGCCTTGCAGGGGATCCACTCTGGAATTGGCGATATAGGCGCCGCCGATGGTGAGCAGCGCCCCGACGATCATGCCAAAAATAAAGCGCATCCCCGCCGCCCTCGCTAGAACGGCTTAATCATAAGCCGCAACGCGATAAGTTGCTAGGCGCCGATCCTCGGCCACCTTGAGCTCCAGCAAGCGCCCAGTACGACGGGGGGCAAATCCGCATCCTTTGATCTTGGTCAAGGTGCGTTGGGGCGCGTTAGCCAAGGTGCTGCCTGGACAGGGGAAAGACCATGGCAGCATCGCTCGAGCGCGAGGAATGGAAGGCGTTTTCCGATTTCATGGCGCTGGTCGCCTCGGGCTTGTGCGCCTTAGTGGGCTTGATCTTGACCGTGGCGGGCAAGGATCCCGTCATGCGGTTTCACGGGTGTCTCCTGCTGGGTGCCGCGGGCCTCGCCTTCCTCTACATCCTAACGCAGGTCATCGAGAAGACGGAACCTAAGACCGAAGCGGGCTATTCCGACGGCGTGATCCGCGCCGGCGTGATCGCCACCGTCTTCTGGGGACTGGCAGGGTTTCTCGTCGGCGACATCATTGCCTGGCAACTCGCCTTCCCCGTGCTCAATTTCGATCTGCCCTGGACCAGCTTCGGCCGCTTACGGCCGCTGCACACCTCAGCGGTGATCTTCGCCTTCGGCGGCAACGCCCTGATCGCAAGCTCGTTCTATGTCGTGCAGCGCACTAGCCGCGCGCGGCTGGCCGGGCGGTGGTCGCCATGGTTCGTCTTCTGGGGCTACCAGCTCTTCATCGTGCTCGCGGCAACCGGCTATCTGCTCGGCGTGACGCAGTCGAAGGAATACGCGGAGCCGGAATGGTACGTGGATATTTGGCTGACCCTCGTTTGGGTCGTCTATTTCCTCGTCTTCGTCGGCACCCTCGCCAAGCGCCGCGAGCCACACATCTATGTGGCCAACTGGTTCTACCTTGCCTTCATCGTCACCGTCGCGATGCTGCACATCGTCAACAATCTCGCGGTGCCCGTCTCGCTGCTCGGCTCGAAAAGCTACGTGATCTATTCCGGCGTGCAGGACGCCATGACGCAGTGGTGGTACGGCCACAACGCGGTCGGCTTCTTCCTCACCGCAGGCTTTCTCGGCATGATGTATTATTTCGTGCCGAAGCGCGCCGAGCGGCCGATCTATTCCTACCGGCTGTCGATCGTGCATTTCTGGTCGCTGATCTTTCTCTATATCTGGGCCGGCCCGCATCATCTGCATTACACGGCGTTGCCGGATTGGGCGCAAACCCTCGGCATGACCTTTTCGATCATGCTGTGGATGCCGTCCTGGGGCGGCATGATCAACGGGTTGATGACGCTGTCCGGGGCCTGGGACAAGCTCAGGACCGATCCCGTGATCCGCATGCTCGTCGTCGCGGTCGCCTTCTATGGCATGTCCACCTTTGAAGGCCCGCTGATGAGCATCAAATCGGTCAATGCGCTGTCGCACTACACCGACTGGACCATTGGGCACGTCCATTCTGGTGCGCTCGGCTGGGTCGCCTTCATCACCTTCGGCGCGGTCTATTGCCTGGTGCCGTGGCTCTGGCACCGCAAGGCGCTTTATTCGCAGCGCCTGGTCGAGTGGCACTTCTGGGTCGCGACGCTCGGCATCCTACTCTACATCACCTCGATGTGGGTCTCTGGCATCCTGCAGGGCCTGATGTGGCGCGCTTACGACTCGCTCGGCTTCCTCGAATATTCCTTCGTCGAGACCGTCGAGGCGATGCATCCCTTCTACGTGATCAGGGCGACCGGCGGCCTGCTGTTCGTCATCGGCGCGCTGCTCATGACGTACAATGTGTGGCGGACCATTCGCGGCGACGAGCCGGTCGACGCGGCGGAACAGCCGCGCATCGCGGCGGCGCCGGAGTTCCGTCCCGTGGCGGCCGAGTAGGGGGGAGGGCGCGCGGATGGATTGGTCCAAACATCAAGTCCTGGAGAAGAGCTCGATTCTTCTCCTGCTCGGCATCCTTGTCGTCGTCGCCATCGGCGGCCTGGTCGAGATCGCGCCGCTGTTCTGGCTTTCATCGACGATCGAGAAGGTCTCGGGGATGCGGCCCTACACCCCACTCGAGCTCGCTGGGCGCGACATCTATGTGCGCGAGGGCTGCTATCTCTGCCATAGCCAGATGATCCGCTCGCTCCGCGATGAGGTCGAGCGCTACGGCCATTACAGCCTGGCCGCCGAGAGCATGTACGACCATCCGTTCCAATGGGGCTCGAAGCGCACGGGGCCGGACCTTGCCAGGGTCGGCGGCAAATATTCCGACGAGTGGCATGTGGCGCATATGACCAATCCGCGCGCCATCGTGCCGGAGTTGATCATGCCGGGCTATCCCTTCTTGGAAAAGCGCGTGCTCGATTACGGGGACATCGCCGAGCACATGAAGGTGCTCAGGATCGAGGGTGTGCCCTATACCGACGAGATGATCGCCGACGCCACAGCCGATCTCGAGCGGCAGGTCGATCCCAATGCCGAGGCGCTCAAGGATTTCCTCGCGCGCTACCCGAAGGCGCAGGTGCGCCAATTCGACGGCGATCCGAGCTACGTCTCGGAGCTCGATGCGCTGATCGCTTATCTGCAAATGCTGGGCACGCTGGTCGACTTTGCGACCTTCGACGCCGCGGGCCCCAATCTGAGGTGAGGACGCCATGACCTACGAGCAAGTGGCATCATTCACGCAGGTCGGCGCTCTGCTGTTATTCGTCGCGCTGTTTATCGGGGTGCTGCTCTACGCGTTCTGGCCCGGCAACAAGAAGCGCTTCGAGGAAGCGGCGAGGCTGCCCCTGGAGAAAGATCCCGAGCCCGACGACGAGAAGGACGATTAGACGCCATGGCCAGGGTGAAGCACGACAGGGCGCCTGAGCCTGAGACGACGGGCCATGAATGGGACGGCATCCGCGAGCTGAACAAGCCGCTGCCCAAATGGTGGCTGTGGACGTTCTACGCCTGCATCGTGTGGGCGATCGGCTATTGGCTACTGATGCCGGCCTGGCCGCTCGTGGCGAGCTATACCACCGGCTGGCTCGGCTATAGCTCACGCGAGCGTTTGGCCGAACAGCTTGCGGAGGCGAATACCGCCAAGGCGGAATATCGCCAGAAGATCGCCGCGAGCGATCTGGCGGCGATCAATAGCGATCCGGAGCTGCTGCAATTCGCGCTGGCCGGCGGCGAGGCGGCATTCGGCGACAATTGCGCTCCGTGTCACGGCCGTGGCGCTCAAGGCGCCTTCGGCTATCCGAACCTGCGCGACGATTCCTGGCTGTGGGGGGGTACGCTCGAGGCCATCCAGCAGACGGTTCAGCATGGCGTCAGGGCGGACGATCCCGAGACGCGCAGCCCCGGCGCGCAGATGCCCGCCTTCGGCAAGAGTGGGCTGCTCACGGAGGCGCAGATCGGCGATGTCACTGAATACGTGCTGTCGCGCTCCGGCCACGCCGATGACGAGCCTGCGGTCGAGCGCGGCGCCAAGATCTTTGCCGGCACCTGCACTCCCTGTCATGGGGCGGATGGCAAGGGCAACCCGGCGCTCGGAGCGCCGGACTTGACCGACGAACTTTGGCTCTATGGGGGAGACAAGGCGACGATCGCCGCCACGCTCAGCGGCGGCCGGGGCGGGGTGATGCCCGCGTGGGCAACGCGGCTCGACCCGGAGACGATCAAAGAACTCGCCATCTATGTCCACTCACTTGGCGGGGGCCAGTAGTCGAGGCTCTTAAGATGTCGATCGCAGACATGCAGGACCGCGCTGAGGTGCTTGGGCGACAGGGCGGCATCGCCAATTTCGCCGAGGCGGCGCCGGGCGTAGAGCGCAGCGAAGCCCCCACGGTCAGCCACGACGAAGGGTCGCTCTATGCGGCGCGCACCAAGATTTATCCCAAGCGCGCGCACGGCACGTTCCGCACCATCAAGTGGGTCGTCATGGCGGTCACCCTGTCGATCTATTACGCGGTGCCGTGGATTCGTTGGGACCGAGGTCCTTATCTCCCCGACCAGGCCGTACTGATCGACTTTCCGTCGCGCCGGTTCTTTTTCTTCTTCCTCGAGATTTGGCCGCAGGAATTCTACTACATCACCGGCCTGCTGGTGCTGTCGGCGCTCGGGCTGTTCCTCGTTACCTCGATCGCCGGGCGCATGTGGTGCGGTTATACCTGCCCGCAGACGGTGTGGACCGACCTGATGATCGCGGTCGAGCGCTTCTTCCAGGGCGACCGCAATCAGCGCATGCGGCTCGACAAGTCGCCTTGGTCGTTCGTGACGTTGTGGCGGAAGACCGCTACGCATGTGACCTGGCTGCTGATTGCGGTGGCGACCGGCGGCGCCTGGGTGTTCTATTTCGCCGACGCGCCGACACTTGCGCGCCAGCTCGTCACTTTCGACGCGCCCATGATCGCCTATATCTTCGTCGGCGTCTTCACCGCTACGACCTATGTGCTGGGCGGTCTCGCCCGCGAGCAGGTCTGCATTTACATGTGCCCATGGCCGCGCATCCAGGGCGGCATGATCGACCGCGATTCGCTGTTGGTTTCCTATCGGGCCTGGCGCGGCGAACCGCGCGGCGCGCACAAGGCAGGGCAGTCTTGGGAGGACCGGGGCGACTGCATCGATTGCCGGCAATGCATCGCGGTGTGCCCAACCGGCGTCGACATTCGCAACGGCTCGCAGCTCGAATGCATCCAATGCGCGCTCTGCATCGACGCTTGCAACGAGATCATGGACAAGGTCGGCAGGCCGCGTGGACTTGTCGCCTACGACACCGTGCGCAACCTGGAGCACACGGGCCCAGAAATCCTGCCCGTGCGCTGGATTAGGCCTCGCGTCGTGCTCTATGCCACGGCGATGGCGATTGTCGGCGTCATCATGCTGACGGCGCTGATGGTTCGGCCGGACTTGGAGGTGACTGCGCAGCACGACCGCAATCCGTTATACGTCAAGCTTTCAGACGGTGGATTGCGCAACGGCTATACCGTGAAAATTCTCAACAAGACCTACCAGCCGCGCTCGTTCAGACTCGGCGTGAGCGGGCTTGGCGGCGCGACTGCCAGCATCGTCGGTCAGGACAAGCAGGCAGACCCGGTCATTACCGTACCGGCTGACGAACTCCAGGCGGTAAGGGTCTATGTGACGCTCGACAAGAGCGCCGTTCAGGCGCTTGGCGACCCATCCACCAAGTTCTCCTTCGTGGTTAGCGGAGTGGACGGCACGACGAGCGCCAAGCACGCCACGATCTTCCAGGGACCCGAGCGATGACCGCGCGCACCTCTGGCGACAAGGGTCTAGAAGGCCGGCATGTGCTGTGGGCGCTATGTGCCTTCTTCGGCGTGATGTTTGTCGTCAATGCGATCTTCGTCTATGCCGCGCTCTCGACCTTCAGCGGCGGCGATACGTCCGATCCCTACCGCAAGGGCATGCATTACAACGCCACGCTCAGGGCGGAGGAGCGGCAGGCCGCGCGAGGCTGGCAGACCGATATCGCCTACGACGCCAAGTCAGGCCGGCTCGAGCTGAGCTTCCTCGACAAGAGCGCGCTGCCGATCACGGGTCTCGGCGTCAATGCCAGGTTGAGCCGGGCCGCGACCGACAAGGAGGACCGGCAGGTCGTCTTGGTGGAGACGTCGCAGGGCGTCTATGGCGCCACTGTCGACCTTGCCCCCGGCCTGTGGGTGCTTTCCGTTGCTTCGCGCAAGGGCGGTGCGGGCCACGGGGCCGCGTATCGGCTGAAGCGGCGCCTGTTCGTCGCCGAGACGCCATGACCGCGCATGCGCCCGCGGATCGCCTCACCAAAACGGTAACCAGCGTAAGCCCGGCCGGGACATCGGCCATGCTGACGCTCGCCATCGAAAACATGCATTGCGGCGGCTGCCTGCGCTCGGTCGAGCGTGCGGCGCTCAATGTGCCCGGAGTGAAGACGGCGCGTGCCTCCTTGGCGGCCAAACGGGTCAGCATCGTCTACGACGCTGGCCGCGCCGGAGCGGGCGACTTCATCGACGCGCTGAAAGGGGCCGGCTTTGCGGCGGCGGCGATCGAGGTCACCAAGCAGAACCAGGACGATGCGCGACAAAAATATCTGCTGCGCCGTGTTGCGGTAGCGGGTTTTGCCGCCATGAACATCATGCTGATCTCGATCGCGGTGTGGTCGGGGGAGGCGAGCGACATGGACCCGGCACTAGCGGGCGCCTTCCGCTGGATCTCGGCGCTGATCGCGCTGCCCACGGTCGCCTATGCCGGCCAACCCTTCTTTATCTCGGCGCTGGGCGCGCTGAAGGGCCGGCGCCTCAACATGGATGTACCGATTTCGCTGGCCATTCTGCTGGCGACCGGGATGAGCCTCTATCAGACGCTGCGGGGCGGCCAGCAGGTCTATTTCGATGCCGCCGTCTCGCTGCTGTTCTTTCTGCTGGTCGGGCGCTTTCTCGACGAGACGCTGCGCGTGCGCGCCAGAGGCGAGGCGCAAAATCTGCTGAGCCTGCAAAGCGGCATGGCCACCATCATCGAACCCGGTGGCGCGCGCCTCCAGGTGCCAGCGCCGGCGCTTCGTCCTGGCGATTGTCTGCTCGTCGCGGCGGGCGAGCGGGTTGCCGCCGACGGTGTGGTGCTGGAAGGCACGGGACAGGTCGATCAGAGCCTGATTACCGGCGAGACGGCGCCGCTGACGGTGAGGGCGGGCCACGAAATCTATGCCGGCACGCTCAATCTTACTCGGCCGCTGCGAATTGAGGTGCGTGCCGCCGATAACGCGACGCTGCTGGCCGAGATCAGCCGGCTGATGCTGGCGGCCGAGCAGGGTAAGGCGCGCTATCGCCGGCTCGCCGACCGTGCGGCCGCGATCTATGCCCCGGCCGTGCATGGCTTGGGGCTCGCCACCTTCCTCGGTTGGCTGCTCGCAGGCGCGTCGTGGCAAACCGCGCTGACTTACGCGATTGCCGTGCTCATCATCACTTGCCCGTGCGCGCTCGCGCTGGCGGTTCCCGCCGTGCAGATTGCCGCCGCAAGCCGGCTGTTTCGCCGAAGGATCATCGTCAAGGCGGCGGACGGGCTCGAGCGCATCGCCGAGACCGACCTGGTGGTGTTCGACAAAACCGGCACGCTGACCCTCGGGCGCCCCGAACTCATTGCCGTCGATCGGATTGCCGACGAGACGCTGATGCGGGCGGCCGGGCTCGCCGCGGCAAGCAAGCATCCATTCTCGCGCGCGATCGTCGTCGCCGCGGAACAGCGGTTAGGGCCTGTGGTGCCGGCATCGGGCGTCGAGGAGACGCCGGGCCACGGTCTTGTACGGTCGTCGCCGGGAGGGGAGGAAAGACTCGGCTCACCGGGGTGGTGCGGCGTCGAAAGCGGCGGCGAGGACAGCGAGGTCTGGTACCGGCGCGACTCAGAGGCGCCAGTCCGCTTCCGGTTCGCCGACAGCGTGAGAAGCGACGCAGCCGAAATCGTCGCGGCGTTGAAGCGCCGAGGCTATCGGCTGGCCCTCCTGTCTGGGGATCGGATTGCCGTGGTTGAAAGGATCGCGCGCGAGGTTGGCATCGACACTTGGGGGGCCGAACTCAAGCCCGCCGACAAGATTGCCTGGCTCGACCAGCGCGCCGCAGCGGGGCGCAAGATACTGATGGTCGGCGATGGGCTGAACGATGCGCCGGCGCTGGCCGCGGCGCATGCCTCGATGTCGCCCGCAACTGCCGCCGATATCAGCCAGCGCGCGGCGGATTTTGTCTTCCAGGGAGAAAAGCTTGCCCCAGTCCTCGACGCGATCTCGACCGCCAAGCAGGCGCGGTCGCTGGCGTTGCAGAATTTTGCGATGGCCTTGGCCTATAATGCCGTCTGCGTGCCGCTCGCCATGGCGGGCCTGGTCACGCCGCTGATTGCCGCCATCGCCATGTCGACGTCATCGATCCTGGTTACGGCCAACGCCGCGCGCCTGGCGGGCAGGGGGACGCCATGACGGCGCTCGCCTGGCTGGTGCCCGTGGCGCTGCTGCTCGGCGCGCTCGGTCTCGCCGCGTTCATGTGGGCGCTTCGCTCGGGCCAGTTCGAGGATCTCCAAGGCGCCGCCTATCGCGCGCTCGAGGACGATCCTCCTGACGAGGATGGTCGAGAAAAAACATGAGGGGACTCAAGGACATAGACTATGTCCTTGCCAAGCTTGCCATCATGCGCGCGCAGCGCATCTGGCCGAATGGGCTGCGCTATCTTTGGACCGACGCCTTTGGTCTCGTCCTGTTCGTTTCGCTTTATGAGGAGCTGAAGGAACAACGCTTCCTCGACGAGGCCGTGCAGCTTGTGGCCGAGGTCGAGCGCGTGCTCGGGCGAAAGCGCGGCATCCGCATCGGCGAGGAGCCTGATCGCGACGGCCAATATTTTCATTACCTCGCCATGTGGCTGTTTGCCTTGGCGGTGCTCGGGCGCTACGAGCCGGCTTATCGGGAGAAGGGCGTCGCCTTGGCGCGCGACATTCACGGTCCTTTCGTAGTGCCCGGCCGCGGCGTGATGTGGAAGATGAAGGAGGATTTGAGCGCGCCATATCCGGGCTACGGCTTCGGTGCGCTCGACGCCTTCGACGGCTATGTCGCCTACCGGTTGCTCGACGAGACGCGTTTGGCGCAGGAGATCGCCGAGATGCGGGCGATCGTCGACCGGGTCGCCGCCGATCTCGTCATCACCCAGGATCTCGGGCTCGGCATGATGCTGTGGATGACGCAGTTCTTCCCCAAGGAGGCGTGGGCCGAGCTGCAACGGCGCCGGTCGCTCGCCATGCTCGACAGCATGTGGTTGGAGCAGGGCTATTTCTCCCGCGAGCCGTATCTGCCCGAGATGCGCTTTGCCTTCACCAATTACGGCGTCTCGGTGGGATTGCAGGCGATTGGCGCGATGCCGGATCGCGTGCAGCGGCTCAACGCCTATTTCGAGACCTATCGGTCGGGCGACGAGTATGACCTCGCCGCCATCACCCATGTGATGGCCTGCAATTCGCATTTTCCCGGATTGCTGCTCACGCCCTGATTTTCGCCCTTGCGACCGGGGGCTCCGACGCCTTCATGCTGCCCTTCAAGCGCTGGTGAGCGCTGGCGAAGGGCAGCATCAGGCGCGAGCTTAGGCGCTGGCGGCGAGCGGCGTGGAGCTGCCGGGCCGCGCCGTCGGCACGGGTGCAGGCTCGAGCGCCGCCTCGACGGCGTCGTCGACATTCGACAGCCAAACAAAGCGCACGGCATTGCGCGCCGCCTCGGGCACGTCCTCGAAGTCCTTCTTGTTGCGCTCGGGCAGCATCACCGTGGTGATGCCGGCGCGCACCGCCGCCAACACCTTGTTCTTGACGCCGCCGATCGGCAGCACCAGACCGCGCAGCGAGATCTCGCCGGTCATGGCGGTGTCGCTTTTGACCGTGCGCCCCGTAAGCAGCGAGGCCAGCGCGATGAACATGGCGACGCCCGCGCTCGGTCCGTCCTTGGGGATGGCGCCGGCCGGAACGTGGATATGGATGTCCGACTTCTCGAACAGGCCGGGATCGACTCCGAGCGTTGAGGCGCGCGCCTTGGCGAGGCTGAGCGCGGCCTGCGCGCTTTCCTTCATGACGTCGCCGAGCTGACCGGTGAGGATCAGCCTGCCGCTGCCCGGCACGCGCGCGGCCTCGACGAACAAGATGTCGCCGCCGGTGGGCGTCCAGGCAAGCCCGGTCGCCACGCCGGGCACGCTCGTGCGCATTGCCACTTCGCTCTCGAAACGCCGCGCGCCAAGGATGGCGTGCAGCTGATCGACGCCGATGCGCATGCGCTCGGTGTTGCCCTCGGCGATGTTCATCGCCACGCGATGCAGAATCGCGCCCAGCTCGCGCTCGAGATTGCGCACGCCGGCCTCGCGCGTGTAGTCGCGGATGATGGCGCGGATCGCGTCTTCCTCGACCTCGGCCTGCTCGGCGGTGAGGCCGGTGGCCGAGAGCTGGCGCGGCAGCAGATAGCGCTTGGCGATCTCCACCTTCTCGTCCTCGGTGTAGCCGGGAAGCTCGATCACCTCCATGCGGTCGCGTAACGGCCCGGGAATCTGGTCGAGCACGTTGGCCGTACCGATGAACATCACCCGCGACAGATCGAACGGCACCGCGAGATAATTGTCGCGGAACGTGGCGTTCTGCTCCGGGTCGAGCACTTCCAGCAGGGCGGCCGACGGGTCGCCGTGGAAGCTCTGTCCCAGCTTGTCCATCTCGTCGAGCATCATCACGGGGTTGCGCGTGCCGGCTTTGCGGATCGACTGGATCACGTTGCCGGGCAGCGCCCCGATATAGGTCCGCCGATGCCCCCTGATCTCGGCCTCGTCATGCACGCCGCCCAACGATAGGCGCACGAATTTGCGGCCCATGGCGCGAGCGATCGACTGGCCAAGCGAGGTCTTGCCGACACCCGGAGGGCCGACGAAACACAGGATCGGGCTCTTGCCCTCGGGTTTCAGCTTGCGCACGGCGAGATATTCCAGGATGCGCTGCTTGACCTTGGGCAGGCCGTAATGGTCCTCGTCGAGGATGCGGCGCGCCTCGGCAATGTCGATGCGGTCCGCCGAGGCCTGCGACCAGGGAAGCTCGATCAACCAGTCGAGATAGGAGCGGATCATGCCGTACTCGGCGGAGGCCTCGGGCATGCGCTCGAGCCGCTTCAGCTCCTTCAGCGCCTGCTTCTCGGCCTCTTCCGGCATGCCGGCTTTTTCGATCGCCTCGCGGAGATCGGCAAGCTCGGCCTGACCCTCGTCGCCCTCGCCGAGCTCCTTCTGAATCTGGCGAAGCTGCTCGCGCAGGATGTGCTCGCGCTGCCGTCCGGCGAGCAATTCTTGCGTCTGCTCGCCGATCTGCTTCGACAGGCGCAGCACCTCGATCTGCTGCGCCAGATATCGCAGCAGCTTGTCGAGCCGCTCGGCGATGTCGAAACTCTCCAGCAGGTCCTGCTTCTCGGCCGGCGTCAGGTCGGAAACGTTGGCGATGAAGTCGGCAAGCTGCGACGGCGACTGCATCTGCTCGATCGCGCCGGCGATCTCGTCCGGCACGTTGGGCAGCAGCGAGATGGCCTCGCGCGCCCTTTCCTTCAGCTGATGCATGCGCGCGGCGATCTCGGTGGAATAGACCTCCGCCTCGCCGACCTCGTCGATTTTCGCCACGAGATAGGGATAGCCGGGCAGAAACTCGAGCACGCGGAAGCGGCGCGTGCCGCGCGTAACCAGATGATGGTTGCCGTCGGGCGCGGTCACATAGCGCAGGATTTCGGCGACCGTGCCGACGCGATGCAGATGCTCGGGGCCGGGCGAGTCGACCGAGGGGTCGCTCTGCAGCAGCACGCCGATCGGCTTATCGGCCTGGGCGGCGGCTTGCGCGCCGGCGATCGATTGCGGACGGCCGAGCGTGAGCGGCGCGACAATGCCGGGAAACAACACGGCATTGCGGGTCGGCAGCAGGATGATGGCGCCATCGGGCAGGTCGAGCTGTGACGCGGTTCCGCCCGCGGCGCGCGGTGCGGCGGCCTGCGTTTGGCTCGGAGGCGACGTAGGCGCCTCGGCCGATTGCGGCGTGAACTGTTCGGTATCGTTCATGATTTGAACCAGACTTTCGACGACGGCTTACAGTTTGGCGAAAGTGAGCACGAGACAGCCATTGGCCAACTCCCGCTCGGAAAGGCGCAAGCGCGGCGAAAGCGTGATGCGCCGCTCGAAGCGCCCGTAAGGAATCTCCAATCTCACAATATTGGCATTCCGGCCCTTGGTTGGGAGGGGACGGAGCCCGGTAATGATCAGCGTCGGCCCTTCGATCTCGACCCGCACCGCCTCCGGCGCCACGCCGGGCAGCGCGGCGATGATCCAAAGCTGCCCTTCGGTCTCGAACACGTCGACCGGCGGCTCCCAGCGCGCGGCGCGCGCGCCCGGCGAGGGCTCGAAGAATTGGCGGTGGAGCGCTTCCGCCTGCTTGAGCATGGCGCAGGCTTCGGCCCACATCTGGTGTTTCGGGTCACGCATCACGAGAACCTCGGCAAGCCCGCGCTCGATCCTAGCGCCAGGTTTCTCGGGCGCAACATGACGCGGCGCAAAAAATCGGCGGCAATTTGAATGAAAACGGGAAGGGGAGGCCTAATATTGGTGCCCGCCCGCGGCCTGACAAGGGGCGGGGGTTGGCTCGGCGGGTCAGCGTCAGGTTCCGGTCAGAAGCGCGCCGCGCTAGGCGCGCAGCCCCGCGCGGTCTCGGCCCGGGTTAGTGGGGAACAGCAAGTGCCGCCGGCAAAATGCCGGTCGCCTTATAGTTGTTGTTACCGATGTTCCGAAATTACCTAACACGCCGCTCGGGATACCTGTCAGTCAATGGACGCACAAACGACCCTGTTACGTTGCCTCTGATGTTCCCGATGATGGCCCTTCCATTCGATTGTTCAGCGAGCCCGCGAACTTATTGGTCGAACCTCACCCGGCTGAGGATATCCGTGGCCGTCCGAATTCGAGTCGCCTGTAATTCGATTGTCGAAATTCGATGATGGCGAGATCGGCCGCTCGCTCCCAAAGTCTCCAACTCATGTTCATATCGCCGGCCGCGATATAGGTCTGCCAACCCGGCAGGTCAGGTCCTGCTCGCGACGGTGCCGATGCATGTCCATCATAGGTGGCTGTTGCACCCAGGGCCGCAAATGTCGATGTCAAGGTTTTGATTGTAAGCGAGAGCGCTGAGCTCCGCTGCCGAGGCGAGGTCGCCGGCGACCCACCAGCCCAGATTAACGTTGTCGACATAGCTGGAAGTGGTGCCGGCCGAAACCAACACGCGCGCCCCAGGCGCCCCATTGCAGGAAATCGCAATTGTCGCAGAACGGCCTCGGTTGCCGCTCCTGACTGGCGGTCCTGAACGTCTCCGGGAAGAAGTTGGTCACGCCGAGCTGCTCTGCCGCTCGCCAGATAGGCGGTGGAGTCGGCGTAGGCGTAAGGTTCCGCCGTTATTTTGACTACGAACGTGGCGCCAGGCGTTTCGATCGCCGCATAATGAACATCGTCGATATAAGCGGACTTGTTGCCAGAGGCCTGCGGATCGCCGAATCCAATATGATAGGCATTGGTTGCGCCATCGCCTCCTATCCAGGATGTCGCTGTGCACGGTGAGATTGGCGAACAACGTATTCGTCGCCTTGCTGAAGTTGAGTGTGAAATCGTCAGGCGACGTGCTCGCCACCACGTTGAAAACGAACCCTCAGACTCCTGATAAGGCGATCCCGGGAATACTCGCGACTGGACTATGCCGGCCGCATAGCCCTTCAACTCGCCATCCAGAGTCTGCCCGGGCTGGGATGGTAAGACCCCATCCCCGGGCTGGGATGGTAAGACCCCATTGCCGATGCCGATATGGTAGGTCGATCCCGGACTGATTTTCGACCGAAGAAGAGCTCGGATCGAGCGGGATGTCGCGGCCGATATTATGCGTGCCGGTCGTGTCGAAGCCGATGACGATATTGGGCTCGTCCTTGCCGAGGAAGTGCGAGCCGTCGGGGCCGGCAAGCGTGGCGATGTCGCCGGTATAGGCGAAAGCCTCGCGTTGGGGCTGGCATTGACCGTCACCGCAATTGTCGTGAACGAAATCGACGCTCGCACCGCCGCGCCTTGCACCCACCAGGCCGCCGTCCTCCACGCCGCCCAGAGCGACATTGACGAACGATTGCTGATCGAATCGTTCATGTTTGATCAGCCATTGCCGGGGGTGGTGTTGATGTAGAGGCTGGTTTGTAGCCACACGGCGCTGGCTCTGCTCGGGCTGCTGTCCTTCTCCCGATAGAGCAGGTCGGAAATCACCGGCAGCGGCTTGATGGCAATTGCCGCTCTCGGTGTCGTAGATCGACAACGGGGAAAGAGTCCGGCTCCAGCGAAGGGGGCGATAATGCCCTCTTTGACACGTGGGCAGCAGCGTGAAGGATAGGTCTTTCCCGACGGCGTGCCGAAACTGTAGCCCTTGCCGCCGAACGCCAACAGCGGATCGGCGCTGGGACCGGTCTCGGTTTCTTCGGAGGTACCGATAAACTGATAGGCAACAAAATCCTCTCTGAGAACCACCAAGCCCTCGAAGGTCATCGTCTCACCGTTTTGGCTGACAGTGGCTTGGTGGTCAGGGCCGATGATGCAGACGCCATCAACGCATTTGAGCTTCCCCGGGAAATCGACCAGTACTGCCGATGGTTGGGGTGTGGTCACGAATTGGCTGCAAGAGGGCGTGGTGCAGTGAGAGTCGAACAACCCGGAAACCGTGCCGGTCAAGCGGCCATCGACAATGTCGAAGGTCCAGATGAAATCGTCGACGTGTTTGTTGGCGGGCGTGCCATCAGTGTATTTTCCGCCGCCGAGGATCCCCTGATCGCCCGCGTTGTCAGTGGTGTACTGATTTGAGCCTGGAAATGCCGTGTAGACGCCGGGCGTGTTGAGAATGCGGAGGGTGACCTGTGGCGTCGGCGGAGGGGGCGGCGGCGGCGGCGGGTTGTCGGGTGGCGGGTTGCCGGTGTTCGCGGGCGGCTCGGTCGTCTCATCCTTCTGCAGCGTGTCGTTGACCTGCGTCGCGGTTGCGTCGGCGACCAAATCTTGCAGGCTCAGGGTCTCGACCTGGGTGTATTTGCCCGGCTTGGTCCCGCCAGCCGTGTCTCCAGGGCCGGCGCCCGCGCCGCCAGTGTTGCCGTTGGTGAGAGCGGCCATGATCGCATTGACGTCGGCGGGGGTCGTTGGCCTGACCGTCGGCGTGCCGCCCGTCGTATCGATGGTGTAGCCCGGTTGATACACGGTGTATTTGTTGGCGAGCGTCAGGGCGACGCCATAAAGGAACGAGGCGACGACCTTTTGCCCGTTCACCTGCATCTGGAACATGCCGCCGCGAATGGCGAGCGCGCCCGCCGGCGTGGTCACCTTCACTGCGTCGTCGTTCTTGGAGATCTTGCCGCCGACGAAGCGCATCACGCCCTTGGACATGGACGCGGCGATCTGGCCGGTGCCCTTCTTGGGGTCGTAGACGAACCTGTCGATGACGAGGTCGGAGCCGGGGCCGACCGTGAAGGTCGAGCCGTCCACCAGGAGGACCTGCACGAGGCCGCTCGTCGTGGTGTTGATGCGCTCGTTGAAGAAGATCGATTTGCCGATACTGAGCTGGGTCTGCGGCGATCCTGAGAGGCTGGAGAAGGCGTCCGGATTGACGGCAGCCGCCACGCCGACCTTGTCGGCCTCGGCGGGATCGATGCACGCGGCAAAGCTCAGCGACAGGCAGAGCAGGGCTGCGGCGCTCGCGCCCCACAGCCGGCCTTTAGGCCTTGGTGACAGTGCCCCCATGATGATCCCTCAGAACCTCTTTTGGACTCCAACAAGGGCCATCAAATCGTCGTAGGCCCTTATATCATAGTTCGAGTTTTGGTTGCGATACTCGACCTGGGGAACCAAGGCCCAGGTTTCGGCCACGGGCAGAACGAGCGCCCCGCGGGTCCACCATTGCGTGTCTTCCTCCGCCACGAGCGGATTGATGGTCGGATCGGGGTCGTCGTAGTCGCGCCTGATCACGCCGCCGCCCACTTGGAAGGTCCACGGATAGCGCCCCTGCCAGAGCGGATTGTCGAAGGTCCAGGCAAACCCCATCGAGTAGGCGATTTCCCAATCCTTGTAGTAGCCGACCTCGGCATTCTCGCGTTGACCGTAAGTCTGCGCCGTCACCACGAAAGCTGGCGTGAAGTAGTAGGAATAGGTCGCGCCGACGCGGGTCTGCTCGCCAGTGCGCAGCGAGTTGAACGGAAGGTTTGAAGAGTCCTGGAAATCGCGCCAGCGCGTCTCGATCCGTGCATCGAGCACGCTTTGCGCTGCGGCAAAGCTCAACAGGCGGATGCCGGCGCCGGGCGCGTTGAAATAAGGTTTGTAGCCGAGATCGGAGAAATCGCCGATGCCGTAGAGATAGACGCGGGTTTTGTCGAGGTTCCAACGCTTCATGTTGAAGCTCGGACCGAGCGTTAGCTCGACGAAGTCGAGATCGATGTCGTTGAGTTCCTTGTCGAAATAGGCGGTGCCGTAATACAGCGCGTCGAACTCGATGCGGTCGCCCTGACGCTTCAGGTCCCAGCCGTAGTGCATGGTGGCGATGTTGAGGGCGCTCCAGCCCGCGCGGCCGACCGATTGCTGGTCGAGGGTGAAGTCGATGCCGTTCAGCGTGACGCTCTGCGTGCCGGGACCGGCATTGGCGTTGCTTTCCCAACGGATCGCCGAGAAGATCGACGCCGAGAAAGCCGGCGGATCGGCGGCAAGCGCAAGTTGCTGGAGATAGAGGCGGACCTGCGCGGCGACTGAAGGCGGCACGCTTGGATTGGCGAGCGCCTGCGCGAAATAGGCGCGCGCAACTTCATAGGAGCCGAGTTTGTAATAGAGGATACCCAGCTCGAGCTGAAGGCGCGGCGTGTCCGGCGCATAGATCAGCATGCGCTCCAGTGTCGAGACGGCGGCCTCATAGTCGCCGACTTGCGAAGAGAGCGTTGCATATTCGAAAGCGAGATCGAGATCGTTCGGCCGGGCGAGCATCTGCTTGAGCAGGGACTCGCGGCGCGCCTCGACATCGGGCGGACCGAGCCGCTGTACCTGGACCGTGGTATCGCCGGCCATAGCAGGCTCGGCCCCGCCCATGGCGAGACAAGCAATCGCGATGGCGACCGCCCACTTGGTCCACCCCAACATCACGTGACCGCTCGGCCTTTCCGAGAGGGTATTTGCAGGTTGATTCCCGCTCATCCACCCCGTCCACAGAAAATCTAGCCCAGTTAACCTTTAAGCAGCAAGGGCCGCGGCGAGTTTCTTTAAGTTTTTCAAAGGCTCTGTGGCCAGATAGGCACGCGAATCTCGTGCTATGGTTAACGCATGGCGGCGGCCCAATCCCTGCAGGCTAACGTACTGGAATTCATGGGGACGCCTAAGGCGTATACGCCGCCGCCGGCAACCGTAGAGCGCATCGAGACCCACATTTCTGTGGTTTTTCTTGCCGGAGACTTCGCTTACAAAGTAAAGCGCGCGGTCAAATACCCTTTTCTTGACTTTTCGACGCTGGCGAGGCGGCATGCGGCGTGCTTGAACGAGCTGCGCGTCAATGCGCGCACGGCGCCTCAGGCTTACCTCGAGGTTGTTCCCATAACCCTCGGCGAAGGCGAAGTCTTTCAGCTTGGCGGCGAGGGGAGGGCGGTTGAATGGGCGCTTCGCATGCGCCGCTTCAGCCAAGCCATGCTCTATGACCGCATGGCGAGCGAAGGCCGACTCGCCTTGGCCGCGATGCCGCGTCTCGCCGCGGTGATCGAAGCCTTTCACGCTGGCGCCGACCGGGTGCTATCGCCGGAGCAAGCGGTGCCGCCCCTCGTCGAGGTGCTGCGTGACAATGCGGCGGAATTTGCCGCCAACGCCGATGTCCTGCCGAATGAGGCGGCAAGCGCGCTCGCGCGCGCAAGCCGCGACAGGCTTGCCGCGCTCGGGCCCCTGCTCGAGGCGCGCGCTCGGGGAGGGTACCTGCGCCACTGCCACGGCGATCTGCATTTGCGCAACATCGTTGAGATCAACGGCGCGCCGGTCCTGTTTGACGCGATCGAGTTCGACGACCGGCTCGCCACGATCGATGTGCTGTACGATCTCGCCTTTCTGCTGATGGATCTCGGCAAGCGTGGATTGGGTTCGCACGCCAACGCCGTACTCAACGCTTATCTCGACGCGGGAGGAGACACCGGCAATCTCATCGGGCTGGCCGCGCTCCCGCTCTTTCTCGCCATGCGCGCCTCGATCAGGGCGAAGGTGGAACTGTTGCGCGCGCGGCTGGCGGCGCGCTCCCAAGTCGAGGCGGCGCGCGATGAAGCGCGTGCTTATTTCGCACTCGCACAGCAGTTTCTTGCGCCGATTCCCCCACGACTGATCGCCGTGGGCGGATTATCGGGCACGGGAAAATCCGCCGTCTCGCGCGCGATCGCGCCGTCGCTCGGCGCCTTCCCGGGTGCCGTCGTTGTACGCAGCGATGTCGAGCGCAAGCGCCTGTTCGGCGCGGCGCCGGAAGACACGCTGCCGGCTCGCGCTTATGCGCCGGAGGTCTCAGATCAGGTCTACGCCATGAGCCGCAAGCGCGCGATGATGGCGCTGCTCGGCGGGCAGGCGGTGCTCGTCGACGCGGTGCAGTCGAAGCCGGAGGAGCGCGCGGCGCTGGCCCGCCTCGCGGCGAGGCTTGGCGTTCCCTTCACCGGACTTTGGCTCGAAGCGCCGGCCAAGCTGATGCGGGAGAGGGTCGCGGCGCGCAGGGGCGATGTCTCCGACGCAACGCCCTCCGTCGTCGATCAGCAACTTGGCTACGACATTGGCCCGCAAGGCTTTGCGGTCGTCGACGCAAGCCGTCCGCTCGCGGAGGTCGCCGCCGACTGCCTCAGGCGAATTGCCGGTGAGGCGCCCTGATTTACCGTTTGCTAACCCTCTCTGGCCGAGAGTCTCAGGCCGCGCCGGCTGCGTGATCTCGGGCGCCTTGCCGAGCTCTTCCGGCGCTTCCACCAAGCCCTTCCGGGGGGCGGGACGTTGCGTTTTGTGAGTCAGCTCAGGCTCGCCCGTCGTGCGGGCGAGCCAAGGTTTCATGCGGGTGCCTCGATCTCCGCTCGCTTCGCCGCGCCCTTCGTTCTCATCGCCGCGTTTTGCCTTGGCCTTGCCGCATGCGGCTCGGGCAACAATGAGCGGCTCGGCGAGCGCGTGGTGGCGCTCGGCCAACCTGTGCCGAAGGGCGGTGGCGTCTATCAAATCGGCAAGCCTTATCAAGTGGGCGACCTGACTTATACGCCGCGGGAAGATCCGGGATATGATCGGGTCGGCAACGCCTCTTGGTATGGCGAGATGTTTCACGGACGCCGCACGGCCAATGGCGAGATCTACGACATGGACGCGCTCTCGGCGGCGCATCCCACGCTGCCGCTCCCGGTCTATGCGCGGGTGACCAACCTCAACAATGGCCGCACCATCGTCGTCCGTATCAATGATCGCGGGCCTTATGCGCGCGATCGCATCATCGATCTGTCGCGGCGCTCGGCCGAGTTGCTCGGCTTTCGCAATAACGGCACGGCAACGGTGCGAGTGAAATATCTCGGCCGCGCGCCGTTGAACGGCGATGACAGCTATGAGCGGAGATATCTCGCAAGCCAAAGCTGGACGCGAGTCGCGGGCAACGGCAAATCATCGAAAAGGGACGCGGTGGCCGCGATCAGCGCATTGCCCGCAGAGAATCCCGAGAACTTGGCGCGGCCTTGGAAACAGGCTGGACCGCGAGAGGTCGCGCCGGGAGGCCAGGCAGCGGTGGCCGCATCTCCCGCGCAGGAATGGAAGGCGACCACGAAAGCCGTCGCGGCCCCCGGGCCGGCACCCGCTGCACCGGCGCCGCTTGCCGCGCTGCCAGCGCCCCAATCCACCGGCTCCATCCCGCTCGCCTCGAAACCCAATACGCAAGCGGGAGAGCCCGTCATCCAGGCCGGCTCTTTCAAGAACAAGGAGAATGCCGACCGGGCGCGCACAACACTTGCCGCGCTGGGATCGGTCGAGGTGACGCCGATCGATGTCGGTGGGAACGCTTATTTCCGCGTTCGGGTCGGCCCGTTTTCCACCACGTCTGATATCAAGACGGCTCTCGCCAAGGTCAAGAGCGCCGGATTTCGGGGCGCGAAGATCGTCAGCGGCAATTAGGGGGCGCGCTTTCCGGCTACCGGGTTGATTTTTGACCCAGAGAGCTTGATATTTGCTGGAGGTCGGCTGCTAGGGAGCGGCCGCTTTCCAATTTCGCTCTGGCCCGGTCATCCCCGTGTACGCCTCGCGCCTTGACAGATGGATCAAGCTCGCTGCGGTCGGCGCCGTTCTCGCTTTTGGCGTCGCCTCGGTCACCGGTTTCGCGCGCGCCGCTCCGGCGCCTCCCGGCACGTTCGAAACCAAGGCGAAGCACGCCCTGCTGATGGACGCCGACGCCAATCTCGTCCTGTTCGAGAAGGATGCCGATACGCTCGCCCCGCCGGCCAGCATGAGCAAGCTCATGACGCTGGCCATCGTGTTCCGCGAGCTTAAAGCGGGGCGGCTCAAGCTCGAAGATGAATTCAAGGTGAGCGAGCATGCCTGGCGGACCGGTGGCGCGCCGTCGGGCGGGTCGGCGATGTTCGCCCCACTCAACTCGATGGTGACCATCAACGACCTAATCCAGGGCATCACCGTTCAATCGGGCAACGATGCCGCCATCATTCTCGCCGAAGGCATCGCCGGCACGGAAGACGCCTTTGCCAGGCAGATGACGGAATACTCGCGCACGATCGGCCTCGAGAAGTCCACCTTCGTCAATGCGACGGGTCTGCCGGCTGAAGGTCACCTGATGACAGCGCGCGATCTCGCCACGCTTGCCCGTTATCTCATCTACACGTATCCGGAATACTATCACTTCTTCGGCGAGAAGGAGTTCAAGTACCGCGACAAGTTCGTGTTTCGTAATCGCAATCCGCTGATCTCGCTGGACATGGGCGTCGACGGGCTGAAGACCGGCTACATCAAGGAGTCCGGATATGGGCTGGTAGCCAGCGCCAAGCGCGGCGATCAGCGGCTGTTGCTCGTGGTCAGCGGCCTCGACACGGCGAAGGACCGCGAGGCCGAGTTGCGCAAGATGCTCGAATGGGGTTTCAAGAGCTTCAAACCATTCCGCCTGTTCGACGAAGGCCAGAAGGTGAGTGACGCGCTGGTGTGGGGCGGCACGCAGCATTACGTGCCGCTGGTCGGCGACGGCAACATCAACATCATCCTGCCGACGACGGCGACCGGCAAAGTGAATGCGTCAATTCTGTATAACGGCCCGATCAAGGCTCCCATCCGCAAGGGCGCCCAGGTGGCGGTGCTGCGGGTAACATCGACCGACTCGCAAGCGACCAACGACATCCCGCTTTATGCCGGTGATGACATCGACCAGAGCAATTTTGCCATGCGCGGATTGGATTCGCTGCTCGTGCTCGCATTCGGCTGGCTGCTATAGCTGGCAAAGACCATGCAGCTCCACAATCCCGATACGGGCAGATTCATCACGTTCGAAGGCGGTGAGGGCTCCGGCAAGTCGACGCAAGCCGGCATTCTCGCCAATCGCTTGGCACGCGCGGGACGCAAAGTGTTCGCCACGCGCGAGCCCGGCGGAACGCCGGCGGCGGAAGAAATCCGCGAGGCGCTGTTGTCCGGCCGCGTCTGGCAGTTCGGTCCATTCGCCGAAGCCTTGATGTTCGCGGTGGCGCGTGCCGACCATATCGAGCAGGCCATCGGGCAGGCCTTGAACGAAAGCAAATGGGTGGTGTGCGACCGCTTTCTCAATTCCACGCGTGCCTATCAGGGGGCGACGGCGGGCGTGCCGCGCGGGCTGATCAACGCCTTGGAGCGGCTCACCACCGGCGGACTGTTGCCCGATATCACCTTCATTCTCGACATTCCGCCCGAAGAGGGGCTGGCGCGGGCCGCCGAGCGGCGCAGCGGCACCGTGCCCGACCGGTTCGAGAACCAGGAGCTGATGCTGCATGAACGCGTGCGCCGGGCCTTTCTCGATATAGCCGAGGAGGAGCCGGATCGCTGCGTCGTGGTGGATGCGAGCCAGCCCGAGGCCATGGTGGCCGAGGATGTTTGGGAAGCTGTCCTTCAGCGGTTGAGCCCTTGAGCATGGCCGCCGAGCGAGCGCGCGCCGCGGCGCCCGCAGAGCCCGACCGGCTCGACGGATTTTCCGCGCCGCGTGAGGTCGATCGCCTGTTCGGGCATGAGGCGGCCCGCAACGAGTTCGCCGATGCGCTCGCGAGCGGCCGCATGCACCATGCGTGGCTGATCGTCGGGCCTGAAGGCGTCGGCAAGGCGACGCTTGCTTACCACTTCGCGCGTATGCTGTTGGCCGGGTGCGGTGGGCGCGAGGGTATCGGCCGCGAGCACAAGGTGTTTCGCCAGGTTGCGGCGCAGTCGCATCCGAACTTGCTCGTCATCCGCCGCGCCTGGATCGAGAAGTCGAAGCGCTATGCGCAAATGATCGGCGTCGACGAGGTCAGGCGCTTACGGGCGTTTCTCGGCACGACGGCGGGCGAGGGTAGCTGGCGCGTCGTGATCGTCGATCGCGCCGACGAGCTGAACCAGAACGCGGCGAATGCGCTGTTGAAGGCGCTGGAAGAACCGCCGCCCCGGACTCTGTTCCTGCTGATCTCGAGCGCCGAGGGACGGCTTCCCGTGACCATCCGCTCGCGCGTCCGGACGCTGCGGGTCTCGGCCTTGGGCGAGGAGGATCTGAAACAGGCGGTGCGCGCCGCGCTCGAGCGCGATGGGCAGGAGGTCGGCGCCAAAGCGCTCGCTACCGCGCTGGTGTTGAGCGAGGGCAGCGTGCGCCGCGTGCTCGAGCTTGTCTCAAGCGAGGGCATCGAGCTTTACGCCGAGATCGTCACGGCTCTCGCCGCGCTGCCGGAGATCGATGGCGCGCGGCTGCATCGCAATGTCGAGCGCCTCGCCGGCAAGACCGAGACCGAGCAGCTCGACCTTTATCTTTCGCTGCTGCTCGGACTGATCGAGCGGTTCATCCGTTTCACTGCCACGGGCGAGGGCGCCAGTGCGGAGGAGCGCAGCCTCGCTAAGCGGCTCATATCGCCCGCCAATCTTTCGTTCTGGGCGGAAGCCTGGGAGGCGATCACCGAGGCGAGGGCGGAGGCCTTCGCACTCAATCTGGATCGCAGCCTGCTCGTGCTCGACACCTGGTTCAGGCTGCAGTCGGTGGTGCGGGAACACCCTGTTTAGCCAGACCCGCTAGCGCGCTTGCCCCTGCGCGCGCGCCCCGCTATTCCTGCCGCCATGGCGGACAAGCGGCCTTATTACATCACGACGGCCATCTCCTACCCGAACGACGCGCCCCATATCGGCCACGCCTATGAGGCGGTCGCGACCGACGCGCTGGCGCGCTTCCGCCGCTTGCAGGGACACGACGTGTTCTTCCTCACTGGGACCGACGAGCACGGCATCAAGATGCTGCAGACCGCCAAGGCGCAAGGCATCACTCCGGCTGAGCTGGCCGACCGCAATACGCCCAAGTTCCGCGACATGGTGGCGGGGCTCAATTGCTCGAATGACGATTTCATCACCACGCGCGAAGAGCGCCACAAGCGGTCCTGCCAGGAGCTGTGGCGGCGCATGCAGGCGGCTGGCGATATTTATCTCGACAAATATGCCGGCTGGTACTCGGTGCGCGACGAGGCCTATTACGACGAGAGCGAGCTGAAGGAAGGCGCCGACGGCCGCAACCTGTCGCCGCAAGGGACGCCGGTCGAGTGGGTCGAGGAAGAGAGCTATTTCTTCAAGCTGTCCGCCTATCAGGACCGGCTGCTCGCTTATTACGAGGCGCATCCCGAGTTCATCGGCCCCGACACCCGGGCCAACGAGGTGAAGAGCTTCGTGCGCGGCGGGCTCCAGGATCTCTCCATCTCACGCACCACCTTCGACTGGGGTATCCCCGTGCCCGGCGATCCCAAGCATATCATGTATGTGTGGGTCGACGCGCTGACCAACTACATCACCGGCGTCGGCTTCCCAGATGACGACTCCGCGACGTTCAAGCGCTATTGGCCGGCCAATGTGCATATTATCGGCAAGGACATCATCCGCTTTCACGCGGTCTATTGGCCGGCCTTTCTGATGTCGGCCGGCCTCGCCGTGCCGAAGCGGGTGTTCGGTCACGGCTTTCTCTACAATCGCGGAGAGAAGATGTCGAAGTCGGTCGGCAACGTGGTCGATCCCTTCGTGCTGGTGAAGGATTACGGCGTCGACCCGCTGCGCTATTTTCTGTTGCGCGAGGTGCCGTTCGGTCAAGACGGCAATTACAGCCGCGACGGCATCGTGCAGCGCATCAACGCCGACCTTGCCAACGATCTCGGCAATTTGGCGCAGCGTTCGCTGTCGATGGTCGCCAAGAATTGTGGGGGAGTCGTGCCCACGCCGGGAGATCTGACCGAGGCCGACCGGACGATCCTCACTGCGGCCGATGGCGCATTACAGCGCGTTACCGAAGCGGTCGACGATTTCGCCATCCACCGCGCGCTTGAAATCATCTGGGCGCTGGTCGCCGACGCCAATCGCTATTTTGCCGGCGAGGAGCCTTGGGCGCACAAGAAGACCAACCCGAGGCGGATGGAGACGATCCTCTATGTGACCGCGGAGGTCGTGCGCCAGATCGCCATTCTGGTGCAGCCGGTGATGCCGGACGGCGCGGCTAAGTTGCTCGATCAACTTGGCGCGGCGAAGGATGCGCGCGATTTCGCTGCGCTCGGCCCTGAGGGCCGGCTCACCCCTGGGACGGATTTGCCGGCGCCGCAAGCCGTGTTTCCGCGTCATGTCGAGGCGGAGGAGAATCCGGCAGCGTGATGCCGATCGGCGTGACGTCGATTGGCGCAGCGCCGCCGTCACTTTGTTGGCGACAGAGCTGCTTGATGCGCGCCTCGTCGACGCCTTCGACGACAACGCCGCCAATCACGGTCCGGGGGACGGCCGTGTCGCCGAATAGCCTGCGCATAGTGGCTTGGACTTGCGCCGTGTCAGCGTCGAGGATGGTGTACTGGATGTGATTGCGCGCAAGTATGGACCTGACCTGCTTGCAATACGGGCACCAGGATGTGCTGTACATGACGACGCTCTGGCTGCAACCGGCCTCGGCCGGAACCGAAGCAAGTGAGAGCAGCGTCGCCGCCACTGCCGCGGCAATCAAATGGTGAATGTAGGAAACACGTCTCAGCATTTGGTCTCCTCGCAGTATTGCTCCATCAACCTATATGCTGCACATAGTGCCCGGCGCCATTGCGGCAACAATCTAGCAGCTTGAAGACTATCGGTCTTTTGTAAACTGCCATGCTGATCGACAGCCACTGCCATCTCGATTTTCCCGAGCTCAACGCCGACCTCGATGCGGTGTTGGCGCGCGCGGCCGCGGCCGGGGTCGGGCTGATGGTGACCATCTCGACGCATGTGCATCGCTTCAAGGAATTGAAAGCCATCGTCGAGGCGCACGACAATGTGTTCTGCTCGATCGGCACGCATCCTCACAGCGCCGCCGACGAGCCCGACATCATGGTCGAGGAACTAGTCGAGCTTGCGCGCCATCCCAAAGTGGTGGCGATCGGCGAGGCGGGGCTCGACTATCATTACGAGCATAGTCCTCGCGACGTGCAGAAGAAGAGCTTCCGCACCCATATCGCCGCCGCGCGGGAAACGGGATTGCCGCTCGTCATCCATGCCCGCGATGCCGACGCCGATATCGCGCGCATGCTGGAGGAGGAGAGCGCGAGAGGCGCGTTTCCCTTCGTGCTGCATTGCTTTACCGGCGGCGCCGATCTGGCGCATCGGGGTCTCGCGCTTGGCGGCTATATCTCGTTCTCGGGCGTTGTCACCTTCAAGAGCGCGGAGGCGCTGCGCGACATCGCCCTGGCGGTGCCGTCGGATCGGCTGATGGTCGAGACCGACGCGCCATACCTTGCGCCTGAGCCTCTGCGCGGCAAGGTCAACGAGCCGGCTTTCGTCGTGCATACGGCCGCGCGGCTCGCGGCCTTGCGGGGGATCAGCGAGCGGGAGATGGAACGGCTGACCACCGAAAATTTCTTCAGACTGTTCAAGAAGGTGCCGCGCCCGTCGCTGAGCGTGCCGCAAACCGCCGCATGAGCTTGCGGGTCACCATTCTTGGTTGCGGCACATCGGGCGGCGTGCCGCGGGTCGGCAATCATTGGGGCGCCTGCGATCCCCAAAATCCGAAGAATCGCCGCCGACGCTGCTCGCTGCTGGTTGAGCGTGACGGCGCGGGCGGCAAGACGGCGGTTCTGGTCGATACTTCGCCCGACCTCCGCCAGCAACTGCTCGACGCGGGGACGGGTTGGGTCGATGGCGTGCTGTACACCCACGACCATGCCGACCATGCGCACGGCATCGACGATTTGCGCCAAGTGGCGTTCAACGGGCGTCGCCGCGTCGACGTGTATTTCGACGCCGCAACCGGCAAGCTGCTCCGCTCACACTTCGCCTATTGCTTCGACGCGCCGCCTGGCAGCGACTACCCGCCGATCCTCCGAGGTCATGAAATCCTCGCCGGCGAGACCGTCAAGATGGGGGGCGCGGGCGGGGCGATCGAAGCGCTGCCGTTCCGGCAAATTCACGGCTCGGGAGAGACGCTCGGCTTTCGCTTCGGCGGGCTTGCCTATTCGCCGGATGTCAACGACTTCCCGGAGGAGTCGCTGGAGGCTCTGCGCGATCTCGACGTGTGGATCATCGACGCGCTGCGGCCTGATCCTCATCCAAGCCATTTTTCCGTTGAGCAGGCGCTTGACTGGATCGCGCGCGTCAAGCCGAAGCGCGCGGTGCTGACCCATATGCATGTCGATCTCGATTATGCGACGCTCGCGCGCGAGCTGCCGCCAGGCGTCGAGCCCGCTTATGATGGCATGGTGCTGACGACCGAAGGCTGAATCAAGCTTCGACGATTTGACCCGTCTCGGTGAAGTCGGCCATGGCAAGCGGAACGAAGTGCTCGGCGATATCGTCCGGTTTTGCCAGCGTCGCCTGATCCTCGCCGGGATAGGCCTCGTGGCGCATGCGGGTCGCGGTCCCGCGCGGCGATATGAGATTGACCTTGATGGGGCTGTCGGCGGTTTCGTTGGCATAGGTCTTGGCCAAAGCCTCGAGCGCGGCCTTGGAGACGGAATAGGGCGCCCAATAGGCGCGGGCCGTCCGTCCCACGCCTGACGTGACGAAGATGACACGGCCCGCGTCCGAGCGGCGGAGCAGCGGGTCGAGCGTGCGGATCAGCCGCCAATTGGCGGTGACGTTGACGGCAAGCGCCCGCTCCCACAGCTCAGAGGCAACATGGGTGAGGGGCGAGAGTCGGCCGAGAACCCCGGCATTGCCGACCAGAATGTCGAGCCTGCCGAAGCGCTCATACAGCGTGGGTCCCAGCGCGTCGATAGATTGGCCGTCGGCAAGCTCGAGCGGAATGAGCGTGGCGGTGCCGCCGGCGGCCCTGATGACGTCGTCGACCCGTTCCAATGCTTTGCGGTTGCGCGCTACCAGCAGAACATGCGCGCCCTCTTGCGCGAATTTCTCCGCGACGGCGCGACCGATGCCACGCGAGGCGCCGGTGATGAGAGCGATGCGATCCTTGAGGCGTTGTGCCGTCAACCGACCTCGGCGAGGAAGGAGAGCTGCTTCTGCGCGGGCGGGCCTTCGCGATCCCTGAGCCGCGTCGGATATTCGCCGGTGAAGCAATGGTCGGTGAACTGCGGATGGGCGTGGTCGCGGCCTTCGTAGCCCATCGCCTTGTAGATGCCGTCGACCGACAGGAAAGCGAGCGAGTCGGCGCCGATAAATTGCCGCATCTCTTCCAGAGTGCGATGGGCGGCGAGCAGCTTGTCCTGGTCCGGCGTGTCGATGCCGTAGAAATCGGGGTGGGTGATCGGCGGGCTGGAAATGCGCATATGCACTTCCCGCGCGCCGGCCTCGCGCATCATCTGCACGATCTTGACCGAGGTGGTGCCGCGCACCACGCTGTCGTCGATCAGCACGATGCTCTTGCCCTTGACCTGGAACTCATTGGCGCTGTGCTTAAGCTTGACGCCGAGCTGCCGGATGCGCTGCTCGGGCTCGATGAAGGTGCGGCCCACATAGTGATTGCGGATGATGCCGTATTCGAAGGGCAGCCCGGATTCCTGCGAGTAGCCGATCGCCGCCGGCACGCCCGAGTTCTGGAATCGGCACGATGATGTCGGCATCGGCGGGTGCTTCGCGGGCCAATTGCCGCCCCATCTCTTTGCGCACCTCGTAGACTGAGCGGCCGCCGACAATGGAGTCGGGACGGGCGAAATAGATATATTCGAAGATGCACAGCCGGGCCGGGTATTTTGGCACGAAGCGGTGACTCTCCAGGCCGTCGCGGGTGATCACCACCACCTCGCCGTTCTCTACCTCGCGTACGAACTCGGCGCCGATGATATCCAGCGCGCAGGTCTCAGAAGCGAGCACCCAAGAGTCGCCGAGTTTGCCGAGAACGAGAGGCCTGATGCCGAACGGATCGCGCGCGCCGATCAGCTTCTTGTGGGTGAGGCCGACCAGGGCGTAGGCGCCTTCGACCTGAAGCAGAGCTTCGATCAACTGCTCGACGAAACGCTGCTTCTCGCTGCGGGCGACGAGATGCAGGATCACCTCGGTATCGGTGGTCGATTGGCAGATGGCGCCTTTTTTGATGAGGGAGTCGCGCAGCGTGAGCGCGTTGGTGAGATTGCCGTTATGGCCCAATGCAAAGCCGCCCGAATCGAGATCGACGAACAGCGGTTGCACGTTGCGCAGGACGGCATCGCCGCAGGTCGAATAACGGACATGACCAACCGCCATGTCGCCTTTCAACCGCTCGATCACCGGGCGCGAGGTGAAATGGTCGCCGACCAGGCCCACGCGGCGCTCGGTATGGAAGTGAGTGCCGTCGAAGCTGACGATGCCGGCCGCTTCCTGGCCGCGATGCTGGAGCGCATGCAGACCGAGCGCGGTCAGCGCCGCGGCATCAGGATGATTGAAGATGCCGAAGACGCCGCACTCCTCGTGCAGCCGGTCCTCTTCGAGCCAGTCCAAATCGGACCTCTCAGGGTGAACGTGCTCAGTCACGGGCTTCAGCCTCCTCCCAGTAGATAAGCGCGGTTAATAGCGCTTCAATGCCGCGACGCCACGCACTCCTAGAACGTTAACCTCAAGATTTTTGATCCGGCTGAGCGCCTTCTGCGGGCGTTTCCGGTTGGCCTTCCGGCTGTGTGCTGGGCTGGTCGCCTTCAGGCTTCGATCCCGGCAGGAACTGCTCCGGGTTCATCGGCAAGAGCGATTCGATGGCGACCTGGGTCTGCTGCAGAATCGGGAAGGAACGGGCATTGCGGACCCAATCCGGTTGGTCGCGGGCGAGCGCGGTGAACAGGATAAAGACGATGGCCACCAGCAGGAAGCCGCGCGCCAGCCCGAAGACGAAGCCCAAGGTGCGATCCAGCGCCCCGACCTTGCTGTCGAGCACCTTGTCCGAGATGCGGAAGGTGATCAGGCTCACCACGATGAGGGTGATGATGAAGACGCCGGCGGCAAAGGCGATCTGCGAGACGCTTGGGTTATTGGTGTATTGGTCGAGAACGGCCGAATATTTTGGCGTGAGGTAGAGCGCGGCGACCGCGGCCACGGCCCAAGAGAAGATCGACAGCACCTCGCGGGTGAATCCGCGCACCATGGCGAGGAAGCCCGAGATGAGCATGATGACGATCAAAATGACATCGAGCCAGGAGATGGGCATGGCGCGAGGCTCCTTCGGCGGGCGGCGCAGACTATCACGATTCCCGGCGATGAAGCACGAATGGGCCGGTTGGTGCAATGATGGAGGGGCTTTGCGGCAGGATTGTCGCAGGTTTTTTCGCCGTCATTCCTGCGGCGTGGCGAACCAGGCCACGAGCTCGTCCAATTGGGCGACCGGGAGGAGCCGCAGAGTCTTGGTCGCCCGGTCGCCTTCGGTCGCCGCCTGGGGCAGGGCGGCGCGGGCAAAGCCGAGCTTAGCTGCTTCCTTAAGTCGCTGATCCATATGGCTCACGGCCCGGACCGCGCCGGTCAGGCTGACCTCGCCGAAATAGACGGTATCCTCCGGCGCCGGCTTGCCGCTCATCGAAGAGACCAGCGCGGCGGCGGCGGCGAGGTCCGCTGCGGGCTCGTTCAGCCGCAAGCCGCCGGCGACATTCAAATAGACGTCGTGTGCGCCGAGCCGCACCCCGCAGCGCGCTTCAAGCACGGCGATCAGCATGGCGAGCCGGTTGGGGTCCCAGCCGACGACGGCCCGGCGGGGCGTGCCAAGCAGGGAGGGCGCGACAAGCGCCTGGATCTCGACGAGGATCGGCCTGGTGCCTTCCATGCCAGCGAACACGGCGGTCCCCGGCGCGCCGCGGTCGCGGTCGTTCAAGAACAACGCCGAAGGATTCTCCACTTCCTTCAGGCCATCCTGGCGCATCTCGAACACGCCAATCTCGTCGGTTGCGCCGAATCAATTCTTCACCGCGCGGAGGATGCGGAACTGGTGGCCGCTCAAGCCCTCGAAATAGAGGACGGTATCGACCATGTGCTCGATGACCTTTGGCCCGGCAATCTGCCCGTCCTTGGTGACATGACCGACCAGCACGAGCGTCGAGCCGCTCGTCTTGGCTTGGCTGATCAAAGCCGAGGCGCAGCCTCGAAGCTGGGAGATGGTGCCGGGCGCCGCGTCCACGCTCTCGGACCAGAGCGTCTGCACCGAATCGATGACGACGAGAGAGGGCGGGGCGGCGCTGCCAAGGGTTGCGACGATATTGGCGACGTTGGTCTCGGTGCCGAGCGCAACGGGAGCCTCGGCAAGCCCAAGCCGCGCGGCGCGCATGCGCACCTGCGCCGGGGCCTCTTCGCCGGAGAGATAAACGACGGGGAAGCCGATCTCGGCAAGTCTGGCCGCCGCTTGCAGCAGGAGCGTCGACTTGCCGATGCCGGGGTCGCCGCCGACAAGGACGGCCGAGCCAGGCACGAGGCCGCCGCCGAGCACCCGGTCGAACTCGGCAATACCAGTGGGAAGCCGCGGGGCCTCGTGGCTCGCCGTGGCCAGCGTCTCCAACACCGCAAGCCGCGCCTTGCCGCCTTTAATGGCGATCAGCGCCGGGGAGCCGGACGGAGCCTGTTCCTCAATCAGCGAGTTCCACTCCCCGCATGCGGCGCATTTGCCCGACCAGCGGGGGCTGACCGCGCCGCAGGCTTGGCAGACGAAGGCGCGCGATGCTTTGGCCATGGAGAGCTTAGCCGCCGATATAGCGCCGGAAGGCGCGCCGACCGAGATTGGTGAGCACCTCGTAGTCGATAGTGCCCGCATGGTGCGCCAGCGTCTGCGCCGGAACGTTAGGCCCGATCAGCTCGACCCAGGCGCCGCGGCGCGAGATGTCCTCCGGCACGGCGGTCACGTCAACCGTGATCAGATCCATCGAGACACGGCCGAGGATTGGGGCCGCATGCGGGCCGAGATAGACGACGAACCCGTCCTGGCCATCCTTGTGCGAGAGAGACCGAAAGAAGCCATCGGCATAGCCGACCGACACGACGGCCACGCGCGAGGGGCGCTTCAGCGTGTGAGTGGCGCCGTAACCGACCGTCTCGCCGGCGCCGACCTCACGCACTTGCAGGATGCGGCCAGTGAGATGCACCACGGGCTGGAATGGATTGTCGCCCTCGCGCGCGGGCTTGCCGCCATAGAGCGCGATGCCGGGCCGCACCAGGTCATAAGCATAGGCGCGGCCGAGCAGGATGCCGGCCGAGTTGGCAAGGCTCGCCAGCGCGGTCGGCAGTTTCGCACGCAGCCGGTCGAAGGATTTCCGCTGCGTCTCGCTCTTCGGATGTCGTGGCTCGTCGGCGCAGGCGAGATGGCTCATCACCAGCGAGAGCGTCATGGTTTGCCAAAGCTCGCGCGCCTCCGCGACACGGTCGACCTCCTCGGCCGAGAGGCCAAGCCGGTTCATGCCGCTGTCGATATGCACGGCGCAAGCGAGCTTCTCGCCCCGTGCCGCGCAGAAGGACGACCACTCGGCGATCTCCTCGGCGCTGTTCAGCACGGGCCGAAGATCATAGGCGCGGTAGATCTCCGCCGTGCCCGGCATCAGCCCGGCGAAGACATAGATGACGGGGTCGGGAAGCAGCGCGCGCAAGGCGCGGGCCTCGCCGAGGGTCGCCACGAAGAAAGTCTTGCAGCCTGCGCGCGCGAGCGCCGGCGCGGCGAGCGCCATGCCGAGGCCGTAGGCATCGGCCTTGACCACGGCCGCGCATTCGGCAGGGGAGGCGAGATCGCGCAGGCGCCGATAATTGGCGGTGAGCGCATCGAGATCGATGGTGAGGATCGCGGTGTTGCTCGCCCCGTCGTCGTGCTCGCTCGATACGGGCACAGGCGGCCGCTTAGAGCTCACTCCCGCCGCGCCGGCAGGCGCTCGTCGGTGGCGAGATTGCTGAACCTGGTGAATTCCGGCGTGAACTGCAGCGTCACCGTGCCGGTCGGGCCGTGCCGCTGCTTGCCGATGATCACGTCGGCTTTCCCCGTCACCATCTCCATGCCGACTTGCCACTGCTTGTGCTCTTCGGTGTTCTCGCGGGGCTGGCTCCGTTCCAGATAGTATTCCTCACGGAACACGAACAACACCACATCAGCGTCCTGCTCGATCGAGCCGGATTCGCGCAAATCCGCGAGTTGCGGCCGTTTGTCCTCCCGCTGCTCGACCTGGCGGGAGAGCTGGGAGAGCGCAAGGACCGGAACGTGCAGTTCCTTGGCCAGCGCCTTCAACCCCGTGGTGATCTCGGAGACCTCCTGCACACGGCCTTCGGCCGCGCGTTTCGAGGAGCCGGACAGCAACTGGAGATAGTCGACGACGATGAAGCCGAGTCCCCTTTGGCGCTTGAGCCGTCGCGCGCGGGCGGCCAGTTGGGCGACGGAGATGCCGCCGGTCTGGTCGATGTAAAGCGGCAGATGCTGGAGCTCTTGCGACACCTCGACGATGCGGTCGAACTCGTCGGCATCGATACGGCCGCGGCGGATGCGCTCCGACGGGATATAGGCCTGCTCGGAGATGATGCGGGTGGCGAGCTGCTCGGCCGACATTTCCAGCGAGAAGAAACCGACCACGGCGCCGTCGAGCGCGTTCTCGGCATCGCCGCCCGGCCGATAGGTCTTGGCCACGTGATAGGCGATATTGGTGGCGAGCGCCGTTTTTCCCATGGCGGGGCGTCCGGCGATGATGATGAGGTCGGAGGGCTGCAACCCGCCCATGCGGTGGTCGAGATCGGTGAAGCCGGTCGCTAAACCCGACAAGCCCCCATCGCGCCGATAGGCGTTGGCGGCCATGTCGATGGCATCGGTCAGCGCGGAGGAGAATGGCTCGAAGCCCGCGCCGTATTTGCCGGTTTCCGCAAGCTCGTAAAGCTCCTGTTCCGCGCCCTCGATCTGGACGGAGGGCGGGGCGTCGATCGGCGAATCGAAGGCGGTGTTGACCATCGCTTCGCCGATCTGAATGAGTTGGCGGCGGATCGCGAGGTCATAGACGGTGCGACCGTAATCCTCGGCATTGATGATGGTGGTGGCATTGGCCGCGAGCCGCCCGAGATATTGCGGAACGGGGAGTTCGCCCACCGGCGGGTCCGCCTGGAAGAAGGTCTTCAGCGTGATCGGGGTGGCGCGCTTGCCGCTCAGGATCAGCTTCGAGGCCGCTTCATAGATGCGCGCGTGCAGCGCATCATAGAGATGGCCCGGCTTGAGGAAGGTCGAGACGCGGTCGATCGCCTCGTTGTTGACGAGGATCGCGCCGAGCAGGGCCTGCTCGGCTTCGAGATTATGCGGCGCCTCGCGAAACACCGGAGTTTCCGGCGCGAGCGGGCGAATCAATGCGTTGCTCATGCGTAAAGACTACCGCAATCCAAACTCCCGGCTAGCCACCGGGTCTGTGGACAACGTGGAGAGCGCGCGCTCGCCCACAAGGAGCGCAGCGCACTCGCCGTCGGCTAAGCGCCTGCCTCTTCGTCCGCGGCTCCCTCTTCGCCGGCGATCTCGGTGGGCGCGCCTTCTTCGAACAGCGCCTCTGCCGCCACTCTCGCGGCTTCGGCATCCTCCTCGGCCTCGGTCATGGCCCGGCTGACGTCCTCGCCGCGCGCTTGGCGTGCCGCCTCGTCGGGAGAACGCGCCACATTCACCGCGATATGCGGCTGGACCTCAGCGTGCAGCGCGACGCGGATGTCGTGCACTCCGAGTGTCTTGATCGGACGGTCGAGCATGACCTGGCGGCGATCGATGGAGAAGCCGCCGTCGGTGACGGCCGTGGCGATGTCGCGGGTGGAAACCGAGCCGTAGAGCTGGCCGCTCTCGCCCGCTTGGCGGATAATGATGAAGCTTTGCCCGCCAAGCTTGGTCGAGACGGCTTGGGCTTCGGATTTGAGCTCGAGATCGCGCGCCTCGAGCTGCGACCGATCGCGCTCGAAGCGCTTGCGATTGGCTTCGGTGGCGCGCAGCGCCTTGCCCTGGGGCAGCAGGAAGTTGCGGGCGAAGCCGTCCTTGACGTTGACCACATCGCCCATTTGTCCGAGGCGCCCGATGCGCTCGAGCAGAATGACTTGCATGTTCGACACTCCTATCCTTGTCACAAAGTTCCGTCGTTGTTGGGAGGTTGCCGGCCGGGGCCGGTGCGGTGGCGCAAATTGATCAGAGGCTCGGCGAGGCCGGCGATGGCGACGATGATGGCCACCCAGCCCAACAGCAGGATGCCGATATAGACCGCCGCCAGCAGCAGCGAGCGAAGCGGCACGCCGCGGCTATAGACGTGGATCACCGCGAGCCCCTGCAACACGTAAGCGAATAGCAAGGCCCCGGCGAGGCCGGTTGCGAGCAAGCCGGGTAGCCCCGGCAAGAAGGATGCAGCAAGCGCGCCGGCAAACACGAGCAGCAAAGCGTTGGGAAGCTCGAGTGCATGCAGATCGGGCCAAGGCCTCTGCGCGCGCCCCGAGGCGTCGACGATCAGCCCGGCCATCCAGAGATTGAACAGTGTGATGGTGAGCCAGACGATGGCGAAGGCCGCGGGCAGCGCACGCGCGATCATGCCCGAGAGATTGGCGATGTTCTCCTCAGTGAATAGCGTCCCGTCGCGATCAAGCTCCTTCAGCGCGCTGTGGCTGAGCATCTCGCGGATCGAGTCGCGATAGCTGTCCTGGTCGTAGCCCAGGATCAGCACCAGCACGCCGGCAAGCAGCCCCGCGATCAGCGCCGCCCAGCCGACGATGCGGCCGGGGGGATACCATTCGAGCGCGCCGATGACTTGCCCCTGAGGCGTGGCGCCGGGCCGGGACAGAAGCGCAAGATGGACCAGAAGCGCGGTGGGCGCGGCGATGGAGATGGCGAAGATCGCCGCCGTGGCCGGTCCAAGGCTCGCGGCCACCACCACCGTGCCGATCACCGCCGAGACGATTGCGGCCATCCCGCCCCAGCCGAGCCCCGCGAGGCAGATCGGCAGGGGTGCGAGATAGAACAGCACACCGGCAAGCGCCGTCGCGGTGGCGGCGGAGGCAAACAAGGCCGCCGAAATGAGGCCCGAGCCTGCACCGATGATGAGGGGTATCGGCATTGTCGCTGTCCCGCCTCCTTGAAAGCGGTTAGGGGAGGGAGGACCCGCCCCAACTTTGCTATAGCCAAACGCTCAAGCGATGAAGCCTGAACCTTCTACTGAATCAGGTAAGGCAGCAGGCCGAGAAACCGCGCGCGCTTGATGGCGCGGGCGAGCTCACGCTGCTTCTTGGCTGACACAGCGGTGATCCGGCTCGGCACCATCTTGCCGCGCTCGGACACGTAGCGCTGCAACAGCTTCACGTCCTTGTAGTCGATCTTCGGCGCTTTATCGCCGGTGAACGGACAGGTCTTGCGCCGGCGATAGAACGGGCGGCGCGCCTGGGTCTGCGTCATGCTCATCAGGAAACCTCCTCGCCGCCGCCAGCATCGTCGGCCTCGGCCTCGACCGGCGCGCGCGGTTCGCGCGGGGTAAAATCGCGGTCGCGGTCGCGATATTCGCGCCTGCCGCCGCCACCACCGCGGCCGAAGCCGCGATCGCCACGATCGCGGTCACCGCGGTCACGATCGCCGCGACCGCCTTCGCGTTCGTCGCGATCGGCGCGGCGCATCATCGCCGAGGGCGTGGCGTCGTGCTCATCGACCCTGATGGTGAGGAAGCGGATCACGTCGGTGGAAAGACGCATCTGACGCTCAAGCTCGGCGACCGCCTGGTGCGGCGCGTCGATATTCATCAGCGTATAATGAGCCTTGCGGTTTTTCTTGATGCGATAGGTAAGGGACTTCAGTCCCCAATACTCGGTCTTGCCAACCGAGCCGCCTTGAGCCTCGAGGATCTCGCGGAAGCTCTGCAACAGAGCCTCGACCTGTTGCGCGGAGATATCCTGCCGCGCCAGGAATACATGCTCGTAAAGAGACATGGATTGCCTTTCCTTCGTCCTTTGCTCCGGCGCGAAGCCTCACATGGGCGCTTAGAAGGAAAGGCCCAAGAGACGACCCAGAGAGCGGAGACACGGGAGGGCGGCGGTTTGCGCCTGCCGCTTTGAAAGCGGTCCTCCGTTCAGCCTCCGACCAGAGCGGTTGCTAGTGGCGGACTTATAAGACTTCGCGCGCGCTTTGCAAGGCCCGGCGAGCGCCTGAGCCTATTGCGGGGTCGATTGGGACGTGCAGTCCGTCGGCTTGCTGTCCGTCACCGAGAAGGCCTTGCAATTGCTTTGCGAATGGACCTCGATCACGCTGACCTTATCGAGCGGCGCGTCTTCATAGTCGACGGTGAAACTGACGGGCGTGACGACTTGGATGGTCATGTCCTGCGGCGGCCGGCCCTTGGCGTCGAAGGCGAAGATGAGGTCATGGGGATCGCCGATGCGCGGGGTGAGCTGAAGCTCGCTGTAATTCGGCGTCGGCGCCGAGGCGTTAACCGTGATGCTCAGGGCGGGCGGGTTCGTCTTGACGACGGCGCTTACGTCCTCGATGGAGACGAGCTGAACGAGCGCGGGATCCGGGGGCAGCTTCGACTTCCAGGGCCAAGGCGGGGAGTCGGCCGCTAACAGGGGCAGGCTTGCGGTGGCCGCCACGAATAAGGTCAGGGCGCCGGCCAGGGCTTTGGGGGTCATGCGCGACGTCTCCTTCATTTCCAGACATGAATCAGGCTGCATGGAGAACCCTGTTCTAGCATGCAGGGTTGCGGCCACGGGTTATCTTTCTGGTTGTTGCGATGTCGCATCGGCGGCGCCGCTATCGGCCTGGCCGGGACGCGGCTCAGCGCTGGCTTGACATAAAAGATTGAAACAGTGTCTTTGGCCCGACCCTTCGCCCCCGCCCATCGAGATTTATTCGCGGCCCATGAGCATCGCTTTCATCTTTCCCGGACAGGGGAGCCAGGCCGTCGGCATGGGGGCGGAGCTCGCCAAAACTTATCCATCGGCGCGCGCCGTGTTCGACGAGGTCGATACGGCTTTGTCGCAAAATCTCTCGCGGCTGATGTGGGACGGGCCCGAGGCGGAATTGACTCTGACCGAGAATGCACAGCCGGCGCTGATGGCCGTCTCACTCGCCGCCATGCGGGTGCTGGCCGACAAGGGGCTGAAACTTCCCGCCAAAGTCGCTTACGTCGCAGGGCATTCGCTTGGAGAATATTCGGCGCTTGCGGCTTCGGGGGCGCTCAGCCTCGCCGATACGGCGCGGCTGCTCAAAGCCAGGGGGTGCGCCATGCAGGACGCGGTTCCGGTCGGCCAAGGGGCGATGGCGGCGCTGCTTGGCGCCGATCTGGCGCAGGCGCAAGAGTTGGCCAAGGCCGCCGCCGAAGGCGAAGTGTGCCAGGCCGCAAACGATAATGCGCCCGGCCAGGTGGTGATTTCCGGCGCCAAGACCGCCATCGATCGGGCTGTGGTGTTGGCGCCGAAATTTGGCGCGCGGCGGGCGGTGCTGTTGCCGGTGAGCGCGCCGTTCCATTGCGCGCTGATGCAGCCCGCGGCAGACGCGATGCGTGAGGCGCTTGCCGGCGTGACGATCAATCCACCCGCGGTTCCGCTGATCGCCAATGTGCTGGCCTCGCCGATTTCGGATCCCGAAGCGATCCGGGCTCGGCTCGTCGAGCAGGTGACCGGCATGGTGCGGTGGCGGGAGACGATGCTGTATCTGAAAGCGAACGGCGTCGGCGCCGTCTACGAGGTTGGCGCGGGGCGCGTCCTCACCGGCATCGCGAGGCGCTTCGAAGGCGTCGAGGCGCGCAGCGTGGGCACGCCCGACGAGCTCGAAGCCGCGAGTACAGCGCTTGCAGCCTGAGGGCGGTCAGCAACAAGGAGAGCTTCAATGTTCGACCTGACAGGAAAAGGAGCGCTGGTGACCGGGGCGACCGGTGGCATTGGCGGGGCGATTGCCAAGGCTCTGCATGGTCAGGGCGCCAGCGTGGCGATCTCAGGCACCAAGGCCGAGAAGCTCGACACACTCGCCACGGAGCTTGGCACGCGCGTTTTCGCGCTGCCATGCGATCTGCGCGACCGGGCGGCGGTGGTGAAGCTCGGCGAGGAGGCCGAGAAGGCGCTCGGGCAAGTGGATATTCTCGTCAACAATGCCGGCATCACCCACGACAATCTCTTTATGCGTATGAAGGACGAGGAGTGGGACGACGTCATTGCCGTCAATCTGACCTCGGTATTCGTGCTCACGCGCACCATCCTCAGGAACATGATGCGCCGCCGGGCCGGGCGCATCGTCAACATCGCCTCGATTTCCGGCGTGCTCGGCAATCCCGGGCAACCGAATTACGCGGCGTCCAAGGCCGGCCTCGTCGGCATGACCAAGTCACTGGCGCGCGAGGTGGCGAGCCGGGGCATCACCGCCAATTGCATCGCGCCGGGTTTCATCAAGACGCCCATGACCGACGCCTTGACCCCCAAGCAAACCGAGGCGATCGCCGCCGCCATTCCCACCCAGACCTTCGGCAAACCTGAGGACATTGCGGCCACCGTGGTGTTCCTCGCCAGCAGCGAGGCGGGCTATATCACGGGCGAAACGGTGCATGTGAACGGCGGCATGGTGATGGTCTAAGCCATTGATAGACCGAGGCTTGAAGCAACGGCTTCGGCGGATTTGGCAGGTCGTTTTCCATGGCTGGGGGCTTCTGGCAAAGTGGGGTAAAGTGTGCTACCCAAACGGCCGCTCGTTGGGGGCTTGACAAACGACAATCCCACCGCGATCAACCCGCTGGAAAAACTTACCGCTCGGGGGTGTGTTGGGCCATGAGCCGGCAGCTCGGGAGGGACGTGCGAGGCTTGAGGTACTGACTAGAGCAAGGGACGGTGAGGCGGATATGAGCGATATCTCGGAGCGCGTAAAAAAGATCGTGGTGGAGCATCTCGGGGTTGAGGCCGATAAGGTCACCGAGAACGCCAGCTTCATCGACGACCTTGGAGCCGACAGCCTCGACACCGTCGAGCTGGTGATGGCCTTCGAGGAAGAGTTCGGCTGCGAGATCCCTGACGATGCCGCCGAGACCATCCTTACCGTCGGCGATGCGATAAAGTTCCTGGAGAAGAATACGGCCGCTTGACCGGCTTTGCACCGGGCCCACGTGCTCGTCGACCAAGCAAAGCCTGCGAACGGCTCGAATAAGGGTTCTCCCGCCAGGATTACCGCGAAGGCGCGATGCGACGTGTCGTCATCACAGGTTTGGGGCTCGTCTCGCCGCTTGGCTGCGGCTACGAGACCACGTGGGAGCGCTTGACCTCGGGGCAGAGCGCAACCCGGCGCATCGACAGTTTCGATGTCGAGGATCTCTCTTGCCAGGTCGCCTGCCAAGTACCGCGCGGCGACGGCTCCGACGGCAGCTTCAATCCGAACGATTGGATGGAGCCGAAGGAGCAGCGCAAGGTTGACGAGTTCATCGTCTATGCCATGTCGGCGGCGACGCAGGCCCTGCAAGACGCGGGCTGGAAGCCGACCGCTTACGAGGACCAGATTCGCACCGGTGTGTTGATCGGCTCGGGCATCGGCGGCCTCCAGGGCATCGAGAAGACCTCACTATTGTTTGCCGAAAAGGGCCCCCGCCGCGTCAGCCCGTTCTTCATTCCCGGGCGCCTGATCAATCTCGCCGCTGGCTATGTGTCGATCGAGCACGGGCTCAAAGGTCCGAACCATGCCGTGGTCACCGCCTGCTCGACCGGCGCGCATGCGATCGGCGACGCTTCGCGGCTTGTTGCGTTCGGCGATGCCGACGTGATGCTCGCCGGTGGAAGCGAGTCGCCGGTCTGCCGCTTGGCGATTGCGGGCTTCGCTGCCTGCCGCGCGCTGTCGACCAATTTCAACGATCAACCCGAGCGTGCCTCGCGCCCCTATGACCGCGATCGCGACGGCTTCGTCATGGGCGAGGGGGCAGGGGTGGTGGTGCTGGAAGAACTCGAGCACGCCAAGGCGCGGGGCGCGCGCATCTATGCCGAGATCATCGGCTATGGTTTGTCGGGGGACGCGTTCCACATCACGGCGCCTGCCGAGGATGGCGACGGCGCCTATCGCTGCATGGTGGCCGCGGTGAAGCGCGCCGGCATCGATCCCGCCGATATCGACTATATCAACGCGCACGGCACCTCGACGCCGATGGGCGATGAGATCGAGCTCTCGGCGGTCGAGCGGCTGTTCGGGAATGCCGCGGGCAAGGTCTCGATGTCCTCCACCAAATCGGCCATCGGCCATCTCCTGGGCGCCGCGGGCGCGGTCGAGGCGATCTTCTCGGCACTGGCGATCCGCGACAATCTCGCCCCGCCCACGCTCAATCTCGACAATCCGTCGGTGGCGACGGCGATCGATCTGGTGCCGCATCAGGCGAGGCGGCGCACCATCGACACGGTGCTGTCGAACTCGTTCGGATTCGGCGGGACCAATGCTTCGCTGATCTTGCGCCGTTACGCTGCATAGCGGCTCCCTTTGAGAACCTCCCTTTCGCCATATTTCGACTTCAAGTGCATGGAATCGTTGCGCGTGGGGCGTGTTGGCCATGTCTGTGTCCAGGGACTTTCAAGCCACGGCGAACGATAACGACGACCGGATCCAGGCCGGTGCGGCCGGACGGCAGCTCGCGGTGCTGCCGCGCAGCCCGACCGAGGCGCTTCAGCCGATGCGCCCGCCCGAGCCTCCGGAGCACGATGAGCCCGAGCCCGATCCGCATCCGTTCCTGCGCATGCTGGACGGGCTCTTCACCTTCTTCTTTCTGCTGGGTTGTCTGGCGGTCGGCATCTTCTTTTGGGTGAAGGTGCAATTCGACCAGCCGGGTCCGCTCGCCACCTCGACCGTATTCGTCGTCCCCAAGGGCGAAGGCGTCAGCGCCATCGCCGAGCGGCTGGAGCGCGACGGCGTGATCGACGACCGGCGCGTGTTCATGACCAGCATTCTCTATTTTATGTATCTGAAGGGGCAGGGGAGCCTGAAGGCCGGAGAATACGAGTTCCGCAAGAATGCGAGCATGCGGCAGGTGCTCGATACGCTGGTCGAGGGCAAGTCGCTCGAGCACAAGGTGACGCTGGCCGAGGGACTGACCAGCTATCAGATCGTGCAGAAGCTCATGGCGCAATCCGAGTTGCACGGCGAGATCACCGAGATTCCGCCCGAGGGCAGTTTGCTGCCTGACACCTATAGATACGGCCGTAACGACACGCGCGAGGAGATCATTGAGCGCATGCAGGCCGCGCATAAGAAATTCCTCGCCAAGGTTTGGGAAACGCGCGACCCCGAGATCGTGGTGACCACGCCGGAAGAGGCGGTGATCCTAGCTTCGATCGTGGAGAAGGAGACCGGCCGCGCCGACGAGCGGCCGCTCATCGCCAGCGTGTTCGAAAACCGCTTACGCAAGAATATGCGGCTCCAGTCCGATCCCACCATCATCTATGGGCTGGCGGGCGGGAAGGGCGCGCTCGATCATCCGATCCAACAGGACGAGCTCGACCGCGAGACCGGGTATAACACCTATAAGATCAATGGCTTGCCGCCGACCCCAATCGCCAATCCGGGACGTGCATCGATCGAGGCGGTGCTGCGCCCGGCCAAGACCAAAGACCTTTATTTCGTCGCCGACGGCACGGGCGGCCACGTCTTCGCGGCCTCGCTCGATGAGCATAATAAGAATGTCTTCAAGTGGAGGAAGATCGAGCGCGAAATCCGCGCCAAGGAAGCGCAGGCGGCGGCCGAGAAGGCAGCGCAAGAGGCGGCCGCCGGCGGAGCGCTCGATACTGGCGCGACGCCCGAAGCTCCGGCCGACTCAGCCGCTGCGGTGCCGCAAGTGGCTGGTGCGCCAGTTGCCAAGTCCGCTCCGGGGGCGCTTGCCGCCGATCCCTCGATCGCTTCCGATACGTTCGACCCGAATGTGCTGCTGAATACCCAGGATCCTTTCGCCGTGCCGGGCGAGGCCGGTGCGGGCGAGGCTGCTGGCGACGCGGCGGCGACTGGCGAGTTGGTCCCGAAGCCGTTGCGCAATCCCAAGCGCTAGGCGCTTGCGGCCGATCTTCACTAAGCTCTCAGCCTTCCCGTGCCGTAGGCGCGCGACTCGGCTTATAAGCGGCATGACACGAAAATGAACGCGGCGAGGCTTGCGACCGGATGACGCTTAAGAGCATGACTGGCTTCGCCCGCGCCGACGGCGTGCATGGCGACACGAGCTGGCATTGGGAAGCGCGCAGCGTGAACGGCCGCAATCTCGACATCCGCCTGCGACTGCCATCAGGCTTTGAGGGGCTTGAGATCAGGGCGCGCGGCCTTGCGCAAGAGAAGCTCGCGCGCGGCAATTGTACCATCAACCTGTGGGTCAAGCGCGAGAGCGGGCAGATGGAGATTAGGCTGAACGAGGCCGCGCTCAGCCAGGCGCGGGCCGTGGCAGCGCGGGCGCACGATCTGACCGGCTTGAAGCCGCCGCGTCTCGATACGCTGCTCGGCATGCGCGGCGTGGTCGAGACGGTGGAAGGGGAGGAGAGCGAGGAGGCGCAAGCGGCGCTTTATCATGCGCTGCTCGCGAACCTGGCCTCGGCCCTCGATCAGCTGATCGCCGCGCGGGCCAGCGAGGGTGCGCGGCTCCAAACGGTGATCGAGAAGCAGCTCGCCGTGATCACAAAGCTGGTCGAGCGCGCATCCGGCGCCGCGGCGCGGCAACCCGAAGCGCTTGCGGCGCGGCTGCGCGACCAGATCGGCCGCCTGACCGAGGCGGGGTCCGGCCTCGATCCGGAGCGTTTGCATCAAGAAGCGTTGCTGCTCGCGACCAAGGCCGATATCCAGGAGGAGCTCGATCGCTTGCGCGCGCATGTCGCGGCGGCGAGCGAGCTGATCGGCAGCGATCAACCGGTGGGGCGCAAGCTCGACTTCCTGTCGCAAGAATTCAATCGCGAGGCGAACACCATTTGCTCCAAGGCCTCCGACATCGAGATCAGCCGCATCGGCATCGAGCTCAAGACGGTGATCGATCAACTGCGCGAGCAGGTGCAGAACATCGAGTGAGGAAGATGGAGACGGGCGTCGCCAGAAGGGGTCTCATGCTCGTGCTCTCGTCGCCGTCCGGCGCGGGCAAGACCACGATCGCGCGGCGGTTGCGCGATGAAGACAAGAGCATCGCAATGTCGATCTCGCACACCACGCGGCAAAAACGCAACGGCGAGAAGGACGGCAAGGATTACCACTTCGTCGATCGCGAGACGTTCACGCGCATGCGCGACCAGGGCGAGTTCCTGGAGTGGGCGGTGGTGTTCGACAACTACTATGGGACGCCGCGGAAGCCCGTCGAGGAGGCGCTAGCCGCGGGCCGCGATGTCTTGTTCGATGTCGATTGGCAAGGCGCCGCGGCATTGCGCGAGCAGGCGGAGAACGACGTCGTGACCGTATTTGTTCTGCCACCCAGCGCCGCCGACCTCGAGTACAGGCTCAACGAGCGCGCCCAGGATGCGGCGGAGATTGTGCGGCGGCGGATGCTCGGCGCCAGCAACGAGATTCAGCATTGGGACGAATACGATTACGTCGTCATCAATCACGACATCGACAGCTCGGTGGAGGCGGTGCGCGCAATTCTCGCCGCGGAACGGCTGCGCCGCACGCGGCTCACCGGCCTCAAGCCGTTCGTGAAGAAACTTCAGACCGAACTCTAGCCGGGTTTTACCGCAAGCGCGTTGGCGATGCGGCAAAATTCGCCGACCGCCAGCTCTTCGGCGCGCGCTTTAGGGTCGATACCCAGCCGCTCGAGCAGAGCCTCGCTGTCCGGCGCGATCTGGCGCAACGAGGAGCGCAGCATCTTCCGCCTCTGGCCGAAAGCCGCGGCGGTCACCTTCTCCAATATGGAGACGTCGCAAGCGGGAGTGGGCACATAGCGCGGCACAAACTCGACCAGCGCCGAGTTGACTTTCGGCCGGGGCGTGAAGGCGGCCGCAGGGAGCGTCAAAACAATGCGGGGCGTCGTGCGCCATTGCGACAACACCGCAAGCCGCCCGTATTCCTTGCTGCCCGGTGCGGCCACGATGCGGTCGGCGAATTCGCGTTGGAACATCAGCACAAGGCGGTCGAACCAAGGCGGCCAGGGCTCTGTCTTCAGCCAGGAGATGAGGAGGGGAGTGGCGACGCTATAGGGCAGGTTGGCGACGATGCGAGCGGGCGGGGGAAGCGCGAGGCCCGCATAGTCGACCTGGCGCGCGTCTGCCGCGACGATGTCGAGCCGGCCCGGATAGAGCGCGGCGATGTCGGCGAGCGCCGACAAGCACCGCGGGTCCTTCTCGATGGCGACGACGCGTGCCGCCCCTTCGATCAGCAACGCGCGGGTCAGTCCGCCGGGGCCTGGCCCCACCTCGACGACGGTCACGCCTTCGAGCGGCCCTGCGGCTCGGGCGATGCGCCGGGTCAGATTGAAGTCGAGCAGGAAATTCTGGCCGAGGCTCTTCTTGGCCGTGAGACCGGCCGCGCGGATCACCTCGCGCAGCGGCGGCAGACCGTCGGGCGCGCTCACGCTGTTCCCTCGGCCCGGTCGCACATCGCGGCCGCTAAACGCAGCGCCTCGATCAGGCTACGCGGGTTCGCCTCTCCGGTGCCGGCGAGGCTGAAGGCGGTGCCGTGATCGGGGGAGGTCCGCACGAAAGGTAGCCCGAGCGTGACGTTGACGCCTTCCTCGAACGCGATCGTCTTGAGGGGCACCAACGCTTGGTCGTGATACATGCAGATGGCGGCGTCGTACCTCGCCCGCGCGCTTGCGTGAAACATCGTGTCGGCCGGATGGGGGCCGGTGGCATCGATGCCTTTCGCCCGCGCCGCCGCGATGGCCGGAGCGATGACTTCGATCTCCTCCCGGCCAAGCCCTCCGTCCTCGCCGGCATGCGGGTTGAGGCCCGACACGGCGAGGCGAGGCCGTTCGATCCCGAAATAACGGCCAAGACCGCCAGCGGTGATCTCGATCGTCGTAAGGATCAGTTCGCTGCTCAGGAGGCGTGGCACGTCCTTGAGCGGGACATGGATGGTGACCGGCACGACTTTCAGCGTCGGACCCGCCAGCATCATGACCGGATGCAACGGCTTGGCCGCGGTGGAGGCGAGGGCGGCGAGATATTCGGTGTGCCCCGGGAACGCGAAGCCAGAGCCATAGAGCACGGCCTTGGCAATCGGGTTGGTAACGACGGCGCGCGCCGCGCCCTGCCGCACCCGTTCCACTGCGCGCTCGATCGACTCTCTCACCGCGGGCACGGCAGCTTGGTCGGGTTGGCCGGCAACCACCTTGCCGCCGACTCTCACCGGCAGTACGGGGAGGGCGTCGCGAAAGGCCGTCGGCGCTTCGCTTGCGTCACCAAGCTCGGCGATCGGCACGGCGAGGCCCAGGGCGCGCGCGCGGGCGGCGAGAACAGCCGCATCGCCGAGCAGGACGAAGGGCGGAATCGCTTCGCGCTTGCGCGCCTCCCAGGCCAGCAGCGTGATATCGGGCCCAATCCCGGCGGGGTCGCCAAGGGTGAGGGCTAGAGGACGATCGGCAAGGCGCATGGTGCTTCGGTTAGCACGAAACGGGCCTTAACGATATTCGATGAAGGCCTCTTGCTTCAGATCGCGCAGTAGCCGCTCGGCGCGGATCTTCATTTCGTCGTTCATCAATTTACGCTGGACGTCGGCGCGGGCCGTGTCGTCGCCTCTGAACGAACGCTTGCCGCACACGGCGTAGACCTCGACGGCCGCCGCCGCGATGGTGGGAGGGGTCATTTGCCCGATCTTGGCTTGGGTCACGAGAAGCCGCGCGGGCTGGGCGAGAGAAGAGGGTTTCTCGTCCGAGAGCGTCTTCACGCTAGCACCCTCGACACCCTTGGCCAGATCGGCGCAATTACCGAACCGGCCGCGCAGATTTTCCGCGGCCGCGAGCCTCTTGGCGATGGTTCCTTGATCGGCGCCTGCGGGAATCTCGAATTTCACCTGTCTGAGCTGAAACGTGCTCTCGGCTGGAGCGGCGTTGGCTCCCTGCTCCGTGCCGGACTCCGTCATCGCCGCCGTGATGTCGGCATCGCCGATCTGGACGTCGCGGCGGAATTTGGTCCGCACCGTCTCTTGCCAGACGAGCTGCGACCGGACGCGGTCCTTGAGGGTCTTGATGTTAACGCCAGCCTTGCCGAGTGCGGTGGAGAGACCCTCAACGTCGAGATTATTCTTCTTGGCCATGTCGCCGACAATCTTGTTCACCTCGTCGTCGTCCGGCGTGATGCCTTGTCGCCGGCCCTCTTGGATCTGAAGGCGCTCGTCGATCAGCATGTCGATCGCGTTCTGCTTCAGCTGGGGAGATGGCTGAGACTGCGTGGTGATAGCGAGGAAGCGTTCGCGCTGGTCGATGTCGTAATCGGAGATGGGATCGTCGTTGACCAGCACCTTGATCGACACCTCCTGCGCCGTCCCACGATTGGCGCTGCCGACCAAGACGAGGGCAAGCAGAAGGGCCGCGAGCAAGGCGGCGCAGCGGGAAATGCCAAGGCCGGCAACCGCCGCCAGTGTCGTATCGCGCCGTGGGAATGTCTCACGCATGGCGGTCCGCGGCCCTAATTGTTGCTGTCGGAGCCACCTACGCCGAACGCGTTGGTGGCATCGGTGGCGATTTGGTAGGTGCCGAGATATTTCAGCGAGAAGTTCACTAGGACGCGCTGATCGGGTTCGATGTCCTGATCGCGGATGAACGACCGCTGATAGGTCACGTCGAGCAAGAAGCAGTCGTCTTGATAGCGCAGACCCAAGCCGTCGGTAATCGTCTGCGAGGTTTCGAGGTCATAGCGCAGATTGCCGAGCAGGGACCAATCCTCGCTGAGCGCCAAGACGCCGGCAGTGACGATTTCCTCGCGCGGGTCGCCCGCCGCCAGCCCGGGTTCGCCGGCGACTTTGGCATAATTGACCCTGATTTGCGCCGGTCCATAGCGCGCAGAGGTGCCGAGATCGGTGCGCCGGATGTCCCACGTACTCTGGTCGAAGCGGGACTGCGCCGAGAAGCCGAGGTTGGACAGTGCCTGAATGTAGAGACCGCCAACATAGTCGGAGCTGTCGGTGGCGAGGCCGCTCGACCGGTAGAAGTCGGTGTCGTATTCGTTCTGTCCGGCCAGCTGATAGCTCTCGCCAAACACCGCGCGACCATAGGCGCCGGAGGGAAGTTGCGCGGTGTAGCGCACGCCCAGATTGGCGCGCGTGCCGGTCTCGATGCGGTCGTAGCCCGAAAACTTGTCGATATCGAACAACAGCGTGTCGTCGAACACCAGGCTCAGCGCATCCTCGTTGGGGATTTCCTGCTGATTGCCCAGTGAGTCAGGCCGGACAATGATCTGGCCGATCGGCTCGAAGACATGGGTCACCGGGCCGGTGCTGGCCATCCACGGATAGCGATATTCGACGCCGCCGAGCGCATTGCCGCGCAAGATCGCACCGTTGTCCGGCGTCTCGCTGACGAAATCCGGGCTGCCGTTCAGGTCCTGGTTGTCGACGCCGCCCACCCCATAGATGTCGCCGCGCAGCTGCGCAAAGGGCGTGAACACCTGGCCGACGCCGTCAATCATCTGCCGCCGCCAATTGCTTTCGACAATCAGCCGATTTGAATCGACGCCTTCCTTGTTGGAAAACACCATGACATTGGAATTGAATGAAAGTTCGCCGCCGATGATCGGATTTTTGAGGATGTAGTCGTAGTCGATGATCGGGAAGACTGTGGCTTCGGAGAAGGGCTCGTCGGTGAACAGCAGGCTCTGCGTGTTGTAGAACCGCGTGGCCATGTAGTTCCGGTCATGCAGCCCCTCGAGATAGATTTGCGAGACGCGGTCGGTCTTGAGCCGGCTGTCGAGGTTGTAGTAGCGGCGGAAGGTGTCGTCCAACTCGGCGATGATGTCCCAGCCCCAGTCCCAGAACGGGTTCAGCGCGAACTTGCCCTCGGTCTTGACGCTGCCGCGGAACTCACCGTCGACAAAGTTGGCGGACGAAGAGTCGTCCCAGACGCCGGCAAGCTCGACGCTATAGGCGCCGTTCGACAGCCGCTGGCGCCAATTGCCCCACAGCAGCGTCCCCGCCTGCTCCGTGTACATCGGCGCGAAGGTGAAATCGTAGTGATCGGAGAGGGCGAAATAGTAGGGAACCTGGAGGGTGTTACCGAGCTGGTTGGAATGGCTATAGGTCGGCATGAGGAAGCCGGACTTCCGCTTCACCGTCGGGTCGGCCATCTGGAACCAGGGGACGTAGACGATCGGAACACCCAGGAAGTCGAAGAAGGCGTTCTTGAAGGTGATGACGGCTTGATCGCGCTTATGCGTGATTTTGCCGGCGCGAATCCGCCAGGTCGGGGGCCTGGTGGGATCCCTCTCGCAGATTTTGCAAGGCGTGAACCAGGCCTTCTCGAACACCGTGACGTTGCCGGCCTCGCGTGTGGCCGAGGACGCGACGATGCGCGTGTCGTCCTTGGTGACGACCTTCAATGCGTCGATGAAGCCGTCGCGGAAATCGTCGGTGAGGGTGATGTGGTCGGAGGTGATCACCGCTCCGTCGGGGTCCTTGATGCGGACGTTGCCCTCGGCCTTGAGCGTGTTCGAGCCGCGGTCGTAGACCACGCGCTCGGCAAGTAGGGTGTAGTTGCCGTAGTAGATCTCGACGTTGCCTTTGGCGGTGATCCGGTTGTTGTCGTTGTCGTAGACCATCTCGTCGGCTTGCAACAGCATCGGCGAGGCGGAATCGATCTTGGGGGGCTGGATGATCTGCTCGAGACTCGTCTGCGCCTGGCCGAAGGCCGGCTGCCAAGGGGTAAGGCAGGCGGCAAACACGGCCAAAACGCATGCAAACACGCCGCCGCGCAGGCGAGCGAACGCCACGCCCTTAGACGCAGCAAGGCCGGGCTGAGCCCGGCGCATCCGGATCGTCTTTGCGCGCGCGGCCGCCATCATCCGTCCTCTTTGTACAAGAGCACGGTGAGCGCGAGCGAACCCGCGATGATCACCGGCACCCAGGCCGCTGCGACTGCGGAGGTCAGTCCGGCCATGGCGAAGTTGCGCGAGATTTCCGAGCAGACGAAGAAGGTAAACCCCGCCGCGAGCCCGAACACGGCGTTGATCTGAACATTGCCGAAGCGGAATCCCCGCAGCGAGCAGGTGGCGGCGATCAGCACCATGGTCACGAGGAGGAAGGGGCGCGACAACAGCAATTGGTACTGCACCCGATATTGCGTGGCGGGAAGGCCCGCCTTCTCCGCGATTTGGATGAAGTTTGGCAGATCCCAGAACGAGATCGAGAACACCGTGCCGAGGCTGTCGCGCACCTGCGTCGGGGTGAGGTAGGTGCTGAGCAGATAGCTCTTGTAGAACGCTGCCTCCTGGCCGACCGCGCTGACCCAGGCATCCTCGAGCTCCCAGCGCCCATCCTTGAGAATGGCTTGCTTGGCCTCGATCCGCTCGGTCAGGCCGTGATCGTGATCGTATTGGAAGATCGTCACGCCCTTGAGCTCGAGCCCTTGGTTGAGCACTTCGAGCGCATGCACGACGGAGGGACCGTCGGTGCCGTCCTCGCGGAGCCACGCGCCGCCGCTGCCCTTGGTTTTGAGCAGTGACTCGCCCCGGCCAAAGGCGCCGGTATAGAGCCGCTCAGCCTCGCCGCGCGCGGCCGCAGCGACCGGGTTGTAGACCAGCACGAACACGATCCCGAGCAGGAAGGCGACGGTCATCGCCGGCAGCGTGAACTGCCACACCGAGATTCCGGCGGCGCGCAACACGACGAGCTCGGAAGAGCGGCTCAGCATCAGGAAGATGCCGATGGTTCCGATCAGCACGGCGAAGGGAAGTACGAGTTCGGAGAACGAGGGTAGGCGCAACAGCGTCATCCAGACGAGGAGGAGGCCCGGAATGTCACCCGAATAGTTGCCTGCGCGGCGCAGCATCTCGATGAAATCGACGAAGAAGATCAGCACGCAGCACATCAGGAACATCGCCATCATGGCGATGAAGAATCGCAGCGAGAAATAGCGCGCAAGCGTCCCTACTGCACTGATGCCTGGCATCTGCGCTCTCACGTCGCTTGCATCCCTCTACTGGCCCAAAATCTTATCTTTTTTGGCTGTAATCTAAGCTCAAAGCTCAGTTTGGACCGCAGCTCTGGGCTCATTCTAACGTGCGCCGCCCATGCGGCAACGACAATCGCCCCCAGCGGAATTCCATACACAAGCGCGATCGCCCAGGGCGTGATGGTCACCAAATTGCTAGAAGTGAGTCCGGCAACCCTGAGGCCCAGCGCGATGCCGAAAGCCGTGAGAATCTGCCCCCAACGGCTCTCGCGGGTGGTGCGCGGATGGCCGAGCAAGGCGATGGCGATGAAGGCGAAGGCGAGGGGGTAAAGCGGCGTCGAGAGGCGATCGTGCAGTTCGCCGCGAATCTGGCCGTAACCCCGCTGCGTCGCCTTGTCGGTCATGTCGGGGCTGACCAGGTCGCTGAAATACATCTCGCGCGGCCGGACGTCCTTCCCGGTGTTGTCCTTGGGAGCAAACTCCGAAAGATCGAGCATGTTCTGGTCGAACACGACGATCTGCACGGTCTGGTCCTTGTCCTCGGCGTTGTAGCGATGGACGTAGCCGTCGAACATCACGAGGTAGGAGCCCTCGTCGTTGGTGATGATGCGGCCGCGCTCGGCGAGGTAGCTCATCACCTGCTTGTCGTCGCGCTCGTCATGCACGAGAAGGCCGAGCAGATCGCCGTTCAGGCTGCGGTCGCGGATATGGAAGGTGAGGCCGGCCTCGGGACTGGAAAAGCGCCCCGGCTCGAGCACCTGCGAGATGAGATCGGCCCGCACTTGGGTGACGAATTCGCGCAAGGCCCGCATGCTTGCCGGTGTCAGGAACACGTTGGTGAGCAGGATGCCGAGGGACACGAGAGAAGCCAGAGCGAGCAGCGGCGCGCCGATGCGCCAGATGGGCGCGCCAGAAGCCGTCATCACGATCAATTCGCTGTCGCCGTTCATGCGGTCGAGCGAGTAAAGCGAGGCCATCAGCATCGCGTTCGGCGCGATCAGCGCCATCAAGGCCGGCAGGCTGAGCAGGGTCATCTCCAAGAACAGAAAGATGCCCTGTCCGCGCGAGGTGATGAGGTTAAGCTCCTTCAGCGCCGTCGCCAGCCAGACGACGATCGTCAACGTCAGCAGGATGACGACGAACGCATTCGCCACCTGCCGAAACATGTATCGGCCGAAGAGCGTCATGGGCGTAGCTTAGATCCCCCGAATGGCCCCCTTGGCGACGCGCTCCGATGAGCGACGCCAACCCCCTGGTGCCGAAGACGATTCCCACCAGGCTAAGATGGCGGAATTTCGGCCTTTTTGGAATGGCTTGCTTTCCCAAAAGACTGGTTTTACCAAGTGCCGCAGCGATTTCCCGCCGCTGTTGCAAGACAGCACCACTAAGCCCTTCTGGAAGCGCCATTTTGTCGCCTCCCAGAGGGATTGCCTGACGCCTCAAAGCGAAGGCAGCCAATGGAGCCCAGTGTGACCGATCAGACCGCCTTGTCGTTTGCCAGCAAGACCGCGCCTGCCGATGGCGTTGCTGTAGTTTTCGCGGAGGAGGGGCCAAGACTTTCTGCGGCGGCTCAAGATCTGGACAAGAAGTCGAAAGGTTTGCTGACCAGGGCCATCGGAATCACGGGATTCAAGGGCAAAAAGGAGCAGACGGTCGATCTGATCGCCCCACAGGGCCTGAAATTCGCAAGAGTTGTGGTGGTGGGGCTTGATAAGCCCGAGAGTCACCAGGCCGAAGACTGGGTCAGCCTTGGCGGGACGGTGAGGGGGCTGCTCAGCGGCAAGGAAGCGCCCGCGGCGCATATCTACCTCGAAACGGCAGGTGGCGACGCTGCCGCCGCCGATGCCGCGAGCTTCGCGCTTGGCGCGCTGCTGCGCGGCTATAAGTTCCGCAAATACAAGAGCAAAGCGCGCAAGACGGACGGCGCGGCCAGCGACGCCAATGACAAATCGCTGAAGAAAATCGTCATCCATTGCGGCGATCCGAAGGGAGCCGCGCAGGCCTTTGGCTGGGGCCGGGCGCTTGCCGACGGCGTCATGCTCGCGCGCGATCTCGTCAACGAGCCCGCCAACGTCCTCGGGCCCGCCGAGTTCGCGGCCAAGGCGAAGGAACTCACCAAGCTCGGCGTCCAGGTCGAGCTGCTCGCGCCAAAGACGCTCGCGAAGCTCGGCATGAACTCGTTGCTCGCCGTCGGCCAGGGCAGCGAGAAGCCCAGCTACGTCGCGGTCATGCAATGGAAAGGCGCGGGCGCCAAAGGCGGCGCGCCGATCGCAATCGTCGGCAAGGGCGTCACATTCGACGCCGGCGGCATCTCGCTCAAGCCCGCCGCTGGCATGGAGGACATGAAAGGCGACATGGCGGGCGCAGCCTGCGTCGTCGGCCTCATGCATGAGCTTGCCGCGCGCAAGGCAAAGGTAAACGTGGTCGGCGTTATCGGCCTGGTCGAGAACATGCCGAGTGGTAGCGCGATGCGTCCGGGCGACGTCGTCACCTCGATGTCGGGACAGACCATCGAAGTACTTAACACCGACGCCGAGGGCCGCATGGTTCTCGCCGACTGTCTCTGGTACACGCAAGAGCGCTTCAAGCCGAAAGCGGTGGTCAATCTCGCCACCCTGACCGGCGCGGTGATGGTGGCGCTCGGCAAGGAGCACGCTGGCATCTTCAGCAACAACAATGAGCTCGCCAATCAGCTGATCGCCGCTGGCAATGCCACGGGCGAGAAATTGTGGCGGCTGCCGCTCGGGCCGAAATACGACAAGATGATCGACTCCAAAGTCGCCGACATGAAGAACACCGGAGGCAAGTGGGGCGGATCGATTTCCGCCGCGCAGTTCCTGCAGCGCTTCATCAAGGAAGGAACGCCGTGGGCGCATCTCGACATCGCCGGCACGGCCATGTCGTCGGTCGACAGCGAGATCAATCGCAGCTGGGGGTCGGGCTTTGGCGTGCGGCTGCTCGACCGGCTGATTGCCGACCAGTATGAGCGGCATTGAGGACCCGGCGCGTGGCCAAACCGGCCTTCCATAAATTTTCCATAATATACCTTATGCGAATCCGGGATGTGGGTCCGGAAATGGTAGGATCGCGCTATCCCCTTGGCGCTCCGCAGAAATTCGTGTGTTCCGAGCCCCTGTCTGGCGCCCGCCCTTTGGCTGCACGCCATGCCTGACGAGACGGGCAACGCGCCTGGGCAACCGCCCTACACGCTGGCCGATCTCCTCGCCGTCATGGTGCGGCTGCGCGACAAGGACACCGGCTGTCCGTGGGACGTGGAGCAAACCTTCTCGACCATTGCGCCGTACACGATCGAGGAAGCGTACGAGGTCGCCGATGCGATCGCGGGCAACGACCTCGATGCGCTGAAGGACGAGCTTGGCGACCTCCTGCTTCAGGTCGTTTACCACGCGCAGATGGCGGCGGAGATTAACCGCTTCGGGTTCGGCGATGTGGTCGACGCCGTCACCCGCAAGATGATCCGCCGGCACCCGCATGTGTTCGCGGGGGCGAGCCGCGACGCATTTCTTGCCGAGGATATGTGGCAGCGGATCAAGGCCGAGGAGAAGGCCGGGCGCGGCGCGGAGTCGCGCTCCTCGCTGCTGGATGACGTGCCGCTCGCGCTCCCCGCCCTCACACGCGCGGTCAAGCTGCAGAAGCGCGCCGCCAAGGTTGGGTTCGACTGGCCGAGCCTTGCTCCCGTGCTAGCCAAAGTGGAAGAGGAGATCGCCGAGCTCAAAGCGGCGATCAGCGAGAGCGATCGCGAAGCATCCAATGCTCCTACGAAGCAGGTCATCGAGGAGTTTGGGGACCTGCTGTTCGTGATGGCGAATGTCGCTCGGCATCTCGGCGTCGATCCCGAAGCGGCGCTTCGCGGCGCGAACTGGAAATTCGTGCGGCGCTTTCGCGGCATCGAGGCGGTGCTTGCCAAGGACGGCCGCAAACCGGAAGACGCGACGCTGGAGGAAATGGACCAGCTGTGGGACGAGGCCAAGGCGGCGGAGAAGGATGACGGCTGAACTATTCCGCCGGGTGCCGCAGGCGCGCGGGACCGGCGAGGCGGGCGAGCCGCTCGCGCTTCTCGGGCGGAACGCGAATGCGCAAAGCGGTGATGCCCTCGCCCAAGGACCTGCGCTCGACCACCTCGCAATTCTCGTGGATCCAATTCGACAGCGAACCCTCGTCGGGCTTGAGCGCAATCTCGATGGTCTCGCGCTTCAGATTGAGTCGCTGCTCGATTTCAGCGCGCAGCGCGTCGAGGCCTGCGCCGGTCGCGGCGGAGACGAGCACGGCGCCGGCGCGTCGCGCCTCGTTCCGCGCGCTCTGCGCGGCCGCCGCATCGAGGAGATCGGCTTTGTTCCAGACTTCGAGCAGCCGGTCGGGCTCGCCTTCGGCGTCGACGCCAAGCTCGGTGAGCACGGCGTTGACGTCGGCGCGCTGGCTTGAGGTCGCCGCATCGGCGATGTCGCGCACATGGACGATCAAATCAGCCTGGAGTACCTCCTCCAGCGTGGCGCGGAACGCGGCGATCAGCGTGGTCGGCAGCTCGGAGATGAAGCCCACGGTGTCGGAGAGCACCGCCTTCGAGCCGCCAGGCAGCGGTAAAGCCCTAATGGTCGGATCGAGGGTGGCGAACAGCGTGTTCTCGGCCAGCACCGTGGCGCCGGTCAGCGCGTTGAACAGGGTCGACTTGCCGGCATTGGTGTAGCCGACCAGCGCCACGGAGGGATAGGGCACCCGCTCGCGTGATTGGCGATGCAGCGCACGGGTCTGGCGCACATGCACCAGCTCCTTGCGGATGACGTCGATGCGCTCGCTGAGCAGGCGGCGGTCGGTCTCGATCTGCGTCTCGCCGGGGCCGCCGAGAAAGCCGAAGCCGCCGCGCTGCCGCTCGAGATGGGTCCAGGAACGAACCAGCCGACTTTTCTGATAGACGAGATGGGCAAGCTCGACTTGCAGCCGCCCTTCCCGCGTGCGGGCGCGCTCGCCGAAAATTTCGAGGATCAACCCGGTGCGGTCGAGCACCTTCACGTCCCAGGCCGTCTCGAGATTGCGCTGCTGCACCGGCGTGAGCGGATGATCGACAACGACCAGGCTCGCATCCTCGGCGCGCATTAGTCCGGCCAGCTCCTCGACCTTGCCGGAACCGAACAGAGTCGCTGGCCGAGGGTTCGGCACGGGAACAAGCCCGCTCGCCTTGACGTCGAGATCGATCGCAGCCGCGAGGCCGACCGCTTCATCGAGCCGCGCCTGCGGCGACCGCACCGTGGCATCGCGCGATTTGGCCACGGAAGCGCCCTTCCCGCGCGTCTTGCCGAGCACCGGCAGCAGCACCACCGTCTTGACGCGCCCCTCTCGACGCGCGGGCCGCTGTCCGCGCCCCGCCCGTTGTTTCTTGCGCTTCAGCTCTTTCGGGGCGGTCGGACGCAATTACTCAGCGGCACCTTCCGCGTCGGTGATGTCTGAGAGCTGGATCGGCTGACCCGGCATGATGGTGGAAATGGCGTGCTTGTAGACCAACTGCGAATGGCCGTCCCGCCGGAGCAGGACGCAGAAATTATCAAACCACGTGACCACGCCCTGAAGCTTCACGCCGTTCACCAGAAAGATGGTGAGCGGGGTCTTGTTCTTGCGAACATGATTGAGAAACGTGTCTTGAAGACTTTGCGCGCGCTCTGTTGCCATGGGCTTCCCCGTCCCTTTGGTCGACGCTTACGCTGTTGATGGAGCCGGTCTTTTACCTGCCCGGCTTTAGAGACGCCATTAGACGCGATTAAAAGGCCGTCCCGCAAGGGGCCTGATGCGAAAGAGTTTCCTTAAATCGCCCGCAAGCGATTGCCGAAAAACCGATCCCTAGCGGAGCGCAGGAGTGCGCTCGTTGGAATTGACGCCGAGAGCGCGCAGTTTGCGGTGCAGCGCCGAGCGTTCCATACCCACAAACTCGGCCGTACGCGAGATGTTGCCGCCGAAGCGGTTAACCTGGGCGAGCAGATATTCGCGCTCGAAAATCTCCCGCGCGTCGCGCAACGGCAGCGACATCAGATGCTCGCCCCCTGCCCCGTTGGGCGATAACGGGACCGGCGAGATGATCTCGTCGGGTAGCATTTCGGCGGTAATAATCGAATCGGGATCGCCGCCGACGAGAATCATCAGCCGCTCGATATTGTTGCGCAGCTGGCGGACATTGCCGGGCCAGTCGTGCGACTGGAGGACCGCCATGGCGTCCTCGCCGATGCGCCGCGGCGGGAGTCCTGAGGCCACCGAGATGGTTTGCACGAAATAGCGCACGAGCTCGGGCACGTCCTCGCGCCGCTCGGACAGCCCCGGCACCTTGATCGGCACCACATTCAGCCGATGATAGAGATCCTCGCGCAGGCGCCCGGCCGACATCTCCTTCTGCAGGTCGTGGCTAGTGGACGAGACCACGCGCACATCGACATGCACTTTCGGGCCGCCGCCGCCGAGCCGCTGGAAGCGCTGCTCGACCAGCACGCGCAAGATCTTGGCTTGCGTCTCGAGCGGCATATCCGCCATTTCGTCGATATACAGCGTGCCATTGTGCGCTTCCTCGAGCGCTCCCACTTTGCGGGGGCCGGCTCCTGCCCCGTCCTCGGTGCCGAATAGCTCGAGCTCCATGCGGTCGGGCACCATGGCCGCGGCGTTGAGCACCACGAACGGTCCTTCGGCCCGCGCCGACTTGGCGTGCATCACCCGCGCGGCGAGCTCCTTGCCGCAGCCCGACGGTCCGGTGATCAGCACGCGGCTATTGGTGGGCGCGACCTTGTCGATCGCCTGACGCAGCTGGTTGATGGCGGCGGAGCGGCCGATCATTTCGAACGAGTATGTGCTCCGCTCGCGCAGCTCGCGATTCTCGCGCTTCAGCTTGGAGGCTTCGAGCGCGCGCGCGGTGAGCAGCACCAGGCGGTCGGCCTTGAACGGCTTTTCGATATAGTCGTAGGCGCCGCGCTTGATCGCCGCTACCGCCGTCTCGATGTTGCCGTGGCCGCTGATGATGATCACCGGCAAATCGGGATGCGCCTTCTTGATGCGGTCGAGCAGCTCGAGCCCGTCGAGCTTGGAGCCTTGCAGCCAGATATCGAGGATGACGAGCGAGGGCCTCCGCTCCTCGATGGCCTTGAGCGTGTCGTCGCTGTCCTTGGCAAGGCGGGTCGAATGACCTTCGTCCTCGAGGATGCCTGCGATCAGCTCTCTGATGTCGGTCTCGTCATCGACGACCAGGATGTCAGACGCCATGGGTCACTCCCTCTTCCTCCTCGGCGCGCTCCGATGGGCTCGAAGCCGAAGCCACATCGGGCTCCGCCGCCGCTTCCGCCGCAATCGCTTCCTCTTTCTCGCCCACCGGCAGGTCGATGCGCACCGACGCGCCTTCGATCTTGCCGTTGCGCTTCGGCGCATCGGCGAGCGTGAGTGTGCCGCCATGCTGCTCGGTGATCCGTTGCACGATGGCGAGGCCCAACCCGGTGCCCTTGGCGCGGGTGGTCATGTAGGGCTCGACCAGCCGGTGCCGGTCCTCTTGCGGCAGGCCGCAGCCATTGTCGATGACGGTGATCTGCACGCGGTCGCCCTTGCTGCGGACCTTGGCGAGGATGCGCCCCTTGCCCGCCCGAGCCGGGTCGGCTTCTACAGCGGAATCAATGGCTTCGCTTGCGTTCTTGACCAGGTTGGTGACCGCCTGGGTGAGCAGCCGCCGGTCCGAGAGCGCCATGACGGGCTTGTCGGGCAGGTCGAGCTCGAACTCAATCTCCGACCGGCTCACCTGGAACAGGAACACCGCTTCGCGCACAATCTCGCGCACATCGTGTCGCTCCATCACCGGCTTTGGCATACGGGCAAAGGCGGAGAACTCGTCGACCATGCGGCCGATGTCGGATACCTGGCGAATAATGGTGTCGGTGCACTGATCGAACACCTCGCGATCCTTGGTGATCGAGTTGCCGTATTTGCGGCGGATGCGTTCGGCCGAGAGCTGGATCGGCGTCAGCGGATTCTTGATCTCGTGCGCGATGCGCCGTGCGACGTCGGCCCAGGCGGTGCTGCGTTGCGCGCTGACCAGCTCGGTCATGTCGTCGAAGGTGACGACGAAGCCTTGCGCGTCCTGGCTGGTGCCCTCGCTGGTGACTTGCACGGCGAAATTCCGCTCCGAGCCGTGACGCCTGAGCGTGATTTGGTCGGTGATGAGCCGCTTGCCCTGCTTCTGCGCGCGCTTCAGCACGGCGCCGAACTCAGGCACCGTTTTCGCCAGCGGCTGGCCGGTCAGATTCTTCGCCTCGAGCAGCGCCTCGGCCGAACGATTGACCAGCGTCACGACGCCCTCGGCATCGACACCGACTACGCCCGCGGTCACACCCGACAGCACCGCCTCCATGAAGGCGCGGCGGTCATCGAGTTTGGTGTTGGCCCCGACCAGCTCGTCGCGCTGGCTGCGGAGTTCCGAGGTCATGGTGTTGAAGGTCGAGCCTAGCACGGCCAGGTCGCCGTCCGCGGGATTGACGTTAATCTTCACGGCGAGATTGCCGCCGGAGATTTCTTGCGCCGCGCCCATGAGCTGGCGGATCGGCGCCACCAAGCGGTTGGCGAACCACATACCGATCCAGATGGCCGACAGCAGCAGCGTGAGCGCGATCGCCACATACATCAGCCCGAACGCCACCTGCACGCCGGCTCGGCGTTGCTCGAGCAGTTGATATTCCGCGACATTGGCGCGAGTGGCGCGAAGCTGTTGCAGCACGCGCGCGTTTACCGGCCGGACCACATAGAGATATGTGTCGTCGAAATTCTGTAGGCTCTTGATGGCGCCGACCATGCTGGTCTGGCCGGGCGCGATGACGATCACCTGGCCCTGCTTGGCGAGATCCATGGCCTCCCTGGGCGGGGCCTTGAAGGGGAAGTCGGGCACCGCCGCCGCGGTAGCAAGCATCTTGCCGTCGCCGTCGATCAGATAGGCGATTGGCAGACCCCGCAGCGAGGCTTGCGCGGTGAGGAAATTGCCGAAGCCTTGCGGCTGCGTCTTAACCAGCTCGACGGCCTCGTCGATGTCCTTGGCCATGGCGACGGTATCGGCGCGGATGACCTGGCCGTGCTCCTGTAGATAGGCCGTCGCCACGTCGATCGAGTTTTGGATGATCGATTTGGTGCGAACCGAGAACCAGTGATCGAGGCCGCGATTGAGCGAGATGCTGGCAAACAGCGCAAGTGCGATCGCCGGCACCACGGCGATGACGCTGAACAGGCTGACGATGCGGACATGCAGCTGAGCGCCGGCGACCTGCCGGTGGCGAGCGAGCCAAAGCCCGGTCACCTGCCAGGCGATGATGAAGATCATCGCCAAGACGAGCATGGCGTTGATGAGCAGCACGCCCACCACCACGCGATGGGTCGGCACAATCGGGGTGAGGCCGGTGAGGATCAGATAGGTGGCGAGGCCCGAGCAAAGCGAGGCCACCACAATGATCAGGCCGAGCTTGAACGGGATGCGGCTGCGGCTCCTCGCCATGTCTGGCAGGGCGCTGGCCGATTCAGGCCCGGCGGCGGGCCGCGTGGTGCCGGAAGCTTTGCTCATGGTTTCGCGCGAGCGCCCGAGCAAAATGCGCTCGGCAGCCGATTGCAAGGATTGGAACACGCCACGCAACCGCATTCCCCTGCTCTCCCCAAGGACTTAAACTGTCCTCCGATATGGGAGCGTCCGCCTCAAGCCTGATGCAATAAAATCACAATGTGGCGCTTTGGCGACAATCGTAAGATTGCAGCGATTGTGACAGCGCCCTGTCGCTAGGACCGAAAATGACAGAAAATCAGGCGGTTGCGCAAGGGGTCGGCTTGCGTCAGGTCCCAGGCGTTCGGATCACCTTGATCCCGAGGTCGCGAATTTTCTTGCGCAGAGTGTTGCGATTAAGCCCCAGAAGATCGGCCGCCCGGATCTGGTTGCCGCGCGTCGCGGCGAGCGCGGCCGTGATCAGCGGCGATTCCACTTTGCGCAAGATGCGGGTGTACAGGCCGACCGGCGGCAAGTCCTGGCCGAAGCTCTGAAAATAGTCCGACAGGAAGCGCTCGACCGATTCCGACAGATCGCCAGACGCCTCGGCCGTGTCCTGAAACGGCGGCCTGGCCGCGCTCGCCAGCTCATTCTCGACCATCTCCACGGTGGCGATGTCTTGCGCGTAGATGGCTGAGAGCCGGCGCACCAAATTCTCGAGCTCGCGGATATTGCCCGGCCAATGATAACGCTTGAGGCGCTCGATAGCGGCGGGCTCGAAGCTCTTCGGCGGCAAACCCTCCTTCTCGGCGATGCCGAGGAAGTGGCGCACCAGATCGGGGATGTCCTCGAGCCGCTCGCGCAACGGCGGCAGCCTCAGCGGCACGACGTTCAGCCGATAGAACAGATCCTCGCGGAACAGACCCTGATCGATCTGCTGTTGTAGGTCGCGATTGGTGGCGGCGATGATGCGGACATTGGTTCGGATCGGCGTGCGGCCGCCGACGGTGGTGTATTCGCCTTCTTGCAACACCCGCAGCAACCGCGTTTGCGCTTCCATCGGCATGTCGCCGATCTCGTCGAGAAACAGCGTGCCGCCTTCGGCCTGCTCGAAACGGCCAATGTGACGGTTCTGCGCGCCGGTGAACGCCCCCTTCTCGTGGCCGAACAGCTCCGATTCGATCAGCTCGCGCGGGATCGCCGCCATGTTGATGGCGACAAACGGCCCGTTGCGTCGCTTGCCGTAGTCGTGCAGCGCGCGGGCCACCAATTCCTTGCCGGTGCCCGACTCGCCGGTGATCATCACCGTGAGGTCGGTCTGGGTGAGGCGCGCGAGCACCCGGTAGATGTCCTGCATCGCCGGGCAGCGACCGATCAGCGGCAACCCGTCGGTGGCCTCAGCCGACAGCCGTTGCGATTTCTTGCGCGGCTCGGCGAGCGCGCGGCCGACCACGGCGACCAGCTCATTCAAATCGAAAGGCTTTGGCAGATATTCGTAAGCGCCCCGCTCGGCCGCGGTGATCGCCGTCATGAAGGTGTTTTGCGCGCTCATGACGATGATTGGCAGATCGGGGCGAAGCTTCTTTACCCGCGGGATGAGATCGAAGGCGCTCTCGTCGGGCATTAGCACGTCGGTGATGACGAGATCGCCGTCGCCCTGACTGATCCAGCGCCACAGCGTCGCGGCGTTACCGGTCGCGCGCGGCGCGTAGCCCGCGCGGGCGAGCGCTTGGTTGAGAACGGTGCGGATCGCAGCGTCGTCGTCGGCGATAAGGATATTGCCCTTGCCCATTTGCACCTAGCCCTGCCCGCCTTGCGCTGCTTCATTTTCCGCCATCGGCATCAACGTGCGAAAGACGGTCTGCCGCGGCCGGGAGTCGCATTCGATGATGCCGCCGTGATCGCCGACGATCTTGGCGACGAGGGCCAGACCGAGCCCGGTGCCCGACGGCTTGGTGGTGACGAAGGGGTCGAACAGATGCGGCATGAGGTCGGCGGGGACGCCCGAACCGTTGTCCTCCACCGCGATCTCGAGCGGCAGGCTGACACGGGCTTGGCTTCCCGGCACCGAGAGGCGCACTCCGGGGCGGAAGGAGGTGGTGAGCGTAATTTGCCCGTCCGCCCTTTCCTCGCCGATCGCTTCGGCCGCGTTCTTGATCAGGTTGAGGTAGACCTGGATCAGCTTGTCGCGGCTGCCCGGCACGGGCGGCAGCGACGGATCGTAGTGCTCGACGATCTTGATCTGGCGGGCAAAGCCAGTGCTGGCGATTTGCTTCACGTGGTCGAGCACGTCATGGATATTGACCGGCTGGAGTTGCAAGGGACGCTCGTCGCCGAAGATCTCCATGCGGTCGACCAGCTTGCAGATGCGGTCGGACTCGGCGCAGATCAATTGGGTCAGGGTGCGGTCGCTATCGGTACGCTCGCTTTCGAGCAGCTGCGCCGCGCCCCTGATCCCGGAGAGCGGGTTCTTGATCTCGTGGGCGAGCACGGCGGCGAGGCCGGAGACCGATCGCGCCGCGCCGCGATGGGTGAGCTGGCGCTCGATCATCTGCGCCATGCTGCGCTGTTGGAGCATGATCAGCACGCGTCCCGGCATCTCGGCGAGAGGACCGCCATAAAGATCGACGAGCTTCGGCGCCTCGAAGCGGAACGAGCCGAGATCGACGCCATATTCGTTGACCGTGGTACCATTCCGCTGCACCTGCTCGACGAGAGCGATGAGCGGACTGCCGAAGGCGACCACGTCGGTGAGAGCGCGGCGGCAGAGAACGCCGGCGCTCATCTGGAAAAAATCTTCCGCTGCGGTGTTGGCATATTCGATGGTAAGCCCCTCGCCGATGACCAACAGCGGATGAGGCAGCGCACCAAGTAGCGCGTCAGTCGGGATCGGCTGAGCTTGGGTGACGCGTCGCAAATTCGGTTTTTTGGTCGAGCCGCTCAAGCGGTGTATCCTTTGCTTGTCTTTCGCCGCGTCGACCGATGATGCACAATTTTTATGCAAGTAGGCCCCATGATCTTTAATTGGGCACCATACGAGGGTTTTTTCTTGCCGGCAATATCAGTTTTGCCGCAGTGCAGCATTTTAATGAATCAGAGGGTTAGCGCGTCACGGAGGACCGTTTTGTGAGTGTCGCGGCGCTGATTGTCGCTGCCGGCCGGGGCGCCCGAGCCGCAAGCGAAGAGGGTCCGCCCAAGCAATATTGCCCCATCGGCGGTGTGCCGATGCTGTCACACAGCATCGGGGCCTTCGCCGCCCATCCCGGCGTCGACGACATTCTGGTGGTCATCCATCCCGACGATACCGCGCTCTACTCGGCGGCCAGTGAGCCGCATGCCAAGCGATTGCGCCAAGCCGTACAAGGCGGCGCGCGACGCCAGGACTCGGTGCGCGCCGGGCTCGAGGCGCTGGCGCGCGAAGCCCCCTCCTCCGTTCTGATCCACGACGCCGCACGCCCGTTCGTCACGGCGGAGTTGATCTCCCGCGTCCTCGCCACACTCGACGCGCATCAAGGCGCGTTGCCCGGCCTTCCGGTCATCGACACGTTGAAATGGGTCGCGGGCCGGCAGGTGATCGGCACCGCCGAGCGCGATCAGCTGTGGCGCGCCCAGACGCCGCAAGGTTTCAACTTCGAGGCGATCCTTGCCGCGCATCGTGCGGCGGCGAAGGAGCCGGCGCGCGAGTTCACCGACGACGCCGGCGTCGCCGAATGGTTCGGCCTCGATGTGGCTTTGGTCGAAGGGGCTGAGGATAATCGCAAGCTCACTACGCCCGAGGATTTGCGGCGTGCCGACGAACTGCTCAAGCCGCGCGGCGGCGTCGGCGGCGGCACGATCCGCGTGGCGCAGGGCTACGACGTGCACGCCTTCGGCGCCGGCGATGCTGTGATCCTGTGCGGCGTCACCATTCCGCATCCGAAGAAGTTGATCGGCCATAGCGACGCCGATGTCGGGTTGCATGCCTTAACCGACGCGCTGCTCGGCACCATCGCCGAGGGCGATATTGGCGTGCACTTCCCGCCGTCCGATGCGCGCTGGCGTGGCGTCGCCTCCGAGGTCTTTCTCAAGCATGCCGCGTCCTTGGTGAGAGAGCGTGGCGGGGCGATCGTGCTTGCCGATATCACGCTGCTCTGCGAAGCGCCGCGCATCGGGCCCTATCGCGATTTGATGCGCTCCCGTATCGCCGAAATGCTTGGCGTTCAGGTGGTGCAGGTCAGCATCAAGGCCACCACCAATGAGGGGTTGGGCTTCATCGGCCGCGGCGAAGGAATCGCCGCGATGGCGACTGCGACGGTGAACCTGCCGTGAGCGGGGCGATCGAGATCGACGCGCGCCTGCTGGCTCAGGCCACCGAGCTGCTCGACGCGGCCCGCGCCCGCGGCGAGACGGTGACGGTCGCCGAATCCTGCACCGGCGGACTGGTCGCCGGCACGCTCACCGCCATTCCCGGCGCCTCGGATGTGTTCGAGCGCGGCTTCGTTACCTACTCCAACAGCGCCAAGAGCGAGATGCTCGGCGTTCCGTTTTGGCTGATCGAGCGGCACGGCGCTGTGAGCGAGGACGTGGCGCGGGCGATGGCCGGCGGCGCGCTCACCCATTCGCGCGCGAGCCTTGCCGTCGCCGTCACCGGTATCGCCGGACCCGACGGGGGCACGCCGGACAAGCCGGTCGGCCTCGTGCATTTCGCCGCCTGCCGGCGCGACCAGCCGATCGTCCATGAGGTGGTCTTGTTCGGCGAGCTTGGGCGCGCCGAGATCAGGCGCTGCAGCGTCGCACAGGCGCTGACGCTGCTGCGGTCATTGCTGTGAGTTGAGCGCGACGACCTTCGGCCCATAGACTGCATCGGCGCGGGCCTCGAACGCGCTGGTATAGCGCTCGACGGCGCGTGCGAACAGGCCGCCCACCAGCCGCTCGAACAGTCGCGAGCGGAAAGCGTAGGCGATATAGAACGCGATCTCGCTCGCATTCGCGCCGGCCGGCTGAAACCGCCAGCGATTTTCCAGGAAGGTGAACGGCCCGTCGAGATATTCGACCAGGATGGTATGCGCGCCGCGGTCGAGATGAACGCGCGTGGTGAAGCTCTCATGGATCATGCCGTAGCCCACCGTCATGGTGGCGACCAGCACGTCCCTGCCCTCGCGCTCCTCGCGGCGGATGACCTTCAAGTCCTCGCAGAGCGGCAGGAATTTCGGATAGTCCTCGACATTGGCGACGAGCGCGAACATCTCCTCGGCCGAATGGGCAACGGGATGCGTGGTCTCGTAGACATGCATGGTGGTTCGCGCCGGTCGAGTGAGGGTCAGGCGCCGAGCGAAGCCTGACGCGCGTCCCTGAGGCGGGCGAAGTCCTGCGCCGCGTGATAGGACGAGCGGGTGAGCGGACTTGCGGCCACGAGCAGGAAACCTTTCTCCTCGGCGATCCGCTTATAAGCCTGAAACGCGTCGGGGGTGACAAAGCGGTCGATGGCCGCATGTTTGCGGGTCGGCTGGAGATATTGGCCAATGGTGAGGAAATCCACCGACGCGGCGCGCATGTCGTCCATCACCGCGACCACCTCCTGGTCGGTCTCACCCAGCCCCACCATGATGCCCGATTTGGTGAACAGCCCGGGACATAGCGCCTTGGCGCACGCAAGCAGATTGAGCGAATGGCGATAATCCGCCCCCGGACGAACTCGCCGGTAGAGCGAGGGAACCGTCTCGACATTGTGGTTGAACACGTCGGGTGGGTCGGCGAGCACGATGTCGAGCGCGCGGTCCTTGCGCAGAAAGTCGGGCGTCAGGATTTCGATGCTGGTTTCCGGACGCGCGGACCGGATGGCGCGCACAGTCGCGGCGAAATGCGCGGCGCCACCGTCATCGAGATCGTCGCGATCGACCGAGGTCACCACCACATGGGTCAAGCCAAGCGTGGCGACGGCGCTTGCCACGCGGGTCGGCTCGCCCGCGTCGAGCGCGCCGGGCTTTCCCGTGCGCACATTGCAGAAGGCGCAAGCGCGCGTGCAAGTATCGCCCATCAGCATGAAGGTGGCGTGGCGCTTGCCCCAGCACTCACCGATATTCGGGCACGCCGCCTCCTCGCACACCGTTGCAAGGCGATGGCTGCGCAACACCTCGCGCGTCCGATCGAATGCGTGCGCGCCAGGCGCCCTCACCCTGATCCACGCGGGCTTGGGCAGCACGGCCGTGTCGGGCAGCCGCGCCTTTTCAGGATGGCGCGGCCGCGCCTTCACATCTTCGGACCGATCGATCAGCGTTGCGATAACGGCAGACTCCAAACTTAGGTCGTGGCGGGCCCCCTGATGCTCCGCCAGATCCACAATACGAGAACGGCGCCGATCGACGCCACGATCAAATTGCCGAGCCAGCCGTGGAACTCGATGTTCAGGACATTGGCGAGCGTGCCGCCGACGAACGAGCCGGCGATGCCGACCAGAAGATTGGTCAGCAGGCCGTGATCGCTCGAGGTGACCTTCTCGGCGATATAACCGGCGAGAATGCCGATAATCAGCATACCGAAGAAACCAACTCCCGGCATGGCAAGCAAAGTCTGGGCGTTATCCATTGAGACCTCCCGAGTCGCATCTTGCAATCGCTCAGCCAGTGTCCGCCTCACGCGGCGGCATCCGGCATATAGGTCGTCGTAAGCGCGGTTACAGACCCGCCGCCCTCACCGCATGCGCTGCCAGACGAAAATGCAGAGAATGGCACCGAGCGTGGCGATAATGATCTCGCCGATCAGATTGTAGGCGCCAAGACCCAGCAGGCCGGCGACCAGGCCGCCGACCACGGCGCCGATGACGCCGATCAGCAGGTTCACCAGCATGTCCTGCTGCCGCCCCATGATGTAGGAGGCGAGAAAGCCGGCGATCAGGCCAACGACAAGAAAGATGATTAGGCTCATGGGTTCCCTCCCCGGTTGCTCGGGCCCGTCTCCGCCCCGCGGCTAGATGTGTAGCGCGCGGCCGTAAGCGTCGAGCACCGATTCGCCCATCATCTCCGACAATGTCGGATGGGGGAAGATGGCGGCGATCAATTCCGCCTCGGTGGTTTCGAGCGTCTTGGCGATAACGAAGCCCTGGATCAGCTCGGTCGCCTCGGCGCCGATCAGATGCGCGCCGAGCAGCGCGCCGGTCTTTGCGTCGAAAATCGTCTTCACCAACCCTTCGGTTTCGCCCAGCGCGATCGCCTTGCCGTTGGCGGAATAGGGGAAGCGGCCGACCTTCAGCTCGTGACCCAGTGCGCGGGCTGCCTCCTCGGTGAGGCCGACGCTTGCCACTTGTGGGGCGCTATAGGTGCAAGCGGGGATGGCAGTCCTGTCAAGCGGGTGCACGCCCTCGACGCCCGCGATCCTCTCGACGCACAGCAGCCCTTCATGGCTTGCCTTATGCGCGAGCCAGGGCGGACCCACCACGTCGCCGATGGCGTAGAGCCCGGGCACGCCGGTACGGCACCATTCATCGACGATGATATGGCCTTTCTCGACCTTGGCCCCTAGCGCCTCGAGACCAAGCCCTTCGACATTGCCGGTGATGCCGATGGCGAGAATAACGCGCTCCGCGGTGATCTCCGCGCTGCCCCCGTCTGCTTTGATGAGAGTTGCGGTGACGCTGTCGGCTTCCTTGGTCAGGCGCTCGACCCGCGTGCCGGTATGGATGGCGATGCCTTGCCGCGTGAAGGCCTTGCGCGCGAGTTCGGAGATCTCGGCATCCTCGGCGGGAAGAATGCGCGGCAGCACCTCGACCACCGTCACCTCGGCGCCGAGGCTGCGATAGAAGCTCGCGAATTCGATGCCGATGGCGCCGGAGCCGACGATGAGCAGAGACTTGGGAAATTTCTCGGGAACCATCGCCTCCTTGTAGGTCCAGATGAATTTCCCATCCGGCTCAAGTCCTGGCAGCGAGCGCGCACGGGCGCCGGTGGCGACGATGACGTGCTTGGCCTCGATATCCGGGAGCACTTCGCCGTCCACGCCGATCACGGCAAGGCGCCCCTGCCCCCTGAACCGAGCGGTTCCTTTGATCACCTCGATCTTGTTCTTGCGCATCAGATAGGCGACGCCGTTGGCGAGCCGGTCGGCGACTTTGCGGCTGCGCTCGACCACGCGGGCAAGATCGAAGCGGAGATTGTCGCAGGCGAGCCCAAACTCGGATGCACGCCGCATGGTCGCGTAAAGCTCGGAGGTGCGCAGCAGCGCCTTGGTCGGGATGCAGCCCCAATTGAGACAGATGCCGCCGAGATGCTCGCGCTCGACGATAACTGTCTTCAGCCCGAGTTGCGCGGCGCGGATGGCGGCGACATAGCCGCCGGGGCCGGCGCCGATAATCGCCAAATCGAAAGTGGAGTCCATTGGGCTGACACTCATTCGGTCGGAGACGGCATCGGCTCCGGTTTCGCCGCGCCTCGTTCGGATGCCGGCGGAGCGTTGCGCGGAACCACCAGCCGCAAGATGAGATATTGCACCAGCACGGTCAAAGCCGGCGGCGCGAAGCCGATCAGGAAGGTCCGGAGCTGGCGGTCCGGCTCGAAGCCGACATAGAGCGTGTGCTCCATCTGGGTGATCAGGAGGAAGGCGACCAGCGGTACGAGCAGCACCACCATGGCGCCGGCGAGCACGAGGCGGGTGCGCGAGATGAACAGTACCAGGCCGTAGATCAGCGGTCCGAGGATCGACCAGATTATCACGCCATAGGCGCCGATCGCTCGGTCGATATTGCAGGCGAGCCCCTCGCCCTGGCAGGGGACGCGGTCGATCAGCCAAATGAAGGCCGATCCGGCCAGAAAGGAAACCGATCCCGCCGCCAGCAGCGCCAGCACGAGCCGGCCGTCAGGCTTCGGCATCTCTCGTCCCCTTTAGCGCTGCTCCCGAGGGGCACATTAGCATGAAAGCGCAAGCGGTTCGCCGGGGCCTCTACACCAGCATGGTGACCGGGTCTTCGATAAAGGCCTTGAAAGCGGCGAGCAGTTCGGCGCCGAGCGCGCCGTCGATCACGCGATGATCGACCGAGAGCGTCACGCTCATCATGGTGGCGATCTTCAGCGCGTCGTCCTTCACCACCGGGCGCTTCTCGGCGCGCCCCACCGCCATAATCGAGGCCTGCGGCGGGTTGATCACCGCATCGAACCGGTCGATGCCGTACATGCCGAGATTGGAGATGGTGGTCGAGCCCCCCTGATATTCGTGCGGGGCGAGGCGCTTGGAGCGCGCGCGAGCGGCGAGATCGCGCACCTCGTTGGAGATTTCCGATAGGCTCTTGATCTCGGCGTCGCGGATCACCGGCGTGTGCAGACCGCCGCCTTCGAGCGCGACGGCGACGGCGATGTCGGAGGCACGATGGCGGAGAATGCCTTGTTCCGTCCAGGTCGCGTTGGCGGCCGGCACGGTTTGCAGCGCCATCGCCAGTGCCTTGATGATGAAATCGTTGAGCGAGAGCTTGAAGGCGCGTGGGCCCTCTTGCGGGGCCAGCGCGTTGAGCCGCGCGCGCGCCGCCATCACCGCATCGAGCTGGCAATCGATGGCGAGATAGAAATGCGGGATGGTCTGCTTGGCGAGCGTGAGCCGCTCGGCGATGAAGCGCCGCATCGTGTCATGCGGCACGATCTCGTAAGAGCCCGGGTCGTAAAGCGCGAGCACCTGGCGGTCGGAGAGCCGGCGCGGCTCGTGCGGCTCCACGCGTGTGACCAGTTCCTGCGGACGCGGCTGCGGCGCCTGCTCGACCGCGGCGGGCTTGGCCGTTTCGGGCTCGGGGGCGGTTTCGATCCGCTCCGCTTGCCGAGGCGTGATCGCCGCGCGCTCGACATCGTGCCGGACGATGCGGCCGTGCGGACCTGAGCCGTTGACTGCCGCAAGCTCGATGCCCGCCTCACGCGCCAGTCTCCGTGCTAGCGGCGAGGCGAGGATGCGGGTCGCGTGACCGTTGCCGCCATTGCGCCTGATCTGCTCGGCGATTCTGTGCATCATCTGCTCGGTAGCCTGAACCCCAGTCCCGACCGGGGCCTCGCTTTTCGAGACGGCGCTTGGCGTCTCCTGAGGGTGAGGGCGCAATTCCTCATCCTGGGGAGCGGCCATCGGCGGCGTTGCGACGGATAAGGCCTCCTCGTCTTCAGTCACCAACAAAGCGATGGGATGGTTGACCGGGACATGCTCGGTGCCGGCGGCGAGCAGCAGCTTGCCGATCACCCCGTCCTCCGGCGCTTCGACCTCCATGGTCGCTTTGTCGGTCTCGATCTCGGCCACCACGTCGCCGCTCCTGACCGTGTCCCCCTCCTTCACGTGCCACGCGGCAAGCTTGCCCTCCTCCATGGTGGGCGACAGCCGCGGCATGAGGATCGGGGTGGTCATTTCGCGCCTCGAAGACCTGGGTGGTGGGCGATGGCCTCCTCCCAGTGTTTGCCGTCGAATACGGCAATCCGCGTGATGCGCACCTGACCGTCGTCGAGGCAGCGCACGTTGACGCTAAAGCCGTCCGGCCTGGAGCGCGGCACGTAGAAACTCTTTATTCCGCATACGGAGCAAAACCAATGCTTCGCCGTGCCGGTATTAAAGGTGTAGATGGTGAGCTTGTCCTCGCCTTTGACCAGGCGGAAGCGGTCCGCATCGACGATGAGATGTAGATAGCCCGTTAAGCGGCAGATCGAGCAGGTGCACTCGTTGGCCTCGATCGCGTCGGGTGCAAGCACCTCGAAGCGCACCGCGCCGCAATGACAACCGCCCGTCTTCCAGTCCAGGGGGATTTCGGCCATCGGCATCAGCTCCGGTAGCAGACCGATTTCACCGCATCGACGACATGCTCAACCGATGGCAGCGCGAGCTTCTCGAGATTGGCGGCGTAGGGCATCGGCACGTCGGCGCCAGTGACGGCAAGTGGCGGTGCATCGAGATAATCGAAGGCTTCGGCCGTGACGCGCGCCGCGATCTCCGAGGCGATCGAGCAGACCGGCCAGCCTTCCTCCACGGTGACGATGCGGTTGGTCTTGCGCACCGAGGCGAGCACGGTGTCGATGTCGAGCGGGCGCAGCGTGCGGAGATCGATCACTTCCGCCTCGATGTCCTGCTCGGCGAGATGCTTGGCGGCATCGAGCGCGTAGGCCATGCCGCGCGAGAAGGAGACAATGGTGACGTCTTTTCCAGCGCGGGCGACGCGGGCCTTGCCGATGGGGATGACGAAGTCATCGAGCTTCGGCACCTCGAAGTTCTGGCCGTAGAGAATCTCGTTCTCGAGGAACACGACCGGGCCCGGATCGCGGATCGCCGCCTTCAGTAGGCCCTTGGCGTCGGCGGCGGTGTAGGGCGCGATCACTTTCAGCCCGGGCACATGCGCGTACCAGGCGGCGTAATTCTGGCTGTGCTGCGCGGCAACGCGCGCGGCCGCGCCATTGGGACCCCGAAACACGATCGGGCAATGCATCTTGCCGCCAGACATATAGAGCGTCTTGGCGGCGGAATTGATGATGTGGTCGATCGCCTGCATGGCGAAATTCCAAGTCATGAACTCAACGATGGGCTTGAGCCCGGCGAAGGCCGCGCCGACGCCCACGCCGGCGAAGGCATATTCGGTGATCGGCGTATCGACCACGCGGGTCGGCCCGAACTCATCGAGCAGCCCTTGCGTCACCTTGTAGGCGCCTTGATATTCGCCAACCTCCTCGCCCATGACGAACACCGCCGGGTCGGCCCGCATCTCTTCGGCCATGGCGTCGCGCAGCGCCTCGCGCACCGTCATGCGCACCATCTCGGTGCCCGGGTGAACCTCGGCTTCGGGCCGCGGCTCTTCCGGCGCGTGTTGCGGACCCGCGGGGGCCTGCTCGACATCGGGAAGGCTCTCGCCGAGTTCGCGGGGCGGAGTTGGCACCTCGCCCTTCGAGACGGGCGCCGAGGCGCCCTGATCGGGGCGAGGAGCAAGGGCTGGGTGCGGCGCGCGAACTTCATCCTGAGGCGCGGCCGCCGGCCGCGTCCCGACGGACGCGGCCTGAGCCACGTCCTCGCCATCCACCAACAGCAATGCAATGGGGCGGTTCACCGGCACGTGCTCGGTGCCCTCGGCCACCAGGATCGTGCCGAGCCTGCCGTCTTCGGCGGCTTCCACCTCCATGGTCGCCTTGTCGGTCTCGATCTCGGCGATGACGTCGCCCGAGCGCACGGGATCGCCCTCGCGCACCAGCCATTTGACGAGCTTCCCCTCCTCCATGGTGGGAGAGAGCGCCGGCATGAGAATTTCGGTTGGCATCAGTTTTGGGGGAAGGCTCAGCTTGCCGTTACGTCGGTGTAAAGCTCGGAAGGATCTGGCTCGGGATCGTTTTGCGCGAACTCCGCCGCCTCGCTCACGCGGGCGCGGACCTCGCGGTCGATCTCCTTCAGCTCGGCCTCGCTGGCGCGGCCCTCTTTTAGAATGCGGTCGCGCAGCAGGTCGATCGGGTCGCGATGCTCGCGGATGTCCTGCACCTCCTCACGCGTGCGGTATTTGGCCGGGTCCGACATCGAGTGGCCGCGATAGCGATAGGTGAGCATTTCGAGGATCTTCGGCCCGTCGCCCCGCCGCGCGCCGGCCACGGCGCGGTCGCCGGCCGCCTTCACCGCCGCCACATCCATGCCGTCGACCTGCTCGCCGGGAATGCCGAACACCGAGCCGCGATGATAAAGCTCCTCGGCGAGCGCGCTGCCACGCTCGACCGCGGTGCCCATGGCGTAGTGGTTGTTCTCGATCACATAGATCACCGGCAGCTTCCACAACGAGGCCATGTTGAAGCTCTCATAGACCTGGCCCTGATTGGCGGCGCCCTCGCCGAAGAAGGTGACGCAGACGCGATCGTTGCCGCGATATTTGTTGGCGAAAGCGAGACCGGTGCCGAGCGGCGCCGGTGCGCCGACGATGCCGTGGCCGCCGTAGAAATTCTTCTCCACCGAGAACATGTGCATCGAGCCGCCCTTGCCCTTGGCATAACCGTGGCGGCGGCCGGTCAGCTCGGCCATCACGCGCTTTGCCTCCATGCCGGCGGCGAGCATGTGACCGTGATCGCGGTAGGCGGTAATGACCTGGTCGCCTTCGGAGATTGCCAGCTGCATGCCGGCGACAACCGCCTCCTGGCCGATATAGAGATGGCAGAAGCCGCCGATATAGCCCATGCCGTAGAGCTGCCCCGCCTTCTCCTCGAATCTGCGGATCAGCAGCATCAGGCGATAGGCGGCCAGCTCCTGCCCGGGGCCGAGTGTCGCGCGTGCGCCCGGCCCTCCGCCCGCGGTATCGCCGAGCCAGAAATTGGCGGCTTGCGGCGAGAGGCTTGGGGTGGTCACGGCGCTCGGCTCCTTCGGATTCGCGTCCGAAGCTAGCACGGGCGGCAAAGCGCCTGAATGACTTTAGCGGCGAGGGTTGGTGGCGGGCGGAGGCGGTACCGGCTGGCGGCGCTTCATCATGATGAGGTCGTCCTGATGGGCAAGGTTCAGGATCGCGCGAGCCCGCTCGTCCAACATGTCGGGGTCGAGGCTTTCGGGCCTGAGCAGCGCCACATCGCGCTCGAGCCGGTCCTTGACCTCGCGCAGGCCCGCAAGCTCGCCCGCAAGCACGTCCTTGCGGCGTTCGAGATCGGCGCGCGCCTTCAAGCCATGGTCACCGGTTTGCAGGTGATAGCCGAAATAACCGGCGGCACCGCAGGCAAGCAGCGGAAAGATGAAAGCCGTGAACCGCATGTTTCCCCCGAAGCCGACTAGAATCGCTTGCGGCGGGTTAAGCGGCGGTTACTTTTCCGTTTTCAGTACGGACCGTCCGGCATAGCGGGCATTGCCGCCCAGCTGCTCCTCGATGCGGATCAGCTGGTTATATTTCGCCACGCGGTCCGAGCGGGCGAGCGAGCCGGTCTTGATCTGCCCGCAATTGGTGGCCACCGCGAGATCGGCGATGGTGGCGTCCTCGGTCTCGCCCGAGCGATGCGACATCACCGCCGCGTAGCCGGCTTGTTGCGCCATCCGTACCGCGTCGAGCGTTTCGGTCAGCGTGCCGATCTGGTTGACCTTGACCAGGATGGCATTGGCGATGCCCTGATCGATGCCCTGCTTCAGCCGCGTGACATTGGTAACGAATAGATCGTCGCCAACGAGCTGGACGCGGTCGCCCAGCGTTTCGGTCAAGACGCGCCAGCCGTCCCAGTCGTCCTCGCTCATGCCGTCCTCGATGGAGAAGATCGGATAGGCCGAAACCAGCTCGGCGTAATAGGCGGCCATCTGTTCCGCGGTGAGGCTCCGCTGCTCGCCCTTGAGGATGTAGCGGCCCTCGCCGTAGAGCTCGGTCGCCGCCACGTCGAGCGCGAGATAGACATCCTTGCCGGGCGCAATGCCGGCGAGCTTGATCGCGCCAACGATAAAATCGAGCGCGGCGCGCGTCGAGGCGAGATTGGGCGCAAAGCCGCCTTCGTCGCCGACATTGGTGTTGTGGCCGGCGCCCTTGAGCGCGTGCTTCAGCGCGTGGAACACTTCGGCGCCCATGCGCACCGCTTCGGCAATGTTCGCGGCGCCCACCGGCACGATCATGAATTCCTGGAAGTCGATTGGATTGTCGGCATGCACGCCGCCATTGATGATGTTCATCATTGGCACCGGCAACAGCGTTGCTTCCGCTCCGCCGATATAGCGATAGAGCGGCTCCCCGCGCGCGGCGGCTTCGGCCTTGGCGGCGGCCATCGACACGCCGAGAATGGCGTTGGCGCCGAGCCGCTGCTTGTTCGGGCTTCCGTCGAGATCGCACAACAGCCGATCCAGCCCGCTCTGGTCGGCGGCGTCGAAGCCAGCAAGCGCGTTGCGGATCTCGCCGTTGACGGCTTGAACCGCCTTCCTCACGCCCTTGCCGCCGTAGCGCGTCTCGCCGTCTCTGAGCTCATGCGCCTCATGCGCACCGGTCGAGGCGCCCGAGGGCACGGCGGCGCGGCCGTGATGGCCGTCCTTCAGCACCATGTCGACCTCGACCGTCGGGTTGCCGCGGCTGTCCAGGATTTCCCGGCCGAGTATGGTGGCGATGGCGGTCATGCGAAGGGCCCTTCCAATTGTGGGCCCTCTTAAAGGAAGCGCCGTCTGAGCGAAAGCCGTATCTGGCTAGCCGGGATTGTCTTGAGGCTTGATCGTGCTCGCCATCGGTACGCCCCGGCCCTTGCGGGTGCCGCAACCCGGCATCGGCGTCATGATCACCTCAACACTCGGTTCGTAGGTGTTCATCGCGCCCGAAGCAGCGTCAACTCCGAGGCCGAGAAGCCCACCGAAAACGACGTTGCCGGCGGTCATGACTTCAGTGTGCGAGCCAAGCGTGCCCACACCCGGGCTGTAGCATTGCGCCGTACAGGACACGGCCACGTTGTGCCTACTCTTTGGCAGGGTCACATTGGCGGGTGTTTGCACCGTCCTTGTGCCGATCGCGGGCGATTGCAGTTGGCACATGGCGCCGGGAATGCCGGGTGTATTGACCGACACTTGCTGGTCCGTCCCTTTGACGATGGTCGAGCAACCAGCAAGAATGCTTGATGTCACGCAAAATGCGACTGCTGTCCGCCTCATAGCCTAGCCCCCCAGCTTGGCGCCCTCTTGGGTAGCAGATTACATAACTTGCAACTATTAGGCGAGTCAAAAAGCTTAGGCGGCATATGGAGTTTGACGCGCTCCGTTGAGCTTCGGGTTTTGGATCGGTGATGAACGAACAATCTTCAAGGGACCTAGCGGGAGCGCTGGTGTTGTTCTCTGGCGGGCAGGACTCTACCGTCTGCCTCGCTTATGCGCTCGATGCTTGCGCCCGCGTCGAGACTGTCGGCTTCGACTATGGCCAGCGCCATGGCGTGGAGCTTGAATGCCGGCAGCGCGTGCGCGCCGAGATCGCGCGGCGTTTTCCGGATTGGAGCACGAGGCTCGGACCTGACCACGTGATCGACATTGCGAGCTTCGGCGCCATCGGCGACACGGCGCTGACCTCGGACGCAGAGATCGTGATGCTGGACTCGGGCCTGCCCTCGACTTTCGTGCCGGGGCGCAACCTCGTGTTCTTTACCTACGCCGCGGCGCTCGGCTATCGGCGCGGCCTCACCGCGCTGGTCGGCGGCATGTGCGAGACGGATTTTTCCGGCTATCCCGATTGCCGCGATGCGACGCTGCGCGCGCTGGAGCAGGCGATCAGGCTCGGCACCGAGATTCCCTTCTCGATCGAGACGCCGTTGATGGGGCGGACCAAGGCGGAAACCTGGGAGTTGGCCGAACAACTCGGCGGCGATGCGCTGGTCAATCTCATCGTCGAGCAGACGCACACCTGCTATCGCGGCGAGCGCGGCACGCGTCACGATTGGGGCTATGGCTGCGGCGGCTGCCCTGCCTGCGAGCTTCGCGCCCGCGGCTTCTCCGAGTGGCGTGTTGCCAAGACCAGAGCGCACGCGGCTTCGCGCTGAACCTCGACGCGCCGAACGCCGCAAGCCGTTCCCCAACGCTCCACAACAGACCGTTCAGATCGCATTCATGTCGGTTGCGGGAGAGTGGCTCCAACAACCGAGTGAATAAGCGAACCAAACTGGGTTCGGGGATAACGACAAGGAACGGAGTAAGACGATGTGTAAACAAAACCGGACTGGCCTGATGGTTATCACCGCAGTGCTCGGGATCGCCGCAGCGCCGAGCGCGATGGCCGCACCGAAGGACTTCTGCCAGCTTTACGCCAAAGTGGCGGTAACCCAATCCAACAGCATGAACGCCCAGCATCTCGGGTGCTTCGGCTTCCGCTGGCACAATTGGTATGACGGGCATTATCAGTGGTGCCGGTCGGCGTCCAAGGCCTCGGCGCAGTCCGAAGCCCTCGTCCGCCAACGGGCGCTGTTTGGCGGTCAATGCTAACCAGCCCTCAAGCATCGATGGTGTATCGCCCGGCCATTGCCGGGCGATCGCCTTTGGAGCGATTGTTTTCTTCTCGGCGATGGCTACAAACTGCCGCAGCGACACATTCACGCTCATCCCCTTATGTGGCAGGCGGTCGTAACGGAGGAAACGTTCTAATGAATCAAGGAACAAAGCGAAGTGCATTAAGGATTTTGGTGGGAGGCGCGGCCCTCTTGGCCTTGGGCCTTTTCGCCGTCAGCGGCGGATCCTGGCGATCCCAGGCCGCCGAGGAGAAGTCAAGCGAGGCCGAGTGTTGCAAGGCGGGGGACAAGACGCCGCCGGGCGATCTGGTGAAGCAAGTGCCTCCGGGCGGCCTGCACAGTCCCTACCAGGATTACGCCAAGCTGGCGAAGGAGGAAGAACTCGTCAAAGACTTCCGGCTGCCGGGGTGCAACGAGTGTCATGGCGGCGGTGGCGGCGGTGGCATGTGTCCGGCCTTGAGTTCAGGGTATCTGGTTCTGGGGCAACACTGATGACGTGCTGTTCCGGCTGGTGACGCTGGGCTCCGCGGAGCTGGAGAAATCGGGCTTCACCCGGATACAATATGGAAGCGTGCACGCGCCGATGCCGCCGATGGGTTTTTCCGTCCATACCTCGGACGAGCTGTGGAAGATCATCGCCTTCATTCGCTCGATCAACCCGCCTGGAACTAACCCTCCTGAAAAAGTGATCCCCGGTCGGATGCACGACGTGACGCCGACCCCCTAATCTCTGCCCGACCCGCAAGCGAAAGCGCGCAGACCGGCCGTGCGGCCGTGTTCTGCCGCTTCGCCGGCCCCGCTTTCTCGCCCGGCCGCGAGCACGATCGCGCGGAGGCGATTACAAGTTCTTGTGACCCGATTTGTAGCTACCATCGACCGCGGCGATAGTAGAGTTCGCGGCGGACCTGCGGTGTCGTTTGGACAAGGGATATTGCGGGTGAGCAAGACCAAAGAGTTCGGGATTGTCGTCGCCGTGTTGGCGCTGACCGCCCTGAGCCTGTTGGGCATCGGCGCCAGTTCCTTGACCTCCCACGCCGCGGACGAGGCGTGTTGCAAGGCGGGCGACACCACGCCGCCGACCGAGTTGGTGAAGCAGTTCCCTAAGGGACAGCTGCATAGTCCCTACCCCGACTACGCCAAGCTGGCGAAGGACGACCCGGATCTCGTCAAGCAGTTCCGGCTGCCCGGCTGCAACGAGTGTCACGGCGGCAATGGCGGCGGCGGTATCTGCCCGGCCTTGACCCAAGGGGTCTGGTTCTGGGGCAATACCGACGACGTGCTGTTCAGACTGGTAACGCTGGGCTCGGTCGACCTGGAGAAGGAAGGCTACACCCGCTTGGGTTGGGGCACGGTGCACGCGCCGATGCCGGCGATGGGCGCCACCATCAAGACCTCCGACCAGCTGTGGAAGATCATCGCCTTCATCCGGTCGATCAATCCTCCCGGCACCAATCCCCCCGAGAAGATCCTGCCGAAGGAATAGTTCAGCCGGTCGAGAGCTTATCCCCGCCCCTCGCCGTAGCCGTACAATGCGCGCATCCATCCCCTTGCCGAGGCAACAACCGGACGTTTGATAGCGTCGCGGCGACAGACTCGCGCGCCTTGCTTCTTGCTGCCCGAAGGACCAATTTCCGCCCATGTACGCGGTGAAAGAGATTTATTACACGCTGCAAGGCGAAGGCGCGCAGGCCGGCCGTCCGGCTGTGTTCTGCCGCTTCGCCGGCTGCAATCTGTGGACCGGCCGCGAGCAGAATCGCGCGGAAGCCATTTGCAAATTCTGCGATACCGATTTCGTCGGCACCGACGGCGCCGGAGGCGGCAAGTTCGCCACGCCGGAAAGCCTGGCCGGGGCGTGCCGTGAGATGTGGCGCGGCAATTCAGGCACCCCGCCTTATGTGGTGCTGACCGGCGGCGAGCCGATGCTGCAAGTGGATGAGGCTCTGATCGAGGCGTTGCATCGAACCGGCTTCGAAGTGGCGATCGAGACCAACGGGACGCTGCCCGTGCCGCGCTCGATCGATTGGATCTGCGTGAGCCCCAAGGCCGGCGCACCGCTGGCGCAGCGCTCGGGCGACGAGCTGAAGCTGGTCTACCCGCAAGCGGCGCTCGATCCGCGCGCGCTCGAGGCGCTCGAATTTTCGCATTTCCTGCTCCAGCCAATGGACGAGGGTGCGCGCTCGCCGAGCCATGTTCGCGCGGCGGTTGATTATTGCCTCGCCCATCCCAAATGGCGGTTGAGCCTACAGACCCATAAGCTGTTAGGGCTGCCGTGATCACAGCCCTGGTCCGGTTCGGCAAAATCCCCTAAACGACTGCCATGCGCATCTATAAAGAATTCGGTTTTGAGGCCGCACATTTCCTTCCTTCGGCGCCGCCCGGGCACCCCAATGCGCGGGTGCATGGACATTCCTTCCGCGTGCGCGTCACCCTCGACGGCGAGCCCGATGCGACGACCGGTGTGGTGATGCATCTCGACGACGTCGAGGCGGCGGTCGCCGACGCGCGCGAGGCGCTCGACCATCGCTTCTTGAATGAGGTCGAGGGTCTGTCTCAGCCGACGCTGGAGCGCATCTCGATCTGGCTGTGGGATCGGCTGCATAACCGTCTCCCTGGCCTTGCCGAGATCGAGGTGGCGCGCGATTCCTGCCAGGAAGGCTGCGTCTATCGCGGGCCCCGCCCGCGGCTCGCGGCGGAGTAGAGCGATGGCGCGCAAGATCAAAGGACTGCGGCAGCTCGGGGCTCCGTCCCCTCTCCCCAAATCACCGGCCGAGGCCGAGCTCGAGCGCGTGGCGAACCCGCATCGCGACACGGCCTATGTCGCGCGCTTCACCTGTCCTGAGTTCACCTGCCTCTGTCCGGTGACTGGCCAGCCCGATTTCGCGCATCTCGTCGTCGATTACGCGCCGCGCGAATGGCTGGTGGAGTCGAAGTCGCTCAAGCTCTATCTCGCGAGCTTCCGCAATGTTGGCGCCTTCCACGAGGACGCGACCATCGCCATCGGCAAGCGCATCGTCGAGCTTGTCGATTCCGCCTGGCTCCGGATCGGCGGTTATTGGTATCCGCGCGGCGGTATCCCCATCGATGTGTTCTGGCAGCATGGCACCCCGCCCGAAGGCGTGTGGATCCCCGAGCAGGGGGTTGCGCCCTATCGCGGCCGCGGCTGAACCAATCCCCGCGTTGAGCCCTCATGCGATGATGGCTAATGGCTCAAGCGCTTCGTCAAGCGATCGATCTCGATCAGCTCCTTGAGCAAAGGCTCGAGCGAAGCCAGCGGCAGCATGTTCGGACCGTCGGACGGCGCGTGGTCTGGGTCTTGATGGGTCTCGATGAAGATGCCGGCGACGCCGACCGCGACCGCCGCGCGAGCCAGCACCGGCACGAAGCGCCGCTCGCCGCCGCTCACCGTCCCTTGCCCTCCCGGCTGCTGCACCGAATGGGTCGCGTCGAAGATTACCGGCGCGCCGGTCTCGGCGAGGATCGGCAAAGCACGCAGGTCGGAGACGAGGGTGTTGTAGCCGAACGACACGCCACGCTCGGTGAGAAGAATGTTTGGGTTGCCGGCGCCGAGCAGCTTCGCCACGACGTTCTTCATGTCCCAGGGTGCGAGAAACTGGCCCTTCTTGACGTTGACGGCGCGCCCGGTGGCGGCGGCCGCGACCAGCAGATCGGTCTGGCGGCAGAGAAAGGCTGGGATCTGGAGCAGGTCCACGGTTTCCGCGACGGCGGCGCAATGCAGGGCGTCATGCACGTCGGTTGTTACCGGGAGCCCCGTGCTCTCCTTGATCTCGGCGAAAATGGGAAGCGCCTGTTCGAGCCCCAGCCCGCGGGCGCTCGCGGCGCTGGTGCGGTTCGCCTTGTCGAACGAGCTCTTGTAGACGAGGCCGATCTTGAGCCGGTCGGCGATCTCCTTCAGCGCCGAGGCCGTTTCCAGCGCATGCGCGCGACTTTCCAGCACGCAAGGCCCTGCAATCAGGGCGAGGGGCGCGTCGTTACCGAAGCTGGCTTTTCCAACGCCGACCACCGCCGCCGGAGCGGGCTTCATGGCTTCGTTCATGGCCGGACCATGGAACCGCGAAGGTCAAGCGTCAACAGTGGCATGGTTGTCAATGCTTGGGCATGAACTCCACCCAGAGCGGATAATGGTCCGACACACGGTACTGCATATTTTGCCGGCTGAGATCGATGTCACGATAGAGATGGGGCACGAAGTCGATGCTGCCGCCGCCCGTGCAGGTCAAGTTGAGTTGCTGCGTCTTGCCTTTTTCGAACCACGCGATCTGATCGTAATACTTATCGGCCCGGTCGGCCTCGTCGAAGAAGATGGAGCGTGGCACTTGGTCCAAAATCTCAGGTACGGTGAGGCCGGTCACGATGAGCGCCTCCCAGAGGGGAGACCCAAACCGATCAATGTTGAAGTCGCCCAAGACCAACAGGTTTTGCTCCCACTCGGTGGCTTCCTTCGCCCAATCTGCCATCCACTGTGCGATCGCCTTCAACTCGGGTGCGCGCTCCTCCGCCCGCTCGCCGTAGAGCACGTGCAAAGTCACGAGGACGAAGGTCACATCGCCGCTGCGAAATCCGACGGCGTAGGGCGTGCGCGCGAACTGCCTACTCAACGCGTCAGGGGCGATCGTCTGCAGTCGCTCTGTAGGCACCACCAATTCACATGCCAACCCCGACAGCTTGATTCGCCGCGCGTCAAACAGAAAGGCCAGGCGCTCCTCATTTCCTTCGTTGCCCCGCGTGACATCCGTCATGAGGAACTGCCAGTCGCCGCCGAGCGTCTTGAGCATGGTGCGGAGCGCCTTCAGGTCGCCCTTCACCTCCTGCAAGGCGACGACATCGAAGCGCGACACGACCTCGGTGATCGCCCACAGCGCCCGCCAGTCCCGCTTTGGGGATTGGTTCGGCTTTGCCGTCCAGGCCTCGGTGAGCGAGCTGAACGCTTTGAGGTTCCAGGTCGCGATCAGCAAGTTGCTCACGCCATCGCGCTTGGGCGGGATGATGCCGTCGAGCATGCTCCGAAACGCCAGCATTTCCGCCTTGACCTGGGCAGGCGCGTCGGCACCGTCAAACGGGGGAAGCGGATCTGACATGGAAATTCTCTCTTCGGTTGCAGGGGAGAGACTATACCAGTCACGGGGCCTAACCCAAGAAGGGAAGCCCAACTGGGCCGCGCAAGCGGCAATCGTGGAGAGGCGGCGCCGCCTATACCAGGCGGCTCTGCTCCACAGCCGCGCCGATGAAGGAGGCGAACAGCGGGTGCGGCTGGAATGGCCGCGATTTGAGCTCGGGGTGGAACTGCACGCCGATGAACCAGGGATGGTCGGGATCCTCGACGATCTCGGGCAAGAGACCGTCGGGCGAGAGGCCGGAGAAGCGCAGGCCGGCGGCTTCGAGCTTGTTGCGGTAGCGCATGTTCACTTCGTAGCGATGGCGGTGGCGCTCGGAGATGCGGGTGGTGCCGTAGATCTCGGCGACCTTGCTGCCCTTGGCCAGCACCGCCTCGTAGGCGCCGAGCCGCATCGAGCCGCCAAGATTGCCGTTGACCTGGCGCAGTTGCAGCTCGTTGCCCTTCATCCATTCGGTCATCAGACCGATCACCGGCTCCTCGGTCGGGCCGAACTCGGTCGAGCTTGCCCCTTCGATGCCGGCCTCGCGTGCCGCGTCGATCACCGCCATCTGCATGCCGAAGCAGATGCCGAAATAGGGCACGCCCCGCTTGCGGGCATAGCCGGCGGCCCTGATCTTGCCCTCGGAGCCGCGTTCGCCGAAGCCACCGGGCACAAGAATGCCGTGCACATCCTCGAGATAGGCCGAGGCGTCTTCGCTCTCGAAGGTCTGCGCTTCGATCCAATGCAGATTGACCTTCACCTTGTTGGCGATGCCGCCATGCACCAGCGCCTCGTTGAGCGATTTGTAGGCGTCCCTGAGGCCGGTATATTTGCCGACCACGGCGACCGTCACTTCGCCGTCGGGATTGGCGACGATGCGGGAGATCTGCCGCCAGCGCTCGAGATCGGGATCGGGCGCATGTGTAATGCCGAATGCGGCCAGCACCTCGCGGTCGAGCCCCTCCTCGTGATAGGCCACCGGCACGTCGTAAATGCTCTGCACGTCGAGCGCCTGGATCACGGCCTCGGGCCGCACATTGCAAAACAGCGCAATCTTGCGCCGCTCGTCCTTCGGCAGCGGCCGGTCGGTGCGGCAGAGCAGCACGTCGGGCTGGATGCCGATCGATCTCAGCTCCTTCACCGAATGTTGGGTGGGCTTGGTCTTCAGCTCGCCGGCGCTCGGGATGTAGGGCACGAGCGTCAGGTGGATGAAGGCGGTCGAGCCGCGCGGCAGTTCGTTACCGAGTTGGCGGATGGCCTCGAAGAACGGCAAACCCTCGATGTCGCCGACCGTGCCGCCAATCTCGCACAGAACGAAATCGACGCCCTCGTTGCCGGAGGTGATGAAATTCTTGATCGCGTCGGTGACGTGGGGAATCACCTGGACCGTAGCGCCCAAATAATCCCCGCGCCGCTCCTTGGCGATAATCTCCTGATAGATGCGACCGGTGGTGATGTTGTCGGCTTGGCTTGCAGGGCGTCCGGTGAAGCGCTCGTAATGACCGAGGTCGAGATCGGTCTCGGCGCCGTCGTCGGTGACGAACACCTCGCCGTGCTGATAGGGGCTCATGGTCCCGGGATCGACATTGAGATAGGGGTCGAGCTTGCGTAACCGCACGCTGAAGCCACGCGCCTGAAGCAGCGCGCCGAGCGCCGCCGAGGCAAGCCCCTTGCCGAGTGAGGAGACCACGCCGCCGGTAATGAAAACGTACCGCGCCATGGGCCTCGACCCTACACCGAAACGGGACTGAGTCGGTAGCCCCAAACCGCGTTACCCACGCCGGAGGATTAACCAGCGTCCAAACGCGATGTTGCTATTGCGACTGGGGGGCCTGAGGAGCGGCAGGCGCCACCGGCGCTGAAGGCGCCGCTGGGCTGGTCGGAGCCGGACCGGCTGGGACCTCGAGAGGCGCGAGCCCCCCGCCTCCGGGTTGACCGGTCGGGTTCAGGATCGAGGGGCCGGTGCGATGCTGGCTTGCCAGAATCGACAGGAAGAGACTGGTCACGAAGAAGCAAGCGGCGAGGATCGCCGTGGTCTTGGTCAACGCGTTGCCGGCGCTGCGTCCGGTCATGAAGCCGCCACCGCCGCCGCCGATGCCAAGCGCGCCGCCCTCGGAGCGCTGCAACAGGATGACGCCAACCAGCGCCAGAGCGACCATGACGTGAATTAGAAGAAGAACTGTGCTCATGGAGTAGCCTTCGCTTTCGAAGGCGCTGTCTTATCCGAATCCGCTACGGTTTGGCTAGGCTTAGCATCAACCGTGGCAGTGGCCGGTCGTTTGGGGTTGCGGTCGGGCACCGGCACCCCTTCGGCGCTAACCGGACCTGGCGGGGGCGCCGGCGGCGTTGGTCTGGGAACGCCCGTGCGGCAGCGGAATTTGATCATTTCCTCGACTTCCAGAAAATTCCTGACCCGCTCGATCTCCTGGTCGTTCAGATGGTCTTTGACCCAGTCGGGGCCGCGTTCAAGCGCGGCTTGCATCGCGGGGGTGAGCAGTTTGTTCTGCTCAAGCTGAAGTGTGGCGCAAGCGTCCTTGTCCAACGGCTCAGCGAAGGCGCGCGCGACAAACGGCACCGCTGAGATCGAGGCGAGAAAGACTATGGCAATGACGCGCAGCAACGGCACCATGACGTCCCCGTGGAAAGCCGTCTCCCCCGCCGCAAATCGAGTCCCCATCAGAATGGCCAAGATTGCACTTTTTGCCGACCTTACTCAAGGGCGGCACTCCCGCCTTTAGCCACCTCGCCCGGCATAGGCCGACACAATCGCATAAAAATCTGACGCCTTCAGACTTGCGCCGCCGACAAGCGCCCCGTTCACGTTAGTCACGAACAGCAGTTCTCTGGCATTGGCGGGCTTGACCGAGCCGCCATAAAGGATGCGCAAGCCGCTCGCTTCGCCCTGCCCCAGCAAGCGGCCGAGCTCGCCGCGAATGAAGCCGTGCACCTCAGCCACGTCGGCGGGCGTCGGCGTCAGGCCTGAGCCGATCGCCCAGATCGGCTCGTAGGCAATCACGGTATTGTCCGCGCGGGCGGCGCTCGGCAGCGATCCTTGCAACTGGGCTCTCACAACTGCCAAGGTCTTGCCGTCCTGCCGCTCATTTCCAGTCTCGCCAACGCAGATGATGGCGGTGAGACCGGCGCGATGAGCGGCGCGAGCCTTGGCGTTGGTGAGCGCATCGGTCTCGCCATGATCGGTGCGGCGCTCGGAATGGCCGACGATGATGGCGGAAGCGCCGGCGTCGGCCAGCATCTCGGCAGAGATGTCGCCGGTGTGGGCGCCGGAGGCGAGAGGGTGGCAATCTTGCGCGCCGAGCAGGATGGTGCTGCCGGACAGCGCATAGCGCGCCTGAGCCAGCAGCGTCGCCGGCGGGCAGACCATGATTTCGGCCTCCGGCACGGGATCTTGCGCGAGGCGCTGCTTCAACGAGTTGAGCTCGGCCAAGGAAGCGGCGAGGCCGTTCATCTTCCAATTGCCGGCAATCAGCGGCTTCTCCAAGCTCGCGCCCCCCCTTTGATCGGCACGGCCAGAGTTAAGATTTGGCCCAATACCCTGCCTTGCCGCGCCTCGGCTTGCTACCTATGATGCCGCCGCCGCGCTAGGCCCGTCCAGCATCGGACGCTAGCGCGGCTTTGGCAAACAGGAATGGAAGGTTAAGGCGTGGCACTCGACACATTGCGCAAAGGAGCTGGCCGGGCGTTCGGCATGATCCTCATGGGCATGCTGGTGATCAGCTTTGCGGTATGGGGAATTGCCGACATTTTCAGGGGTTATGGCAAGCAGACCCTGATCAGCGTCGGCGATACCGAGATCACGCCGCAGGACTATCTGCGCACGCAGCAAGAAGTGCTGCGCTCGATGAGCGCACAGGCCGGCCGCGGCCTCAGCCTGCAAGAAGCGCGCGCGCTCGGGCTCGATCGGCAGGTGTTGGAGCGATTGATCGGCGGCGCCGCCGTCGACAATCATGCCAAGGCGCTCCATCTCGGCATCAGCAACGACGCGTTGCTCGATCAGATCAAGAACGATCCCGCCTTCAAGGACGCGACGGGGAATTTCAGTCCGGGTCTATTTGCGCAGGGGCTCCAGTCCATCAACATGAATGAAGCGGGTTATCTGAACTCGTTGCGCGAACGCAGCCTGCGCCGGCAGATTCTCACCACCGCCGGCAAGGTGGTGAACAGTCCCGAGATTCTGATCAAGGCCCTGAACAGCTTTAACGGCGAGACCCGTACGCTGCGCTTCGTGCTGGTACCGGACAGCGTCGCGGGAACCGTGCCCGATCCGACGCAAGAGGAACTCAAAGCCTATTACGACAATCATCAGGCGAAATATACCGAGCCCGAGTTCCGCAAGGTCGGCGTGCTCGCGGTTACACCCGACACCGTCAAGGACGAGGTCAAGATTACCGAGGCCGATCTGAAGGCCGCGTATGAAGCCAACAAAGATAAGCTCGGCAACCCGGAGAAGCGGCACGTGCTGCAGATCCCCTTCCCCGATCTAGCCGCCGCCAATGCCGCGTATCAGAAGATTCAGTCCGGCACCGATTTCGTCGCTCTCGCCAAGGAGATGAATTTGGCCGAGGGCGACATCGACCTCGGCACCGTCGCGCGCGCCGAGTTGGCCGATCCCGCGATCGCCGACGCCGCTTTCAAGCTCGAGGTGAACACGGTGAGCGAGCCTGTCTCCGGCAAGCTCGGCAACGTGGTGCTGCTACGCGTCACCGGAATCGAGCCGGGCAAGACGCTCAGCTTTGAAGAGGCCAAGCCCGAGCTCGAGAAAAAATTGCTCAAGGAGCGCGCTGCGGGCGCCATCTTCGACTTGCATGACAAGATCGAGGATCAGCTCGCTTCAGGCGCGAGACTGTCGGAGGTCGCCGGAACGCTGAAGCTCGATTATCAGCTCATCGACGAGATCGACCGTGAGGGCCGCAAGCCAGACGGGTCGAGCGTTACGCTTCCGGCGCAGAAGGATTTGCTGAACGCGATATTTGCCACCGATACGGGGGTGGAAAACGACCCGATCGACGCGAAGGATGACGGCGTGGTTTGGTACGAAGTGTTGGGTGTGGTGCCCTCTCACGTCAAGCCGCTCGATCAGGTCAAAGACAAGGTCACCCAAGATTGGCGTGAGGACGAAATGAGGACCAAGGTCTCCAAGTATGCGCAGGACCTGGTTACCAGCCTGAATAACGGCAAGACGCTGGAAGACATCGCCAAGGATCTCAATGTGGAAGTGCTGACCAGCGATCCGGTCAAGCGCGACGGAATAACCGTGTACGTGCTGCCGGCCGCCGTGGCGCAAGCCTTTACCTTGCCTGAGAAGGGGTTCGGCTCGGCCGCTTCCGGCGAGGGAGAGGGACGCATCGTCTTCCAGGTCGACAAGGTCACCGCGCCCGAGCCGCTCGATACGGCCGCGACCGATCGGCTGAAGCAGCAGCTTGGGCTGTTGATCAGCGAGGATTTGATCGCGGAATATTTCAGCGCGCTGGAGCAGCGCTACGGGGTGAAGATCAACCAGCCGGCACTGGCTAAGCTGATCGGCAGCGACGAGACGCCATGAGCCGCGCCCCCGCCTCCGTCACGCCCTTGACGCAGCAAGGCGGGGGTCGTCATCCCATCGAGCCGGACTTTGCGAGCTTCGCGCGCCGCTATGACGAAGGCGTGCCGCAAGTGGCCTGGACGCGGTTGGTGGCCGATCTCGAGACCCCGGTCTCGGCCATGTTAAAGCTGGCACATGAGCGGCCGAACAGCTTTCTGCTAGAGTCGGTGGAAGGCGGTGCTACGCGGGGCCGCTATTCCATCATCGGCTGCGAGCCGGATCTCATCTGGCGCGCCGACGGGGACAAGGCCGAGATCAACCGCGCGCCGCAAGCGGACCCGAACGCGTTCGCGCCCTCGCCGCTGCCCGCGCTGGCGTCGCTCCGCGCGCTGCTCGCGGAGTCGGCGATCACGCTGCCGCCCGAGTTGCCGCCGATGGCCGCCGGCATTTTCGGCTATATGGGCTACGACACGGTGCGCTTGATTGAGAGCCTACCGGCCGAGAAGCCGGACAGGCTCGGTCTTCCCGACAGCATTCTGGTACGCCCGACGCTGATCGTCATCTTCGACGCCGTCAGGGACGAGATGACGGTGGTGACGCCGGTGCGACCCGCCCCCGGGGTCAGCGCCAAGTCGGCCTATGCGCGTGCGGCCGATCGGCTCAGTCTTGTGGTGGAGCGGCTCGATCAGCCTTTGCCGCACGCAGCCGAGCCGGACATCGATGCGGCGCATCCCGAGCTAAAATCGACGACCGCGCCCGAGGTCTATATGGCCAAGGTCAAGCGCGCCAAGGACTACATCGCCGCCGGCGACGTCTTCCAGGTGGTGTTGAGCCAGCGCTTCGAAGCGCCATTCACGCTGCCGTCGTTCGCGCTCTATCGGGCGCTGCGGCGTGTGAACCCCTCGCCCTTCCTCTATTACCTTAATTTCGGCGGCTTCGCCGTGGTGGGGTCGAGCCCCGAGATCCTGGTGCGCGTCCGCGACGGCAAGGTCACCATCAGGCCGATTGCTGGAACGCGTCCGCGCGGCACAACTCCGGAAGAGGACAAAGCCCTCGCCAAGGAATTGCTGGCCGACGCCAAGGAGCGTGCCGAGCATCTGATGCTGCTCGATCTCGGCCGAAACGATGTGGGCCGCGTGGCCGAGGTCGGCAGCGTACGCGTCACCGAACTCGTTCTTCCTCGAATATTACAGCCAGGTGATGCATATCGTGTCGAATGTCGAAGGCAGGCTCGCCGCGGACTTCGATGCCGTCGATGCGCTGATGGCGGGGTTCCCGGCAGGCACCGTGTCGGGAGCGCCCAAGGTGCGCGCCATGGAGATCATCGACGAGCTCGAGGACGAGGCGCGCGGGCCTTATGCGGGCTGCGTCGGTTATTTCTCCGCCGATGGCGAGATGGATAGCTGCATCGTGCTCAGGACCTCGGTGGTGAAGGATGGCGTCATGTATGTGCAGGCGGGCGCGGGCGTGGTCGCCGATTCGGTGCCCGAGCGCGAGCAGGCCGAATGCGTGAGCAAGGCGCGTGCGTTGTTCAAGGCCGCGGACGAAGCGGTGCGCTTCGCCGCGCGCGCCAAGCGCGGTCAATGAGCGGCCGATAGATGCTTACGCTCTCCCTTCTCCGCCACGCCAAATCGAGCTGGAGCAATCCCACACTGCCCGATCGCGACCGGCCGCTCGCCACGCGCGGCGTGACCGATGCTCCGCTAATGGGAAAGGCGATGGCCGAGCGCGGCATCGATCCAGAGCTCGTGCTGTGCTCGTCGGCGCGGCGGACGCGCGACACCTTGGCACTCGTACTGCCCGAGCTCCGCGTCGAGCCGAAGGTGGTTTACGAGGACGCGCTTTATCATGCCAGCCCAGAGGCGATGCTGGAGATGCTCCACGCCATTCAGCCGGGCGCCAACCGCGTCATGCTGGTCGGGCATAACCCTGAGATCCAGGCGTTCGCGCTCGATCTGGTCGGTGCGGGCGCCAAACATTTCCGGGATCGCCTCAGTGTGAAATATCCCACGGCAGGCCTGGCGGTGATCAATTTCGCCGCTGGTTTATGGACGAGCGTTACCGTGAATAGCGGGACCCTGAACCTGTTCGTCTCGCCCCGAGACCTGCGCAGCTAGGCGCTGGCGCCCTGCAACGCCTTGACGGGGCGGGCGCCGCAAGCGTAACACCACCCCATGCTGACGCTGATCGATAATTACGACAGCTTTACCTACAACTTGGTCCATTTCCTCGGCGAATTGGGCGCCTCGACGCGTGTCTATCGCAACGACAAGGTCAGCGTCGATGCGGTGCTGGCCGAGTCGCCAGAGGCGATCGTGCTGTCGCCCGGGCCTTGCGATCCCGACCGCGCCGGCATTTGCCTCGAGCTGATCGAGCGCGCCGGGCCGACAGTACCGATCTTGGGCGTTTGTCTCGGCCATCAAGCCATCGGCCAGGTCTATGGCGGCCGCGTCGTGCGTGCGCCGACCCTGATGCATGGCAAGCTGTCGAAGGTGCATCACACCGGCAAGGGCCTGTTTGCCGGGCTGCCGCAGGATTTCTCAGCCACCCGCTACCATTCGCTGGTGGTCGAGCGGGCGAGCCTGCCCGAGGTGCTGGAAATCACCGCCGAGACGGCCGATGGCGTGATCATGGGACTTCAGCATAAGCACTATCCGGTGCATGGCGTGCAGTTCCATCCCGAGAGCATCGCCTCGGAGCACGGCCACCAACTGCTCGCCAATTTCCTCGACCTCGCCCGCGTCGAGCGGCGCGCGCGGGGCACCGCGCAAAGAGAAGCGGCCGGTGCCCTCTAGCCCCGCGCTTGCGGGATCAGCGACAACAGCCGATCTCCGCCCCGCCCTCCGCAAGGTCGCCGCCGGCAAGACACTCACCGAGACCGAGGCAGCCGAGGCCTTCGACACGATCATATCGGGCGGCGCCACCGAGGGGCAAATCGGCGCGCTGGTGATGGGCCTGCGCGCCCGCGGCGAGACGGTCGACGAGATCACCGGCGCGGCCCGCGCCATGCGCGCGCGCGCGGTTCCGGTGCGTGCGCCGGACGGCGCCATCGATACTTGCGGCACGGGCGGCGACGCCAAGGGCACGCACAACATCTCCACCTGCGCCGCGTTCGTGGTCGCCGGCGCCGGCGTCCCCGTCGCCAAGCACGGCAATCGCTCGATCTCCTCGCGCTCCGGCTCGGCCGACGTGCTCACCGCGCTGGGGGTCAATATCGAGTGCGAGCCGGAGACGATCGCCCATTGCATCGAGGCAAGCGGCCTCGGCTTCATGTTCGCGCCGTCACATCACGCCGGCATGCGTCACGTCGCCAAGGTCAGAACCGAGCTCGGAACGCGCACCATCTTCAATCTGCTTGGGCCGCTCGCCAACCCCGCCGGCACGAAATATCAGGTGGTCGGCGTGTTCGGCGAGGAATGGGTCGAGCCGATCGCCCATGTGCTCAGCCGGCTCGGTGCCGTGAGGGCCTGGGTGGTGCACGGCTCAGACGGACTGGATGAGCTCACCACCACCGGCATCAGCCATGTAGCGGCGTTGGACGGTGGCAAGATTTCGACCTTCCGGATCTCGCCGAAGAACGCTGGCCTGCCCGACGCCAAGCCGGAGGATCTCTCCGGGGGCGACGCGACCGAGAATGCCGCGCATATCCGCGCCGTGCTTGGCGGACAGCAGGGTGCGCTGCGTAATGTCGTGCTGTTGAACGCCGCCGCGGCGCTGCTGGTGGCGGGCAAGGCGAAGACGCTGCGCGACGGCGTGGCGCTTGCCGCGCAGTCAATCGACAGCGGCAAGGCTTTGGCCGTGCTCGAAGCGCTCGTTAAGCTCAGCCATGATAAGGTCTGAGCCATGGCCCAGGTGCTCGATCATATCCTCGCCTATAAGCGCAAAGAGGTGGACGCCACGAAGGCGGCCGTGAGCCTCGACGCCATGCGTGAGCGTGCCAAGGCCGCCGCGCCAGTCCGGCCTTTCGCCGATGCGCTCCGCTCGCGTATGGACACTGGCCAATTCGCCCTGATCGCCGAGATCAAGAAGGCGAGCCCGTCGAAGGGGCTGATCCGCGCCGATTTCGATCCGCCTTCGATCGCGCGGGCTTATGAGCAGGGCGGCGCGGCCTGCCTTTCGGTTTTGACCGACGCCCCCTCCTTCCAAGGACGACCGGAATATATCGCGGCGGCGCGCGAGGCGACGCACCTGCCGGCGCTGCGCAAGGATTTCATGATCGACCCCCACCAGGTGCACGAGGCCCGCGCGCTCGGCGCGGACTGCATCCTCATCATCATGGCGGCGGCCGATGACGCGACCGCCGCGGCGTTGACTAGTGCAGCCCATGGTTGGGGCATGGACGTGATCGCCGAAGTGCATGATGAGGCCGAACTGGACCGCGCGCTGAAGCTCGACACCAAGCTTATCGGCATCAACAATCGCGACCTCAAGACTTTCGCCACCACGCTCACGACGACGGAGCGCCTCGCGCCGCTGGTGCCGTCTGACCGTATCGTCATTGCCGAAAGCGGGATTTTCACCCACGACGATCTTACCCGGCTTGCCGCTTGCGGCGTGCGCGCTTTTCTCGTGGGCGAAAGCCTGATGCGGCAGGAGGATGTCGCTGCGGCGACGCGCGCCTTGCTCACGGGGTCGCAAGCTCAGGCAGAGGCGGCGCAATGACAACGCGGCTCAGCTAGCCATCTCAACGACCAGGGCGAAGCCCGCATGGTCGATGTCTCCGCCAAGGCGGTGACCTCGCGGACGGCGCGCGCCGAGGGCTTCGTCGCCATGGCGCCGGGAACGCTCGAACTGATCCTCTCAGGCCAAGCGCCCAAGGGCGACGTGCTGGCCACTGCGCGCATCGCCGGCATCATGGCGGCCAAACGCACGCATGAGCTGATCCCGCTCTGCCACGCTCTGCCGCTTTCCGAGGTGAGCGTCACATTCGAACCATCGCGTGACCCCGTGGGCCTGCGCGTCGAAGCGGCGGCGAAGGTCGATGCCAAGACCGGCGTCGAGATGGAGGCGCTGGTGGCGGTCTCGGTCGCCTGCCTCACCATTTACGACATGTGCAAGGCCGTCGATCGGGCGATGTCCTTCTGCGGCATTCGCTTGGTGGAGAAGACCGGCGGCCGCTCCGGTCATTTCAAGCGCTGATGGCTCTTCTTTCCGTCGCTGACGCTTTGGCTCGCGTGACAGGCGGGTTGACGCCGCTCGAGGCCGAGCCGGTGGCGCTCGCCGAGGCGCGGGGCCGCGTGCTTGCCGAGGATCTCGCCGCGCGCCTCACTCAGCCGCCCTTCGATGCCTCGGCCATGGACGGCTACGCGGTGCGCGCCGCCGACGTGGCTTCGCTTCCCGCAACGCTGAAGCTGATCGGCGCCTCGCTTGCCGGCGCGGGCTTCGCTGGCCGGGTCGGACCGGGCGAAGCCGTGCGCATCTTCACCGGCGCGCCGGTGCCAAGCGGTGCCGACACGGTCGTGATCCAGGAGGATACCGACGATGCGGGCGGCGCGGTCACGGTGAAGGACGCAGCACCGGGCCGGCATATCCGTCCGCGCGGGCAGGATTTCAAACAGAGCGAGGTGCTGCTTACAGCCGGAACGCGGCTTGGCCCGCGGGAGCTGATGCTTGCCGCCGCGATGAACCACGCCGAGCTTCCGGTTCGCCGCAGGCCCAAGGTGGCGATCCTGGCGACGGGCGATGAGGTCGTGCCGCCGGGCTCGGAGCTTGCGAACGATCAGATCGTCTCCTCCGTGCCTTGCGGGCTTGCCGCGCTGATCGAGCGCCATGGCGGCGAGGCGATGAGCCTCGGCATCGCCAAGGACGAGGCTGAGAGCCTGGTCACGCTCGCCCGCGCGGGCAGAGCCGCCGATATTCTCCTCACCATCGGCGGCGCCTCGGTCGGCGACCGCGACCTCGTGGCGAGCGCGCTGAAGCCAGAAGGGCTCGAGGTCGATTTCTGGAAGATCGCCATGCGGCCCGGAAAGCCGTTGCTCTATGGCCGGCTGGGCGGCCAGCGCGTGCTTGGGTTGCCCGGGAACCCGGTGTCGGCCTTTGTCTCGGCGCTGGTCTTTCTCGTGCCGATGCTGGACCGAATGCTGGGGCTCGCCCAAACGACCAGAGCCGGGCCCGAGGCGCTGCTGGGAGAGGCGCTGCAGGCCAATGGCGAGCGGCAACACTACATGGGCGCGGTGTCGCAATGGCGCGAGGACGGTACGCGCATTGTGCGTCCCCTGCCCTCGCAGGAACTCCTCGCTCGTCGCCGGGCTTGCCCACGCCGACTGCCTCATCGTGCGGGTGCCGCAGTCGCCGGCGTTGCCGCAAGGGGCGCGCGTCAGGATCATTCCGCTCGAGGGCGATTAAGAGGCCGGAAACCCGAATCGCCCGACGACACTCCTCCGGCGGCGTCCTACCGCATTTTGTGGCATTCCCGCTTGCGGAACACAAACAGAACAGATAAACTGTTCATGATTTGTACAAGCAGGCGCCCGCAAACGTTAAGGCGTCGAACAAAGTACCAACCGCTCAGAGGGGTCCATGCTCACGTCGAAGCAAAAAGAGCTTCTAATGTTCATTCATGAGCGGTTGAAGGAGACCGGCGTTCCCCCGTCTTTCGATGAGATGAAAGAGGCGCTCGACCTCAAGTCGAAATCCGGCATTCATCGGCTGATTACCGCCCTCGAGGAGCGCGGCTTCGTCCGCCGCCTGCCGCATCGGGCGCGGGCGATGGAGATCGTGCGGTTGCCCGACTCCATGCCCCAGCCGCTTGCCCAACGGTCCCGCGGCTTCTCTCCGAGCGTGATCGAGGGGAGCTTGGGGCGCGTGCCTCAGGTCGCCGAGGGCGAGAGCCTGCCCCAGACCGTGAGCGTGCCGGTCATGGGGCGCATCGCCGCCGGCGTGCCCGTGGAGGCGATCCAGACCCGTCTCAGCACGGTTGAGGTGCCCCCCGAGCTGCTCACCAAAGGCGAGCATTACGCGCTTGAGGTCAAAGGCGATTCCATGATCGAGGCTGGCATTCTCGAAGGCGACACGATCATCGTCAGGAAGTGCGAGGACGCGAGCAACGGCGACATCGTCGTGGCGCTGGTCGATGAGGAGGAAGCGACGCTGAAGCGTTTGCGCCGGCGCGGCGACTCCATTGCGCTGGAAGCCGCCAATCCCGCCTACGAGACGCGCATTTTCGGTCCCGACCGGGTCCGGGTGCAGGGCCGTCTCGTTGGCCTGCTTCGCCGCTACTAGGCTGGCGGTCCCTTACTCTTCTGGATTGCTGTCAGTTCGCTCCCCGCCATCATCGTCGAGCGGTTGAGCGCGCGGCGCCCGCCTCGCGCCAGTGCGATCGGGGACCCAGGGCCGATGCCCGCGCGCGGCGGCGACCGTCTCTGTCCTAATCGAGAGGCCCTCGACATAGAGCGCGTGCGCGCCTTGCGCCCTCAGCACGCGCCGGTCGACGATCACCCGCGCCGCGCGGCATCTCTGGCCGACGGTGAAGGGGGCGATGACGACATCGGCGGTACGGCAATCCTCCTCCACCGCGCCCTCATGGCGGATGAGTGCAACCACCTTGCCTTTGACCGTGCCGATGCAGCCCTGGCTGTCGCAGCGGAAGACACCTTCGTCGGTGGAGGCGGCCGCGGCGTCGCGGTCGTCGCCGTCGGCGAGCAGCCAATTATCGACGCTGTAGCTTGCGGCCGTTGCCGGCGGAAAGACGAGATTGCCGCGCTCGGACCTGAGCGCCGCCGTGGCGCCTTCCCGCTCGATGAGAATGTCAGGCCGTTCGGTCCCCGGCGCCAGCGCGATGCCGAAGGCGGCGATGACGAGGCCGAGCGTGCGGGCGCGCGTGCGCCACAGGCAGACCCACAAGCCGCCGAGTACGATCAGCACCAGGCCCGAGCCGGAAATCGCGGGGAGAATGGTCACGGCGCCGGGCCATGATGCCACCCATTCGCCCGCGTTCACCATCAGCTCGATACCGAGGCCCATCGCCCGCAGCGGCCACGCTTCCAGACCGAACGGCATGGCGATCAGGCTCAGCACCGCCATGGGCATGATCAGCAGGCTGACAAGCGGCGCCGCGATCAGATTGGCGATCAACCCGTAATGCGTCATACGATGGAAGTGGTAGATGGCAAATGGCGCGATCGCCGTGCCGGCGACGAGCGTGGTGATCGCCGCGCCGGAGATCATCGCCCCGCCTTTGCGCAAGGTCCGCCATAGCGGGCTTATGTCGCCGAGCCCCTCCCGGCTCCGCGCCGACAGCCACTCAAAGAGCGCGACCAGTGCGATCACGGCCGCAAACGACATCTCGAAGCTTGGGTCGAACAAAGATTCCGGCGCGACGACGAGAATGGCGAGCGCCGCAAGCGCGACATTGCGCATGGTGAGCGCCGGCCGGTCGAGCATGACGGCGACGAGTACGATGCTCATCATGATCCAGGAGCGCACCGTCGGCACCGCGGCCCCCGACAGGGCGAGATAGAAGCCCGCAGCGGCGAGCGCGGCGGCGGCAGCCCATTTCTTGATCGGATAGCGCAGCGCCAGCGCCGGAATCAGCGCGAGCAGCGCCCGCACCAGCCAGAACACTGTGCCCGCCATGATCACCATATGCAGGCCGGAGATCGAGAGGATATGGGCGAGGCCCGAGTTGCGCATCGATTGGGTCACTTCCTCGGAAATGCCGCCGCGCTCGCCGGTGATGAGGGCCGCCGCGATCTCGCCCGTCTCTCCGGGCAGAGCGGCTCGGATGCGGGCATTGACCTTGGCGCGCAGCGCGTCCACCGCGCCCCAGGCCACGAGGTCCCAAGGCGGCGGTGGCGCGGCGGCCGGCTCGATCTTGCTGGTCGCATAACCGGTTCCACCCAGTCGCGCGAACCAGGCTTGGCGCCCGAAATCGAAACCGCCTGGCTCGATCGGCTCGGGCGGCGGTTGGAGTGTTGCATGGAGCGCGACGGCCTCGCCGATCTCCAGAGTCGCAATCTCCTTGGCCGGCAGAGTGACGCGCACGCGGTAGGGACGGCTCTCGGGCTTGAGATCGTCCAAAGTGAGCACGCGCAGTGCGACCCTCGCCCGTCCCTTGTCGCGCAACTCGTGCGTTTCGATGAACCCCGTCAGTTCGGCATAGCGGAGCTGCTGCGCCAGCACGGGCGCGCTGACCATCTCCGTGCGGAGCTTGGCGGCGGCGAAACCGGAGGCAAAGGCAAGCGCCGCGCCGCCGAGACACAAGCCGAGCGGAGCATGTCGCGCCGCCAGCGCAAGGCCGATGGCGCCAACCAGGAGCGCGACCGCAACCCGCGCAGCGGGCTCATTAGTGAGCGCGAAATAGGCGATAATGCCGCCGGCAAACAGCACTGGCAGCCAGACGAACCAGCGGTCCTGCTCGCTTTCGAGCGCGCGGGCAGACGCCCCGAGACAGGCCGCGAGCAGTCCGTGCCTGCGCGCCCCGCTCGGGCGATCTTCACCGCCCCACTCCTCGTCGCCCCGCTCCGGCATGGCCGATGCTTAAGACCGAGCAGTCGCGGCCTCCGTCCTGCCCTTACCCCGCATCCGCCCCTATGCTACATCACGACCGCGTCAACCCCCTAGCCCTCAGCCAAGAAGCTCGCCGACACCATGAGCGAAAAGGTCATCACGCGTTTTGCCCCCTCGCCCACCGGCTATTTGCATATCGGCGGCGCGCGGACGGCGCTGTTCAATTGGCTCTATGCCAAGCATACCGGCGGCAAAATGTTGCTGCGCATCGAGGACACCGACCAGGCGCGCTCGACCGAGGGCGCGATCCTCGCCATCCTCGATGGCCTGCGCTGGCTCGAGCTCGACTGGGACGGCGAGCCGGTCTACCAGCTCACGCGCGCGGAGCGGCATCGCGAGATCGCCGAGCAGCTGCTCGCCCAGGGCAATGCCTATCGCTGCTATGCGAGCCCGGAAGAGTTGCAGGTCATGCGCGAGCGTGCTCGTGCCGAGGGCCGTTCTCCGGGCTATGACGGCACGTGGCGGCATCGCGATCCGTCGGCGGCGCCGGTGGGGATCGAACCGGCAATCCGCTTCAAGGCGCCGCGCGAAGACGAGACGGTGATCGAGGACCGGGTGCAAGGCCGTGTGGTCTTCGCCAACAAGGATCTCGACGATCTCGTCATCCTGCGCAGCGACGGCACGCCCACCTACAATCTGTCGGTGGTGGTCGACGATCACGACATGGGCATCACCCATGTCATTCGCGGCGACGACCATCTTACCAATGCGGCGCGGCAGACGCAGATCTTCGAGGCGCTCGGGTGGACCCCGCCGATCTATGCGCATGTGCCGCTGATCCACGGGCCTGACGGCGCCAAGCTGTCGAAGCGGCACGGCGCGCTGGGGGTTGATGCCTATCGCGCCATGGGATATCTGCCCGCGGCGCTCCGCAACTATCTCGTGCGGCTCGGCTGGAGCCATGGCGATGCCGAGATCATGTCGACCGATGAGATGATCGCATGGTTCGATCTCGATGCGATCGGGCGTTCCGCCGCGCGCTTCGACTTCGCCAAACTGGAAAATCTGAATGGCCATTATCTGCGCATCACGCCCGACGCGGAGATCGTCCAACGCTTGAAGGCGCTGGTTCCGGAGCTTCCCGACGGTGCCGCGCTTGGCGCGAAGATCGGGGACCACGGCTGGCAGACGCTTGAGCGCGCCATGCCGGGATTAAAGGAGCGCGCGGGCACTTTGGTCGAGCTGCTCGACAACGCCGCTTTTCTCTTCGCCACACGCCCGCTGCCGACCGATGAGATGGCCAGCAGGATCTTGGATGAAGGCGGCCGCGACACGCTTGCAGAGCTTGCGCCGCGCCTCGCCAGCGTCGAGCCCTGGACGCAGGAGGCGCTGGAGACCGCAGTGCGGCAGTTCGTCGACGAGACGGGTTACAAGCTTGGCAAGGTTGCCCAGCCGCTCAGAGCCGCGCTCACCGGCCGGTCGACGTCGCCGGGGATCTTCGATGTGCTCGCCGTGCTCGGGCGGGAGGAATCGCTTGCTCGCATCGGGGATCAGGTGCATGCAGGAAAAACTGCTTAACTTTTAAGCATGTCCACTTGTTGCGCTGCGGCACAATCAGGGCGAATATATGCGGCAGTGCAACAAGCGAGTTTGCCAGCGCACCGTTCAGATTTGCTGCGTTCGTTGGTGAGCATCTTCCTCAGCACAATTAGAGGAGCTTTTAGATGAGCGTCGCAGAAAACCTCCGCGCGTCAGGCGCTGAAGAGGCCTCTGTCTCGATCGACGGCGCGCAGTACGACTTGCCGATCCGCAAGGGCACGCTTGGCCCCGACGTGATCGACATCAATACGCTTTACCAAGACACCGGGTGTTTCACCTACGACCCGGGGTTCACGTCCACGGCGAGCTGCGAGTCGAAGATCACCTTCATCGACGGCGACAAGGGCATCCTGCTCTATCGCGGCTATCCGATCGATCAACTTGCCGAGCACGGCAGTTTCATCGAAACTTGCTATCTGCTGCTTTACGGCGAACTGCCGACCCGCGAGCAGTACCTGGCGTTCGACAACCGCATCGTCAAGCACACAATGGTGCATGAGCAGATGACGCGGTTCTACACCGGTTTCCGCCGGGACGCGCATCCGATGGCGGTCATGGTGGGTGTGGTCGGCGCGCTGTCCGCGTTCTATCACGACTCGCTCGACATCAAGGATCCCCTGCAGCGGGAAATGGCGAGCATCCGCATGATCGCGAAAATGCCGACCATCGCCGCCATGGCCTACAAATATTCGATCGGCCAGCCGTTCATCTATCCCCGGAACGAACTGAAATACTCCGCCAACCTGCTGCATATGTGCTTCGCGGTGCCGTGCGAGGAATACAAAGTCGATCCGATTCTTGCGCGCGCCATGGACCGCATCCTGATCCTGCACGCCGATCATGAGCAAAATGCTTCGACCTCGACGGTGAGGCTTGCCGGCTCGTCTGGCGCCAATCCGTTTGCCTGCGTTTCAGCCGGCATTGCCTGTCTGTGGGGTCCCGCGCATGGCGGCGCCAACGAGGCAGCGTTGCAGATGCTGCAGGAGATCGGCTCGGTCGACCGAATTCCGGAGTTCATCAAGCGGGCCAAGGACAAGAACGACTCGTTCCGGCTGATGGGTTTCGGTCACCGCGTCTACAAGAACTACGATCCGCGCGCGAAGATCATGCAGAAGACCTGCCACGAGGTGCTCGACGCGGTGGGTCATGGCGACGATCCGATTCTTAAAGTCGCGATGGAGCTCGAGCGGATCGCGCTCTCCGATGATTACTTCATCCAGAAGAAGCTCTATCCCAATATCGACTTCTACTCCGGCATCACGCTGAAGGCGCTCGGCTTCCCGACCGATATGTTCACGGTGCTGTTCGCCATTGCGCGGACGGTCGGCTGGATCGCCCAGTGGAAAGAGATGATTGAGGACCCGATGCAGCGCATCGGCAGGCCGCGTCAGCTCTATACCGGAGCAACCGAGCGCGGCTACGTGCCGACGGACGCGCGCTAACCGCCATCCTCATCAGTCAGCCGCTCGCCCACGAGAAACAGCCCGTGCCGATTGGCGGCTGCGATGGTCGCTGCGCGCTCGGCCATCAAAACACGCCCGGCCGCGACCGCAATCCCGGCAAGACCGGCGGCGGCGGCGTTTCGCACGGTTTCGGGACCGATAGTTGGCAGATCGATACGCTCTTCTTGGCCCGGTTTCGGCGCTTTGACGAGGACGCCGCTTCCAGCGCGGTGCCTGATCCTACCGATTTCGCGTAGCTCGGCGCAGCGGGCGAGCATGGCATCGGTCCCCTCGGCGGCCTCCACCGCAAGCACATAGTTTTTTGCAACCACGGCCGCCTGACCGACATCGAGGCGACCCAGCGCGCCGACCACGCGCAATCCGGTCGCGATGTCGGCACGGTCCTCGGGCGACGGCGCCTTGTCCCCGAGCCTCCCCTCGCCCGCCAGAAGCTCCGGCACCACGTCGCCCGCGCCGTGCACCCGGTAGCCCTTGCTCTCGAGAAAGCGTACGACGCGCGACAGCACGTGATCGTCGCCGCCGATGCCGAGGCTAACGAGGAACGGTAGATTGCGAATGGCGCCAAGGTCGAGCCGGATATTGGCGGGATCGGGACGCGTCACGCCGCCGATGATCACCAGGTCGCGGCAACCCTTGGCTTCAAGCGCGGCGAACAGCTTGCCGATCTCGCCCCATTTGATCCAGGTATGTGGAAAGCGCTCGATCTCCTCACTCGCCTCGCCGCGGATGCCGACGATATGCAGATCGAGCCCGCGCGCGGTAGCGGACTCGGCGATCACGCAAGGAAGCAGACCGCCTCCCGCAATGATACCGAGCGGGCCTTCAATGCTGCGGCCGTCACGCGGGTCCGGCGCGTTGCTGTCATGGACTCGGCGTTGCGGCATTATTGGGTACGCAGAACGAGCGCTCCGAGTGGGTCTTGATGAAGTCGATGATCTGTTTGACGAGGGGATTTGTATCGAACATCGGCTCCACGTCCTCGAGCCGCTCCATCAACGTGCCTTCGCTTGCGAACAGCATGCGATAAGCCTGACGGAGTTCGTGGATCTGCTCACGCGGGAAGCCTTTACGCTTCAGTCCGACAATGTTGAGGCCGCAGAGATTGGCGCGGTTGCCGATCGCCATGCCGAATGGGATGACGTCGGCGGTGATGCCAGACATGCCGCCGACAAAGGCGTAAGCGCCGATGCGGACATATTGGTGCACGGCCGAGAGCCCACCGATGATGGCGCCTTCACCGATCGAGACATGACCGCCCAAAGTGGCACCGTTCACCAGAGTGACATTGTCGCCGATCTCGCAATCGTGGGCGATGTGGCAGCCGATCATCAGGAAGCAATTGGCACCGACTTTGGTCGCCATATGGCCCCTCTCGGTGCCCGGGTTGATCGTGACATACTCGCGAACCAGTGTGTTCGCACCGATGGTGAGGCTGCTCGGCTCGTCGTGAAACTTGATGTCCTGGGGCGCGGCGCCGAGCGACACGAAGGGAAACACCTTGCACCCGGCGCCGAGCGTGGTGCGGCTGACAATGCTCGCGTGGGAATGCACGACAACGCCGTCGCCGAGCTCCACATGCGGGCCGATCACGCAAAACGGACCGATCTCGACATTCGTCCCGAGTTTCGCGCCTGGCTCAACCAGGGCGGTCGCATGAACTTTGACCATGCTCGCCCTGACTAGGTTTCGACGATGACTGCGCTGACCTCGGCTTCAGCGACGAGGTTGCCGTCGACTTGGGCTTGCGCCCGAAAGCGCCACACGCGTCCGCGGTTGCGCATTTTTTGCACGTGATAATACACCGTGTCGCCGGGCACCACTGGCCGGCGGAACCGCGCTTTGTCGATCGCCATGAAATAGACGAGCGGCGGTTCCTTGAACTCCTCGATGTGCCGCATGCACAGTGCGCCGGCGGTCTGCGCCATGCCTTCGATCAGGAGCACGCCGGGCATCACCGGATTGCCGGGAAAGTGACCCTGGAAGTATGGCTCGTTGGCCGTCACGTTCTTGATGCCGGTCGCCGAGCGGTCGCCATCCATGTCGACGATGCGGTCGACCATGAGAAATGGATAACGATGCGGCAGAAGCTTCAGGATGTCGGTGATCTCCGCCCTCCCAAGCTTCGACTTCACTCCGCCCTCATTCATCAACGACCGCTCCTTGGCAAGCGCCGCGACCTGACTACTCGCCGGTCCCGTTGTTTTCGCCTTCGCCTTGATCAAGCTTCAAATCCTTACGTTCGGCAAGCTTTTGCACCAGCGTCAGCTCACGGAACCAGAGCCGCACGGGCTTGGCCGGGGTGCCTCCCCATCGCACGCCCGGCGGCACGTCGCCCCGCACATTGCTGCTCGCCGCAATCTGAGCCCCGGCCCCGATCTTGACGTGGCCCACGACGCCGACCTGGCCCCCGAGCGCTACGAAATCGCCGAGTTGCGCGCTTCCTGAAATACCGGTTTGAGCAACGATAATGCAATGCCTTCCAATCACCACGTTGTGCCCGATTTGCACAAGATTATCAATTTTCGTGCCTTCCCCGATCACCGTGTCGCGCAAGGCGCCCCGGTCGACGGTGGAATTGGCGCCGATTTCGACCCCATCCTGAATGATGACCCGGCCGATTTGCGGCACTTTCAGATGGCCCGTCTGGCCCATGGCGAAGCCGAAGCCGTCCTGGCCGATGGCCGTGCCAGCATGGATGATGACATGGTTACCGACTAGGGCATGGGTCACCGAGGCATTCGGCCCGACATAGCAGTTCCGTCCGATATGCACGCGGTAGCCGATGACGCTGCCGGCTGCAATCGTCGTCCCCTGCCCAATCCGCGCCTCGGGGCCGATCACCGCGCCGGCCTCAACGACCGCACCGGGCTCGATGACGGCGGTCGGATGCAGCTGAACGCCGCTCGCGGGCGCGGCCTTCGGTCTCAGGGCGTCGGGGTAAAATAGAAGAAGAGCCCGCGCGAACGCCCGGTAAGGCTCCGGCGTCACCAGGCACGCCGTGCCTGTGGGCGCTTGGTTGGCAAATTTTGGCGCGACGAGGCAGGCACTCGCGCCCGTGGCGGCGAAGGCCGGGAGATATTTCGGATTGTCGACAAATGAGAGGTGGCCCTCGCCCGCCTCGTCGAGCGGTCTCACATCCTTCAGTGCAAGGTCGAGATCGGCGCCACCGGTGAGCTTGGCGTTGGCCGCGGCGGCGACGGCCCCCAAGGAGAAGGGGCCGGCACGCTCGAAGAAGCCAGGATGTTCCATCGACGTCTCAGCGGCCCGCGCCGCGACATGAGCCATGACGCGAAGCCATAACCGGAAATCGCTTGCTTTAGAAGTTTGTTGAAGCGCCGAAGCGGAAGATCTCGGTCTTGTCAAAGTCGGCTTTGAGCAAAGCCTGCGCGATATCGGCACGAAGCGGGCCGAGCGGCGACTGCCAGATCAGGCTGAATCCGGTGGACAGGCGGACCTGCGCGCTGTCGAAGATGAAGCTCCCCTCTTCATTGACGGCCTGCAGCGCCAGGGCTCCGGGCTCCCATAGCGAGCCGGCGTCGACGAAGACCGCGCCCTGCATACCGATGCTGTCGGGCACGAACGGGAAGGGAAAACGCACCTCTGCGGTGGTGGCCCAAAACAATTCGCCGCCGAGGGAGTCGCGTGAGCAGTTTGTTACTCGGTCTCCGGTGAAGGGATTTTGGCAGGCATCGCGTGGGCCGTAGCCAGCGCGCTCGAAGCCACGAACCGTCTCGCCGCCCTTGAAGAAGAGATCGGTCAGGCGGACGTCCTCGCCGCCCCATCCTGTGACGGAGCCAGCCTGCGCGCGCCCAACCAAGGTGATCTTGTTGGTGATCGGATAATAACCGCGGGCGTCGACAACGGACCGGAAGTAGTTCACGTCGCCGCCGAGACCGGCCATGTCTTGCGAGAATGACGCGAAAACACCGCTGCTCGGAGAGTTCGGAATGTTTCGCGTGTCGTAGGCGATGGTGTAGCCGATGCTGGAGACGTTGGACACGCCGGCCGACTGCTGCACGGCGAGAGACGCGTTATTGGCCACGTTAAAGATTTCCTCGCGCTCGAATCTATACCGCAAGCCCATCTGCGTGTTGTCGTAGAGCGGGAAGCCGAGTCTGAGATTGCCGCCGGTGTCGCGCTGGTTGAAGGAGGCGGCACTCTGAAGATCGACCTCCTTGTGGAAGATGTCGAAGCCCGCGGCGAGATTGCGGTCGAGGAAATACGGCTCGGTGAAGCTGAAATCGACCTGAGCGCGGTCGAGGCTTCCCGAGAAGCCAAGCCTGACGTACTGGCCTTTGCCCATCAGGTTGCGCTCGGTGATGCTGACATCGCCGATGATGCCTTCGCTCGTGGAGTAACCGGCGCCGAAGGACAGTTCGCCTGTTGGCTGCTCCTCTACCTTCACCACGATGATCACCCGGTCAGGCGCGCTGCCGGGCGTCGGCTCGACCTCCACCGTCTTGAAGAAGCCAAGCGCGCGTAATCGCCTACGGGCCGCTTCCACCAGCAGGCGGTTGAAGGCGTCACCCTCAGCAAGGCGGAATTGACGGCGAATAACCCTATCTTCGGTACGGAAATTGCCGACGATGTTGATGCGTTCGATATAGATGCGCGGGCCTTCGTCGATAATGAACGTGATATTCATTAAGTGGTTCGCCTCGTCACGATCGAAGCGGGGCTTGACCTGACCAAAGGCGTAACCTTGCAGCGACACGCCGATGGTCAACGCCTCGATCGTCTTTTCCACTTTCTCGGCGTTGTAGACGCGCCCGGTCTTGGTGAGGAGATATTTGCCGAGGTTGTCGATGTTGAGCGATGGCAGAGCGCTCTCGAGATTGATGGCGCCGAACCTGTATCGCTCGCCCTCGTCGATGGTGAAAGTGATGAAGAAGCCGCGGCCGTCTCGGTCGAGATCAGCGGTAGCCGACAGAATGCGCACGTCGGCATATCCGCTCTTCAGATAAAACTGCCTGAGCAACTCACGGTCGAGATTGAGGCGGTCCGGATCGTAGATGTTGGTGCCTTTGAGAAAACTCAAAAGGTTGGTCTGCGTGGTGGCGATCACGTAGCGGAGCTGTGAATCGCTATAAGCCGTGTTGCCGATGAAGTTGATGGCGCGCACCTTGGTCGTCGGGCCCTCGTTGATCTCGAACACGACGTCGATGCGGTTGTTATCGAGGTTGATGATCTTGGGATCGACCCGCGCCGCGTAGAGGCCTTGGCGGCGATAAACGACGAGAATGCGCTGCACGTCGGCTTGCACGCGGGCGCGAGTATAGACCGCGCGGGGCTTGAGCTGAACTTCGGCGGCCAGCGCGTCGTCCTCGACCTCCCGATTTCCCTCGAAAGCCACCTGGGCGACGATCGGGTTCTCGACGATGACGATGACGATGGTCGCGCCTTCGCGACGGATGCGCACGTCCTGGAACAGGCCGGTGGAAAACAGCGCTTTCAGCGATTCGTCGATTTGCGCGGGATCGTAGACGTCGCCGGTGGAGAAGGTGAGATAAGAGCGGACCGTCTCGGGCTCGACGCGCTTGCTGCCTTCGACGCGAATATTCTGGATGACGCCTTGGGCGTGCGCCGAAAAGTCGCCAAAGCTGGCGCTCAGAGCCAGCGAGAGCGGGACGCTACTCAACACAAGGAGGGCCGCAAGCAGCCCTCTGGCCAACGTCCACCGCACCATTGCTGGTGTCTTCCCCTCGAGCCGGATCCCCGCCGCCGCTACGGCTTCAGGAACCAAACTGGCCACTGGTTTGTGGCCGATTTTTGGTTCCCGTCACATTACGCCAACGGGGGCCCTAAGGCCCCCGCGAAGCGCTCTGTTTCAAACCGGTACTCTCACAAAAATTTCAAGTGAATCAAGTCATTCCAGGTTGCAAAGATCATCAACATCAGCACAAAAGCGAGTCCGATGCGGAAGCCGATTTCTTGAGTGCTTTCGCTCAACGGCCGGCCCCTGATGGCCTCAATGCTGTAGAACAGAAGATGTCCTCCATCGAGCATCGGTATCGGGAACAAGTTCAACAGCCCAATACTGACGGAGATGATTGCGGCTAGGTTGAGCAGGGCGACAAAGCCTGCGGTCGCCACCTGACCAGAAACCTGGGCGATGCGAATCGGGCCGCCCAACTGGTCGGCCGATTCCCGCCCGGTGACCACGTCGTAGAGATATCCCAGCGAGCGCGAGACGACGAAATAGCACTCCTTCACCGCCATTCCGAACGCGGTGATAGGATCGTGGCGTTTGAGCGTCCAATCGTCGGGAGAGGCGCTGCGCTGAATCCCCAATAGCCCGAGCCGGATGACATTGCCGAAATTGTCGGTGATCTCCTTGCGCTCGGGCGTTGCGGTGATGTCGATAGCCTTGCCGTCGCGCTCGACCACGAAATGCAACGGCTGATCGGGGCTAGTGCCGACGATGCGCTGCATCTCGCTGAAGCTCTCAATGGCTTGTCCGTCGATGCTCACGACCTTGTCGCCCGGCAGGAAGCCCGCTCGCTCCGCGGCGCTTCCCGGGTTGACGATGTCGACCTTTGCGGCGGTTATGCGCTCGCCGAAGATGCCGAAGATCATTGTGAAGATGACAATGGCGAGAACGAAATTGGCGATCGGGCCGGCCGCGACAATGGCGGCGCGTTGGCCCAAGGACTTGCCCTGGAAGCTGCGTGCCCGTTCCTCTGGTGTTAGTTGCTCGAGCGATTTCTGCCCCGCGCTCGCGGCATTCTCGTCGTCGATGAATTTGACGTAGCCACCAAGCGGAATCCAGGATAGCCGCCAGCGCGTGCCGTGCCGGTCGTTAAAACCCACGATCTCTGGACCGAAACCGATCGAGAAGGTCTTGATCGCCACGCCGCACCAGCGTGCCACGAGGAAATGGCCGAGCTCGTGGATAAAGACCACGACGGTGAGGACGAAGAGGAACGGAAGAAGATAGCCGAGCAACGTGTCGCCGAAGCCGGAAAGCTGAACCAGGGTGTTCATCGATGTGGCTTTATCCTTGAAATTTGACCCTTCTTAGCCCGGCCATCCAGGTTAAGCAAACCGCGCCAATAAAGACCGGGCCGCCACCCGCGCCTCAGTGTCAATGGCGAGCACGTCATCGACGCTTCCGCGCTGACATGTAGTCAATCTGCTGTTCGCCGCAAGCGTTGCCTCGACCAATGCGGCGATGGAAAGGAAGCCGATTCGCCCGGCGAGAAAGGCTTCGACCGCCACTTCATTGGCGGCATTGAGCACGGTGCCGGCGCTTCCGCCCTCCGCCAGGACGCCGCGCGCGAGCTTGAGTGCGGGGAACCGCTCCTCGTCGGGGGCGTCGAAGCTCAGGGTGCCGAGCGAGGCCAAATCGAGGCGCTTGGTCGGGGCGTGCATGCGTTCGGGCCAAGCCAGGCTGTAGGCGATGGGCGTGCGCATATCCGGGCAGGCCATTTGCGCAAGGACCGACCCATCACTCATATGCACCAAGCAATGCACGATCGACTGAGGATGGATCAGCACGTCGAGCTTGTCAGGCGTCAGCCCGAAGAGGTGATGCGCTTCGAGCAGCTCGAGCCCCTTGTTCATCAGCGTTGCGGAATTGATCGTGACCTTGGGCCCCATCGACCAATTGGGATGGTTGAGGGCCTGCTCGGGTCGCGCCGCGCGCATCTGATCGAGGCTCCAAGAGCGAAACGGACCACCCGAGGCGGTGAGGCACACAAGCTCGATCCGCTCTGGCCGCGTCCCGGTCATCACCTGCATGGCGGCCGAATGCTCCGAGTTCGACGGGAAGCAGCGTCGCCTTGGCGCGCGCCACCTCGGCCATGAAGATGTCACCCGCGCAGACCAGGCACTCCTTGTTGGCAAGTGCGGTGAGCGTGCCCTGTCGCACGGCTTGGAGCGTCGGTTTGAGGCCAGCCGCGCCGACGATCGCCGCCATGACCCAGTCGGCTGGCCGGCTGGCGGCCTCGATCAGGGCGTCCTCCCCTGCCCCGACCTCGATACCGGTGCCGGCAAGGCTCTCGCACAGAGCGGCATAACTCGCGGGGTCGGCGATCACAGCAAGCTCGGCGCGATGCAGGATAGCGAGTTCGGCTAGGCGGGCGGCGTTCTGGCCGCCGGTTAGGGCCACGACCTGATAGGCCGAAGGGTCGCGACCGATCAGGTCCAGCGTGCTCTCGCCGATCGAGCCGGTGGCGCCGAGGACGGAAATGCGTCGCGGCAGCGTGACCGCTCTGGTCTCGATCTCGATACTGAGCGATGTGAACGAGGGAAGCACAGGGCTCACCAAATCAGCAGGCCGCGGCCGGGGCTCGCCGGATCGCGCAGCGCGATGAGGGCCGCCACGATGGCGGCAAGCAAGAGGCCGTCGATGCGGTCGAGCAAGCCGCCGTGGCCGGGGATCAACTGACTCGCATCCTTGGCTCCGAAACGCCGCTTCACGGCGCTCTCGAGCAAATCGCCCATTTGGCAGGCGAGCGCGAGCACGACACTCACCAGCGAAAGCTTCACCGCCGACGTCTCCTTCAGCACGTCGGCGAACGCATATCCGACCAGGGCCGGGGTCAAGGCGCCGACGATAAACCCGCTCCAGGTTTTGTTGGGAGAAATGCGGGGCGCGAGCTTGGGCCCGCCAAGGAGACGCCCCCCAGCATAAGAGGCCGTGTCCGTGGTCCAGGCCACGGCAAAGAGATAGAGCACGGCCGTGGCGCCCCAGGCGCGATCGCCGCGGAGAAATATGAGGGCCGCGGCTGGCAGCGCCGCGTAAGTCAGACCGGCGATCGGCCAGACGCTGCGTCCAGTGGAAACAGGCGTCAGCGCGATAGCCACCGCCGCCGCGCCGAGCACGAACAGCGCGAGATCGGCGCGGCCGAGGAAGACGAGAATGGCGATCGTCGCGACGCTGACCCCCGAGATCAGCGCGGTGCCGTCGAAGCCGGTGCCGCGGGTCAGCTGCCCCCATTCCCAGGCGACGAGCAGGCTGCCGACCACGACGAGAACGAGGAAGGTCAGGGGATCGTAGATTGCCGCGCCGATCGCCAGCGCGGCGAGTACGACGGCCGAAGCGATGCGGATCGCCAATTCGGATTTTCGGCGAGCGTCGCGCTCGCGGCCATTGTCGGAAACCGATTTTGCCCGCGTCACGCGGTGGATCTCGCGGAGGTGCCGCCAAAGCGCCGGCTGCGCCGTTGATATTCGGCGATCGACGCCTCCAGCTGCTCGCGCGAGAAGTCCGGCCAATACACATCGATGAACACGAACTCCGCATAAGCAAGTTGCCAGAGCAGGAAGTTGGACAGGCGGAGCTCGCCGCTCGTGCGGATCAACAGGTCGGGATCGGGCAGATTGGCGGTGTCGAGATAGCGCCCAAAACGCTCCTCCGTCACCTCGGCGGGAGCAAGCGCGCCCTTGGCCACGTCCTCGGCGATCGCGCGCGCGGCGCGAGCGATCTCGTCGCGCGCGCCGTAATTGAAGGCGATCGTGAGATTGAGCGCGACGTTGTCCTTGGTGAGCTCGATCGCGTCGTCGAGCATCCTCAACAAGTCGGCATCGAGCCCCGAGCGGGTGCCGATCACGCGGATCTTCACGCCGTTCTTATGCAAGTCGGCCAGGTCGCGTCGGATGAAGCGCCGCAACAGACCGAACAGATCGTTGATCTCATGTTTGGGCCGCGACCAGTTTTCCGACGAGAAGCTGAACAAGGTGAGATGGGTGATACCGAGATCGAGCGCGGCCTCGACCGTGCGTCTCACGCTTTCCACCCCCTGACGATGACCTTCGGCGCGAGGCAGGCCGCGCTCGGCGGCCCAGCGTCCATTGCCGTCCATGATGATCGCGACATGGCGCACAGCCGGTCTATCGGCCGATTGCCAAGCAAGCTTATCCACCGCAAGCGTCACGTTCGGCTGCTCCGGGTTAGGGGTAAGGACGTTTCCTCTGGTCTTGCCCAATTAGACCTGCATGATCTCGGCTTCCTTGCTGGCAAGGGCCTCGTCGATTTCCTTGATGATCTTGTCGGTCAACTCCTGAACCTTGGTCGAAAGCGAGTGGTGCTCGTCCTTGCCCATCTCGTGATCTTTCTCAGCCTTCTTCAGATGCTCCATGCCATCGCGGCGCACATTACGCACGGCGATGCGCGCCTGTTCGGCATATTTATGGGCGACCTTGGCGATCTCCTGGCGGCGCTCCTGGTTCAGCTCGGGGATCGGCAGGCGCATGAGCTGTCCCTCGACCACCGGGTTGAGTCCCAAATCCGACTCCCTGATGGCGCGCTCGACGGCGCCGACCTGGCTGCGGTCCCAGACCTGCACGGTGATGAGCCTTGGCTCGGGAACGTTGACGGTGGCGAGCTGATTGAGCGCCATGGGGTTGCCGTAGGCGGTGACCATAATCGGGTCCAACAGGCTCGCATTGGCGCGGCCGGTGCGCAATCCGCCGAATTCCTGCTTCAGCACGCCGAGAGCGCCACGCATCCGCCGCTCGATCTCCTTAAGCTCGAAGCTAGACATGTCGCCTTCCCTGCTCCGCCGCGCGCGCTACTCGGCCGAACCTCCACGTTTCCTAAACTCCCTCGCCGCCATCGATCGTGGTCGAGGAGCCCTTTCCCTGCAATGCGAGAGCCAAGCCGCCTTGGCTCTTGATGGAAAACACAATTATCGGAATCCGATTGTCCCGGGCAAGGGCGATTGCGGCACCGTCCATGATGCGCAGATCTTGCTTAAGGACATCGTCATAGCTGAGCCGCTCGTAGCGCCGGGCGTTTGGCGTCTTTTGCGGGTCGGCGGAATAGACGCCGTCAACCTGGGTCGCCTTGAACAGCGCCTCGCAGCCCATCTCGGCGGCCCGAAGCGCCGCCGCCGTATCGGTGGTGAAGAAGGGGTTGCCGGTGCCGCCGGCGAAGATTACCACCCGGCCCTTACCCAGGTGATCGAGCGCCTTGTCGCGGACATAGGATTCGCAAACCGTAGGCATCGGGATGGCCGAGAGCACCCGCGTCGGCGTGCCCTCGCGCTCGATCGCCGTCTGTAGCGCGAGCGCGTTCATCACCGTGGCCAGCATGCCCATATAGTCGGCGCGGGCCCGATCGATGCCGACCTCGGCCGCCATCAGCCCACGAAAGATGTTGCCGCCGCCGATCACGAGGCAAATCTCGACGCCCGTAGCGGCAACTGCGGCGACGTCGCGGGCGATTCCGGCGATTACCCCAAGATCGATGCCGTAGCCTCTTTCGCCGGAGAGCGCCTCGCCCGACAATTTGAGCAGGATTCGCCGGTAGCGAAGCGTTGCGGCCGCCTGAGGCTTTGCCATCAGCTCAAACTCCGGCGCGAGTGGCGGGTTTGCAGGCGCGCGTGGACAGGCTGCCCCCGCACAGCTTCACCCTAAGATTGCGAGGCCGCCGCGGCAACCTCGGCCGCGAAATCGGTTTCCGCCCGGTCAATCCCCTCGCCCAAGGCAAACCGGCGGAAACCCGTGATCTTGACCGGCGCGCCGGCCGTCTTGCCGGCGGCTTCCATGGCTTTAGCCACGGTCTGCTCGGAATCGTGTACGAAGGATTGCGCCAGAAGCACCACCTCCTCGTAGAATTTCCGCAAGCGACCCTCGACCATCTTCTCGATGACTTGAGGCGGTTTGCCCGACTCTTTCGCCTGCTCGGTCAGCACCGCGCGCTCGCGCTCGACAACGGTCTTGTCGAGGCCGTCGATGTCCAGGCTTTGCGGATTGGCGAAAGCGATATGCATGGCGACCTGGCGGCCGAAGGCTTTGACCTCGTCGGGGTCGCCCGTCAACTCGAGCGCGACGATGACGCCGATCTTGCCGAGACCCGGCGCAATCGCGTTGTGGATATAGCTCGCGACTGTCCCGTTCTTGGCGCTGAGATACGCGGTGCGGCGGAGCGTCATGTTCTCGCCGATCGAGCCGACCATCTCCTTGATGGTGTCGGCAACAGTGGCGGTCCCGCCCGGGAACTTGGCCTTAGACAGCTTGTCGAGGTCGCCCTTGGCCTGAAGTGCGGCCTCGGCGATGCCGGAGGCCATTTTTTGGAACGCCTCATTGCGGGCCACAAAATCCGTCTCGGAGTTGACCTCGACCATCGCGGCCTGTTTGGCGTCGGCGGCAAGCCCGATCAAACCTTCCGCGGCGACGCGACCGGCCTTCTTGGCGGCCTTGGCAAGACCCTTGGCCCTGAGCCAATCGACGGCGCCCTCAAGGTCGCCCTTGGTCTCGGCGAGCGCCGCCTTGCAATCCATCATGCCCGCGCCGGTCTTGTCGCGCAGGTCCTTGACCATGGTTGCGGTAATTGTCGCCATCACACCTAACCTCTATCGCCGCCGGATCTCAGCGCTTCTTCTACTCGTCTCGAGGCGCGGCAGCTTCCGCGCCGGGTTGCGGGCCCTCAGTCTTGCGCGGGGGCCGCTTGCTGTCGGATCGCGGACCACCCTTGCCGGGACCTCTGCCGGCGGGCCGCGCGGGCTTCTTTCTGGGGCGCTGATCGACGGCCGGGCGTTCGCCGTCCTCCTCGCCCGCGAGCGCGGGATCGGTCACAGGCTCCTCGGCGGCGCCGAGATCCATGCCGACGGCGCCTTGCGCCCGTTCGATGCCATCGATGGCGGCGCGCGAGATCAGGTCGCAATAGAGCGTGATGGCACGACCGGCGTCGTCATTGCCGGGAATGGGATGGCTGATGCCATCCGGATCGCAATTGGAGTCGACCACAGCCACCACCGGCATGTGCAGCTTGCGCGCTTCGGCAATGGCGATCGATTCCTTGTTGGTATCGATGACGAACATCAGGTCGGGCAACGCGCCCATGTCCTTGATGCCGCCAAGCGAGCGCTCGAGCTTGTCCTTCTCGCGCGTGAGCTGGAGCAGCTCCTTCTTGGTAAGACCGTGATGGTCGCCGGCCAGCAACTCCTCGAGCGACTTGAGCCGCTTGATCGAGTTGGAGATGGTGCGCCAATTGGTCAGCGTGCCGCCAAGCCAACGGTGATTGACGTAGTATTGTGCGCAGGATTTCGCCGCGTCGGCCACGGCCTCGGAGGCCTGGCGCTTGGTGCCGACGAACAGAACGCGGCCGCCTTTGGCGACGACGTCCGACACCGTCAGCAGCGCCTGATGCAGGAGCGGTACGGTCTGGGTCAAATCGATAATGTGGATATTATTGCGGGAGCCGTAGATGAACGGCGCCATCTTCGGGTTCCAGCGATGGGTCTGGTGACCAAAATGCACGCCAGCCTCAAGTAGTTGGCGCATAGTAACATTGGGCAGTGCCATTGGACTGCTGACTCCTTTTTCCGGTTCGGCCGCCGCGGGACAAGGAAGATTGGGCTAGAAACCCAACCACCGGAGCGAGCGCAAAGGCATGACCGCCTATGTGACGCTTTAGCATCCCGCGTGTGAGATGGGCGGTTTATAGGGACGCCCGCCAGGCTTGGCAAGGGCCAGCGCCCGCAGAAGTTGCGGCTAACAGCCGTCAGAGCGCGCTGATCGCGGCGACCCCTTCGACAAGTTTGAGGGCGCTACGCTGTTTGGGAGTGGCGTCGATGCCCTGCGGCAGCACGAACTCGACCTCCTTGGAGAGGTCGCCCAGGCGCAGCACGAGGCGGAACTGGCCCTGCCCGCCTTCGTCGCCCAGTTGCTCGGCGAGGGCCGCGAGCGCGCGCGAATCCTCAACATAGATCTTCATGCCGGCATGGCGCGCCTCGGCGGCCTTGTCCAACGAGACGAGGCGTTGCACCCTCACCTTGACGGTTTCGCCGTCGGCATCGGCCTCGACATCGACCAGCACGGCGGTGCCGGGTTCGAGCAGAGCGCGTGAGGCGGCAAGCGCCTCGGAGAACACCACCGCCTCGAACTGGCCGGTCGCGTCCGAAAATGCGACGAACGCATAAGCGTTGCCGCTCTTGCCCTTGCGCTCGCGGGCATGCAGCACGGTGCCGGCCAGCGTGCCAACCACGCGGCGCGAGCGTGCCTTGGCGGCGAAGTCGAGCCAGGTGTCGGCGCCCAGCGCCTCCAACACGTCCTTGTAGTCGTCGAGCGGATGGCCGGTGAGGAAAAAGCCCACCGCCTCGAATTCCTTCGACAGCCGGTCGGTCGGCACCCAGGGCTTGGCTTGCGGGAAATCCTGCTTCTGCCGATCCTTGCCCTGACCGGGTGCCGGCATGGCGGACGAGAACAGGGCGCCCTGCCCCGCCTCCTTGTCGCGATGAGCCTGTTGGGCAAGCGCGAGAATGCGGTCGACATTGGCGAAGGCGGTCGCGCGGTCGACGCCGAGTTCCTCCAAAGCCCCCGATGCGGCGAGGGTTTCAAGCGCGCGCTTGTTCACGGCATGCGGATCGATCCGCTGGGCGAAGTCGCGGAGGTCGCGGAACGCTCCCTTCGCCGTGCGCTCGGCGCAAATATGCTCGACGGTGTGACGGCCGACATTCTTCAGCGCCGCCAGCGAATAGCGGATGGCGCCTTCGCTCGGGATAAAGCCGACCTCGGAGCGGTTGACCGAGGGCGGCTCGATACGAAGCCCGAGGCGGCGCGCCTCTTGCGCGAAGCCGTTCAGCTTGTCGGCGTTGCTCATGTCGAGCGTCATCGACGCGGCGATGAACTCGGTCGGGTAGTTAGCCTTCAGATAGGCGGTTTGATAGGCGATTAGCGCGTAGGCTGCGGCGTGCGATTTGTTGAAGCCGTAGCCCGCGAATTTCGCCACCAGCTCGAAGATATATTCGGCACGGCTCCGCTCGACGCCGTTGCCCACCGCGCCTTCGACGAAGCGGGTTTTCTGCGCCGCCATCTCCTTCTTGATCTTTTTGCCCATGGCGCGGCGGAGCAGGTCGGCCTCGCCTAGCGAGAATCCCGAGAGCACCTGGGCGATCTGCATCACCTGCTCTTGGTAGATGATGACGCCGTAAGTCTCGCCAAGAATAGGCGCGATCGTGTCGTGCAGACTCTCAATGTCCTCGCGCCCGTGCTTGCGGTTCACATAGGAGTCGATGTTGTCCATCGGCCCCGGGCGGTACAGCGCCACGATGGCGATAATGTCCTCGAAGCGGTCCGGCTTGAGTTTGCGGAGCGCATCGCGCATGCCCTGACCTTCGAGCTGGAACACGCCGACCGTGTCGCCCTTCTGCAGCAGCTCGAACGTCGCGGGGTCATCCAGCCGAAGCTTGGCCGGATCGAGGTCGATGCCCCGCCGGGCAATCAGCTTTCGCGCCGTCTCAATCACCGTGAGCGTCTTCAGGCCGAGGAAATCGAATTTCACCAGCCCCGCGGCTTCGGCCCATTTCATGCTGAACTGGGTGGCCGGCAATTGCGCGCGCGCGTCCCGATAGAGCGGCACGAGGTCGATCAAGGGTCGATCGGCGATGACCACGCCTGCGGCGTGGGTCGAGGCGTGACGGTAGAGTCCCTCGAGCCGCTGGCCGATATCGAGCAGCTTCGCCACGATCGGCTCGGCGTCGCGCGCCTCTTGCAGGCGCGGCTCGGCGGCGATGGCTTGCGGCAGCGTGACCGGATTGGCGGGGTTCATCGGCACGAGCTTACAAAGCCGATCGACCTGGCCGTAGGGCATTTGTAACACGCGGCCGACGTCGCGCAGCACCGCGCGCGCCTGGAGCTTGCCGAAGGTGATGATGTGGGCCACGCGATGGGAGCCGTAGCGCTCGCGCACATAGGCGATCACCTCGTCGCGGCGGTCCTGGCAGAAGTCGATGTCGAAATCGGGCATCGACACGCGCTCTGGATTGAGGAAGCGCTCGAACAGTAGCCCGAAGCGGATGGGATCAAGATCGGTGATGGTAAGCGCATAAGCGACGAGCGAGCCCGCGCCGGACCCGCGGCCGGGGCCCACGGGGATGCCCTCCGCTTTGGCCCATTTGATGAAGTCGGCGACGATCAGGAAATAGCCCTGGTAGTTCATGCCGGTGATGACATCGAGCTCGAAGGCGAGACGCTGGGCATAGGCCGCCGCGTCGAAGCCGGGCGCCATGCCGTATTGTGCGAGCCTCTCCTTCAGTCCCGCCTCTGACTGACGCCTGAGCTCGGCCGCTTCGGTTTCGCCGAGCGCGGTTGACGCTTCGCCGCCGGTGAGGAAGGGCGGCAGGATTGGCTGGCGTTGCAGCGGGCGGTAAGCGCAGCGCCGCGCGATCTCGACGGTGTTCTCCAGCGCCTCCGGCAGATCGGCGAACAGCGCGCGCATCTGCTCGCCGGTTTTGAAGTAATGCTCTGGGCTCAAGCGGCGGCGCTCATCGACGGCGACATAACTTCCCTCGGCGATGCAGATCAGCGCGTCATGCGCCTCGAAATCCTCTTGCGTGGCAAAATAGGGTTCGTTGGTCGCGACGATGGGCAGGTCGAGGTCGTAAGCGAGCTTGAGCAGTTCCGGTTCGACCGCCCTCTCCTGCGGCAGGCCGTGGCGTTGAAGCTCGACATAGAGCCGGTCGCCGAAGATCGCATGCAGCGCCTCGATCCGGGTGCGGGCAGTCTCGGCATTGCCGTCGGCGAGCGCCGCGTCGATCGGCCCTTCGAGGCCACCGGTGAGCGCGATCAAACCATCGGCCCGGTCCGCGAGCTGAGCGATCGAGGCAACCGCCTCACCCGACTCGCTGGCCGCGAAATAAACCTCGGTCGAGAGACGCATGAGATTGGCGTAGCCTTCAGCGTCCTTAGCGAGCAGCGCGATGCGCCCGTCGGCACGCGGGCCGTTGAGATCGCTACCGGCCACGGTGGCCTCCCGCTCGGTGGCGAAGGTCAGCGACAGCGTAACCCCGACGATCGGCTGGATGCTGGCTTCGGCGAGAGCCTCGGAGAATTCCAGCGCGCCGAACAGATTGTTCGAATCGGTCAGCGCGAGAGCGGGTGCAGCGTCGGCCTTGGCCAGCGCGGCGAGCTTCTGGATAGTGAGCGCACCTTCGAGCAGCGAATAGGCCGAATGCAGCCTGAGATGCACGAAGGGTTGAGCCTCACTCGTCATTTCCTGCGACATGCTCCTGCGATGCGGCTCGGCGAGGGTTTACCCTCTCGGATTCGGCCGGGCCGTTGAAGGGCCAGTCCGACATATCCCCGCTATCCGAGTATGTTCTTCTTTTGTTCTTACCACAAGTCGCCTAGCGTTCGGCCACCTCGATCACAGCGACGTCTTCCTCGACCAGCACGCCGTCGCTGAGGCGCAAGATGCGCTCCATACGGGCGGCGAGGTCGAGATTGTGCGTGGCGATTACCGCGGCGACCCCCGACTGGCGCACCAGCTTCAGCAGCTGCTCGAACACGCGTTCGGCGGTCGGCGGATCGAGATTGCCGGTCGGCTCGTCGGCCAGCAGCACTTTCGGCTCGTTGGCCAGTGCCCGAGCGATTGCCACGCGCTGCTGCTCGCCGCCCGAAAGCTGCGCGGGCCGGTGGTCCCAGCGTTCGGCAAGGCCGAGCGAGCCGAGCAGCTCTTTGGCCCGCGCCTCGGCGCGGTCCCGGGTCAGCCCGAGGATGAGCTGGGGCAGGACGACGTTCTCCAGCGCCGAGAATTCCGGAAGGAGGTGGTGGAACTGATAGACGAAGCCAACCTCCATGCGCCTGATGCGGGTCTGTTCCTTGTCGTTCAGCCCGACGCAATCGACGTCGTTGATGAGCACGGCGCCGCGGTCAGGCCGCTCGAGTAGGCCGGCAATATGCAGCAGCGTGGACTTGCCCGCGCCGGAGGGGCCAAGCAGAGCGACGGCCTCGCCTGGAAAGAACGAGGCCGAGGCCCCTTTCAACACATCGATCCGGCGATTGCCCTGGGTATAGCCGCGCTCCAAGCGCTCAAGGCGAAGCATTGGGGCGGGTTTGTTGGGGCTGTCCACCGTTTAGCCTACTCGTAACGCAGCGCTTCGACCGGATCGAGCCGCGACGCCCTCCAGGAGGGATAGAGCGTGGCCAGGATCGAAAGCACCAGCGCCATGATCACGACGGAGGTGGTCTCGCCCCTGTCCATCTCGGCGGGCAGTTGCGTCAGGTAATAGAGTTCGGGCGCGAACAGCTCGGTGTCGGTCAGCCAACCAATCAATTCACGCAGGCGCTCGATATTGGCGCAAACGAGAACGCCGAGCATGAGCCCGGCCAGCGTGCCGACGATGCCGATGCTGGCGCCGGTGATGAAGAATATCCGCATGATGGCGCCGCGCGAAGCGCCCATGGTGCGCATGATGGCGATGTCGTGGCCCTTGTCCTTCACCAGCATGATCAGGCCGGAGATGATGTTGAGCGCGGCGACCAGAACGATCAGCGCGAGAATGAGAAACATCACGTTGCGCTCGACCTCGAGCGCGGTGAAGAAGGTGGCGTTGCGCTGGCGCCAGTCGCTGACATAGATGCTCGAGCCGCCGGCGGTGACGATCTTGGGGGCGAGCGCACCCACCTCGTCGGGCGAGTTCGAGCACCACTTCCAGCACGGTCACACTGTTGGGCTGGTTGAAATAAAGCTGCGCCTCGTTGAGCGGCATGAAGATGATGCTCGAATCGTATTCCGACATGCCGATCTCGAAGATCGCCGCGACCGGATAGCGTTTGGTCCTGGGCGCCGTGCCGAGAGCGGTTGAGGCGCCGCGCGGCGTGAGTAGCGAGACCTGATCGCCGACTCTCACGTTGAGCTCGTTGGCAAGCCGGCTGCCGAGGGCGAGCCCAGGCGATGTGTCGAAGCCGTCGAGCGTGCCGAACTTGATGTTGCTGGAGATAGCCTTCAACTGCTTCAAGTCGTTTTCGCGCAAGCCTCGCACCAGCGCTCCGCTGGACGTTCCCTGTGTCGAGATCATGACTTGGCCCTCGACCAGCGGCAGCGCCGACTTGACGCCCGGCACCGCGCGGATGCGCCCGGCCACGTCGTCGTAGTCGTTGAAGTTGGTGAGGCTGTGCACCACCACATGGCCGTTCAGGCCGAGCATCTTGTTGAACAGCTCCTGGCGGAAGCCGTTCATCACCGCCATGACGATGATGAGCGTGGCGACGCCGAGCGTGATGCCGATGAACGAGAACCCGGCGATGACGGAGATGAAGCCTTCTTTCCTGCGCGCCCGCAGATAACGAAGCGCAACCATCCATTCGAACGGCGCGAACGCGCGTGTGCTCGTCTCTGTGCTCATGCCGCTTTCCTTCTTGCCTCGGTCGCCGACTGGACCAGGCGATTCAAGGCGGATTCGAAGGTAAGACTATGGCGGGCGCCGGTGGCGCGCTCCTTCAACTCGACCGCGCCCGAGGCTAAGCCTTTGGGCCCGACGATGATTTGCCAGGGAAGCCCGATCAGGTCCATGGCGGCGAATTTGGCCCCTGCCCGGTCGTCGCGGTCGTCATAAAGCACGCTTAAGTCCGCTTTTTGCAGCTTGGCGTAGAGATCCTCGCAGGCTGCATCGGTCGCCGCATCGCCGACCTTCACGTTGATCAGTCCTGCGTCGAAAGGTGCCACAGATTGCGGCCAGATGATGCCGGCATCGTCGTGGGAGGCCTCGATGATGGCGCCGACCAGACGCGACACGCCGATGCCGTAGGAGCCCATTTGCACGGTAACGAGATCGCCGCCAGGTCCCTGGACCTTACAGCCCATGCTTTCGGAATATTTCGTGCCGAAGAAGAAAATATGGCCGATCTCGATGCCGCGCGCGGTGAGCCGGTCCTGTGCAGGCACGTCGCGCGCGAAGCGCTCGGCGTCATGCTTCTCCGAAGTCGCCGCGTATTTGCCCGTGAAGGCGTCAACCACTGGCGTGAGATCGCCCTGATAGTCGATGTCGGCGCCCGGTGGGTCGAGGGTGACGAGATCGCGGTGGCAATAGACCTCGCTCTCGCCGGTGTCCGCCAAGATGATGAACTCGTGGCTGAGATTACCGCCGATCGGACCGGTCTCGGCCACCATCGGCACCGACTTCAGCCCCATGCGAGCGAAGGTGCGCAAATAGGCGACGAACATCTTGTTGTAGGATTTGCGCGAGTCCTCAAGTGAGAGGTCGAAGGAATAGGAATCCTTCATCAAGAACTCACGCCCGCGCATGACGCCGAAGCGCGGCCGGATCTCGTCACGGAACTTCCACTGGATGTGATAGAGGATGCGCGGCAAGTCCTTGTACGATTTCACCGCGTCACGGAAGATCGCGGTGATCAGCTCCTCGTTGGTTGGGCCATACAGCATCTCCCGCTCGTGGCGGTCGGAGATACGCAGCATTTCCTTGCCGTAGACCTCGTAGCGGCCGCTCTCTTTCCAAATCTCGGCTGGCTGGATCGTCGGCATCAACAGTTCGAGCGCGCCGGCGCGATCCTGCTCCTCGCGCACGATTTGCTCGATCTTGCTCAACACCTGGAAGCCAAGCGGGAGCCACGAATAGATGCCGGCGCTGGACTGGCGAATCATGCCGGCGCGCAGCATTAGCCGATGCGAGACGATCTCGGCTTCTTTGGGATCGTCGCGAAGGAGCGGCAGAAAATAGCGGCTGAGACGCATGGGCGGCTTCTTCGGGCGTTGGGGCGGATGCGGGGTCGCGCCGCCCATGGGCAAGGAGCCATGCTTAACGGAAGGAGCTAACCCCCGCGGCCCCTTGGCGGCTAATAGCTTACTTTTGCGAGGGTAAGCAATGCTGGGAAAAACTTGGGCTCCGCATCAGCCGCGCGCCTGCCTCGCTGCAACCGCAGGTAACCGCTGCTGGCTCTGACGCGGCTCGGCTGTCGAAGGGTGCCTATTTCGCGGGCAGACTTGCTTGCGCGGCGACTCTGCAAAAATTCCAGGTTTCGCTGCGCTTAAAGCAACCCCGCTTTGTCAAGACCGCGCGTCAAGTATAAATCTGCGGCAGCCCGCCACAATGATGGTGACAATTTGGCACGACCGCGCTAGTGTGCCGGCACAACGTTGGAGCGTTCGGGACCGGTAGCGATCTCGGAGTGACGCGTTGAGATTGGACCAGGTCCAAGTCTTGGGAGGAAGTAACTCCAGGCGCGCCTACATACGCGCAGCCGCTCTTTAGCCAGCATTCTCGATAGTCGAAAGACCGACGGGCGAGCCTCGCGGGCCGTGGAGATCAAGGAGTTCGCATTACTGAAGCAAGGTCATCTCGGCCTTGCTTTTTTTTTGGCCCAGGAGCCTGCCGCTCACGCCCCGAGCTTCGCCTATTGCACGCGCTCATAGCGCGGGAAGAACGGGATCTGATCCAACGTGATCACGTGATGCACGATGATCGCGTAGAGCGCGGCGAAGATGATGGTGGCAACCACGGTCGTTGCCAGCATCTTCGGCAAGAGATTCGGCACATGCGGCGCGCTCTCGGCGTTGCCCGGCGTGGTCTTCTCTCCCGCCTCCTCCGAGGTGCGGACGCCGATCGGCAGCATGGCGAACAGCGTGATCCACCAGATGATGAAATAGATGGCGGCGGCGAAGGCGAGCGTCACGGCCTAGGCCTCCTCAAGCTCGACCAGGGTACCGCAGAAATCCTTCGGATGCAGGAACAGCACCCGCTTGCCGTGCGCGCCGATCTTGGGCTCGCCTTGACCGAGCACCCGCGCGCCTTGCGCCACGAGCCGGTCGCGCGCTTCTTTGATATCCGGCACCTCGTAACAGAGATGGTGAATCCCGCCATTGGGGTTGCGCTCGAGGAAGGCGGCGATCGGCGACTTGTCGCCGAGCATGCCGAGCAGCTCGATCTTGGTATTGGGCAGCTCGATGAAGACCGTGGTCACGCCATGTTCGGGCTGATCCACCTCATCGGAGACCTTGGCCCCCAGCGTGTTGCGGTAGACCGTCGTCGCGGCCTTCAGGTCCGGCACGGCAATGGCAACGTGGTTCAAACGCCCGATCATGAACGTCTCCCGGTGTCTCTAGCGCTATAGCACCGTCAGCAGCACGGAGCACATGGGCTTCTTGCCCCACGCCTGGTTGACGGCGGCGCGGACGCTGCGGCGGACCGCCTCGCTCACCAACGCCTGGTCCTTGCGCTTCGGCTTGGGCAGGCTCTCGATGGTGCCGATCACCGCGTCCCGCGCGATCTCGGTAAACGGCGTTCCCTCTCTGTCGGTGGCAGGCAATCCTGTCACGGCGACCTCGGGATCGGCAAGCAAGACGCCCTTTTCGGACAAGACCAGCGACACTGCCACCGAGCCGGCGAAGCTCAGCTTGCGACGTTCGCGCACCTGCCCGTCATCGGCGCGGGTCAGGATGGAGCCGTCGCGGTAAAGCCGCCCGACCGGAACCTCGTCGATGATCTCGGCGGGACCCGGGAGGAGCCGCACCATGGTGCCGTTCCGCGCCCGTACCACCTGTCGCACGCCGAGCCTCTCGGCGAGCTTGGCATGGGCTTCGAGGTGACGCCCTTCGCCATGCATCGGGATGGCCGTATCCGGCTTGACCCAGCCGTAAAGCTGCTCAAGCTCGCCGCGGCGCGGATGGCCGGACACATGGACGGCCGCGTCCTGATCGGTGATGACCTCGACCTCCATATCGGCCAGTGCGTTCTGCACGCGGCCCACGGCCTTCTCGTTGCCGGGGATGGTGCGCGAAGAAAAGATCACGCAGTCGCCCTCGTCGAGCTTCACATTGGGATGCTCGTTCTGCGCGATGCGCGCCATGGCGGCGCGCGTCTCGCCTTGGCTACCGGTGCAGAGCGCCAGCACCTTGTGGGGCGGCAGCTTGGAAAAGACCGTCTCCTCGTGGAAGGAGAGGTTGGGGTCGAGATAGCCGGTGGTCTGGGCGGCCTCGATGACACGGAACATGGCGCGGCCGACCACGACCAGTTCGCGGCCCGCCGCGCGCGCAGCATTTGCCACCGAGCGAATGCGCGCGACGTTCGAGGCGAAAGTGGTGACGGCCACGCGCCGAGGCGCTTCGCGGATCAGGCGCGCGAGCGTCACGGCAACGTCGGCTTCCGAGGCGGAGATGCCGTCGCGCACGGCATTGGTCGAGTCGCAAATCAGTGCCGAGAGCCCCTCCGCGCCGAGCGCCTTAAGCCGTGCCTGGTCGGTGGGCGCGCTGGTCAGAGGATTCTCGTCGAGCTTCCAATCGCCGGTATGCAACGCCGCGCCTAGCGGCGTCCGGATCACGACCGCCGATGGCTCGGGAATCGAGTGCGACATGTTGATCAGCTCGACATCGAAGGGACCGATCGTGCGCCGGTGTCCGAGCGGGATGATCTCGAGCGGGAAGCCGTTGACTAGCCCCCTCTCGGCAAGTTTCGACTTGAGCATCTCGGCGGTGAACGGGGTGGCGTAGACCGGGATGCCGGCAAGCTGTGGCCACAGATCTACCACCGCGCCGAAATGGTCCTCATGCGCGTGGGTGAGCAGGAGGCCGACGATATTGTGCCGCTCCTCCTCGATGAAGCGGATGTCGGGAAGGATCACGTCGACGCCGGGCTCGGTCTCGCTGCCGAAGGTGATTCCCATGTCGACGATGAGCCATTCGCGCGCACCGTCCCGCCCGTAGCCGTAGAGATACAGGTTCATGCCGATCTCGCCCACGCCGCCGAGCGGCAGGAAGACGAAGTCGGCTCCCTTTCCATTGGATTTCTTAGACATGTTTGAGTTTCAGCGCCTCACCGGCTCAAGAAGAACACATCGCCGGCGGCGATCCGATGCTCGGAGCCGTCTGCGGTCAGCAGCCTGAGCGCGCCGTCGGCGTCGAGACCGCCATAAACGCCTTCGGTCTCCTCGCCGCTAACCTTCACCCGCAAGGGGCGTCCAGCGGGTCCGGCGCGGTCGAGCCAGGCGCGGCGGATGCTTGGAAAAGAGTTGCCCTCGCCCCAGCGTGTCAGCCATTCGTGCGTGGTCGCCGCCAGCACTTCGAGCGCGTCGGCCGGCGTTATCGTCATGCCATAGGCGCCGAGGCTTACCGCGGGCTGCGGCAGGCCCTCAGGGTGATTGGCGAGATTGACCCCGGTGCCGATCACGACCATCGAGCGGTTTTCAGCCGTGCTGCCGATATTCTCGAGCAGCATGCCGGCCACCTTCTCGCCCGCGAGCAGGATATCGTTCGGCCATTTCAGTAGAAGCTCCGAGCGGCCTTCATAGGCGACCAGCTTGGCGATGGTGTCGAAGGCTATGACGCCGGCGACCAGCGCCAGCTGTCCGGCCACGCGGATGGGGCAATTGATGCCAACGAGCAGGCTCGCAAACAGATTGCCGTGCTGGGAGATCCATTCGCGGCCGCCCCGGCCGCGGCCTTGCGATTGCCGCGCCGAGCAGATCCAGAGCGGGCCGGGCTCACCGGCCTTGGCCCGGCGCCTCGCCTCGGCATTGGTAGAATCCACCGTCTCCAGCCGAAGCAGGCGGTAGCCGCTCGGCATTTTCGGCGCTGGCGATGAAAAATATGTCATTTAGAACAGTGACTTGGCTGCAACCCCGGCATAGGCCACAAGCGGCGCCGGATAAACGAAATAGAGCAGGATGAATGCCCCACTGACGCCAAGGACTGCGGCAAGCGGCGCCTGCATCGGTTCGAAGCGCTCCGCGGGGGCATCGAAATACATAAGCTTGACGATGCGAAGATAATAGTAGGCGCCCACGACGCTCAAAAGCACGCCGATGACGGCGAGCGGATAAAGGCCGGCATGAATGGCGGCTAGGAACACGTAGAACTTGGCGAAGAAACCTGCAAGGGGCGGAATGCCGGCGAGGGAAAACAGCAGCATCGCCAACAAGAACGCCATCATGGGTTGGGTGCGCGAGAGACCGGCCAGCGCATCGATGTCCTCGATCATGCGCCCATCCCGCCGCATGGCGAGAATGCAGGCGAAGGTGCCGAGCGTCATCACCAAATAGATGGCGAGATAGATGATCACGCCAGCCACCCCCTCGGCGCTGCCGGCCGCGAGCCCGACCAGCGCGTAACCCATATGGCCGATCGAGCTATAGGCCATCAGGCGCTTGATATTGGTTTGGCCGATCGCCGCAAATGAGCCCAGCGCCATTGAGGCGATGGCAAGAAATACGACGATCTGTTGCCATTGTAGCGTCACCGCCGGAAAGGCGGTGATCAGCACCCGCACGGTGAGCGCCATGGCGGCGAGCTTTGGGGCGGCCGCGAAGAATGCTGTGACGGGAGTCGGCGCACCCTCATAGACATCGGGCGTCCACATGTGGAACGGCACGGCAGAGATTTTGAAGGCGAACCCGGCCATCAAGAAGACGAGGCCGACGACCAGCCCGAGATTGGCGCCCGACGGCTGCACCGACGCGGCGATGGTGGCGAACGCGGTCGAACCGGTGAAGCCGTAGACGAGCGATGCGCCGTAAAGCAGCATGCCCGACGATAGCGCGCCGAGGACGAAATATTTGAGGCCGGCTTCGGCCGAGCGCGCGGAGTCGCGGCGGAAGGTGGCGACCACATAGAGCGCGAGGCTCTGCAACTCGAGTCCGACGTAGAGGGCGATGAGATCGTTGGCCGAGATCATCATCATCATGCCGGTCGTGGCGAGCAGCACGAGTACGGGGAACTCGAACTTCACCCCTCCCCTCTCGCGCCAATAATCGAGCGACATGATGAGCGCCACGGCAGCGCCCGTCAGCGTCAGCAGCTTCAGCATGCGGGCGAAGGGATCAACGATGAAGCTGTCGCCGAACAGCCTCGCCGTGCCGAACGAAGTCGCCACGAACAGGCCGGCCGCGGCGAGCAGGAGAACCGCGAGCCACAGGATGAGTTCACCCCGCTCGCGGCGCGTGAAGACGCCAAGCATCAACAGCGCCATGGCTCCGAGCGCAAGGATCAGCTCTGGCAGTGCCGCTTCGAGGTTGAGCGATTGGAGCACGTGCCAGGCCCCTTATGGCAGCAGCGCGAGCCGCGCCTGTTCGGCGGCGGCGAGGCTGGCGTGGTAGTTCTTGATCAGAGCATCGACCGAGGCGGCGGATGCATCGAGAATCGGCGCGGGATAGAACCCGAACAAAAGAGTGAGCACGACGAGCGGCGTCATCACCGCCACCTCGCGCCAAGTGAGGTCGGTGATGAATTTGAGGCTCGCCTTCTCCAGCTTGCCGAAGATGATGCGGCGATAGAGATACAGCGCATAAGCCGCCGAGAGTATCACCCCGGTGGTGGCGAGGAAGGCCACCCAGGTGTTGATGCGGAAGGCGCCGGTTAGGCTCAGGAACTCGCCGACGAAGCCCGATGTGCCGGGTAAGCCGACATTGGCGAGCGTGAACACCATGAAGCAAAATGCGTAGACCGGCATGCGGTCGGCGAGGCCGCCAAAGGCTGAGATCTCGCGCGTATGCATGCGGTCATAGATCACGCCGACGCAGAGGAACAGCGCGGCAGAAACAATGCCGTGCGACAGCATCTGGAAGATGCCGCCCTGTAGGCCCTGCATGGTGAGGGTGAACACGCCGATGGTGACGAAGCCCATATGCGCCACCGACGAATAGGCGATCAGCTTCTTCACATCCTCCTGCGCGAGCGCCACCAGCGAGGTGTAGATGATGGCGACCACGGAGAGCGTGAAGATCAGCGGCGCGAACTCGGCCGAGGCGAGCGGGAACATGGGGATGGAGAAACGCAGGAAACCGTATCCGCCCATCTTCAACAGGATGCCGGCGAGGATCACTGAGCCGGCAGTGGGCGCCTCGACGTGGGCGTCGGGCAGCCAGGTATGCACCGGCCACATTGGCAGCTTCACCGCGAAGGACGCAAGAAAAGCGAACCACAGCCAAGTCTGCATCTCCGGCGGAAAGCCGTGGGTGAGCAGGACCGGAATGTCGGTGGTCCCCGCCTCCCAATAGATCGCCATGATGGCGAGCAGCATCAACAGCGAGCCGGTGAGCGTATAGAGGAAGAACTTGAAGCTCGCATAGACGCGGCGCTGCCCGCCCCACACGCCGATGATCAGGAACATCGGGATCAGCCCGCCCTCGAAGAACAGGTAGAACATCACCAGGTCGAGCGAGGTGAACACGCCAAGCATCAGCGTCTCGAGCACGAGGAAGGCGATCATATATTCCTTCACGCGCAATGAGATCGAGACCCAGCTGGCGAGAATGCAAAGCGGCATGAGGAAGGTGGTCAGCAGCACGAAGGGCAGCGAGATGCCGTCGACACCCATGTGGAAGGTGATGGCGCCGAGCCAGGGCCTGAGCTCGACAAATTGGAACTGGGCGGTAGTAGCGTCGTAATCGCGCCACAGCACCAGCGAGAGCGCGAAAGTGATGAGCGTGGTCCACAGCGCGATGAAGCGCGCATTGCGGAAGGCGCTGTCGTCGTCGCCGCGCAACAGCGCAACCAGCAGTGCGCCGAGCAGCGGCAGAAACGTCACGGTGGATAGGATCGGCCAGCTATAGCTCACGGCTTGAGCCCTCCGCCGGCAAACAGGAAATAAGTGATGAGTGCCGCCACGCCGATCAGCATGACGAAGGCATAGTGATAGATGTAGCCGGACTGGAGCTTGACAACGCGGTTGGTGATGTCGATGACGCGGGCCGAGACGCCATCGGGGCCCAGCCCGTCGATGATCGTGCCGTCGCCGGTCTTCCACAGGAACCGGCCGAGCCGCTTCGCCGGCCTGACGAACAGAAAGTCGTAGAGCGCGTCGAAATACCAGGCGTTCAGTAGAAACTGGTGGGCGCCGCGGAAGCGCTTGGCCAGGCCAAAGGGCACCAGCGGGTTGCGGATGTAGAAGTACCAGGCCGTGAGGAGGCCGAGCGCCATGGCAACGGTCGGCGCCAGCATCACCCAGAGCGGCACCTCATGATGGGCGCCCGCATGCGTCACCAGCGAGCCGCGCCAGAACTCGGTCTGTCCGGAGCCGATGAAAAGATGGGCGAACAGGCCGCCAAGCAGCAGTGCGCCGAGAGCCAACACAACGAGCGGAATGCCCATGGTCAAAGGCGGCTCATGCGCGTGCGCGAGCACATCTTTCGGCTCGCGCGGCTTGCCCTCGAAGGCGAGGAACATCAGCCGCCAGGAATAGAACGAGGTCAGCACGGCGGCGATCAAGGTCAGCACGAAGGCGTAGTTCCCCACCCAGGAATGCGCGGCGTAAGTCGCCTCGATGATGGCGTCCTTGGAGACGAAGCCTGCGGTGAATGGAAAGCCGGTCAGCGAGAGGGTGCCGATCAGCATCATCGCCCAGGTGAAGGGCAGCACTTTGCGCAGCGCGCCCATGCGGCGGAGGTCCTGCTCGTGATGCAGCGCGTGGATGACGGCGCCGGCGCCGAGGAAGAGCAGTGCCTTGAACGAAGCATGGGTAAAGAGGTGGAACATGCCGGCGCCGTAAGCCCCAACGCCCTCCGCAGCGAACATGTAGCCGAGCTGCGAGCAGGTCGAATAGGCGACCACCCGCTTAATGTCGGTCTGCACCAGGCCGATGGTCGCGGCGAAGAAGGCGGTGGTGGCGCCGATAATGGCGACGAAGCCGAGCGCGATAGGCGCCAGTTCGAACAGCGGCGATAGCCGCGCCACCATGAATACGCCGGCGGTGACCATGGTCGCGGCATGGATCAGCGCCGAGACCGGCGTCGGGCCCTCCATGGCGTCGGGAAGCCAAGTGTGCAGCAGGAATTGTGCCGACTTGCCCATCGCCCCCATGAACAGCAGCAGGCAGATGAGTGTCAGCGCATCGACGCGCCAGGCAAGGAACTGCATCGTCTCGCCGGCATGGTCAGGCGCCGAGGCGAACACCGTGTCGTATTGCAGGGAGTTGAACAGGGTGAAGACGGCGAAGATGCCGAGCGCAAAGCCGAAATCGCCAACGCGGTTGACGATGAAGGCCTTGATGGCGGCGTTGTAGGCGGCCGGCTTGTGATACCAGAATCCGATCAGAAGATAAGAGGCGAGGCCCACGCCCTCCCAGCCGAAGAAGAGCTGGACGAAATCGTCGGCGGTTACCAGCGCGAGCATGGCGAAAGTGAACAGCGAGAGATAGGCGAAGAAGCGCGGGCGGTGCGGATCCTCTTCCATGTAGCCGATGGAGTAGAGATGGACGAGACCCGACACTGTGGTTACCACCACGAGCATCACGGCCGTCAGCGTGTCGATGCGAAGCGACCACACGGTCTTCAAATCGCCTGAGGTGATGAAGCGGAGCAGCTCGATGCGCTGCTCCACCCCCTGGATCGCCACCTGGTAGAAGGCGAGCCAGGACAGCAGCGCGGTGATCAGCACCAGCGTCGTGGTGATGACCTCGGCCGGGCGCGACCCGGTAAAGCGGCCGAGCAGGCCCGCGAAGATCGCGCCGACGAGAGGGAGAAACAGGATCGCCTGATACATCGCGCTTGCGGCTCAGCCCTTAAGAAGATCGATTTCGGCCACGTCGATGGTGCCGCGGTTGCGGAAATAGACGACGACGATGGCAAGGCCGATCGCGGCTTCCGCCGCGGCCACAGTCAACACGATCATGGCGAAGATTTGCCCGACCAGATCGCCGTGAAAGGCGGAAAAGGCGACGAGGTTGATATTCACCGCAAGCAGCATCAATTCGATCGACATCAGGATGACGATCACGTTCTTGCGATTGAGGAAGATGCCGAAAATGCCGAGCGTGAATAGGACCGCGGCGACAGTGAGATAATGGGTGAGGCCAATAGTCATGACAGCCCCCTCCCCGTTTCGACCTCGACCAATTCCACCGATTTCTCTCGGTTGACCTGAACCGACACAGACTGCCGCCGGACATCGCGCTTGTGATGCAGGGTCAGCACGATGGCGCCGATCATGGCGACGAGCAGGATCAGGCCCGCCGCCTCGAACAGGTAGACATAGCGGGTATAGAGAACGAGCCCGATCGCCTCGGTGTTGCTGATCTCCGACGCGGGCGGCGTCGGCGCCTGCGCCGTAATCTCGGGCGCGGTGGTCCAGGCGCCCACGATCAGGATCAGCTCGACGAGAAGCAGAAGCCCGATAGTGGCGCCGACCGGCAGAGTTTTGAGGAGACCCGCCTTGAGCACGGCGAAGTCGACATCGAGCATCATCACCACGAACAGGAACAGCACCAACACCGCCCCGACATAGACCACGACCAGGACCATCGCCAGGAACTCGGCGCCGAGCAGCACGAACAGCCCCGCGGCGTTGAAAAAAGCGAGGATCAGGAACAGCACCGCGTGCACGGGATTCCTCACGGTGATGACCATGAAGGCCGCGCCCACGCTGGTGATGGCGAAGAGATAAAAGAACAGCGCTGATAACATGAAGCGGCGTCGCCCTTCAGCGGTACGGCGCATCGAGCGCCAAGTTCTTGGCGATCTCGCGCTCCCAGCGGTCGCCGTTGGCCAGCAGCCGCTCCTTGTCGTAGTAGAGTTCCTCGCGCGTCTCGGTGGCGAACTCGAAATTCGGACCCTCGACAATGGCATCCACCGGGCAAGCTTCCTGGCAGAAACCGCAATAGATGCATTTCACCATGTCGATATCATAGCGCGTGGTGCGGCGCGTGCCGTCGTTGCGGCGGGGGCCGGCCTCGATGGTGATGGCTTGGGCAGGACAGATGGCCTCGCAGAGCTTGCAGGCGATGCAGCGTTCCTCACCGTTGGGATAACGTCGCAGCGCATGCTCACCGCGGAAGCGCGGCGAGAGCGGGCCTTTCTCGAACGGGTAGTTGAGCGTCGCCTTGGGGGCCACGAAATATTTCATGGCGAGCCAGAAGGCTGACAGAAATTCCATCAGCAGTAACGACTTGGCGGCCTCGGCGAAACGCTTCACGCCAGCTCTCCCCTTTAGGATACGTGCTGCCACAGTTGTAGAACCGCCGCCACGAGCACGACGGCGGCCAATGACAGAGGCAGGAAGACCTTCCAGCCGAGCCGCATCAGTTGATCGTAGCGGTACCGCGGCACCATGGCTTTGACCATGGCGATCAGGAAGAACAAGAAGCAAACCTTCAACAAGAACCATACCACGCCTGGTATCCAGGTGAAGGGCGGGAGGGGAACCGGCGGCAGCCAACCCCCCAAAAACAACACCGTGCCGAGCCCGCATAACAGGACGATGGCGACATATTCGCCCAGCATGAAGAGCATATAGGGGGTGGACGAATACTCGACCATGAAGCCGGCCACGAGCTCCGACTCGGCCTCCAGCAGGTCGAAGGGCGGGCGGTTGGTCTCGGCCAGAGCCGAAATGAAGAAGATCACGAACATGGGAAAGAGCGGCAGCCAATACCAGCCGAGCAGCCCGAAGCGTCCGTCTTGGGCCTCGACGATGGCGCTCAAATTGAGCGAGCCGGCACAGAGCAGCACCGTGATGATGACGAAGCCGATCGAGACTTCATACGAGACCATCTGCGCCGCCGAGCGGAGCGCCGAGAGAAAGGCGTATTTCGAATTCGAGGCCCAACCCGCCATGATCACGCCGTAGACCTGAAGGCTCGAGATGGCGAAGATGAAGAGAATGCCAACGTTGAGGTCGGCGACCTGCCAGCCTTTGGCGACCGGCATGACAGCCCAGGCCGACAGCGCGAGCCCGGCGGTGACGAGCGGCGCAAGCAGAAAGATGCCCTTGTTGGCGCCGGCCGGAATGATCGGCTCTTTGAATACGAATTTCAGCAGATCCGCGAAGGACTGCCACAGCCCCCAAGGGCCAACCACGTTAGGGCCGCGCCGCATCTGCACCGCCGCCCAGACCTTACGGTCGGCGTAAAGCAGAAAGGCCACGATGATGAGAACGATGACGAGGAGCGCCACGCTCTGCGCCACGATCAGCAAGAGCGGCAAGCCGTAGCTGGTCCAGAACTCAGCCATCGGTGCCGGTCGCCTTGTCGGGGGCCGCGTGCAATGCGCTCAAGTTCGCCATGATGGCGGAAGCGCGCGCGATCGGATTGGTGAGATAGAAGTCGTCGATCGCCCGGCCGAAGCGCTCTTTGCCGGGCCTCGCCGATTGCTTGGCGAGACGCTCGATGGCTGCACTGTCGGCCGGATCGATCTGCTCGAGCAGTGCGAGATGCGGGTGCGCCTCGAACAGCTTGGCCCGCAGCGCTTGCGTCGAGTTCGAACGGCAGTGGCTTGCCGAGCGCACCCGAAAGCGCGCGCAGGATCGTCCAGTCCTCGCGCGCTTCGCCCGGCGGAAACACCGCGCGAGCGGTCAGCTGCGCCCGGCCTTCAGTGTTCACATAGATCGCGTCCTTCTCGGTATAGGCGGCGCCGGGCAGGATGACATCGGCGCGATGCGCACCTCGATCGCCGTGGCTGCCCTGGTAGATGACGAAAGCGTCGCCGAACCGCCCCATGTCGATCTCGTCGGTGCCGAGCAGATAGACAACTTCGATGGTCCCCTCGCCTGCCGCGTCCAGGATGCCCGCGACGTCGCGGCCGCCTTTGCCAGGCACGAGACCGAGATCGAGGCCCGCTACTCGACCAGCGGCCTTGTGGAGCACGTTGAAGCCGTTCCAGAAGAGGTCTGGATTGATCGCGCCGATCGTCACCGCGGCCTTGGCGGCAAGCGCTAACACCACCGCGCCGTCGGGCCGTGCGAGCGCCGCCTGGCCCAGGATCAGCATCGGCCGCTCGGCGCCCTCGAGCCGCTTCGCGAAGGCATGCGAGCCGTCGGCGATCTTGGCCAGCGTCTCGGGGCCGGCGCCGAGATAGTCGTAAGTATAGGTCAGATCGGCATCCTCGCCGATCAACCCAATGGGGATCTGGCCCTGCGTCTGGCGCCAGCGCTTAAGGATGCGAGCGTTCAACACGGCCGCCTCTTGGCGCGGGTCGGTGCCAATCAGCAGGATGGCGTCGGCCTGATCGATGCCGGCGATGGTGGAGTTGAAGAGATAGCTGGCGCGTCCCAGCGCGGGGTCGAGCGCGGCGCCGTCCTGGCGGCAATCGATATTCGGCGAACCGAGCTGTTCGGTGAGAAGCTTCAGCGCAAACATCTCCTCGGCGGCCGCCAGATCCCCGGCGATTGCCGCGAGGCGCGAGCCGTCGAGCCCCTTCAGCCGCTCGGCGATGACGTGAAAGGCCTCATCCCAGCTCGCCGGGACGAGCTTTCCCTGCTTTCGCACATAAGGCCGGTCGAGCCGCTGAGTGCGCAGGCCGTCCCACACATGGCGCGCCTTGTCGGAGATCCATTCCTCGTTGATTGCGTCGTTCACGCGCGGCAGGATGCGCATCACCTCGCGCCCGCGCGCATCGACGCGGATGGCGCTGCCCAACGCGTCCATGACGTCGATCGACAGCGTCTTACTGAGTTCCCAAGGCCGCGCCGTGAAGGCGTAAGGCTTCGAGGTGAGCGCGCCGACGGGGCAAAGATCGACGACATTGCCCGACAGATTGGAGAGCATGCCGCGCTCGAGATAGGTGGTGATCTCCATATCCTCGCCGCGGCCGATAGCGCCGAGCTCTTCCACACCGGCAACCTCGGTCATGAAGCGTACACAGCGCGTGCAATGGATGCAGCGATTCATGAAAGTGCCGATCAGCGGTCCAAGATATTTGTCCTCGACCGCGCGCTTGTTGTCCTGGAAGCGGCCGGCGTCGAAGCCGTAGGCCATAGTCTGGTCTTGCAAATCGCATTCGCCGCCCTGATCGCAGATCGGGCAGTCGAGCGGATGATTGATCAGGAGGAATTCGAGCACGCCCTCGCGCGCCTTCTTCACCGTCTCGGAAGCGGTGATGATGGTGGGCGGGGTACCGTCGCGCGCGGGCCGAAGATCGTTGACGCCCATGGCGCAGGAGGCGACAGGCTTCGGCATACCAGCGACTTCGACGAGGCACATGCGGCAATTGCCGGCGATCGACAGTCGCTCGTGATAGCAAAAGCGCGGGATCTCGATGCCGGCGAGCTGGCAGGCCTGGATCAGCGTAATACCATCCGGCACGTCGTGCTTTTTGCCGTCGATGATGAGCTTAGGCACGCTTGCCTACCTTCCTCGTCGGCGCGTTGATCTCCGTGAGGTTGGGCAGCGGCGGCGGCGTGTGACGAGGGTCGTTAAGCGCATCCAGCAGGAATGCCCGGAACCTGGGCCCGTATTGCTCTAGGTAGCCGGAGTTCTGAAAATAGGGGCACTGCAAATAGTCACGATGCGGTTTGAGCTGGATGCGTACCGACGCGTCCCATTCCTTGGTCGGCGACACCTCCATGATCTCCTCGCTGGCATTGAGGATTGTATCCACATAGAGCTCGTATTTCTGGAACAGCTCGATGCTGCCGTCGATGGTGCGCTGCTCGTAGTCGAATTGAGCGAGCTTCAGCGTCGGATCGGAAAGCTTCGGATTGTCGAAGGCAAGCCGGAGAGTCTCCCGCCACAATTCATTGGCATTGGCGCGGCGCTCAGCCCGCTTGTTCTCGGCGATTTGCAGATGGGCATAGATCAGCGCGGCGATGGCCGCCACAGCCATGACCATCGTCGAAAGCGTTACGGTATTGTCCCAGAGCCAGACCATAGATTTTCCCTACTCCGCCGCCACGGGAACCGACGGCGCGATAGGCTTCGAGGCCTGTGCGTCGATGCGCTGCTCGATCACGTGACGGAAATGCCGGATCAGCCCCTGCACCGGCCAAGCCGCCGCGTCGCCGAGCGCGCAAATGGTATGGCCCTCGACCTGATAGCTGACGTTGAGCAGCATATCGATCTCGCCCTTCTCGGCTTGGCCTTTGGCCATGCGCTCGAGCACGCGCCACATCCAGCCCGTGCCTTCGCGGCATGGGGTGCACTGACCGCAGGAACTCATGCTTGTAGAAATAAGAGAGGCGCGCGATGGCGCGGATGATGTCGGTCGAATTGTCCATGACGATCACGGCCGCGGTGCCGAGCCCGGTCTTCAGCGCCTTGAGGCTGTCGAAGTCCATGGGCAGATCGCTGCATTGGCTCGCCGGGATGCAGGGGACCGAGGAGCCGCCGGGAATGACCGCGAGCAGATTGTCCCAACCGCCGCGCACGCCGCCCGCATAGTGATCGATCAGCTCGCGCAACGGGATGCCCATCTCCTCCTCGACGTTGCAGGGCTTGTTCACATGGCCGGACAGACAGAAGAGCTTGGTCCCGGTATTGTTGGGGCGGCCGAGCGAGGTGAACCAGGTGGCGCCGCGCCGCAAAATGTCGGGAACGACGGCAATGGTCTCGACATTGTTGACGGTGGTCGGCGCGCCATAGAGCCCAACATTGGCGGGGAATGGGGGTTTCAGGCGCGGCTGGCCCTTCTTGCCCTCGAGGCTTTCCAGCAGCGCGGTTTCCTCGCCGCAGATGTAAGCGCCGGCGCCGTGATGCAGGTAGAGATCGAAGTCCCAACCGTTGACATTGTTCTTGCCGATCAGCTTCGCGTCGTAGGCCTCGTCGATCGCGGCTTGCAGGATCTCGCGCTCGCGGATGAACTCGCCGCGAATATAGATGTAGGAGACATGCGCCCGCATGGCGAAGGCGGCGAGGAAGGCGCCTTCGATCAGCAGCTGCGGATCGTGACGCATGATGTCGCGATCCTTGCAGGTGCCTGGCTCGGACTCATCCGCATTGACCACGAGATAGTTTGGGCGCCCGTCCGACTTGGTCGGCATGAACGACCATTTCAGTCCGGTCGGGAAGCCCGCCCCGCCGCGCCCGCGCAGGCCCGATGCCTTCACCTCCTCGATGATCGCCTCGTGGCCCTTCTCGACCATCGCCTTGGTGCCGTCCCAGGCGCCGCGCGCGCGCGCAGCCTTGAGCCGCCAGCTATGCAGCCCGTAGAGATTCTTGAAGATGCGGTCTTTGTCTTTGAGCATCAGCGCGGCCTCGGCTTGCGGCTCTTGCCGGGCGCAGGGTTTGGGACCGCTGCGGCGCTCTCCAGGTCCGGCTCCTCATTATTGTAGAGCGCGGGATCGATGAGCGTGATCGGACCACCTTCAGGCGCCGACGCCTGGCGCCCATCCTGTGGCCCCGGCTCGACATGGCGCCCCGCTTTCATGTCTTTCAGGATGCGTGTCATGCTCGTGGGCGTGAGGTCCTCGTAATAATCCTTGTTGATCTGCGCCATGGGTGCGTTGACGCAAGCGCCGAGACACTCGACCTCGGTCCAGGAGAAGAGCCCGTCCGCGGTCACATGCCCCGGCTCGCCGATGAGTTTGCGACAGGTGTCCTTGATCGCGTCGGCGCCTCGGAGCCAGCACGGCGTGGTGCCGCAGACCTGCACGTAATAGCGGCCGACGGGGGCGAGGTTGAACATGGTGTAGAAGGTCGCAATCTCGTAGACGCGGATGTAGGCCATGCCGAGCATGTCGGCGACATAGCGCAGCGCCGGTTCCGGCAGCCAGCCGCCCATCTGCTCCTGCGCGCGCCACATCAGCGGCAACACGGCGGAGGCTTGGCGGCCTTCCGGATATTTCGCGATCTGGGCCTTGGCCCATTCGAGATTTTCCGGGGTGAAGGAGAAGCCCTCAGGCTGCTCAGCGGCGAGGCGGCGGACGCTCATAGGCTGTCTTCTTCTCTCCCCGCACAGCATGTTGCCTAGACGGCGCGAGGACTTTTAGCACTCAATGCTGCAGTGCGGAAACCTCGTCCCGCCCCTACCCACATAGGCCTTTAGCCTGAAAAAGCCAACCGCCGCATCAGGTTTATCGGTCGATCTCCCCAAACACGACATCGATCGAGCCGAGCACCGCCGAGACGTCGGCGAGCATATGTCCCTTGCATAAGAAGTCCATGGCGGCGAGATGGGGAAAGCTCGGCGCCCTGATCTTGCAGCGGTACGGCTTGTTCGTGCCGTCGGAGACGAGATAAACCCCGAACTCGCCCTTCGGCGCTTCGACGGCGGCATAAACCTCGCCTTTCGGTACGTGATAGCCCTCGGTATAGAGTTTGAAATGATGGATCAGCGCTTCCATCGAGCTCTTCATCTCAGCCCGTTTCGGCGGCACCATTTTGTGGTTTTCGACGGTGACTGGGCCGAGCTCGGTGGTGAGCTTCTCGCAGCATTGCTTCATGAGGCGCACCGATTGGCGCATCTCCTCCATCCGGACGAGATAGCGGTCGTAGCAATCGCCGTGCTTGCCGATCGGAATATCGAAGTCGAGCTCGGCGTAACATTCGTAGGGCTGGGCCTTGCGCAGATCCCAGGCCGCGCCCGAGCCGCGCACCATTACGCCGGAGAAGCCATGTGCCCAGGCGTCCTCCAGCTTCACCACGCCGATGTCGACGTTGCGCTGCTTGAAGATGCGGTTATCGGTGAGCAGACCCTCGATGTCGTCGCACACTTTGAGGAACGGGTCGCAGAAGGCGTAGATGTCGGCGACCAGTTCGGGGGGCAGGTCCTGATGCACGCCGCCCGGGCGGATATAGGCCGCGTGCATGCGGCTGCCGCTCGCCCGCTCGTAAAACACCATCAGCTTCTCGCGTTCCTCGAAGCCCCACAGTGGCGGGGTTAGCGCGCCAACGTCCAAGGCTTGGGTGGTGACGTTGAGGAGGTGGGAGAGCAGCCGGCCGATCTCGGAATAGAGCACGCGGATGAGCTGCGCGCGCTTCGGCACGGTGACGCCCACCAGCTTCTCCACGGCAAGCGCAAAGCCATGCTCCTGGTTCATGGGCGCCACATAGTCGAGCCGATCGAAATATGGCACCGCCTGGAGATAGGTCTTGTACTCGATCAGCTTCTCGGTGCCGCGGTGCAGGAGCCCGATATGCGGATCGACGCGCTCGACCACCTCGCCGTCGAGTTCGAGCACGAGCCGGAGCACGCCGTGCGCCGCCGGATGCTGCGGGCCGAAATTGATGGTGAACTTGCGGTCGTCGCCCTCGCGCTTGCCGCTATCGGCTTCCGTGGCGATTGTGTCGAGCTCTGACATCAGGCCTCGACCTTCTGTGCGGCTTTGGCGAGCTTGGCGGCGACACCGCGATTGAAGCGATCCCAGCTGACGATGAAGCGTTCATGCGTGCCCGCGCCGATCTCATCGACGCCGTCATGAGCGACCACCTTGAAGCGAGCGCGTGGCCCCCTCACCTCGATGCATTCCGCATCGACGGTGACAATCATGCCGGGCGGCGTTGCCGATTTGTGGGAGACGTCGATATGCACGCCGAGGCTGCCCTCGCCGACGTCGAGGTGTGGCTCCAGCAATCGCACGCAGGTCCATTCCATCAGCCCGACCATGAAGCCGGTGGCGAACACGTCCGGCATGGCCTGAAGTTGCGGCGACTCTGGGTAGAGCTGCGGTACGGTCTTCGTCTTAGGGACGGCATAGGCAAAGCGGTGCTTAAGCCCGGGCTTGAGCGACGGCTTCATGGCTCGCCCTTTCGCTCGCTTGCATCGCCAGCCTTCTCGTCGCCGGGGATCGCGGTATCCATTCCCTCCCAAGGGCTCAGGAAATCGAAGCTGCGAAAATCCTGCATCAGTTTCACCGGCTCATAGACCACGCGCTTCAGCTCGTCGTCGTACCGCAGCTCGACGAACCCGGTCAGGGGAAAGTCCTTGCGCAGCGGATGGCCCTGAAAGCCGTAATCGGTGAGCAGGCGCCTGAGGTCGGGGTGGTCCTCGAACAGGATGCCGTAGAGATCGTAGGCTTCCCGCTCGAACCAGTTGGCTGCCGGAAACAGCGTGACGAGGCTTGGCACAGGCGTTTCCGCGTCGGTTTTAACCCGCACGCGAATCCGATGATTCAGCCACGGGCTCAGCAAATGATAGACGACATCGAAGCGCTCATCGCGCTCGGGGTAGTCGACGCCGCAGATGTCGATCAGGCAGCCGAAGCGGCACAACGGGTCGTCGCGCAGCAGCTGGATGGTTTCGCGAATTGAATCGCGCTCGACCTCGATGGTGAGCTCGTTGAGCGCCATCTCGGAGGCGAGCAGCTTCGCCCCGAGGGGACCACCGAGATAGGCGGCAAGCTTGGCAAGGGCTTCGTCCATCGAGGCTCCAGGAGGGACGTTGGGAGAAACGGATCAGCGCTCGATCGTGCCGGTCCGTCTGATCTTCTTCTGCAAAAGGAGGACGCCATAGACCAGCGCTTCGGCGGTCGGCGGACAGCCGGGCACGTAGATGTCGACCGGCACGATGCGGTCGCAGCCGCGCACCACCGAGTAGGAATAATGGTAGTAGCCGCCGCCATTGGCGCAGGATCCCATCGAGATCACATAGCGCGGCTCCGGCATCTGGTCGTAGACCTTGCGCAGCGCGGGGGCCATCTTGTTACACAGCGTGCCGGCAACGATCATCACGTCGGACTGACGCGGGCTGCCGCGCGGCGCAAAGCCGAAGCGCTCCAGATCGTAGCGCGGCATCGAAGCCTGCATCATCTCGACCGCGCAACAAGCGAGCCCGAATGTCATCCACATCAGCGAGCCGGTGCGCGCCCAGTTGATCAGCTCGTCCGCGGTGGTGAGCAGGAAGCCCTTGTCGGCGAGTTCGTTGGAGAAGACGCCGAAACTGGTCGCGCCGGGCGTGATGATGCCGCCGGCGCTTCGCCCGTCCTTGTCCAGATGGGCCTCTGGGATCAATCCCATTCCAGCGCGCCTTTCCGCCACTCATAGATGAAGCCGACGGTGAGAATGGCGAGGAAGATCATCATCGCCCAAAAGCCGAAGGTGCCGATGTTCTTGAAGGCCACGGCCCAAGGAAACAAGAACGCGACCTCAAGGTCGAAGATAATGAACAAAAGTGACACGAGGTAGAAGCGCACGTCGAATTTCATGCGGGCGTCGTCGAAGGCTTCGAAACCGCATTCGTACGCCGAGACCTTCTCAGGGTCGGGCTTGCTCACGGCGATGACGAAGGGCGCAACCAGGATCGCCGCGCTAATGACGAAAGCGATGCCGATGAAGATGACAAGCGGCAGGTAAGTTTGCAGCAACTGGCCCATGGTCCTCTTTTCCGAGTGTGGGGGCCAAAGGGATGGCGGGAGTGACGGGACTCGAACCCGCGGCCTCCGGCGTGACAGGCCGGCGCTCTAACCAACTGAGCTACACCCCCTACCGGGCCGTAGTCCACGGCCGGAGGCGATCTTCAGCATTTACGGCCTCGGATTCGCCAAGTCAAGGCGAGCCCCGGGCGCCTAGGGCCACTGCGCAACCGCTGAGGAGCAAACGCCGCTAGGTTGGTCGCGCGGAACCGGATGGTGGGCGGTGACAGGCTCGAACTGCCGACATCCACGGTGTAAACGTGGCGCTCTACCAACTGAGCTAACCGCCCGGCGCGCGTCGACGGCGCACGCTATCCCGGATCGCCATAGCAAACGACGCAAACAAAAAGGCGAAGCCCTACCATAGCAAGGCTCCGCCTCAGAAAGTCGTGGCTAAAAGCGCCTAGCTGTTGCAGGCCTCTTTCAACGCCTTGCCAGCCCGGAATTTCGGCACGCGGGAGGCCGGGATTTGCACCTCGGCGCCAGTGCGCGGGTTGCGGCCGACGGAAGCCTTGCGCTGCGCGACCTGGAAGTTGCCAAAGCCGACGATCCGCACGGTGTCCCCGCCTTTCAGGGCCTTCTCGATGTTCTTGAACGTCGCGTCCACGGCCTTCTCGGCCGCATCCTTCGACAGATCAGATTCCTTCGCCACATGGGCGACCAGCTCAGCTTTGTTCACGGGTCATGATCCTTTCGCTCGGGCCCCAATCGAGAGGGGTGTTCGCCCTCGAGGCCTTGGGTACGCTCCGATTTACAAACAAGTCGTGTATGACTGGCGCAAAAAACCCGGAAAATCAACAAAAATGGTCCGACTCTGTGGACAGAGTCGGACCATCAAATTCAGCCAAATCAACGGTAAAAACGGCGGTTTTCCGCCAATTTAATGGGCGGTGACGCCGGGCAGCGAGTCATCCTTCGGAGGGACAACCTGAGCCTGCTCCACGCCCTCCTCCTCCCAGACGATCGGTTGGGGAGGCCGGGTGAGGGCAATTTTCAGCACCTCGTCCATGCGCGAAACGGGGCGGATATCCAGGACGTTTTTCAGCTCGTCAGGTATCTCCGTGAGATCCTTGGCGTTTTCGTCAGGGATGATCACCGTCTTGATGCCGGCGCGTAGCGCCGCGAGGAGCTTCTCCTTGAGCCCCCCGATCGGCAGCACACGGCCTCGCAGCGTGATCTCACCGGTCATGGCAACCTCTCGCCTCACCGGGATCCCGGTCATCAATGAGATGATGGCGGCCGCCATGGCGACACCGGCCGACGGGCCGTCCTTAGGAGTTGCCCCCTCGGGCACGTGCACGTGGATATCGCGCTTCTCGAACAGAGGCGGCTCGATACCGAAATCGATGGCGCGCGAGCGCACATAGGCATTCGCGGCCTGGATCGACTCCTTCATCACGTCGCGCAAGTTTCCGGTCACGGTCATCTTGCCCTTACCGGGCATCATCACGCCTTCGACGGTCAACAGCTCGCCGCCGACCTCGGTCCAGGCAAGGCCCGTGACCACTCCGACTTGATCCTCAAGCTCGGCCTCGCCGTAGCGATATTTCTGCACGCCGAGATAGTCTTCGAGATTCTTGAGCGTGACCTTGATCGACTTCTTCTTGCTGGTCAGCAGCTCCTTGACCGATTTCCGGGCGAGCTTAGCGATCTCGCGCTCGAGATTGCGCACGCCGGCTTCCCGGGTGTAACGGCGGATGACCTCTTTCAGCGCGTCGTCGTCGAGGCTCCACTCCTCAGCCTCGAGGCCGTGGGCCTTGGCCATCGCGGGGATCAGGTGGCGGCGGGCGATCTCCATCTTCTCGTCCTCGGTGTAGCCCGCAATACGGATGATCTCCATGCGGTCCATCAAGGCGGGAGGAATATTCAGCGTGTTCGCCGTGGTGACGAACATCACGTTGGAGAGATCGTAGTCGACCTCAAGATAATGGTCGTTGAAGGTGTGGTTCTGCTCCGGGTCGAGCACCTCGAGCAAAGCTGAAGCGGGGTCGCCGCGGAAATCGGCGCCCATCTTGTCGACCTCGTCGAGCAGGAACAGCGGATTGATCTTCTTCGCCTTCCGCATCGACTGGATCACCTTGCCTGGCATCGAGCCGATATAGGTGCGGCGATGGCCTCTGATCTCGGCTTCATCGCGAACGCCGCCAAGGCTCATGCGCACGAACTCGCGGCCCGTGGCGCGCGCAATGGACTTGCCGAGCGAGGTCTTTCCGACGCCGGGAGGACCGACCAGGCAGAGGATCGGGCCCTTGAGCTGATTAGTGCGGTTCTGCACCGCGAGATACTCGACGATGCGGTCCTTGACCTTAGCCAGCCCATAATGGTCCTCGTCGAGGGTCTTCTGCGCCTCGTCGAGATCGCGCTTGATCTTGCCCTTGACCCCCCACGGGATGGTCAACAGCCAATCGAGATAGTTGCGCACCACGGTGGCCTCGGCCGACATCGGGCTCATCTGGCGGAGCTTCTTCAGCTCGCCGAGCGCCTTCTCTCGCGCCTCGCGCGACAGCTTGGTCTTTTCGATCTTCTGCTCGATCTCGGCAAGGTCGTCGCGGCCTTCCTCGCTGTCGCCGAGCTCCTTCTGGATCGCCTTCATTTGCTCGTTCAGGTAGTACTCGCGCTGCGTCTTCTCCATCTGACGCTTGACGCGGCTCCTGATCTTGCGCTCGACCTGCAGCACGGAGATCTCGCTCTCCATCAGGGTGAAGACGCGCTCCAGCCGCTCGGAGACCGACGTGACCTCGAGGATCTGCTGCTTCTCGGCGATCTTGATGGCGAGATGCGAGGCGATGGTGTCGGCGAGCTTGGAATAGTCCTCGATCTGGCTCGCGGTGCCGAGCACCTCGGGCGAGATCTTCTTGTTGAGCTTCACATAGCTCTCGAACTGAGACACGACGGAACGGGCCAGCGCCTCGATCTCGTCCTCGGCGCCGACGCTTTCGGCGACGCGCTCGACCTCAGCCTCGAAATAGTTCTCGTTGCTGGTGTAGCGGCGGATGGCGGCGCGGCGCGTACCCTCGACCAGCACCTTCACCGTGCCATCGGGCAGCTTCAAAAGCTGCAGCACCGAGGCCAGCGTTCCCATGGCATAGATGCCGTCGGTCAATGGCTCGTCGTCGCTCGCGTTCTTCTGCGCCACGAGCAGGATCTGCTTGTCGGAGCGCATCACCTCTTCGAGCGCGGCGATCGACTTCTCGCGGCCGACGAACAACGGCACGATCATGTAGGGAAACACGACAATGTCGCGTAGCGGCAGGACCGGGTAGAGCTCCGGAGCGCCTTCTTTGGTCGCGGACGGCTTTGAATTGGTCATGGCAGTTCCGTCGCTTTCTTGGTTAGGCGGGACCGCTTTAAGGCGATCCCCCGCTTCTCTGTCCCCTCCCAAGCGCCGACGTCTCGTCGTTCAAAGATACGGTAAACGCAGAGTGTCGGCCCTGTGGCAAGTTACCTACCAGCTAGCGTAGGTGGCGACCAGCAAAGTCGCCGTCAAGTGCCTGTTCCTCCAGGCGGAGCCGCGATTTCTCCACCCATTTTGAGTGGGATTCGCCTTACCCCGCAAGCAGGAATGATGCCAATCCCCGTCAGGCGCTCGTTCCGAGCTCCTCGTGGCGGTCGGAGTAGATGCGTAAGGGTCGGGCCTTGCCTTCGACCACTTCCGAACTGATCACAACCTCTTCCACACCCCGGAGGCTCGGCAGCTCGAACATCGTGTCGAGCAGGATGCCTTCCATGATCGACCGCAAGCCCCGAGCGCCGGTCTTCCGTTCGATCGCCTTCTTCGAGATGGTGCGCAGCGAATCCTCGGCAAAGCTGAGCTGCACGTCTTCCATCTCGAACAGGCGTTGGTACTGCCGGACCAAGGCATTTTTGGGTTCGGTCAGAATGCGCATCAACGCTTCCTCGTCGAGATCGTCGAGGGTGGCAATGACGGGAACGCGGCCGATGAATTCGGGGATCAGGCCGAATTTCAACAGATCCTCGGGCTCGACCCCCTTCAGGATGTCGCCGGTGCGGCGATCGTCGGCCGCTTCCACCTTCGCGCCGAAGCCGATCGAGGTCGACCGACCGCGGGCGGCGATGATCTTCTCCAGGCCCGCGAATGCGCCGCCGCAGACAAACAGGATGTTGGTCGTATCGACCTGCAGGAACTCCTGCTGCGGGTGCTTGCGGCCGCCTTGCGGAGGCACCGAAGCGACGGTTCCTTCCATGATCTTGAGGAGGGCTTGCTGCACGCCCTCGCCCGACACGTCGCGGGTGATCGACGGATTGTCGGATTTCCGGCTGATTTTGTCGACCTCGTCGATATAGACGATGCCGCGCTGCGCGCGCTCGACATTATAGTCGGCCGCCTGAAGCAGCTTGAGGATGATGTTCTCGACGTCCTCGCCGACATAACCCGCCTCGGTCAACGTCGTGGCGTCGGCCATGGTGAAAGGCACATCAAGGATGCGTGCGAGCGTCTGCGCCAGCAAGGTCTTACCGCAGCCGGTTGGCCCGATCAGCAAGATGTTCGACTTGGCGAGCTCGACGTCGGAGTTCTTGCTCGAGTGGTTGAGCCGCTTGTAGTGGTTGTGCACGGCAACGGAGAGCACGCGCTTGGCGTAATCCTGGCCGATGACGTAGTCGTCCAGAACGGCGCAAATCTCCATGGGGGTCGGCACGCCATCGCGTGACTTCACCAGCGAGCTCTTGTTCTCCTCGCGGATGATGTCCATGCAAAGCTCGACGCATTCATCGCAGATGAAAACCGTCGGCCCGGCGATGAGCTTGCGCACCTCGTGCTGGCTCTTGCCGCAGAAGGAGCAGTAGAGGGTGTTTTTCGAGTTGGTTCCGCTCACCTTGCTCATTCGTTCTTCCAGTCCAATTATGCGGCGCCGGCCCAAATTGGTCCTAGCGCCATTGTTTCGTCTTGCCGCCTCGCAAGTATGAGCCCCCTCCTCCTCCGGCGAAACTGCGCGAAGGGGTAATCTCAGCATGCTATGGCGGCACTGATCAAGGATTGATTAATCCCGGATCGCCACGCGCAGGACACAACCCACACGATTCGCATTCTGTGCGCGCGGCCTAGCTTGACGCCACCGCACTCGGGCCGAATTTTGTCGGTTAGCCCTAACGGCAACCTGCCCGACGCTTCGCTGCTCGGCTCCAGCGCCCTACGACACAGGCGCGAGCTTTTCCACTTTCTCTTCCAGCGGATGCCGCTTGGTAATCACTTCGTCGACGATGCCGAAAGTGCGCGCCTCCTCGGCGGTCAGGAAATAATCGCGATCGAGCGTCCTTTCGATGGTCGCGTAGTCTTGACCGGTGTGGCGCACATAGATCTCGTTCAGTCGCCGCTTCATCTTGATGATGTCCTCGGCGTGGCGTTCGATGTCGCTCGCCTGACCCTGGAAGCCACCCGAAGGCTGATGCAGCAGGATGCGGGCATTGGGCAGCACGTAGCGCATGCCCTTCTCGCCGGCACAGAGCAAGAGCGAGCCCATCGATGCCGCCTGTCCGATGCACAGCGTGGCGATAGGAGGCCTGACGAACTGCATGGTGTCGTAGATCGCCATGCCGGAGGTGACGACGCCGCCGGGCGAATTGATGTACATCGAAATCTCTTTCTTCGGGTTTTCGGCCTCTAGAAAGAGAAGCTGCGCGGTAATGAGCGAGGCGACGTGGTCCTCGATCGGCCCGGTGACGAAGACGATGCGTTCCTTGAGCAGGCGCGAATAGATGTCGTAGGCGCGCTCACCGCGATTGGTCTGCTCGACCACCATCGGCACTAGCGTATTCATATAGATGTCGGCCTGATCTCTCATCGGTGTCCTAAGGCTGGAAGGTTTGCGGCCTCACTCGGGGCGCTCGCGAATCTGTTCGCTTGGGCATGCTTCGTCCTACTACATATGGACCCGCACGCCCAAACAAAAGAGGGGATGGTGAACGCCCTTCTTTCGCCTCATCCCTTTTTCTTGCCGCGCTTCTTCGGCGCGTGATCATGGTCGTGATCGTGGCCATGCCCATGGTGGTGATGGTCGTGATCGTGGTCGTGATCATGATCGTGGTGGTCGTGATCGGCGTCGGGATCGGCGTATAGCTCCTCCGGTGTCACCTTGGTGTCTGTCACCTTGGCGAGCTCAAGTACGTAGTCGACCGCTTTATCCTCGAAGATCGGCGCCCGGAGCTCGGCGAGGAGCTGAGGGTTGTTGCGGTAATAGTCGTAGACTTGGCGCTCTTGCCCAGGGAACTGCCTGACGCGGTCGAGCAGCGCTCGGCTCACTTCCTCGTCGGTGACGGTGATCTGGTTGCGCGAGCCAACCTCGGAGAGGATCAGCCCAAGCCTGACGCGGCGTGCGGCGATGTCGCGATATTCGGCCTGCGCCTTCTCCTCGGTGGTGCCCTCGTCCGCGAAACTCCGCTTGGAGCGCTCGAGATCGGCGGTCACCTGCTGCCAGATGGCCTGGTATTCGTTGTCGACCAGCGTCGGCGGCAACTCGAAATCGTGCCCCTTGTTGAGCGCATCGAGCAGGGACCGCTTGACTTTGAGCCGCGAGGCGCCCGCGCGGTCCTGCTCCAGCCGCTGCTTGACCGTGTCGCGGAGCTTCTCGACCAATTCGATGCCCAGGCTCTTGGCAAACTCGTCGTCGAGCGGCGGCGTTTCGGGCGCGGCGACTTCCTTCACCTTAACGGCGAAGCGCGCCGTCTTACCCGCGAGGCTCGCCTCGGGGTAGCTCTCGGGGAAGGTCGCTTCCACCTGAGGCTCCTCGCCGGCGCGCGCACCGGTCAGCCCTTCCTCGAAGCCTGGAATGAAATTGCCGCTGCCGAGCACGATCGGCGCACCCTCGGTGGAGCCGCCCTCGAACGGGGCGCCGTCGATGGTGCCAACGAAATCGATCACCAGGCGATCGCCGGTCTCGGCGGCGCCGTCTTTTGGCTTGTAGCGCTGATTGGCGGCGCGGAGGCGGTCGAGCGACTTGTCGATATCCTCATCCGTGACCGCGGCGACCGGCTTCTCGAGTGAAAGCTTCTTGAAGTCCATAAGCTCGAATTTGGGGAGCACCTCGAAAGACAGCGTGTAAGCAAGATCGCTGGTGCCGGCGAAAATCCGATCGATCTCCGCCTCATCCTCCGGGAGCGCGACGGTCGGCTGGAAAGCGGGGCGCTCCTCGCGCTGCGACAGCGCATCGCGGCTCGTCTCGGCGACCGCCTGCTGCACTACTTCCGCCATCACCGAGCGGCCATAGACCTTGCGCAAGTGCTCTTTCGGCACGTGGCCGGGCCGGAAGCCTTTCAGCCGCGCCTTGTCCTTGAGCTCGTCGAGCCGCGCTGATAGGCGTTGCTCGAGCTCGTCGGCGCCGATCACCACCTTCAATTGGCGGCGCAAACCTTCCGTATTCGTCTCGGTGACGTTCATCCTGTCCTCAATCTGCCTTCCATGCTTGGTGCGGGCGGAGGGAGTTGAACCCCCACGGCCGAAGCCACCAGAACCTAAATCTGGCGTGTCTACCAGTTCCACCACGCCCGCTTTAAGAGGTCGCGTCCCGCTTCGACCCGGCGGTCTATAGCATGGCGGATTCCTCGGCTGCTAGCCTAGCCAGCCTGGTTGGGCAACCCCTTACGTCGCTTGCCGCCTGTCGTCTAAGATGCGACCCCTTCTTAGATGCCCCTCGCCCCTTGCAAATCCAAGCCAGAGCACGCGATGCACGCTCGAATTCACTGTCTTGCGCCGGTTTGCTATCCTCGCCGTCCTCATCCCTGCCCCTGTCGCCAGCGTGGCCGGCGAGGGAACCGATGTGCCCTCGCCGCTCGATGCGCCGGGCGCACCGTCGGCGTGGCCGGCAGAGAAGGTGGCCCGCGCCGTGGCCAGCGTGGCGTTGCACTAGGGAGCCGAAAAGAAGGGCGTGGAAACATGAAACGACTTGGACTGGTTTTGGCGCTGCTCATCATCGCCGCAGGCGCCTGGGTCGATTGGAGCTATCGGGCCGCTCGCACGGCGATCGCTGAAATCGGCTCCCGCCTGCCGTCTGAAGAGACTCTCAATGCGATGCCGCTCGAACAGACCGTGGAGACCCTCAAGCAGGCGGTCGCTGATTGCCAGAGGCTGAAGAGCCTGCGCTGGAACCCGCTGACGCGGCTGATGAAAGGCGACGAGCTCAAAACGCTCACCGAGCATTGCGAGCTGATCGAGGAACGCCAAAAGTCCCTGCAGGGGCCCTAGCATTGGAATAGTCGTGCCGTTCGGTTGCCTTGCTTGAAATTTCCGCGTCTTGCTTGCACCCCTCGCGCTGATTAGGTTGCCGTCAAAGATCGAAAAACCAAAGGCCCCTAAGTGCCCATCCGCAACGGCATCATCGAGGCGATCGGCAATACACCGCTGATCAAGCTGAAGCGCGCGTCGGAGGAGACGGGCTGCACCATTCTCGGCAAGGCCGAGTTCATGAATCCGGGCCAGTCGGTGAAGGATCGCGCCGCGCTGTTCATCATCCGCGACGCGCTGAATTCGGGTCGCCTCCAACCGGGCGGCACGGTGGTCGAAGGCACGGCCGGCAACACCGGCATCGGACTGGCGCTGGTCGGCAACGCGCTCGGCTTGAAGACGGTCATCGTCATCCCCGAGACGCAGTCGGACGAGAAGAAGGACATGCTGCGATTGACCGGCGCGCGGCTGATCGAGGTCCCTGCCGTGCCTTACAAGGACCCGAACAATTACGTGAAATATTCCGGCCGGCTTGCCGAGGAGCTTGCCGCTAGCGAGCCGAACGGTGCGATCTGGGCCAATCAGTTTGACAATGTCGCCAACCGCCAGGGTCACATCGAGACGACGGCGCAGGAGATTTGGAAGGAGCTTAACGGCAAAGTCGACGGGTTCATTTGTGCCGTGGGCACTGGCGGCACGCTTGCCGGTGTCTCGATGGGGCTGAAAGGGCACAATCCTGACGTGGTGATCGGGCTGGCCGATCCGATGGGCGCGGCGTTGTACAATTACTACAAGCACGGCGTGCTCAAGTCCGAGGGTAGCTCCATCACCGAAGGTATCGGTCAGGGCCGCATTACCGCCAATCTGGAGGGGGCCAAGATCGACGAGGCCTACCAGATCCAGGACGCCGAGGCGCTTCCGATCATTTTCGACCTGTTGAGCGAGGAAGGGCTCTGCCTCGGCGGCTCCAGCGGAATCAATGTCGCCGGCGCGATCCGCCTTGCCCGGGATTTGGGCCCGGGCCATACCATCGTGACGGTGCTTTGCGATTACGGTACCCGCTACCAAAGCCGCCTGTTCAACCCCAAATTCCTACGTGAGAAGGGGTTGCCAGTGCCCGCATGGCTTGACCAGGGGCAGGCTGCCGCGCCTCGCGTATTCGTCTAATTCGAGAATGGAGACGAGCTTTGTTGCAGACGAAGACTTGGCTGACCGACACTGACGAGCTTACCCGCGAGCTTGACGCGCCCGACCTCGTCATCATCGACGCCTCCTGGCACATGCCGGCGGAAAACCGGAACGCGCATGAGGAATATCTCGCCGAGCATATTCCCGGCGCGATCTTCTTCGACATCGACGAGATAGCCGACACCAAGAGCGGGCTTCCGCACATGTTGCCGCCGCCGGAGAAATTCTCCTCGCGCATGCGCGGCATGGGGATCGGCGACGGCTCGCGCATCGTGGTCTACGATTCGAGCGGGCTGTTCAGCGCGGCGCGGGTGTGGTGGACCTTCCGCGTCATGGGGGTCGACGACGTTAGCGTACTGAACGGTGGCTTGCCGAAATGGAAGCGGGAGGGGCGGCCGCTGGAAAGCGGGCCAGCGAGACCGCGCACGACACGACACTTCACGGCGCGGCGTAACCTCGACCTCGTGCGCGACGCCTCCGACGTCAAAGCGTTGCTCAAGGACAGATCCGCCGAGATCGTCGATGCACGCGCGGCCGATCGGTTTGCCGGCAAGGCGCCGGAACCGCGCCCGGGGCTTCGCTCGGGCCGCATCCCCGGCTCGCATAATCTGCCTTACGCCAAGCTACTCAATAAGGACGGCACGCTCAAAACCGGGCCCGAAATCGAAAGGCTATTTGAGGAAGCCGGCGTCGATCTCTCAAAGCCGGTGGTCACGAGCTGCGGCTCCGGCATCACGGCGAGCGTGCTCGCCCTCGGGCTTGCCGAGATCGGGCATCGGCGGGCGGCCGTCTATGACGGTTCGTGGTCGGAATGGGGCGCTGACCAAAGCCTTCCGATCGAGACTGGCTGAGGAACTCGCGCATGCGGGCCCCTCGCCTCACCGAGGTGAGATGAGCAAACGGAGCAAGACGCAAAACGATCTGACGCGACTGGTGCATGCCGGGCGTGAGCCCGCACGCCATCATGGCTTCGTCAATACGCCGATCTATCGCGGCTCGACCATCCTGTTTCCCACGGTCGAGGCGCTTGAAGCCAACGATCAGCCCTTCACCTATGGGCGTCTCGGCACCCCCACGGTCAGGGCGCTCGAAGAGGCCATCGCCGAGCTCGAGGGCGGTCACCGCACCCTGCTCGCCCCGTCCGGCCTTTCGGCCATCGCCACCTCTCTTCTGGCCTTTCTCGCCGCCGGTGACGAGGTCCTCGTCGTCGACAGCGTCTATCGGCCGGCACGCCGCTTCTGCGACAACGTGTTGAAGCGGCTTGGCGTCACCATCACCTACTACGACCCGCTCATCGGCGCGGGCATCGACAAGCTCATTACCAAGAAGACGAAGGTCGTTTTTACCGAGTCTCCAGGCTCGCAGACTTTCGAGGTGCAAGACATCCCCGCCATCGCCAAGGCTGCGCATGGCGCCGGCGCCATAGTCATTCTCGATAACACATGGGCGACACCGCTTTTCTTCAAGCCGTTCGCCCATGGCGCCGATGTCTCCATCCAGGCGGCGACAAAGTATATCGGCGGCCACGCCGATATCATGCTCGGCTCCATCACCATGAACGAGAGAGCCTCGGCGGCGGTCGTCAAGACGCACGACGATCTCGGGCTGTGCACCGGGCCGGAGGACGTGTATCTCGCCTTGCGGGGCTTGCGCAGCCTTGGCGCGCGGCTTGAGCGGCATCAGCGCTCGGCGCTCGAAATAGCGCGCTGGCTTGCCGGACGCTCCGAGGTCGCTCGCGTCATTCACCCGGGACTTCCTTCGGATCCCGGCCATACGCTCTGGAAGCGCGACTTCACCGGAGCCACGGGTTTGTTCTCGATCGTGCTGAAGCCTGTCGCCCACGAAAGGCTCGCCGCCATGCTCGACGGACTTAGCCTGTTCGGCATGGGCTATTCCTGGGGCGGCTTCGAAAGCCTGATCCTTCCCTTTGACCCGAGCGACTATCGCTCTGCGACCAAGTGGCAGGCTGAAGGGCCGGCGCTGCGTCTACATATCGGGCTGGAGGACGTCGACGATCTGAAGGCCGATCTCGACGCCGGATTTGCGCGGCTCCGCGCTTAAGGCCGTTGCTCGACGCCAAGGAAGGAATTTTCGCCATGGATTTCAAGCTGCGGGGCAAGCGGGCGTTCGTTACCGGCTCCACGCAAGGCATCGGCTTCGCCATCGCTCAGGGCCTGGCGCGCGAAGGCGCCGCCGTCGTCGTCAACGGGCGCAGCGAGGCAAAAACCCGCGATGCGGCGAAGCGGATCAGTTCCGAAACAAAGGCGCCCGTGACCGGCGTCGCTGGCGATGTTGGAAGCGCGGCCGAGGTCAATCGCCTGCTCGCCGAACTTGGTTCGGTCGATATTCTTATCAACAATGCGGGCATCTTCGAACCGAAGCCGTTCCTCGATATCCCCGACAGCGACTGGATCCGCCATTTCGAGGTCAATGTCATGAGCGGCGTGCGCCTATCGCGCGCGTTGCTACCGCACATGTTGAAGCAGAATTGGGGTCGCATCATTTTCATCTCGTCGGAGTCGGGTCTGAACATCCCGGCGGAGATGGTGCAATACGGTATGACCAAGACCGCACAGCTCGCAGTCTCGCGCGGCATCGCCGAAACCGTTCCCGGAACCGGCGTGACGGTCAACGCGGTGCTGCCTGGGCCGACCTTGACAGAAGGCGTGAGTGCGTTTCTGGAGACCTTGGCCAAGGACCGGGGCATCAGCGTCGATGAGATGGCCATCGAGCTGATCAAGACGCTGCGTCCCACCTCGCTGATCAAGCGCTGGGCGACGCCCGAGGAAGTGGCGAACCCGGTGGTCTATCTCTGCAGCGAAGCGGCGTCGGCAACGACAGGCGCGGCGATCCGCGTGGACGGCGGGGTGGTGCGCAGCATCGGTTAGCGCCCACCGCGAGCGCTGGTTCCCTAGTCCAGCGTATAGGCGACCAGCGAGTTGCTCAGCATGATCGGGACCAGCACCACGTTCTTGTCGGCGAGATAGATGAAGTCGGCGCTGCCCTTGCCGAGCTTGATCAGCCGCTCGAACTTGCCCTTCGCATCGATGCGGTAGAGACCGCCGGCCGCCCAATCCGTGACCAGATAGACGCCGGGTGCAAGCCCCTGAAGGCCGTCGAGATTGCCGAGCTTGTCATTGCTGCCGATCGTGCTTACCGCCTGTTTCTCGATATCGACGGCGAGCAGACCGCCCAGCTCCTGCTGCTGTCCTTCGCCGGGCAATTTGCCGAACGAGGCGACAATCAGCTTCCCGTCCTGCAGGAGAAGGCCGTTCGGTCCATTCAGCACGTCGTTGGTGAACCACGGTTCGAAGTTTCCGGCTGTCAGCCGCCAGATCGTGTTCATCGGCGTGTCGGAGGCATAGACCGTGCCGTCTTCGCCGACCGCGACGTCGTTCAAAAAGATCGCCCCCTTCGCTGGGTAGCGATTGACGATTTCACCCGAAGCCACGTTGATCTCGACCAACTCGTCGACATCGGCGACGTAGAGCGTGCGGTCGTGCAGCGCCATTCCGGTGGGCGCATTGAGCCCTTTGACCCATTGCTTCGTGATGATGGTGCCGTCGGGTTTGAGCTTGGCGATGTAGCCGTTGCCGTCCTTTTGCATGATGGCGCCGACGATATTGCTGACATAGATCGCGCCGGTGGCCGGATCCTGGACGACCGATTCCGGCTGCTCCAGTCCTTTCACCTCGAACAGCAACTTAGGATCGGCGGCGGCCGGGTCGCAGAGAGAGAGTGTGAGAAGCAGCCCAACGACGAAGCGCATGACGGTCCTCAACTGTAAGACGGGCTCAGCCTAAGACGGATGAAGAAGAAGTGGCGGTCCCGGAAGGATTCGAACCTTCAACCCTCTGCTTAGAAGGCAGATGCTCTATCCCTTGAGCTACGGGACCGCTGGCAACCGGGCGAGACTATAACCCAAAACGATGAACCGTCAGTGCGTCCAGCGATCCAGCCGGCCGAACTTGAAGTTCTCGGCGTAGGACTTCGGTCTCAGCGCCGTCTTTTGTGGCTCCTCGATCCGGAACGCAATGCCCTGGCGGGTGGCGAAGGCTACCGCCTCCTCCTTGGTGGCGAAGCTCATGCGCACCTGCGGCTTGGTCTCGGTCGAGCTGGTCCAGCCCATCAACGGCTCGATCAGCTTCGGCTGCTCGGGCTCGTACTCCAAGATCCATTCGCGCGTGCCCGCCATGCCCTGCTGCATCGCGGTCTTGGCGGGCTGATAGATGCGGGCGGCCATGCGGCGTCTCATTCCTTCCAGCGAGCGATGGTCGGGGCAGCAAGATTCGAACTTGCGACCCCCTGCTCCCAAAGCAGGTGCGCTACCAGACTGCGCTATGCCCCGATCAAATCGCTGGCTGATACATAATTGGCGGCCGCGGCTTAAGCTAGTCTCAACCGTCCGGCCGGGGGGCGGCCTTATTTGGTGGGAAGGCCAGGATAAAGCACCTTGTCGCCACGCCTGAGGCCGATCTTGGCGGCTTCCCCGCCATTGAGCTCGAGCACGCCGATGATCGGTCCGTCGGAGGGGATGAGTGCCGTGGAAAACGGCTCGGCATTCTGCTCGATGCGATGCACTTTGCCGTCGGCGGCGATGAACACCATGTCGAGCGGGATCAGGGTGTTCTTCATCCACATGGTTGCCGGCTGCGGCGTGTCGTAGAGAAAGAGCATGCCAGCATTGTCCGGCAGCGAACGGCGGAACATCAGTCCGAGCGCGCGCTCCTGGTCGCTGGTGGCCACCTCGATAGTGAAGTTGTGGTCGCCGCTAGCGGTCTTCAGCACGAGCGTGCCCGTGCCGGCGGCGAAGCCGCTTGCTTGCGCGAAGATGCCAAGCGCAAACAAAGACAGCGCCGCCGAGCGGGCCAGCCAGTCAAGCGTGCGTAATGTCAGTGGGAGGACGGTCCTTGCGAGCCGTCCGGCTTGAGCTCCGCCGCCATCAATCCCTTCGGTCCGCGGCCAAAGCGCACCAGCACTGTTTGGCCTGGCCTCAGCTCGGTGAAGCCGCAGCGCCTCAGCGTCTCCATATGCACGAAGATGTCCAGCGTCTGGCCGCCGCGGGTCACGAAACCGAAGCCGCGCAGCCGGTTGAACCATTTGACCGTGGCCCGCTCCCAGTCGCTCTCCGGGATGACCACGACATGCGTCCGCTGCGGCAATTGCGACGGATGAACCGCCGTCGAATCGTCCATGGCGCGGATGCGGAAAGCCTGCAGACCCTTCGGTCGGCGCAGCACCTCGCAGACCACGCGCGCACCCTCGTAGGCCGTCTGGAATCCGTCGCGGCGCAGGCACGTCACGTGCAGGAGAACGTCGGGAAGATCCTCGTCCGGAACGATAAACCCATAACCCTTTGACGCATCGAACCACTTGATCGATCCTGACACTTCGAAGACATCAACTGTGACTTCCTCGTCGCGCTGGGTATGGCCCTCTAAATGTGGCGGTTCTTTCGCCCCCATGCCGCATTCCCCCGCATAAAACTTTTGACGCAGCCGAAACGAACGCCCCTACAGACGAATCGGCCGGAAACACCCGTTTGTGAAGATAGCATCGTCGCCAATGGAGGCCACGGGAATTTTCCGCGCAGTTCCGCCTTCTCCACAATGCCCCAGGCGAGTTCGTGAGTGCTCGTCGGCGAGGCGCGCAAGCATCTGATTGGTAAGCGATTCTCGCGAAATTGACGGAGCGGATGCAACGAGTGGAACGAATCGGAAGAATCGTGCCTCCCGACGGCGCAAACATCTATGGCGTCGAGAGAAATTTCACTTTAAGTGCCGCGGAACCGCACGGTGTGGACCTTGGGCAACAATCGCCCCGCAATCTGCATGTTCCTTCGGCAAAAAATGACAACGGCGTGGTGCGCTTGCCACACATGCGCAGCGCGCGCTAATTGGGTGCGCTCCGGCAGGGCGAAGGCGTGAGGAGACGAAGCGATGAAGTATCTGCACACCATGGTGCGCGTCAGCGATCTCGAGCGGTCGCTCGACTTCTACTGCAACAAGCTCGGCATGAAGGAAGTGCGCCGCCTGGAGAGCCAGCAAGGGCGCTTCACGCTGGTCTATCTCGCCGCGCCGGGCGACGAGGACGCGCAGGTCGAGCTCACCTACAACTGGGACCCCGAGGTTTATGGCGAGGGACGCAATTTTGGACATATCGCCTATGAGGTCGACGACATCTACGCGACTTGCGAGACGCTGATGAAGAACGGTGTCACCATCAACCGCCCGCCGCGCGACGGCTACATGGCCTTCATCCGCTCCCCCGACAACATTTCGATCGAGTTCCTGCAAAGGGGAAAGCCGCTGCCCAAGCAGGAGCCCTGGGCCTCGATGCCGAATACCGGCAAGTGGTAGGGAATCGGCTCGAAGTGGCGCCCCCTAGGGGGATCGAACCCCTGTTTTCAGGTTGAAAACCTGACGTCCTCACCATTAGACGAAGGGGGCGGCGCGCAAGAGCCTCGTCATATAGAAAGGTTTGGTTCGGCCCGCAACGTTCGCGTCAGGTCGACATCCCGATAGCGGCTATTCGCCAGCGTAGGTGGATATCCGAAAAGTGGCACGATGGGTTTAGCGAACGCCATCGACGGGTTCAGCCAGGCTACTCCATCGTGCATTGCGGCAGCATCGGCTCGAGCGTGATCGTACCTTCCGGTAAGTCCGTCTTCTCGAGATAGGTCCGCTTGAAGGTCGTGTACACGGTTTCGGGATCGAGAAAGGTGAACTCCGCGTACACCTTGACCGGAATGGGCTGCGCTGCCGGCGGCGCGGACGCGGCGCAGGACGGTATCGTTATGAACACGATATCGGCATCGGTAACTTGATCTGGTGGCAGCTTGCCTTTGATACATGCCTCGAGCGCCGCCTTGTCGGGCACCACGAGAGGGATCTCGCCACCGCCCCAAATCTGGGTCGCGTGTATCGTCTCGTCTTCCGTGACGGTATCCCGGGTTTTCTTGCCAGCGGGCAGGCTCATCTCGCCGAACGTTCCGCTGATCTTCAGCGTCCCGCTATCTTCGCCCTCGTATACCATTGTCATCGCGTACGGCTTGCCACCGTCCTCTCCCCGGCATTTCGCCGTTATGGTGTCGGCGGCGGCTGATCCAGCGGAACCGACGACAAGCGCCATTGCGAGATAATTGCTACCCACGTTCACAGGGCATTCTCCCTCATAGGGCCGCTCGGATCGGCGGCGTCCTCGATCATCAGCTCAACGCTCTCCCTGCCCTGCCAGTTCGTGCGGCGCAGATGACCCGCGACATGGAGCGGCAGGCCCTCGCCATTCAACAGCAGCGCGCCAAGCGGCGTATCCGCCACGCGGAACGCGCAAGCCTCGATGCGTGCACCATCCGCAGCGTGCAACGTGCAGCGAATATGCACGTCCTTCATGAGGCGCACACGCCGCAAACGATGCGCCGGAAAGACAAAGCGCGGCTCGGGATGGCCGGGTCCGTAGGGGCCCGCGCGATCGAGCAACTCCATGAGGGCTTGATTGGCGCCCCCGGCCGATAGTGCTCCGTCAATAACGAGATGGCGAAGCGATGCGGCTTGCGCCACGGGGCGCGTGAGTTCCCCGAGTAGAAAGCGCTTGAGAGCGTCCTCCTTGCGCCGTTCCAGCTTGAACCCCGCCGCCATGGCGTGGCCGCCGCCTTTGATAAAAAGACCCTCATGCACGGCCGCACGAACCACTGCGCCGAGATCGACGGAGGCGATCGAACGCGCCGAGCCCGTGGCGGAGCCATCAGGCTCGAGTGCAGAAACGAAGGTCGGCAGCCGGAAGCGCTCGGCGATGCGGCCGGCGACGAGACCGAGCAGGCCTTTGTGCCAACTCTCGGCGGCGAGGAAGAGCAGCGGGCTTGCTGGCTCCGCGGCGAGCGTCGCCTCGGCGGCGGCAAAGGCCTCCGCGAGCATGCGCTCCTCGATGGCTCTGCGCTCGGCATTCAGCGTCTCGAGCTTGTCGGCGATGGCGCGAGCTTCGATTTCGTCTTCGGTGGCAAGCAGCCTGGCGCCGAGGCTCGACGCGCCGACCCTGCCGCCGGCATTGATGCGCGGACCCAAGATGAAGCCGAGCGTGTAGCTTGTCGGCGCCTCGTCGATGCGGGCGGCGTCGGCGAGCGCGCGTAAGCCTTGATTGTGACGGAGCCGCAAGACCTTGAGCCCCTTGGCCACGAAGGCGCGGTTCGCCTCGCGGAGGGGAACCACATCGCAGACCGTGGCGAGCGCCACGAGGTCGAGCAGGCCAAGCAGGTCGGGCTCAGACCGGTCGCGATAGAAACCGTCGCGGCGCAGCGCGCGCGTGGCGGCGACCAGAAACAGAAAAACGACGCCGGCAGCGGCGAGATGCCCCTGCCCTGAGAGATCGTCCTGGCGGTTCGGATTAAGCACCGCGAACGCCGGCGGCAACGCCTCGTCGGCCTGGTGGTGGTCGATGACGATCACCTCCGCGCCGGCCGCGTTGGCGGCGGCGATGGCCACTTCAGCAGTCGTGCCGCAATCCACGGTGAGGACGAGACGCGCGCCGTCTCTGACAAGACCGACAAGGGCCTCGGCGCTCGGGCCGTAACCCTCGGTCAGCCGATCGGGAATATAGGTCGCGGGCGTTTGCCCATGCGCGCGAAGAAAGCGTTCGACCAGCGCGACCGAGGCCGCGCCATCGACGTCGTAGTCGCCGAACACGGCGATCGGCTCGCCCGCCTTGATGGCGGCAGCGAAGCGGTCGGCAGCCTTTTCCATGTCCTGCAGGCGCGCGGGGTCTGGCAGCAGCGTCTTGAGCGATGGATCGAGGAAGCGGGAGACCGTCTGCGGATCGGCGCCGCGCGCCGCCAGCACGCGGCCGAGCAGCTCCGGCAGGCCGTGCGCCTGGGCGATGGACGCAGCGATCAGCGCGCGGCCGGGATCGAGCCGCTCGGCCCAACGGAAGCCGCGCGCCGACCGCTCCACGCCGAGCAGCGCGGGGAAAGCCTCAGCTTCCGCTGGTCTAAGTTTGAGGGCTGCGGTCACGTCACGCTCGCTCCAAACCAGCGAGTGTAAGGTGATTCGCAGTCGCTCCCCGCAAGGGGGTTAGTCGAACTTGCTAATGTCCGGATGCTCGGTCTTGATCCAGCGCACCGTCCGGGTCGAGGCGCGCATTACCAGAGTGTGGGTGAACACACCTTCGCGGGTGAAGCGCACGCCCTCCAGCAGTGAGCCGTCGGTGATGCCGGTGGCGGCGAAGGACAGATCACCAGTCACCATATCGCGCATGGTGTATTTGCGGGCGAGATCGTGGATACCAGCGGCGCGGGCGCGGGTGCGATGCTGCTCGTTGGCGATCACGAGACGTCCCTGCATCTGCCCCCCGATGCAGGCAAGCGCCGCCGCCGCGAGCACGCCTTCCTGCGCCCCACCGATGCCCATATAGATGTCGATGCCGGTCTCGAGCGGCTCGGTCACATGAATCACCCCGGCAATGTCGCCGTCGCCGATCAGCTTGAGCGAGGCGCCCGAAGCGCGCACCTCCTCGATCAGCTTGGCATGACGCGGGCGATCGAGGATGCAGACGGTGATCTCGTTCAAGGGAACGCCCTTGGCGGCAGCAAGCGCGTTGAGGTTGTCGGCCGGCGATGCGTCGAGATCGACCAATCCATCGGGAAAGCCCGGACCGACCGCGATCTTGTCCATATACATGGTCGGCACTTTGAGCAGGCTGCCGCGCGCGGCCACCGCCAGCACGGAAAGGGCGTTGGGTAGCGCCTTGGCGCAGAGCGTAGAACCTTCGACCGGATCGACGGCAAGATCGACCTTGAGCGGGTTTGCCCCGCCCGCGCCGACCGTCTCGCCGATGTAAAGCAGTGGGGTTTCGTTCTCTTCGCCTTCGCCCACCACCACCACGCCCTCGATGGGCAGGCGGGCAAGCTCGCGATACATGGCGGTTGCGGCCGCCTCGTCGGCGGCCGCCTCGTTGCCGCGGCCGCGCCACAACGCGGCCGCCACGGCGGTTGCCTCGGTGACGCGAACGATATCGAGCGCCAAAGCGCGGTCGAGCTCGGTCTTAGCCAGAGCCAGCGACACGTTCGTTCCTCCCTACCCTCAGGCGATCTTATGTTATGCCGCCTATAGGGTTACACATTCACTATCACAGTTTTTCGATACGGATCATCTGCGGCTTCTGATCGACATGGCCGTCGCGCTCGATCGCCGCGAGCGCCTTGCCGATCGCGGCTTCGGTGGTCTGATGCGTGATCATGACAACGGCGGCCGGTGAGCCCTTATGTGGCCGGTCAAATCCCGGCAGTTCGGCGCGCGGCCGGCGCTGCACGATGCTCTCGATCGAGATGCCCTGGTCGGCCATGCGGCTGGCGATGGCCGCAAAGGCGCCGGTCCGGTCGTACACCGAGAGCCGAATATAGTAGCCGCCCTCATGCCCGCGCATCTTCGCCGTCTTGTAGGGCTTCAGCGTCTTGGCCTTGGTGCCGAAGGGCGGAAGGATCAGTCCGCGGGCAATATCGATCAGGTCGCTCGTCACCGAGGAGGCGGTCGGGCCACCGCCGGCGCCGGCACCGATCAGCATGACGTCGCCCACGAAATCGCCGTCGATGGCGACGCAGTTCTTCACGCCGTCAACCTCGGCGATCGCCGTGTGCTTCGGCACCATGGTTGGGTGCACGCGCTGCTCGATGCCACTGTCGGTGCGCAGCGCCACGCCGAGCAGCTTGATGCGGTAGCCCAGATCGCCGGCAGCCTCGATGTCGGCCGGGGTGATCCGTTCGATGCCCTCGACATAGACGGACTCGAAACTCGTGCGCGTACCGAAGGCGAGGCTGGTGAGCAGCGCCAGCTTATGCGCGGTGTCGAAGCCGCCAATGTCGAAGGTGGGATCGGTCTCGGCATAGCCTTGCGCCTGCGCCTCCTTCAATACGTCGGCGAAGCTGCGCCCTTCCTGCTCCATCAGCGTGAGGATGTAATTGCAGGTGCCGTTGAGGATGCCGTAGACGCGGGAGATGGCGTTGCCTTGCAGACTTTCGCGCATGACCTTGACCACGGGAATACCGCCGGCCACCGCGCCCTCGAAGTTGAGCGCCACACCATTCTTCTCGGCGAGCGCGGCCAAGCTCGCGCCATGATGTGCAAGCAGCGCCTTGTTGGCGGTAACCACGTGCTTGCCGGCCGAGAGCGCGGCCTCGACCGCCTGTTTCGCCACTCCTTCCTCACCGCCGATCAGCTCAACGAACACGTCGATCTCGGGATCGCGTGCGAGCGCGACGGGGTCTTGCACGAAACGAAGTCCGGAGAGATTGGCGTCGCGCTTCTTCTGCCGGCTTCTGGCCGAATAGGCGACGACCTCGATCGGGCGCCCGGCGCGGGCGGCAAGCTCCGCCTTGCGCGCCGCCAGCAGCCGCAAGAGACCGCTACCGACGGTGCCGACCCCCGCCAGCCCAAGCTTCAATGCATTACTCATGGGAGAAATCAGAACGACCGATTCGCCTTGGAGGCAATGGGAATGACGTTATGCATGGTCTTGGCGGAGTTGGAGAGAAATCTCCGAATGTTGCGCGCGGCCTGGCGGATACGGTGCTCGTTCTCGACCAGTGCCAGGCGCACATAACCCTCGCCATATTCACCGAAGCCGACGCCGGGCGAGACCGCGACGCCCGCCTTCTCGAGCAGGAGCTTCGAGAATTCGAGCGAGCCGAGATGGGCGAACATTTCGGGAATGGGCGCCCAGGCAAACATGGTGGCAGGCGGTGAAGGGATCGGCCAGCCGGCGCGGGTGATGGCATCCACCAGGCAATCGCGCCTGCGCCTGTAGATCGCGCGGATGTCGTCGACGCAGTCTTGCGGTCCATTCAGCGCCGCGGCGGCAGCCACCTGGATTGGGGTGAAGGCGCCGTAGTCGAGATACGACTTCACGCGGGTCAGCGCGTGGATCAGGCGCTCATTGCCGACGGCAAAGCCGACGCGCCAGCCGGGCATGGCGTAAGTCTTGGACAGCGTGGTGAACTCGACCGCGATATCGATCGCGCCCGGGATCTGCAGGATCGACGGCGGCGGCTCGCCCTCGAAATAGATCTCGGCATACGCAAGATCGGAGAGCACGAGCAGGTCGTGTTTCTTGGCGAAGCCGACCACCTCCCGGTAGAAGTCGAGATCGGCGACGACGGCGGTCGGGTTGGCCGGATAATTGAGCACCAGCGCTGATGGCTTCGGCACCGAGTGGCGCACCGCCTTGTCGAGCGAGGTCATGAACTGCGAATTGGTGCGCGCCGGCAGCTGCCGGATGACGCCGCCCGACATGATGAAGCCGAACTCGTGGATTGGATAAGTCGGGTTGGGCACGAGGATCACGTCGCCTGGGGCGGTAATGGCCTGCGCCACGTTGGCGAAGCCTTCTTTCGAGCCGAGCGTGGCCACCACCTGGGTGTCGGGACTGAGCTTCACGCCGAAGCGGCGCGCGTAATAGGCGGCTTGCGCCTTGCGCAGGCCTTGGATGCCCTTCGACGCCGAATAACGATTGGTGCGCGGATCGCGCAGCGTCTCGACCAGCTTGGCGGTGATGTGTTCCGGCGTGGGCATGTCGGGATTGCCCATGCCGAAATCGATGATGTCGTCGCCGCGCGCGCGCGCCTCGGCCTTGAGCTTGTTCACCTGCTCGAAGACGTAAGGCGGCAGCCGCTTGATTCTATGGAAATCGCTGGTCACGGACGCAAGGGGTCCCTACCCCGTTCAGGCCCCTAAGGGGCATCACTTGAACCATAAAAATGGGCAGAGGGGCAAGGGCCGCCCGGTCTTCGAGGGAAGCGGCTAGTCTTGCGTCTGTGCCGATTTCGCGCCGGTGGAGCCGGTCGGTTCGGGGCTCTTTTCACCGTGGGCCTTCGCCTGGGCCGCCTCGAGATCGCTGATTACCGCCTTCTGTTCCGACGTGGTCAGGGTCTTGTCATAGTCCCTGAGGAGTTGGCTCGAGGGGGTGGTCTCGCTAGAGGAGATCTGCGCGCAAGCGCCGAGCGCCAGCGGAATAAGCAGGGGTAGCAAGCGCAAGGCGTAGCTAGGAAGCGCGCGCAGCATGGATGTGGAGCGTTGGTCCGGCAGGTTCCCCGTGACGATTGGCAATCGCCGTGCACTTGTTATATTGCATAGCACAATGACCCCTTGCGCAACAGCGGGCGAGCGCGCCGAGCCTGATAGTGGATGGTGGCTGTAGCAAGGTAAATTGGGGGTTAAAACAAGGACAGATTGATGCAGGAGAAGAATAAAACACCCGATACTTCCGGGGTTGAGCAAGTCTATGCGAATCAAATGGAAGCCTTCGCCAGGAATATGGTGCGTCTCTTCGACCAAGGGACCAAGGCTTTCTCCGCTCTGGCCGAGCGCACCAGCTCTAACGGGCAAGGTCCTTACAGCATGGCCTCGGAAGCCGGGGAAGCGGCGAAATCGCTCGGCGAGATCGCGCGACATTGGGTGGCCGAGCCGGCCAAATTCGCCACCGCGCAGAGCGAACTGCTGGCGAGCTATGCCGATCTGTGGGGCCGGTCAGTCCGCCGCTTTCTCGGCGAGGAGGTCGAGCCTGTGGTCACGCCGGAGCCCGGCGACAACCGCTTCAAGGACCCCGACTGGTCCAACGGCCAGGTGTTCGACTTCTGGAAGCAGGCTTATCTCATCACCTCGCGCTGGGCCGAGGACCTCACCCGCAACACGTCGGGGGTTGACGACAAAACGCGCAAGAAGGCGCTGTTCTATCTGAATCAGATGCTCTCGGCGATGTCGCCCTCGAACTTTCCGCTCACCAATCCCGAGGTGATCCGCACCACGCTCGCCACCAACGCGGAGAATCTGGTGCAGGGCATGACGCATTTCGTCGAGGATCTCGGGCAATCAAAGGATTTGCTCCGCATCAGCCAGACGGATTTGTCGGCGTTCGAGATTGGCCGTAACCTCGCCGTGACGCCGGGCAAAGTAGTGTTCCAGAACGAGTTGATCCAGCTGATCCAATACGCCGCGACGACGGAAGAGGTGTATGAGCGGCCGCTTCTCGTTGTGCCGCCTTGGATCAACAAATACTACATTCTCGATCTCGTGCCGGAGAAGTCGTTCGTCAAATGGGCGGTCGAACAGGGCTTCACCGTATTCTTGGTCTCGTGGGTCAATCCCGACATCAAGCTCGCGCAGAAGACCTTCGAGGACTACATGCGCGAAGGCATTTTCGCCGCCGTCGAGGCGGTGATCCGTCAGACCGGCAGCCCGAAGATTAATGCGCTCGGCTATTGCGTCGGCGGCACGCTGCTCGCCTCCTCGCTCGCTTACATGGCGGCCAAGGACGATAACCGCGTGGCTTCGGCAAGCTTCCTCGCCGCCCAGGTGGATTTCAGCGAGGCCGGCGACCTGCTCGTCTTCATCGACGACGCGCAGCTCAATTCGCTGGAAGAGATGATGGCCGAGCACGGCTATCTCGACGGCTCGCGCATGGCGGCCGTGTTCAACATGCTGCGCCCGCGCGATCTGATCTGGCCTTACGTGATCAACAATTATCTGCTCGGCAAGAAGCCCTTCCCGTTCGACCTCTTGTTCTGGAACGCCGACTCGACGCGCCTGCCTGCTGCCAACCACGCCTTCTATCTGCGTGAGTTCTACCATTTGAACCGTCTCGCCAAGGGCGAGATGCAGCTCGGCGGCGTGCGGCTCGATCTGTCGAAGGTGAAGATCCCGATCTACGAGCTCTTCACCAAGGAGGATCACATCGCGCCAGCGGCGTCCGTATTTCGCGGCAGCAAGCTGTTCGGCGGACCGGTGCGCCATGTGATGGCGGGATCGGGACATATCGCCGGCGTGGTCAATCCCCCGGCCAAGAAGAAATATCAATTCTGGTCGGGCGGAAGACCGGGCTCGCTCGAAGATTGGATGGCAACCGCCCATGAGGCCGCGGGGTCCTGGTGGCCGGACTGGGCGAGTTGGCTTGCGGCTTATTCGGGCCCAAAGGTCCCTGCCCGCGATCCCGCCGCCGGACCGTTGCGGGCGATCGAGGACGCGCCTGGATCTTTCGTGAGGAGCCGAGATTAGCCTTAGGGGAACAGCGGAAGCTGCTCGAGGCCGGTCGTCTCGGCGAAGCCATACATCAGATTGAAATTTTGCAGCGCCTGGCCGGCTGAGCCCTTTACCAGATTGTCGATCGCCGAAACGACGATGGCGCGGCCGGCGATGCGGTCGGCGAACACGCCGATATGGCAGAAATTCGAGCCGCGCACATGTTGGGTTGCTGGGATCATGCCCTCCTCGACGATGCGCACGAAGGGGCTGTCCGCATACGCCTTGGCGAGCGCCTTGCGTAAATCGCCGGCGCTCGCTTTGCCGGCAAGCCGCACATAGCAGGTGCACAGCTCGCCGCGCGACATCGGCGCGAGATGCGGGGTGAAATTGATGGTGACGGCAGCGCCCGAGGCCAGTCCAAGCTCCTGCTCGATCTCGGGCACGTGGCGGTGGCTGCCGATGCCATAAGGCGAGAGGCCTTCGCCCGCTTCCGAAAACAGAATGTTCTGCTTCAGCGTGCGGCCCGCGCCGGAAACGCCGGACTTGGCATCGATGATGATGTCGTCGCTTGCGATCAGCTTCGCTTTGGCGAGCGGCAGCAGCGCCAGCAGCACGGCGGTCGGATAGCAGCCGGGACAGGCGACGAGCCGCGCACCTTTGATCTTGTCGCGATAATGCTCGGTCAGTCCATAAACCGCGTTCTTGAGCAGCGCAGGCGCGCTATGCTCGTTAGCATACCACTCGGCATAGAGCTTTGGATCGCGCAGCCGAAAATCGGCTGACATGTCGATGATCTTGATGCGGCCCGGCAGCTTGGCGAGCTCCGCATGCGCCGTGCCATGCGGCAGCCCGCAAAACGCGACATCGACCTCGTTCCAATCGACCTGATCGGACGCGACCAGCGCCGGCAGGCCGAGGCTGGCAAGATGCGGAAACACTTGCGCGAGGCTCTGCCCCGCATGGCCCTTGGCGATCAGCGCCGTGATCTGGATTGCGGGATGCAGGGCGGCAAGCCGGATCATGTCGGCGCCGGTATAGCCGGAGGCGCCGAGCACAGCGGCTCTGAGGGTCTTGGTGCTGTTTGGCATTGGTAGACTCCCGCAATCCCGCGTGCTCACGCGGGATTAAAGGAATTCGGAGATTTGGGAAAGGCCGGGCTTGAGTCCGGCCGCTACGACTAGCGCTTCGAGAACTGGAAGCTCTTTCGCGCTTTCGCCCGGCCATATTTCTTGCGCTCGACCGTGCGGGCGTCGCGGGTCAGGAACCCACCCTTCTTCAGCACACCTCGGAGCTCCGGCTCGAAGCGGGTGAGCGCCTTGGAGATGCCATGGCGGACTGCACCGGCTTGGCCCGAAAGGCCACCGCCGCTGACCGTGCAGATAATGTCGAACTGGCCTTCGCGCTTGGCGGCGACGAGCGGCTGGTTCAGGATCATTTGCAGTACCGGCCGGGCGAAATAGACCATCTGGTCCCTGCCGTTGATGGTGATCTTGCCGCCGCCGCGTTTGACCCAAACCCGGGCAACGGCGTCCTTGCGCTTGCCGGTGGCGTAAGCACGGCCTTGCGCGTCGACCTTCTTCTCGTAGACGCGCGGCGCGGCTGCGGCGGTCTCGCCCTTCAGCGGAGCCAGATCTTCAAGCGTCATGGTCTCGCTCATGGCGTCAGGCGCTCCTTGCATTCTTCGGATTGAGGGCCGCGACGTCGAGCTGCACGGGGCTCTGCGCCTCGTGCGGATGCTCCGCACCGGCATAAATCCGCAAATTCTTCATCTGCTGGCGTCCGAGCGGACCACGCGGCACCATCCGCTCGACGGCCTTCTCCAGCACCCGCTCGGGATGCTTGCCGTCGAGGATCTTGGCGGCGGTGCGGTCCTTGATGCCGCCGGGATAACCGGTGTGCCAATGATAGACCTTGTCGGCGCGCTTATTGCCGGTCAGCACGACCTGGGCCGCATTGATGACGATGATGTTGTCGCCGCAATCCATATGCGGGGTGAAGGTCGGCTTGTGCTTGCCTCTGAGACGCATGGCAATCAGCGACGCCAGCCTGCCGACCACGAGGCCGTTGGCATCGATGAGGATCCAGGACTTCTCGATGTCCTTGGGCGTGGCGGAAAATGTCTTCATGGCTCGCGATCTTTGGCTCGAAGGATCGGCGCTTCTAGCGGGAGACTTGGGGGGCGTCAAGGCGAAATAGACTTTCGAACGAATTCAGCTAGTTACAAATGTGGTAGCATAATACCATATTTATCAGCGTGTGGACTCCGTTATGTACCGTCCGACAAAGCCAAGAAAAGAATCTCTGCTATAAGGCGGCGATCTTTCCTATCGAGGCATCACGAGCATGGCCAACATTGCCAGACAACAGGCGCGCGACGCTCACGTTTTGGTGCGCGAGGACCAGGGTCCGGTCGCGGTGCTCACGCTGAACCGCCCTGAGGCGCGCAATTCGTTGTCCGAGGAACTAATCGGCGCAGTGAAGTCGGCCGTCACGGAGATCGGCGGCTCGGACGCGGTGCGCGCTATCGTCATCACCGGCGCCGGCACGGCGTTCTCTTCGGGCCACGATCTCAAGGAACTGACCGCGCATCGCAACGACCCCGACCGCGGCCGCGCCTTCTTCACCAAGACCATGGCCGCCTGCTCCGAGATGATGCTCACCATCGTGCGATCGCCGAAGCCGGTGATCGCCGCGGTGAACGGCATTGCCACCGCCGCCGGCTGCCAGCTGGTCGCGAGCTGCGATCTCGCTGTGGCGAGCCAGGATGCGCGCTTCGCCACCCCTGGCGTCAATATCGGCCTGTTCTGCTCCACGCCCATGGTGGCGCTCAGCCGCAATGTCTCGCGCAAGGCGGCCATGGAGATGCTGCTGCTCGGCGAGATGGTCGGCGCGGAGGACGCGAAGTCGCTCGGTCTCGTCAATCGCGTGGTGCCTCCCGACCGAGTGGTCAACGCGGCGGTCGAGCTTGGACGCGAAATCGCCTTGAAGCCGAAACGCACGCTCAAGATCGGCAAGGAGGCCTTCTACCGCCAGCTCGATATGTCCCTGGAAGACGCCTACCACTATGCCGCCGAGGTCATGGTCGAGAACATGCTCGACAGCGAAGCCGAGGAAGGCATCGGCGCTTTCATCGACAAGCGCCCGCCCAACTGGCCGCGCTGAGCGCTTTGCGCAACGCCTCCCCGCCCCCATTTCATGCCGATGACTCACGACGCCTATAGCGACGCCTACATCCGGGACATCTTGGCGCAGCACCGCACCATCGCCATGGTGGGCGCAAGCCCCAACACCTCGCGGCCGAGCTATTTCGCCATGAAGTATCTCAAGCAGAAGGGCTTCACCGTGATCCCCGTCAATCCGGGGCAAGCCGGCAAGGAGATCCTCGGCGAACCGGTCTATGCCTCGCTCGCCGACATTAGAGAGAAGGTCGAGATCGTCGATATTTTCCGCAACTCCGAGGCGGCGCTCGAGGTCACGCGCGAAGCCATCCGGATCGGCGCCAAGGTGGTGTGGATGCAGCTTGGGGTGCGCAACGACGAGGCAGCGAAGCTCGCGGAGGATGCCGGCTTGCAGGTGGTGATGAACCGTTGTCCAAAGATCGAATATGGGCGCCTCTCGGGCGAGCTCGGCTGGGCCGGCGTCGATTCCCGCATGTTGTCCAGCAAACGACCGATCCTCGGCGCCAAGGGCGTGCAGCATCGCGTGCTGAAGGCCGGAGGAGATTGATGCGCGCGCTGATCCTCGCCGCCGCAAGCTGTCTGGTGCTCGCGACTGCCACGGCGCAGGCCGAGGATGCGGGTCTCAAGATCCCCGAGACGGAGATCATCCTGGCGATGCAGACGGCGGTGCGCGCGGACGATCGGCAATGGTTCGCGGCGCATCTGCATCTGCCGGTGCGCTATTATGGCAAGACCAACCAGACCATCCGCACGAAGGATTGGTTCTTGCGCCACTACACGACGGTCATCGGTCCGGAGCTCAAGGCGGCGATCCTCGCGCAAGATCCGGAGACCTACCTAAAGAACTATCAGGGACTCATGGTCGGCGAAGGCAGCCGCAATATCTGGCTCGAGGACTTCGGCGATCCCGGTGCGGGGATTCCATCGAGCTACGAGATCATCACCATTAACAATAGCAAGTAGGAGCATCAGGGAATGAGCGCAGAGACAACGCCGGGCTTCAACACGCTCGCCATTCACGCTGGCGCGCAGCCCGATCCGGCTACCGGCGCGCGCGCCACGCCGATTTATCAGACCACGTCGTTTGTCTTCGACGACGTGGATCATGCGGCGGCGCTGTTCAATCTTGAGGCCTTCGGCAACATCTATACGCGCATCACGAATCCGACCCAGGCGGTGCTGGAGGGGCGCATGGCTGCGCTCGAAGGCGGCACGGCCGCGCTCGCGGTTGCCTCCGGCCATGCGGCGCAAGCGCTGGTGTTCCATACTCTGCTCGAACCGGGCGACGAATTCGTCGCTGCGCGCCAACTCTACGGCGGGTCGATCAACCAATTCACCCATTCCTTCAAGAAATGCGGCTGGGAGGTGCGTTGGGCCGATACCACCGACCCCGACTTGTTCCGCGCGGCGGTCACACCGAAGACCAAGGCGATCTTCGTCGAGTTGATCGCAAATCCCGGCGGCGTCGTCACCGACCTCCAGAGGGTCGCAGAGGTGGCCAAGGAGGCCGGCGTCCCCTTTATCGTCGACAATACATTGGCTACGCCCTACCTGCTCCGCCCCAAGGAGCATGGCGCCGATATCGTCGTGCATTCGCTGACCAAGTTTTTGGGCGGTCACGGCAACTCGATCGGCGGGGCGATCGTCGATTGCGGCACGTTCGATTGGATCAAGAGCGGACGCTATCCGACCTTGTCGGCGCCGTCGGCGTCCTATCACGGCATCACGCTCGCCGAGACCTTTGGCAATTTTGCCTTCGCCATTGCCTGCCGCGTGCTGGGCTTGCGCGATCTCGGACCGGCGATCTCGCCGTTCAACGCCTTTCTGATCTTGACCGGCATCGAGACGTTGCCCTTGCGCATGCAGCGCCATTGCGACAATGCGCTCGCGGTCGCCACTTGGCTCGCGGCCAACGACAAGATCGCCTGGGTCAATTATGCGGGACTGCCCGGTAACAAGTTCAATGCGCTGGCAAAGCACTATGCGCCGAAAGGCGCTGGTGCCGTGTTCACCTTCGGGCTGAAGGGCGGCTACGACGCCGGCATCGCGTTGGTCAGCAACGTCAAGCTGTTCAGCCATCTCGCCAATATCGGCGACACGCGCAGCCTGATCATCCACCCGGCGTCGACCACGCATCGTCAGCTCACTGACGAGCAGCGGGTGAAGGCCGGTGCGGGGCCGGAGGTGGTGCGGCTTTCGGTCGGCCTCGAAAATGTCGAGGATTTGATCGGCGATCTCGATCAGGCGCTTGCCGCGGTTTGAGGCGTAGGTGCCGCATGGAGAGCGTGGCGCGACAGCCACAGATGATAGAGCGCCGTGGCGAACACGGCGATGGCGCCGGCCTGATGCGCGAGCCCGAGCGGGATCGGCACCGCCAGCAGCAGTGTCCACACGCCGAGCGTGGCCTGTAGCACCGCGAGCAGCGCCAGCGTGAGGGCGCTGCCGAGCAGCGGCTGCGGCGCTCGCCTCATCGCGAGCCAGGCGAGCTGTCCGAGGCTTGCCAGCACGACCGTATAGCCGAGCATGCGGTGATCGAACTGCACGGTGAGCGGATTCTCGAACAGATTGAGATACCAAGGCGAAGCTTCGCCGAGGCCTGAGGGCACGAAGGCGTCATTGATCAATGGCCAAGTGTTGAAGCCCATGCCGGCGTCGAGGCCGGCGACCAGCGCGCCCGCCAGCAACTGCAAGAAGATCAGCGCGAGCACGCCGGCCGCGACCCATGCTGCGCCGCGCGTGTCCCGGTCCGCGCGCGTACGTACCAACTCCCCGCTGAGACCGAACAAAAGCCAGAGCGTGTAGCCGAGAATGAGCAGCGCCACGCCGAAATGCGCGGCGAGCCGGTATTGGCTGACGTCGGTGCGATCGACCAGGCCACTCTTCACCATGTACCAGCCGACCGCGCCCTGAAGTCCTCCGAGCAGGAACAGACCGATCAGCCGGGGTAGCAAATTGCGCGGGATGTAGCCCGCGGCCCAGAACACGACGAAGGGCAGGAAAAAGACGACCCCGATCAACCGCCCGAGGAAGCGATGCGCCCATTCCCACCAATAGATGGTCTTGAACTCGTCGAGGCTCATGCCGCGCTTGATCTCGGTATATTCCGGGATCTTCTGATAGGCCTGAAAGGCGTGCGTCCAGTCCGCCTCGCTGAGCGGAGGAACCGCGCCCATGATCGGCTGCCATTCGGTGATGGAAAGACCGGAATCGGTGAGCCGTGTCGCGCCGCCGACCAGAATCATGGCGACGATGAGGGCCGCGATCGCGCCAAGCCAGATGCGAAGCGCGCGGACGTGTCTTGCCTGAACCGAAGCGGTCTCCTGCCGCGCGGCGGCGCTTTGGGTCATCGGCGAGGTCATGGCAGGTCTGATAGCGGGCTCGGGCTCAAGACTTAATCGCAAGTCCCCTGCCCCATCGCCGCAGCCGGAGGCTCCATTGTTTGCAGCGGACATGCGGGCTCCTCGCCGCGACGCGAATGCGCCCGGAGTTTGAGGGGATGGCGCGCCGAACAGCGCAAAGTCCTTTTGGCTCGTGCCTTGCGGCACGCGGGCGCCTTCCGGCGCGCCACATGCGCTCAAGTAGCAAAGCGGTAGCGCATGCTATTTGCGGCGTTCGCGGCAACGGGCCCCGCTTTCGTCGTTGAGGCCGGATCGAATTCCGCCTCAGGGCGTCAGCCAGCTCCTGGCAGGGACTCGTAGTGGCCCCGGGGGGAGATCCGATGCCGCCCGGGCGTCTCGTTGCGACGAGACTTGCAGGCGCCGCACCTCATCCCGCCTCACGACGCCTCGAGAAACGCCCTTAAGTGGACGAGGTGGGCGAAGTGTATCCGAGGTTTGGCGGGCGGGGATTGTTTTGGGGACTACCTACTCAGCCACTCGCGTCACCCCGGCGAAAGCCGGGGTCCAGGGGCAACGCGCATTGAGCAAGCGGCTCTGGATACCGTCTGTCGCCGGTATCACGGGAGTTTGCTGCGAAAAGGTAATATAATTGTTCCCCCTCCCCCTTGTGAGAGAGGGTCCGGCCCGGCGCATGCTGCGCACAAGTAGCGAAGCGATGGCATGACAAATCGGGGGCATAAGGACAGTATCTTGCCATGACAGCGCGTACCCGCAAGCTGATCGGCACCATCGTGCTGCTGCTCGGCCTCGCCCTTTATGCGACGATGGCGGGCGTGATCGGCTCAGGCCGCATCGCGCTGGCGCCTCAATGGGTGCAATTCGCCTTCTTCATCACCACGGGGCTGGCCTGGGTGATTCCGGCGGGGCTGCTGATCCGCTGGATGCAGAGACCGGATTAGTGCCTACGCCGCGTTCACCTTCTGGAAGCGGTTCCACAGCGCGAACGGCGCGCCCGACAGATAGAGCGCGGTAAAGGTCAGCGACTGATAGTCGCCATTCAGCGAGACGCGCGGCAGCGCGGTGAGATGGCGGCGATGCGCGGGGAACAGCATGCCCTTGCGCGTTGTGACCGCGGTCTTGAAGCCGGCCTCGCGTGCCAGCGCGAAGTCGCGTGGCCCGGCGCTTCCTGGATCGCCATAAGGAAAGGCAAAGTGGACCGGCCGTGAGCCGATCTCCTGCTCGATGCGATCGGCGCCGCCCACCATCTGCTCGAGGGCGCGCGCTTCCGAGAGCTTGGAGATAGCGAAATGACCTTTGGTGTGCCCGCCGATGGTGACGAGCGGGTCGGCGGCCATGGTTCTGATCTCGTCCCAGTCCATTACTTCTTTCGCGCAGTCCGCGGCCATGTCGATGTCGTAGCGCTCCGCGAGCGCGCGCACCACGCGGCGCTGCGTCGCTTCGTCGATCAAGCGCAGCCACCAATAGATCTCTTCATAGGCTTTGGTCTTCTCGACCGGCGTCGAGGTCGGCAGACGCCACAGCGCGCCGTTGCGGCACAGCTCGATCTCGTCGGCGCGAGCCACGATCTCTTCCAGCGCCTGCCACCAAAGCTCGCCGGTACCGTCGGGATAATCGGTCGGCACATAAAGCGTCAACGGCAAGTCACGGCGCTTGAACAGCGGGTAAGCGTATTCGAGATTATCGCGATAGCCGTCGTCGAAGGTGAAGCAAACGAAGCGACGGTCGTCGCCCTCCCTCAATCGCCGCACCGCCTGATCGAGGGAGATCACATCGAGACCCGCTTCTTGCACCTGATCGAGCACGGCGTCGAGGAACCGCGGGGCGACTTCGAGAATGCGATTGGGGGCGAAGGCCCGGGGCTCCTCCGGCTCTGGCCGCACATGGTGGAGCGTGAAGATCACACCGGTGCCTTGCGTGTAAGGGGCGAGCAAGCGATGCGCGCCGGTGTGGTAGAGCCCCGACATGGCCGCCTTCATCATGGCGGTTTTCACCTTGGCCAACGCTGTTCTCCTTCTCTAGTCAGCGTTCCTCAGCCCGCGACGGCCCGGCCGAACAGGCGCTTGCGCGGCTGCTTGCCGATTTGCTCGTAGGCCAGGACCGGGCAGCCAAGCGCGGACAAGTCCGCAAGATCGGCTTTGTCGTTCTGTGTGCTGGCGCCCGGCGCCAGCACGGCGACCACCAGCGGCAGCTCGAATTTGAGCGCCGGCGTCAGCGCGCGGACCGCATCGCGATCGGCGTGCAAAACAACGCAGTCGTAAGCTTGGGTGAGCGCGTCGAAGACACGCCCGAAGCGGCTGTTTTCGTCGCCCGTGGCGGCGAGTTTGGGATTGCCGGCGGCGATTACCTGCAAGGGTGTTTCGGCGTCGATCCTTATGACGTCCTCGAAGCCTGCGCGGCCTGCGGCGAGATCGTTGAGGCCCGGTGAGCGCGGGATCCCGAGCGGGCCGGAGATGGCGGCCGGGCCGCGGGTAAGATCGACGAGAACGATCTGCTCGCGCCTGGCGACCAGCGCGCGGGCGATGGCGATGGCCTCCGGCGTCGCATCGACTTTCGGCGAGGTTCCCACGACGAGCACCGCGCGGGGCGCGCCACCTTTGCCCGAGGCGAGAACGTGATTGATCACCGCGTCGAGCGACTTAAGCACCGGCCCGGTTTCGTTTGCATCGCTGCCGGATTGCGTGGCGTCGACTTTGCGGACCGGATCGTTGGCGGCTTCGGTGCCGCGACTGGCCAGCCTTTGATTGAGATAGGCGCGGAGATCGTTGGTTCTGAGGACGGGCATGATGTCACCTTGGGGCGGTACGATTGGAGTTATGACCCTGTCAGCGAGATTTTCGTCTGGCGCTGGCTGCGCGGCGCGCAGGCGTCCGATCCACGCGGCTTGTGGCGACGGAACAGGCGTTTCCGCCTCGTCCTCGCCTGGCGACAGGCTGCGGCGCAGGCGGTTGATGAGGCCGGCGGCGGACTGCTCGCTCGGCGGAACCTCGGACGCGTGGGTTGGTCGCGGCGGTGCGGTTGGGACGAGGTCAGGCTTGGCGGCTGCGGGGACCTCCGGCACGTCTTTCTTGCGGCGGGACGGCAAGAAGGACGGCAGTTGCGGCTTGGGCTCGCCAACGGCCGCAACGGGCGGGAAGATGCGGGTCGATGTGCCAAGCCGACGCTCAACTGGATCCGTCGTGGACGGCTTCCATATTGCTGGTTCGGGTGCAATCGCCGCGGCGGCCGGAGCCGCGGCTGCGCTCGCCGACGTGGTGGCGGTGGCCGGCTCGGCGGAAGCAGGTTGGGGCGGCGGCGCGGCCGGGGTCTCAAACACCACAGGCACGGGCGGTGCGGCGGGCCGGCTGTGGGTCGCTGTTGTGACGGCCGGCACGATCGGTGAGTCCGCCGGCGCGCGGCGGCGTTCACGCATAAGCGGCGCGCTTGCACGAACCGCTTGGCGCGGCACCGCCGGGGCGCCGATCAATTCGCGCGCCAGCACATAAGCGAATGCCAGCAGCGCGGTGGCGACGCCAACGAGCAGGCTGATCGGCCCGCGCTTGGGGAAGGACGGCAAGATCGAGGCATGTGCCTGGCTGACGATGGCGGCTTGCGCCGGCACCGCGCCCATGTCGTGGCGGGAGCTCGCATCGCGGTACCGGGCAAGATAGGATTCCAGGAGATCGCGCTGCGCCTTCGCCTCGCGCTCGAGCGCGCGGAGCTTGATCTCGGACTCGCTCAAGCCGGAGGCTTGCGTCTTCACGACGTTGAGACTGCCGCTGAGCGAAGCTTCGCGCGCGCTGGCCACCTCGGCCTCGTTCTCGAGACTCTTGACGATCTTGGCGGCCTCATTGCGAATCTGCGTCCTGACATCGGCAAGCTCGGCATTGAGCTGCTTGATGCGCGGATGCGACGGCAACAGCGTCGCCGAAAGCTCGGCGAGTTGGCGCTGCACTTGCACGCGCTGATCGATCAGCCGCCCGATCAGCTCGGATTTCAGCACTTCGGGCGTCGCGTCGATGTCGCCGCCATCGGCCAGCATTTTGTTGATGAGGCGGGCGCGCGCCTCGGCCTCGGATTGCTGCGCCTTGGCGAGGATGACCTGGCTGTTCAGCTCGGAGAGCTGCTGGGCGTTGAGGGTGACATTATTGGTGCCAGCGAATAGACCTTGGCTCGCCTTGAACTGCTCGACGGTGGCTTCCGCTTCGGCCACCTTCGGCCGCAATACCTCGATCTGGGCGTTGAGCCAGGCGGTTGCGTCCTTGGTCTGCTCGAGCGCCGCTTTGCGCTGCCAGGCGATATAGACATCGGCAAGCTTGTTGGCGATTTGCGCCGCAAGGCCGGAATCGCCCGAGGTGTAGTCGATGGCGATCACGCTCGACTTGGCCAGCGCGTACACCGAGAGATGTTCGGCGAAGGTGTTGGCCGCTTTTTCCTCCTCGGACCTGTCAGATCCCCTGCCCAATCCCAAGCTGCGCAGGAAGCTCCCTACGACGCTCATCCCGGCGTCCTTGGCGAAGGCTGGATTATTGGTGAGATCGAGCGCCTTGATCACCTCGACTGCGAGATCGCGCGAGGTGATCACCTGCACCTGACTCTGCACGGCCTGCTCGTCGAGGACACGTTGCTGCGGATTGCGGCCCTCGTCGTCGGCCGGCCGCGTGAACGAGGATTGGTCGTCTTGGATGAGGATGCGCGCTTCGGAGGTGTAGAGCGGCCGCATCATCGACAGCACGATGAAGGTCACCGCCCCTGCCCCAATGGCGAGCCCGAGGATCCAGCCCTTGGCGCGCCACAGCGCGCGCCCGAGCGCTCGGATATCGATGTCCTCCGTGACGGGAGGATTCTGGTCAGACTTGGTCAAGCCACCGGACTCCAAGAGCGGGCTTTGTCATTAGACCGACAGCTCGTAACCAAATGCTTAAACCGCGGCCCGCTTCGAAACGGCTCCTTAGTATTCGTTAACCACGACCGGCCTAAAACAGAGCATGCAAGGTGGAAACCGAGTCCGGCCCGCGCGATTGGCGCTTCTGGCGCTGGCCGTTGTCGCGGCCGCCCTCCAGGGCTGCAACAGGAGCGCCATCCCGGGGCTTACGACGCCCGATTATGCGCTGGCGACGCCGGCGCCTTTGCCGCCGCCCGGCAGTCCCGTGCCCCTGATCCCCGCCAATGCCGGCCCGGCGGGCGCGCCGGCCAACCCCTACGGCACCTATAGGCTCGACGCAGGCGACCGCGTGCGCGTCATCGTATTCGGCCAGGACAATCTCTCGCGGGTCTACGGCATCGATTCGAACGGCTCGATCTCGATGCCGCTGGTCGGGCAGCTCCGGGCGCGGGGCCTCACCCCCTACCAGCTCTCGTTGGACATCGCCGCTGAGCTGAGGCGCAAATACATCAAGGACCCGAAAGTCAGCGTCGAGGTCGAGACCTATCGGCCGTTCTTCATCCTCGGCGAGGTGAACAAGCCGGGCGGCTATCCTTATGTCAACGGCATGACAGCGGAAGCCGCCGTGGCCCTCGCCGAAGGCTATACCGACAGAGCCAAGCAGCGCATGGTCCGCCTCACCCGAAGGTTTGGCGGCGTGAACAGCACCGTGATGGTGCCCACCGACTATCCGGTGCAACCTGGCGACACTATTTACGTTCTCGAACGCTTCTTCTAAAGCTCACATAAGAGCCCATCAGAGGTTCTGGAACGCGGGGTCCAGTGAGCTCGACGCTACGCATTTTGCATTGCCTGCGCGCGCCTGTCGGGGGTCTGTTCCGCCACGTCCACGATCTGGCGATGGGTCAGGCCCAACTCGGGGCCGAGGTTGGCATCGTGTGCGATGCGCGCACCGAGGGCGATCCGGTTGCGCTCGGACGCCTCGCCGACAATTGCGTGCTTGGCCTCACCCGCATTCCCATGTCGCGGCAGATTGGGTTCGGCGATTGGCGGGCCACCGGCAAAATCGCGCGGCTTGCCCGCAAGCTCGAGGTCGACGTACTGCACGGCCACGGCGCCAAGGGTGGCGCCTATGCGCGGCTCGCGGCCCGACGGCTGAAGCGCAAGGGCTCCAGGGTCAAGGCCATCTACACGCCGCATGGCGGCAGCCTACATTTTTCCCCGTCAAGCCCGACGGGCCGGTTTTACATCATGGCCGAGAAGCGGCTGCTGCCGTTGACCGACGGGCTTCTGTGCGAGAGCGTGTTTGCCGCCAACCGCTTTGTCGAGCTGGTCGGCGAGCCGCGTTGTCCAGGACGCGTTGTGCCGCACGGGCTTTACCGCCACGAATTCTATGAGCCGATGCTGGCGGACGACGCGGTGGATTTCGTGTTCGTCGGCGAGCTCAGATATCTCAAAGGCGTCGATGTGCTGCTCGAGGCGCTCGCCGCCCATCAGGCGGTGTTTCCCGGCCGCGCGTTGATCGTCGGCAGCGGACCCGATGAGGCGAAGCTGAAGCGCCTCGCCCGCAGGCTCGGACTGAATGGCAGGGTCACGTTCTCGGGCGCCCAGTCGGCGCGCAGCGCATTCGCGCGCGCGCGGTGCATCGTGGTGCCTTCGCGCGCGGAATTGTTTCCCTACATCGTGCTGGAGGCCGCCGCGGCGCAGATGCCGTTGATCGCCACCAATGTCGGCGGCATTCCTGAGATCGTGGCGGGCGTGGACATGCCGTTGATCCCGCCGGGAGACGTGCCGGCACTCGCCGGTCAGCTGCGCGCCTTCCTGGCGGGCCCCAAGCCGTTCCTCGAGCGCGCCGCCGCGTTGCAGAAAATCGTCGCAGAGCGCTTCACCGTCGAGAACATGACGCACGAGATCATCGACTTCTATATCTCCGACGTCGGTGCGGGCGTCGCGTAGGTCGCCGGTTCTGCCTGGAAAGCGCCGCTAACCCTTCGGGGCGTGTCCCTCCCGCTGCCAGCGAAACCTCCCCTTAACCATAGCTTCACGGCGAGCGGCCGGAACAGCGTCCGCTTCACGCATCGCAAAGCCGTCTTGGCGTAAACCGGTAAGGTCGCCGTGAAGTCTGGCGCGCTGCCTGCATCCAACCTGCTTCTACAAGGCAGGATGTAACGGTCTGTAACAGGGCAAGAAGAAGATGAGTGACAGTGAAGTCGTGGCGGGCCGCGACGCGCCAGTTATGTTGCGCACGCGCGCACGCGGCAAGGCGCAAGCCAGATTTCCCGAGCGGCGCCGCTCTCCTCGCCCCCGTCTCGCCGAGATCAGACGCGGCGCCGGCCTAAAACTGATGCCGCCGATGGTCGTTACCGGCGCCGTCCGGGCGATCGAATTCCTGCTCGTGGCGGGGCTCGGCTTCGCCATCTATCTTGGCTATGTCGAGCGGGAAGAGCAAAGCGCCCATCTCATCTATCTCGCGGTGGCGCTGACTGCGGCTGCGGCGAACACGCTGATGCTGCAGACGTTGGATCTCTACAGCGTGCCGGCGCTGAGCGCTTTCGTCAGGAGTTTCACTCGCATCGCCCTCGCCTGGACGCTGGTGGTGGCCGGGCTGATGGCCGGCGCGTTCTTCGGCAAAGTCGGCGCAGAGTTCTCGCGGGTGTGGATCGTGACGTGGTATGTCTCCGCTCTGGCCGTGCTGTTCGGCGAGCGCCTCGCCGTGGCGCAGTTCGTCAAACGCTGGATCCGAGAGGGTCGGCTCAATCGCCGCGCGGTGATCGTCGGCGGGGGGCACGAGGCGGAGGAGCTGATCAAAGCCCTCGAAGCCTCGCACGAGACTGATATCCGCATCGCCGGGATTTTCGACGATCGCGGCAAGGATCGCGTCTCTTCCGTCGTCGCCGGCTATCCCAAGCTCGGCAATATCGACGAGCTGGTGGATTTCGCCCGGGGCTCGCGGCTCGACCTGCTGATCGTCTCGCTACCGGTCACCGCCGAGAAGCGGCTGCTGCAGTTGTTGAAGAAGCTTTGGGTGCTGCCCGTCGATATCAGGCTCTCGGCGCACAACAATCCGTTGAGGTTCCGGCCGCGCACCTACTCCTATATCGGCAACGTCCCCTTCATCGACGTCACCGACAAACCGATCTCGGAATGGGGTCATGTAAAGAAGTGGTTGTTCGACAAGATCGCCGCGGGCCTCGCCGCCGTTCTGCTGGCGCCGGTGATGGCGGTGATCGCGCTGCTCATCAAGCTCGATTCGAAGGGCCCCGTGCTATTCCGCCAGAAGCGACAGGGGTTCAACAACGAGCTGATCGAGGTCTACAAATTCCGCACGATGCATGCCGATCAGTCCGACAAGGACGCGAGCAAGCTCGTGACCAAGGACGATCCGCGCGTCACCCGGGTTGGCCGCTTCTTGCGCAAGACGAGCCTCGATGAGCTGCCGCAGTTCTTCAACGTGTTGAAAGGCGATCTCTCGCTGGTGGGCCCGCGCCCGCATGCGCTGAAGGCCAAGGCGGAGAACAAGCTCTATTCCGACGTGGTCGACGGCTATTTCGCCCGCCATCGCGTCAAGCCCGGCGTCACCGGTTGGGCGCAGATCTCAGGCTGGCGCGGCGAGACCGATACCGAGGAGAAGATCGAGCGGCGCGTGGAGCACGACCTCTATTACATCGAGAATTGGTCGGTGATGTTCGACCTCTATATCTGCGTGATGACGCCCTTCGCGCTGCTCAAAGGCGAGAACGCCTATTAAGGGGCTGGCGACGTGACGGCTACGGTTGCATACGGTGTTGCTGCGGAGGCGTATGGGGCCTTCCCTCGGCGCGAGATCAGCGCTGGATTGCGGCGGCTAGTTCTTATCTATGTCTGGCTGACGGTCGCCTCGAGCGCGATCGTGTTCTCCGAGCCGGCGCTCTACGACGTGCTGATGATGGGCGCGGTTTTGCTGCTGCCGGTCGTGGGGATGGTCAGCTTCAGTCCCGGGCTCGGTCTGTATTTGCTGCTGTGGGCCGCCATCCTCGCCGGTGGCTACATTGCCATCACCCAAGCCGGCATTCTCGACGTTCCCGTCACACACATCAGCATCACGCTCTATCTCGCCTTCACCTCGGTGGTGCTGGCGGGTTTCGTCGCGCAAGCGCCAACTAGGCGGGTGAAGTTGATCATGTCGGCTTACATGGTCGCCGCGCTCGTTGCCGGACTTGCCGCGCTGGTGGGCTATTTCGGGCTGGTGCCCGGCGCCTACGACCTGTTCACCGAATTCGGCCGCGCCCGCGGCACGTTCAAAGACCCGAACGTGCTGGGCGCCTTCCTCGTCCCTGCCCTGCTCTATGCCTTCAACGAGGTCATGCGCAGGACGGCGGCGCGCGCGAGCCTCTGGCTCATGCTGACGCCGATCCTGCTGCTTGGATCCCTGCTCTCCTTCTCGCGCGGAGCCTGGATCAATCTGGCGGTGTCGCTGGCGATCTATGCCTTTCTCAGTTTCACCACGGTCGCGACGCATCGCCTAAGGCTGAAACTGATCACCTATATCCTGCTCGCCGTCGTGTTCGTTGTGGGCCTGTTCGCCGTGGCGCAGTCGGTGCCGCAGATCGCCGAGGTGATAGGTACGCGCGCGACCCTCGAGCAACCCTACGATGTCGGTCCCAACGGCCGGTTCGGTGGCCAGATCAAGGCTGTCGGCCTGATCCTGACCCATCCGTTGGGGATCGGCGCGCTCGAGTTCGCCCGCGTCTACGACAACGAGGATGCGCACGAGGTCTATCTCAGCATGTTTCTCAATGCCGGGTGGATCGGCGGCACGCTCTATCTCGCCATGGTTCTGCTGACGCTCGGCCTGGGCTTGCGCCAAGTCCTGCGCGATCGCGGCGGCGACGGGCTCAGCGCCGTTCTGGTCGCCGCGTTCATTGGCATGGCGGTTGAGGGCGTGGTCATCGATACCGACCACTGGCGGCACTTCTACCTGCTGATGGCCATGATCTGGGGCATGGCGCTGGCGTCGCCCTCTCGGCAGCGGATCGCCGCGCGGCCCGCTTAGCCAGCGTCAGCGGCCAGCCCGCACACCGCCTGACAAGGCTAATACTCGCAAGCAGTCTTCGAGCTTCAGCTCAGTGCTTGCAGCTCGCACCGGTTGAATACACAAATTCAGTTGTGCGACAAATTCGATGACTTCGCTGAAATCCCTGTGGATAGCGTGGATAACAGGCCCGGAATGACTGCTTTACTTGCCAATTATTGTTGGCGCGATCAGCGTCGGAGTTGTTGATAACTCGTGGATTCACCAAAGACGGGCGGAAGCAGGGGGAGATAGCGATTCATGGCGGACGAAGACAATCGGGCATCCGAGCCGAACTGCTGTTACATCGGTGAAGGCGTGACCTTCAAGGGCTCTATTTCAGCTCCCGACGTGATCGTTGTCGACGGTACTGTAGAGGGAGACATCACCGCCCGGACCGTCCGGATTGGCGTATCCGGCACCGTCAAGGGCAGCATGATGTCGGTCGATGCCGACATCCAGGGCAGGCTCAGCGACAAGGTGGAGGTGAAGCAGTTTCTCTTGGTTCGTTCCACCGGCAGGGTTGAGGGTGAGGTCGCTTGCGGGGACGTGCAGATCGAGAAGGGCGCAATCTTGGGGGCCAGCGTCGTGTCGATCCGCGCGGCCGATGAGCAAGCCGCGAGCGAGGGGCAAGAGGCGGTAGCGCCACAGCCGGCGCCGTCAGTGGTTTCGACCTTAACCTCGCGACAGGCCAAGACAGAAACGCCGGCGCCTGGCGTAACCCGGATGAAGCTCACCGCCGCCGAATAGAAGCCCCGCCTAGTCGCAATTTCAGTTCTACGCTAGCAAGCGCGCACCCGCGATAACCCGGCGTCCAATTTCATTTGACGCCGCATCAAGACGCCACCGAAGGTCCCGCAAAAGTGGGGTGTCGGCGCTCCCTGGCGTCGCTATACTCATGCGCTTACGGGGGAAAATCGGTGTCGCCGCCAGCAGGCTATAGGGCAGATATCGACGGCCTACGCGCGGTCGCGGTGCTCGCGGTCGTGTTGTTTCATGCCGGGTTCGCCGGGTTTACGGGAGGTTTTGTCGGCGTCGACGTTTTTTTCGTCATATCCGGATTCTTGATCACGAAGCTGGTCATCGAGGATCAACGCTTTTCGCTATTGGAATTTTACCAGCGCCGCGCGCGCCGGATCTTGCCCGCGCTGGCCGTGGTTGTGCTGGCCTCCTCGATTGCCGCCTACATTTTTTTCCTGCCCGAGGAGTTCCTTGCTTTCAGCAAGAGCGTCGTGGCGACCACCCTATTCTCGTCGAATATCCTCTTTTGGCGGGAGGCCGGGGGCTATTTCGACGCGCCTCCCGATCTGAAACCATTGCTGCACACCTGGTCGCTTGCCGTCGAGGAGCAATTCTATCTCGTCTATCCGTTGCTGTTGATCTTTTGCCGGCGCGCCTTGCGCTCGCGCTGGATCGTCCTGCTCCTTCCGCTCTGCCTGATATCGCTTTGGGCCAGCGAGCATGCCGTGTCATCCCGCAACCAGGACGCGGCATTCTACCTCGCACCGTTCCGGGCGTGGGAGTTCCTACTGGGCACTCTCTTGGCGGTTGGCGCCGTTCCTCGGCTTGGACATCGCCTCGTGCGCGAGGTGCTCACCGCGTTGGGCCTAGGCCTCATCGTGTGGAGTGTCGTCACCTACACGGAAGCGCTACCCTTCCCGGGCCTGAACGCGCTGGCTCCCTGCATCGGCGCGGCCCTGCTGATATGGCTTGGCGGCGAGCAGGACACGATCGTTAGCCGCGTCCTATCGAGCCGCCCGCTCGTTTTCATCGGCTTGCTGTCCTACTCGATCTATCTCTGGCATTGGCCGCTCTTCGTCTTCGGTAGCTACATTCTGATGCAAGACTTCACATGGCCGGCGAAGGTGGCTCTGGTGCTTGCCACCTTTCCGATCTCCTATCTGTCCTGGCGCTATGTGGAGTTGCCGGTGCGGCGCGGGTCGTATTGGAAGGGATGGCGTATCGTTGCCGCCGGCGCCGCAGCCACCGCTGCAAGTCTTGCACTGGGCTACGCGGCTATCGCCACCAACGGCTTGCCTGGGCGGATTGCGCCGGAGATTCTCGCGCTAAACCTGCCCCACAAGCGCGACAGGGGCGATTGCCATAACGCGACCGTAGAGCGCGTGAACGCCGGCGATCTCTGCATCAGAGGAGCGACAGGGAAAGCGCCAAGTTTTGTCCTGGTCGGCGACAGTCATGCATTCGCGGTCAGCGGGGGTGTCTTCGCCGCCGCGACCCGGGCTGAACTTTCTGGATATCAGTTTACGGCAGACTCCTTTCGACCCCTTCCAGGCGTAAAAATGGAAAAGCGCCGGTCCGACGATCTTACGGTCAGGTTCATTGCATTTCTTCGGGAGCACCCGGACCTGCGCATGGTCGTCTTGGGCGGCTATTGGGCATGGCAAGCGACAGGCCAAAGCTATCGTAAGAGACCCCGCATCTTCCCCGACGATGACTATGATGGTTCCGGGTTGGCGTACAACAAGGTCAGTTTTGAGCATGGCTTGCAGCGGCTGGTAGACGCTTTTCCAGACCGGCGCTTCATCATCGTGGAAGACGTGCCGGTCGGCGTTAACCTCCGCTACGCGCTCCGCGCGATACATCTTCAGAACGTGCTCGGTCGCGGGCCTGTGGGGTCGGAGTTGATACGCATTGGCATGTCCCGGGAACAATATGAAGGCCAACTCGCCTCTTACCGCCCGGTCTTCGCCGCCCTTGCGCGTTCTCCAAACGTCTCGATCCTGCCGCTGATCGATCTGCTGTGCGATAGCCATTTTTGTAGCAGCACCCGCGACGGTGCTCTCCTATTCTTTGATGGGGATCACCTTTCAAACGCGGGAGCATTGTCGCTGGCGGATAAGTTTTTCCGCACACTGACACAGCGGGTCGTAGCCAAACGGCACGGATCGTGATCTGCGGGCGCGTTTGATCCGCCGAGTGACAATGTCGTGAAAGCGTCCGAGGTCGACCGGCGCGAGTTTCACGCCGCAGGCCCAGGAAAAATGGTCGGAGCGGGGAGATTTGAACTCCCGACCCCCGGTCCCCCAGACCGGTGCGCTAACCGAGCTGCGCTACGCTCCGAAGCCTATCTCAGGGCTGCCCTGGATATACACGGTCAGGCTGTCGAAACAAGCCGTCACCGGCGGGAGCGTTTATTCCCTCGCCAGGGTGAGCACCCGGGTGCAGACGGCAAGCTCCTCAATCAGGGTGCCGAGCGTTTTCGCGTCGAGTTTGCCCGGTCGTGTATCGGGCTCGCGGCTCAGCGCGTGTCCCCCGCTCTGCGCGGCCTCGGCGGCGATGTCGGGGATCTCGTGCGCCGGCATGGCGTCGTCTTGCTCGTCATCCTCGGCGATAGACCGGTAATCCATCACGAAACGCGGTCCATGCTCGCGGAGGATCTTCTGCACGCCTCTGATGGTGTAGCCATCGTTGTAGAGCAGGAAGCGGATACCGCGGAGCAGCTGCACGTCCTCGGGCCGGTAGTAGCGTCGGCCGCCGCCGCGCTTCATCGGCTTCAGCTGCGCAAATTTAGCCTCCCAGAAGCGCAGCACGTGCTTCGGGACTTCAAGCTCGTCAGCAACCTCGCTGATGGTGCGAAACGCCTCTGGCGCCTTGTCCAACGCTCTTCCTCCTCACTCGCGTCAAACCGCGGCAACTTTATTCGGCCGCCTTTCTTCGCGAGAGCGCGTCGTTGATACGCTGCTTCATGATGTTGCTCGCGCGGAACACCAGCACGCGCCGCGGCGTGATGGGAACTTCCTGGCCGGTCTTCGGATTGCGGCCGATGCGTTGGCCCTTGTCGCGAATGCCGAACGAGCCGAACGACGACAACTTTACCGTGTCGCCGCGCTCGAGACTCGCCACGATCTCGCGCAGCACCAGCTCGACGATCTCAGCGGACTCGTTCCGTGGCAGACCGACTTTTTGAAACACTGCTTCCGCCAAGTCGGCGCGCGTGAGTGTCTTCCCGCTCATATGCCTACGCTCCCCCAGTCGCGGGACTAATCAAGATGCTAATCGAGCGAGTGCGAGCCGGTCAATCTGTCCCGCGATCAAATTCCTGATATTGCACCCTTTTCCATCAAGGTGTGGCATTCGCGCGGCACTCGCCTGTTTCATCTTTTACCAGCGTAACAGCACCGCGCCCCAGGTAAAGCCCCCGCCCATGGCCTCGAGCAGCACCAAATCGCCGGTCTTGATGCGTCCGTCGGCCCGCGCCGTGTTCAATGCCAATGGAATTGAGGCAGCCGACGTATTGGCGTGCTTATCCAGTGTAATGACGATGCGGCTTTTGTCTAAACCGAGCTTCTTTGCAGCACCATCCAAGATACGCTTATTGGCCTGGTGCGGTACGAACCAGTCGACATCCGATGCTTTATAACCAGCCTGCTCCAAGGTTGTCCCGATCACTTCGCTGATATTTGTCACAGCATGGCGAAAGACCTCTCGACCATCCATACGCAGGTGGCCGACCGTGCCGGTGGAGGAGGGTCCGCCGTCGACATAGAGCTTGTCCCGGTAGCGGCCATCGGATCGGAGGCAGGTTGCAAGAATGCCCCGGTCGGTCATCACGCCGTTCAGCTTCTGGGCTTCGACCACCACGGCCCCTGCCCCATCGCCGAACAGCACGCAGGTCGAGCGGTCCTCCCAGTCGAGGATGCGGGAGAACGCTTCGGCGCCGATGACGAGGGCTCGCTTGAACATGCCGCTCTTCAGATAGTTGTCGGCGGTCGCCAGCGCGAACACGAAGCCCGAGCACACCGCTTGCACATCGAAGGCCGCGCCTTGGGTGATGCCGAGCTCAGCCTGGATGGTGACGGCGGTGGCGGGAAAGGTTTGGTCGGGGGTCGAGGTGGCGAGAATAATGAGGTCGATGTCTTCGGGCGCGAGTCCCGCATCGTCGAGGGCCGCGCGCGCGGCGACCGCGCCCATCGAGGAGGTAAGTTCGCCCTCGGCGGCGATGCGCCGTTCCTTGATCCCAGTGCGCGCGGTGATCCACGCGTCGGAGGTATCGACCAGCTTGGCGAGGTCGGCATTGGTCATCACCCGCGTGGGCAGGTACCCGCCAACTCCCTTGATGACTGTCCTTACCGGATTCAACGTCAACTCTCCCACGCCTTACGCGGCGCCCTCGAGTTCCAACTTGGCGTGAAAGCCGGAGACGTCGCGCGCCAGCCGCTTCACCACACCGTTTGATGCCATGTCATAGGCGAGATCGATCGCGCTGGCGAAGCCGGTCGCGTCGGTTCCGCCGTGACTTTTGACGACGATGCCGTTTAACCCAAGGAAGATGCCGCCGTTCAGCTGGCGCGGATCCATCTTTTCCTTGAGAGCGCGGAACGCGCCCTGCGCCAGAACGGCGCCAAGGCGAGCGAGCCACGACCGCCCCATCGCGGCGCGCAAATATTCGCCGATCTGCTTAGCGGTTCCTTCCGCGGTCTTCAAGGCGATGTTGCCGGTGAAGCCGTCGGTGACGACGACATCGACCACGCCTTTGCCCACGTCGTCGCCTTCGACGAAGCCATGATAGCGGATGGGGAGCGGCAACTCTTTCAAGACCGCGGCCGCCTTCCTGATCTCCTCGACGCCTTTCACCTCCTCGACGCCAATATTGAGGAGGCCGACGGAAGGTTTATCGACGCCGAACAAAGCGCGCGCCATGCCCGCGCCCATCAGCGCAAACTCGACAAGCTGGCGGGAATCGGCCCCGACATTGGCGCCGACGTCGAGCACGATGCATTCGCTCTCGATGGTCGGCCAGATGGCGGCGATGGCCGGGCGGTCGACGCCTTCGAGCGTCTTCAGGCAGAACTTGGCCATCACCATCAGCGCGCCGGTATTGCCGGCGGACACGGCCGCGTCGGCGCGCCCGTCCTTCACCGCCTCCAGCGCGAGCCACATGCTCGAGTGATAGCGCCCTTTGCGCAGCGCCTGGCTCGGCTTCGCGTCCATGGCGATCGCCACATCGGTATGGAGTAGTTCAGCCTTGGCGGCGAGCGCCGGATGGGCGCTCAACTCAGGCTCGATACTGGCCCTGTCGCCGACCAGCAGGAAGCGCATCTCGGGATGGCGAACCAACGCGATCGCGGCAGCCGGAATGACCACGCTTGGCCCGTGGTCTCCGCCCATGGCGTCGAGCGCTATGGTGACTGGAGAACCCATATTTTGTGCCGATCAGGAAAGACTTTACCCCTGCCGCGGCCCAGCCGCGGCAACCCCCGGAAATGAAAACCGAATAGACTGAAAAAGGCCGCCAGTGACAACCGGATTTTGCCGGCTAGGCCTGCCCCTCGCCTCGCTTCAGCGCCGCAAGGGCCGCAAACGGCCCGCTCTGGGCGTCCTGGGCCTGATTGGCCTCGTTTTGCGACCAATCGAAGCTTATCCCCTCTCGCTTGGGATAAGGATCGAGCGCCGTGGCCAGGGTCTCGTAGGCTACCGCCCCGAGATCGATGCGCCCGTCGACGATTGGCTCCGGGCTCTCCAGTATGATCACGCTGCCGGGGACTTCGGCGTTCGTCTCGGCGGTCGCCAGCAACGCCTCGGGCCAAAACTCGAGCTCGAGCGGCATATCGATCCGCGCATCGATGGGGTCGAGCGAGACGACGCAGGTTTGCGTCACGTCGGCCTTAAGGCGACCCGCCAGGCGCAAGCGGCCGCCGCCGCCATGCATGAAGCGATAATCCAAGGTCAGTCCTTCCAGCCGCACCAGATCGAGCAGGCCGGCGATGGTGGCCAACTCGGGTTCCGTGGCGACAATCTCCCCGCTCGCGCCATCGTCGATCGCGTCGACCTTGAGGATGCGCGATAGGGGTGCGGGTGCAGTCTCGCTCGTCATGCCAGATCGTCTCCCAGTCCTGCTCCGGGGATCGTTCCCGGAAATCTCACCTCGCCTGCGCACAGTGCCGCAAAGTCTTGCGTGTCCAACAGGCTCAAGGTCTCCCTTAGATAGTGCGCCAGGCGCCCAGTGACAGCTCCGGAGGCCCCCTCTTCCAGCGGTAAGGCCTCGGCGATCACGGCGGCAGTGGCCCCCTCGCCGTCGGCCAGGGCCTCCGCATAGGCCTGCAACAGTGCCCCACTCGAGGCGGCCAACGCCCTCACCTTTTTCGGGATGCTGAGATCGCCGACTCCGATCTCCCGCAGCACCGTCTCCATGTCTGCACCGAAAAGGTCGATGAGGTCTTGCGCCAGGCCATCGGCCGCTCGGCCCTCGGCCTTGAGCCGGTGCAACACGGCAAATAGTTGGAGCGACAGCACGACGAAACGCCCTTGCAGCGTATCCGGCACGCCAACGCTTTGATAAAAAACCGGAAGCCGCGTCTGCGCCACAATCGAGCCATAGAGTTTGGCTGCGGTCGTTTCGTCGCGGCGCCCGGCGCCGAGGTAAGGGAAAGGGTTCAAAGGACGGCCTATTTGGTCTAGCCTCTTGCCAGTTTCGACCCGGTCAGACGCAGGGTTTCGCGGTTGTGGTTACGGGGATTTTCGAGGGAACATCCGATTTTGCGCACGCTCAAGCCGGTCATTGTCGCACGGGCGTCACTTACCGCGCTGATGCTTGGCACCGCGCTGCTTTCAGGCTGCGGCGGCCAGGTCGACCGGCACGGGCATGTGTTCATCGATGTCGACCTCAACCAAGTTCAGCCCGGCATGACCAAGGAGCAGGTGGCGACCGTGCTCGGCTCGCCCGACACGACGAGCACGATCGGCGGCGATGCCTACTATTACATCTCGACCACGACCAAGACGGTGGCCTTCCTCAAGCCGAAAGAGATCGACCGGCAGGTGGTCGCGGTCTATTTCGACCGAGGCCAAGCCGTCCAGCAGGTCGCTCATTACGGCCTGAAGGACGGCATCGTCGTCAACTACTACAAGGGCGAGACGCCAGCCCGCGGCAAGGATCTCAGCGTGGTCGAGCAAATCTTCGGCAATCTGGCCAATCGCGGCGGGCTCAAGGGTGCGGGTGGCGACCGGCCGCAGGTTGGTAGCGGCATCCCCGGCATTTGATCGCCTGACCTGTCGCTCCTATTGGTGGGCGAGCACCGCGAGCAAGAGCAGCGCGACGATATTGGTGATCTTGATCATCGGATTGACCGCCGGCCCCGCCGTATCCTTGTAAGGATCGCCGACAGTATCGCCGGTCACCGCCGCCTTGTGCGCGTCGGAGCCTTTGCCGCCGTAATGGCCGTCCTCGATATATTTCTTGGCATTGTCCCAGGCGCCACCCCCCGCCGTCATGGAGATGGCGACGAACAGGCCGGTAACGATGACGCCGAGCAGCATGGCGCCGAGCGCCGAGAAGGCCGCGCTCTTGCCGGCGATCCAATCGATGATGAAATAGAAGGCGACCGGCGACAGCACCGGCAGCAGCGACGGGATGATCATCTCCTTGATCGCCGCGCGGGTCAGGAGATCGACCGCGCGCTTATAGTCGGGGCGCTCGGTGCCCTTCATGATGCCGGGCTTCTCCTTGAATTGCCGGCGCACCTCCTCGACGATCGACGAGGCTGCCCGGCCCACCGCCGTCATGGCGATGCCGCCAAAAAGATAAGGCAGCAATCCACCCAGGAAGAGGCCGACCACCACGTATGGATTTGACAGCGAGAAGGTGGGGTCGACACCACTGAAATAAGGAAACTTGTCGGCGTTGGCCGAGAAGAATTTCAGGTCCTCGGTATAGGCCGCGAACAGCACCAGCGCGCCGAGCCCTGCCGAGCCGATGGCATAGCCCTTGGTCACGGCTTTGGTGGTGTTGCCCACCGCGTCGAGCGCGTCGGTCGTCTTGCGAATATCCTTTGGCAGCCCCGCCATCTCGGCGATGCCGCCGGCATTGTCGGTGACTGGACCGAATGCATCGAGCGCCACGATCATGCCGGCCAGCGCCAGCATGGTGGTGACGGCGATGGCGATGCCGAACAGGCCGGCAAGCCCATAGGCCACGATGATGGCCCCCATGATGATAATCGCGGGAAGCGCCGTCGATTCGAGCGAGATCGCCAGACCCTGGATCACGTTGGTGCCATGGCCGGTGACAGAGGCCTTGGCGATCGACTGCACGGGGCGAAAATTCGTGCCGGTGTAATATTCGGTAATCACCACGATCAACGCGGTGACGATGAGGCCCACGGCGCCGCAATAGAACAGCGATTGGCCGGTGAAGCTGACGTCGCCCACCTTCATCGCGGTGTCCATGCCCACCATCCATGCGGTCAACGGCCAAAGCAGGATGAGCGACAAGACGCCAGTCGCCAGAACGCCTTTGTAGAGCGCACCCATGATCGACTGGCTCTTGCCGAGCCGCACGAAATAGGTGCCGATGATCGAGGTGATGACACAGATGGCGCCGATGGTGAGCGGGTAGAGCATCATCTGCATGACGCGGTCGCCGCCGGCAAAATAGATCGAGGCGAGCACCATGGTGGCCACTACGGTCACCACGTAAGTCTCGAACAGATCCGCCGCCATGCCGGCGCAGTCGCCAACATTATCGCCCACATTGTCGGCGATGGTGGCGGGGTTGCGCGGGTCGTCCTCGGGGATACCGGCTTCGACCTTGCCGACGAGATCGCCGCCGACGTCAGCGCCCTTGGTGAAGATCCCGCCGCCGAGACGGGCGAAGATGGAGATCAGCGAAGCGCCGAACCCGAGCGAGACCAGCGCGTCGATCACGTCGCGCGACGCGGGGCTATAACCGACGAACTGCGTGAGAACGAGGAAATAGACCGAGACGCCGAGCAAAGCGAGACCGGCGACGAGCAGACCGGTAATGGCGCCCGCGCGGAAGGCGAGGCTTAGGCCCTCGGCCAGGCTCTTGGTCGCGGCTTGCGCGGTCCTGACATTGGCGCGGACCGAGACGTTCATGCCGATATAGCCGGCCACCCCCGAAAGCACCGCGCCGATGGCGAAGCCGATCGCCTGGGGAATGCCGAGCAGATAGGCAAGGATCAGGAAGATGACGATGCCGACAATGCCGATGGTGGTGTATTGGCGGGCGAGGTAGGCCTGCGCGCCTTCCTGAATGGCGGCGGCGATCTCCTGCATACGCGGCGTGCCGGGGTCGGAGGCGAGAACGGCTCGCGTCGTGTAGACGCCATAGGCGATCGAGAGCGCTCCGCAAGCGATGATCACATAAAGAACCCAAGTCATGTCGGCTGCCTCTCAAGCATTCGATTGGGATGGGCGGAAACATAAGGCCGCCAGAGCGGGGCACGAAAACGATGCCCCCCCGGCCTGAAGCCCCCGAGGAAAGATGCGAGCGGAAAATGCCAAAGTTACAGGGCGGACGCAACAGAGCGTCCATGTTTCAGGCATTTTTCCTTAAGTTGCTGATCCGGCTCTAGAAATGGGCGTATCCACGGTGCTCCAGGGTGAGCAAGTTGCCGTCTGGACCAACCACCCTCACCGCGCCGGCGTCCCCATCGACTCGGCCGATCATGGTGAGAGTCGCGCCTTTCGCAGTTGCCTCGGCCTCAAAGCCTGCGGCGCTTGCCTCAGGCACGGCCGCCACGATCTCGTAATCGTCGCCCGCGGTGAGCAGCGTTGTCAGGAGCATTGGCTCGCGCTTCAGCGCCTTCTGTGCCGCCGGCGAGAACGGCACGCGCGCGGTCTCGATCACGGCGCCGACATGGGACACCTGCGCGAGCTTTTCCACGTCGGCGATCAGTCCGTCCGACACGTCGATAGCGCCTTGCGCGAAGTTGCGCACGAGGAGAGCGAGAGTGCTGCGGGGTTCGGGGCGGCGGTAGCGGCCAATGAGAAAAGCCTTGTCCTGCTCCGACAAATCCCACGTCGCGGCCAGCGCGGGCTGTTGTAGCAGGCGAAGGCCGAGACAGGCGTCGCCGATGCTGCCGCTGACATAGAGCCGGTCACCGGGCTTGGCGCCGTGCCTGAGCACGGCATGACCTTGTGGCACCAGCCCGAGCACAGTGATGGTGATGGTCAAGGGGCCCGGCGTGTGAGTGGTATCGCCGCCGACCAGGCAGATGCCGGCTTGCTCCTGGAGCCTGCGCAAGCCCGAAGCGAAGGCCTCGAGCCAGGCGGGAACCGGCTCGGCGGGGAGCGTCAGGGCGAGGAGGTAGACGTAGGGCTTGGCCCCCTTGGCCGCGAGGTCCGACAGATTCACCGCAAGCGCCTTGTGCGCGATGGTCTCCGGCGGGTCGTCGGGCAGGAAATGCACGCCGGCAACGACAGTGTCGCATGAGATGACGATCTCTCGGCTCTCGGCTGGCCTGAGCACGGCGGCATCGTCGCGCAAGGCAAGCGCGGCGGCGTCGTTGGCGAGTGGGGCGAAATAGCGGGCGATCAGCTCGAACTCGCCAAGGTGTCCCCCCTCGACGTGACCGGCGCCCTTAGCCATCGCGCGTCCCTTCGGCGGCGAATTCCTTCGGCCGGGCTTTCCGCGCAATTCCGTCGAGGATGCCGTTGACGACCTTGGGCTCGTCCTCGGCGAAGAAGGCGTGCGCGATGTCGACAAACTCCGAGATGGTGACGCGCGCGGGGACGTCGCTCCGCTGTAAGATCTCATAGGCGCCGGCACGCAGGATGGCGCGCAGGATGGAATCGACGCGGGTGAGCCGCCAGCCCTCGGCAAGCTGCTTGTCGATCAGCGGATCGATCGTGAGCTGCTCGCGGACCACGCCATTGACCAGGTCGCGGAAGAAGGCCGCTTCGGCGTCGGCATATTGGCAGCCCTCGATCTCCTGGCCGAGCCGATGCGTCTCGAACTCGGCGATCACCTCGTTGAGGTCGATGCCGGTCATGTCCATCTGATACAGCGCTTGCACCGCGGCGAGCCTTGCGGCGCTTCGCGATGAAGCGCGGGGTCGCGTCTCGGCTTTTTTGCTCATGGCGGCTAGCGCCGGCTCGCCGAGGAAAAATGCTGCTCGAGCTGCATCAGGGTGAGGCAAGCCCGCGCCGCGTCGCCGCCTTTATTGCGTCCGTCGACGCTCGCCCGTTCCCAGGCCTGCTCGCGGTTTTCGCAAGTGATAATGCCGAAGCCGATGGGAACCGCGTGCTGCACGGCGAGCTGATGCAGGCCTGCCGCGGATTCGCGCGCCACGATGTCGTAATGCGTGGTCTCGCCGCGAATCACGCAGCCGAGCGCGATGCAGCCGCGGTGCCGCCCGGCGCGGCCGACGAAACCGTTGGCGAGCGCGAGGCTCAGCGCCAAGGCGATCTCGAGCGAGCCTGGGACGGCAAGCCGCTCATAGGCCACGCCATGCGACTGCAGTTCGTCGATCGCGCCGCGCGCGAGCTCGTCGGCGATGTCCTCATAGAAGCGCGCTTCGATGATGAGGACTGAGCGGGGACCTTTGCGAGCCATTTGCTACTACTCCAGGCTCCGGTGGCCGGCCACTTTGAGCCCATAGCCCTCGAGACCGACGATTTTGCGCGCGGGAGAGTTCGAGAGCAGCACCATCTCGCGCACGCCGAGGTCGAGCAGGATTTGGGCGCCGATGCCATATTCGATAAGTCGCTGCTGGCCTTGGCCACCCGGCTCCTGCTTGAGCCGCGCCGAGATCGCGTCGGGGCGCGATTCCCGGATCAGCACAATCACGCCACGCCCCTCGCGGCCGATGATCTCCATGGCCTTGTGAATGAGCGTCTCGCGATGCGCGCCGGTCGAGAGCACGTCATCGATGGTGTTGAGGGCATGCACGCGCACCAGCACCGGAGCGCCAGAGGCGACATCGCCCTTCACCAGCGCCGCGTGTTCGGCGGGGTCGACAGTGGTGGCATAGACCTTGAGGTCGAACTCGCCGCCAAAGGCGCTCTCGACCTTGCTCTCGGCGACCACTTTGACGAGGTGGTCGTAACGCAACCGGTAGGCGATCAGGTCGGCGATGGTGCCGATCTTCAGTCCATGGCGTTGTGCGAAGGCGATCAGGTCGGGCAGCCGAGCCATGGTGCCATCGTCATTCATGATCTCGCAGATCACGCCGGCCGGATAGAGCCCGGCGAGGCGGGCGAGATCCACGGCCGCCTCGGTGTGGCCGGCGCGGATCAGCACTCCGCCATCCTTGGCGACCAGCGGGAAGACGTGTCCCGGGGTCATGACGTCGCGGTAATCCTTGGTCGGATCGATGGCGACGGAGATGGTATGCGCGCGATCATGGGCCGAGATGCCGGTCGAGACCCCTTCCCGCGCCTCGATCGACACCGTGAACGCGGTCGTATGACGCGCGCGGTTGGAGCGCGACATCAATTCGAGATGCAGCTGCTTGGCGCGCTCCGGGGTCATCGCGAGGCAGATCAGCCCGCGGCCGTGCTTGGCCATGAAATTGATCGCGTCGGGGGTCGCCATCTGCGCCGGAATGACCAGATCGCCCTCGTTCTCGCGTTCCTCGGCATCGACCAGAATGAACATGCGGCCGTTGCGCGCATCTTCGACCACCTCCTCGATGGAGGAGAGGAACTGATGGTGCCGGGCTTTGCTAACGAGGTTCACGCGCCGCGCCTTCTTGCTCTCTCAAGCGCGCGACGTAGCGCGCCAGCAGGTCGACTTCAAGGTTTACCAGATCGCCGGGGCGAAGGTCTCCCCATGTCGTATGCGCAAGAGTGTAAGGAATGATGTTCACGCCGAAGCGCGTGTCGTCGACGCCGTTAACGGTAAGCGAGATGCCGTCAAGCGCCACCGACCCCTTCTCGGCGATGAACGGAGCGAGCGCGCGCGGGCTTTCGATCAGGAACTTGGCGCTGTCGCCGTCCGGCTCGCGCGCGATGATCTTGGCCCGCCCATCGACGTGACCGGTCACGAGGTGGCCACCAAGCTCATCGCCGAAGGCTAACGCCCGCTCGAGATTGATCCGGCGCCCCTCCTGCCAGGTGTCGAGTGTGGTGCGCGCCAAGGTCTCGTTCGAGGCCTCCACGGCGAAGACGCTGCCCTTGTGCTTGGTCTTGTCGGTCCCGACGATGGTCAGACAGCAGCCGTCGCACGCGATCGAGGCGCCTTCTTCCAGGCTTCGCCGCTTGTAGGGGCAAGCGATCAGAAAAGCCGACCGCTTCCGCTCAAGCAGCGTTCCTACGCCGCTGACAATGCCAGTGAACATCGACGCACTCGCCGCCACCACGTCATCCGGTCGGGCCCGAACGAGCGTGCTTCAAGCTGCATGAAATGCCCGCTCGTGGTCACGGGATCAAGCCCTTCGCTGACGAAGGGCAGGAGACCATCGGGACCGGCGGGTTTCGGCCCCTGATAGATCACAACCTCGTCGATGAGATCGGCATCGAGGAAGGCGCGTGCGACCCGCGGGCCGCCTTCGACCAAAACGCGGGTGATGCCGCGATCCGCGAGGGTCTCCAGCGCGTCGCGCACGTCGAGCATACCATCCGCCTCGACCGGGACCCCGACGATCTCGGCGCCGCGGTCCTGTAGCGCGTCGGTGTTGGGGTGCTCCTCGTCCGCCGCGCAGATCAGCCAGACCGGCACCATCAGATCGTCGAACAACCGCGCTTGCGGCGGCGTGCGCAAGCGCCGATCGAGCACGACGCGAACGGGTGAGCGGCAAGTCATGCCGGGAAGGCGGCAGGTGAGGCTCGGATTGTCCGCCAACACAGTGCCGCGCCCTACCAGGATCGCGTCGTTGCGGGCCCGAAGCAGATGCCCATGCGCGCGGGCGTCGGGCCCGGTGATCCAGACCGGCGCGCCGCTTTGTCCCCTCGGCAGCCGGCCATCGGCGCCGACCGCGAGTTTCAGCGTGACGGCGGGGCGGCCTTCGGTAACGCGCAGGATGTGACCGAGCGCGATGGCGGCCGCCTCCTCGGCAAGCACGCCCTGCTCGACCTCGATGCCGGCCGAGATCAGCCGCTCGATCCCGGCGCCAGCCGTGCGTGGGTCCGGATCGGCGAGCGCGATCACAGCGCGCGCTGGCCCTGCCGCGACAATCGCATCAGCGCAAGCGGGCCCGCGTCCGCCTGCATGGGCGCATGGCTCGAGCGTGACGTAGATGGTCGCACCTCTTGCCCTCGCTCCAGCGCGCTCGAGTGCGATGGCCTCGGCATGCGGCCGGCCGCCGGGCGCCGTGGAGCCCCTCCCCAAGATCTCGCCAGATTGCGTGACGACCAGCGAGCCGACGGCGGGGTTCGGCCAGGTCAGCCCAAGGCCGCGCCGGGCGAGCTGAAGCGCCTGCGCCATGTGGACGTCGTCGGTCGGGTTCATCGCTGTGATGTAGGGTGCACGCTCAGTCATCGGCAGAGGCCGGAGCCTCTCCCGCCGCTTCATCGTCGTCCTCGGTCGCGGCAAGCTCGCCGAGCAGCGCCGAGAAATCCTTGGCCTCGCGGAAATTCTTGTACACCGAGGCGAAGCGCACATAGGCGACGTCGTCGAGCGCCTTCAACGCCTCCATCACCAGCTTGCCGATGGTCTCGGACTTGATGTCGTTCTCGCCCATATTCTCGAGCCGCCGCACGATACCGCTGACCATGCGCTCGATCCGCTCCGGATCGACCGGGCGCTTCCTGAGCGCGATCTGCACCGAGCGCATCAGCTTGTCGCGGTCGAACGGCATCCTGCGCCCGCTCCGCTTGACGACCGTCAGCTCGCGCAGCTGCACGCGCTCGAAGGTGGTGAAGCGGCCGCCGCAATCGGCACAGACGCGGCGGCGCCTGATCGTGGTGTGGTCCTCGCTAGGACGCGAGTCCTTCACTTGCGTGTTGGTGCTGCCGCAATAGGGGCATCGCATCAGCGAGCGCCCTCCCCTTTCTCACCTTCACGCTTAGACCTTACCGGTAGATGGGATAGCGCTCGCAAAGCTCAATGGCGCGCTTCTTCACCGACGCCTCGACCTTGCCATTGCCCTCATCGCCGTTGGCCACGAGCCCATCGAGGACCTCTGTGATCATGCCGCCGATCTGCTGGAACTCCGCGATGCCGAAGCCGCGCGTGGTCCCCGCCGGTGAGCCGAGGCGAATGCCGGAGGTGATCGCTGGCTTCTCCGGATCGAAGGGAATGCCGTTCTTGTTGCAGGTGATGTTGGCGCGGCCAAGCGCGATCTCGGCGGCCTTGCCGGTGAGCTTCTTGGGCCGGAGGTCGACCAGCATCACATGGGTGTCGGTGCCGCCCGAGACGAGCGCCAAGCCGCCCTTGACCAGCGTCTCGCCAAGCGCCTTGGCATTGTCGATCACGGCCTTGATGTAGAGCTTGTAATCGGGCCGCAGCGCCTCGCCGAAGGCGACGGCCTTGGCGGCGATGATGTGCATCAGAGGACCGCCCTGGAGGCCAGGGAATACGGCGGAGTTGATCTTCTTGCCGATCTCCTCGTCATTGGAGAGCACGAGCCCAGCGCGCGGGCCGCGCAGCGTCTTATGCGTCGTGGTGGTGACGATATGGGCGTGCGGCAGCGGGCTTGGATGTAGTCCCGCGGCGACCAGGCCCGCGAAATGCGCCATGTCGACCAGGAGATAGGCGCCGACGCTATCGGCGATCTGGCGGAAGCGCGCGAAGTCGATGACGCGCGGATAGGCCGAGCCGCCGGTGATGATCATGGCCGGCTTGTGCTCCTTGGCGAGCCGCTCGACCTCGTCGTAATCGATGCGGTGATCGTCGGGGCGCACGCCGTATTGCACGGCGTTGAACCATTTGCCCGAGAGATTGGGCGGCGCGCCGTGGGTGAGATGGCCGCCGGAAGCGAGGCCGAGCCCAAGAATGGTATCGCCGGGCTTCAACAGCGCCAGCATGACGGACTGGTTCGCTTGGCTGCCCGAATGCGGCTGCACATTGGCGAAGGCGCAATTGAACAGGCGCTTGGCGCGGTCGATGGCGAGTTGTTCGACGACGTCGACATATTGGCAGCCGCCGTAATAGCGCCGGCCCGGATAGCCTTCGGCATATTTGTTGGTGAGCAGCGTGCCGGCGGCGTCGAGCACGGCCTGGGAGACGATGTTCTCCGACGCGATAAGCTCGATCTCGTTCTGCTGGCGATCGGCCTCGTGCTGGACCGCACTGAAGACCTCGGGGTCCGCCTCTTTCAGATGCCTAGTGAAGAAAGCGCTTCCGCGCGCCTCGGCGCGTCTTGCATCACTTGCCGTCATGGCTAACTGCTCCTCGAGCTTACATCCGCCCCAACCGGCCAAGGAAACTTGGCCGCTCGCTTTGCTTCAAGGCGGCGTTTCCCTGGGTATTTGGCTGGCTCTACCACATGTCGCGGGCGCGCGCTAGCAACACCCAAGGCGTGGGCGGCCGGTTGGTGAATTGGCCGCGATCAGGGCTACAAGCCGCCGAGACCTCTGATGGCGACGTAGAGGCCGACGGCGATGACAACGCCTGCAAATGTCATGGAAAGCGCGCGGCGATGCAGCGCGAGCCGCATATTGGCTTGGGTTCCGATCAGCGTGCCGATCACGCCGCCGGCGATGATGAGGAGAGCGAGGCGCCAATCGACCATGCCCGAGGCGGAATAGCTCAGAGCGGTGGCTGCGCCGAAGGCGGTAACGGCAAACAACGAGGTTCCGATCGCATTCTGTAAGGCCATGCCGGTCGCCAGCACCAGACCGGGGACGATGAGGAAGCCACCGCCGATGCCGAAAAATCCCGACAGCAGCCCAACGCCGAAGCCGAACAGCAACAGCCGCGGTAGCAGATGAGCGGCAGTCTCAGGGGTGAGGCGAACGTCATGGCCCGCGGGCTTGGGGCGCAGCCTGAACATATAGAGGCCGACGCCGATCATGAGCAAACCAAACAGGGCAAGCAGGTGGGAGCCATCGAGTTGCTTGCCGAGACTGGCACCGAGAAATGCGCCGGCGATTCCCGCGGCGGAAAACACGAGAGCGCAGGGCCATTTCACCGTGCCGAGCCGCGCATGGGTGGCGAGGCCCGAGGCGGCGTTGGCCGCCACCGCGACCGCGGAGGTTCCCACCGCGACATGCGCCGAAGGCACGCCCACGAGGTACACCAGGAGCGGCACGGCAAGGATCGAGCCGCCGCCGCCGATCAGCCCGAGTAGCAGGCCGATAAGTGCGCCTGAGGCGAGCAGAAGCGTGACCGGCAAAACTCCGAGCGTCATGGCCCTAAGCCCCGCGTGGGACGCGATTCCACGGCATCAGGCCGAGGAGCTTGGCAAGCCCGCACCATCCCGAGACGCCAGCAAAGACAAGGCCGCCACCGATCAAGCCGGGCAAGGCGTAGAACTCCGGCCGGACGAGTGAACCGAGGAGCACGCCGAGCAGAACCAAACTGCCGGCGGCGATCATCACCTGTCGGCAAATCTCGATCGGCTGGCTGGTGTCGACGATGACCGGAAGACCGGCGTCTCTCCAGGCGTCGATGCCGCCGGCAAGCAAATAGGCTTCGCCTCCCGCTGCAGCCCTAAGCCGGTGCGCATTGTCGCTGGTGCGCTTGCCGGTGCGGCAATGGAAGATGAGCGGGCCGCTCAGGTCATGGCTCGAGCCCAGCACGTTCACCGGTACGTTGCGCGCCTGGGCGATACGCTCGCGTGCGTGCTCGGCCGGCTCGCGAATATCGATCAGCACCGCGCCTTGCGCCAAGAGGCGCTTGGCTTCGGCGGGTGAGATGACCGGAAGGCTAGGGGTGGTTTGCATGGAAAGCGCCTCGCTCATGTTTCGCGGCAATACAGTTGCTGGAGATAACCGAGCAGAAGCTCGGTGCGCGGCTCGGCGATGCGATACCAGAGGGTTTGCCCCTCGCGGCGGAAGTCGACGATCCCCTCTTCGCGCATCTTGCCGAGGTGTTGGGACGTGGCGGACTGGGACAGCCCCACCGCCTCGGCCAAGGAGCCAACGCTGGCCTCGCCCCATTCCGCCATCTTGCAGAGCAGCATCAGACGGCGCTCATTGGCGAGCGCGCGCAGAACGTCGGCGACGACAGCGGCGTTGGCGGCAAAGGTGGCGAGATTGGTGGGCGCTCGCGGCATCGGCAGGCTCCTTTGTATATCAGCACTTGCTAATTTAGAGAGTGCTAATATATATGTCAATGAGAAGAGTTCAGGAGATTGCAGAAGGAGAATCCCATGAGCCAGACGACACCCTTTGTCCGGGCGTTCTTCGACGAACCCACCAACACCATCAGCTATCTCGTCGCCGACCTTGAGACCAAGCGCGCCGCGGTCGTCGATCCGGTGCTCGACTACGACCACGCGAGCGGCAAGGCGGCAACCGCATCGGCGGACATCATCCTCGATGCCGCCGCCGACGAAGGTCTGTCGATCGATTGGGTGCTGGAAACGCACGCGCATGCCGATCACCTTTCCGGCGCGCCCTATATCAAGCTCCGAACCGGCGCCAAGGTCGGCATCGGCGAGCATATCCGTGATGTGCAGAAGATTTTTCGGCCGGTCTTCAACGCCACGGACGTGAAGGGCGACGGCAGCGAATTCGACCGCCTGTTCGCCGACGGCGAGCGGTTTCGCATCGGCAGCCTCGAGGTCGAGGTCTTGCACGTGCCCGGGCATACGCCGGCCGATGTCGCCTATCGCATTGGCAACGCCGTGTTTGTCGGCGACACGTTGTTCATGCCGGATTACGGAACGGCGCGAGCCGATTTCCCCGGTGGCGATGCGCGCAAGCTCTATCGCTCAATTCGCCGATTGCTCGAACTCCCTTCTAAGACCCGGCTCTTCATGTGCCACGACTACAAGGCCCCGGGCCGCGACCACTACGCCTGGGAGACGACGGTGGCCGCCGAGCGCGTCGGCAATACGCAGGTCAGGGATGGCGTCAGTGAAGACGATTTCGTCGCCATGCGTGAAGCGCGCGACGCGAACCTCGCGGCGCCGCATCTGTTGATGCCGTCGATCCAAGTGAATATGCGCGCGGGCAAGCTGCCCCCTGCCGACGCCAACGGCGTGCGCTATCTCAAAATCCCCGTGAAGCTGGTCGCGTAGCGCAGTGGCCTGCCAGTCAAACCAAAGGGCCATCCAGCTCGCGCCGGATGGCCCTTTGGTTTGCAAAGGTGCGAAATCAGTAAGCCGAAGCCGTGGTCGAGCCGCCGTCCTGATTGTAGATGTCGGGCCGGAACTGCACGCTGCCGTCAGGCAAACCCCAGGCGCTGATATAGGCGAAATAGACCGGAATAGGCTTGCTGAGCTTGACGTCGACCTGCTCGCCCGTCTGTTTCATCGACTGAATCCGATTGATGTCCCAGCCGGGCGTATCGCGCAGGATCCACGCGGCGAGCGTGTCGACGCTATGCACGCGCACGCATCCGGAGCTATCGAAGCGCTCCGCCCGGCCGAACAGGCTCTTGAGCGGCGTATCGTGCATATAAACAGCATCCTTGTTCGGGAAATTGATCTTGATGTAGCCAAGCGAATTCTCCGTCCAGGGAAGCTGGCGGAACTGATAATTGTAGACCTCGGTGCCGTTCCAATTGATCTGACGGCCATCGATGGGATTTCCGGCCGTGTCGAAGGCCTGCATATGATAGGCGGCGAGGAAATCCTGACCACGCCGCGTGAACTCGCGGGCTTTCGGCACCAGGTCTTTGTAGATGATGCTCTTCGGCACATACCAATAGGGGTTGAAATTGATCTCCTGAATCTTGCTGGAGAGTTCGGGAGACGGACGCTCAGGCTTGCCCACCACGGCGGCATGACGCTGGGCGACTTGCCCGGAGTCAACCGCTTCCACCTGCGCCGCCGGAATGTTGACGACGACGTAACGAGAAGGTGTCGCCGCCGCCAAGCTCTGCAACCTCTTCAGGCTGGACTGCAATTGTGCAAGCCGGACAACCGCCGGTACGTTCAGCGCATCGATGGTGGCGCGGTTGTCGACCACGCCAGTTGGCGGCAGGCCGTGCCGCGTCTGAAACTTCTTCACCGCCGCGACGACGGCGGCATCGTATTCCCCTTGCACGCTGCGACCGACGAGGTCGCCGGAAACCTCCAGTCGCCGTTGCAAGGTGGCGATGGCCTGTCCGTTCGAGCCGGGCTTCATCACCGTCGAAGGCACCATGGGCCAGCCGCCTTGGGCGACGATGCCCTGGTAGTGCTGGATCGCGGCCTTGGTCGCGGCAATGTTGCCACTCGACAGCGTCGGCGTGCCGAGCGCCGGATTGGTGATCCAGGCTTGCGTCGCGGCATTGCCTTCCTCGGGGGGAAGCTCATCGCCATGGAAGGCGCGTGAGCCGGGCTGCTGCGGCTGGCGCTGGCCACCGCCGAACAGGCCGCCATTGCCGCCGAACAGGCCTCCGCCGGAACCGCCCGAATTATCGTTGTAGGAGCCGCCTTGATCGCCGCCGCCCGGATTGCCCTGGCCGCCCTTCATCCAAGAGAAGAGCCCGGCGTTGGATGGCTCGATGGTGCCGATGACAAGCGCCGCGGCCAAACCAGCGGCGGCGAGCACGCCCCCGCTTCTCAGTCGTTTCTGCAAATTCAGCATTGGCCGCTCCCCGTCCGTTGCGGCGTCTGTCCCTAACTCAACTATAGGCGCTTTGCCCTAATCACTCTAGTGCCAATGATTCCAGACCTTTGCCGCGTCATCGGGCGAGCCTGAACGCGTTCACAGATTGGACTCTGGAGTTGAGCGATACGTTACGCCGACAGCAACACAGAAAAATGTCCCTCGAAGAGCCTGGTTGGGCCCTGCGCGTTACATGTTGCCGGTGGCGCCAAGCTTCAAGGGTTAGCGGCTGAATCGGGCGAATTTAGGCTTTCGCCGGCATGGCCTTCGGCCAATGCAAAGCGCCCCGGGAAGGATCGCTTCACCGGGGCGCGTAGGCGAGAGACGTCGCGGTCGATTAGAGCTGGTAGCGGATCTGGTCGGTCCAGAAGCGCTCGAGCCGGATCAACGCCTTATTGAGCGTTTCGAGATCGTTCGGAGCAAGGCCGCCGACCTGCTGCAGGGATTTGAGCTGGCGGTGATAAAGGTCGTTCACCACCCGGCACACCTCCTGCCCTTTTTCGGTGAGGCGCACCCGCACCGACCGGCGGTCGGTGGTCGAGCGCTGGTGGTTGATGTAACCGGCATCGACCAGCTTCTTCAAATTGTAGGAGACGTTGGAGCCGAGATAGTAGCCGCGGCTGGTGAGCTCGCCGGCCGTCAGCTCGGCGTCACCGATATTGTAGAGCAGCAGAGCCTGCACGCTGTTGACGTCGGCACGGCCCAAGCGCTCGAATTCGTCCTTGATGACATCGAGCAGCAATCGATGCAGCCGCTCGACGAGCTTCAATGAAACAAGATAACGGCCCTTGAGGTCTTCCGCCTCGTCAGCAGCCACACGCTTCCCTAGATCCAGGGCTACACTCATCGCCTACCCTCGTTAGTTGTTGTTAATCCCCAACTTGATGATGACTGTAGGCGAAGCAACCTAAAATCCGCTTAAGCGAGACGCTTAAGATTGCATGAAATTCTAGCATTAAGTTTCGGTGATCTTGGCGGATTCCGCCGGTTACAGGCCCGGAGCCAGCTCTTTGAACTCGAGCTCGTCCTCGGCAGGGGTCGTGAACAGACGCTCAATAGTCTCGTCATCGACGCTGGCGAGCGTTGCCGGTTGCCAATCGGGCTCGCACCCATTTCCCGCGATGCGAGCGGCAACGCCCTCGCGATAGTCTCGGTTGCCGATCAAATGGCAGGCAAGCCGAAATTCGAGTTTCAGCGCGTTCGCCAGGTTCAAGGTCTTGCCGCGTTTGAATTGGCCGAAGGCCACTTTGAGCGAGGTGGGCGACTTCTTGCGAATCTCGGCCGCAGTCTCGCGCGCGAACGCTTCGTCCTCGCCCTGCTCGGCATCGAGCGCCTCCAGGATCGCCTCGACCGAATCCAGCGAGAAGGCGCGGTCGATCAGTGGGGTATGCCCCACCAGCTCCCCCTCGCCCGGGTCCCTATGCAAACCATCGAGCAGCCGGTCGATCGGATGATTGTCGCGCAGCGCATCCTTGATCACGCCGAAATGCGCGGCCGGCACGCAATGGCTGACGAGACGATGGCGATAGGCCTCGGCGGGCCCAATGATGCGCCCGGTCAAGGCCAGATACAGACCGGTCCAGCCCAGCATGCGCGGGAGGAAATAGGTGCCGCCAATGTCGGGGAGAAAGCCGATGCCCACTTGCGGCATGCCTAAGCGATAGCCCTCCCCCGCCACGCAATGCGTGCCGTAGAGGCTGATGCCGATGCCGCCGCCAAGACAGAGACCGTTGATCAGCGGCACGTTCGGCCGAATGAACTTCTCGAGCACCCAGACATGGGTGTAGGCGGCGCGATAGAACTCGCGGATGGCGCCCAGTGCACCTTGCTCGCTCCATTCCACCAGCACCTTGAGGTCGCCGCCGCTGGAGAACACCGAGGGATGCGAGGATTGCATCACCACGCCGTAGATTTGCGGGTCGGGCGCCCATTTTCGGTAATGCGCGCTCAAGGCTTCGAACATTTCGCGGTTGAGGGCGTTTAGCCTTGCGGGCCGGTCGAGCGTCACCACTCCGGCCCGGTCGATTTCCTCGAATGTGATGCCAAGCGCGTCCGACACGCCAATGCCCCTCGCTCGATCCAGTGCAATGAAGCCTTTGGTAAGGCCTCGGAGGCAAGCTTTGCCTTGAAAAGGCCCGCTTGTCCTCACAAAGGCCCGGGGCAGCTAGCACCCAATCGCCGAAACTACAAGCTTCCCAAACTGCGAATATTGGATAGACGCACGATGCTCAACCTGGTTGCCCGGATCGGTTTCGCAGTTGCTTGTCGCGCTTCCCGTCTATGCGCAGGCACAGACCGGCGATGCACCGTCGACGCCCGACCGCAATCCATTTCGCGCCAAGACGCCGGCGACGACGGCGGAAGAGCCGGCGGCGAAGCCGGTACTCCCCGGCGATCGACCGACGCTGGCATGGAGCGATGACGAGGTCGCGGCCGCGAAGCGCGATTGCGCGAAGCTGCTGTCCGGTGTCACGCTTGAGTATGAGCCGCTGCCGGCGGTCAAAGAGGGCGTCTGCGGCGCGCCGGCGCCGATCCTCGTCAAGTCGATTGGCGGGGTGGCGATCGAACCTCCGGCGACCATGACCTGTGCGCTGGCGAGCGGGGTCGCCAACTGGATCGGCAAGACGGTTCAGCCGCGTGCCAGGGCCATGCTCGGCACGCAAGTCGTCAAGCTACACAACGCTACCTCCTATGCTTGCCGCAACCGCTATGGCGGCGAGACCACACCGCTCAGCGAGCACGCGCTCGCCAATGCGCTCGACGTCTCCGAGTTCGTGTTCGCATCGGGCGAGAAAGTGACGGTGCTGGCGAGCTGGCCGCGCGTCGCGAGCGCACCGAAAACACCCCTGCCGACACCCACGCCGGCTGCGACCGAGACGGGATCGACCGTGCCGGCTCAGCCTGCGGGCCCCAAGGCGATCGAGGTTGTCGAGGTGACGCAGGCGAAGGTCCCCGTGGGCGTCAATCCCTTCGCGACAAGCACGAAAGCCAAGACCAATCCCTTCGTCGTGCCGACGGCCGTGGTGAAAGCCCCTCCCCCGACGCCTCCCGCCGAAGCGGTCGCGCCGCACGTGCCTCCCGCGCCGCAAGCGCCGTCGGTGGCCGAACTCCAAGGACAGTTCGTCAAGGCGGTGCATGACGACGCCTGCCTGACCTTCGGCACGGTGCTCGGGCCCGAAGCCAACGAAGCGCATAAGAACCATTTCCACTTGGACATGAAGGCAAGGCAGCGCTCGGCCTTCTGCGAATAGCTCCGCCGAAACGGCAAACCATGTCCGCCGAGAGGCGTTGGAGCTTTGCCGGCTGGAGTGGTAGCTTGCGGCCAATCTGAGGTCAGCGAGCACGGCGAAACGACGTGGCATCCCCTAAAGACAAGACAGTCTCGTTGCGCACCGAGCGGGCGAAGCGCGCGCGCGCCAACAAGGCCGAAGCCGCGACGCGGCCGGGCTATCCGGCGACGCGGATGCGGCGGAACCGGCGCTCAGACTGGTCGCGGCGGCTCGTGCGCGAGACGACGCTCACCACCGACGATCTGATCTGGCCGATTTTCCTCATCGAGGGAACGCGCGCGCATACGCCGATCGCGGCGATGCCGGGCGTCGAGCGGCTCTCGGTCGACCTCGCGGTCAAAGCGGCGGAAGAGGCCGCCAAGCTTGGACTGCCGGCGATCGCGCTGTTCCCCAATACCGATGCTGCGCTGCGCGACGACCGGGCGAGCGAGGCGCTCAATCCGGGCAATCTCGTCTGCCGCGCGGTGCGCGCCATCAAGCAAGCGGTGCCGGAGGTCGGCATCGTCTGCGACGTGGCGCTCGATCCCTATACCAGCCACGGCCATGACGGCCTCCTGATTGAGGGCGAGATCGACAACGACAAGACCGTGGAAATCTTGATCGAGCAAGCACTGGTGCAGGCCGAAGCCGGCTGCGACATCCTCGCGCCGTCCGACATGATGGACGGCAGGATCGGCGCGATCAGGGCGGCGCTCGAGGCGAACGGCTTCACCGACACTCAGCTGCTCGCTTATGCGGCGAAATATGCCTCGGCGTTCTACGGGCCGTTCCGCGATGCGGTCGGCTCGTCGTCGATGCTGAAGGGCGACAAGCGCAGCTACCAGATGGATCCCGCCAACGGCGAGGAGGCGCTGCGCGAGGTCGCCCTCGACGTCGAAGAGGGCGCCGATTTGGTGATGGTGAAGCCGGGGCTGGCCTATCTCGACATCGTCTGGCGCGTGAAGCAAGCTTTCAAGCTGCCGACCTTCGTCTATCAGGTGTCAGGCGAGTATGCGATGCTGATGGCCGCTTCGGAGCGCGGCTGGCTCGACAAGGATCGCGTCATGCTGGAGAGCCTGATGGCCTGCAAGCGCGCCGGCGCCGACGCCATCTTCACTTATTTCGCGCGCGACGCGGCGACGCTGCTTCGCTCCGGCTAATTGGTGACCTTCACTTCCTTGAACACCACCCTCGCGTCTTTCTGCTTGTCGAAATTGTCACCCGACAGGCCAAAGCGCCAATCGGTCTTCGGCGCTTGGCCGCGCAGCTCGCGCACCTTGGTGTCGTTGATATAAAATGTCACGCTGTTGCCGTTGGTCTTGACGCGCAGCACGTTGGCGGCGCCGGGCTCCTGCTTGATCGCAGCCGAATCGACATTGGCGGCGATCGTGCCGAGCCATTTGCCGTCCTGCTTGCGCGCGATCCAGAACTTGCCGTTGTTGAGGATGCCGAACTGGAAATAGGTTCGGTTGTCTTGGCCCCAGAACAGCAGCCCCGCGCCAAGCATTCCTTGCTCGTCGTTCGGCCACACCGTCTCGGAACAGATATCGGCGTCCTTCACGGTGAAGGTGACGTTGAGATTGGATTGCATGTCGTCGGGCGGGAGCTTGAAGATGAACAGGCCATCCTTCACCTCGATCGTCTCTTTGAGCGGCCAGCCGCCGGCGTCGTCGGCGAACTTGTCCTCGAAGATGGTTTCCGGCCCGTCGCAGGCGGCGACCGCTTTTTGCCAGGCGGGGAAAGCGGCGAACAATGTGGCTAACCCGAGCAACACTACTGGTCTTCGCATGGAGCTTCCCCGTCAAACTGGCTTCCGCGAACTGCGGGTGAATTTTTAGCCTGTCGGCTTGGGCTCGGCAACCTATGCGGTAATGCGCCCCGGCCAATTCGGAGCCTTGCGAGGCGAACAGGTGCGGCATTCTTGTGTGGCCCGGGGGCAATCACCATGTAAATTCGTGGATTGGCCAGGCTTGCATCCCTTGGCCCTTGGGAGACGAAATGAGCGAGCAACGCACTCTTCCACCGACCGGGAGAGATTTCACCGACCAACCGCACGCCTACGATCCCGTGGCGCAGCCCGGGTTGTTTGCCGGCGTGATCGGCAAGCGCTCGCTCGCGTTCGTCATTGACGCCATCATCATCCTCATTCTGACGGTGGTCGCCTCTATCGTCGTTGCGCTGCTTGGCATTCTCACGCTCGGGCTGGCTTGGCTCTTGTTCGGCCTGGTGTTCCCCGCCGTCGGGCTTGGCTACAACGCGCTCACGATTGGCGGACCGAACGGGGCGACCATCGGTCAGAGGTTGATGGGGCTCGAGGTCAAGATGTGGTTCGGCGGCAAGGTCTCGCCGCTGATCGCGGCCTTCCACGCGCTGTTGTTTTGGTTCTCGCTGGTGGTGTTCTGCCCGATTCTGCTTTGGGCGTTTTTCGACCCGCGCAAGCGCTGCCTGCACGACATTCTCGCTGGCGTTGTGGTGGTGAACCGTCCCTAGTCCCGAATCATTCTAATTTACGGCGGATTCTTGGCCGTGAGCCACTTGTGTCCGATTGCATTCGCGGCCTTCGATCCACTAAGCTTGTGGGACGGTTCGGATTCGCTTCCGGTCGGTGGCACGTGACAGAGCACAAAAACAACTTTCCAGAATTCTACATCACGGCGCCGCAGCCCTGTCCCTATCTTCCTGGCCGGCTCGAGCGGAAGCTGTTCACCCATCTCACTCGCGACAAACCGCGCTTCTTGATCGACAACCTGCTTAAGGGCGGGTTCCGGCGCAGCCAGAACATCGCCTATATGCCCTATTGCGATGCCTGCTCGGCCTGCGTGCCGGTGCGCATCCTGGTCGATCAGTTCGTGCCGCGGCGCTCACTGAAGCGCATCGCCCGCATCAATTCCGATCTCGTCGCCAACCGCATGTCGCCGGCGCCGAGCTCAGAGCAATACTCGCTGTTCCGCACCTATATCGACGCGCGCCACGCCGACGGCGGCATGGCCGAGATGTCGGTGCTAGACTATTCGCTGATGGTCGAGGACAGCGTGGTGGAGACCTTCGTCACCGAATACCGGCTGAAGCCGGATCCTTACGGCGACGGCAAGTCGCCGCTGATCGCGGTGTCGCTCTGCGACCGCCTGAGCGACGGGGTGTCGATGGTGTACAGCTTCTACGATCCGACCCAGCCGCAGCGGAGCCTCGGCACTTACATGATCCTCGACCATGTCGAGTTCGCCCGCTCGCAGGGCCATCCCTTCGTCTATCTCGGCTATTGGATCGAAGGTTCACGCAAGATGCGCTACAAGAACCGCTTCGAGCCGCAAGAGCGCCTCACCTCCAAGGGCTGGGTGCGCACCGAAGTGCAGGCGACAGAGTCGCGGCTGCACAGGGCCGAAGTCATCGACCGATAATTTTCTCTGCCAATCTAAAAGCGCGGGCCGAAGCTGTTCGACTTGGGGAAGCCCTTCGGCGGCAGGCGTCCGGCCTGAGCGCGCTGACCCCACCAATCCCGCAACTCGGTGACGGCGAAGGACCGGCCTGCCGCGTCGATATAGGTCAGCCCGTCCTTCTTGCTAAACACCTTGGCGTCGGCCAGGCCGCCGTCCTTGTAACGCTGCAGCCGCACGCCCTTGCCGCGCGGCATCTCGGGTAGTTCCTTGAGCGGGAACAGCAGCAGCTTGCGGTTGTCGCCGATCACCGCGACGCTGTCGCCCTCGACGGCCGCGCAGACCGTAGCCTCGGCGCCGGCCGTCACGTTCAGCACCTGCTTGCCCTTGCGTGTCTGGGCGAGGACCTCATCCTCCGGCACGATGAAGCCGTGACCGGTGGTCGAGGCGACGAGCAGCTTGCGGCCAGGCTCGTGCACCAAGAGCTCGACGGCGTCCCCCGCCTCCTCGATGTCGATCATCAGGCGGAAGGGCTCGCCGTGGCCCCTGCCTCCCGGCAGCTTGTCGGCGCCAAGCGAATAGAACCGGCCATTGGTGGCGAACAGCAGCAGCGTGTCCGTCGTCTGCGCCTTGACCGCGCGCTTCAACCGGTCGCCTTCCTTGAAGGCGAGAGCGTCGATATCGGTCTGATGCCCCTTGATGGCGCGGATCCATCCCTTTTCCGACAGCACGATGGTGACCGGCTCTTTCTCGATCATCGCCTCGGCAAGCTCGATCTCGACTCCCTCGGGTGCGTCGGCGAAGCTGGTGCGCCGCTTGCCGAGCGCGGTCTTTTGGCCGAACTGATCCTTGAGCGTCTTGATCTCGTCAGAGATGGTCTTCCACTGCTTGTCCTTGGAAGCGAGCAGCGCTTTCAGCTCCTTGCGCTCCTTGGTCAGTTTGTCGTACTCGCGCCCGATCTCCATCTCCTCGAGCTTGCGCAAGGACCGCAGCCGCATATTGAGGATGGCTTCCGCCTGCACATCGGTGAGCTTGAACGCTTTCATCAAATGAGGCTTCGGCTCATCCTTTTCGCGGATGATTTTGATGACCTTGTCGATGTTGAGATAGACGATGAGGTAGCCGTCGAGCACCTCGATGCGGTGATCGATCTTGGCCAGCCGGAACGTCGAGCGCCGGACCAGTACGACCTGGCGATGGTCGAGCCATTCGCGCAACACCTGCCGCAAGCCGAGCACGTTCGGCACCTGGCCGCGGCTCAGCACGTTCATGTTGAGCGGAACGCGCGTTTCGAGCTCGGTCAGCTTGAACATCTGCTCCATTAGCAGGACCGGATCGACGCTTCGGCTCTTTGGCTCGAGCACCATCCGCACCTCTTCGGTCAACTCGTCGCGTACGTCGGCGAGCAGCGGCAACTTCTTTTGCAACAGCAGTTCGGCGATACGGGCGACAAGCCGCGCCTTGGGAATTTGATAGGGAATCTCGGTGACGACGATCTGATAGGTGCCGCGGCCGGTATCTTCTTGCTCCCAGCGCGCACGCAGGCGGAAACTGCCGCGTCCGGTCTTGTAAGCTTGCACGATCTCGGCGCGCGGCTCGACGATGATGCCGCCGGTAGGGAGATCGGGGCCCGGCACGAAATCCACCAGCTTGTCGGCGGTGGCGTTGGGGAACTTGATCAAATGCAGCGCCGCGTCACACAGCTCGCCCGCATTATGCGGCGGGATATTGGTCGCCATGCCGACGGCGATGCCCGAGGAGCCATTGGCAAGCAAATTGGGGAAATTGGCGGGCAGCACCGACGGCTCCTGCTCGCGGCCGTCATAATTGGCGCGGAAGTCGACGGTGTCCTCGTCGATGCCGTCGAGGAGTTGGGCGGCAATCTCGGTCAGCCGCGCCTCGGTGTAGCGGTCGGCGGCGGGGTTATCACCGTCGATATTGCCGAAATTGCCCTGCCCGTCGATCAGCGGATAGCGGACGGAGAAATCCTGTGCCAGGCGCGCGAGCGCGTCGTAGATCGCCTGATTGCCGTGCGGATGGAAATTGCCCATCGTGTCGCCGACGATCTTGGCGCATTTCCTGAACTCGCCTTGCGGGGAGAGCCTGAGCTGCTGCATGGCGTAAAGCAGCCGGCGATGCACGGGTTTGAGCCCATCGCGCACGTCCGGCAGCGCGCGGTGCATGATGGTGGAGAGCGCGTAAGCAAGGTAGCGCTCCTCCAGCGCGTCGCGCAAACTCACCGGCTCGATCGGCCCTTGCGAATCAGGCGGCGGAATTCTTTTTCCCATGACTCGCGCTTAGCGCATTGGCGGGGCAGGCTCAAGGCGTCGGTGCCCCGCTACCGCCCCTAAGCGGCCTTTGGCGATCGGGCGAGGATCTGAATCAGCCGTTCGCGGGCCTGCGGCATGGAGAGGCCATGCGGCTCGATCATGTCGCGCTCGAGGAAGTGGCCGGTCAGAGCGAGTCCCGCCAGGATATCGGCATCGCTAGCGTTCGCCGTCGCGTCGAGCAGAAAGGCCGGCAGCTTGAGCAGTCTATCGCAATAAGGTTGACCCGCGTCGCGCGACACGGCGCGGCCCGAGCGCGGCGACACATAAACGAGATCGACGTCAGTGCCGGTCGCCGCGCATTCGCTGAGATCGAGCCCGAAGCCAAGTTCGCCCAGAAGTTGAAGCTCCCAGCGCACGAACAGCGCGGGCCAAACTTGTGGAGCGTCGAACGCGTGGATGATTTCAAGCGTCGCGGCATAAAGCTCGGGATGCGGGTCGCGCTCAGGCAAGAGTCTGGCCAATCCCGCCAGCGAGCCGATCGCGGCAAGCGCGGCCGGGTCGTCGAGAATGCGTGCGGCGTTCGCCTCCAGCAACTCGACATTGAAGCCGCCGAGATGCTCAGAGAGCCGCGCCCGCCAGGTGACGCTGAGCAGATTGCCCGGCTGAAGCTGCGGCCGCACGCGGCGCGAGCGCCCTCCCCGCACCAGCCCGAGATGGCGGCCATGGCCGAGCGTGAAAAGCTCGGCCACGGCGTTCGCCTCGCCGAGCGGCTTGGCGGACAGGAAGATGCCTTCGTCGCTCCAATCCATGCCTCAAGCTAAGGCTGAGCCCTGGAAAGGCAAGCGCCGATGCTTTGTCTTTAGCCGCCGCCATTCAGGCTCGGAGTGGTCCCGCTATTGGTGTTTGGACTCCCAAAGCCGGCCGCCGAGGTTGTCGGATTGGGCGCGAGTGCCGAGCCGACATTGCCGAGCGAAGGCAGCGCGGCGTTCGGATCGTAAGTGGCCGATCCAGGCGATCCAGGGAGCGCACCGAAATTCGACTGCACGCCCAGGCTTTGCTGATTGAGCGAACCGATCGCGCCCGTGTTCACCGGAGGAGTGCCGAACTCAGTGGGCGCGCCGAGGGCGCCGGGGTTGAGCTGAGGTGTCAGCGGCGCGACGCTCCCGACGGACGGGGAGGTGATGAGCGAATTGCCTTGGCCGCTTGGCGAAGCAGCGTGCGCTGTGGCTGCGGTCATGAGCAAGGCGGCGGCGGTCAGGGTCTTCAGGGAAAATTTCATGGGACTCACCTTTTGCGTTGAATGATTCAAGGTGGTCAACGGGGCGCGCCAATACTGAGTTCCCGGCTGGCCCGGGGGTGCGACAACTGGCTCGAAGCGCTCAGCGGTTCTTGGGATAGTCCAGTCCCATCTCGCGATAGCGCTCGGGGTCCTCGCTCCAGCGCTCGCGCACCTTGACGAAAAGGAACAGATGCACCGGCACGCCCGCCATCTCGCCGATCTCGGCGCGGGCCGCCTTGCCGATCTCCTTGATGGTCTGCCCCTTGGCGCCGAGCACGATCTTCCGCTGGCTTTCGCGCTCGACAAAAATGGTCTGCTCGATCCGGATCGAGCCGTCGGCAAGCTCCTTCCAGTCGGCGGTCTCGACGGTCAGCGTATAAGGCAGCTCGTCATGCAGGCGGAGGAAGAGCTTCTCGCGGGTGATCTCCGCCGCGCTCTGCCTGAGCGAGGCGTCGGTGAGCTGATCCTCGGGGAACAGCCAAGGACCTAGCGGCACGGCCTCGGCCAGATAGGCTTTGAGGTCGCCGACACCGTCGCCGGTCAGCGCCGACAGCATGAACACTCGGTCGAAAGGTCTGATCGCCGAGATGTCAGTCGCGAGGCGAAGCAGATCCGGCTTCGAGACCTGGTCGATCTTGTTGAGAACAGCGACGATGGGCCCTCGCACCTCCGGGAGATGTTTGAACAGCGGGTCCAGCGTCTGATCGAGCCCCCGCTGCGCGTCGATCACCAGAACGACGATGTCGGCATCGCCCGCCCGGTCCCAGGCCGAGCTGAACATGGCACGGTCGAGCCGGCGCTTCGGCTGAAAAATGCCTGGCGTATCGACCAGGATGACTTGCGAGGAGCCGATCAGAGCGATGCCGCGCACCGGCCCGCGCGTGGTCTGCGCCTTGTGGGTGACGATCGAAACCTTGACGCCGACGAGCGCATTGGTCAGCGTCGACTTGCCGCTATTCGGCGCGCCGATCAGCGCCACGAAACCGCAGCGCGTTGGCGGCGCCTCTTCGGGGGTTGGGTTAGCCATCTCGCGGCGCCTGCCACACGCCTTCGCGCAGCAGCACGGCAAGCGCCGCAGCCTGCTCTGCTTCCCGCTTATTGGCGCCCTGGCCGCGTTCGGGGCTCACGCCTTCGATCTGCACCTCGGCGGTGAAGCGCGGCGCATGGTCGGGACCCTCGCGCGCCACTTCGAGATAGCGCGGCAGCGGCAGGCCGCGGCCTTGCGCCCATTCCTGCAACAGGGATTTCGCATCCGGCGCGGCAAGCTCGAGCGTGGCGAATTGCGGCTCCCAGAAACGCCGCACCACCTCCTTGGCGGCGTCGTATCCGGCGTCGGCGAACACCGCGCCAAGCACGGCCTCGCAAGTATTGGCGAGGATGGTCTTCTTGCGGCGTCCGCCGCTGCCCGCCTCGCCGCCGCTCATCAGGATGAATTCGCCGAGCTCCCATTGTTGAGCGACCTCGGCGCAGGTCTCGGCGCGCACCAGCTGATTGAACCAGCGGGCCAGTTCGCCCTCGCGCGCCTTAGGGAAGGTGTCGGCGAGCAGTTCGGCAACGGCCAAGCCGAGCACCCGGTCGCCCAGGAACTCGAGACGCTCATTATCCTGGTCGGGCTTCAGGCCTGCCCGCGCGCTCGCATGCGTCAAGGCGAGCTTCAGCCAAGCGGGGTCAGCGAAGTCGTGCCCAATGCGGGCTGAGAGATCAGGAAGCGCGGTTTTGCGCGGACGTGGCAAGGCTCTAATGCACCACCTGCAAGATGCGCGACCAGCGGATGCTGGTCGGCCAATGCCAGAATTCCAGAAAGCTCGAATTCTCGTCGAGGGAGAAGAAGATGATTTGCGCCTTACCCACCAGATTCTCGAACGGGACGAAACCCACTTCCGACAAAAAGCGGCTGTCCGTCGAGTTATCGCGGTTGTCGCCCATCATGAAGAAATGGCCTTCGGGCACCTTGTAGACTTCGGTATTGTCGCCGAAGCCGTCCTGCACCAGATCGAGCACGGGATAGCTCACGCCGTTCGGCAAGGTCTCCTCGTAGCGCGGCATATGCCGCTCGCGACCATTCGGCTCGGTCACTACGAAATCGCCGATGCGCACTTTCGGCACCGGATTGCCGTTGATGTTGAGCTGGCCGTGCTGCATCTGGATCTCATCGCCGGGAAGGCCGATGACACGCTTGATGTAGTCCGTCTCGTTGTCGCGCGGCAGCTTGAACACGACCACGTCGCCGCGATCGGGCTCCTTCGCCCACACCCGCCCCGAAAACAGATTGAAGCCGAACGGGAAGGAATATTTGCTGTAGCCGTAGCTGTATTTCGACACGAACAGATAGTCGCCGATCAAGAGCGTGGGGATCATCGAACCGGACGGGATATTGAAGGGCTGAAACAGAAAGACGCGCACGAACAGCGCCAGGATCAGCGCATGGATGATGACGCGGACGGTATCCTTTACGCCGCTTTTGGCTTCCGTGTTTTCGGCTTCGACGCTCATGCGGAAGCTCTCCTTAAGGCCTGGCTTGAGATTACGATCCGCCCCGAGTCGCCCCTATAGCCCCTCCCCTTCAAGGAGGCAAACACAGCGGTCAATCGCGTAAGGAGACCTTGATGGCAGTAATGATGACGATGGCCTGAGCGGTGGGAAAATCGTCGGTAATGGACAAGTCGATGCGCACCGCGTGACCCTCGGGCGTCAGCTGGGCGAGCACTCGCGCCGCTCCTCCGGTAAGCTCCAAAGTGGGGCGGCCTGAAGGCAAATTCACCACCCCCATGTCCCGCCAAAACACGCCGTGGCGAAAGCCGGTGCCGAGGGCTTTGGCGCAGGCTTCCTTAGCGGCGAAGCGTTTGGCATAGGAGGCGGCGCGCTGGGCGCGTCCGTCGGATTTCTGCCGCTCGGCCTCGGTGAAGACGCGATCGAGGAATCGCTCGCCGTAGCGCTCGATGGTGCGTTCGACGCGCCGGATGTCGATCATGTCGTTGCCGAGACCGATGATCATCACTTGCTGCCGACCTCGGCTTCCGTGTCGCTTTGCCGCAGGGTTTCCCGCGCGCCGTCCATCAGCTTGCGCATGCGCGAGACGCTCTCGGCCAAGCCCACGAAGAGCGCCTCGCCCACCAGGTAATGTCCGATGTTGAGCTCGACGATCTCGGGAATCGCGGCGACCGAGACCACATTATCATAGTCGAGGCCATGGCCGGCATGAACCTCGAGCCCGGCCTGTGCCGCGGCCCGTGCGCCATCGACGAGGCGCTTGAGCTCGCGCTTCAGCTTGGCCGCATCGCCCTCCGTCGCCGCGGTGCAATAGGTGCCGGTATGCAGCTCAACGGCGTCGGCGCCGACAAGGCGGGAGGCTTCGATCTGCTCAAGCTCGGGGTCAATGAAGAGCGAGACCTGAATTCCGGCGCGCCTGAGCTCGGCGACGAACGGCTTAAGTGTCGCGACTTGGCTCGCCACATCGAGCCCGCCTTCGGTGGTGATCTCTTGCCGCCGTTCCGGCACCAGGCATGAGGCATCCGGCCGCGTCTTGAGTGCGATCGCCAGCATCTCGGGCGTCACCGCCATTTCGAGATTGAGCGGCGCGAGCTTGGCGGCGGTCAGCCGAGCGATGTCCTCGTCGCGGATGTGACGCCGGTCCTCGCGCAGATGCGCGGTGATGTTATCGGCGCCTGCCTCGACCGCGAGCTTCGCCGCGCGCAGCGTATCGGGGTAGCACCCACCCCGCGCATTGCGGAGCGTCGCGACGTGATCGATGTTGATGCCGAGACGGATCGGGACGACGCTCATTCCCCTTGGCGCCGTCTTCGCAGTGGTCGAGCTCATCGGGTGCCTAATGCCTCGCGGCTCGCTCTGAGCTCAAGCTGCCGGCGGCGGCGATGCTTGTAGGCCTCGACCATGGGCCGCACGAGCACATAGCTGAGCGCGGCTAGCGCAAGTCCCACCGGCAGGCAGCCGATCGTCATCGGTTTCAGGATCGGCCATAGCTGGTCGAGCGATGACTGAAAGATACCGCCGGAGAGATCGATCGCTTCCTTGGCAGTCTTTCCGCCAAGCATCAGATGGCCGACCGCGTAGGTGGAGTACCAGATGAACGGATACGTCAGCGGATTGCCGACGAAAGTGCCGAGCAGAGCGGCCACGACGCTGCCGCCGATTACCCAGGACAGAAGCACGGCCATGACCATGTGGGTGCCAAGGAAGGGCGTCGCGGCGGTGAACGCACCGGCGGCAAAGCCCAGCGCTACGGCGTGCGGCGTGTCGCTCAGCCGCCGTAGCCGATAGACCACATAGCGGCTCGAGCGGTTCCAGCTCCGCCGGGGCCACAGATGTACGCGGACCCGCTCCAGGAAGCTCTCCGCCTCGCGGCGCTTAAACAGCATCACCACCTCGAAACGCGTGACATCCAACCAAAACCAAATCAGCGTGGCGCTTAACTATGCGCTGCCGCTTTGCTCGTTGAGCGCCTCCTTGGGGACTGCGCTCTAGCATATTTAGGTAAAATTCCTTGCAGACGCCAGCCTAGGCGCCCGCCCGCGCCGCGCTCGAGACCATATCCTTGGCCCTCAACCCGGCGATGATGTCGTTCAGATGCTTGAGATCCCAGACCTCAAGGTCGATCAGGATCTCCGTATAATCGTGCACGCGATTGGTCATTTTGATGTTGTCGATATTGCCGTCGGCCTCGCCGATCACGGTCGCGATCTGAGCGAGGCTGCCCGGCTCGTTCAAGACGGTGACGGCAAGCTTGGCGGGGAAACGTTGGGGATTGTCTTCGTCGATGTCCCAGGTCACGTCGATCCACCGCTCCGGCTCCTCGTCGAAGGCCTTCAACGCCTCGGCGTGGATCGGATAGATGGTAATGCCCTGGCCCGGGGTGAGAATGCCGACAATGCGGTCGCCGGGGACCGCCCCGCCATCGGCGAAGTTGACCGGCAAATCACCGCGCAAGCCCCTGATCGGGATGCCGGCAGGTCCGATCTCGCGCGGCTTGCCGCTCGATCCGGGCCAACGGAATTTGAGGCCCATCACCTTGCCGAGGCCGAACCAGCCTTCGTCGGTGCGTTTCACCTTGCGCCGCCGCTTCAACGGTTCCTGCGACTTTTCCTCAGGGAACACGGCGCGCACGACATCGGCTGAGGCGAGCTCGCCCCGGCCCACCGCCGCCATCACGTCTTCCGCGGTCTTTTGCGACAGGCGGCCAAGCGCCGCGGTGAGGCTTTCCTCGCTGAAGGTCTTTTCGCGGCGCTGGAACGCCCGAACCAGGATCTCGCGGCCGAGCTTGCCGTATTGCGCGCGCACGGCGTCGCGGGTCGCCCGCCGGATGGCCGAACGCGCCTTGCCGGTGACGGCGAGGCTCTGCCAGGCGGACGGCGGCAGCTGCGCCTTGGAACAGATGATCTCGACCTCATCGCCATTGCGGAGCTCGGTGGTCAGCGGCATCGGGCGGCCGTTGATCTTGGCGCCGACGCAGGTGTTGCCGACGTCGGTGTGCACCGCATAGCCAAAATCGATCGAGTTGGCGCCGCGGGGCAGCGCGATCAGCCTCCCCTTGGGCGTGAAGCAAAACACCTGGTCCTGGAACAGCTCCAGCTTGGTGTGTTCAAGGAACTCCTCGGGATTGTCGCCGTCGAGCAGCATGCCGACCAAGTGACGCAGCCAGCGATAGGCGCTCGAATCCTGCGAGGGCACCCCGCCCTTGCCGTTCACCCCGTTATTGTCCTTGTAGAGCGCGTGTGCGGCCACGCCATATTCGGCGACGGAATGCATCCGCTCGGTGCGAATTTGCAGCTCGACCCGCTGATGGCGGGGGCCGACGATGGTGGTGTGGATCGACTGGTAGTCGTTCTGCTTCGGATTGGAGATGTAGTCCTTAAAGCGGCCGGGCACCGCATGCCAACTCGTGTGCACCACGGAGAGCGCACGGTAGCAGTCCTCGACCTTGGGCACGACGATGCGGAATGCGTAGATGTCGGAGAGTTGCTCGAGCGAGATCTGCTTGCGCTCCATCTTGCTCCAGATGGCGTAGGGCTTCTTCTCACGGCCCGACACCACGCCGGCGACGTGGGCCTCTTCGAGCTTCGAGGTAAGCGCCGCCTCGATCTCGTCGATCAAACCCTGGTTACGCTCGCGCAGGATTTTGAGGCGCTCGACCACGGCCGAGTAGGCCTCGGGGTTGAGCGACTTGAAGGCGTGGTCCTCAAGCTCCTCGCGCAACCATTGCATGCCCATGCGCCCGGCGAGCGGCGCATAGATGTCCATGGTCTCTTCGGCGATGATCTTGCGCTTCTGCGGCTTCATGTGCTCGAGCGTGCGCATGTTGTGCAGACGGTCGGCGAGCTTGACCAGCAACACGCGGATGTCGCTGGAGATGGCGAGCAGGAGCTTGCGGAAGTTCTCCGCCTGCTCGGCCTTTTTGGTGACGAGGTCGAGCTTTTTGATCTTGGTCAGACCGTCGACCAGCGTGCCGATCTCGCGCCCGAACAGCGCGTCGATCTCGCCGCGCGTGGTGTCGGTGTCCTCAATCGTGTCGTGTAGCAGCGCGGTGGCGATGGTCGCGTCGTCGAGGCGCATCTCGGCGAGGATCGCCGCGACCTCGACGGGATGGGAGAAATAGGGCGCGCCGGACGCACGCTTCTGATTGCCATGCGCCTTCATGGCGTAGACATAGGCGCGGTTGAGCAGCGCCTCGTCGGCATGCGGCTGGTAGCTCAGCACGCGCTCGACCAACTCATATTGACGGGTCATGGCGCGGCACGCGCCGCGCCAGCGGTCACGCCGGCGAAAACCGGCATTCGGTTAGGGCAAATAATGTCAGCGTGAGCGGGGTCCCGCATTGGAGCCATCCGAGGGCGCCTGGCTCGCCATCCTACGCAACAGCTCTTCCTCGGTCATCTTGTCGATCGAACTGTCGACCGTCTGATCGTCCTGACCTAGGACCGGCATTCTGGTGTCGGTCGAGAGCATGGGCACGGCTTCGGCTTCCGGCTCGTCCACCTCGACATATTTCTGCATCGAGTGGATGAAGTCTTCCCTAAGGTCGTCGGCAGCGATTTTCTTCTCCGCTATCTCGCGCAGCGCCACCACCGGGTTCTTATCGTTGTCGCGCTGAACGGCGATCTGGGCACCGGCGGAGATGGTGCGGGCGCGGTGGCCGGCCAAGAGCACGAGCTCGAAGCGGTTTTAAATCTTATCGATGCAGTCCTCGACGGTAACGCGAGCCATCAGGCGATCCTTGTGCGAGAGGGGCGGATTTGGTCTCTATTTAGGCAGTTCGCCCCGGGCTGGCAAGCTAAAGCCGTTTAATTACGGTCCCCTGACCGCGCTTCGTCGCCAGCCGCCGCAGTTCTTTGGCGCTCAGCTTGAGCGCGGGATGACGCCAGTCAGGGGCGATATCGGTGAGTGGGTGCAGCACGAAAGGTCGCTCATGGGCCAGCGGATGGGGCAGAACGAGGGGTCGGGCCCCCGCGCGGGCGAAGTCCCCTCTCCCGTCGCGCCAATGTCTGATGAGCCCCTTATAGTCGATGATGTCGATATCGAGCGTGCGCGGGCCCCAGGGCCTGCCGCCGCGCCTGCCGGAGTCTCGCTCAATCTGCTTCAACACTCTGAGCAGCGATTCGGGTGAGAGGGCGGTGTCGAGCAGAGCGACGGCATTCACATAGGCCGGCTGCCTGGCGTTGCCGACCGCGCGCGTCTCATAGAGCGGCGAAACAGCGCCCACGGCAATATTGGCCCGATCGATTTTGCCTAAAGCGTGAGCAATTGTTTGCGCTGGCGTGCCCCACGGTCCGGGACAATTTGCACCAAGAGCTACCAGGACTTTGCCACGCACAAGCAATTGTGAAGTCACACTGTCACACCTATGTTTCAAAGCAGCCCATACTGTTGTTAAACAGCTCATAGTCCCGTCAGTTATTGCGATCGGGACTGCGCGTTTCGATCAAGGCATTGTTGCAGTGAACGGACCTCAAATGAATTTCTATCCAACCGAACGCGTCGCGCTCTTCATCGACGGCGCCAATCTCTACGCTACGGCCAAGTCACTCGCCTTCGACATCGACTATAAGCGGTTGCTCGCGCTGTTCCGCTCCAAGGGCCAGCTGGTCAGAGCCCTGTATTATACGGCGCTCGCCGAGGAGCAGGAGTACTCCTCGATCAGGCCGCTGATCGATTGGCTGGATTATAACGGCTACACCATGGTCACCAAGCCGACCAAGGAGTTCATCGACGCGACCGGCCGGCGCAAGATTAAGGGCAACATGGATATCGAGCTTGCGGTCGATGCCATGGAGCTCGCCGACCATCTCGATCACATCGTGCTGTTCTCGGGCGACGGAGACTTCCGCTCGCTGGTCGAAGCGCTGCAGCATAAGGGCAAGCGGGTCAGCGTGGTGTCCACGCTCACCTCCAACCCGCCGATGGTCGCCGACGAGCTGCGCCGCCAGGCGGATCAATTTATCGACCTTGCCTATTTGCAGGATGAGATCGGCCGCGACCCTGCCGATCGGCCGCAGCGCGGTGAGCGGCGGCGGCATGAGACGGAGCCGCTCGATGAGTTCGAATCCGAAGATTTGATCGAGACCTGAAACCTCGCTCCGCCGAAACTGTTACAGTGGCGCAGGAGGCGTTCTAGCGATGCAGGTCGGTTTCATCGGGCTCGGGCACATGGGAAGCCGCATGGCGGCCAATCTGTTGGCCGCGGGCCACGAACTCACCGTTTATAACCGCAGCCCCGCCAAAGCCGAATCCCTCGTCAGCGAGGGCGCGCTTTTGGCCAAGACGCCCGGCGATGCCGCGCACGGCCAGGTGGTCATCACCATGCTCGCCGACGACAGCGCGCTCGAGCAAGTGGTGTTCGACAAAGGCGGTATCCTCGCTGCGCTTGCACCCCGCGCGATCCATGTCTCGATGAGCACGATCAGCGTGGGGCTGGCCGAGCGGCTTGAAGCGGCGCATCGCGGCAAGGGCCAGGAGTTCGTCGCGGCGCCCGTATTCGGGCGGCCGGAGGCCGCGGCTTCGGCCAAGCTCTTCATCGTCGCCGCCGGAACGAAGGAGGCGGTGGCGACTTGTCAGCCTCTGTTCGACGTGCTTGGCCAGAGGAGCTTCATTGTCTCGCACGAGGCGCCGAAAGCTAATCTCGTGAAGCTCAGCGGCAATTTTCTAATCGCTTCGGTGATCGAGGCCCTGAGCGAGGCGATCGCGCTGGTGAGCAAGGCGGGGATCGACCGCGCGCAGTATGTCGATCTCCTCACTGCGACGCTGTTCGGCGCGCCGGTCTATAACACCTATGGCGCGCTGATCGCAGAGGAGCGCTATCGTCCGGCGGGCTTTAAGGCCGAACTCGGCTACAAGGACGTGCAGCTTGCCTTGAGCGCGGCGAAGGAAATGCAGGTTCCGATGCCGATGGCGAGCCTGATCTCCGATCGCTTCCTCGCGCTCATCGCCGGCGGTGGTGGCGGACTCGACTGGGCGGCGCTGGGCCTCCTCGCCAAGCGCGATGCGGGCGAATCGCCGACGCTTATGCCGCCCGAGTGAGAGACCATGGCTCTGCTTGACGCGCCCACGCAGCCCTCGGCCGAGCCCGCCAAGAATTGCCCGCTCTGCCCGCGCCTCGTCGCGTTTCGCAAGTCCAACAAGGACGCGCATCCCGATTGGTTCAACGGGGCGGTTCCTTCCTTCGGTTCCGACGATGCGCGGCTGCTCATCGTCGGGCTCGCCCCGGGGCTGAAAGGAGCCAACCGCACTGGCCGGCCCTTCCTCGGCGACTATGCTGGTGAACTGCTCTATCGCACATTGCTCAAGGTCGGGCTTGCGCGCGGGCACCACGATGTCGCCGTGCCAGATGCGCTCCAGTTGGTCGATTGCATGATCTCGAACACCGTCCGCTGCGTGCCGCCGCAGAACAAGCCGACGCCGGCCGAAATCGCAACCTGCCGGCAGTTCTTGATCGGCCGCATCGCCGCATTGCCGCGCTTGCGCTCGCTGTTGGCGATCGGCCGCATTGCCCATGACGGCGTCCTCGACGCGTTTGGCCTCAGGCGGCGCGAGTTTCCGTTCGCACATGGGGCGCGGCACGATCTGCCGAACGGGCTCGTCCTGTTCGACAGCTATCATTGCTCGCGCCAGAACACGAACACCGGGCGGCTTACCACCGCGATGTTCGAGACGGTGCTCGCCGCGGCCGCCGCCAGTCTGCGCGCGGGCTGAGAACGGCGTTTCGCCGCCTTGCCGCCGCAGGCCAAGTCGGGCATGCTTTGTGCGGGCGGGGCGATGTCTGACGAATGAGGGTCCCATGGCGGGGCTAGAAATCTCACCGGAGAAGGTCGGCTTCGTGATCGTCAAGGCGCGCGAAGTCGCGGTCAAGGTCGCGGCATGGGATGAGGGCTCGACCTCCGATCACGACGCCGAGTTCGATTCTCGAATCCTTCTCCGACGACGCCACTCAGGAGCAGCTCAAGGAATTCATTCGCGACCTCAATGTCGACGAGCAGGCGAGCTTGGTTGCTCTCGCTTGGGTCGGCAGAGGCTCGTTTGCGCCTGAGGAGCTTGATGAGGCGCTTGCCACCGCGCGCGCCGAGCGCACCAATCGCACCGAGGACTATCTGCTCGGCATGCCGCTGCTTCCCGATTATCTCGAGGAAGGGCTCGACCGGCTTGGCTATTCGGTCGAGGACGCCGAGGACGAGTCGCTCTAGGTCGTCCTCCGCAGCTCGTGCAAGACTTCAATGGCGTGGCCTGCTGGATCGTCGACCGGGTGGAACACCCTTGCGATGCGTCCGCCGGCGATCAGCAGCGTGAGACGCGCCAGATACACCTCGCCGCCGGTGGTGAAACTGGGCAGATCCAGCGTGGTGGCGAAGCCTCCTTCCGCGTCGCTCAAAATCGGAAACGGGAGTTTGAGCCGTTCCACTAGCTCGCGTTGATAGTCCGTAGTCTGACGGCTTAACCCGAACAGTCGCACGCCCAGCGCCGTAAATTCGTCCGCCTGGTCGCGGAAGCCTTCGAGCTCGGGCGTCGAGCCGTGCGCGCCTTGGATCAAGTCCCAGTCGGGCGGATTGGGATGACCGGGCCGCCCGGTCCAGGGGTAGACCATAAGCAGGCTTCGGCCAGGAACCGCAGCGAGATCGACCTTGTTTCCGTCCGTTGCCGCCAGTGCGAGCGACGGCAGCTTCGTCCCGGGCTGCAAATGATCGGCGACGCCGTCGTTCGACATGAAGGGCCTAGCCCTTCTCGCGCATCAGGCGACCCTTTTGGCGCTCCCAATCCCGCTTCTTTTCGGTCTCGCGCTTGTCGTGCAGCTTCTTGCCCTTGGCCAATCCAAGCTGGACCTTGGCGATGCCGCGCGCGTTGAAATACATCCTGAGGGGAACGACCGTCATGCCCTCGCGCTGAATGGCGCCCGCCAGCTTGCCGATCTCTTTGCGGTGGAGCAGCAATTTGCGTCGACGCGTGGGCGAGTGACCGTTGCGGCCGGCCTGCACATACTCGGCGATGTGGGCGTTGATCAGGTAAAGCTCGCCGCCTTCGCTCGAGGCATAAGAGTTGGCGATATTGGCTCTTCCCGCGCGCAGCGACTTGACTTCGGAACCGGTCAGCGCGATGCCCGCCTCGAGCGTGTCCTCGATCTCGTAGTTGAAGCGCGCCTTCCGATTCTCGGCGACGAGCTTGCCGCTCTCGCGCTTCGGCGCCATCACGTCACCCTATAGGGTCTAGGCAAGGACAAGGCCGACCGCGGCGATCGCCTCGTCGACTTTCTGTTTGGACGCCGTTGCGAGCGGCGCCAGCGGCAGCCGCGTCTCGCCGTTGCAGAGCCCGAGCTTGCTCGCGGCGTATTTTACCGGTCCGGGATTGGATTCCACGAACAAGGCGTCGTGCAGCGGCATCAGCCGGTCCTGCAGCTCGAGCGCGCGCTTGTAATTGCCGCCGAGGCAGGCGAGCTGGAACTCCGAGCAGAGCGCCGGCGCGATGTTGGCGGTGACGGAGATGCAGCCCTGCCCGCCATGCGCCATGAAGCCCAGCGCGGTCGCGTCCTCGCCGGAGAGCTGCACGAAATCCGTGCCGAGCGCCGCGCGCTGCTGGCTCACTCGCGCCATGTTCGCGGTCGCGTCCTTCACGCCGACGATGTTCTTCAACTTGAATAAGCGCGCCATGGTGTCGACGGTCATGTCGACGACGCTGCGGCCCGGGATGTTGTAGATGAGGATGGGGATGTCGGTGCAGTCGTTGATCGCCTTGTAATGCAGATAGAGCCCTTCCTGCGTGGGCTTGTTGTAATAGGGCGTCACCACGAGCACGCCGTCGGCCCCGGCGCTCTTGGCGTGGAGGGTTAGCTCGACGGCCTCGGCGGTCGAATTCGATCCGGTCCCGGCGATCACCGGCACGCGGCCGGACGCCGCCTCGATGCAAAGCTCGACGACCTCTCGGTGCTCGTCATGGGTGAGCGTGGGCGATTCGCCGGTGGTGCCGCAGGGCACCAGGCCGTGCGTGCCCTGGTCGATCTGCCACTCGACGAGCCTGCGGAACGCCGCGGCGTCGACCTTGCCGTTCTTAAACGGCGTGATCAGCGCTGTGATCGAGCCTTGAAACGGCGGCATGGGCACGAGAGGAACTCCTGTGGCGGTCGCGCTTGGTAAATTTGGGTCGGCAGGGACGGCGGACAATAGGGGTTGAGGATTGAGGCGGCAAGCCGCAGAAACCCTTGGAGAAGCGCGCTTGACATGAGCCTTGACCGGCACACGCCACTCGACAGGGCGTCAGTTAAAGTGCAATATCGTCATGGGCTTATCTGCGTTTGCTGAGAATAGCTGTAATGCTTTGGCGGCCATTCCAGTCATTTTTCTGCCGGATTCTTTCAGACATTGTTGAAATCCGGCACACTACAGTGCCGTTATCGTCGCGGCTCCCCGGCTCGGGGGACGTCCTGACTGCAGGATCGTAACCGGAAACCGACCGACGAGATGAAACGCATTCGCGCGCACGTCTTACTATTTGCCTCGCTCACCTGTTTCGCTTCGGCGGTTGCCGTAGCGAAGACGCCGCGTTCGGCCGCGGCCAAACCGGCCCGCGCGGCAAAGGTGCAAGTTGCGCCGTCGCTGCCGGATCGCAATCCGTTAAGGGTAACGACGCCGGCCGCGCCATTGGCCGAGCCCGCGCAGAACGCGGCACCCACCCAGGCCGCGGCGCAAGACGCGCCTCCCGCGCCGGAGACTTCGACAGCGTCGGATGCCACGCTGGAGACCGGGACAGTCGCAACTCCATCGCCGAACCAAGCAGCAACGCCTGCCGACGCACTTCCGCTGCCTGACCGCAATCCTTCGTCTTCGGTGGCGATGACGCCGTCTGGCGCGGCCCCCGTACCGACGGTCACGCCGCAAACCGACGTGGCGAAGGCAACCTCGGTCGTTCCCCTGCCCGAGCACAATCCGCAGGCGCCGGCTCTGCTGGCGATTCCGCCGGTCGCGCCCGCGCCTTCCGCTTCACCGCCGCCGCAAGTCGTCACCGACATGCCGCCGCCCGATCCCAATCCCAATCGCACGACGGCGCTGCCCTTCGCCATGAAGGGCACCCTCGCGCCGGCGATCGCCCCGCCGCCTCCGGCGATGGATTACGCCGCGATCCTGAAGCCGATCCTCTCTTACGATCTGTCGGCGTCGGATGACGCCAATATCAGGGAAGTGCTGCGCTCCGGCACCTCGGCGGCGGCGAAGATCAAAGACCCGGCGGCCCGCGATTTCGCGCTTTGGTACAAATATCGCAACAGCCCGGCGATCTCGGGCAACGCCGAGGACATCGAGCAATTCCGCCTCGCCCATCCGGACTGGCCGGCTCAAGACGAGCTGCGCGAGAAGGCGGAGACCGTGCTCTTCCTGACCGACGCGGGTCCGGACGAGGTCAGGGCCTTCTTCAAAAACTCAGCGCCACTGACCGGAGCGGGCAAGGCGGCGCTTGCCAGCGTCGATATCAAGGATGGCGATGAGGCCGGCGCCAAGGCGCTGGTGGTTTCGGCTTGGCGCGATCATCAACTTAATGCCGCGGTCGAGAAGAAGATTCTCGATCGCTACGGCAACATGCTGACCGCCGACACGCATCGCGCGCGCATCGACCGACTGCTGTATCCGGACGACAAGAAGGCAACCGAGGCGGCGTTGCGCGTGTCCAAGCTGCTGCCCGCCGACGAGCAGAAAAAGGTCGCGGCGCGCATCGCCGTGGTTCAGCGCGGCGGCAATGCCGGCAAACTGCTCAATGCGTTGCCGGCGAGCGCGGTCGAAGCCGATGTCGGCCTGCGCTTCAACCGTATCCAATGGCTCCGCCGCACCAAGGACAAGGACCGCCGCGAGGAAGCCTGGAAGATGCTGCTCGACGCGCCGAGCGAGCCGAACATTTTGCTCGACCTGAACAATTGGTGGACGGAGCGGCGCATCAATTGCCGCGGCGCGCTGAATGACGGGCATCCTCGCGTCGCTTACGATATCGCGGCTAAGCACGGGCTGGTGTCTGGCGACGCTTATATCGAGGCCGAATTCCTCGCCGGCTGGATCTCGCTGCGCTTCCTGGGCGAGCCGCATACGGCCATGAGCCATTTCACTTCGCTCCGCGCCGCCGCCACCAGCTCGAAAAGCATCGCGCTCGGAGAATATTGGCTCGGCCGCACCTCGCTCGCGCTCGGCGATCGGGCCACCGCCATTGTGCACTTCCACGGCGCGGCCAAATACCCGCAATATTTTTACGGCCAGCTCGGCCGCCAATCGCTCGATGCGCGCCCCGCCCATCTCGAGGTCACGCCGACGCCGTTGCCGAAGGAAGCTCGACATCCAAGACTTCCTGTCTCGCGATACCGTGCGCGCTATCGGGGTTGCGCGCGCCTCTGGACTGGACGGCGCCACGCCGCAATTCCTGCTCGCGCTGTCGCGCAAGCTCACCAATCCGGCTGAAGTCGTTCTCCTCGTCGAGCTGGCTAAGGCTGAAGGCGAACCGCAGATCGGGCTCAGGCTGGCGAAGATCGCCTTCAACCGCGACCTCCCGGTCGGCGATTACGCCTTGCCCATCGGGGTCATTCCCGAATTCAGAAGCCTGCTCACGGATCGCGTCGATCCCGCCTTGGTGCATGCATTGTCGCGGCAGGAGAGCGAGTTCAACGCCGCCGCCAAGAGCCCGGTCGGGGCGAGCGGCTTGATGCAGCTGATGCCGAGCACGGCCAAGGCGGTGGCCAAGGCCTATAAGGTCAAGTTCGATGTCAATCAGCTGACCAACGCCTCATACAATACCCAGCTCGGCGAGGCGCACCTGCGTGCCCTGATCGACAGCTATAACGGCTCCTATTTTCTGTCGCTCGCGGCCTACAACGCCGGCGGTGGCCGCGTCGCCGAATGGATGAAGCAGTTCGGCGACCCTCGCGACCCCCAGGTCGATCCCATCGACTGGATCGAGCGCATTCCCTTCACCGAGACGCGGCAATATGTGGTGAAGATCATGGAGACGCTTCAACTCTACCGCTCGCGCCTGGCGGGGCCAAAACAGGCCTTGCAGCTTGTCCAGGATCTCAATCGCGGCCGTAGAATTCCTCACACCGACGCGCCCAAGGCCGAGGCGGTGCTGGGTCCCCAGGCGAAGTCCGAGTGATGCCGAAACGGGCGTCCCCTGCCCCTTGGTAAGGCTTGCCCCTGCGGTGAGTTGCTGGAAAACTGACGGCCGGGCGCAACGGGGGACGCGCCGCCAGTCGGTTCAGACACGCTCCCAAGGTTGATACGGCAAGATGCCCGAGCTTGATGGCGAGCTGTGGCGAGACATCTACTATGCGTCGTTCGACGACCTTAGGCTGCATGTCCGCCATTACGCCGCGCCCGACGAGAAGTTTCGCAGCGTCATCTGCCTACCCGGGCTGACGCGCAATTGCCGGGACTTCACCGCGCTCGCCACCTATCTCTGCAAGCATCCGGAACGGCCCCGCAACGTCTATTGCTTCGACTATCGGGGGCGTGGGCGCTCGCAATACGACCGTAACTGGCGCAATTACACCCCGTTCGTCGAGATGCTGGACACGCTGGATTTCTTGACGCTGAGTGGTCTGCACAAGGTCGGCATCGTCGGCACCTCGCGGGGCGGCATCATCGCCATGCTGATGGCCGCGCTCCGGCCGACGGCAATGGGTCCAGTGGTGCTCAACGATATCGGTCCAGTGATCGAGACGCGCGGGCTCGCGCGCATCATCGGCTATGTCGGGCGCATGCCGGTGCCGAAGACCTGGCCCGATGCGGTGAACATCCTACGCGAGATGAACGAGCGGGCCTTTCCCGGCTTTAGCGAGGCGCAGTGGGAGGAAATCGCCAAGGACGTGTTCGATGAGCAGAAGGGCCGGCCGGCCGTGGCTTACGACCGCAAGCTCGCCCGGGCGCTCGGCACCATGGACCTCAGCCGCCCACTGCCCGACCTTTGGCCGCAATTCATCGCGCTTGGCCAGGTCCCGGCCTTCGTGTTGCGGGGCGAGAATTCCGACGTGTTGAGCGCCGACACGCTGGAAGCGATGGTCGAGCGGCATCCCAACCTGCGTACCATGACGGTGCCTGAGCAGGGGCATGCGCCCGTGCTGAAGGAGCCGGAGACGATCGAGGCGATTGGCGCCTTCTTTGCAGCCAACGATTGAGTGACCAGGAGAACGGTCGCCGCTGCGCGCCGCTTCTACTCGCCGTCGAGCAAGGGAAGCAGATCGGGCAGCCCGCCAGTCGGCAGTGTGCTGTCGGTGTGGGCCGAATCCTTGATGCGGGGAATGACCCGCGCGGCGATGTCTTGCGAGGCAGCCGCCTCCTTCCAGCTGATACTCTCCGAGGTGGAGAACAGAGCCGGCAGGTCGCGCCTCAGCTGATAGGAGACCGCCACCGCGGTGCCCTTGTCCGGCGCCACGCCCTCGATCGTCACGGCAAGGCCTGACAGCGCGATCTTGCCCGATTCGAGTTGGCTCAGTGCGCGCAAGGCGGCGGCGACCGCGTCATTCCAGTTCTTGGGCGCGCCAGAGGCGAGCTCGAGCCGATCATCGAGGCCGGGGCGGCGGAACAATTGCCGCGACAGGTCACGCACCTCTTTGCGCGCGTTCTCGCTCGGGACGCTGCCCGACAGGCTCAAAGCATTGGAGCCGAGATCGGCGACGAAGATGAAGGGATCGGCGACCGGCGGCCTGATGGTCCCACCGCCGATCGCCAGGCCGGTCGGCAACGGTCCGGCGAGCGCTTTCTTCACCTCGGCATAGTCCTCCGCGCTACGCGCCTCGCCATCGAGCTTGATGGTGATATCGAGGAGACGGGCCGAGCCGCGCTTTAAGTGGGAAAGCTGCTTGAGCCCGAAGCTGACCGCGCCAAGCCATTGATCCGTGGGCGGCGCGCCCTTGACGACCTTCAGCCGGTCCTCGACCGCAAGATCGGGGAAATGCGCCTTGACCATGCCGAGTAGTGTGCGGCGATCTTCGTCGGACGGCACGGAGCCGCGCAAGCGTATGCCGGATTCGATGCGCGTCGCCGACCAGACATAACCGGACGAGTGTCGCGCTGGCTTGTCGGCGACCTTCACCGTGGCAAGCGCGCCGGCGATGTCGGGCGGGAAAACGAGCCAGGCATGCGCGGCTTCGAGTTGGGGCCCGGTGGTGAAGCCTGCCTGCACGCCCATTGTGCCGATCAGCGCGAGCACCGCAACGATGCACAGCAGCAATCTCGGCCGGAATTCGGACATGGAACGCTCACCCTTCTCGACGCGGGACGACTTGGTGTGGTCGACTAATCTGGCCAAACCTCGTTTACCCTGTCTTGCCGCAGCGCTTCGCTACAGCGAAACGCAATGATGCTGCCGCAGTGGGCGGACGCCAGCCCTCGTCCCGTTTTTCCCGATGCTAGGAGGAATCAGTCTCCCCTCGCGTGTGCGATCTCACATCAGGTCATGGGCTTGAATGAGCAAACTATAGGCCATCGGCAGAAATGGTTCCAGTTGGCTCTTGGCTATTTCACACTTGATTTATCACGCGCCTCACGTGGCGTTCGCTGCCGATCAACCCGTTGGCGGGGCAGGATTCTATCCGAGCGCCTCCGATTAATGGAAGTGATTTGCCAGGCCGATGATGCCGATCGCGATCAAATAGATCGCCACCACGTAGTTGAGCAGGCGCGGCATCAGCAGGATCAGAATTCCGGCGATCAGAGCGATCAGTGGACTGATCACGACGGGATCTATGGTCATCGTGGCTTCCCCGTATGACGGGCCGGCCGGCCCGATTCGTTGCTTAGACAGGACCGAGCATAAGCGATCGGCCATGACTTGTCCTGGACGGAAAGAAATGCGCAAGGTTCCGGCATCGATAAACGCCGCCTAATCTCCGGCCGCCTTCTTCCATCTTGTTCCAAAAAGCATATATGCGGTCTTGTCCTTGCCGCTTTTGGCGGCAATGGGTATGCACCGCCGGCCGGAGTTGGCATCGTAAAGCACTCCCACGGGGAGAGGGGGGCTAACCGCTTCATGGTTGTCGAACAACCCGGCTTCTGGCTCGCCGTTTTGCAGATCATCTGGATCGATGTTCTGCTGTCGGGCGACAACGCCGTCGTTATCGCCCTTGCCTGTCGCAAGCTCCCTCCCCAACAGCGCATCTGGGGCGTGGTTCTCGGCACCGTGGTCGCCATCACGCTCCGGATCGTGTTTGCCGGATTGGTGACGACGCTGATGCAGATGGCGTATCTGAAGCTGGTCGGCGGCGTGCTGCTGTTGTGGATCGCCGTCAAGTTGCTCGGGTCGGAGGAGAACGGCAAGGGCGCCGAAGTCGAGCCGGTCGACACCCTATTCCGCGCCATCAAGATCGTGGCCATCGCTGACCTGGTGATGAGCCTGGACAACGTCATCGCCATCGCCGCTGTGGCGGAGCGTTTCGAGTCGCCGCAAAACTACGCGCTGCTGATGTTCGGCCTCGCGGTCAGCATTCCGCTGATCATGGCCGGCGCCGCGCTGATCATGACCGTGCTCGAGCGGTTCCCCGTCGTGGTGTGGGCGGGTGCCGCCCTGCTCGGCTGGATTGCCGGCGAGATCATCGCCAAGGATCCGCTGTTTACGGCCAATCTCGATCCCGCCGCGGCGCATACGGTGTGGATGATCGCCGCGACGTTGGGGGCGCTGTCGGTGGTCGGCGCGGGTTTGGTGCGACGACGCTGGATGAGACGCAGCGCGCCCGACCAGATCTAAGACCCCCCTGGCTTTGCTTGCAGCGGATCGGTCGCGACCGGGCTCGTCGGCCGCTTCTGGCCATCGGCTCCTCCCGCCACGTGGTCGGCGACGAATGCGCCTCGCCTACCGGCGGGCTTCGACGCGCCGCGCGTCGTGTCCTGCGCGGTCTGCAATTCGAGTTCGGCGTTGATCTCGGCGCCGAGCAGCACGATGTAGAACGAGATGTACAGCCAGAACAGCAGGATGATCACCGCGCCGAGCGAGCCATAGGTGCGGTCGTAATGTGCGAAGTTCGACACATAGTAGGAGAAGCCCGCTGAAGCGATCAGCCACATGATCGTGGCGAACAGCGATCCCACGCTCACCCAGCGCCATTTGGCGCTGCGGCGGCAGGGGCCATAGCGGTAAAGCAGCGCAAGGAAGGTGAGTACGACCAGGGCCAGCAGCGGCCAGCGGGCCACTCTGACGAGAAGCTCGAAGGCGTGCGAATAGCCGGCATAAGCGAACCAGATCGGGACGTAGACGATGGCGAGCAGCATCAGCACGCCGCTCAGAATGCCGAGGATGGCGAAGGCGAAGGCGCTGAGATAGAAGCGCAACAGGCTGCGCCGCTCGGGCTCCTCATAGGCGATGTTGAGCGCGGCGAACATGGCTTGGGTCAGATTGCTGACGCTCCATACGGCGAGCCCGAGGCTGAGGCCCAACCCCCAGCCCAACGAACTGTTGGAGCTCTCGGTGAGGCGCCTAATCTGCTCGATGACAATGTCATAGGCCTGCTGCGGCAGCACCGAGGACAGCATGGAGAATTGCTGCTCGACCGAGGCCGGGTCGGTGGTCAGCCCGTAAAGCGCGATCAACGCAGAGAGTGCGGGAAACACCGCGAACAACGCATAGAACGCGCAGCCGGCCGACACCACCGAGAGATTGTCGCGCCCCGTCTCGACCCATACCCGCTGCGCCACCTGCCACCAGCCCTGCAGCGGAATGCGGTCGGGTCGCGTGGCATCGCGGCCATAAGGGTCGGGCTTGCGGCGCATGGCGTATGAAGGGTGGCGGGAGGGCCTAAAGACAAGTGCAAAATGCGCCGTGGCGGGCTTTGTTCCCCAGCCGCCGCCGACCTATTTTTTTTCCTTCAATTGGCTGCAACCACCCGGACTGTTTACGTCGCACTCAAAGTAAGGCAGCAGAAGCGTAGCGTCTGGTACTTCTTCCACCGGCTTTATGCCGCCGGAAGAGCCGGTAGCCTTGTCGCCGGTGGCGCGTCCCTGACTTTTGTCGGCAACACACCCGCAGCATTTGTTGCCGCTTTTCATCTTCTCGCATACTCGCTTGAAGCCGGTCTTACAGCCGCCTCCCCCACCAGGCTGTTGAATGGTGCACTCCGACAGCCCGGCATCATCATTGTGCTGCTTATTCTTTCCGTGATGGTGGTCGTCATTCTCCCCGTGATCGTCATCGTCGCTTTTGTGCTTCTTGATCGAAATGACCGGGGATGAATTGGATGACGTAAGACTGGAGGCAATATCGCTCCAGCCAGCTCGGACAGACTGGGCGCCGAAGGCCAAAAAGAGCAGACCAATCGAGAAGGCAATGCGAGCAGGCCTGAACATGGGAAACCTCCGGTGGAACGGGCCCACACGCTAGGCCAGGTTTGCCGGCGACGGCTATTAAATTTGCCAAATACGCCTCGCTTACGTTAACCCGGCGCGACGAACGGCGACACCGTAAGGTGTTGATGATGGACACGGCGCGTCGGGCAAATTGCCAGCGAGCTGGGAAAAATAAAACGCTCGTCGCCGACCAACACGGTGGCAATTTTCGTTTTGTCGCCAAGGAGGCAGCGACTAACTAGTTGGGTTTCTTAGCGGGATGGGTGGCCGAGTGGTTGAAGGCACCGGTCTTGAAAACCGGCAGGCGCGCAAGCGTCTCGAGGGTTCGAATCCCTCCCCATCCGCCAATTAGACCGAGCCAGCGCCTTCGCGCTGCTTCACGGCGAACGCCTCTTCCGGCGACAGCACAAGACGCTTCCGGCCGAGCACCGCGAAATAGGCGATCGCCAGCGCATACCAAATCAGCACGCCGATAACGCCGGTGCGGTAGAGCGGATCGGCGAGCTGGAAGCCGATGGTCACCAGCGCGATGATCACCGTCAGCGTCGCGCCGACCACGCCAAACGGACTGCGATACGGACGCTCGATGTTGGGGAAGCGGCGGCGCAGCTGAATGAAGGTCAAGCCTTGCAGCAGGTAGGAGAACATCGCGCCGAACACGGCCATGTTGAGCAGCACGCCGCCGATGAAGGACCCTGCCCTCTCCCCGCCCATGGCGAACCAGACGACCAGCATCACACTGAGACCGACGGCGGCGCCCGCCACCAGCGCCACGTTCGGCGTCTTGTACTTGCCGTGCGTGAGAGAAAGGAAGTGGGGGAAATAGCCCGCCCGCGATAGCGAGTAGATCTGCCGGCCGCTGGCGAAGATGATGGCGTGAAAGCTAGCCACCAGCCCGATTACGGCCGCCACGGCCAACGCGCCAGCCGCATTCGAGGCGAAAATCGCACGGAAGCCATCGAGGATTGGTTCGCCGGAGGTGCCGAGAGCGAAGGCCCCGTGAACGGTGGTCGTTACCCCGGCGGCGTCGGTGATCTCGCGGGTGATCGGAATTGCCGGATTGAAGATGAGCACGAGGAATCCGAGCGCGATCAGCGTGAACATGCCGAGCATGATGCCCTTCGGCATATCTCGCTTGGGGTCGACGGACTCTTCCGCAGCCAATGGAAGCTGCTCGATGGCAAGGAACAGCCACACCGCAAACGGCATCGACGCCAGCACGCCGTAGACGCCGAACGGCAGGAACGGCCCGTGACCCTCCGGCAGCTCGATGGCCGCGCCGGTCGACGGATCGGCGCCGATATTCATGGCGTATTTGCCGAAATCGAGGAACGGAATCGCGCTGACGAAGAAGATGACGAGCACGGCGATCGCCAGCAGCGTGACGATGGTGGTGACGGTGAACGACAACTCGACGCCGCGCGCATTCAGCGCGACGAATACGATGTAACCGAGCAGCCACCAGACCGGCTGGAATGCGGCCGGCGTGCCGAAGATCGCCGTGAGATAGGCGCCGATGAAGTAGACGATCACGGCGGGCGTCAGCACATATTCGACGTTCTCGGCGACGCCGGTGATGAAGCCGCCCCATGGCCCAAAGGCGGTGCGCGCGAACGAGTAGGCTCCGCCGGTATGCGGCAGGGCCGGACTCATCTCGGCGATCGAATAGGTGAGGCCGAGATACATGATGGTGATGATGACGGTGCCGAGGAACATGCCGCCCCAGCCGCCGACGGCGAAGCCGAGGTTCCAGCCGGAGAAGTCGCCCGAGATAACCGCGGCGACACCGAGCGCCCACAGATAGAAGACCCCCGCGTGGCGCCTGAGTTGGCGGTCTTCGAAATAGTCTATGCCGGCAGTGCGATACGAAACGCCGCCTTCGTGCTGCTTCTCAGCCATCTCTTCAATCCGCGACATTGTTGCTAATTCGCCCGGCAGTCGGCCGCCTGGGTCAAAGCGGCCAACGGCGCCCCCACTCCTCCGCCCGCGTTGTACGTTTGGAGTTGGGCCACGTCGATAAACTCGTGGTTGAAACGCCCTCCCGTCCCCTTAGCATGAAACGCGTGCGCGGCCCAATTCGGGGATGGCGCGTGCGGCGCCAACGCAATCGACCCCGCAAGCGCCGAGCCTGCGGGGGCATCGCGCCCGCCGTGCGGAACAAGACGTTGGATCTCGCCACAGCCTTCGCTTCCGGATGTCCGGCAAGCTTAAACGGCGACCGGGATCGTCGCGACAGCCCTATTTCAAGGGCGGAAGCGGTTGCGGTTCAACCATGACGGCTTGGTGATGGTGAAAAAAGCAGCCCCCGAGCGCGAACGACGCCGTAAGGACCGCCAGAACGGCGATCAAACGCATACGCATACTAGCCCCCATTAGAACGCGGTACGCAGTACAAAACCGACGGGTTACAGCCTTCATTGGAACCACATCCGCGGCGGAAAATGGTGACGAAATTGCCACAGCGCGCGGAGAAGATTCCGCCCGGAATTTGGCCCACAGCGCGAACCAAGGGGCGCGGTCGCCGCCACTACGACGCGGTCATAAACCCTTCGTTAACCATCTCCCGGTGCTAATGGCTTGGAACAATCAAACCGGCGACTCGCGTGTCAGAAAACCGATTTCTCCAGTCATTCTTTGCAGTTAGCGCCAGCGCCGTATTGGTCTCTGGAACGCTTCTGCTGCTGAGCTCTACGGCTCCTTGGAATCCTCCCCAACTGGCCGACGTCGATCCCTCGACACCGGACGCCACGAGCCTGTTGCCCGAGACGACAGCCTCAATCGACATTGCGCTTCCCCAAGCGGCGACGGCCTCCGACCAGGCCGACATCGCCGATAGCACCATGCCCGGCATCACGGCTGCAGCCGAGGCCCAAGAGCCCAACGTGCTTGCCCTGCCCGAAGCGAGCTCTCCGGAGGTGGAAGCCGTTGCCGCGCTTGGCATGCCGCTCAGTCCTGAGAGCGCGGATGTGTCGCTTGACGGTGACGGCGCACCCATCGTGGCCGAGGCCGAAGCTGGGTCGGATGCCGGCGCCAGCAGCGCCCCGGTGGAAGTGGCCATCTCGGTGCCGCTCGCGGAGGTCGCCGAGCTGAGGCGCGACACGGCAACCGACCAGATTGCAGACATGCTGGCGGCGTTGCCGCCAAGGGCCGTCACCAGCGACAAGAGCGAGGCGGCGACCACCGAGATCGCAACAGCGCTGGTGGCCGAGCCGCCGGCTCCGCCCCCGCCTCCGGCTAGCGATGCCACCGCGGCCGCAACCGAGGAAGTCGCGACCGCGCTATCCGCCTCACCTCCCGCGCCGGTTCCCGTGGATGAAGCCACCGCAACGCCGAAGGTCGCCGAAATGGTCGGTCCCCCGCCGCCCCTGCCGCGTCGGAAACCTGCCGTACCGCAGCCCGAACCGGTCGTGGTGGTGCGTCCGGCGGAGCCGCAAGAGGCTCCCGCAAAGCAGGAATTGGCGAAGCAGGATGTCGCGCCCCCGAAGCAAGACGCCACGCTGCAAGAGGCCGAGCAACCCCGCAGCAATTTCGGGCCTTGGCGGCCGATGGCGCTGGCGCCAGCCGACAAGCCGCTGCTCAAGGTGCCAACGGCTCGACCGAACAGCGCGGCCTATGGCAGCCAAGTGTGGGCGGCGCTCGGCCGGCATAAACCTCGAGCGGGTGTGCGTGGCAGCGCCACGGTTGTCTTTTCCATCGGTGAGAATGGCGGCTTACGCGGTGTGAAAGTGGCACGATCGAGCGGCAATCAGCGGATCGATCAGCTGGCGTTGCAGACGGTGCGCAGCGCGGCGCCCTACCCGCCACCACCCGCTGGTGTTGCGACCTATACGATCCGCATCGATTTCCAATAACGACCCGGGCTCGGCCGGCTCGCGCTCAACGCTTTTCCGGCGCGGCAATCCGTGTGGAGGCGTGCGCGCCCGCCCGTCGCGGTCCGCCAACCAGCCAGGTGACGCTGTCGTTCCGGCTCGGGGGCGTAGGCCCGTTGGCCGGCGCTGCGTGGGCTCCGTTGCGCGGCTGATGCCCGCTCACCACCTGCGACACCGCCCCACCCCAGCCTGCCGGCCGGGAGAGATGCTCCGGGAGCACCGTCAGCACATCGCCTAGCGCGTCGTCGATTTGGGCTTGGGTGAGGTTGCGCGCCTCGGACAGGTTCGCGGCTGAAAGATTGGCGCCATCGAGTCTCGCGCCGGCGAAATTGGCGCGCTCGAGCAACGCCTCGCTAAGGTCGGCACCGCTCAAATTAGCCCCTTCGAGCCGCACATCGCTGAGATCCGCCTCCGACAGATCGGCCATTTCGAGATTGGCCCCTGTCAGCGTGGCGAAGCGCAACGATGCCTGTCGCAGCCGAGTGAAGGAGAAATTGATCGGTCCGCCGCTGATCGGCCCCATCTGCCGTTCAGCGACACTCAGCGCGATGCCGGTGAGGTTCGGGGTGAGAGACGGATTTTGCGCGCGCCACTGGTTCCACGACCGGGGGCCGCGACGCAACGTCTCGACATGTTTGAAGTCCGAGGACAACGCCACGCACGCAACGAATTACAAACGCAACTCACACGAACACTACTGAATGACGGTACGCAAACAACAGGCAGACAACACAACGAAGCGACCACTCTATGCCCAAGGCCAAGCTGCCGACAAGCGTCTGTGAGTTGAAGCGTGCGAACAATGCGCATTTGTGGCATTCGCGCCACGCGACGCTGAACGAGAAACAGAAGAGCCGCCTCTAAGGCGGCTCTCGACGTCAAAACTCGAAATGGTCGCGGACGGGGCGCGGAGCTTTAGCCGCCGATCCGGGCGGTGCCCGAGTGGCCGTCATTGCGCACCCACTGCACGGATGCACCGTCACGCGTCAGCTTGTAGCAATACTGTTTGCCCTCCATCCAGCTCGACCATTGCTGGCAGAGTTGATCGTTGGCGACCCACCATTTGCCGCGGTCCTGGGCGCCGTCACCGCGCGAAAAGCTCGCAGCGATGGTGCTCATCTTGCCCGACATGCGGCCGTTGGCGGCGTAGCTGATAGGCAGCTCGAAGCCTGAAATATTCAGAAAAACGGTTTTGCCGCTGATCGCCTTCTTCAGCTCGTCGCCCGCCAGCGTGGTGGGCTGAGCAAGACTGGCGGTAGCCGTGAGCGCAAGCCCCGCGGCGATAACACATGCTCCGATTTTCATCGCTTCCCCTTAGTCTTCAAAGTGACACATGAGATCGAGCGATAGGCTGGGCCAAACTAGGTCAAACTTGGGCCAAGCCAAGCAAATTGCGTGACAAAGTTAAGGTAATTTTCGACCGAAGGGGAATGGTCAGCGTTTCGGCTGGGTTTTCGCCTTCGACTTTGCTTGCGCGGCCCGCCGGCGTTTGCGCGAAGCCATGACATTGACCACTTCGACCGCGGCGGCGAAGGCCATGGCGAAGTAGATGTACTGGCGCGGAATATGAAAGTGCATGCCATCGGCGATCAGCGCAGCGCCGATCAACAGCAGGAAGGAAAGCGCGAGCATCTTGGTGGTCGGATGCCGTTCGATGAAATTGGCGACCGGCTCCGAGGCGAAATACATCACGAGAATGGCGACGGCGACCGCCGCGATCATCACCTCGAGATGGTCGGCCATGCCGACGGCGGTGATGATGGAATCGATGGAGAAGACGAGGTCGATCACCGCGATCTGGAGAATGGCGGAGGTCATAGTGTCGGCAACCGGGGAAGGCCCGCCCTCCTCTTCCTCGCCTTCGATGTCCTGGTGGATCTCCCGCGTGCCCTTGACCAGAAGGAACAGGCCGCCGGCAATAAGAATGAGATCGCGCCAGGAGAAGTCGTAGCCGGCAAAGCTGAAGATCGGTGTGGTGAGATGAATTATCCAGGCGATGCCACCCAGCATGGCGACGCGGAACAACAGCGCAAGTGAAAGCCCGATACGCCGCGCCGACAGCCGGCGATCGGCCGGCAGCCGCGATACCAGAAGCGAGATGAACACGACATTGTCGATGCCGAGCACGATCTCCATCGCGCTCAAGGCAATGAAGCTTGCCCACGCGTCAGGGTTGGTCAGCCAGTCGAGCATGCGGTTGGCGGTTGGATCAGGTGGCGTGCGAGGGGTGGGATGCGGCTTTGAATGGGCAGTTTAGCGGGTAATCGTGTTGCATGGTCAAGAGCGGATGTGGTGCTTCAGGCCAGCGAGCGGTAGAGGCCGACGCCCGCCAGATAAAGCGCCGTCGCAATGAGCAGGGCTTGTACCCAGAGCGGCGACGGAAAGGGATTGGCGATGGCGGCGGTGGCGGCGCCTACCCAGAGCAGGGTGATGAGGCAGGTGAGCAGCCGTAGGCGCTGGACGCGAAACGGATGGACCGCAAGCAGGGGCACGAAGGTGGCAAGCACGAACAGCGCAACGACAGTAAGCGCGACAGAGGGCGGAAGGCCGAGCGCGAACAGATACAGTAGGACGATGTTCCAGATTGCCGGGAAACCGACGAAATAGCCCTCCTCCGTCTTGCTCTTGAGGTCGGCGGCATGGAACAGGCTTGATAGCAGGATCGCGGCGGCGGCCGGCAGCCGCGCTTGCTCCGGCAGCAATGGCGCTTCAGACAGCGCGTAAGCGGGCACGGCGACATAAGTGAGATAGTCGACGATCAGATCTAGACGCTCGCCGCTAAAGCGCGGCAGGACGGTCTTGACGTCGAGCTTGCGCGCGAGTGGACCGTCGACCGCGTCGACGATCAGGGCCGCCCCCAACCAGACGAACAGCAGCTGCCAGTCGCCATGATGCACGGCGCGAAGCGCGAGCAGCGCAAGCACCGCCCCGCTTGCGGTCAGCAGATGCACCGAAGCGGCGCCGAGCCGCGCGATCATGTGAACGTGGCGCGACGGGGTGGCCGGATCATGCTCTAGAAGCGGCGCTTGACTTTGCCGAGCACGGTGACGTTGCCATTCTCGTCGAGCGTATCGAGGTCGTCGCTGCCACCTAGCTGCAATTGCTGCTCGTCCTGGCCATAGAGCACGTCGAGACCGAAATTGAGTTTGGGCAGCACGGTGTAGCCGAACAGATTCAACCCACCGCCTTGAGCCTTTGGAGCGGCTGGCGCGGCATTGGGCGTGCCCAATTGCAGTGCGAGGGTGTCGGCTTGGGCTTGCGGGATGTCGGCCGGCGGCGGCGCGGGGGTCTCCTGGAAGGCAAGCGCATGCCCGCTGCCAAGCGACAGCACCGCCAGCAGACCGGCAATGGCGACACGCCTCCGCATATTTCAATCTCCAGAGCTTAGGATGGCTCCGGGATCGGAGCGATGCAAGCCTATCCCCCGCGCCCTTAAGGCTCTGTTATTTTTGGGGACTTTCCTTGGTTTGCGTATTGCCTGTGGCTCGCGGGCAACGGTTTGGGCCCCGCGAGTTGGGTTCTGGCGGGCGGTGGGCATCCTGAGGTTCAAGACTAAAAGCAGACGCGCGCATAAAAAAACCGCCGCCCGGTTAGGGGCGGCGGTCTGGTAGCGGAGGGGACTAAAGTTCCGCTTTTCCAGTTTTACCAGTCGACCTGAGCGCGCAGGCCCACGCCGGTAATGTCGGCACCCTTGTTCTGGTTGGCGGCGACGCCAATACCAAGGGAATTCACGCCGAAGGCATTCACAGGATTGCTGCCCTCGATATGCGTTTGCGTGACGTTGAGCTTGAGGGCCGTGTAGTCGTTCAGCCACCAGTTCACGCCAATGAGCCAAGTGTTCTGGTCGCCGCAGAGCGAGCAGGCCTGCGCCGAGCCTCCGGTGGTGCCATTGTAGCCGACGAGGGTGCTGTTCTTGTCGCTCAGATCGAGCACGTCATAGCGACCGGCGATCTGCCATGCACCATAACCGCCGCCGCCTTTGCCCCATAGCACCGGGTGTTTGACTTTGGGCCGTCCGAATTCGCCCGTGGCAGCTTCATAGGTTCGCGTCTCCCCGGTGAGGTACAGACTCGCATCGACGTACCAACCATCGTAGCTCGGATTGACCGTGGCGCACTTGAAAAAGGCACCAGTGCACGGGACCGGCAGGTTGACCGAGTTGACCTCCAGATTCGCGTATTCGCCCTGCATCGAGAACGGTCCCCAAACGAAGGCCGCCTCGAGGTTGACCAAGTCGTCGTCGCCACCAATGAATGGAGTGGCGATGAAGCGGTCGGCCAGATGCAGATCAGCACCCCGCGCGCGATAGCGGAAGGGTTGGTCGTCGTTCACCGAACCGAATGCCGAGCCCGCTCTCTGATTGTCCGCCTCGTCGCGGTGGCGCCAGCTGGCGCCCAAATGCAGCACCTGGTTGACGCCATTCACCTCGCGATTGATTGGAGCCACCGTGAGGCGTGCCGAATAGGCATTCTGATCCATCAGGTAATCGGTTGCCTCAGCGACGGGAGCGCCATAGGCGCCGGTCTGGAACGACCAATGCTCGCCGCCGGCCAGGATTGCGACGCCGATCTGACGATCGAGGAAGAAGGCTTCCTGGTAGGCCGGGCGCTCCAGGAACGTGATGAAGCGCGAGCTCGTGATCTCCTCGATGGAGTTATAGACGTACTGATTGCCGGCCCTGATTTCGCCAATGCCCCAATCCTTGGGCTTAAGTCCGGCATAGGCCACGTAGGCGTCCTTTAGCGCCACCTCGTTATCGGCGAAGTCGGCTTCCAACTTGTATTTCACGTCATACCAGACGACGCCTTCGACGCCGAGACGCGCCCGGCGCAGCTCGACCGCGCTGACGTCGGGTCTGCCGGTGACGTTGTAGTCCTGGTCGATGTGGTCGTAGTCCGCCATGAGGCGGCCGCGCACCTTGAACTTGAACTTGCCGTCGCCGCTGGACAGCTCCGGCGCGCCCTTCCACTTGACCTTGAGATCAAGATCGCTGCCTTTGGCGCTATCGGCGGTCGTCTGCGCTGCCGCGGCCTGGGCCTTGGCGTCCTCGACCTGCCTTTGCAGGGCTTTGATGGTGGCCTGCATCTGGTCGATTTGCGTCTGAATCTGTTGCATATCTTGCGCTTTGGCCTCGGGTGCCCCGATGGCCAGAAGACCGATCACGCTCGCTCCGGCGAGCAGATAGCGGCTAATTTTTCCTAGTCCCCCGTTCATGCCCCTCTCCACTGTTTAAGTCTGCTAGTCTGTTGTTTAAAAAGGAAATTCTACGGTTCCCCCGCTTTTAGGCGCGTTCCTTTCGCGGACTCCCTTTCGGGAAGCCATAACCCTTGTATTTCAGCCGCGATGACGGCCCTGTGACAGACAAGCGACAGTGGGTTTATTGGGCAGAGCCTGTGGCCGTTCGGCCACTGTCTCCCGGCGCGCGGGAAGCCGACGTGGGGCACAAAAAAGCCGCCGCCCTTTCAGGGGCGGCGGTCGACTAGCGGAGGGGAGTGTCGGTTTCGCTTTTCCAGTTTTGAAAGTTTACCAGTCGACTTGCGCGCGCATGCCGAAACCTCTGACCTTGGCGTCGTCGAAGCCGGCATAGGTGCCAGGTGCGAACGAAGTGTTGGTCGCCGTGATCGTCGTGAGCGGATAGCCGCTCAGGTCGGACTCCGAGTAGTCGAATAGCAGGCGGACATAGTCGTTCAAATACCAGTTGACGCCGATGATCCACGTCCTCTGCTCGCCGCACAGACCGAGGCTAGGCGCTCCTATCGTTGCAGAGGTTCCCGATCCGGTAGACGCCAAACCCGGATAAAGCCGGGTGGTCGGACAGCCGCCGGCGTCGTTGAACGCCTTGTCGCTTAAATCGACGACATCGTACTTGCCGACAAGCTCGACGGCGCCCCAACCCTTGCCTTCGTTCCAGCGCAAGGGATTGTCGATCGTGGGACGATCCCACTTGCCTTCCTTGTTGTAGTTCTTGTGGCCGCCGAAGAACCAGGTGCCTGTAACGTACCAACCGTTATATTCAGGACTCGTCATCCCGAAGAATGGGTTCGCGGCGGTGTTAAACTGCCCAGGCCCCGGAGGATTGCTTCGCACGAAGGGTCCGCTCGGCAGATCGACGTCGAGATGAGCGTATTCGCCTTGGACCGAGAAGGGTCCCCACAGGGTGGCAGCTTCGAGGTCCCAGAAGGTATCCTGGTCGCCTATTTTCTGGGTATTGAGCGTGTTATTGGCCAAGTGGAGATCAGCCCCACGCTGCGAGTAGGAGAAGAGCTGCTGGTCGTCGCCCGACTCGCGCGTCCTGACGCTCGCGCCGAAATGCAGCACCTGGTTGACGCCGTTCACCTTGCGGTTGATCGGCGCGACCGTCGCGCGGGCGGCAAAGGTCAAATCCTCATCGCCGGTGAAGCCGGGAAACAGCGGACTGGGCGAGTTTGCCGATGGGAAGCGATCGCCGAAGATACCGGCCGCCAATCCCCAGTGATCGGTCCAATAACTGATTTGGAAGCCGACCTGACGATCGAGTTGCCAAGCGTTGACGAAGGCGGCGCGCTCGAGCGTATCGACGAACAGCTCGCTGGTCAGCAGCTCGAACGAGTTCGGCGTCCTGAAATTGCCCGCACGGAAATACAGCGGCGTGTCGCCGATCTTGACGCCCTGGTATTGCAGGTAAGCATCCTTGACAGCCACCCCGTCATTGGCGAAGTCGACCTCGAGGATGTACTTGACATCGTAGTAGACCACCCCCTCCACGCCGAGACGCGCCCGGCGGAGTTCCGTCGCACTCACGTCGGGATAGGTTGTGACTGCCGTGTCCTGATTGATGTTGTCGTATTCTGCCTCGACGCGTCCACGCACCTTGAAGACGAATTTTTTCCCGTCCCCACTCGAGAATTGCGGGGCCCCCTTCCACGCGACCTTGAGGTCGAGATCGCTGCCCTTGGCGCTGTCTGCCGTGGTCTGAGCCGCGGAGGCTTGCGCCTTGGCGTCCTGCACCTGCTTTTGCAGGGCCTTGATGGTGGCCTGCATGCTATCGATTTGCGCTTGAATCTCCTGGAGGTTCTGCGCTCTGGCCTCTGGAAGTCCCATACTCAGCATGCCGATAACGCTCGCACTCGCGAGCCAATAGCGGCTGGTCGTCTGCTTCAATCCCCCGATCATCCCCCGGTCCCCTCTGTCGCCTTCGGCGGTCAAACTCACGTAACGCCGTACACCGTTAACCCTATCGGATTTGTCGTATATAGCAATATCGCCGCGTTTCTTTGTTGGCGGGTTGGGGAGAAAAACTTTGCTTCGTGGCCTGCCTGCCGTAGAGGCACACCGATTCGCGCGGAGCGCTTAGCGCCGATGGCGAATGCCGGATAATCGCTTTAGGGTGGGCTTGGCACAGCTCCGGAGTGGGCCTCGCCCATTCCTCCGCTGTTTCAAGCGCCTCGTGAGCAGTGATCGTTAAATGCCCGAGCTCAATTCCGAACGCGATGTTGCGGTGGTCGGCACGGGCCCTTCCGGGCTGGTCGCAGCTCTGGCCTTGGCGCATGTCGGCGTTGACGCCGTGGCGATCGGTCCCGCGCCCAGCGCTCGCCACGGCGAGACACGGACGGCAGCGCTGCTGACGAGCTCGGTCGATCTGCTCAAATCCCTCGGAGTTTGGACGACGCTTGCGGGCGAAGCCGCTCCGCTGAAAGCAATTCGCATCATCGATACGTCGCGCAGCCTGTTGCGCGCGCCGGATATCGAGTTCAAGGCGAGCGAATTGGGGCTGGCCGCCTTCGGCTACAACATCGCCAATACCGCTCTCACCGATGCGCTTTACGCCCGCGCGCGGGAAATCTTGCCGGCGGTCGTCCCGGCGAGCGTCACGAGCATCGCGGTCGACGGCTGCAGCGCCATGTTGAGCGTGGGCGATGGCGCCCATCTTGCCGCGCGGCTGGTGGTGGGCGCGGACGGGAGGCATTCGATCTGCCGGACCTCCGCCGGCATCGGCGTCAGCGAGCGGCGCTACGATCAGCGCGCGATCGCGACCAGCTTCAGTCATTCGCTGCCGCATGCGGACGTTTCGACTGAATTGCACAAGGAAGCAGGGTCGGTCACCACCGTGCCGCTGCTCGACCCCCACGCATCGAGCTTGATCTGGGTTGGTTCCTCAGCGGAAGTTACCGCCCTGATGCAACTCGATGCGGAGCGCTTCGGCGATGCCTTGAGCGAACGGCTCGGCGGCCTGCTCGGCGCCATTTCCAGCGTGAGCGCGCGGGCGGCGTTCCCGGTGTCCGGTCTGAGCGCCGATCGGCTGGCGGCGAAGCGCATCGTGCTCGTCGGCGAGGCCGCCCATATCCTGCCGCCGATCGGTGCGCAGGGGCTCAATCTCGGCTTCCGCGATGCCGCCGCTCTGGCGGATTGCGTCGCCGCGGCGCTGGTGCGGCGTGGCGATCCGGGCGGCGATGATGTGCTCGAGGCTTATACGCGCGCGCGGCGGCTCGACATCATGACGCGCACGCTCGGCGTCGATCTCATGAGCCGCGCTTTGCTGACCTCGCTGCCGCCGTTGCAAGCGGCGCGGGGGATCGTGCTGCATGGGCTCAAGTCGCTGCCGGGGTTGCGCCGAGCCGTCATGCGCGTGGGGCTTGCGCCTCCGACCGAACTGCCGAGCCTCATGCGGCCCGCTTCGGGCTAACACCACGCTTGACGCCCCTGCCCCCGATTTGCCACCACCTCGTGCCTCTCTCGCTCACCGACTTCTAGACGCCAACACTAGGGAGCGCGCCCCGCGTGGCCAAAAGCGCTGAGATTTCCTTCCTGCTCGATCTGCGGTACCGGCTCGAATATCTGGGCTTGCGCATCCTGATCGGGATCGTGCGCGTGGCCCCGGTCGATCTCGCCGGCTCGATCTCCGCGAAATGCTGGCGCTTCCTCGGCGCGCGCAACCGAAGGCACAAACGCGCGCTGGCCAATCTCGAGCGTGCCTTTCCCGACAAGACGCCCGAGGAGCGCCAACGCATCGCGCTCGCCGCGTGGGAGAATCTCGGGCGGGTGATGGTCGAGACCATGAATATCGACCGCATCCTGAAGCAACCCGACCGGCTGCATGTCACCAACGGGCACTGGATCACCCGCTATCGGGAGAAGATGGGGCCCGTGCTCATCGTCACCATGCATATGGGCAATTGGGAGCTCGGCATGTGGCCGGTGATGCTTGCGGGCGTCCGGCCGGCCGGCGTCTACCGGCAAGTGAAAAATCCCTATGTCGATCGCTACCTACGCGGCCAGCGCCGCGACCTTTATCCGGGAGGTCTGTTCGGGCGTGGGCGCGCCCCCGGCCAGGACGAGACGCAGAAAACCGCGCGGCTGATCATGGACTATGTGCGCCAAGGTGGGCGGCTCGGCTTCATCTCCGATCTCTACGACGCGCAAGGCATCGCCGTGCCGTTCTTCGGCTATCCCGCCAAGAGCATGCCGATCGCCGCCATGATCGCGCGCCGCGTCGGCGCGCGGATCTGGATCGGACGCTGCATCCGCATCGGCAACCGCGCGTGTTTCGACGTCAACGTCAACGAGCTCAGAATTCCGCGCACCAACAATCAGGCGGAGGATATCCGCTCGATCACTGCGGCGATCCAACGTCATTTCGAGACCTGGATCCGCGAGACACCAGAGCAATTCATGTGGTCAAACCGGCGCTGGTCTTAGGCTCGGCTCCAACTGCCGTTGACAGCCCCCTTGAGCTTCGCTCTTATCTTGAGAAAGACTCAAAGGGAACTCGGTCGCCTTATGCATCGCCGTAGCGCCAAATTCCAGATCGGCCAGGTCGTGCGCCACAAGGTCTATCCATTTCGTGGCGTGATCTTCGACGTCGACCCGACCTTCTCCAATACCGAGGAGTGGTACCGCTCCATCCCGAAGGACGTTCGACCCAATAAGGATCAGCCGTTCTATCATCTGCTCGCCGAGAACGCGGACACCGAATACATCGCCTATGTGTCGGAGCAGAACTTGGTGCCGGACGCCTCCGACGAGCCGCTGCGCCACCCGCAAGTGGCCGAGCTGTTCGAGGATCTGAAAGGCGGCATCTTCCGCTTTCGCTTCCTGCAAGAACACTAAAGCGCTAAGCCGATCGGTAAGCGAAAGGCCGTCCCGGTGACCGAGGCGGCCTTAATTAATCTTGGACAACTCTGCCGTGACTTACGGCGTTGCGGGAGCCGGCCTCTTCTGCGCCGCGGTGGTGGCGTTCGCGGCCGGCGGCTGGCCGTCAGCCTGCGGGGCCGCGCCGGTAGCGTCTGGCGCTCCTTTGGCAGCCTTGGCGGCGAGATCGGCCTGGCGCTTGCGGAACATCTCCATCAGCTGGCGGCGCGACTCTTCGTATTTTACACTGTCGACCGGCGAACCGTCATAGGCCTTGGCAAAGCCGGTGAGCGGCACGGGGAAGCCCATCGTCTTCTGCTGGATGTTCATCGCGGCGACGACCATCTGCTTGCCCTTACGCATACTGTCGAACAGTTCCTTGGTCAGTTCGAGCTGTACCTGGCAACTGGTGGGGAAACAGATCGTGTATTGCAATTGAATCGGCTCTTGCTCATCGATCTTGAGCTGCACGCCGGCGGGCATCACCAGGGCGTACGCGGTCGGCACTCTGACGAGCAGTTGCTGCTTCTCCTCGCCCTCGACCTTGCGCACGGCGGCGGCGATCAGCACCATGCCGGTGTTCGGCTCAAGCCCCTCGTGATTGATGAGACAGATTTCCTTGTTCTGGGTCTGCTCGTTCTTCATGCAAAGTTTGACCCAAGCGTCCTCGGCCGGCGTCCCGGCGGCAAGCTCTGCGCCGCCAGCGGCGGGCGGCGTCTTGGCAATTGGCGAGGATTTCGGCTGCACTTGACCGGCTGGCGGTGCCTGTTGGGCCTTCGCCTCGGGTACCACCAGCGCCAAGGCGAGCGCGGTAGCGCCAGCGCCAAGCATCAAACGAGCCCCGTTCCGGCTCAGCGTATTCCAACGATCCCTGGACCAGATCATTAATCGACCTTTCCTCTTTTCGCGGGCAGATTCAGGTCTGTTGCAGACCTCATGCCCCGCGTCCCGTGCTGATAGGGTCAATACCTGAAATGAGGCGTAGACGTGGCTGAGAGCCTTGCCGCGGATGACTTTCTCGCCACTCCCCGCGTGGCCTATCCCTCGCCACCTGGCGCGATTATAGCGCCAATTGCGTTCTTGGCGATGCTACCCTTCACTCCATGCTGCAATGCGGAAAGCATCTATAACCACGCGCGCGCCCCGTTGAAAGCCCCTATTTCATTGCTCGTTGTGAGCCTCGTCTTGCTCGTGTCCGGCGGCGCTGTGGCCGAGCCGCAACACGGGCTCGCGATGCACGGCGCACCGCGCGAGCCGAAGGACTTCACCCATTTTCCCTACGTCAATCCCGACGCGCGCAAGGGGGGCCGCGTGGTCTTCGGCGTGCAAGGCTCCTACGACAGCCTCAATCCGCTGATCATCAAGGGCAACCCCGCCGAGGCCTTGCGCGATTATCTCTACGAGAGCCTACTGGCGCGCGCCTACGATGAGCCTTTCACGCTCTATGGTCTGATCGCCGAGAGCGTCGAGACGCCCGACGACCGCAGTTTCGTCGAGTTCACCTTGCGGCCGGAGGCCAAGTTCTCGGATGGAACGCCGATCACCGTCGACGACGTGATCTTCTCGCTCGCGCTGTTGCGCGATCATGGCCGTCCCAATCACCGCTCCTATTACAAGAAGGTCGCCAAGGTCGAGCAGACCGGCGAGCGCAAGGTCAAATTTACCTTCGATGCGAGCGGCGACCGCGAGATGCCTTTGATCATCGGGCTGATGCCGATCTTACCCAAGCATCTCATTGATCCGGGGGAATTCGAGAAAACCACTCTCGTGCCGCCGATCGGCAGCGGTCCTTACACTTTGGCTGTGGTCGATCCCGGCAAAAGTCTTACCTACAAGCGCGATCCCAATTATTGGGGCCGCGATCTTCCAGTCAATCGCGGGCTCTACAATCTCGATGAGATCCGCTTCGACTATTATCGCGACGGCGGCTCCTTGTTCGAGAGTTTCAAATCCGGACTGGTCCGTTTGCGCAACGAGGACGACCCGACGCGCTGGGCGGAAGGTTATGACTTCCCAGCGGCCAAGGACGGGCGTGTGCGGAAAGAGGAACTGCCTTTGGAAACACCCGCCGGCATGTCGGGGCTCGCGTTCAACACGCGGCGTCCGCTGTTCGCCGATCCACGCGTGCGGGAGGCGCTGATCAGGCTGTTCGATTTCGAATGGGTGAACCGCACGCTCTATCACGGGCAATATGCGCGCACGGAAAGCTATTTCGCGCGCTCGGAGCTCAGCTCGCATGGCAAGCCGGCCGACGCGACCGAGCGCAAGCTGCTCGCCCCCTTCTCCGACGCGGTGAAACCCTCGATTATGGATGGGAGCTTTAGCTTTCCAGTGAGCGACGGTTCCGGCGAGAACCGCGAAGGGCGGCGCGAAGCGCTCCAGTTGCTCGAAGCGGCGGGTTACCGCTTGAGCGGTGGCAAGCTGGTCAACGCTGCGACCGGCGAGCCGGTGGTGATCGAGATACTCGCGGCGACCCGAGCCCAGGAGCGGCTCCTGCTCACCTATGCCAGTGCTTTGAAACAAGTAGGAATCGAGGCCAAAATCCGTCAAGTTGATTCGGCGCAATATCAGCGGCGCAAGCAGACCTACGACTTTGACATGATCCAGTATTCCTGGCCGGTGTCGCTGTCGCCGGGAAATGAGCAGTCGTTTCGTTGGGGGAGCGATGCTGCGGTGACCGAAGGTTCGTTCAATTATCCTGGCATCAAGAGCCCGGCGGTGGATGCCATGATCGAGGCGCTGCTCAAGGCGCGGGACCGCGAGGACTTCGTGTCGGCGACGCGCGCGCTCGACCGCGTGCTGCTGTCGGGCGATTACGTCATTCCGCTATTCTATTTGCCGCGCCAATGGGTGGCGCATTGGAACGATCTTAAGCGACCGGAGCAGACGCCGCTCTACGGCTATCAGATCGACTCGTGGTGGCTCGAACCCGCGGCCGGCGCTTCAGGCGAAACAGGACAGGCGCCCTGATCAAGCCATGACGCTCCACGCCGAGGCGATCGAGAGGAAACAGACGGCCGCGCCGGTTACGGCGGACGGATTATTGCGTCGTCGCGCAGGTCAGCGGCCCGGCGTCACCGCGCTTTGCGATCCTCCCAATCTCCAGGCGCTCGGCTTCGGCACGCCCAAGAGCCTCTCCTACCGCGAGGCCGACGCGGCTGTCGATGCGCTCGCCGCCTTCTTCATCGAGCTTGGGCTCGAGCCTGGCGACACGGTCGCGGCGCAACTGCCCAATCTCGCGCTGGCGCCGTTGACATTGCTTGGCGCCTGGCGCGCGGGACTGACCGTCGCCGCGGTACCGATGCTGTGGCGGGGAGAAGAGATCGCCAAGGTCTGCGAGCTGGTCATGCCGAAGGCGCTGATCGGCGTGTCGTCCTTTGTCGGCGAGAAGCGTGCCGAGACGCTTTGCGCCGTCGCTGCCACGCAGCTCTCGGTTCGTTTCGTGCTCGGCTTTGGTCGCGACCTGCCCGACGGCGTCGCCTCGCTCGATGAGGCGATTGCCGAGGGGCAGACGGGCGGAGGGCGACTGATGGACTCGCCGCCGCGGTTGTCGCCCGCCATGATCACCTTCACCGCGCGCCCCGGCGCGCCGCTTGTGGCGGTGTCCCGCCGCGAGGAGGAGCTGTTCGCTCAAGGCGCGATGACCGTGCTGTCGCTGTCGCTCGATGCGGGCGATGTGATCCTCAATCCCTATCCCCTGACCGGGCCGGTGGGGCTTTCGCTCGGGCTGATGGCGTGGCTGGTCGGCGGCGGCACGCTGGTCCAGCACACGCCATTCGACTATCAGCCGTTCGTCGCACAATTACTCGACAGCGGCGCGACGATGACCGCCGTCCCTCCCCCCATCCTAGCCGAGCTGGTCAAGGACGGCGTGCTGCGCCAGCAATCCTGCCGCTTGCGGCGGCTCGGTGCGGTGTGGTCGATGCCCGAGCTGGCGGCCTCTGTGCCACCGCCGTTCTACGGCGCGACCCCGCTGCTGTTCGATGTCTATCCGCTGGGCGATCTCGCGAGCCTGGTGCTGCGCCGCGAAACTAGCACCGGCCTCACCTCGCTTCCGATCGGGCGCATCGACTTCGAGGACGACGAGACGGCGGTGTTCATCGAGACCAAGCTCGGCAAGGGGCGCTTCGGCGATGCCGACGAGCTGTTGCTGCGCGGGCCGCTGGTGCCGCGCGCGATGGGGCTGCTTCCCGGCGATGCCGAAGGCTTCGTCTCGACTGGGCTTCGCGCAGAGGCCGAGGCCGGCGATGGTGACCGCCTGCGGATCAAGCGCGATGGCGAGCTGTTGCATCATGGCGGTTTCGCGGTTGCCGCGAGCGAGCTTGACCAGCTGTATCAGAGCTTCCCCGGCTATCTCGACGCCGCCTGCTTCATGCTGTCGGATCCGGTCATCGGCGAGCGCATCTTCGCCGCCATTGTGCCGAGCCCGAGCGAGCCGGTCGCGCTCGAGACGCTGCACCGCTTTCTCATCGAGCGGCAGGTCGCGCCCTACAAATTCCCCGATAGGCTACTGGTGGTGAAGCAGATCCCGCGCGACGGCGACGGCCGCGTGCTGCGCGAAGAGATCCTCTGGCAGGTGTAGGCTCAAGCCGCGCGTTTCACGGCGCCGGCGATCTTGACCAGCCGCTTCAACAGATCGCGGGCGCCGGCGAGCCGCTCCTCAGGCGTCTCCCAGTTGGCGTAATAGATCAGCCGGTGGTCGGGCTGGAGCTTGACCTGCTTGCCCTCCTTGCGGATGAAGTCGATCAGCCCTTCGGGATTGGCGAAGCTCTTGTTGCGGAAGGCGATGACCGTGCCTTTCGGCCCGGCGTCGATCTGCTCGATGCCCGCCTGGCGGCACAGCCCCTTGATCTCCACGATATCGAGTAGATGGCGCACCTCCTGCGGCAATGCGCCGAAGCGGTCGATCAACTCCGCGGCAAAGGCCTCGATCGCCTCATGGCTTTCGACGCCCGACAACCGGCGATAGAGACCGAGCCGCACTTGCAGGTCCGGCACGTATTCCTCGGGAATAAGCACCGAGGTGCCGAGATTGATGCGCGGCGACCATTGGTCCTCGACCACCCCGTCGCCGCCCCTGAGCGCGGCGACGGCCTCCTCAAGCATCGACTGGTAGAGCTCGTAGCCCACTTCCCTGATGTGGCCCGACTGCTCCTCGCCGAGCAGATTACCGGCGCCCCTGATGTCGAGATCGTGGCTCGCCAGCGCGAAGCCCGCGCCGAGCGTATCCAGCGATTGCAGTACCTTGAGCCGCTTCTCCGCGGCGGGCGTGAGGCGCGCGTCCGCGGGAATGGTGAAATAGGAATAAGCTCTGATCTTCGACCGGCCCACCCGCCCCCTGAGTTGATAGAGCTGGGCCAGCCCAAACATGTCGGCGCGGTAGACGATCAGCGTATTGGCCGAGGGGATATCGAGACCGGACTCGACGATCGAGGTGGAGAGCAGCACGTCATATTGCCGGTCGTAGAAGGCGTTCATCACCTGGTCGAGCTCGCGCGATCCCATCTGCCCGTGCGCGCGCGCAACCTTCAGCTCGGGCGCATGCTCCTTGAGGAAGGCGGCGGCCTCGTCGAGATCGGAGATGCGCGGCACCACAAAAAAGGTCTGGCCGCCGCGGAAGCGCTCGCGCAGCAAGGCCTCGCGTAGGATCACGGGATCGAACGGCATCACATAGGTGCGCACGGCGAGCCGGTCGACCGGCGGGGTGGAGATCAGCGACATCTCGCGCACGCCCGACAGGGCCAATTGTAGCGTGCGGGGGATCGGCGTCGCCGTTAGCGTCAGCACATGCACGTCCTCGCGCAGCTGCTTCAGCCGCTCCTTGTGCTGTACGCCGAAATGCTGCTCCTCGTCGACGATCAGCAGACCGAGATCGGCGAACTCGACGCCCTTGGCGAGCAGAGCATGGGTGCCGATGACGATATTGATGTCGCCCGACGTCAAGCCCTGCTTCACCTCGACGCGCTCTTTGGGGCCCACCAAGCGGGAGGCTTGCGCGATTTTCACCGGGAAGCCGCGGAAGCGCTCGGTGAAGGTATGGAAGTGCTGGCGTGCCAGCAGCGTCGTCGGCACGACCACCGCGACCTGCTTGCCGGCGAGCACCGCGATCAGGCTCGCGCGCAACGCCACCTCGGTCTTGCCGAAGCCGACATCGCCGCAGATCAGCCGGTCCATCGGCCTGCCGCTGGCGAGATCGCCGAGCACCGCGCCGATGCTCGCCTCCTGGTCGTCGGTTTCCTCATATGGAAACCGCGCCGAGAACTCGTCATAGACGCCGTCCGGCGGGCTCAGCACCGGAGCTTGGCGCAACTCGCGCATGGCCGCCACCTTGATCAGCTTCTCGGCCATGTCGCGGATGCGCTGCTTGAGGCGGGCTTTGCGCGTCTGCCAGGCGACGCCGCCCAGCCGGTCGAGCTGAACGCCCGACTCGTCGGAGCCGTAGCGGGTCAGCATCTCAATATTCTCGACCGGTAGATAAAGTTTGTCGCCGCCGGCATAATGCACTTCGAGGCAGTCGTGCGGCTCGCCGGCCGCCTCGATGGTGGCAAGCCCGACGAAGCGGCCGATGCCATGGTCGGCATGCACCACGAGATCGCCGACCGAGAGGCTCGACACTTCGGTCAGCACATCACTGCCGCGCTTGGCGCGCGATTTGCGCACCAGCCGGTCGCCGAGAATGTCCTGCTCGTCGATCACCGCGAGACCGGGCGCCTCGAAACCGGTCTCCAGCGGCAGAACCGCCATGGACGTCACGTCGCGCGGCTGGTGCAAGACGTCGGCAAAGCTCTCGGCGCGCTTGGTCTCGCCGATGCCGTGCTCGGACAGCAGCATCGCCAGCCGCTCGCGCGCGCCGTTGCTCCAACAGGCGACAATCACGCGCTTGCTTTCGCCGCGCAGCCGCTTGGCGTGCGCCACCACGGCATCGAATACGGTCACGCCTTCAGTCTGCCGCTCGGCCGCGAAGGTGCGGCCTTGCCGGCCGCCGAACGACACCACGCCGGGCGCTTCGGGATGCTCGAATGGATCAAGCGCAATCACTTGGCGGTTGGCCAGCTCAGCCTGCCAATCCGCTTCGCTGAGGAAGATGCTCTCGGGCGGTACGGGATGATAAGGCGGCGCGCCGAACGCCTTGCGCTCAAGCGCCTGCGCGCGTGCGTCGTAGTGGTCGGCGATCTGCTCGAGGCGCCGCTGACGGGCGTCGTCGAGCAGCGGATCGAGCGTGACGCGGGCCTCCGGCAGATAGTCGAATAGCGGGACCAAACTCTGGTGGAACAGCGGCAGCCAATGTTCCATGCCCTGATGCTGGCGCCCCGCCGAAATCGATTCATAAAGCGGGTCGTCGCCGGTGACAGGGCCGAACAGGGCGACATAACGCTGGCGGAAGGAGCTGATCACCTCCGGCGTGAGCGTCAACTCGCTCATCGGCAGGAGTTGGACGGCGTCGAGACGCGCGGCGGTGCGCTGCGTGTCGGGATCGAAGGCCCTGATCGATTCCAGCGTGTCGCCGAAAAAATCGAGCCGGATCGGATCGCCACCCGGCGGATAGAGATCGAGGATGCCGCCGCGCACGGCATATTGGCCGGGATCGGTGACGGTGCCGGCGCGCATATAGCCGGAGATCTCCAGGCGCTCGATCAGCGTCTGCATGGTCAGCACGTTGCCCGGCTGGAGCTTCAAGTTGGTGGCGGCGATGAAGTCGCGCGGCGGGACCTTCTGCAACAGCGCATTGACGGTGGTCAGCACGATGAGCGGCTTGTTGCTGTCGGAGGCGCGGCCGGTGAGCGCGGCGAGTGTGGCGATGCGTTGGGCAATCGTTTCGCCGTTGGGCGCCACGCGGTCGTAAGGCACGCCGTCCCAGGCGGGAAACACCAACAGCTCTACATCGGGCGCGAAAAAGCGCAGCGCCTCTTCCAGCGTGGCGAGCCGGTTGCCGTCGCGGGCGACATGCAACACCGGTTTGCCGCCCCCCTCGCCCGCGTGACGCGCAATCTGCCCGAGCACCAGCGCGTCGAGGCCTTCTGGCACGCCGCCGGCGATCGCGCGCCCGGTTTTGAGCAAACGATCGACAGGCAAGGATGGAAGTTTTGCGGATGACATCAATTGAAGAATCGTCTCGGTCAGTCAGTCGGCGCGAGGCCGTGGAAACGCCTGAGGCGCTCGATCAGTTCGTCAAGGTCGGCCTCGCCGAGCGAGTAGCCGTCCAGCACGCAACTCTCGATCGCCGGGTCGGGCGCCTCGATCAGCCGCTCGAACACGGCAATCTCGGAGGCGTTCATTCCGTCGAGGCTGTGTTCGGCGTAGCGGCCGAGCAGGAAGTCCATCTCCTTTGTGCCGCGGTGCGTCGCCCGCCACAGCGCCCGGCGGCGGCGCATGCCAAGATCGCTGGACATTAAATCTGCTTTCCAGTGCCGCAAGCGTTGGGTTAGAGCGAGCGCGCCAAGCCTGTCAAGGACGTGGGAATGGGCCGGGTCCAGATCAATGTCGGCGCCAGCGGAAAAGCCCATGCGGCCCGCTAGGTTAGCGTCTCTGTTTGCCACGGTGCGCTCGTTGAAGGGCGTGGGCCCCAAGGTCGAGGAGCTGTTGAACAGGCTGCTCGCGCCACGCCACGAGGATGGGCATGCGCGGGTCATCGACCTGCTGTGGCATCTCCCCGTCGCGGTGATCGACCGCCCCCTGGCGCCACGCATCACCGATGCGAAGGTTGGCGAGCTTGCCACGCTCGAAGTTACGGTCACCGAGCATCGTCCGGGCGGCGGCGGGCGGCGCGGCGGCCGGAGCGGTCCCTATCGCGTGCTGGTCGAGGACCAGGCCGGCGCCGCGCTCGAGCTCGTCTATTTCAAAGCCGACCCAGCCTATCTCAAGCGGCTGCTGCCGGAGGGAAGCCGGCGGCTCATTTCCGGCAAGCTCGAAGCCTATGACGGTTGGCTGCAAATGCCGCATCCCGACCATGTGGCCAAGCTCGACGACGACGGCGGGGCGGCGCTGCCTCTGCACGAGCCGGTCTATCCGCTGACCGCCGGCCTGACCAACACGACGCTGCGCAAGGCGATCGGCGAGGCGATGCAGCACCTCCCGTCCCTGCCGGAATGGATGAACGCGGGCTTTCTCGCCAAGCAGGCCTGGCCGTCTTTCGCCGAAGCGCTCGTGCGCCTGCACGCGCCAGAGACCGAAGCTGACCTGCTGCCGTCGGCGCCAGCCCGGGCGCGTCTGGCCTATGACGAGTTGCTGGCCAATCAGCTTGCGCTGGCGGTGATCCGCGCGCGCCTCAAGCGCCGTGCCGGGCGGCGGCTCGCCGGGCCGGGCAAGCTCCGCAGCGCGATCCTCAAGGCGCTCCCCTTTGCGCTGACCGGCGCGCAGAATCGAGCGCTGGCTGAAATCGACGCCGATCTTGCCAACACGCAGCGCATGTTGCGTCTGCTCCAGGGCGACGTCGGCAGCGGCAAGACCGTGGTCGCGCTGCTCGCCATGGCCACTGCGGTCGAAGCCGGCGCGCAAGCGGCGCTGATGGCGCCAACCGAGCTGCTGGCGCGGCAGCATCTTCAGACCATCAACGCGTTCGGCGCTGCCGCCGGCTTGCGTATTGCGCTGCTGACCGGGCGAGAGCGGGGCCGCGAGCGCGCGGAAATCCTCGATGCGCTCAAGGAGGGCGGCATCGATATTCTCATCGGTACGCACGCGATCTTCCAGGAGCATATCGTGTTCAGGGATCTCGGCCTTGTCGTCATCGACGAGCAGCACAGATTCGGCGTGCATCAGCGGCTAGCATTGCAAGAGAAGGGTTCGGGCAGCGGCGCCGAGCTCTTGGTGATGACGGCGACGCCGATCCCGCGCACGCTGCTGCTCACCAGCTATGGCGACATGGACGTGTCGCGGCTCGACGAGAAGCCGCCGGGGCGGAAGCCGATCGCCACCCGCATCGTGCCGCTGGAGCGGCTGGACGAGGTGATCGCCGGGATCGAGCGCGCCGTCGAGGCCGGTGCGCAGATCTATTGGGTCTGCCCGCTAGTCGCCGAATCCGAGGTGCTGGATATTGCCGCCGCCGAGGAGCGCCACGCCGAGCTGCGCGCGCGCTTCGGCGAGCGGGTCGGGCTGGTGCATGGCAAGCTCGCTGGCAAGGACAAGGACCGGGTGATGGCGGCGTTCGCGTCCGGAGCGCTGTCGATCCTGGTCTCGACCACGGTGATCGAGGTCGGCGTCGACGTGCCGAACGCCTCGATCATGATCATCGACCATGCCGAGCGCTTCGGCTTGGCCCAGCTGCATCAGTTACGCGGCCGGGTCGGACGCGGCGCCAAGGAGTCCTCTTGCATCCTGCTCTACCGCCAGCCTTTGTCGGACGCCGCGCGCGAGAGGCTCAATGTGATGCGTAGCACCGAGGATGGGTTCGTGATCGCCGAGGAGGATTTGCGGTTGCGCGGCGGTGGCGAGGTGCTTGGCACGCGGCAGAGCGGGGTGCCGCTGTTTCGCATCGCCAGCCTGCCCGAGCACGCGGACTTGCTGCAAGCAGCGCGCGACGAGGCGCGGTTGCGCTTGACGCGCGATCCGGAGCTGAAGGGCGAGGATGCGGAGACGTTAAAGCTGCTGCTCTATCTGTTCGAGCGCGACGACGCCATCAAGCTGATGCGCGCCGGCTAGCCAGCTAGACGACCGGCTCTTCTTCCGGCACCGGCTTGGCCGGCCTCTTGGCGAGCTTGCGCAGCTCTTCCTGCTGCTGGTCGGGTCCGACCAGACCGGCCGAGACGATGAGCTTGGCCGCATCCTCGACGGCAAGCGTCAGCGGGATCACCTCGCTCGCCGGCACGAAGACGATGAAGCCGGTGGTCGGGTTGGGACCGTTCGGCATGAACACGGTGATGAGCGGGTTGCCGCCGCCGATCTTCTCGTCGACCTCGACCGGCGGATCGCCCGCGAGAAACACCAGCGCGTAAAGCCCGCGGCGCGGAAACTCGATCAGCCCGACGCGCTTGAACGAGGTGCCGCTCTTGGAGAAGACCGTGGTGAAGATCTGCTTGATCAGGCGGTAGACGCCGCGCACCACCGGCATGCGGTCGAGCATCATCTCGCCATAGCTGACGATGGTACGGCCGAACAGATTGGCGGTCAGCGCGCCCACCACCATCAGGCCGACGATGCCGACGATCAGACCGACCCCGGGTACGTTGATGGGCAGATAGGTCTCGGGCAGATAGTCCTTAGGAATGAGTGGTTTCACCCAGGCATCGACCAGGTTGATGAACCACCACACTACGTAAAGGGTGATGGCGACCGGGCCGACGACGATGAGGCCGGTCAGGAAATAGCCGCGCAGCCGCGCGCCGAAATGCGAGGAGGCAGGCTCCTCTTCTCCCGGGAGCAAGACGAGTTTGTCCTCCGAGGCTCGGCTCTCTGGCTGCATTGCTGACTTGTCTTTGCTTTTCATGGGTTCAAACGGAATAACGAAGATTATGCGTAGACACTACGCGGCCTCGACGCGACGTTCGGGAAATTGGCCTTAAGGCGTGACGGGAGAGCAATCGATCCCGCTTCGCTTCAGGGCATTGCAGACTTTAAGGCTTTCCGCCTTGTCCGTGAAGGGTCCGATGCGCAGGCTCCAGAAGGTGCCGAAATTGCCGATCTCGACCTTCTCGATTTGCGGTTGAGCGCCGGCGACGCTCTGCGCGACCTGCTTCCATAGCGCTTTCGCCTCGGCTTCGGAGCGGCTGGTGGCGAGTTGCAGTGGGAAGCCGCCGCCCGAGACAGCCGGCGCGGGTTGCGCCGGGGCTTCGGCTTCGGCGCTGCGGTTGAACAGGCGCGACCAACGGCTACCGCTGTCACCGCCGGCGGTATTTGCCGAGGCCTGTTGGCTCTCGGTGGTGGTGGACCAGCTCGAGCTTGCGGCGGCGGCTGAGGGGGGCGGCGGTGCGGCCGGCTTCGGTGGCGGCGTTGCAGCGGCCTGCGGCGCTGGGGCGGGCACGGGGGCGGCAGCCGGTGCCGGAGCGGCATCGGAGTCGGAAGGGGCGGTGACTGAGCCGAACCAGCGGGTGAGTTGGTTGCCGCTACTGGAACTGCTCGGTTGCTGATCGTCGGAGACGGAGGTGCTCCAGGCCGTGGGCGAGGCGTCGGCCGTGCGCGTCGGCGGCGCGGCGGTCTCGTTGCGGGCCGCCACCGACTCGCCGCCCGAGTTGGGCCGGACTTCGGTCGAGAAAGCGGCAATGGCGGCCGCGCCCTCGCCGCCGCCTTCGGCAATGATCGTATCGACTGTGCTATTGCCGCCGGCCTTGCGCGCCGCGGCAAGTTCGACCTCACCTTCCCGCGAAAGTCCCGCGGATTTGTAGGCGAGGCCGCGATTGACTTGAGCCTTGATCTTGTCGGACTCAGGCAGGCCAAGCCAAATGGCGGCGCCGAGATCGGCGATGGCGCGGGCGCTCTCTCCCATTTTGCGGTAAGCGAGCCCGCGCAGATAAAGCGCCTTGGCAGCGTCGCCGGGCGTGGCGGTGTCGGAATTGATCGTGGCGGAGAGCTGGCGCACGGCCACGTCGTATTTACCCGCCGACAGCGATGCCGCCCCGTTTTTCAGTCCAGCGTCCTCGGCGCTGGCCGCCCCGACCACCGCGCAGATGGCGAGCGCCGCGGCAAGACCGCACGCGCGCGGGAAGATGCGCCCGCCGAAAGCAAGACGGCGCGGCCGGAAGTCCTTCCGATTATCCGCCATGTCCTTGCTCAACAAAGAAATCGGGCAAATCCGAGGCTTATTCTATTCCACGGTCACGGATTTTGCGAGGTTTCGCGGCTGATCCACGTCCGTCCCCATGAACACGGCCGTGTAATAGGCGATCAGCTGCACCGGCACGGCATAAACCAGAGGCGCCACGAAGCGGTGCACCGGCGGCACGGCGAGATGGGCGGCAATGGGGCAACCGGTGCTTGCGGCGTCCGCGTCGCTCACCAACACGATCTTGCCGCCCCGCGCCGCAACCTCCTGCATGTTGGAGACGGTCTTGTCGTAGAGGTCGTCGCGCGGCGCAATGACGATGACCGGCATGTTCTCATCGATCAGCGCGATCGGCCCATGCTTCAGCTCGCCGGCGGCATAGCCTTCGGCGTGGATATAGGAGATCTCTTTCAGCTTGAGCGCGCCTTCGAGGGCGATCGGGTAGCTCGATCCGCGCCCGAGATAGAGCACGTCGCGCGCCTTTGACAGCCATTGGGCCATCATCTCGTAAGGCCTCTCGTCGCGCAGCACCGTCGCCATCAGGCGCGGCACCTCGCCCAGCGCATGGACGAGCTCGGCTTCGAGCGCGGGGCCGATGACGCCGCGCGCCTTGCCCGCGGCAATGGCGAGGCAGGCGAGCACCGTCAACTGGCAGGTGAAGGCCTTGGTGGAGGCAACGCCGATCTCGGGCCCGGCCAGCGTCGGCAGGATGGCGTCGGACTCCCGGGCGATCGTCGACTCGCGCACATTGACGATCGAGAGAATGTGTTGCCCTTGCGCGCGGCAGTAGCGCAGCGTGGCCAGCGTATCGGCGGTCTCGCCCGATTGGGACACGAACAGCGCCGCGCCGCCAGGATCGAGCGCGCTCTCGCGATAGCGGAACTCCGAGGCGATATCGACATCGACCGGCAGGCGCGCCCAGCGCTCGAACCAATATTTGGCAACGAGGCAGGCATAGAAGGCGGTGCCGCAGGCCGAGAGCGAAAGCCGCGTGATCTTGGCGAAGTCGAAGGGAAGCTGCGGGACGTCGACGCTATTGGTGGCGAGATCGACATAGGCGGCCAGCGTATGGCCGATCACTTCGGGCTGCTCGTGGATCTCTTTCGCCATGAAATGGCGGTGGTTGCCCTTGTCGACGAGAAGCGAAGTCGCGAGCGAGCGGGTCACGGGCCGCTCCACCGCGTTGCCGTTGCGGTCGCGGATGGCAATCGCCTTGCGCGTCAGCACCGCCCAGTCGCCGTCCTCGAGATAGGCGATCGAGTTGGTAAAGGGCGCCAGCGCGATGGCGTCGGAGCCCACGAACATCTCGCCCTCGCCAAAGCCGATGGCGAGCGGGCTGCCCTGGCGGGCGACGATCATCAGATCGTTGAAGCCGGCGAAGATCATGGCGAGGGCAAACGCGCCCTTCAGCCGCCGCAACGCATGGTAGACTGCGCGCACCGGATCGTTGTTGGTCGTCATTTCCTGGCTGATCAGATGGGCGATCACTTCGGTGTCGGTGTCGCTGGTGAACACCGCGCCTTGCGCGATCAGCTCATCCTTCAGCTCGCGGAAATTCTCGATGATGCCGTTATGCACGACGGCCACGTGATCGGTCGCATGCGGGTGCGCGTTGGCCTCGGTGGGTTTGCCATGCGTGGCCCAGCGGGTGTGGCCGATACCCGTCGAGCCGTGCAGCGGCGATCGCTTCAGCAGCTCTTCGAGATTGCGCAGCTTGCCCTCGGCGCGGCGGCGCCCGAGCTGGCCGTTCTCCACTGTGGCGACGCCCGCGGAGTCATAGCCGCGATATTCGAGGCGTTTCAACGCGTCGACGAGTTGCTCGGCGACCGGACCTTTGCCGAGGATACCAACGATGCCGCACATCGCCCTTACTCCCGCGAACCCTGACTAGTCGCTAACTGCCGCCACTGTCTGTCGCAACTCACGCTCTATGTCCTCTTGTTGCCGCTTGGCTTCGGTGCCCGCTTGCGCCGTTCGCGCACTTTCGCTGCCCACCCTTCGCGCTCCTCTTGTGGGCTGCGCGACAGCGCCAAAGCGTCGGCGGCAACGTCCTTGGAGATGACGCTGCCCGAGCCGATATAGGCGCCCTCGCCGATCTTGACCGGCGCCACCAGCGAAGAATTGGAACCGATAAAGGCGCCGGCGCCGATCTCGGTGCGATGCTTATCGAAACCATCGTAGTTGCAGGTGACGGTACCGGCGCCGACATTAGCGCGCGGGCCGACGCTGGTGTCGCCGATGTAAGTGAGGTGGTTAACCTTCGCGCCCTCGCCGATCTCGGACTGCTTGATCTCGACGAAATTGCCGACATGCGCATCCTTGGCGAGAGACGCGCCGGGCCTGAGCCGCGCGAATGGCCCCACCGTTGCGCCGGGGCCGATGCGGGATTTTTCCATGTAGCAGAAGCTCTTGATGGTGGCGCCATCGTCGATGATGACGCGCTCGCCGATCACGACATGCGGCTCGATCACCACATCCTTGCCGATGCGTGTGTCGTGACTAAGAAACACCGTGTCGGGCGCGACCAGCGTCGCGCCATTGTCCATCGCGTGCGCACGCAAGCGCTGCTGCATTACCCCTTCCGCCGTAGCAAGCTCGGCACGCGAATTGACACCGAGCACCTCTTCCGCATTCGCCTTGACCAAGCGCGCCTCCAGCCGGTCGCCGCGGGCGAGCGCCACGGCATCGGTCAGATAGAATTCCTTCTTGGCGTTGTCGTTGCCGATGCGGCCGAGCAGTTGCAGCAGGGTCTTGCCCGAGCGGAAAGCCATGATCCCCGAATTGCAGAGAGTAACCGCGCGCTCCTCGGGGGTTGCGTCTTTCTCCTCGCGGATGGCGGCGAGGCGTCCCCTGTCGTCGAGCAGAAGCCGGCCATAGCCGGTGGGGTTCCCGGCCTCGAAGCCAATCACCACCAGATCGGCGCCGGATTTCAGCTCGGCGCGCACCTTGTGCAGGGTGTCGGGCGTGAGCAACGGCGTATCGCCGTAAAGCACAAGCACCTCGCCCTCGAACGCCTCGATGGCGGCCCGCGCGGCTTTCACGGCATCGGCCGTTCCCAGTTGCTCGGGCTGCACGAACGCTGCGAGCTTCGAATCGAGCGCGGTGCCGACCGCGGCCACCTGCTCCATCCCCGGACCCACCACCAATGCGGCGCGGGCGAGCCCGGCCGCCTTAGCGGCGCCGAGCACATGCGCCAGCAGGGGCGCGCCGGCAAGCCGGTGCAACACCTTGGGCAGATCGGATTGCATCCGCGTGCCCTTGCCCGCGGCAAGGATGATGGCCAGAGCTGGAGTGTCAGTCATGCCGGCTTGGATCGCTGCCAAATCGTGTCGAGTGTCTCAGCAAATAGCATGTCTCGAGGCGGGGAAAGAGAGGGTAACGCTTGCGGGCAACGCATCCATCCTTCAAGGAGTAACAGTCGAATTGCTGCCGCGAGCTCCTGGAACGCGCTACGTCTAGTCCAAACCTGCAGCGAGGGCCATAACGCTCGCGCAGCAACACGTCCCAGCCTAGCATCATCGAGGAAATTGACCGGGAAATCAGAGCGAGTAATCTCAGCTTGCTGCGGCGCAAATCGTGAGCCAAGCCTTATTGGTGTCGCTTTTCCGCCTGACTTTTTCGAAACGGGAGGCTTCGAAAGCTATGGCTCTGCATCGCCCGAACGGCTCACGGAACATGCTGCGGGGCGTGCTCGCCTTTTTCTGGATCGCTCTCGCCGGGGTTTCCGGGGTTTATCTCTACAGCGCTTTCGCCAATCCGGCCTCGCTCGACAGCCAATTGGCCAATCCATTGCCAGTTGGCTCCGGCGAGATGACCTCGGCCTTCAGCGGGTCTGGCGGGCGCGGCCAGGAGCTTGCCGAGATCAAGGCCAGCCTGCGCAAACTGACGCAGCAGATGGCAGCCATCAGCACGAAACTGAACCTCGAGAACGACGCTTCAACCTCGACCGAAGACACCGCGGACGCCGACGCCGTTTCTGAGCCGGAGACGCCGGCAGCACCCTCGCCTGAGCCGGAGAAGCCCGAAGTCGCCGCAGCGACGCCCCCGCCTCCGCCCGCCTCTCCTGTCGAGCAAATGAAACCCGCCGAAGCGCCGAAGCCCGCCCCGCAGCCGGAGACAAAGCCGGTTGAGCAGGCTGCAGTCGAAGTGAAGCCGGCGCCGAAGCCATTTGAGCCGCCGGCGGTCGCCGTTGCGCCGATCGACGACCTTCCGGTCGAGGAGGAGACCGAGACGAGCAGCGAGGAGCCGGCACCCACCCCGCCACCTCCGGTGGCCGAGCCCACACCAGCGCCCACGCCCGCCGCGAACCCATCCACACCGGAACCCTCAACGCCCGCCACGACCCCGCCGCCAGAGCCGACCGAGAGCGCCGCCTTGGATCCGGTGGCGCTGCCGCCTGCCGCCAATGACGGCTCCACGCGCTACGGCATCGAGATCGGCGTGGTTGCCAAGCAAGACGGCCTAAGGCCGTTGTGGCGCGAATTCCTCACCAAACACGCCGCTCTCGTCGCCGGCCTTCAGCCGCGCCGCGTGCTTGCGCCCGACAAGAAGTGGCGGCTGATCGCGGGGCCGTTCTCCAGCGCCGATGAGGCGTCGCAAGCCTGTGCGCTGTTCAAGAAAGCGTCGCGGCCGTGCGAGGCGACGGTTTACGCCGGCGACAGCCTGTAGTTGGCCGCCGAGGAAGAGGCGGCCCCTGCCATCCGCCCCCCGCCTGCGGCCGAGCCTGGCCACGGTGGTTACAAATCGGGAGGCGCGCCGCGCTAAGGCTGCGGGCGCTGAACCACCGGTTTGCCGGCGGCCGATTTCGGCGGATAGACCACCACATATTTGCCGCCCTGCACCTGGGTCAGCACCATCGGCTTGGCGATGTTGCGGCCGGAGGCGTCGAACTTGATCGGGCCATAGAATGTATCCAGCTCGGTCGCGGCGATGGCGTCCCTCACCTTCTCCGGATCGAGGCTCTGCGCGCGCTTGATGGCGTCGGCGAAGACATGCACCGCGGCCGCGGATTGCGCCGCCTGATATGGCGCTTCGTAGGCGAAGGCCGCCTCGAAGGCTTTGGCGAAATCCTCTGCCGTGCCGAACACATCGTCCTTGTAAGCCAGCGACCGGTGCCATTGATGGGCACAGAACACATGCTCGGCCGCTTTCCCCATCTTCTCGGCGATCTGCGCCGAGTTGCAATGGGTCATGGCGACGATCGGCACATAGACTTGCAACGCATCGATCTGCCGGATGGCCGTCAGCGCCCCCTCTTCGCGACCCGAAATCACCAACACGTCGGGCTTCAAGGCTTTCACCTTGGTCAGCGTCACCGACATGTCGTCAAGCTCGGGGGGTAGCTGATCGTCGATCACCACCATCATGCCGTGACGCTGCGCGCCGTCGAGCACGCCCGCGCGCACGTCCTGCGCGAACGGATCGCTCTCCATGGCGAGGGCGATCCTGAGTGTGTCCTTGGTCTTGCCGAGCTCGGCGGCATGCTCGGCGGCAAGCTCGATGGCGGGCGTAAGATATTGGTCGGAGGTGGAGAGCACGGCGAACACGTAGCGATAGCCCTTGGTGAACAGCTCGCGCGCCGCGCCGTTTCCCTCGACCATCGGCACTTTGTACTTCTCGATAACGGGCAGGATCGCCTTGGTCAGGCCGGAACTGTAGGGCCCGAGCATGAATTTGACGCCATCTTGCTTCACCAGCCGCTCGGCCAGCTCGGTGCCGCGCGCGGGTGTGGATTCGTCGTCGTAATAGCGGACCTCCAGCCGGTACGGCCGACCGCCGATTCTCACGCCACCTTTGTCGTTGATCTTGTTGACGGCGAGATCGTAGCCGTTTTTGGTGTTGGCGCCGTTCAACGCGTATTTGCCGGTCAAGGACACCGGCGCGCCGAGCACGATCACGTCAGCCCCAGGCGACGCGGCGCCGCCCAGACTGCATAACAAGACGGCCGCTAGGCTTGCCTGCAACAGGCGCGCAGCCCCCACGAAAATTCCCCCCGCCGCTCAGGCATGCGAATCCCTACACACTACCGCGTCTACCGCGCGATTCAATTGGGCGCGGAAAAATCGCCTGGCAACGAACTCGCAACGCGCTTGGGCGCCTTGCGGTTCCGCCTAGAGTTGGCTGGTGTTGAAAGTATCGCAGGCGTCGAGCTTGCCGCTCTCATAGCCGCGCTTGAACCAGCGCACGCGCTGGGCCGACGAGCCATGGGTGAAGGCGTCGGGCACGACGTAGCCTTGGGTCTGCTTCTGGATGCGGTCGTCGCCGATCGCGCTCGCCGCGTTGAGCGCGTCTTCGATGTCGCCAGGCTCGATGATGTTTTTGCTCTCCTGGGTATGGTTGGCCCAGATGCCGGCGAAGCAATCGGCCTGCAGCTCCATGCGCACCTGGAGCGCATTGGCTTGGGCCTGGTCCAGGCGCTGGCGCGCCGCCTCGACCTGATCGGCGATGCCCAGGAGCTTCTGCACATGATGGCCGATCTCATGCGCGATGACATAGGCCTGGGCGAAATCGCCCGGCGCCTTGAAGCGGTCTCGCAGCTCCTCGTAGAAGCTTAGATCGATATAGACCTTCTCGTCGTTGGGACAGTAGAACGGACCCATCTGCGCCGCGCCGTAACCGCAGGCCGAACGCACGCCGCCGGTGAACAGCACCAGCTTGGGATCGCTGTAGCGCTGGCCGTAGCGCGCGAAGAGATCTTTCCAGACGTCTTCCGTCTCGGCGAGCACCACCGACACGAATTGCTTGAGGTCGTCCTCGCTCGAAGTCTTGGGATGCTCGATCTGCCGGCCCTGCGTCCCCGGCACCGGAAAATTGGTGGTGTCGGGACGCGACTGCGGCAGCTGAATATCCGGAAAGTTCGGATCGCCCCCTCCCGGTCCGCCGCCGCCTTGCAGAATGACGCTCGGGTCGACGCCGAAGAAGAACATCAGCCCGAGAATGATGAGGATGCCGAGAATACCAATACCGCCGCCGCGGCCGGAGCCGCCGCTCGGGAACCGGACGCCACCGCCTGGGAAGGGGAAGCCGCCCCCTTCGCCTCGGCGGTCCTCGACGTTCTCGCTCTCTCTTTCGCCGCGCCAGCGCATGGCTCGCTTACCTCGATCTGCGCCCGGGATTGCCTGATTTTCGCTCATTGTGCACGCGCCGCGCTGCCGCACAAGGGTTGATGGAAGCGTGGCAGGGAACCGTTTGGCCGCCGCGGCGTTGAACGAAAATGCCGGGTGCGCGAGAGGCGTCACGCGGTGTGAAAGCGCGCCCGCAAACGCTTGTGGCTATTGACGAGATTGACAAAGAACCGTCAAAAAACTGCCACAGGCGATAGGCATGCTGTAGTTGCCCAGTTGTGTTCGGTCTGGGTCGGTAGTGCGTTCTGTGTAAATGCGTACGAGCCCTGGCACTCCCCGCGCCGGGGCTCTTCTTTTTTGCAATCCGCTAATCTTTACTCGGCCGGTTCGAGCGCGCCGCGCGCTTTTGGAGCGGGCAATGCGGGTAGGCTGGTATCGGGCGTCAAGGCGTCATCGGCTTCGATGAACACGCGCCGGCTGAGATAGGTGTAGACCACCGGGATCACGAACAGCGTGAAGAGCGTGCCGACCAGCAGGCCGCCGACGATCACCCAACCGATATCCTGACGGCTCTCGGCCCCCGCGCCGGTGGCGAGTGCGAGCGGCACGGCGCCGAGCACCATCGCGCCGGTCGTCATCAGGATCGGGCGGAGCCGGAGCGCGGCGGACTCGATCACCGCCTCGCGCAACGGCTGCCCTTTCGCGCGCAGCTGGTTGGCGAATTCGACGATTAGAATGCCATGCTTGGTGATCAAGCCGATCAGGGTGACGAGGCCGACCTGGCTGTAGATGTTGAGCGTGCCGCCGCTCCACCACAGCGCCAGCAGCGCGCCGGTAATCGACAGCGGCACGGTGAGCATGATGATGAACGGATCGGTGAAGCTCTCGAATTGCGCGGCGAGCACGAGATAAATAAAGGCGAGCGCGAGCAGGAATGTGAGATACAGGCTGGCGCTGGCTGACCTGAACTCGCGCGATTTGCCGGCATATTCGATATGGGCGGTGGCCGGAAGCGTCTCCTTCGCCGCCTGCTCGAGGAAACTCAAGCCATCGCTCAGCGTATAGCCTTGCGCCAGCTGTGCCGTGATGGTCGCCGCACGTAGCTGGTCGAAGTGATTGAGCTCCTTCGGCGCCACCGTCTCCTTGATGGTGATGAGGTTGGAGAGCGGCACCATCGAATTGTCGCGGCCTCGAACATAGATGCGGCGCATGTCATCGGGGTTTTGACGGTCGATATCGGCGATCTTCACCACCACGTCGTATTGTTCGCCGTCCTGCTTGAAGCGAGTGACTTGGCGGCCGCCGAGCATGGTCTCGAGCGTGCGCCCGAGCGTGTCGATCTCGATGCCCATAGCCGCGGCCTTATCGCGGTCGACCGCGATGTCGAGTTGCGGCGAGTTCATGCGCAGATCGGTATCGACGTCGACCAGGCCGGGATAATCGCGCACCTTGTCCAGCAGCGCGTCGACCATCTGCTGAAGCTCAGCGTAAGGCCGTGACGTCTGGATGACGAAATTGATCGGCTTGGAACGCGAGCTCTGACCGAGCGACGGCGGGTTGCTGGGAAATGCCACCACGCCCGGCACGGCGACCATTTGCGGCGCGATGGACCGGCCGATCTCCTGCTGCGAGCGCGTGCGCTGGTCCCAAGGCTTGATACGCAAAATCACGCGGCCTTGCGACACGGTGGGATTGCCGGCGACCACGAACACCCGGTCCGCCTCCGGCACGCCGAGGGCAATTTCTTCGAGCTTCTTGGCGTAGGCGTCGGTGTATTCGATAGTGGCGCCTTCGGGGCCGCGGAACACGGTGACGATGTTGCCTTGGTCCTCGATCGGGGCCAGCTCGCCCTTGAGGTTGGTGAACAGGAAATAGCTGGCGGCGGCCACCGAGAGACCGACCACGAGCACAACGGGGCGCACCGCGAGCGCGCCCTTGAGCAGGGCCCGGTATCCCGAGGTTATCCCGTTCAGCACGCGTTCGATGATGCGATAGAGCAGATTGTGGTGCTGCTGGTGTTTCAGCAGCTTCGAGCACATCATCGGCGACAGGGTGAGCGCGACGAAGCCCGAAACGATCACGGCCCCCGCGAGCGTCCAGGCAAACTCGGTGAACAGCCGCCCGGTGACGCCGCTCATGAAGCCGATCGGCGCGTACACGGCCGCGAGCGTGATGGTCATGGCGACGATGGCGAAGCTGATCTCGCGGCTCCCGAGCAGCGCGGCCTTCACGGGCGCCATCCCGCTCTCGACGTGCCGATAGATGTTCTCCAGCATGACGATGGCGTCGTCGACCACGAGGCCGATGGCCAGCACCAGCGCCAGCAAAGTCAGCGTATTGATGGAGAAGCCCAACCCATACATCAGCGCGAAGGCGCCGATCAGCGAGACCGGAATGGTGACGAGCGGGATCAGGGTGGCGCGGATCGACCGGAGGAAGAGAAAGATAATCAGGACGACGAGAATGATGGCCTCGCCGATGGTGCGATAGACGTTCTTGATCGACTCGGCGATGAACACCGACTTGTCGTGCGCGACCTTGACCTGCATGCCGTCGGGCAGCGACGCGGCGATCTCCGGCAAGACCTTGTTGACTTCCTCAGAGACCTCCAACGGATTGGCCGTGGCCTGCTTGACCACGCCGAGAGCAATCGCCGGTTTGCCGTTGAAGCGAACGATGCGGCGCTCATCCAAAGCCCCAAGCTCGGCTTGGCCGACATCGCTGAGCCGGACCAGATAGCCATTCGCCTCCTTGATGACCAGCTCGTTGAACTGCGCCGGAGTTTGCAGGTCGGTCTCCGCCAACACGGTGAATTCACGCTGCTGGCTTTCGATGCGGCCCGACGGCACTTCGACATTCTGGCGACGGAGGGCGGCTTCGACGTCTTGCGGCGTCAATTGGTAGGCGGCCAGGCGCTCCGGGTCGAGCCAGATCCGCATGGAATATTCGCGCTCGCCGAACAGGCGAACTTCCGCCACGCCGGACAATGTCTGGAGTTGATCCTTCACATAGCGCTCGGCATAGTCGGTGATCTCGAGCGCGGAGTGGGAGGCGCTGGAAAACGCCAGATAGAGGATCGGCTGTGCGTCGGCCTCGACCTTCTGGATGATCGGCTCGTCGATCTCCTCGGGGAGCCGGCCGCGCACGCGCCCGACGCGGTCGCGCACATCGGCCGCCGCATAGTCGGGATTGCGGTCGAGCTTGAAGGTAATGGTGATCTGGCTCGACTCTTGCCGGCTGATCGAGGTGAGGAAGTCGATGCCCTCGATGCCCGAGAGGGAATCCTCCAGCACCTGGGTGACCTGGGTCTCGACAATGGCCGCGCTGGCGCCGGGATAGTCGGTTTGCACGGTGATCACCGGCGGATCGATCGCCGGGTATTCGCGGACGCTCAACCGATCGTAGGAAACCAGCCCGATCAACACCAGCGCGGCGCTTAGCACCGTGGCGAATACCGGCCGCTTGATGGAGAGTTCGGGAAGCGTCACAGGCTAGGCTCCGGTGGCGGCGACGACGGTGACGGCGCTGCCGTCACGGATCTTGAGCTGACCCGCGGTCACCACCTCGTCGCCCACGGCCAGCCCCTCGACGATCTCGACTCGGCCGTCGCGACGCGTGCCGGTCACCACTTTGGTGAGCTTCACCTTGCCGTCGAGGATCTTGAAAACGAACTGGCTGTCGCCTTGCGGCACGATGGCCTGCTCCGGCACGCTCAGGGCATCCTCTTTAAGCTGCAACAGCACGGCCACGCGCGCGAACAGGCCGGGACGCAGCCGCTGATCCTGGTTCGGAACCAACGCGCGAACCAGGAGACTGCGGCCGGCGACGTCGAGCTTGGGATCGATGGCGTAGACTTTTCCCTCGAAGCTCGCATCGGGAAAGGCGTCGACCTTGATGCGGATTGTCTGGCCGACCCTGATGGCGGGCAGGAATTTCTCGGGTACCCGGAAATCGGCTTTCACCGGATCGATGGCCTCGAGATTGACCAGCGCCTGACCGGCGGTGATGTATTCGCCGACGCTCACATGGCGCAAGCCGACGATGCCGGAGAACGGCGCGACGATCCGCGTCTTTTCCAGCTGCACGCGGGCGAGCTCGGTCGCCGCCGTGCTCACGGCGAGATTGGAGACCGCCTCGTCGGCGGACTGCGCCGTCGCGTATTTATTGCTGTACAGCGTGCTGGTGCGCTTGTTGGTCTGCTCGGCGAGCTTGAGCTTGGCCTCGGCATCGTCGAGTTGGGCGCGATAGACCGAATCGTCGAGCGTGAACAGCGGCGCCCCCTGTTCGACGGGCTGGCCTTCCTGGAAATGGATTTCCTTGAGGCGGCCGGGAATCTCGGAGCTGACGGTGACGGATTCGTTCGATAGCAACGTGCCGACCGCGGTCACTTGCTCGCTGAAAGGTGCCGCGACCACCTTGGCCGCCTCGACCTGCACCGCCGCACTTTCGGTGTCTTGCGCCTGGACGAGCGTGCAGACACACACGACGACCGCCGCCGAAAGCAGCCACAAGCGCGCAGAAAAGCAGTCCGTAAGCGCCATGTTCCGCCGGGTTCCCGCTGAATTCCGCCCCGATAATCTAACATCAATCCGGCGGCAAGGAGACGGCGTTCAGTCTGAACGTTAGCTGAACGGCTCAGCGGCGGGGGCGCTGCGCCGGCGCCCGAAAAGCTAAGGGCGGCCCGGAAACGGGCCGCCCCAAATTGTCGCAGCAGCCTATTGCGGCGGCGCTGGCGTCTCTTCAGCTGGCGGCGCCTCGTCGGCGGGAGCTTCCTCGGCCGGCGCTTCCTCAGCAGGTGCCTCTTCTGGTGCCATCTCGGTGGCCGACGGCTCGGCAGGTGCCTCCGCGGCCGGCGGCTCCGCCGGTGCCATTGCCGGCGACTCGGCGGGAGGTGCTGCGGGCGTCTCGGCGGATGGCGGCGCGGCTTCCGCCGGCGGCGGCGTCTCGGCCGGCTGCTCGGAGGATGGCTGCTCGACCTTTACGTCCGTGTCGCCTTTGTGCCCGTACATGAAATAGGCAGCGATGACGAGGGCGAGCACGATGCCGCCCAGTACGATCGCAAGGAACGCTCTGCTGCCCTGGTTGTCGTTTGCCATGTGTCAGATCTCCTCCCCTGTCGAGGGGCTTAGTGAGTCGCGCCGGCTGAACCTAGCAGGAATCTCGTGACGGTCGAGGGCCGGCCGCGTCAACCCCGGTCAGCCTTAACGCGCGGACGGGGCGACGGTTCGCCGGCCCATCAGGTCGAATAACGGGGACAGCAACACCGCCAGCAGAAGATTGATCACCACCGAATACAGCGCCGCGTAGCCGGGAATGGTTACGCCAAGGATCTCAAGCGGATAGACCGACGCGGCGAAGCCTTGCGTGCTGGCCATATAGGTGCCGATCGCCGTGCCGGCGCCCCAGCCGATCAGCAGCGCAAGCGCATTGAAGCCGCGCGAATAGAGGCCGAGCAGGATCGGCGGCAGCAGCTGGATGATCCAGATGCCGCCCAGCAGCTGCAGCTGAATGGCATAGGCTTGCGGGATGGCAAGGATGAACACCACCGCCCCGATCTTCACCACCAGCGAGACGATCTTCGCCATGCGGGCCTCGTCGGCGTCGCTGCACTGCGGCCTCAGGAACTCCTTGTAGAGATTGCGGGTGAACAGATTGGCGCAGGCGATCGACATGATCGCGGCCGGCACCAGCGCACCGATGGCGATCGCCGCGAAGGCGATGCCGACGAACCAGGATGGAAACGAGGCGAGGAACAGCGCGGGCACGGCGAAGTTCGCGCCATATTGGGTGAAGCCCGCCGCATAGGCCGGGTCCTTATCCACGCCGGCGGCGATGGCCATGTAGCCGAGCAGCGCGATCAGCCCGAGAATGAACGAATAGGCTGCGAGCAGAGCCGCGTTGCGCCGGATCACGTTGCCGCTCGACGAGCTCAAGATTCCGGTCATGGCGTGCGGATAGAGAAACAGTGCGAGCGCCGAGCCGAGCGCAAGCGTGGCATAGGCGCTGTAGGCGCCGAAATTATCGCTCGAGGGCGGGGCGAGGATCAGTTTCTCCGGCGGCACGCTCGCAAAGATCGACCCGTACCCGCCGAGCTTGGCCGGAATGATCACCACGGCAGCGAACACGGTGATGAAGATCAGCATGTCCTTGACCACGGCGATCAACGCGGGCGCGCGCAAGCCGCTGGTGTAGGTGAAGGCGGCGAGAATGGTGAAGGCGATGATCAGCGGCAGATGGCCGGCCACGCCGCCGGCGGGGAAGCCGAGCGCGCCGATCACCACCTCCATGCCGACGAGCTGGAGGGCGATATAAGGCATGGTGGCGACGATGCCGGTCAGCGCGAAGGCGAGCGCCAGCATGCGGCTGCCGAACCGGTCACGCACATAGTCGGCCGCCGTGACATGGCCGCGCTCATGCGCAACCTTCCACAGCCGGGGAAAGACGATGTAGAGGATGGGATAGATCAGGATCGTATACGGCACGGCGAAGAAGCCGATGGCGCCTTTGCCGAACACGAGTGCGGGGACGGCGATGAAGGTGTAGGCGGTATAGAGGTCGCCGCCGAGCAGGAACCAGGTGACGACGGTGCCGAACCGCCGCCCGCCCAGTCCCCATTCATGCAAGAGATTGAGATCGGCCTTGCGCCAGCGCGCCGCGGCGAAGCCGAGCCAGGTCACGAACAGGAACAAGACGACGAAAACCATCGTCGCCGTCAGGTCGAGCCTCACAGAATGTCTCCGGGAATGCCCGACGTGTCGTCGCCTGGGCTTTTAGGCGCGTGCGCGAGCTTGCGGTCGAGGGTGAAGACCAGCAGCACGATACCGGCGCCAAACAGGATCCACGTGAGCTGATACCAATAAAAGAAGGGCACACCGCCGAGCGTCGGCTCGAGACGGTTATAGGACGGCACCCAAAGCATCGCGATCAAGGGAATCAGAAACAGCAGCCGCGGCCAGTAACGACGCAGCCAGCTCGGCTTCTGCGTGTCGCGTGTCATCGCTAGAGGTCCCCTCCCCGAAAGCGAAGCCTGTAGCGGACGTTATGGCCGCCCCACCGCCAAAGCGAGCGGGATGACGCATTTTGGGTTGTTTAGCAAGGCGGCGCGGAATATTGCTTGGCGGCGCGGTGTCACTTGTGCCGCGCGAGGAGCCCGTAGCTCAGCCGGTAGAGCATCTGACTTTTAATCAGAGGGTCTCGGGTTCGAATCCCGACGGGCTCACCAATCCTCGCCTCGCATCGATTGGTTTCAATAGCTTACAATCCGGTTTGCCAAGCCACTCGATATGGTTTGCCACTCAACGCTTATGTTTTGGACGTGTGAGTGCCTTCATTGCTGAACGTGCCAAACGAGTTCTGATCGGCGGCTCTTGTATACCGTGCCACTTCAGGAAGTGAACGATGGCCACTGATGGAGGCGAAGTCTTTGCAAACGGTTCGGACTGCGCCCTTCCCTGCACAATTCCGCTGCGTTCCTGCGAAGTGACAAGCCACCGTGGACCGCCGAATGCCACCGCAATTCGACGATCCTATTGGGCCGTACAAGTTATAGTGGTGGCGTGGTATGTGTTTTTCAGAATATCCTTGTTTATGGTGATGTCACCACACAATCTCTCGCCGACCTTGTTTCCATCCGCCCCGAAGCCATCACAACAAGAGTAGTTGGGGTTCGTTCCGGGGTCCGTTTTGGCATTTTTGTCTGGCACACAACCACAGCACTTCTTGCCGCTTTTCAGTTTCTCGCAGACCCGCTTGAAACCACTCTTGCAGCCGCCACCACCACCGGGCTGTTGAATGGTGCAGTTTTCGAGCCCGGAACTATCATCTGAATTTTTCTTTTTGTGGTGGTCGTCATTGTCCCCGTGAAGGTCGTCGTCATTGTCGCCGTTATGGTCGTCATCATCGTCTTTGTGATGATGTTTGCCCCCGCCGTTCGTGTCGCCGCATTCAATGCGACCGTTCACAAGCCCGCACTTCAACCCGACTTGCAGTGGCAGCGGGGAAAGTATTGGCGTTTGGAAATGGGGTGACCCTTCAGCGCCGCTTATGAAGCAAACGACTGCACCAGCCAGCAATGCAGTCACAAGGTGGGAAAGGTTCATCGCGATTTCGCCCCTGCCAGAAATTAAATCAGGCGAATGGTGGCATAACCATCCGGCTGCGTCTTCATGTAATGACAATCAGCAAGGTTAAGAACGTGGCCAACATCCGCCGCTTCAAGCCGCTCTCGGCGGGGCCGTATATCGGATTCTGCTTGCTGTGAGGTTCACCCTAAGGGGTTTGCCACTGCTGTTAAAACGCGATGAGCATCAACGGACGCTATACGGTGGTTTGCCGATGTATACCCTTGATTTCGTTGTGCTGAGACTCCCGACGGGCTCACCAACTTCCGGCCGAATTCCGTATCCAGATAGTCAAGCTCCGGAGCCGCAAACTCAGCCCGGTCCGTAGCGGGGCTTTTTGTTTTTCCCCAGGACCCAAAGGCGCGCGCTTCAAAGCTTTTATTGCTTCTGGTTCGTGTAGCAATAGTCGCCCCACAGCACGTTGTCGCCGCCGCATGCATTCTGAGTATTGGGTGTGGTCGTCGTTGCACCCGCGTCTTTGGAGGTTTCGTCACCCTTAGCCGGGTCGGATTGAGTTCGACTCTGTGTTTTCGTCCTTATGCTTTTTCTTGTGGTGATGGTCGTCATTATCGTCGTGGCTGGCTTTCTTGCCGCCCTTCTTTTCACCGCAGACAACGCGTCCGTTTTTCAGGTCGCATTGCAACTTGACCCGCAGAAGACTCCTGGCGGACACCGCCATCCAGGCCTCGGACAGGTTCGCGTAGGAGAATTCGGTGACGGAAGCTGCCGACGCAACGCAGGTGGCAGCAATGAGTGCGATGACAGTCGCGATGCCGATCCCAACCAAGCGATTCATGGGAAGCTCCTTGGATAGTGGAGCGTCAAATTGCCAAATTTGGGGGCAAGCGGCAATCGCCAGGTTGAATGCATTCACGTTCCCTCTGGCGACGGCTTCGGTCGGCGCCCTCACAACCGAAGACCAAAGCCTTGCTGCCTAACGAGAAGCCAAACCATGGCAGCGAACAAACCAACATTGATAAGGATGGGTAGCCAAATGAACCATCGCGCTCCCTGGTACTCCCCGGAAATTGTGCTGTAGAGCAACGACAAAGCGACCAACAAATAGGCAAGCGCCGACCCCACCACTAACGGCGTTTGCTTGTCAGGCTTTTGTGCCCCGAGCCACGCCGCCATGGCCATGCCAATCAGCACCCCGCCACTCCAGCGCACCCAACCAGGATCGGCAGGGACGCCCGGATCGTGACTGAGTTCAAATGCCCTTTCCGGCATCGACAGAAACAGCAATCCGTAAATCGCGCTCACTATCGCGGCGACGTAAAAGATTATCCGTGCGGTCTTCACTTCCGATTGAGTCATGGCCGATGCATCATAGCGCACCCAGCGGCCTTTTGACGTGAGCCCAAGCGAAACTTAACTGTGCCTGGGCTGCCGGCCATGCTGCGGATCATGGACCTACTCGAGGCCAGCATTGAGGAGTTTGCCGCCGATGGCTTCACGCACGTCGAGTGCTTCTGCCCCCGCTGCCGAGTCATTCGGCTTAAACCGATCAGCTCCTGCCGCGCATCTCACTCGGGTTAACCCCTCTCGGAGCGGCTTCGCTGGTGGGAGTGCGGGGGGACAGGTGCAGGGGGTTACGCCCTGGCGAATGGAGGACGTGATAGGCAAGCCGCTAGGACGCAGAGGATGATTGGCAGAGCCCTGTTCGCATAGCGCAGAAAATTGCTATTTCCCACAAGCAGTATGCTCGTTGCCACACCTTGTTACACAGTCATCTCTCGTTTTGGTGCCTGAAGCAGTGGTCGTTCCACAAACGTCGACGCAAACAATCATATCGTTGGCACAACCATCAGCTTTTTTCGTTCCCGCACTCTTCTTCCCAGCTTTCGTTTTCGGGGTCGCATACGCGGGTTGGGTATCTGCTAAAAAAACCGCCGGCGAGAAAACGTATGCGGCAAGGACAACAATAAGGATCTTTTTCATCTCGCATCACCCATGAAGCTCGTCACCTTGGCGTTCTTGATTCTAGTCACGAACCGCCGCCTGATAGTGCCAGGGGCTGCAACTCCAACATGCATGGCCGGGCTCATTTGGCAACTCCCAGCTGCCCTGGTCGCCGACCGCATCCCGGCGGCTCAAGCCGCCCCTCAATAGTTGCGACTCTTCTTTGGTGGCGACCCGACCGTAGCATCTGCCAAGCAGCCGGCAATCCAGGCCTCCCTTTCACGCGCGCCAAGGGCGGGCCTTACGTGTTGCGCGGCCCGCCAGCAGGCGTCCCTTTGTGCCTGCGTGACGCCATGAGCCAAAACCGGGGTCATCAGCACGCCCAGCGCCAGAGAAGCGACACACGCGCCAACTGTCAGGGGCTTCCCATCCATCTTTTATTTCCTCTCAGTCTGCGTCACCACATTATAGCGCCGCCTGCTTTCGTGCGCGCCCCCGGTGAGGAAGAAGCTGATGTGAGACTGGCGGCGATATCGCTCCAGCAACTCGGACAGACTGGAAGCCGAAGGCCACAAAAAGCGCGCCAAGCGTTGAGGGGTGTTTCAATTCGGTGTCCTGATCGTCGAACTGAGTTCCCATGCATCATGAAACGACATTGCCAGCTCTCCGGTTCCAGGGCATCGGTTTCGCCCCGAGCGTGAAGCCAGCGGCCTTCGTTTCGATCTGCGGTGTCGTTTAAATCACTTGCCCGTCGCGTTGAGATCGGCGACGGCTAAGCCAAACACGGTTGAGGTAACTGTACCAACGGCGCTCAAAGCCGCATAACTGGCAACGACGATGGCGCCCAATATCAGCGCGTACTCGACGGCCGATGCGCCAGTCTCGTCGGCGATGAAGCGCTTCACCAGATTTATCATCTGGCCGTCTCCCTTGTATCGTTTTGATCTAGGGACGTGCCTCTGCACGACTAATGCCAGGCGGCTGCTCCTGCAACGATTTGTACTGGCTGTGCTTAATCACGCCTTGGTCGTGGCCGGCGAGGGCGCCGAGCGATTGGCTCGACGCCCCCGTTTCGTCTGAGGGTTCGGGACCCTGGGAGTTACCCGCATTCCTTCATCGAATGCATCGCCGACTCTGCGTCGACCTTCGAGCCATATTTGCCCATCATCTTGTAGCGGTTCGTGTCGCTCGGCTCGGAGGTCATGATCGAGCAGGCGCCCGCGCCCTTCATCGTGTTGTCGAACATGATGTAAAACGTCTCGACTGCCAGAGCCGGCACCGAGAAACCAACAACCAAGGCTGCGGCGATAAGATATTTCTGCATGGGGGGATACTCCGTGGTTGGGGCGCCGTCGCCCACTCCTAGGTCCGGTCCTCTTTGCAAGAACACCGACCGGCCATGCACAAAACCAAGCAGCGGAACATTGGTTGCGTCCAGGAGTCATGGCGTAGCAGCCGCCGGCAATCGAGCCGGACGACTACGCGGGCGTGCGACGATTCATTGCAAATTTGGTCTATTTCTCGAGAACGTAAACGGGGGCGCCCTGCTGGGGAGCGGCGCCCCCTATACCGAATGCGGCGGCTTGCGCTGACACGACTCCGCTCGCGAGCGGGACGTGCTTTCGCCGATGCCATCAACGTCGAAATTCGTTTTGGGTTCCTGCGCGCGCCAACGCCAGCGCACGATCTTTGGTCTCCGTGCTGCGGGATCCCTTGCGCCGGAACCTTTCGCCTGCTCGCCAGTTCTGATCGCTGGCTGGGCCAGCTTGCAAAGCTCCCCGCTTCGATGGCTGGCTGGCCCCGCCGACATTGGCAAAAACCCCGGCTCGAGGGGTTTTTGTTTTTCTGCGCCCCGCAATTTCTCGGGTTGAGCGTGGGCAGTCGTCTCACATCCGCCACCATGACTTGTCATTAGCTCGGGCAAATCTTCGATTCGGAGGAACACACCTATGATTCGATTTCACTATGGGCTCGTCGCGTTTGCGGTCGTCGTGGGGCTCGGCCTGGGCCAGCCTGCTCGCGCGGCCGTCCAGAACGGAGACGCCACGCGTCTGCCTAAGGCGGCGCAGAACGCGACCGCAGCAGCGGACGAGATCGTCGTCGCCGACAACTACAAGCGAGGCGATTGGAACAAGGGTAAGAACTGGAAAAAGGGCGACAATTGGAAGTACAACAATAACAAGAACTGGAGCAACAATAACAACTACAAATACAACAACAAGAATTGGAATAAGAACTGGAACAAGAATTGGACCAATTACAATAACAACTGGAACAAGAATTGGAACAACCGCGCCTATGTGCGCAATTGGAATCGCCGGCCCTATTACGGTGAGTTCGTCGGCGGTGTCGTGCTCGGCTCGATCTTAGCGGCGACCGGCGTCGGCATCGTGCCTTACGCGCCTCAGCCCAACCTCTGCTGGTACTGGGCCGACCCGTTTATGTATCGCGGCTATTGGGACTATTGCTACTAAGCGCGCAATCGGATTGCGCTAGCCAAGCGTTTAGGCGCCGGCCTCGAGCCGGCGTCTTTGTTTTTTCGTTGCGGCTGAAACTACTCGGCCGGGCGCGCCGCCCAGCGGCGAATGCGCGTGAACAGATTGCGCTTCAGAAAATAATAGGCCGGCCGGCCCATGATCGCTAACGCGACGAATTTCGAGATGAAGGGTGTCGCGCCCAATAGGCCCGACAAGCCGGCTTTAGCGCCTGGCTCGAGATCGGCCATCATCACCACGGGTATCAGCGGCCAAGCGACATAGGCCCCGACCAGAACCAGTGTGCCGAGCGCAAAGCGCCAGCCCATCTGTTCGGCGGTGAAGACAGGGTCATTTACGGTTTCGATGGCGACCTCCTGGCGGTCGTCGACGGGCGATAGATGCACATGCTTATTCGTAGAATTGGGTTTCCGCGGGGCATGGGTGAGGCGTGCCCCGCCCCAATCATACCCCTATAGATGGTAGCCTCGACTGACCCAAATCGGAACAGCAAAAATCGCAGCCTGCGAATTATGCGGCCGGTTTCTGGGCCTTTTCTGCAAATTACGCGGCGCCACTTAAGATTTTAGCCTATTGCGCAGGACGCGCTCCGGGCTTGGATGGCTTTTCCGCGGCCACAAGCCAGGCGGGATTGAACCAGCGGTCGGCGTCGCCGTCATAGGACAGCCGGTTGATGTCCCAGTGGCGGATGTAGGGCGCGTAGGTGTCCCACACCGGGGGTCCGCCGCCGACGAACACCACGCGGTCGGGAAACCACGCCAACACCTCCTCGGGGTGGTGCGTCGATCGGATCTCGCAGATGGTCCGGTCCTCGTAAGCGAATGGAGGGATCGAAGCAATCGTGGTCGGCCCGGCGATGATGACATGGCCGCGGGTGACCTCGAAGAACCGCGCCACATCGGCAACATATTCGCGCTCCTTGTTGCCTTCCCAGGGCAGCCGGCCATTCAGTCCAAGCTGCCCGCGCTGGCCTATGGCGCAGATCGCGCGAATGTCCGCCACGCTCTCCTCCTCACGCGTACCGCTCCTGCGCGGCCCGCCGCGACCTTAGCCGCCGATGGTGTTTTGGCAAGGATTGATGCAGAAACACGCCGCCATGACGCCCCGCCCCTCCCCCGCAGCGACCAGCGACGCTAGCCACCGGTTGAAGGCGATCGGGCTGATGGCGCTCGCCACGCTGTGCTTTGCGGCGCTCGATTCCACCGGCAAATATCTCATCGTCAAAGAGGCCATTCCGGTCGCGCAAGTGACCTGGCTCCGCTTTCTCGGCCATGTGGTGTTCAGCGCGGTCGCACTTTGGCCGTTCGCCGTCAAGCCGTCTCTGCGCTCGGCCAAGCCCGTTCTACAGATCCTGCGCTCCGCGCTGATGGTGGTGACCACGGCGTTCAACTTTCTGGCGCTGCGTTATCTCCAGCTCGACCAGACCATCACCATCTTTTTTCTCACGCCGCTGTTGGTCGCGGCGCTGGCCGGCCCTTTGCTGCATGAATGGGTCGGCTGGCATCGCGTGGTGGCGATCGCCGCGGGCTTCATCGGCGTGCTGCTGGTGGTGCATCCGGGCATCGGCACCGTGCATTGGGCCATGCTGCTCGCCCTAATCGCGACCTTCGGCTATGCGCTGTACAATCTCGCCACGCGCTATCTCGCCGGTTTCGATCCCGCCGAGGTGACGCAGACCTACACGCCGCTCGCGGGGGTGCTGATCGTGGCGCCATTCGCGCTGGCCGCCTGGCATTGGCCGACCAGCACCCTGCAATATGCGCTGCTCGCCTCGCTCGGCTTCTGGGGCGGGCTGGGGCACTGGCTGCTCATCCTGGCGCATCGCAGCGCGCCGGCGCCGGTGCTGGCGCCATTCATCTATCTCGGCCTCATCTGGATGTCGGTCGCGGGCTATCTCATCTTCGGCAACGTGCCCACGCTGTGGACGCTGTCGGGCGCCGCCGTGGTGATCGTCTCTGGACTTTACCTTTTCGCGCGCGAACGCAAGGCGGTCGGCGCGGCCAAGAGCGGCCCGGCCGCGGACATCGCCACGCAATAATTCTCGGCCAGCGTGCAACCTTCCGCACCGTCCGGTGTTGTTGGAGCTGGACTTGCGCGCTGGGAGGCGGGCTTCAATGCAAGCCAAGCTCAAGGCGGCGATCTGGGCGAGTTTCGCCGGCTGCGCCTTTGCCGGCGTAGCGCTGGTTGCTACGCAGATGGCTACGCTTGCCGGAACGATGGTGGCCAGTCATGAGGCTTTCGCCGCCGCCGCCGCGACCAAGCCGCTGCTTCAGCCCGTCGCGCTGAGGGCGGAAGCGCCCAAAGGCTTCTCGCTCACCGAGCGGCGTCGCATCCAGAACGCCATCCGGCTGCAAATTCGCGCTTACGCCGCGCGCGACGCCAAACAGGCTTTCGCCAAGCTCGCCCCCTCGACCCAGCGCTTCTTCGGCGAACCGAACCGCTTCCTGCGCTCGCTCGCGCAGGAGATGCCGACCGTGCTGGATACGCGTCGCTTCGCCTTTCTCGGCGTCGAGCAGATCGGCCAGCGCACGGTGCAGCAAGTGCTAATCACCGACAGCACCGAGCATGAATGGCTCGCCGAGTTTCAGCTCGAGCGGATGAAGAGCGGCGATTGGCGCGTCAAAGGCTGCATTCTGCAATCGACGCCCGGACAGCAGGCTTAGGCGTCGTCGGGCTCGTCCACGCTCTTGGCGTAGCGCCGGCGAAGCTCGTCGGTAAAGCCGGCAAAGTTGCCCGCCTCGATCGCCTGCCGGGCGCGCGCCATCAGCTCCTGATAGAACTGCAAATTGGCGTAACTCAGTAGCATCGCGCCCAGCGTCTCGCCCGAGCGCACGAGATGGTGCAGATAGGCCCGCTCGTATTGCGCGGCGGGACAGGCGCTTTCCCCGTCGAGCGGGGTAACATCCTCGGCATAGCGGGCATTGCGCAGATTGAGCTTGCCGCCCCAGGTGAAGGCCTGGCAGTGGCGGCCTGAGCGGGTCGGCATGACGCAATCGAACATGTCGATGCCGCGGGCAATCGACAGCAGCAGATCCTCCGGCGTACCGACACCCATCAGGTAACGCGGCCGGTCCGCGGGCAGGATCGCGGTCGCGACCTCGACCATGTCGAGCATCGCACCCTGCCCTTCGCCGACTGCAAGTCCGCCGACCGCGTAGCCGTCGAAGCCGGTCTCCATCAACGCGCGCGCGCTTTGCTCCCTGAGATCGGGGTAGATGCTGCCCTGGACGATGCCGAACAAGGCTTGACCTGCCGCGGCGTGTTTGGCGAAAGCGGCCTTGCTGCGCGCGGCCCAGCGCAGCGACAGATCGAGCGAGGTCTTAGCCTCGTCGCGCGTGGCCGGAAACGGCGTGCATTCGTCCAGCACCATCTGGATGTCGGCGCCGAGCAGACATTGCACCTCGATGGCGCGCTCGGGGCTGAGCTCTACCGTCGCCCCGTCGAGATGCGACTGAAAGGTGACGCCGCGCTCGTCGATGCGCCTGAGCTTGGCCAGCGACATCACTTGATAGCCGCCGGAATCGGTGAGGATCGGCTTTTCCCAATGCATGAATTTGTGCAAGCCGCCGAGCTTGGCGATGCGCTCGGCGCCGGGCCGCAGCATCAGATGATAGGTGTTGGCGAGGATGATGTCGGCGCCGGTCGCGGCCACGTCCTCGGGGAACATCGCCTTGACCGTGGCGCCCGTGCCGACCGGCATGAAGGCGGGCGTGCGGATGACGCCGCGCGACGTGGTGATCGCGCCGGTTCGGGCTTTGCCATCTTGCGCTTTGAGCGTGAAAGCGAAGGCTGCGGTCACTCTGCGCTCCTCGCCGGGCTGAGCAGGCAGGCATCACCATAGGAGTAGAAGCGATAGCGCGCCTCGACCGCATGCGCATAGGAGCGCTGCATCACATCGAGCCCGGAGAAAGCGCAGACCAGCATGAACAGGGTTGAGCGCGGCAAATGGAAATTGGTCAAGAGCCGGTCGACAAAGCGGAAGCGATAGCCGGGTGTGATGAACAGGCGCGTCTCACCCTGGAAGGCGGCAAGTTTGCCGTCGGCGCCGGCGGCGCTCTCCAGCAGCCTCAGCGCGGTCGTGCCCACCGCGACGATCTTGCCGCCACGCGCTTTGACTCCATTCAACGCCGCCGCGGTGTCCGCCGTGACGTGTCCACGCTCCGCATGCATGACATGGCCGGTGGTGTCGGCGCTCCTGACGGGCAGAAACGTGCCGGCGCCGACATGCAGCGTCACGAAATGACGCGAGACGCCGCGCGTTTGCAGCGCCTGCATCAGCCGCTCGGTGAAATGCAACCCGGCGGTCGGGGCGGCAACGGCGCCCTCCTCGCGCGCGAATATGGTCTGGTAGTCGCTGCGGTCCTGAGCGTCGGCGGGCCGGCGCGAGGCGATGTAAGGCGGGAGCGGCATGGCGCCCAGTGCGTCGATCGCCGCGTCGAGCGCGGGGCCGCTCAGCTCGAAGCGGAGCGTCACCTCGCCCTCCCCGCCGCGCGCTTCGACCGTCGCGGCAAGGCTGCCGAGCAGGCAGGCATTGCCCGCATCCCCGAACACGATGCGGTCGCCGGATTTAAGCCGCTTGGCTGGACGCGCCAGCGCCAGCCAGCGCTCGGGTCCAAGCCGTTCGATCAAGGTCACCGAGATCTGCGCGGACGCGCCGTCCCGTTCGCGCGTGCCGTGCAACTCGGCCGGGATCACCTTGGTGTCGTTGAGCACGAGCGCGTCGCCCGGCTGAAGCAGGCTGGGAAGGTCGAGCATCATGCGGTCGGCAAACGGGGGTGCCGCGCCGGGATCGACCACCAGCAGCCGCGCCGCGTCGCGCGGGCTGGCCGGTCTGAGCGCGATCGACTCCTCCGGCAGATGATAGTCGAAGTCGTCGACGCGCACGGGAGACGCGGCTTACGCGGCGTCGGCGGCAACCCGCACCGTCAGCATCTTGTCAGGACTTGCCGGCGGCTCGCCGCGATTGATCTTGTCGACATTCTCCATGCCGTCGATCACGCGGCCCCACACCGTATATTTATTGTCGAGGAAGCTCGCGTCGTCGAACACGATGAAGAACTGGCTGTCGCCCGAGTCTGGTGATTGCGCGCGGGCCATCGACACGGTGCCGCGGCTATGCGGCTCCTTGTTGAACTCGGCCTTGAGCTTCTGCCCCGAACCGCCCATGCCCGAGCCGGTCGGGTCGCCGGTCTGGGCCATGAAGCCGTCGATGACGCGGTGGAACACGACGCCGTCATAGAAGCCCTTGCGCGCGAGCTCCTTGATGCGGGCGACATGCCCGGGCGCGAGATCGGGGCGCATCTCCACCGTCACGCGGCCCTTGGTGGTCTCGATGATGAGGGTGTCTTCCGGTTTTGCCATCGGAGCGATCCTTTTCAGGTTGGCGCTATTTTACGATCGTCGCCTTGTTGATGTAGTCGAGCTTGGGGAATGCCTTTTCGAGGTAAGCGTTGCCCAGGCTCTGCACGATGCCTTGGTTCGGGCCGTGGCCATTGGGGGCCCCCTCGCCGTAACCGGCAAACAGCGAATCGACCACATCCATGCCCGAGACCACCTGGCCGAAGGGCGCGAAGCCCTGCCCGTCGAGACTGGCATTGTCGCCGAAATTGACGAACACCTGCGTGGTGCGGGTATTGGGTCCGGCGGTGGCGAAGGTGACCATGCCACGCGCATTGGTCTGCTTCACCGGATCGTCCTTGATATTGGCGTCGCGCCACACCGCGGAGACCTTCGGATCGCCGTTGATGCCGAACTGCACCATGAAACCGCTGATCACGCGGAAGAAGCGCGCATCGTTGAAGAAGCCGTTCTTGACGAGATTGTAGAAACGGTCGGCGCCGTTGGGGGCCCAATCGCGATGCACCTCGACCACGAAACCACCCTTACTGGTGTCGAACTTGGCCTTGTAGACGGGTGGCGCCTGTTCGGTCAGGCTGGCGGGGTCCGACAAATTGCCGGCCGAGGCAGCGCCTTGCGCGGCGAGAAGGCCGAGGCTGAGAGCGGCGGCGAACACGATGCTGGCATGACGTCGCATATTTCCTCCTTGCAACAGTGGCGGGACCGGACTAACCGGCGAATTTCTTGTTGAGTGCCGCGGTGACGCGTTTCGGCACGAACGACGCAACGTCGCCGCCCATTGCGGCAATCTGGCGGACGAGGCTCGCCGCGATGTGGCGGGAATTCGGCGAGGAGGCCAGAAACACCGTCTCGATCTCCGGCGCAAGAGCCTGGTTCATGCCGGCCATTTGCATCTCGTAGTCGAAATCGCCGGCGTCGCGCAGGCCCCGGATGACGACGGTGGCGCCGGCGCGTTTCGCCGCGTCGACCGTCAGATTGTCGTAAGTGGTCACTTCGAGCTCGAGCCCGACCTCTTTCGCCACCGGGGCGAGCACCTCTTCGGTAAGCTTCACCCGCTCCTCGGCGGTAAACAGAGGATGCTTGTCGTGATGCGTGCCGACGGCGATGACCAGCTTGTCGACGAGATGCGCCGCCCGGCGGACGATGTCGACATGGCCGAAGGTGACGGGATCGAAGCTTCCGGGATAAAGGCCCACGCGCACTTGACGGCACTCCCATGGCGCGACGGCGGGATGCCCGCTTGCGCGTGCGTCCTTCTAGCCGCGCAGGTCATGCATCGGCAAGCGCTGAGCAGCAAAAAGGGCCCGGCGGCGCGTTGCCGGGCCCTTTCGCACCCCTCGAGGATATTGTCGTTTACTTTATCGGGGCGGCTTGAGCGCTATGGCCGAATATGGAGGCGAGGTCGAAGCGATAGCCGAGGCCGGCCGAGAAGATCCAGGGATCGAGATCGGCATCGGCGCGAACCCCGGTGCCGTTCCATGCGATCTCCGTGTCTAGCCAGGTTTTCTTGACGTCGGCATTGAGCGACCAACCATTACCGATGGAGACGTCGAAGCCGGCCTGGAGGGTGAAGCCCCAGGCATTATCGATGCTGACGCTAGTGGCGCCGAGAAGATTGTCGCCGACCCCTTCATCGAAAAAGGCGATGTATTGCACGCCGGCGCCGACATAGGGCTCGAACCTCCCCAAGCTGGTGAAGTGATATTGCAGGGTCAAGGCGGGCGGGAAAATCCACGTGTCGGCGATCTCGCCGAGACTGGCGATGGTTCCCTTGCCGTCGATGTCGTGCTTGGCGAAGCAGCAGAACAGTTCGACCGCAAGGTTCGGATTGAGATAGTAGCTCAGGGTGAGCGCCGGGATGACCTCGGTGCTGACATCGGCGTCGGCGCCGGGGATCACCGCACCCCCCGCCCGCACCGTCGCGTCCGTTTGCGGATCGACCACGGTGCCGAGAATCCGCACCTGGAAGTTTCCATCGTCGCTGCCGGCTGAAGCGGGGAGCGCCCCGCCGATCAAACCAATCCCCACGCCCAGAGCCGCCAAGGCGCCGCGTGCCAATCTAGTCATGCCAAAGTCCCCCATTCCCCCGCAAGCGTCCTGCGCTTCCCAATCAGCCCCAGCCTCTATTCTTGGAACTGGCGGCTGCTTACTCAAAGCGCCGTCCGGCGGCTTGCGTTGACGAGGGTCAGACTTGCGCGCATCACGCGGCTGTTGTGGCCGGAGCGACACAGGTTTTCTTGATCCAGGTCAGTACTTTGCGCTCCGGCGTGGCGGTTAAACTCGGGTTGCCGCCGCCCGGTGATGTTGATCGAGATCAAGGCGAAGACGTGTCGCGCGCCCGACAGCTATACGGACTGCACTCCGCCGAGGGAGGAAAGACCTTGGTCATGGCATCCAGCACGAAGACACGGAGCGAGTCTCGGGTGGGCGCGAGCGCGCTGTGCAGCGCGGCCAAGGGCGCTGCGCTCGACGCCATTCCCGCCGCGATCGGTTCGCAAGCCGCCATCCTGCGCACGCGCCGCGGGCAAACGCTGGCGCTCTCCTTCGACGGCGGTGAAACCGCGTTCATCGTCCGCTCCGGCGTGCTGACGCTTCAGCTCACCCTTCCCGACAGCTCCCGGCAGATCGTGGCCATGCTGTTTCCCGGCGATGTGTTCCGCTCCAATTTCACCCCTCCGCATGCGGAGCCCATGCTTGCCTCGGCGGGCGCGGGCGAGGTTTGGCGGATGCGGCTTGCAGTACTCAACACCCTGGCCGCCAACGATCCAGCAATCACGCGCTATCTCGATCAGGCCCTGGCAAGCCAGTTGGCGCGCCAGTCGCTCCATGTCGCCACGCTCGGACAGTTCAATTGCGAGCAGAGAGTGGCGACCTTGCTGGTCGAGCTGGCGTTGCGCACGGGCGTGAGCTCGGCCAACGGCGTGGTGTTCGAGCTCCCCTTCAACCGCAAGGACATCGCCGACTATCTCGGTCTCAATCCGGACACGCTGTCGCGCATCATGTCGCGGCTGAAGGCGGCGGGGTTGATCGCCCATTCCGAGCGGAACCGTGCCGTGGTGCGCGATTTTCAGGCGCTTGCGGCGCGATCGCCCGCGGCGCGGTCGTTGATCGCAATCAGCGGCGGCAACCGGGTCGAAGCCTTGCTCGGCGCGGCGGTCTAGCGCGCACCAGCCTAAATCTCTTCCGGTCCGCCGTTCTCGTCGCCATTCTCATCGGGAATATGCTCGACCGAGACGACCCGCTCTCCCTCGGCGGTCGAGAAGACGATCACCCCTTGGGTCGAGCGGCCCATGGCGCTGATGTCCTCGACCGGCACGCGGATCAGCTGGCCGCCATCGGTCACCAGCATGATTTGATCGGTTTCCTCCACCGGGAAGGAGGCGAGCAGTTTGCCATTACGCTGATTGACGACCATGGCGATGATGCCTTTGCCGCCTCGGCCGGAGATGCGGTACTCGTAGGCGGACGTGCGCTTGCCGTAGCCGTTCTCCGACACCGTCAGCACGAACTCTTCATGTGCGCTGAGCTCGGCGTAACGCTCGGGCGTCAGCACCACCGTCTCTTCGCTCTCGACCTCCGCATCGACCTCGGGCTCCTGCATCTCGGCGCCGCCGCGGCGGATCAGGTTCGCTTGGCGCACATAGGCAGTCCGTTCGGACGGGGCGGCTTCGATATGGCTGAGGATGGCCATGGAGATGACTTGGTCGCTCTTTTCGAGCTTGATGCCGCGCACGCCGGCGGACTCGCGGCCCTTGAAGACCCGCACCTCGGTGACTGGGAAGCGGATCGCCTGGCCATCCGCTGACGTAAGCAGCACGTCATTGGTCTCGGCACAGACGCCAACCCCGACGATACGATCGCCTGCGTCGAGCTTCATGGCGATCTTGCCGTTCTGCCGAACCTCGATGAAGTCGGAGAGCTTGTTGCGCCGAACGCTGCCGTAATTGGTGGCGAACATCACGTCGAGCTTTGCCCAGGACGCCTCGTCCTCCGGCAGCGGCAGGATGGTGGTGATGGTCTCGTCCTTGTCGAGCGGCAGCAGATTGACCAGCGCCTTGCCGCGCGCCTGCGGCGCCGCCAGCGGCAGCCGCCACACCGTCATCTTGTAGGCCATGCCGCGCGTGGAGAAGAACAGCACCGGCGTATGGGTGTTGGCAATGAAAATACGGGTGACGAAATCTTCGTCGCGGGTCGCCATGCCGGCGCGGCCCTTGCCGCCGCGGCGTTGCGCGCGATAGGCGGACAGCGGCACGCGCTTGATGTAGCCCTTGTGACTGACCGTGACGACCATGTCCTCGCGCTGGATCAGGTCTTCGTCTTCCACCTCGCCTTCCATCTCGGTGATCTCGGTGCGGCGCGGCGTGCCGAACTCGGCTTTGATCGCCGTCAGCTCGTCCTTGATGATGGCGACGATGCGGGCGCGTGAGCGGAGAATGTCCAGATAGTCGGCGATTTCGCCGCCGAGCTTGGTCAGCTCATCGCCGATCTCGTCGCGCCCGAGCGCGGTCAGGCGTTGCAGACGGAGATCGAGGATGGCGCGGGCCTGCTCCTCAGAAAGACGATAGGTGCCGGTGGCCGACACTTTGTGCCGCGGATCGGCGATCAGCTCGACCAGAGCCACCACGTCCTTGGCCGGCCAATCGCGCGTCATCAATTGCTCGCGCGCCGTGGCGGGATCGGGAGCCTTGCGGATGAGCGCGATCACCTCGTCGATATTGGCGACGGCGATGGCCAGGCCCACCAGCACATGGGCGCGGTCGCGCGCCTTGCGCAGCAGGAACTTGATGCGCCGCCCCACCACTTCTTCGCGGAACTCGGTGAAGGCGCGGATCATGTCCTTGAGGTTGAGCTGCTCTGGCCTGCCGCCGATCAGCGCCACCATGTTGGCGCCGAACGTGCTCTGCAGCGGCGAGAAGCGGTAGAGTTGGTTCAGCACCACGTCGGCCATGGCGTCGCGCTTCAGCTCGATCACCACGCGCATGCCCTGGCGGTCGGACTCGTCGCGAATATCGGAGATGCCCTCGATCTTCTTCTCGCGTACCAGCTCGGCGATTTTCTCCACCATCGACGCCTTGTTCACCTGATAGGGGATCTCGGTGATGATCAGCGCCTCGCGCTCCTTGCGCACGGTCTCAATGGTGACGCGGCCGCGCATCAAGATCGAGCCGCGGCCCTTGTGATAGGCGGAGCGAATGCCGGAGCGGCCGAGAATAAGACCGGCGGTCGGGAAATCCGGACCGGGAACGATCTCGACCAACTCCTCGATGGAGATGGCTGGATTGTCGAAATAAGCGATGCAGGCGTCGATCACCTCGCCAAGATTATGCGGCGGGATGTTGGTCGCCATGCCGACGGCGATGCCGCCGGCGCCGTTGACCAGGAGATTGGGAAATTTCGCCGGCAGCACGACCGGCTCGCGCTCGCGGCCGTCGTAGTTCGGCTGGAAATTGACCGTGTCGTTCTCGAGGTCGTCGAGCAGCGTCATGGCGGGGCGCCCGAGCCGGACCTCGGTGTAGCGCTCCGCCGCCGGCGGGTCGCCGTCGACCGAGCCGAAATTGCCCTGCCCGTCGATCAGCGGCAGGCGCATGGAGAATTCCTGGGCCAGCCGCACCAGCGCGTCGTAAATCGCCTGGTTGCCGTGGGGGTGATACTTACCCATCGTATCGCCGGTGACGCGGGCGGATTTGTTGTAGGGGCGATCCGGCGTGTAGTTGTTCTCGTGCATCGAGAACAGGATGCGCCGATGCACCGGCTTCAGCCCGTCGCGCACGTCGGGCAGCGCGCGCGATACGATCACGCTCATGGCGTAATCGAGATAAGACCGCTTCATCTCGTCGATGAGCGAGACGGGTCTGATGTCGGAGGGACCTGGACCCTCGACCTTCGTTTCGTCGTTGTCAGCCAAGGTCGGAGAGAGCCTGTTCCAAAGAGGTGAGCGAAGTCCACGCTGTCGGCGGCGGGGGCGAAAAACCGCCTCGCGCGGGACCGAAGACGATGGCCGTAAGACGCTTCTCTATAGCTGATTTGCCCTGACGTTCGCAACCGCGCTGAGGCCTTGGGCAGGCTAATGATTATTTCGCTATTACAATAGGTTAGTGCGGCTCTGAAGCGTCTCCCTGGCGATGTCTGTAGAGAGATGATCGTCAGTCTACGGAGCGTCGCCGCGCGGCGAAAGCGCGGAACATCCGCGCCGCCGAAACGTTATTCCCCCAGACGGCCAGAGACCCTCTCCCGTCTTGGCTCGATCGCACCGCGATCATCCCCCAACCTCAGATGAAAAGACACGGAGCGAAACCATGAATCGACTTCTTACATGCACGGCGGTGGGCCTGTTGCTTGGCCTGTCGCCCGCGCTCGCCGAGACTCAGCTTCCCGCCGACGGCGCGCAGACGCCACCCGCGGTCAATCAGCCATCACAAATTCCGGAAGTGATGCCTGACTCCGCCCAGCCGTCCGACAGCATGCAGCCTTCGGATCCCGCGGCGCCGGTTCCCGGCAACTCTTCGCAAGTCACCCCGGCGCCGATGCAGCCGGGCGACATGGCGACGCCCCCGACCAAGTCCTCGGAGGCTCCGCTTTCGCTCGATCCGGCCGCGCCTAAGGCCGCCGACGCGTCAGGCAGCGCGCAGTTCATGACCAGACAAGCCAGCGACGATTGGCTCGCCAGCAATCTGATCGGCAAGTCGGTCTACAACGCCAAGGACGAGAATATCGGCGACATCAACGATCTCGTCACCGACCGCGACGGCAAGATTGTCGCCGTGCTGATCGGTAGCGGCGGCTTCCTCGGCCTCGGCGAAAAGGACGTGGGCGTGCGGTTCCAGGATCTGAAGCTGGTCCGCGACGACAATGACAGCGTGAAGATCGTCGCCGATCTGAGCAAGGAGACGCTCGCTTCCGCGCCGGACTATGAGACCCTGTCGGAGCAGAAGCTCACCGTCGGCGCGAACAAGAGCGATCGCGAGGATGTCGGCGGCGGAACCACCGACTAAGGTTGCTTCCCCTGTAAGTGATTAAGCGTCAGGGGCGCACCGAGCCCGGTCCACCTTTCAGGTTGGCCGGGCTCTCGTTTGTCTGGGACGATCAAGCGGGCTTGGCGCGGCCGACACGCCGGCTAGAACGGGATCTCGTCGTCGAGCTCCTTGTCGAAGGAGGCGCCCTTACCGCCACCGCCGCCCTTGCCTGGAAACGGCCCAGAGCGTCCGAAGTCGCCGCCGTTGCGCGCTTCGCCCTCGCCCGCACCGTCGCGCTGGCGCCCGTCGAGCATGGTGAGCTGGGCGTTGAAGCCTTGCAGCACCACTTCGGTGGTATAGCGCTCCTGCCCCTGCTGATCCTCCCACTTGCGCGTCTGGAGCGAGCCTTCGAGATAGACCTTGGAGCCCTTCTTCAAATATTGCTCGGCGATCTTCGCGAGATTCTCGTTGAAGATCACCACGCGGTGCCACTCGGTCTTCTCGCGCCGCTCCCCGGTCGCCTTGTCGCGCCAGTTCTCGCTCGTCGCCACGCGCAGATTGGCGATGGCGCGGCCGTCCTGGGTATGGCGAACTTCGGGGTCGGCTCCGAGATTACCGACCAGAATGACCTTGTTGACCGATCCGGCCATATGACAGAACCTCCTCTCGGGGAATGCGCGGGGTTTCGCGCCTGGCCCAGTCTAGCGCCGGCACGGCATCGCCTGCCAGTCGGCAGAGATGCTGTCCACAGGCCAAGGACCAGGCAGCGATTGTACCCGTTTTGTTCTCATAAGTCCAGTCCGGTGGCTCTTGCCTGGCGTCTTGAGATTTCCAAAGCTGCGCCCTATGGCTTAGGTACCACCTGAGGATTCGCCTGATGGCGCGTCCAGCTTGAAGCCTTGAGGCGTTTCGCCCCAAGACGAGGGAATACATGCAGCGATCCATCGAGCAGCGACAATCGCCGAAGCGCCGCACCGCCGCGCGCCGCCACCCGACCGCGCCCGTCCTCGGCTTCACGCCGCGGCAGTGGCCGTTCATCTATGTGCTGGTCGGCAACTGGGTGTTCTCCGCTCTGTTCTTCGCGGTGTGCAAGCTGCTCTGGCATTGGGTGCCGACCGACTGGACCCTCGGCGACCGTATCGCCCTGGTCATCAAGGATGCCGTCATCGCCATTCTACCGGCGGTGCTCGCGATCTGTATCGTCGCGGCGCAGCGGCTCGATCCGACCATGTTCGTCGGCCGCGTGCCCAAGCCCAACTCAGCGGTCGATATCAACAACCGGTTCATCCTCAACACGGTTGAGCAGTTCATCCTCTATTTCATCGGCAATGCCGGCTTGGCGCTCTATTGCCCGCCGGAAGAAGCGCGCACGCTGATCATCCTGACCGCGCTCTTCCTAATCGGCCGCGTGCTGTTCTGGATTGGCTATCACTACAATCCGTTCGTGCGCGCCTTCGGCTTCGGCATCACCTTCTATCCGACCGTCGCCGTCTATCTCTGGCTCATTCTCTATATGGTGTTCGGGATCCACGTGGATCTCTAGGCTCACCTGCCCTGCTGCCATTGCAGCACGGCATCGACCGGCCAGACGAACATCAGCACGTTCAGCGTGAGATTGTCCCTGATCATGACGCCGACGAACAGCTCGAGCGCGACTCCAACGAGCACCGTGAGCCAGACCGGCCACCAAGCGGCCAGGAAGAAGCCGAGCACCATGAACAGAATGTCGCTCACCGAATTGATGACGCTGTCGCCGTAATAATCGAGCGAGATCGTCATCTCGCGGTAGTGATTGATGACGAAGTCGGTGTTCTCGACCACTTCCCACGACGCCTCGATGGCGACGGCGAGCACGAGTCGTGCGCCGAATGAGAGGGGAACCCAGCGCGATAACAGCCACAGCGCCCCATAGAACAGAAAGCCGTGAATGATGTGGGAAGGCGTATACCAATCGATCAGATGTTGGGAATTCTCCGCGCTCTGCACGTCGAAATGCCACAGCTTGACGTAGCCGCATTTGCAGATGAGCGGGTGGCCCATCGAATATTCGACGATGGCGGCGGCGAGAACGATGCCGGTGACGAGGAGCGCGGTCTGCGTGCGGGAGAGCTGCATGGCGGGGCGCATCTATGCACGAGGGACGCTCCGCCGTCATCCTGAAGCGTTGGGCTGGCCTCTATAGTTCGTCCACGTCGACGAGTTCCCGGGCGCTGTGCCTGATGTGGAGAATGATCAACTCGCCGCCAGATACAGTGTAGAACAGCCGATAGGGGTAATTGCCGAGTGGAATTACCCTCACGCTAGTTCGCTCTTCAAGCGTGCGGCCGCTCGCTGGGAACCGCGCTACCAATTCGACAATTGTCCGAATTCGCTGCGCTATCGCGGTGGCTGCGCTCGGATTGCGCTCGGAAATGTAGTCGCCGATTTCCGCCAGGTCCCTGACCGCCCGCCGGCTGTAGGCGATCTTCACTTGCGGAAGCGCGCGAAGGCTTGTTCCACTTGAGCTAGAGTTGCCCGCTCGCCCCGCTGCACCTGTTGCAGTGCCTCGTCGATCGCAGCGAGTTCCTCTGGCGTGGCGCGGTAGGGCGCGGCGCCAAGGCGGTCGAGCGCCAGCAGAAGCGCGGCGGCCTCGTCCTGGCGATCCTGGGGCCAGTCGCGCACGGCCTCGAGCGCTTTTTCCATTAGTTTGGTCATGAGCCAGATTTACCACAGGACATCACGCCACCAAAGCGTGGCGTTGTGCGCCGGGCTCGCTTACCCTCGGGGCGAGGCGCTAGGACCAGAGGGCATTGCCAGCATGACACAGGACGAAGCGCTCGCTTTGCTCAAGACCGGCGCCTCGGTGTTTCTCACCGGTCAGCCCGGCAGCGGCAAGACGCACACGGTCAACCGCTACATCCAATGGCTGAAGCGGCAAGGCCTTGAGCACGCCTATACCGCCTCGACCGGCATCGCCGCCACGCACGGCCACGGCACCACCATTCATGCCTGGAGCGGCATCGGCGTGCGCGACACGCTCAACGCCCGCGATCTCGACACGCTCGCCGGCAATCGCCGGCTCGCCAGTCGCATCGAGAAGACGCAAGTGCTGGTGATCGACGAGATCTCGATGCTGCCGGCGCGCAGTCTGACTTTGGTGGACACGGTCTGCCGTCACATCAAGGGCGTGCCCTCGCCGTTCGGCGGACTGCAAGTGGTGCTGGTCGGCGATTTCTTCCAACTGCCGCCGGTCGTCCGCCGCGACGCGCAGGCGGCGATGCTGCCGTTCGGCGACGGCGAAGACCCGTTCGGCTCCGACTTCGCCCATGCCTCCCCGGCCTGGCGCGACCTTGCGCCCACGGTCTGCTACCTGTCGGAGCAGCACCGGCAGAGCGACAAACCGTTTCTCGATTTGCTCGCCGCGATCCGCGCCAATGCCTGCACGGGTATTCACCGCGAGCGGCTTGCCTCCCGGCAGATCGGCAAGGACCGGCTGCCCGAGGACTGCACGCGGCTGTTTACGCATAACGTGGCCGTCGATGAGATCAATCAGCAGCAACTGGCCAAGCTCCGCGGCGAGATGCACGTCTTCACCATGGCCGCCAAAGGCGCCGAGCCGTTCGTGCAGGCGCTGAAGCGCGGCTGCCTGTCGCCCGAGCGGCTGCAATTGAAAAAGGGCGCGGCGGTGATGTTCACCAAGAACGACCAGGGCGGCCGCTACGTCAATGGCACACTCGGCGTGGTGGAGGATTTCGATCCTGAGGAGGGGCATCCGGTGGTCGCCACGCGCGGGGGCAAGCGCATCGTCGCCGAGCCCTCGACCTGGAAGATCGACGAGGCGGGGCACGAACGCGCCAGCGTCACGCAGGTGCCGCTTAGGCTCGCCTGGGCGATCACGGTGCATAAGAGCCAGGGTATGTCGCTCGACGCCGCCGTGATCGATCTCGCCCGCGCCTTCGAATACGGCCAGGGCTATGTCGCGCTATCGCGGCTGCGCACCCTTGCCGGCTTGCACCTGCTGGGGCTCAACGAGCGGGCCTTGCGCGTGCATCCGCAGGCGGTGGCGCAGGACGCCGAGTTCCAGGCGGCCTCGCAAGCGGCTCAGGCCGGCTTGGCAGCGGACGCCGTTGCCGTTGCCCAGCAGCAAGAGGCTTTCCTGGTCGCATGCCAGGCGCGCCCTCAAGCGGCCGTGGCGCCCCTGCGCCAGCCGAGAGCCCCGGCCTACCCTAAGAGCTACGAAGTGGCGGCGATGCGGGAGAGCCATGCCAAGGCCTACGCCCCCTGGAGCGCGGCCGAGGAGAACGACCTCGTGCTGCGCCACAGCCAAGGCGAGCCGATCGAGGCCATCGCCGCACGCCTTGGCCGCAAAGCCAGCGCCATCCGGTCCCGCTTGCGGAAACTTGCGCTGATCTAGCCAGTTATCCCCCGGCGAAGGGACCTCCCCTTGCCGCCTAAGCCCGGGAGAGCTAAGCCTTGCGCAGGGGCCGGGCCAAGCCGACATAACGCACAGAATGACCTCCAAATTCATCTCCATTCGCGGCGCGCGCGAGCACAATCTCAAGAACGTCTCGCTCGATCTGCCCCGCGAGCAGCTCGTGGTCATCACCGGGCTCTCGGGCTCCGGCAAGTCCTCGCTCGCCTTCGACACCGTCTATGCCGAGGGCCAGCGCCGCTATGTCGAGTTGCTGTCGGCCTATGCGCGGCAGTTCCTCGATATGATGCAGAAGCCGGATGTGGACCATATCGAGGGTCTGTCGCCGGCCATCTCCATCGAGCAGAAGACCACCTCGCGCAACCCGCGCTCCACGGTCGGCACCGTCACCGAGATCTACGACTATATGCGGCTGCTGTGGGCGCGGGTCGGCGTGCCCTATTCGCCGACCACCGGGCTGCCGATCGAGAGCCAGACGGTGAGCCAGATGGTCGATCGCGTCCTGACCCTGCCCGAAGGCACGCGGCTTTATCTGCTGGCGCCGATCGCGCGCGGGCGGAAGGGCGAATACCGCAAGGAATTCGCCGAGCTGCTGAAGAAGGGCTTTCAGCGGCTGAAGATCGACGGCAAATTCTACGAGATCGCCGAGGCGCCGACCCTCGATAAGAAATTCAAGCACGATATCGACGTCGTGGTGGACCGCATCGTGGTTCGGCCCGACATCGCCGCGCGGCTCGCGGACTCGTTCGAGACCGCGCTCGGCCTGAGCGAGCAAGGCATCGTCATCGCCGAGGTCGCGGACGAGACCGAGAAGCGCATCGTCTTCTCGGCGAAATTCGCCTGTCCCGAGTCTGGTTTCACCATCGAGGAGATTGAGCCCAGGCTGTTCTCCTTCAACAATCCCTATGGCGCCTGCCCGGAATGCGACGGGCTCGGAACCGAGCTGTTCTTCGAGCCTGAGCTGGTGGTGCCCGACGAGACTTTGAGCCTCGCGCGCGGCGCCATCGCCCCCTGGGCGCGCACCTCCGCCAGTTCGCCTTACTATCAGCAGACGCTGGAATTGTTGGCGCGGGCCTATCGCGCGCCGATGACCAAGCCGTGGAAGGACCTGCCCGAGGCGTTCCGCCAGGTGGTGCTGTATGGCTCCGGCGAGGACGCGATCAATTTCACCTATGACGACGGCGTGCGGCATTACTCGACCAGCAAGCCGTTCGAAGGCGTGATCAACAATATCGAGCGGCGCTGGCGCGAGACCGAATCCGCCTGGGTGACGGAGGAGCTGTCGCGCTATCAGTCCGAGCAGTTCTGCGACGTGTGCAAGGGCTATCGCCTGAAGCCGCAAGCGCTGGCGGTGAAGATCGCAGGTCTGCATATCGGCCAGGTCACCGAGATGTCGATCCGCGAGGCTGCCGCCTGGTTCGAGGCGCTGCCCGGCACCCTCACGCCGAAGCAGAACGAGATCGGCCAGCGCATCCTGAAGGAAATCCGCGAGCGGCTCAATTTCCTCAACGATGTCGGGCTCGATTACCTCACGCTGTCGCGCGCCTCGGGCTCGCTGTCGGGCGGCGAGAGCCAGCGCATTCGCCTCGCCTCGCAGATCGGCTCGGGGCTGACCGGCGTGCTCTACGTGCTCGACGAGCCGTCGATCGGGCTGCATCAGCGCGACAATGCCCGGCTGCTCGAAACGCTGAAGGCGCTGCGCGACATGGGCAACTCGGTGCTGGTGGTCGAGCATGACGAGGAAGCGATCCTCGAGGCCGACCATGTGGTGGACATGGGCCCAGGCGCCGGCGTGCATGGCGGCGAGGTGGTGGCGGAAGGCACGCCAGCTGAGGTGATGGCCAATCCCAACAGCCTCACCGGGCAATATCTCACCGGCTTCAAGCAGATCGCCTCGCCCAAGCAGCGGCGCAAGCCGACCAAGGGCCGCCGCCTCACCGTGGTCGGCGCGCGCGCCAACAACCTCAAGAACATCACCGTCGACATTCCGCTGGGTCTGTTCACGGCCGTGACCGGCGTCTCCGGCGGCGGCAAGTCGACCTTCCTGATCGAAACGCTCTACCGCGCGGTGGCGCGCAAGCTGAACGGCGCCCGCGAGCTCCCCGGCGAGCACGACGCGATCGAGGGGCTGGAGCTGCTCGACAAGGTGATCGACATCGACCAGAGCCCGATCGGGCGCACGCCGCGCTCGAACCCCGCCACCTATACCGGCGCCTTCACCCCGATCCGCGAATGGTTCGCCGAGCTGCCCGAGGCCAAGACCCGCGGCTACAAGCCGGGGCGTTTCTCGTTCAACGTCAAAGGCGGCCGCTGCGAGGCCTGCCAGGGCGACGGCGTGATCAAGATCGAGATGCATTTCCTGCCCGACATCTACGTCACCTGCGACGTGTGCAAGGGCAAGCGCTACGACCGCGAGACGCTGGAGATCAAGTTCAAGGGCAAGTCGATCGCCGACGTGCTCGACATGACGGTCGAGGAGGCCGCCGAATTGTTCAAGGCGGTGCCGGCGGTGCGCGACAAGCTGCTGACGCTGGCGCGGGTCGGCCTCGGCTATATCCATGTCGGTCAGCAGGCGACCACGCTGTCGGGCGGCGAGGCGCAGCGCATCAAACTCTCCAAGGAGCTGTCGAAGCGCGCCACCGGCCGCACGCTGTATATTCTCGACGAGCCGACCACCGGCTTGCATTTTCACGATGTCGCCAAGCTGCTCGAGGTGCTGCACGAGCTGGTCGACCAGGGCAACACCGTAGTGGTGATCGAGCACAATCTCGAAGTGATCAAGACCGCCGACTGGATCGTCGATCTCGGCCCGGAAGGCGGCGACGCCGGCGGCCATGTCGTCGCCATCGGCACGCCCGAGGAGATCGCCGCCAACAAGGCGAGCTTCACCGGGCATTATCTCAAACAGGTGCTGCAGCGCCGGCCGAGCAGCAAGACCGCTAGCGGCAAGCCGCGTCCCGCCGAAACCCAAGCTGCGGAATAAGCGGGCGAGGTTTGCGGGGCCTCACCAAGTTCGAGACCGCCCCCAAACTCGCCACTTTGGGCCCCTTGACGCGACCTCTTGAAATCAGATAGCCCGTCCCCCAGCTTTCCCGACAGTAATTTTTCTTTCCTTAGAAGAATGCCCCTCTCGGAGGAAACGGCCATGAAGTGGTCACAAGGGCTATGCGCATCCATCTTCGTCGAAGCGCTCTATCATCACATTCCGGCAGCCAGAGCTAACCCCCGCATGGACCGGGATTTTCCGGCCTCCACGGCCAACGCTTTCGCGGCGGATTGGCGGCTTGCCCCGGAAGCCATCAGCATTTCGCTGCTCGAGCTTGCGAGGCCCGGCGGGATGAAGCGCCGCCCTCCTGGCGTCGCCTCCGGATCCTAGACCCGGAACTATCCACAGCCCTCGCCGGTTAGCGTTTGCGTGACAATCCGCTACGGGGGGAAACCATGCGCGACATTCGCGGCGATCTGCGCGATCGGGCCGACCGGCTCGAGCAGCAAATCAACGCCGAGACCTTGCAATTCGACAAAGTGATGCTGCGGCTCAGGACCAAGCTCGACGGCGATCTCCAGCAATTGAGAGCGCAGCTTCAGCTGGTGAACAAACTGCTGGAGTTCGCCACTTGGCACGACAATGTCCGCGCCAGCCTTGCCGCCCGGATCGCGGTGGCGGAGGTGGCCGAAACCTCGATCAGGCAATCGATCGCCGCCGGCCGCTGAGCTTGTCGCGCCTGCCGAATTGCCTTCCTTCTCAAGAGGGGCACGAAGAGGCCGCGGTTTCGCCGCCATCTCACCCAAGCGGCGCCGGTCTCCCGCGCTCAAGTAGCGATCTAGCGCTCAAGGTGCGGAGCGGTAGCGCAGAGAAACATGCGCTCAAGTAGGCCAGAGGCCGATAGCGCAAATATAAAGCAGGGAGCCAGCATGGGGGAAAGCGCCGCGCTCGTCGTCGAGATGATCGACGACACCATCATGGTGACGCTGCCGGGCACGGATTTGTTCGCGTCCTACCGCAAGCGGAACGACGCCGGCGCGCTCGCCGCGCATTTCCTGCAAGACGACCGCCACGCGCCCCTGCCCCGCTCCGAGTTCGTCGCCCGCTCCTGGCGCCTGGCGATGGCCAAGGCGCGCGAGCTGGGTTGGGTTGGGTGAGACGGCTCAAGGCTTGACCCGAGGGTCGCCGCCAATCCGGCGAGCTATACCGGGCACTATCTCAGGTGCTGGAGTGCCGCCGGAGAGCGCCCCGCCGAGACGCAACCCGCGTAGTGAGCGAACTATAATCGTCGTATGCTTGTGTGTTGAGGCAGCTGGAGACTCCCGCAGGGGACTTCAATGACAGCACTGGTGGACTTTAGGCTCAGTATTGCATCAGCTCGAAACCTAACGGTCATGTATGCCGAGCTGAGAAGGAATTGGGGACTAGGGCAAAGAGGGCGCCTCACACCCGCAAATGAAGATCTTTTGTGGCTGCCCCGTGCAGCCATTGTAACTTCGCTCTCTTCCCTTGATGCGTACGTTCATGCCGTACTTGACGACCGTATACCACATGCCCTCCGTCATGCGCCGATTCCAGATGCGCTGTCCGAAGCAATGGCGAATATCATTCCAATTAAAAGTGCAGCCTCCTTCCGTGAGGCCTTTCCAATAATTTCTGCGGCTAACGTCCAATTGGAACTTACCAAACGGCTGCGTGAAGAATCCCTCGCCTTTGCCTCTTACCAAGCCCCGAAGAACATTTTGAGTGCTTATGAGATGATCGGCTGCCCGGCGATCTTCAACTCCGTATCAGCAATTTGGCCGGGCCCAAGGACAACGGCAGACGATCTCAAGCGCACGTTGGCCAATTACGTGAAGCGCCGTAATCAGATTGCTCATGAGGGCGACCGAGAGGCAGGTGGTGGGGTTAGGCACATGCAGCCAATCTATGCGAGCAATTGCGCCGACTTCATCGAGGGTCTCGTCGCAAGGCTCAACCGGGTCGTCTACAACGTCTGACGAAGGCACGGCTTCTCTCTCAGAGATGACGTCAGGGCAACACTCGGCGACTTTAAAAGTCGCCCTCACGAAAAGTCCTGGGGATAACAGTCTGAGGAGCAAGGACTCTTGGGCCAATATGTTGTGCGGCGACGGATCGCCCTTGGCTATACCTAGGCCCCGTCGTATAGTTGGTTAAGATTCTGCGCGAATCGATTCGACCGCAGAGTATGTCCTATGGCATACTCCGGTGATGTCTAAGATCGCGCCCTTTCCCCCAAGGACTTCGCAGCCAAGGTCGCTAACGCCGGACGACCAGGGCTTTGATGCACTGATGGGTGGGATCAAGGCCTTCGTCTCCCTACTCTCGCTTGATCAGCAGGACCGACTCCTGCGTGAGGTCACCGAGATGATTCGTCCGATTCCCACCACCAGGGCGGGTGAGGTTCTGGACATGATCGCGCGGCTACTGCCGGAGCGACGGGATTGGACTGTCAGTGACGTGAAGCAAAGCGTGCTCAAGGAGGGCGTAAACGCCTCATCGAAGGAAATCTACAACGCGCTCGGGTACCTCAACCGCAAGGGACACATTCGCCGCGTTGGTTACGGTCGATACGTGGTCGATGGAGTTGAAGTCGTCACCGCAGATGATCTGGGAGGGGAAAACTCACGAAATGAGGATTGTTACCGGGAGCCGCGTGGATGAACGAGGAATCCCCTTTCTGGACTTGCAACACGGTCGAGGATTTTTACTCGCGCGTGCGTGCCCTCAAGTTGCGACCCACCAACGTAGAGACAGTATTTGTTGATCCGGATGGCAATCACGTGCGCGTACCGCCGCCGACAGGCATGGGTGCTGCACAAATGCGCGAAACGCTCGAGATGATCCGGGAGCGGGCCGAGTTGGTAAGGCGCAGCGACTAGGACGCAGATTCGTTTTCAAGAGCCTTTCGCGCGACTTCCGTCGGGATGGCAACCCAGGGCCGAACGTCACCAGCGGTATCGGTCTCTAAGCGAGTCACCAATACTTTCTCTCCGCACGCTGCATACATCTCGGCGATCGCAACCGGAATCTCGCTTTCAAGTTCAGCAACAGACTTCCCGGCAACGAGTAGCCCCTTCAGTTCGGGACTTGTGGCGTATAGCAAGCCCTCCTTACCCTGTTTGAGGGTAATTCGGATCAAACGCGCCATTTGGCATGAAGCCGTCATCGTACGCACCATAAGCAGGATAGGGCCACAACAAATAGTTAACACATTTTAAAGCGGCAAGGTCCCGCGACAGTTAGCTCCTCGCTGACCCTAACCTGTGAGTAGCTGAGAATCGCCTCATTTCCATAGACTGTACCATGAGGGGTCAAGCGGGGATCCTGAGCGGATAGCCGGAGAAGCCATTCCGCGGCTCCGCAGCTCACACCCTCCCCGCCTCGCTCGCCGACGGCACCTCGATCAGCCGGCCCGACTTCACGTCGTAGATGTAGCCGTAGATCGGCACGTCGCCGGGCACGAGCCTGTGCGCCCTGATGCGCTTCACGTCGGCGGTGACGCTCTCGGCCTGGTCCTTGATGGTCAGCCAGTCGATGAAGTCGCCTTCCGCCGAGCCCGGCCCCTTGCCCACGTCCTTCCAGCCGCCCGGACCGATCTCAGCGGTATCGAGGCTCTGCCTGAGCAGTCCGCGCATCACCTCGTCGGTGAAGGTCTCCATGCCGCAATCGGTGTGGTGGATGACGAACCATTCATTGGTGCCGAGCAGCTTGTGCGAGATGACCAGCGAGCGGATGGCGTCGTCGCTGGCGCGGCCGCCGGCATTGCGGATGACATGCGCGTCGCCTTCGGCGAGGCCGGCGAACTTGGCGGGATCGAGCCGCGCATCCATGCAGGTGAGGATGGCGAAGCGGCGGGCCGGCGGCATCGCGAGCTTGGCCTTGTCGCCGAAGTCCTTGGCGTAGGTCGCGTTCGCCGCGAGCACCTCGTCATGCAGCTTGGTCATGGCGTTTCTCCCTAGAACTCGTCTTGGCCTTCCGGCGAGCAGAGTCTGGCACAACACGCGCGGCCGCGTCACCAACCTCCCTCCCCCTGAAAGGGGGAGGCCGGATCGCTCGCCGCTTGCGGCATAGCGAGCCGAGAGGGGGTGACCGGCCGCAGCCCCGCATCGAAGACCCCCACCGGCGCGCTATCGCGCCTTTGGTGCAATCGGCGATGCATCGAATGGGCGCGCCTGCCTCCCCCTTTCAGGGGGAGGGAAATCGTCCCTGCTATCCACGTACCGAACCTTCTATTCGGGACAACAGGCTCCGTATGCCGCGAAAGCCGGTATCCAGAGCCGCTCGCTCAGCATATTTTCCCCTGGATCCCGGCTTGCGCCGGGATGACGAAACCCCAGCAATGGAAGTGACATGACCAGAACGATAGCGACGGCGCTGCTGCTTGGCTTGCTTGCGGTGTGCATCGCCCAATCCGCGTCCGCGGAGAGTGCCGGCAATACGGGTCAAGTGTCACAGCTCGGCGAGACCAAGCAGTTCGGCACGATCAAGGTCACGCTCGAGTTCTTCGCCATCCAGGGGGCCAAGGCGGACGTCGTGCTGCGCATGGACAATGTCGGCGACGAGGCGAAGGAAATCGCCTTCCTTCTTTTCGTCGACGTGCATTCGGAGAGCGGCGAGCTCGGCGACTACGATTACGCCAAGACCCATTGCGACGGGAGCATTCCCCCGAAGGGAAGTTTCGACTGCAAGCTGGCGCTGATCTTTCCCGCCGCGCCGAACCAGATCTCGGTTCGGGTCGGCGAAGGGATGGTGAACGAAGGCGTCTTTTTCAATCTGGCCCGCTGACCTGCTCGAGGCATCTTATCCCCGCCCTCCGGGCGCCTCCGCGCCGCGGAGCTCACGGTGCGTCGCGGTGGTAGCCGCCGAGACCGCCGGCGACAGCGCCGATGAAGCCGCCGATCAGCAGCGAGATGGCGGTGAAGATGGAGAAGTTGGCGGCCGCCTTGCGCGCCTGCTCGGTCATCGCGGCGGCGGCCTGGGCGGCGTCGGAGGCACTGTCAGTGCCGACCGCGGCCGTGCCGGCCACCGTGGTTCCCAAGGCAAACAAGGCGGCGACGATCACCGTGGCCAGCGCCCAGGCGAGAAAGCCGTGCGCGGTATCGCGGAACAGTACTTCGTCGACGCGCGGCCCGACCCATTTCGTGCGCAGGCGCCCCGCAAGATAGCCGCCGAACGCGGCGGACAGCCATTGCATGACGATCAGCCAAATGCCGGCGCCGATGGCGAACTCGGCCGGAGAGCGGTTGGCAAATGACCAGGGTTCGACGGTGGAAAGTCCGAAGCCCGAGCCGGCGGTGAACAGGATGATCGAGACGGCGATCGCGCCGAGGGCGCCGCCGCCGATCGCGGCCCAATCGGTGCGGGCCGCCGCCGGACCGGTGGCGGTCTCGGTGACCATCACTTCGTCGATCTCGGCAATCAGGCCTTGGGTGCGCGCCATCGTTCGTCTCCTGTGAGGTTGGTGTGCGAAGGGTCAGGTGATGAAAATCTACGCAGAGGGAACGAATACGCACACGGATTGTTCCCCTCGAAACCCCTCGCTTAAGGAGACCCGATCATGGCAGGAATTTTGATGTGGCTTATGGGCGTTCCACTCGTCGTGATTGTTCTGCTCTATCTCGTTTTCTAATCGGAGGGCGTCAGGCGCGTAGCGCGGTCCAGACGCCCGAGCAGACGCCGGAGGGGCCGGTGCCGTTCCACTTGCCGGTGCCCTTGGCCTTGGTGAACTTGCCGGTGCCGATCGCCTGACGCGGGCCGGCCACGCCATTGATCTTGGTCGCGCCTGAGCCGGAAATCATCCCGCCAAGGGAAATCTTGTGCATGACGAAGCGTCCGCCGGTCGCGGAGATGTGGCCGCCATTGACCGCCATGCCCATCTTGATCACCCCGCAATGGCCGTTGGTGGTCACCAGCACCATGTTCCAGCTGCCGTCGAACGGGGCGGCGCTTGCGGGCGCGGCGAAACCGAGAAGTGTGAAAGCGCCTGCGAGAGCGACGGCGCGCATAGCATTGCCGATCATGGCAGTCCTCATCGTTGCCTTGTCCTGGTGGGTACGGCGTGGCAGGCGGGCGATCCCCGTCCACCGCGCATGCGGGCTCAGCGCGCTTCCTTGGACCTGAGATATTCTTCCACTTTTCTGGCCAAGGCGCCCGCGGCCAGCACGGCTTCGCTGAGCTCCCGCTCCGAAACCCCGAACCGCTCCTTCCAGTACGCCACCTGGTAGGATTGCTTCAGGTCGATGCGGGTCTTGTCGCTATAGTCCTTAGGAGGTTTCACACTGCCCATTCCAGCTTCTCCTCTGGCGCCCGGTGCGTGATCGCAGCAGGGCGCTCCCTAAGTCATGGCATCGCCCGGGCAGTCGGCGAGACTCAGCCTCAAGCCTGAGCACTACCCTAGCATGCCTCAACAAATTCGCGCCGCCAAGCCCCCGCGTCTACTTCTGCGACATGGACTTGATGACGCCGACCAGCAGCGTGAGGGCGATGCCGCCGACCGCGCCGCCGGCGATGTTGCCGACCCAGCCCTCGACCATCTGCCCGGCGAAGGTGCCGATGAGCTGGCCGACGATGCCGCCGCCGATCGCCCCGGCGATCGCATTGCCCAATGCGCCGAGCGAATATTGCTTGGCCGCCGCGCCCGCCGCGCTGCCGCCGACCGCGCCTGAGATGACCTGAACCAGAAGACCTGTGAGATCCATCGTGCTTTCCCCCCTCGGATGTCCCGATGCCCAGATTTTAGGCGCGAGCGGGGAGCGGCGCCAGGGCGTCGAGCGTCCCGTCCCCAACCTGATGTCGGCTTCGCGCCCCGCTCTGCCTGTCGAGGCTGGGCGCTAAAGAGAGTGCGTCCTCCCTCCCCTCGCGCGGAGAGGGAGGTTTGGGCTGCCTCGTCCCTAGCAGGGCCTGCACTTGCACTTCTTGGTGTCGCCGCTGGCATTGCTGCCGCGCGTGCACATCCATTTGGTGCCGGCTCTGCAGCGCGTGGTGCCGAACATGCATGAGGCCTTCTGCACGGCGGAATAGCTCTTGTTCACGGCGAGCGGATCGACCGATCCCGTCAACGGCGTTGCCTCCGCGCGCCACGCCAGAACTCCAGCAAAGAGCACGGCCGCGGTCACTGTCGCAAAGCAAGCGAGCTGCATTCTCTTCATGGTTGCCTCCTGGTTCCAACAGCCGAGCATAACACGCGAGAGCCGGCTTGCCCCCGCGCCGGCCGCGCAATTTTCTGGTGCCAAGCCGGCGAAATCTATTCCTCAGCTCTGGGCCTGCACGCGCCGGGACCTCACCTCCGAGACGGCCGACGGTCAAATAAGGGCGGATTTGGGGCTCGGGCGCTCTAGGCGCGGCGCGACAGAAGTGCTTATTTTGCAGACAAATCCGGCCGAATCGGCCACGCGTTTAGGGCTTTAAACTCGCACGCCCATTCCGGGCCTGAGAATGTGGGGAGAACAATCGCATGATGTCGAAATCAGAGCTGATCCAGAAAATCGCCGACGAGACGTCGCTGGCGAAAAAAGACGTGAAGGCGGTGGTCGAGTCGCTGGCGGCCGTCGGCTACAAGGAGCTGAAGAAGGCCGGTACCTTCCTCCTGCCCGGCTTTGCCAAATTCGTCGTCATCAAGAAGCCCGCCACCAAGGAGCGCACGGGCATCAACCCGTTCACCAAGGAGCCGACCGTGTTCAAGGCGAAGCCGGCCCGCAAGAGCCTCAAGGTCCGCCCCGTGAAGGCCGCCAAAGACGCGGTGTAAGGGGCGAGGCTACCGCGCCGTTGACGTTGCTTCGCCAAGCGGCTTCGACGACGCATTGGCTGGCTTGAGACGGCGGGCAAGAGCGGCGAGATTATCGTCATCGCTTTCGCTGCGTGCAGCGGCTTGACCGAAATCCCGCGCTTCCCGCGTCGCCTGATCGAACTGCTCGAGTAGGGTCAGGATCTTGGTCGCCAACTCGACGTAGTGATGTCGGATCACGGCAAGACGCCGCCGTAGCTCTTCGTTGGTCGAATTCAGAGCGACGAGATCGCGCTGTTGTACGTTGGTGCAGGCGCGAAGGTTGTTCCGGTCGGCGATGATGCGCTGGATGGCTTCGGCGCCGGTCAACGCCACGCTGTCTATGGTCTCGTCGGTTGCGCCTTCGGCAAGGTGTCCCTGGCCGGTAGGCGTGACGATGCTGATCAAGCCTTCGATCATTGCTCTCACTCCCCATGCTTAGCGAAAATTGGAACGTCGCAGTACGACCTGCGCCGCCTTGTGTTCGCGCTTTCGGCGCGCATGCGCATGGTGGCCGCGCGATTGGCGCAACATTGTGAAATGCAATGCGACTTTTCTGATTTTTTGCTGGTAAATCTTAACCTTGAAAAGGCTCGTCAACTTTGAATCAAAATTGGCCGGTCGCGATGCTCCGGCGCGAGCGGACCGCGCGGGAAACCGCGAACCCGACGATCTATCTCAGGGATTGAAGGTAAGTATGATCCTACCGGCCTCTTGAATGGGAGGCCGGTAGGAAACCGTCCTGCCCCGCGGCACCGCTCAACAGGATGTGCAGTTACGCAGGCCCCCGTCGCAAGCCTGACCGGTGGCGATGCAGCGCGCCACGCAGGCGCCAAATCCGGCCCTGCCGATGCAGCACGCCGCGCATCTGATCGCATCGGCTTGTTGAAAGATCGTCTCGTTCGTGGCGGCAAAGGCGTAGACCGGACCGTCCGAGAATCGTGGCCGCGGCGGCAAATCTGAGGGCATTCTCATATCGATCTCCATCTCGAGTGAGGCGGCTACTGACTTCGTCGTGCTTTAGCAGAAGGGGGCATGAACTAAGCAATGGCACCCCGTAATTGGGTCACAGACTTGTATGCAGCACCCGGCGGGCTCGATCGCCGCCGTTGCGGACGATGCAGCGGCGGTCGAAGGCTCCGTCTTGAGTCCGAAGGTGGTTGGCTTTGCGGGCATTTGCTCTGGCAATCTCATCAGGTTCTCCTTTCTTAAAGTGGCATCATTGCAAGCGAGGCTAGTACTCGTACCAAGTTGCGGGTTCGCCGATCATGACCGGCACCGTATCGGCGACGTCGATGGTGAAGCGGGCGCGCAGCGGCGCGCGGCCGAGCCGGTCGTTGGGGTCGAAGAAGGTGAGCAGTACGTCGTAATACTCGCTGCCCGCCCGGTTCAGGGGGCTTCTCTCGACGCCGATATCTTTTAGCGACAGCTCTTCCTTCCCGGCCTCGACAATGATGGGGCTGAAATTGAAGGCATTGGTCGCCGCGGCGTTGAGCGCACGCTCTTCGGGTGACAGTCCTCGATTGCGGATGCTGAAATAGATCTTGCCGAGGAAGCGATCGATCTGGATTTTCACCTGATCCTCGCTCACGCCGGTTGCCGCTTTCTTGCGTGCTTCGGTCAGCGCGGAGACGTATCTCTTTGCCGCCCAGCTATACATGCCGCGCAAGTCGGGCATTACAACGTCGACGGGCTGGCCATCGTAAAGAACCGTCGAGCCGGCGAGCACGCCCGGTAGTGAGACGAATTCGACGTTCTTGTCCGACCATTCGTTCACGAGCCATGCGTAGGTCTCCGCCGCAAAGGCTCCGGCTGGAGCGATCGCGTACATGGGCACCTCGGTCCGGCTCAGCGTCCAGACGACGGATTGGGATTGAAAGGGATGCTTATCAAATAGCTTTTGCAGAGCCTCGTTGCTAATGGGCTTGAGATCACCCTCTTGGGAGCCATTCACGAGGCGCCAGATGGAGTCACGGCGCGTCTGGTTGATGAAGCTCACGCCGAGGCGGCCGATGGCATAGACCAGCTGGGTCTTCTGCGTGCTTCCGCATGTGCACTCCCCGCCCTCGCCTCCACAACCACAGCCACAGTCGCCATGGGCCGGAACTAACCCATCGCTCGGGAGTATGGTCGCTTGTGCATCTGCATGACCGTCCGCCTCAATCCCCTCACCTTGCGGAAAAATGGATTGCGAGCGGTCTATTTCGATCCGAGGCGAACTGCTCGTGGTCAAGGTTTCCTCCCTTTCGTTGAGTGTTGCTGATGGACCAAGCAGAAGGTCCGCGGCGCGAGCGATGTCCAAACGGCCGGCAAGATGAGTGGAGGCAATTTCGATCTGGTCGTCGTCGGCGCGCGCGCAGGAGGCGAGAAGGATTCTCTTCACCTTCTCTCCACTTGGCTCTTGTCCACGCTCCACCTCGACGCTCATGAGCAGGCCTGCCACGCCGGAAACCGTCGCAGTCGCAAAGCTTGTTCCCGATGCCCGACAGAGCCCCCCGCCGACGCAGGCGCCGGGAATATCGCTTCCTGGCGCCAGAACTCCGTGGGCGCGTTGATTGAGGCCCCAATTGCTCGTCAGCAGTGGGACGCCGGCCTCGTCATGAGCCCCAACCGCAAGGACGCTGGCAACCGATGCCGGGATAGTGTCGCAGGCGCAGCCTTGATTGCCGGCGGCGGCAACAACGAGCACGTCACGACGAGCGGCCTCTTGGAGGGCGCCGCTCAACTCGGTCGATAGAGACAGGAGGTCCGATTGTTGCGAGGCGCTTATGTTGAGTATGTTTGCGCCTGCTTCCAGTGCTGTGCGAATTCCGGAGGCGAGATCTTGCTGGGTGCAGGCATAGACGCCGTCAGTTGCTGCAGCATTGAAGACCGGAACTGAAATTATCCGGCAGCCCGGAGCAACTCCCGGTACAAGCCCGTCGCTCGATCCAGCCAGGATTGAGTAAACGTGCGTTGCATGCTGGACGACGCCGGTCGGCCCTCTCGAAGGATTTGCGGTCACCGACTCGTCGACCGGCCCATCGAGCACGGCGATACAGACGTCCGGGGAGCCTTGGGTAATCGACCAGAGCCGCCTGAGCCCCGGCAGGCGCGCTATCAGTTCATTCGTTACCTGGCTTGCCGACATGACGGTGGCATCACTGACTGCGTGGTTGTATTATTTTGACTGCTCTACCTCTGGTTGTCTATAGGGTTTTTGGAGCCGAATTGGAGAGTGGGCGCAGCAGATCGCGTCGTGCCAGCCCAGCTAACCCGGAAGCCTGATGGCGCTTTGGATAGACGACGGGGCGGCGGCGGCGGCTGTCCCCGCCCTGTGGCGCGCGCCAACCAAGCGTAGCTCGCGATTTGAAGTTGAGAACTGAGGCTAATTCGCTGCTTGGGGAATGGATACGGAGCCCGGCCCTTTGCAATCGCCGAAGGTGGGGCCGTCTCCGTAAGTCAGGCAGGAGGCCTTGGACGGCTCGCTCGGCCCGAGCGTCATCGGCGACAGATTGAGGTGGCCCACGGCGCAGCCTGCCAGCGCGAGCGGCAATAACAGCATCAGAAGCGCTTTCGACATGGCCATCCCCGTGAGCGACCGGTCTTTTCCAACCGCCCTATAAAGATATTGCCGCAAACGCCAAATTCAAGGGCTTGGCGGTCCATGTCTCATGTCCCTGCCCGTTTGAGGCGATTGCCGCCGTCAAACCGCTGACTCCGAGATCATGCTGTTGCTGACCTTGATCTTGTGGGCGAGTTCGCGACCCAGCAACTGATAGATCGAGTTCCTGCCACTTCCGCTTCGTTGCGGAAGAAACGGCTAAGCGCCGATCGCTCGAAGATGAGCGCGCGCACGTTATCCTCGGCGACCACCGTCGCCGTGGCCGGTCGCTCGGTCAGGAAGGCGACTTCGCCGACGAAATTCCCTTTCTGCAGGTGCGAGACCTCACGGCCGGCAATCGTCACCCGCACCAGGCCGGCGCAAATGAAAAACAGTCTATCGAGCGGCTGGTTTTCCTCGGCGAGCGTCGTGCCCTTGGCGATATCGCTGAAGGTGCCGGCGACGAGTAGCCGGGCGATCTGTGCGTCGTCGAGGCCCGAGAAGACGCCACGGAGCAGCTCACGATCGGCCTCGGGCAGGCGAAGCGATAGGCGGGCATGCAAGAGTTGGTAAAGCTGGTAGGCGTTGATGGCGATGAACACGAGGTCCCAGCCGATCCCGGTACGCAAATCTCCGCCGGAGAAGAGAAAATAGACGATTTCGAGGGATAGCCCGAGGATCGCCATCAGGCGCAACCAGAACATGTCGGTCAGCCAATAGGAGACTGCTATCAGCGCGTACGAGAAATGACCGGGCCAATTATTGAGGCTGAAGATCGTCGCTACTTCATCCATGGAACACCCACTATCGATCGGGCTGGCTTGCCGTTGCTGCTTCGCCTAGGATTGCCGGCTGCTAGCAGCTTATCAGCCAAGCCGGGATAGCGACTAGCCTGGCGCGGCGGTGATGGCGCGGCGGATGGGTGCGAGTGGCGCGCTGTCGTCGAAGCTCACGCGGTGACCCTGCAAGGAAACTCCGAGCTCGCGCCACAGCGCCTCGAGGTCCGGGGCCTCGGGCGCATCACCCATCTTGGCGTGAAGATCGGTGAGCACGGTGGTTCCGGTCGCCTCGTCGCCGACCTTGAAGATACGCTCGAGAGGCCAGACCCGCTCCATGTTGCCGCCGGCGGCGACAATGCCGCGCAGCGCCTGCTGCAGCCCGGCCTTGTTGCCGGTGCGCTTGCGGATCTCGACATCCGCCAGTAGGCAGAACATGGCTCCGCCCCAATACGTGCGCCCCCAGGTTGGCGTGCGGTCGAGTCCTCGGTCGCCATCCTCCGGCATCCCTTTCGGCATGTCGTGCACCATGTCACCCCAAATTTTTTCCGTGCTGAGTTGACCGGCCTCGCCGCGCGCGATCGGCTCGACATAAGTGGCGATACCCTCGGCCAGCCACAGATAGGGGTTGGGGACGTCGGGCAAGGCGAGATGGGTCATTTCATGCACCACGATCCAGTCGTGGCGAAGCTCGTCCTCGGTGGTGTCGCTGCCGATGACGAGGCGGATGGCGGCGCCGCGATAGCCGAAGGTTGTCCCCTTGAGTACGCCGTCGCCGGGGGCCGGTACGAGCAAGATGCGGGCCGAGGCGACTGGAAACTTGCCGTAATAAACCGAGACCGCCTTGGCCGAGGTCTCAAGCCAGCCCAGCAGCGCGCTGCGCGGCAAAACGAACTCTCCCGGCGCAAATCCGACATTCAGCGTGGCGCCGCCGACAGCGATGGGCGTTGAAGGCAGCGCATCGAATGCCCGATAGGGGAAAGTCTCGCCGAGAAACGCGGATTGCGCGTGCGCGGCGGTGGCGCCAAGCAGCACGAGAGAAACAGCCAACGAGGCGACGAATTTGCTCACCGGCCGACTGTGCAAATCCGCGCCGGCTCGCACAATTCAACCTTCCGTGTCATGCCGCGGCGACGCGACGCAGATCGCGCTCAGGCCCGGTTAGTGCCGGTGGCTTTCGTGCTGTTTACGGGTGGCCGCGGCCTTCTGTGCCGACTTGCTGCGATCCTCGGCGGTTCTTCCAGTACTCGGGCGCTTGCCCAGCTCGTGCCAGTCCGTCTCGGACATGTCGATGCCGTAATGCTTGGCCGCCTTCTTGATGTTGGCGAATGCGACTTTCCGATCTTCATCGGAGACGCCGACGGTTTGGTCGAAACGCGCAATCGCGTTCCTGACGTGGCTGGCGTCGGTCATCGGCTCCTTGCGCTGTTTGGGGAAGGCAAACACGCTGTCCGGCAAATCGCTGCGTTCGGTCAGATCGCCGTGCTTCTCGTGGGGTTTCCAGGTGGCTTCCATGATGACGAACTCCTTGGATTGGACGTTCCCCCGACCAAGCGAGAACGGTCCTGGACCCCCCAAGTTCCGGTCTGCGACAATGCTGCGCATTTCGCGCCAGGAGCGACAACTGCCGCAGTGGCTGCGCCGCGATGAGTGGGTGGCTATTTCTCCAGCGCGGCGCGCTTCTTGAGCAGTTCTTCGAGCTTGGCCTCCTGGGCGGCGATGCGGTCGGCATTGCGCGCCTCGTCCGCGGCGCCGGAATAGGCGGCTGCCTGCTCGACCAGCTCGCGCAGATTGTCGCGGACGGCGGCTATAGCGGCATCGAGCTCGGCAAGGGTCGCGGCGTCGGGCATAGCAGGCTCCTTCTAGGGCTTGGGGACGGCTTGTTTTGCATCGATGTATCGGGTCTGCGATAGTCGGCGCAAGTGCGCTGAACCGGAGAAACCGATGAGCGAGGATCGCCCGCCGCTGCCGCCGTTTACGCGCGACAGCGCCATGCAGAAGGTCCGTGCCGCCGAGGATGGCTGGAATAGCTGCGACCCCGAGCGGGTCTCGCTGGCCTATACCGTGGATAGCGCCTGGCGCAATCGCAGCGAGTTCCTCACCGGGCGTGCGGAGATCGTGGCGTTTCTCACGCGCAAATGGAACCGCGAGCTCGAATACCGGCTGATCAAGGAGCTGTGGACCTTCGCCGGCGACCGCATCGCCGTGCGCTTCGCCTATGAGTATCACGACGATTCCGGCAACTGGTTCCGCGCCTACGGCAACGAGAATTGGGAGTTCGATGCGCACGGGCTGATGCGCCGGCGCTATGCCTCGATCAATGACCTACCGATCCGCGAAGCCGACCGGCTGTTCAATTGGGATCGGCGCGGCCCACGGCCCAAGGATGATCCGGGTTTGAGCGAGCTCGGCCTGTAGAGCCTTGGGCTCACTTCTTCGCCGGCGCATAAAACACGCTGTCGATCTCGGCGATGTCGCCGTCGAACAGGCGCGTCACCTGGATCATGGTGCGCGGCGGATAGGGCGGCCCACCCCATAATTCGGCCTGCGCCGTCTCCACCATCGGCGCGAAGCGCCGCAGGTCGCTCAAATACACGGTGAGCCGCACGCAATCCTTGAGGCTTGCGCCCTCCGAGGCCGCGATCAGCTTGATGTTGAGAAAGGCCTGGCGAATGCGCGCCTGCGGATCCTTTACCAGGGTGTTGGTCTTGGGATCGATGCCCTGCATGCCGGCGACGAAGACGAAATCGCCAGCGCGCGCGCCCAAGCTCCAGGTCCCCTCGGCCTTGATGGCGCCGGGAGGATCGAGCGTCTTCACGCCGTTCGGCGATTGCGCCCGCGCCGACCCAAGACTTCCCGCGAGCGCAATCGCCGCCAGGCCAGCCAGAGCGAGGCGTCGCAACGCCATGTCGCGCGCCAAAATTTACGCGGCGATCTGCTTGAACAGCCGCACGACCACCAGCAGGATCACGGCGCCGATGAACGCGAGGATAATCGCGCCCAGCATCCCTCCCCCAAGCGCCAGCGAGATCCCGAGCACGGGAAACAGGAAACCCGCGATAAGCGCGCCCAAGATGCCGACGACGATGTCGCCGACCAGGCCGAAACCCGTGCCTTGCACCAGCAGACCGGCGAGCCAGCCTGCAATCGCGCCGATGACACAGGCAACAATAATAGCTGTCAGCATTGTTTTCCCCCCGGAGTTTCGAACTTCGATGGGCCAGACTAGCATGAGTCGGGGCTTGCGGGCCTGTTTGCCCGGGCGATCCCTATCCGGCGCGGTTTGGCGTGCCGAGGATGTGGCTCTTCGGCGGCAGCATCACCTGGTCGAAGTCCTGGGTGAACATCGCGGCGGCGAAGAAGGCCACGGCGCGCAACGTCTCCTTGCCGGTATTCTCGAGGTCGTGACGCATGGGCGTCGGCAGCACGAACACGCTGCCCGGGCCGACCTTGTGGGTCGAGCCGTCCTCCAGATAGAGCTTGCCTTCGCCTGCGATGATATATTGCGTCTCTTCGGTCGCGTCGGTGTGCCAGCCGAGCCGCTTGCCCGGCTCGATCTCGTAGACGATGGTCGAGGATGCGGTCGCGCCATGCCCGCCATAGACTGCGAAGGCGCCCGCCCAACTTACCGCCTTGTCGGTCTCGCCCCAAACCTTGCCGCGTGGGAGCTTGTCGGAGGCGACGACGATGCTCTCGCTGGCGGACTTGGCCGCGGGCTGCTTCAATGTAGTGGTGGGAGCTGGAGTCATGGGTCGCTTCTCCTCGTTAGGTCGGACTTCGGTACAATCCTGGCGCTCATGGGCTGTATTCTCCGCCAAACACAGACCCCACATTCGATTTAAACTTGCGCGATGTGTCGCCGAGGGCGCGTTCGCTATCACCACCTCATAGGAGGACGACAACCATGCCGTTGTTGAAGCTCTTGCTGCTTGGCTTCGTTGCCGGGTTCGTCGCCACACTGCTGTTTCATCAGAGCCTCTGGTTTCTGTTCAATCAGCTTGGCGTCATTCCGCCGGACCGGCCGGCCTGGCCGCTCGATGCGGTGCCGCCGCTCGGTGTGCCGTCGATCATCTCCAAGGCGTTCTGGGGCGGCCTGTGGGGCGCGGGCTTGGCGGTGTTGCTCGGACAATTGAGCGGGCCGGCCTATTGGTCGAGCTGGATCCTCGTCGGCGCCGTGGCGCTGACCGCTGTCGCCTTCTTCGTCGTGGCCCCGATCAAGGGCGAGCCGATGCCTCCGCTCTGGCCGCGCTTCGCGGTGGGGCTTCTGCTCAACGGCGTTTGGGGCTTCGGTACCGCGTTGCTGTTACGGCTGTTGGCTGGCTTGCGCTTCTAGGCGGGGCTGCGCCGCTCGCTGCGATCGAGAAATTCGCCGAGGAAATCGCGCGCCTTGGCGTAGATGCCGGGCGCTTCGCTTTCGCGCGGGCCGACGATACAGAGCTTGAGTCCGCGCTGCGCGCATTCGTCAAACCACGCAGAGGCGCGGACCGGATCGCCGCCCTCGTCGAGATCGAGCACGAGAAGCGGGCGGCCGAGCTCGCCGGCGTGCAGAATGGCATGCTCGGTCCCTCCCGATACCAGGCCACGCCGATCGAGCAGCACCATCAGCCGGTCGCTATCACGCACGTTCCATTCGGTGCGCTGCGCCGGATTGGCAAGCGGGGTCTCGTGCAGCTTCGGGTAGCGCGCCAGCACGCCCGGCGAGCGCAGCATGTCCTCCGCCCGGCCGCCTTTCGGGCACCAGCCGCGATAATCGATCGAATTGGCGATGGCGGCGTCGAGCGCGGCGCGGTCCACGCCGGTCTGGCCGCCGGAAACGATCGTCAGCATCCCGCACCATTTCGTGCTGCACCAATCTCTTGGCGGTTACGCCGCGGCGAGCTGCTGGTCAAGCGCGGTGGCGCGATGCAAGGCGGGCCGTTGCTCCAGTCGCCCGACATAGGCCATGAACTCGGGTCGAGTCGGCAGAAGACTGAACATCAAGCCCCAGCGCAGCGTCGAGCCGACCACCACGTCGGCGGCGGTGAACTGCTCGCCCATGAGGTAGGGCCCCGGCTCAACCGCGTTGGCCAGCACATTCATCACCGTGTCGAAATCGCCATAGCCGAGCATGCCGCGGCGCGGCTCCTCTTTGCGCGGAGCCGCCCGATCCATGATGGCGGCTTCGATGCAACTCGGGCTGAAGAACAACCATTTGAGATAGGGGCCGCGGCGAGGATCGCCGACAGGCACGTTCAGCTGTGCGTTCGGAAACTCGTCGGCGAGATAGGCGCAGATGGCGGCCGCCTCGGTGACGATCACCTCGCCATGTTTCAGCGCGGGCACCTTGCCCATCGGATTGATAGCAAGATAGTCAGGCTGATGCTGGTCGCCTTTCATCAGGCTCAGGACCTGAAGGTCGTAAGGCTCGCCAAGCTCCTCGAGCATCCAGCGGACGATCGAGGAGCGCGACGGTGCGGCATGATAAAGCGTGAGAGTCGCCATCTCAGTCTCCTTTTCGCTGCAACCAGCATCTAAATCGCGGTTATGGCGTTAAGATGATGCACAGCGCCTGTCCGGTCACATCGATGGCAAGCAGAGGGCCCACAAAGACCAAAACTTCGGCGAAACGCTGGTCGCAAGGCGTGACCTCACATTCGCACGCGCTCGATCTGGAGAAGGGCGTTTTCACGCTGAAGAACCCCGAAGAGATCGCGGCTTCGCTCAAGCGTTCGGCGGAAGCAAGCCATCGGCGCAAGGCCAACCCTTATCGCTCGGCCATGTCGATGCTGGTCTTCTACATCAACCGCGGCGGCAAGAGCCTCGGCGCGGCGGATCGGACGCGGTTGGAACAGGCGAAGGACGAGCTGCGCAAGCTGTTCGGCAAAATGCCAGCGCGGAGCAAACCCCGCTAGCCCTGCTCGGCCTTGGCCCAGCCCTCCACTTCGTCGATCCAATGGTCGGCGTGCTGCACGAAGGTCGCCAGCACGGCGTCGAAGGCCGACTCCTCGGCCGCTTCGTTGCCGCGATCGGCCTGGAGATCGGCGAACACTTGCCGGTAATCGGCATAGCCTTCCATCTCCTGCCGGCGATGCCAGAGGAAATCGCCAATGAAGAAAAACTTGATCCAGGAGAACAGACAGTCGGTCCAGTCCTCGAGGTAATAGCGGAGGTGGACGCTGGGAGCGCAGAGATACAGGTCGACGTCGCTGAGCGTTTTGGCGCCGCTCGCCAAACAGTCCTCCTTGGTCGCGACCTCGACCAACCTGCCGTCGAGGAAGGGGTTCTCCGGACATTCGAGGAAGACGAAGCTCATGCGGTCGGCGCCGGGATAGAGCCCGCGCGGGTCGAACAGCTTGAAGTCGAGTCCGCGCAGCCGGGCGGTCTCGATCGCGATCAGCGGCGGGGACTTCGCGTCGGCATCGTCGATCAGACTTGCGCCCCCGTCGCGCGCGGTTGCGACGAGCGCCTCGGGGTGCGGGCTGATGAAGCTTGAAATAAGAATCTTACCCGAGACCTCTTGGTCGATGCTTTCGATATTGGCCCGCTCGCGCTGACCACCACGCTGCTGGTGCATGACGTCGAGGATGCGCGGCCGCTCGGGTTGCCGCAGGCGCAAATATTCGTCGCTCCGCGCCGCGAGGCGTTGCAGATGGCCAAGCATCCGCTGCCGGAGGCGTGGTTCACGGCAGTTGCCTTTCCAGACAACGGCGACGGAGGGCATGGACCAGAGTCCCCGTGACAGCGAGCGAGCCGAGAAGAGGGGGGAGATTGCCCTTACAGCGCGGCACGCGCAAGCGATGTCCCGGGACAGGGTTGCCTCGAAATTCACTTATGCGGCGCGCGCAAGGCGCGAATAGAGCAAGGTTAAAATGCGAGGCGTGGCAACCGGATCGGCTACCACGCCTCGTTAGCGTGCTGGGCCGCGGGGCTCGAGCCCCGCGACGATTAGATGTGCCGCCGCGGCTTAGGCCTTAGCGTGGTGGGCGTGTCCCATGCCCGCCAGCATGCCGGCGAGCTTCTCGGAGACGTAACCGAACACCGCGCCGATGATCATCGACAGAATGACGACGACGACCGGATTCTCCATGGACCCCGCGGTCAGGCTTCCCGCCGCATCTTTCATCAGCGTGTAAGCGACGACCGACGCGAAGCCATAGACCTGTGCCGGGATAGCGGCGAACATCGGCATATTGGCGAGCAGAACCATGGCTGCGACGCCGACGCCGACGCAGAGCCCGGCCCATACCGGCAGGCCTAGCTTGTCGGCCATTCCGGTCTTGGTGGCGACGACCAGGGTAATCCCGGCGATGATGGCGCCGGCGGCGTTGTTCAAGATCGCCGATTGCAGGCCCTGCTCCTTGCCACCGCAATGGAAGAAGCAGCCCCAGGCGATGAACGCGGCCCAGATCGCGAGCGCGCCACCGAGCGGCCCCAAGAAGAGCCACGTGGCAATCGCGCCGAGCACACCAACGCTAATCGCAAGAGCTGTATTCGAGGACATTCTACCCCCCTATGTTGCAAGAGCGGGCAGATGCGCCGGGAGTGCCGGCGGTCCACCGGCTCAATGATCGGAAGCTCGTGTTACTTGCCAGGTCGATTCGGCTCCCGGAGGAATCATAGTGGAAAACTGTGCCATATTGAACATGGATTCATCGTTTTGCCCAATTCCTAGTCAGTTCCAACGGCTTGATTAGGTCCGCTTTGGTCGACTTGAGGGAGAGCCCAGAGGGGCTTAGCTATCGGAGCATGGCAGGCAAGGTACATGTCATTGGCGGCGGCTTGGCGGGCAGCGAGGCGGCCTGGCAGATCGCGCAAGCCGGCATGCCGGTCGTGCTGCACGAGATGCGCCCCGTGCGGCAGACCGATGCGCATCAGACCGGCGCCTTCGCCGAGCTCGTTTGCTCGAACTCCTTCCGCTCCGATGAATGGGAGACCAATGCGGTCGGGCTGCTGCATGAGGAGATGCGCCGCGCCGGCTCGTTGGTCATGGCGGCGGCCGATGCGAACAAGCTGCCAGCCGGCGGCGCGCTGGCGGTCGATCGCGACGGCTTTGCCGCGCAGGTGACCCGCGCGCTCGAGGACCATCCGTCCATCGAGATCTCAAGGGAGGAGATCGCGGGGCTGCCGCCCGCCGCATGGGACAGCGTGATCGTGGCCACCGGCCCCCTCACCTCACCGGCACTCGCGCAGGCGATCCAAGCGCTGACCGGCGAGGCCGAGCTCGCCTTCTTCGACGCCATCGCGCCGATCGTGCATCACGAGTCGATCGACATGTCGGTGTGCTGGCGGCAATCGCGCTACGACAAAGCCGGCCCGGGCGGAAGCGGCGCCGACTACATCAACTGCCCGCTCAACCAAGCGCAATACGAAGACTTCATCGCCGCGTTGCTGGCCGCCGAGAAGACCGCGTTCAAGGCGTTCGAAGGCACGCCCTATTTCGAAGGCTGCCTTCCCATCGAGGTCATGGCCGAGCGCGGGCCGGAGACGCTGCGCTACGGACCGATGAAGCCGGTCGGCCTCACGAACCCGCATCGGCCGGGCGTGAAGCCTTATGCGGTGGTGCAGCTGCGTCAGGACAATGCGCTCGGCAGCTTATGGAATATGGTTGGGTTTCAGACCAAGCTGAAGCATGGCGAGCAGGCGCGCGTGTTCCGCACCATTCCCGGGCTCGAGCATGCCGAGTTCGCCCGGCTCGGCGGACTGCATCGCAACACCTTCCTCAACAGCCCGAAACTGCTCACCGCGACGCTAAGGCTCAAAGCCGATCCGCGGCTTCGCTTCGCGGGTCAGATCACCGGCGTCGAGGGTTATGTGGAGTTGGCGGCGATCGGGCTCATCGCCGGGCGTTTCGCCGCGTCCGAGCGGCTGGGGCGCACACTTGTTCCGCCACCGCCGACCACGGCGCTCGGCGCGCTGCTCAATCACATCACTGGCGGACATCTCAGCGCCGAAGGTGACGGGCCTGAGCGGAGCTTCCAGCCGATGAATGTCAATTTTGGGCTGTTCCCAGAGATCGCCGCGCCCACGGCGCCGCGCGGCAAGGGTCCGCGCAGCTCCAAGGGATTCGAACGGAAGCGCGCGCTGGCCGCCCGTGCGCTCGCCGATCTGGAGATTTGGCTCGCGCGGAAAGAGCAGATCGCCGCCGAGTGATTTATTCGGCGCGGCCGATCAGCAGCCAGAACCGCAGCAGCGCGATGTCGAAATCGGGCTCCTTATAAGTGCCGTTCAGATTGTCGATGACCATGGTGCCGGCGAGTCCGCCCTGCGCACCCGGCAACTCTATTGGCTTGTGATCCATGACATTTGGCCAGCCGCGGTCGTAGATCTCCTTCACGGCTGCCGCGATATCGAACGTCGCCGCGGCGCCGTCATTGAGGCTCGCCCTCAGCAGCTTGTCTGACAGCTCAAGCTTCACCGCGCCGAGCCCTTCGACCTCCACGCTCTGCGGCGGAATCGGCGCGGGAGACGCGCCGCCCTTGAACACGATCGGACCGACAACATAAGCGCCCTTCGCGGGAGCGAGCACGGCGGGCACATCCGAATAATGGGTGAAATGGACAGCGCCCGGTGCACTGCCGAGATCGGGCCGCAAGCCCAGCGCGATAAGCAGCTCGCGCGCGGTTTCCTCCGGCGACTTGCCGGGCGCGAAGGGATTGTCCGGGTGGCCTTCGAACCAGGGCGCAAGCAGGTCGAGCGAGTGGTGGGTGTTGAGATACCATTCGATGGCGCGGGCGCGTGCCGCCTGCTCGCCGAGTGGATTCTCGGCGGCGCCCTCCTCGCGTGGCACGATCTTGCCATCGACCAGCATGTTCTTGGCGGCGAGGATCGCGGCGAGCTCCGCCTTCTGGCTCAACACCGAAAGGCCAATCGCCCCGCCAGGGCCGAGCGAGGCCGCAAGCAGCAGCAGCGCCAGCACACCCGTCAGCAGCCGCAAATCGAAGCGGGCGCCTTGCACGATGCGAAAGCCCGCGAGGATCAGCGCCCAGACCCCGATCAACACCATCAAATAACGCTGCTCGGTGAGGCCATAATCGGCGATGCGGCGCGACACGGCGATGAACAGCAGGGCGACCGGCAATGCCGTGAGCCACACCCAATAGCTCCAGAACAGGCGCATCAGCGGACCGCCTGTCTCGCGGCTCGGATAGCCAAGCAGCAGTGTCGCGGCGCCGACGAACAGATAGCCCACCACCATCGCCCCGAGCGTGCCCTGCGGCAGCTCCCAAGCGAGCGCGATTTTGGCGGCATAGGCGTAAAGAATGGCGGTGTAGACGAGGAGCAGCGGGACAGCCACAAACCTCACCAGCGCGGCCGCCGCGCGCATGGTGAAGTCCTGCTGCTCCGCCTCAGTGATGGTGTCGGTGAAACGCCGCGGCGCGAAGGCGAGAAAACTCACCGGCGCGACCAACAAAAGGCATGGGGTCCAGATATATTCGTGCCCGTTCCGGAACAGAGTGAGCCCGAATAGCAGCTTGATGGTCTCGTGGATGGCCGAGAGGCCGATGCCGAGCATTCCCGCGCCGACGCCCGCGAGCAACGCGCCAAGCCAGAGGCGATGGTTGAACAGCCAAACGGTCTCGTTGGTCTCGCGGCGGCCGAGATGGGCCGCCAGAGTCAGAGCGAGAGCAAGCCCAGCCAGCAACAGCCAGGCGCTGAGCCAGATGGCAGTGTCGAGCCACAGCAGCAAGCCCAGCACTGCAATGCCGAGCACCCAGAGCAGAGTGCGTGTCTGCTGGGATCGCCGCTGACTTTCCACGTACAGATCGACCGCGACGACCCAAATGAACGAGGCCCCGAGCCAAGCCATCACCCTGAACTGGACGTCGCCAATCATGGGACCGCGATAGAGCTTGTAGGCGGTCAGCGCGACGGCGATGGCGACGGCGAGTGGGAAACGGGCGGCGGCGGCGCTGACGTCGGGCAGGCGGCGCTGCCACCAGGATTTGATCGAGCGCTCCTGCATCGTCACTTTCTCTCGCTAACCCCGCCAGCGGGCCATGCGCCAAAACCGGGTAAGCGGATTGATCTCGGCAATCTCACGCAACGGATCGCGCCCGTCTTTGTCCAACGCGGCGAGATAAGGGTCAACCAGGCAAAGCGGCCGGAAGGCAGCGCGCGTATTGGCATCGAGCTGGCCTACATGCCGGCTCGCTTCGGCGAGGGCCCGCTCGCTTTGCCCCGCAGCTCGGCCAGCACGGCACGCAGGCCTTCGCTGGTCTCTCCCGCGAGAACGGCTTCGGGCGATGTCCCATGACGAATGAGAGCATCGGCCGGGAGATAGACGCGGCCGCTCGCGGCGTGCACCGGCAGAGCTCGCATCAGCCCGGTCAAACCGTAAGCGAGCGCAGCTTGGGAGGCCGCCGGCTCGAGTGATGCATCGGGCGCGCCGAGCCGCGCCGCGCCGAGCGCGAACAATCCGCCGGCGGTCGATGCCAGGTAGGCTTCGAGCGAAGCCCAGTCCGGCATGATTTTGGTCTCGACATCGAAGCTGCGGGCATCGATCAGCGCGGCGATACGCGCGGGTGAGAGCTTTTGCTGGCGCATCGCCGCGCCGATCGCCTCAGCCACGGGATGTCCGGCCGCTTCGCCGTTGCCCGCGCGCTCGACCGCCTCGCGCCACCATTGCAGACGGATCGCCCCAAGGCCCAGCTCGCTCACCTGCTCGGCGATGCGGGCCAGCTCGACATTCAAGGCAATGACCGCGAACAGATCGGCGCGGGCGGCACCGGGTGCGAACAGCGCCGCGAGACTGCGATCGGGATCGCCTGACTGCGCGATGCGTCTTACCGTGTCGCCCCGCTCGGCGTCATGCAAGGTCTCGCCTCGCTTTGCCAGGATCAGATGCGCGCCGCCGCCGGTCTCCCCTTGGCGGTCGCCGGCGCTGCGCTCCACGCCTCGCGGTGCACGCCGAGAATGAGCTGGAGCGGCGAGGCAACGAAGATCGACGAATAGGCGCCGATGACGATGCCCCAGCACATCGCCAGCGCGAAGCCGAAGATGGTCTCGCCGCCGAAAAACAGAAACGGCAGCATGGCGAGAAAAGTGGTGACGTGGGTCAGCACGGCGCGCGCCAAGGTCTCGTTGATCGACACGTCGAGTAATTGCACCAGCGGCATCCGCTTGTATTTGCGCAGGTTTTCCCGGATCCGGTCGAAGATCACCACCTTGTCGTTGAGCGAGTAGCCGATGATGGTGAGGATCGCGGCGATGCTCGAGACATTGAACTCGAGCTGAAACAGCGAGTAGAGCCCGATCGTGCCAGTCACGTCGTGGATCAGCGAGGCGATGGCCGCCACGGCGAACTGCCATTCAAAGCGGAACCAGACATAGAGGAGGATACCCAGTAGGGCCACGACGACGGCGATGGTGCCGCTGGCGATCAGCTCGCCCGAAATGGTGGGGCCGACGATCTCGACGCGGCGATATTCGACCGTATCGCCGAGCGCGGCCTTGACCTTGGCGATCGAGGCCTGCTGCTCCTGCTCGGTCGGCTGCGAGGCGATGCGGATGAGCACGGCGTCTGGCGCGCCAAACTCCTGAATCTGCACCTCGCCAAGGCCGAGTCCACTCACCTTGCTGCGGATGTCGGCGAGATCGGCCGGGCTGGTCTTGGTCTTGATTTCGATCAGCGTGCCGCCCTGGAAGTCGATGCCCATGTTGAGGCCGATGGTGGCGACGAGAATCAGCGGCGCAAGCGTGAGGAACGCCGACACGATCCACGTGATCGTCCGCAAGCCGACAAAATCGATCTTGGTGTCCGGTGGGATGAATTGGATGCCGCGGAACATGAGGCGCTTCCCTAAATCGGTATGAGCTGCGGCCGCGCCCAGCGCAGCCAATAGGAGACCATGAGGCGCGTGACGGTCACGGCGGTGAACATCGAGGCGAGAATGCCGATGGTCAGCGTCACGGCAAAGCCGCGGACCGGTCCCGAGCCGAGCCAAAACAACACCAACACCGCGATCAACGTCGTCACGTTGGAATCGACAATGGTAACGAGCGCGCGCGAATAGCCCGCGTCCACCGCGGCATAGGGCGACTTTCCGGAGCGTATCTCTTCGCGTATGCGCTCGTTGATGAGCACGTTGGCGTCCACGGCGATGCCGATGGTGAGCACGATGCCGGCGATACCGGGAAGCGTCAGCGTTGCGCCGATCAGCGACAGCACGGCGAAAATCAGCGCGATATTGATGATCAGGGCGATGTTGGCGAACATGCCGAACAACCCGTACCCTGCCAGCATGAAGATCATGACCAGCAACAGCCCCGCGATCGCGGCCTTCTTGCCGGACTCGATCGAATCCGCGCCGAGGCTGGCGCCGACCGTGCGTTCCTCGATGACGGTGAGCTTGGCCGGCAGCGCACCGGACCTAAGCAGCACGGCCAGATCGTTGGCCCGCTGCACGGTGAAATTGCCGCTGATCTGACCGGTGCCGCCGAGGATCGGCTCGCGGATCACCGGCGCGGACACCACCTTGTTGTCGAGCACGATGGCAAACGGCAGGCCCACATTCTCTTGCGTCACCTTGCCGAAGCGCTTGGCGCCGGCGGCATCGAAGCGGAACGTCACCACCGGCTCGCCGGTGCGGCTGTCGAAGCCGGGTTGCGCATCAACCAGGTTCTGGCCGCTGACCAGCACCTGGTCCTTCAACACATAGGGAACGGGCGGATTATCGCTGCTATAGACCAGCTCGTCGCCGACCGGGACTTGCTTGGTGGTAGCGGCTTGCGCGGCGTCGACGGCGGGGTCGACCAACTTGAATTCGAGCTTGCCGGTCTCGCCGATCAGCGTCTTGAGGCGCTCCACGTCTTGAATGCCGGGCACCTGCACGAGGACGCGGTTGCGGCCCTCGCGCTGGATGCTGGGTTCGGTGGTGCCGAAGGCATCGACGCGGCGCCTGATGGTTTCGATCGAGGCCTGGATCGCCGAGGTCATCCGATGCGCCAGACCCTGCTCGGTAACGGTAAGCGTGACGCCGTCGTCGGTCTTGGCGACATCGAGGTCGTAGCCGGAAAAGCCCGCGAACACGTCGCCGCCGACCGGCGCGGCGAGCTTCTTCAGCGCCTCATAGGCCTTGTCCAGATCGCCGGGTTCGCGGATCGTCACCGACACGGAGTGGTTATCGAGATTCTGCGCCAGGTCGGAATAGCCGATGCGCTCCTTGCGCAACGTCTCGCGCACGTCGCCGCGAATGGTGTTGAGCCAGTCCGCGATCATCTCCTTCTCGTCGAGCTGATAGAGGAGATGCGCGCCGCCTTGCAGGTCGAGGCCGAGATTGACTTGCTTGTGCGGCAGCCAAGTGGGCAGCCGCGCCATGGTCGCGGCAGGAAACAGATTGGGAAGCGCGAACAGGAACCCGGCAATGACGATGCCGACGATCAAGATCACCTTCCATTTTTGGAAATGCAGCATTGCCGCTCTCGAAGCTCCGGATCAGGTCAGTCTTGGCGCGCTTGGACTATGCAGAAACCATCACGAGGCGGCCTTCGTCTTGGCTGCCGGGGCGGCCTCGCCCTTCCCGCGCACCTCGGAGACCGTCGTGCGGACGACCTTGATCTTGACGCCGTCGGCGATCTCCACCTGAAGCTCGTTCTCGTCAACCTTGGCCACCTTGCCGATGATGCCGCCCGAGGTCACGACGGTATCGCCGCGGCGAATGGAAGCGACCATGTCCCGATGCTCCTTCAGCCGCTTCTGCTGCGGCCGGATCATTAGGAAATACATGATGCCGATGATTAGCATGGTCGGAACGATCAGGCTATTCAGCATGTCGAACGCACCGGGGGCGGCTTGAGCGTAAATCGAACCTGGCATTGCTCCTCACTCTGGCTTGGCTTAAGGATGGCCGCCCGCGCCGGGTGACGCCCTTGGTCGTCGCGCGACGGGCAGTTAACCCTCGAAGGTGGCGGGACTATAGCTGCCGCGCGCGCCTTTGCAACGGCCCCAAATGAACTTTCAAGAACCCCTTTCCGGCCTTTTCGAGCGGATCGCCCGGGCTATCGAGCGGCTTGGTCCACGCGAGCCCGAGCGTGCCGATTTCGAGGCCGGCGATGCCTTTGTCTGGCAGGCCGAGACGCACGGTCTGCTGCCGGTCCAGGCGATCAACCGGGTGCCGCTCGCCTTGCTCAAGGGCATCGACGCCGCGCGCGATACGCTGCTCGCCAACACCACGCGATTTGCGCGCGGGCTTCCCGCCAACAATGCGCTGCTGTGGGGCGCGCGCGGCATGGGCAAAAGCTCGCTGGTCAAGGCCGTGCACGGCGAGGTCGCGGGGCTCAAGCTCGTCGAGATCCATCGCGAGGATATCCAATCGCTGCCGCATCTGCTGGCGCAGCTGCGCGCGGCGCCGGATAAGCGTTTCATTCTGTTTTGCGACGACCTGTCCTTCGAGGCGCTCGACACCTCCTACAAATCGCTGAAAGCCGTGCTCGAAGGCGGCATCGAGGGCCGTCCCGCCAATGTGCTGCTCTACGCGACCTCGAACCGGAGGCATTTGATGCCGCGCGAGATGGTCGATAACGAGCGCTCCACCGCCATCAATCCGGGCGAAGCGGTCGAGGAGAAGCTCTCGCTGTCAGACCGCTTCGGCTTGTGGCTCGGCTTTCACAACTGCAGCCAGGACGATTATCTGGAGATGGTGCGCAGCTACGCCAGCCATTTCGGCTTGCGGATTGAGGAGCAGACCTTGCGCGAGGAGTCGCTGGCTTGGGCGATGTCGCGCGGCAGCCGCTCGGGCCGCGTCGCCTGGCAGTACATCCAGGACCTTGCCGGGAGATTGGGCCGGAGGCTCGAGAGCTAGTCGGCGTTGGCCGCCTGGTCGCTCATGTATTTGGTCGGATCGACCGGGCGCGAGCCCTTGCGCAGCTCGAAATGCACCTGCGGCCGGCTTACCGAGCCGGTGGCGCCGGCTTTGGCGATGGTCTGGCCGCGGCTCACTTTGTCGCCCCGCTTGACCAGCAGTTCCTCGTTATTGGCGTAAGCCGACACCCAATTGTTGGCGTGGCGGATCAGCACCAGGTTGCCGTAGCCCTTCAGCTCGTTGCCGGCATAGGCGACCACGCCGTTCTCCGCCGCTTTCACCGCGGTGCCCTGCGGCACCGCAAGGTCGATGCCGTCATTATGGCCGCCGTCGGGCCGCATGCCGAACTCGGCGATGACGCGGCCCTTCACCGGCCAGCGGAAGCTGTTGCCGGACATCGGATCGGGCGTCGGAAGCTGCTCGTTGCTGGCAACACGCTGGCTGCCCGGGCCCGTCACCTCGGGCGAAGCCTGAATGTCGTTGGTCGCGCCGTCTTGGGTGTTGCCTGCGGATTTGGCGCCAGACGTGGCCTGGGTGTCCTCTTCCTCGGCCAGCGAGGTGCCAGGCGCCGGGATGGTCGTGGTCTTGACCTTGCGCACACTCGGCGCCGCGTCGACGGCCGGCTCGGCGAGCGGCGTGTCGTCCTTGGCGGCGACCGCCGGCTTGGGGCTGTTGCCAGGCACGACCAGAACTTGACCGATGCGAAGATTGCTCGGGTTGAGCTTGTTGCGCTGGATCAGCGCCTTCTCGCTCACGCCAAGCTTGTCGGCAATGCCGTGCGGCGTGTCGCCCGGCTCCACCTTGTAGGTCGATTGACCGGGAGCTGGCGGAGCAGGCTCGACCGGAGCGGCCTCGGCGACTTTCGGCTGGGTCGCGCCGGGAATGATCAACTGTTGGCCGATCGCGAGACGGCCGTCAGGCAGATTGTTCGCCGACATGATCCGCTCGACCGGAACGCCGTAGCGGCGCGAAAGGGTGGAGAGCGTGTCGCCCTTCTCGACCTTGATGTGGGCGCCTTGCACCTTCGGGCGCAGCACCGCTGGCTCCGGCAGCGGCGCAGCCTGCGCCGGGTAATTGGCAACGGTGGCGCCGACGCGTCCGCTCGGCGCGGGCGAGTAGACGGCTGGGCGTGGCGTATAGTCCGGCGGCGGCAGGTTGGCGCGGGTCAGGCGCCCCGGCCCGTCGCCCTGGCTATATACCGACTCCTCCGGCAACACCGGCGGCAGCGACGAAGTCGAGGCAAGATCGGCGTTGCCGGTGTCGGCCGGGGTGTCGTTGCTGGTGAGATTGAAGGCGGGAAAATCGAAGCGGGAAACGCCGGAGCTACAGCCCGCCAGCGTCAAGCCAAGGCAAGCGGCCGCCGCCACGCCAAAAACGCCGCGGCCATACAGATACGCAGCCTGCCGCATCCCTCTCTCCGCCCCTCGACAACCGTCCCGAGGAGTAAAGCGCGGATGCGGTTAAAAGGCTGTTAACCGTTGAAAGCCGGCGAGAAGATTCGACCGGCGCTGCGCCGAGGGCCGGTTACGGTTTCGACCCCCGCGCCGATTTCGGCACACGCGCACCGACACCTGCGCGGCCATGCACCAGCGGCACGAACCGCACCGGCAGCAGCTCGATCTGACGCAGCCCGGCATCCGTCTTGTCGATGGCGACCAGCATCTGAGTATCGCGCGTTTCACCCAACGGGATGATCATGCGGCCGCCGATCTTGAGCTGCTCGATCAGGGCCGGCGGCGGCTCGTGCGCGGCGGCGGTGACGATGATGCGGTCGAACGGCGCTTGCGGCGGCCAGCCGAGCCAGCCGTCGCCGATAATGGTGGTGACATTGGTGATGCCGAGCCCGGCGAAACGGCGCTCAGCCGCCTTCTGCAATTCGCGCCAGCGCTCGACGGTGTAGACCCGGCGGCACAGATGCGACAGCACCGCCGCCTGATAACCGGAGCCGGTGCCGATCTCCAGCACCTTATGCCGCTCGTCGAGCTCGAGCCGCTCGGTCATGAAGGCGACCACGTAAGGCTGCGAGATGGTCTGGCCACAATCGATCGGCAGGGCGATGTCCTGATACGCGTGGTCGGCGAACGCCTCGTCGACGAACAGCTCGCGCGGCACGCGCTCGATCGCGCGCAGCACATTGGTGTCGCGGATGCCGCGACGCCTGAGCTGCATGATCAGCCCGATCTGGTCTTGGGCGGATGCCATGGCCTGTCCCACCCCCTTTACCGAGGCGGTTGAAGATTATCCGACAATTCTGGTGCGCTGTCTTAGCCTTTGGCGGCGATCTTGGTCAGCCCGCCCATGTAAGGCTTGAGCGCGTCGGGAATACGGATGCTGCCGTCCGCCTCCTGGTAGTTTTCCAAGACGGCGATCAGCGCGCGTCCCACCGCGACGCCCGAGCCGTTCAGCGTATGCACGAAGCGGGTGTCCTTGGCGCCCTTCGGCTTGTAGCGGGCGTTCATGCGGCGGGCCTGGAAGTCGCCGGTATTGGAGCAGGAACTGATCTCGCGATAGGTGCCCTGCCCCGGCAACCACACCTCGATGTCGTAGGTCTTGTTGGCGGCGAAGCCCATGTCGCCGGTCGAGAGCACCACGGTGCGGAACGGAAGCTCGAGCCGCTTCAGCACCTCCTCGGCGGATTTTGTCATGCGCTCGTGCTCCGCGGCCGATTGCTCGGGCGTGGTGATGGAGACCAGCTCGACCTTGGAGAATTGATGCTGGCGGATCATGCCGCGCGTGTCCTTGCCGGCAGCGCCGGCCTCGGCGCGGAAGCACGGCGTCCAGGCGGTAACGCGCATCGGCAGCTTCGCCTCGTCGACGATCTCCTCGCGCACCAGATTGGTCAGCGGCACTTCGGCAGTCGGGATGAGCCAATAGCGAGATGCTCGTCCAAACTCTGTCTCATACAATCTTCTGCCTGCGGCCAGGTCTCTCTTCACAGCATCAAAAAAGTGAGCTGCAAGCTCCTCGTCAGTCATTTCTCGGCCATAGGCTTTGGCAAATGACTGTCGAACTGAGGACATGGTTCCGAGCATCGGGACTTTTGCCGCTTCCACCAATTGTTCGAAATGGATCAGTGGAACTTGGAACTGATCAAGCTCAAACTTCGGCAGTTGCGCCGTGCCGAACATGGCGTCGTCGCGAACAAGCAGTGGCGGGTTGATCTCGGTGTAGCCGTGCTCGCCGTATGCAAATCGAGCATGAACTGGGCGAGCGCGCGTTCGAGCCGCGCCAGCGCGCCTTTCAGCACGACGAAGCGCGCGCCGGAGAGCTTCGCCGCCGTCTCGAAATCCATCAGCCCGAGCGCCTCGCCAAGCTCGAAATGCTGCTTCGGCTGGAAGGCGAATTTCTTCGGCTCTCCCGACTTTGCGCAGTTCGACATTGGCCTCGGCGTCGATGCCTACCGGCACATCGGCGGCGGGCGTATTGGGAATCGCGGCGAGCAGGTCTTTGTATTTCAGCTCGATCTCGCGCTCGTTGGCCTCGCCCTCTTGGATCGCCGTCTTGAGGTGTGCCACCTCTTGTTTCAGGGCCTCGGCCTTGGCCGCATCCTTGGCAGCCATCGCCTGGCCGATCTCCTTGGAGGCGGCGTTGCGGCGCCCTTGCGCCTCCTGCACTTGCTGAATCGTCCCACGCCGTTGCTCGTCCAGGCTCAGAATTTGATTCAACGTCGCCTGCGGGTCGTCGAAGCCGCGATCGGTCAGCCCCTTGAGAAAGGCGTCCGGGTTGTCGCGGATCCATTTGATGTCGAGCACGGGCTTGGTCCTGGCGGCCTAAGGCGATTCAGCTGAGCGCCATCGTATACAATGGGGGCAGGGCAAAGCGAAGCGTCCCCGCGTCGCCCGGCATGCGGACCAAAGGCTAATGGGCAGGCGCCCTACCCCGCTTGCGGCGCTCGTCGTGGAGATCGGTTCTGACGCGCGGCAGCGCCTCCGGGTGCCGCTGCTGCACATAGGCGATCATCTTCTCTCGCACTTCGCAGCGCAAATCGAACGCCTTCGGAGCCGTGCTGGCGCTCACCAGCATGCGGATCTCCATCGCAGTCTCCTTGAGGTCGGTCACCTGGAGTCCGACCACGCGCCCGTCCCAGAGCGGCGATTCGCGCGCGATCCGCTCCAACTCCGCCCGCAGATCATCGACCGGAACGGTGAAGTCGACATAGATAAACACCGTGCCGATCAGCGCTGAGCTTTCGCGCGTCCAATTCTGGAACGGCTGCTCGATGAAATAGCTCAACGGCACGATCATGCGCCGCCAGTCCCACAGGCGGATGACCACGTAGCTCGAGGTGATTTCCTCGACGTTGCCCCACTCGTCATTGATCAGCAGCGCGTCGTCGATGCGGATCGGCTGGGTGATGGCGAGCTGCACGCCGGCGATGAGGTTGCGCAACATCGGCTGCAGCGCGAGACCGACCACCAAACTCACCGCGCCGGCGGAAGCCAGCAAACTGACGCCGTATTGGCGGACGGCATCGAAGGTCATCAAGGCTGCGCCGAGCGTCAGAAGGACGATCAAGATCCGCGCCACCCGCTCCAGGATGCGTGACTGGGTGACGTGCTTGCGCGCCAGCAGATTGTCTTCGGAGTCCAGCTTGAAGCGACGCAGATAGACCACCATCCACACATGCACGGCGGTCGTCAGAATCCAGCCGATCAGCACGACCACGCCCGCGATCATGAACTGACGCACGACCTTGTCGTCGGAGATTGGTGCGACAGTCAGGACAATCGCTACCGCGGCCATGATGGCCGCAAGGCGTGTGGGGCCTTTGATGCGCGACACGAGCGAACGGCGGAAAAGATCCTGGCCGCTGACCCATCGCTCGATCGCCACAAACACGACTGCATGCAGCCAGACCGCGAGCAGAACGGCTACGGCGGCGAGACCGACGCTGACCACCCAATTGGGTAGCCAAGAAACACGAAAATCCAATGATGAAAAAGTTCGGCTGACGCCGTCCATGCGCGCTCGCGATGCTGGGAATCGGGTGAGAGTATAACTAACCAAATGCGACAGCAATGGTTGCAGGCACATTTGGTCTTGGCGCGCGTCAGCGAACCGAAGCGTCTCCGCGCTTGTCGTTGGGCAGTAGGTCCGGCGCGTCTGGGCGGGTCGGATTGCGTTCCAGATCGGCGATAAGCTGCTCCATCTCGGCGATCTCCCTGACCTGCGCCTCGATAATACCGTCGGCAAGTTTGCGCACGCGCGGATCGCGAATATGGGCGCGCTCGCTGGTCATGATTGCGATCGAGTGATGCGGGATCATCGCCTTCATGTAGGAAACGTCGTCAACCGTTGCCTGACTGCGAACCAGCCAAAGCGCGCCGGCAAAGGCGACAATGCTGCCGACAACGATTGCGATGTTGGCCTGCTTGTTGCGGTACATACCCAACATGAAGCCAAGCATGATGACGGCCATCGCCGCGCCCATCACCACGGCCATCCAGGCGCGGGTCTGGCTGAACCAGACATGATCGAGGGCGTAAGTGTTGAGATACATCAGGCCGAACATCACGATCGTCGAGGTCGCGATCATCGCGCCGAAGCGGGCATAGCTCATAGGACTCTCCTGCGGATTGACAAAGAAGCAACGGGGTGGCCCCGGGCGCGGTTCCCGCGGCGCTCAAACCGAGCCGCGCAGCGTCACGATCGCCAAGCGCCCGTCGCTGTGCCAGGGATCGCCGCCGCCATTCCGCCCCTCCAGACGACTGTGGAAGCCGTCCAGCCACTCGACCTGCTCCGCTACGCCGGCCTTCTGCAACTCGGCTACAAGCCGGTCGCGCTCGGCGTCGACATCGGGGGCAATATGATGGGTCACCTGCCCCGTCGTATGGCTGAGGCCCACCTTGGCGTCGAAGGTGGCGGCGCCGAACCAGCCGTGACGGCCTTGATAGAGCTGGTCCCACTGCCAGAAGCGGACATGGTGGCGCTTGCCCGGCCCTCCGGGCATCGGCTGTTCGAAGGCCAGATCCTGCTTGCGGCCAAACAAGAAGAGATTGCTGACCGGCGCGTCGTCGTCGGGACGACGCAGCACGGTGTCAGCGGCGATGCGCGCGCTGCTCTCGAACGTGATCGGGTCGGCGGGAAACCAGCCGGCGGCCATCATGGCGCGCACGACATCGGCCTCGCTGCCCACCAGGCCGATATTGATCGGATCGCCCGGGTGCCCGTCCGCTGTCTGCGTAAGCCGCGCGGTCTGGGCGAAGAAGGGATGGCGGCGGAAGTGGCGACTCCATAGTCGCGGCACGACGAGATAGGCCAACACCGCCCATACCAGCGTAATCGACAGCAGGCTCTTGGTGTCGAGCAGATGCAGCATGATTAAGCTCAAGCCGGCTTGCCGGCGGGCTTCGGTGCGGCTTGCGCGGCGGCGTGCTTCTTCTCGACCAGCTTTACCGCGTAGATCGACAGCTCGTAGAGCAGGATGGTGGGCAGCGCGAGCGAGATTTGGCTGATCGGGTCGGGGGGCGTCAGCACCGCGGCGACGACAAACACGCCGAGGATGGCGTGGCGGCGATAGCGCTTCAGTCCGGCGGCGGTGACGATGCCGGCGCGGGCGAGCAGCGTCAGCAGGACAGGCAGCTGGAAGCAAACGCCGAAGCCCAGGATCAGCGCCATGATCAGCGACAGGTATTCGCTGACCCGCGCAGTCAGATGGATCTGCACCTGCGCGTCGCCGGTCTGCTGCATCGACAGAAAGAACTTCATGGCGAGCGGCATGGCGAGGAAATAGACCAGCGCCGCGCCGAGCAGGAACAGGATCGGCGTGGCGATCAGGTAGGGCAAAAATGCCTTGCGCTCGTTGCGATAGAGCCCGGGCGCGACGAACATGTAGATCTGCGAGGCGATCACCGGGAAGGCGATGAAGATCGCGCCGAACATTGCGAGCTTCACCTGGGTGAAGAAGAATTCCTGCGGCGCGGTGTAGATCATTTCGATCGGCGCATCGCTGCCGACCGCGAGCCGGTACGGCCACAGCAGCAGATTGTAGATCGGCTTGGCGAACCAGAAACAGACCAGGAAAGCGAGCAGCACCGCGAGCATCGACCACATCAACCGCCGCCGCAGCTCCAGCAGATGCTCCATCAGCGGGGCTTTGCTCGCCTCGATGTCGTCGTCATCCGTCATGCGGCGGCTCCGCGGGCTTCTTGCTCCGCTTGGGACTTGCGCTCTTCGGCTTGGTCGAGACGGCGCGCTTGCGCGGCGGCTTCGGTTTGACTTGCGGCTCGGTTACGCTCGGCGTTGCCGACACGGCCGGGGTGGGAGCCGGTGTCGTGCTCGCCGGTGCGACAAGCGTCGGCGTATCGACCTTGGGCAGCATCACCGGCTGATCGAGCGAGGCGGCCTCGGCGCGCACCGACTCCATCGCCTTCTTCACCTCGGCCACCTCGGTTTCGCGTATGGCCTCGTCGAACTGGCGCTGGAAGTCGGCGGCGGCGCGCCTGAGCTTGCCGGCGTAACGGCCGAACTGCCCCATTAACCTCGGCAGCTCTTTGGGCCCGACCACGACGATCGCGACCACGATGATGACGAGAAGCTCCGACCAACCGATGTCGAACATGTGTGCCGCTTCAGGGCGAGGATTGCGGGAGGCTGACGCCGACGCGCGACGCGTCGCGCCGCTAGCCCGATTTCCGGCTGCGCGGGGCCTTCGACGCGGTCTTGGTGGTCGTCCGGGCAGGCTTCTCGACCTTGTGCTCGATCACCTTTGTCGGCTCCGGCTTGGCCGGCTCCTCAGGCTCTTCGTCGCCTTCGGCCATCTCCTTCTTGAAGCTCTTGATGCCCTTGGCGAGATCGCCCATGAGCCCCGAGATCTTGCCCGCGCCGAACAGCAGCACGAACACCAGGAGGACCAGAAGCCAGTGCCACCCGCTGCCTAAACCCATGAAATTTCTCCAATGTCTCCAGCGAGCCTATCGCGGCGCACTATTGCAGCAAAGGGCGCCCGGTCGCAAGCCACGCTTAGGCGTCGGTGACGGGCTGCCGCTCGCCGTTTTCGGCCGCGAAAATCAGCACCGCGCCGGTGTCAATGCCGACGCCGATCTCGGTGGCGACCGGCGGCACGTCGCTCTCCCGCACCCGGGCCAGGATCGGCGCATCAAGCCCTTGCACCGCAAGCTCGACCAGCGCCACATCGCCCAGAAAGCGCGCATCCAGCACGCGGGCCGGCGTGCCCTGCCCGGCGGCCAGCAGCCGGACGCCGCCTTGCCGCACACAGACGATGGCCGCGGTCCCATCGGCGAGCCCGTTGGCGGCAAAACGGCCGATCGGGGTCAATGCGCTGCCGCCTTCGATGCGGGATTTGATCTCGTTCAGATCGGAGAAGGTGCGGGCGGCGAGGATGTCTTTCGGCGCGCGGTAGAGATCGAGCGCCTTGCCCGCCTGCACCACGCGCCCCTTTCGCAGCAGCACGACGCGGTCGCCCATGCGCATCGCCTCCTCCGCGTCATGGGTGACGACGATCGAGGTGGCGCGGGTCTCGTGCAGGATGGCGAGCGTCTCCTCCCGCATCTTCTCGCGCAGACGCGGATCGAGGCCGGAAAAGGGCTCGTCCATCAGCAGCACACTCGGCCGCGGCGCGATGGCCCGCGCCAGCGCCACGCGCTGCTGCTCGCCACCGGAGAGGATATGCGGGTATTCGCCGGCATAGTGGCTGAGGCCCACCCGCTCAAGCGCGGCGAAGGCCTCGGCCTTGGCTTGCCTGCGGGTCAGCGATTTCAGGCCGAACGCGACGTTGTCGAGAATGGTGAGATGCGGGAACAGCGCGAAGTCCTGGAACATGAGCCCCACGCCGCGCTTCTCGGGCGGCACGAAGCGGTTCGGCCCCGCCACTTCCTTGCCATCGATCAGCACCCGCCCGGATGACGGGCGCTCGACGCCGGCGGCGATCCTGAGCAGGGTCGACTTGCCGCACCCGGAGGGCCCCAACAGGCAGAGGATCTCGGATGGTGCGATGTCGAGGTTGACCTGGTCGAGCGCGATAATGTCGCCATAGCGGCGCGACACATTCTCAAAGGCCAGACTCGCGGCGAAGGTGACGGCGGCCTTGCCGCGACCTGCACCGCGATTGCCGCCTCGGGCCGTGGCGGCGCCGCGCGCTTTGAGGAACTCGAGCATCGGAGTGGTCTAAGCACTCACCGCCACGACCGCAACCACCAGAACGGATCAGGCGGTCTCGTCGCCGCCTTCGTCCTCGTCGCCCTCGCCGAGCGGCTCGTCGCCGAGGAAGTCGTCCTCGAGCGGCTCCTCGTCGTCGCGCAGATGCGGCGCATCGTCGGGGTTCGGCATGGTAAAGCCGGGCGGCAGGTTGGAATCGAGCAGCCCTGCCCCTTTCAGCTCGTTCAAGCCGGGCAGATCCTGGATCGAGTCGAAGCCGAAATGGGTAAGGAACTCGGCGGTGGTGCCGTAAGTGACCGGACGGCCCGGCGCGCGGCGGCGCCCCCGCAATTTGATCCAGCCCGTCTCCAACAGCACGTCGATGGTGCCCTTCGACGTGCTCACCCCCCTGATCTCCTCGATCTCGGCGCGAGTGACCGGCTGGTGATAGGCGATGATGGCGAGCGTCTCCAACGCCGCGCGCGACAGGCGGCGCTGCTCGACCGCCTGCTTCTCCAGCAGGAAAGACAAATCGTCGGCGGTGCGGAACGCCCATTTACCGGCGACCCGCACCAGATTGACGCCGCGCGCGGCATAGGAGCCCTGCAGCTCTTCCAGTAGCGCGCGCACGTCCTCGCCCTCGACGAAGTGGCGCGCGATCGCGGCTTCGGCCAGCGGTTCGCCGGCGGCAAACAGCAGCGCCTCGACGATGCGCAATTTCTCGCGCCGGTCGGTCGACTGTAGCGCGATCACATTCGAAGGGAGCGGCAACGGCAGGCGCGGTCTCTCGCGCTCCGTCTCGTCTTCCGGCATATCTTCCGGCATTGCCTCTACCCTACTCAATTGCTTCGCTGTCATCCTTGGGCCCCGTTGTTGTTGCTTGGCTAGTTGATCATGCTCCCGCGGCACGCTTGCGGCGCCGGATCAAAATCGGCGCGAAGAATTTCGCCTGGCGGATCTCCAGCGCGCCCTCGCGTGTCATCTCCAAGCTCGCGGTGAAGCTCGAAGCGAGCGCCGTCCTGCGCAGCTCGGGCTCGACCAGAAACTCGGCGATCAGTTGATCGAGCGGCGCCCAATCGACATTCATGCCGAGCAGCCGCTCAAGCTCCTCGCGCGCCTCGTTCAGCGACCAGACGGAGCGCGGCTTGAGCTGCATGCTGAGCACCGCGGTGCGCTGGCGCTGCTGCGAATAGGCCTTGAGCAGATCGTAGACATTGGCGTCATAGACGCTCTGCCGGGTGATGCGGATCGGCTCGGGGTCGCCGCGGCCGAACACGTCGCGGCCGAGGCGCTTGCGCGTCATCAGCTGGGCCGAGACCTCGCGCATCGCATGCAGGCGCTTCAGCCTGAAGGCCAGCAGCGCGGCAAGCTCGGCGCCGGTCGGCTCGCCCTCCTCGGACGGATCCGCCGGCAGCAACAGCTTCGACTTGAGGAACGCGAGCCACGCCGCCATGACCAGATAATCGGCGGCGATCTCCAGCCTGAGCCGGCGCGCCTCGGAAATGAAATCGAGATATTGCTGGGCGAGTGCCAGCACGGAGATCTTGGCGAGATCGACCTTTTGCGTGCGGGCGAGCGCGAGCAGCAAATCGAGCGGTCCCTCGAAGCCTTCGACATCGACCACGAGCTGGTCGCGCGCGTCGGCGTCGAGCAGCGCGCCGTCCTCCTCCCAATCGGAGGTTTCGCCGGGCCCTTGCGGCTCGTCTTCGGCCATTGGCGTCCCGGTCTGGTTCATGCCTGCACCGTCGGATCGGCGCCGAGAGCTGCGACTTGAGTCCCGGCGGCCTCCGTGACCAGGGCCATTGCCTCCGCCACATCGAAGGGTTGCGGTTCGCGCAGGAAGCTTCGGGCGCGCACGAAGCGTTCGGCGGCAAGCCCCTCCAGCGGCGGCACGGCGCTCGCGACAGTCTGCATTTCGGCAAAATCGCCGCCGCAATGCAGCGCCACGTCGCAGCCCGCCGCGATCACGCCGCGGGCGCGCTCAGCAAACGGGCCGCCAAGAGCCTTCATGCCCAGATCGTCGCTCATCACCAAGCCGGTCAAGCCGATCCGATTTCGAATCACTTCCCCCATTATAACGGGCGAGATGCTTGCCGGTCGCCGGTCGTCGTAGATCGGCAGGAGCACATGGGCGGTCATGGCCAGCGGCGCATCGCGCAACGCCCGAAATGGCCGGAAATCGATTGCGTCGAGCTCGGCCTCGGCGACGTCGATGCGGGGCAGCGCGAGATGGCTGTCGGCCTTGGCCCGTCCGTGGCCGGGCACGTGCTTGATCACCGGTAGCACCCCGCCGGCGAGGCAGCCGTCCATCACCGCGCGGCCGAGCGCGATCACCACCTCGGGATCGGTCGAAAAGGCGCGGTCGCCAATGATCTCATGCGCGCCCTTCTCCGGCACGTCGAGCACGGGCGTGCAATCGACATTGATGTCGAGCGCGTCGAGTTCTTGCGCGATCAGCCGCGCCCCGGCGAAGGCGGCCCGTTTGCCGAGATCAGGATCGATCGCGTAGAGGCGTCCATAACAGCGCGCCGGCGGCATGGCCCGCCAATGCGGCGGCCGCAGCCGCTGCACGCGGCCGCCCTCCTGATCGATCAACACCAGCGCCTCGTCGCTTTCAACCGCATCCCTGAAGGCGGCGACCAGGGCCTTGATCTGGTCGGGCGTCTGACAATTGCGCGCGAAGAGAATGAGCCCGCAGGGGCGCATCGCCGCGAAGAACCGCCGCTCGTCGTCGCTGAGCGAAGGGCCCGCGCATCCCGAGATGAAGGCATTGAAGTCCACGACGCGGGTTAGCGTGCGCCGCGGCTCACGGTCAAGGCCGGAAAGCGCAAGCGCTCTATTGCGTCATTACCAGGCAATCAGGCAGGCCTTGCGACTTCAACTGACCGCAGAGCTTGGTGGCGGCGGTCTTGTCGGCGATCGGGCCAATGCGGAGCCGATACCAGGTTCCCTTTGTGCCCAGATCGGCCTTCTGCACCATTGGCCGGTAATTGGCGAGCAGGGTCGGATATTTCTGCTGCATGTCGGCGAAGCTGGCGAGCGCGTCGGTCTGGTTCTTTTTGGAGCCGACCTGCACGACATATTTGGTTGGGCCCGCGGTTGCCGCGGCGGTCTGCTGGACCGGTTTGGCGGCGGGCGTCGGCTTGGGAGCCGGAGCCGCCTGCAAGGAGGCGACCTCCTGCGGCTCGGCGGGTGGCGTCGCGGCGGTGGCGAGTTGCGCGTCTGGCGCAGCCGCCGGCGCCTCGGGAGCCATGGCCTCGGCCGCAGGCTCCGCCATCGTGCCGTCGGGCCGGACGACCATGGTCTTCACTTTGCGCGGCCCGCCGTCGGGCATGGAATCGTCAGCTGAGGCCACGGCGATCGGCTCGGCGCCGCCGACGGCTTGCGTCGTCGGCGTGCCGAGATCGGTGGTCGCGACCGACGCGGGCATACCATCGGGCGAAGGCGGCAGCGCTGGCACCGCGACGTTCTCCTGCCGCGGCACGAGACGCTCGGACTCGGGCTCGTCGCCATTCTGGAGCCGGTCGTAGATCAGTTTGTTTTTCTGAGGAAATTCCTTGCCGCCCGGATCGTCTGGAAGCTCTTTCACGGGCCGGCTGTCGGCCGTGACCAATGGCGGCTGCTCGCTGCCAAGTCCGCCGCCGCTTTGCTTATAGGCGAAGGCGAGCGCCCCGCCGAGAGCAATGGCGCCGAGCAGCGCGCTGCCTACCATGAAGGCGCTGCGGCCTTTGAACGTCATCCCGGGCTTGGCGCGGGCGCCAGGCGCGGGAATTGCCGCACCCTCATCGAGGAAATCGGCGTCGAGCCGCTCGCCCTCGTAGAAATCTTGAGCGGGACGCCGGGCCGGCTCAGCCGAACCGAGCGAAATTTGCGGTGGCTGATCGTAGATGGCGTCGAAGGCCTGCAGTTGCCGTCGCGGATCGCTTTGCGGCACTTGGCCATAATCCTGCGCGGGCTCGCTGTGGAACGAATTGTAGCCTTGGTCGGCCTGAGCGTCATGGCCGTAGCCGGTGGCCTGTTCCCGCTGTGCGTAACCATGGGCGCTGGGAAAGCTCGTGTCGGGAAAGCTCGAGTCGAAGCCCTGTGACTCCGGGAAGCTGGCATCGGCAAAATTCGGCTTGGCGAAATTCTGATTGCCGAAATTCGGATCGGTGAAGCTCTGGTCGAAGCTCGATTTGGGGAAGCTCGCGTCCCCCGTTGCTGGCTCCGCAAAGCTCGCATCGGCATAGTTCTGATTGCCGAAGGGCTGGTTCGGAAAGCCTTGCCCGCCGTTATAGCTCGATGTGGGATAACCCTGCGCTCCGGGATGCTCGGCGCTTTGGAAGCTCTGGGGACGAGCCGGCTGATTGGCCGGGCGATAGGCTTGGGTGGCGAAATCCGCTTGCTGGCTCGGCGCCGCAGGCTGGAAGGACTGATAGTTTGGGGCCGGTTGCGGCTGCGCGTTCTGGTAGCTCGGCGCGGCACCTGGCGCGGGGCTCTGATAGCTCGGCGCTGCGGCCGGCTGCTGGCTGGGATAGTTGAGCGGCGACGGAGCCTGCGGGCTGGGATAGCTCAAGCCTGAGGCGGCTTGCTGGGGCGGCTGAGGCGGCTGGCTCGGATCGTAGGGGGTGTAAGCGGGTTGGGGCTGCGGGGGCTGCGGACGAAGATCTGGTCCGCGTGTGACCGGCGTGTAGGTCGGCATTTGTGCAAAGACTGGACTGCCGCCACCGAAAATCGGGCGCTGCCCACCGGCCGGCTGCCCCGGTCTTCCTGCTCCTTGAGCCATTAAGCTTACCTCGCTCTGCTGAGCATTGAGCGCGTTGTCGCCCCACGTCTGGAGGCTCGGCGCATTACCCAAGCGGTTGGAATTCGACTGCGACGCAGGACGGGGGTCAGACTGGCTGAAGAAGTGCTGAGCGGCATCGAGCGGATGGCCAAAGCCTTCATTTCCATGTGCGGACCGGCCTGAGCCGGGCCCTCCCCCGTCATCTTGTGCAGACATGACACTTCCCTCGAACCATTCCCCCTGCCCCGGATTGGCTCAGTGCAACTCGTGCATGGCGTGAACGCCGAGGATCCCCAAACCCGACGCTAGGACGCGCTTCGTCGCGGCCACCAACGCCACTCGAGCACGCGTTAACTCTCGGTCACTCTCGTAAATAAATCGTAATTGTGGCAAGTCTTTGCCTCGGTTCCAAAGCCCGTGAAAGTCGGCAGCAAGATCATAGAGATAGAAGCCGATGCGATGCGGCTCATGGGCGACCGCGGCAGCCTCGACCACACGCGGGAACTGGGCGATGCGCCGAATGAGGTTAATTTCACCCTCGTCGGTCAGCCGATCCAGGTCGCTCACAGCCAAAGCGCCCTCCTCTAGATCGAGATCCGGGTAGGCTTCCCGAACGTTACGCAGTACGGAACTTGCCCGTGCATGGGCGTACTGGACGTAGAACACCGGGTTGTCGCGCGTCTGCTCGGCGACCTTGGCAAAATCGAAATCGAGCGGCGCGTCGTTCTTCCGGTAGATCATCATGAAACGAACCGGACCCGCGCCCACCTCGTCCACGACGTCCCTGAGCGTGACGAACGTCCCGGCACGCTTGGACATCTTGACAGGCTCGCCAGCCCGAAACAAGCGCACCAGCTGACAAATCTTGATGTCGAGCGTGGCTTTGTCATCGGTCAGCGCGGCGAGCGCCGCCTTCATGCGCCGGATATGCCCGCTGTGATCGGCGCCCCAAACGTCGATCATGGTGTTAAAGCCGCGCCCGAACTTGTTGCGATGATAGGCGATATCGCCAGCGAAATAAGTATAGGTGCCGTCCGCCTTCATCAGCGGCCGGTCGATGTCGTCGCCGAAATCGGTGGAGCGGAACAAGAGCTGCTCGCGGTCCTCCCAATCCTCGTCGATCTTGCCCTTGGGCGGCGGCAGACGTCCCTTATAGATGAGCCCCTTGGCCTCGAGATCGGCGATGGTCTCGGCCACCTCGTCGCGCGGACCTTCGCTGAGCGAGCGCTCGGAGAAGAACACGTCGTGGCGGATGCCGAGCTGCGCCAGATCGTCTTGGATCAACGCCAGCATCGCTTGCAGGGCGGTTGCCCGCACGATCGGAAGCCATTGCGCCTCTTCCATCGCGAGCAGTTCCTTGCCGTGTTGCGCGGCAAGCTTTTGCCCGACCGGTTGCAGATAGTCGCCGGGATATAGTCCTTCGGGGATTGCGCCGATCTCCTCGCCGAGCGCTTCGCGGTAACGCAAGAAGGCAGAGCGCGCCAGCGCATCGACCTGCGCGCCCGCGTCATTGACATAATATTCGCGGGTGACGGCGTAGCCGGCGAAGGCGAGCAGGTTGGCGAGCGCATCGCCGAACACCGCGCCGCGGCAATGGCCGACATGCATCGGCCCGGTCGGGTTGGCTGACACATATTCCACGTTCACAGCTTCACCCTTGCCGATGGCGCTGCCGCCATAAGAGGCGCCCTGCTCCAGCACCATGCGCAGTACGCTCGGCCAGAAGGCAGAGCTCAATGTCAGATTGATGAAGCCCGGCCCGGCGATCTCGACTTTGTCGATATGCGGGTCGGAGGCCAGCAGCGGCACGATGCGCGCGGCGAGCGCGCGCGGCGGCTGGCCGGCGGCCTTGGCCAGCACCATGGCGGCGTTGGTGGCGAGGTCGCCGTGGGAGAAATCCTTGGGCGGCTCGAGCGTGATGCCGTCTAGGCTCGCTTCGTGCGGCACCACACCGTCATGCTTGAGCTGCTGGACGGCGGCGAGAACCCGCCCGTGATAGCCTGCAAAAACGTCCATGAAAACTCCGCTCAAGTCTCGCTTTAGCGCATGATCTTATCGGAAAACCGCTTCCCACTTTTCCGGATCATGCTTCGGCGCGACTAACGCAAATCGGGGGTGGCGTCAAACAAACGGCGATGCTCTGCAAGCGCGTAGCGGTCGGTCATGCCGGCGATGAAGTCGGCGATGTGGCGGGCATAGGCCGGGGTGCCGCGCTGCGGCGCCTGCCCGCGCCATTCGGCCGGCAGCGACGCGGGGTCATTGCTATAACGCGCGAACAGGTCGCGCACCACGCTCGCCGCCTCCTGCATGATGCCGGCGATGCGGGGATGGCGGTAGACTCCAGTCGCGAGAAAGGCACGGAGCTGGTCGAGGTCGGCCTGCATCGCCGGCGAAAAGGCGACCGCGGCGGCAGGCGCATGGCGCACGTCGCTCGCACTCAGTGGCGCCAGCTTGGCAAGACGCCGCTCGCTTTCGGCAACCGCGTCCTCGATCATCCAGGTGATGAGACGGCGGATGGATTCATAGAGAAGCCGCGTGCCGTCGATGCCGGGATATGCATCGCGCACCTCGGCGAGCGCACGGGCCGCGATCGGCACGTCGGCGAGCTCTACGAAATTGAACAACCCCGCGCGGAAGCCGTCATCGATGTCGTGATTGTTGTAGGCGATATCGTCGGCGAGCGCGGCCACTTGCGCCTCCACCGAGGCGAAGGTGGCGAGCTCGAGATCCTGCTTCTCGCAATAGGCCAGGATCGAGTCGGGCACCGGCGCCCCACTCCGCGCCGCCGCGTTCTCTCCGGTCAGTGGGCCGTTATGCTTGACCAGGCCCTCCAGGGTCTCCCAGGTGAGATTCAGCCCGTCGAAGCGGGCGTATTTTTTCTCCAGCTCGGTGACGACGCGCAGCGACTGCGCATTGTGGTCGAAACCGCCGCTGCCTTGCATGGCGGCGTCGAGCGCTCGCTCGCCGGCATGGCCGAACGGCGGATGGCCGAGATCGTGGGCAAGCGCGAGGCCCTCGGTCAGGTCCTCATCGACACGCAGGGTGCGGGCGAGTGCGCGGGCGATCTGCGCGACTTCGAGGCTGTGGGTCAGCCGCGAGCGGTAATGATCGCCCTCGTGATAGATGAACACCTGCGTCTTGTAGTTCAGCCGGCGGAAGGCGGTCGCATGCAGAATGCGGTCGCGGTCGCGCGCATAGGGCGAGCGCGTGTCGGACGGTGGCTCGGGCACAAGCCGCCCCCGGCTGGTGGCCGGTTCCACGGCATAGGGCGCCAGCACGGGCATTCGCCCGCTTGCCCCGGTTTTGGCCGGGGACGTTGCCCCGCTCTTGCGTTTGTCCTCGATTGACAAGCGGCTGCGCCATCCTATGTTTCAGGCAGGAGTTGGCTACACCCAGAATGACCGAAGCGTCCACCATCACCATCAGCCCGCGCGCCGTGCGGCGGATCAACGAGCTCGCCAAGTCTGAGCCTGCGCCCACCCTGTTTCGCGTCAGCGTCGAGGGCGGCGGTTGCTCGGGCTTCCAATATCGCTTCGACCTGGTGACGGAGACCGCGCCGGACGATGTGTTGGTCGAGCGCGACGGCGCCCGCGTCGTGGTCGATCCCGTGTCGCTCGGCTTCGTGGCCGGCTCGGAGCTCGATTTCGTCGACGATCTGATCGGCGCCCAGTTCAAGCTCAATAACCCCAACGTCACCGCATCCTGCGGATGCGGCACGAGCTTCTCGGTCTAGCCCTCCAACCTCGTCATTCCCGCGAAAGCGGGAATCCAGTAATCACCTGCCTCTATAGATCGCTGGCTTCAGCGGTTACTGGATTGCCCGGTCAAGCCGGGCAATGACAGAAAGAACCATGAAGATCGCCACCTGGAACATCAACGGCATCAAGGCGCGCATCGAGGCGGCCACCACTTGGCTCAAATCGGCCTCGCCCGATATCGCCTGCCTGCAAGAGATCAAATGCGTCGACGAGGCCTTCCCTAGCTTCGAGTTCGAGGCGCTCGGCTATAACGTCGCGGTGCACGGGCAGAAGGGCTTCAACGGGGTGGCCCTGCTCTCCAAGCTGCCGTTCGACGAGGTCAACCCAGGGCTCGCCGGCAATCCGGACGACGTGCAGGCGCGCTATCTCGAAGCCGTCGTCTCGGTGCCGTCCGGCGCGCTTCGCCTCATCAATATCTATCTGCCGAACGGTAACGGCAGCCCCGAGAAATATGTCTACAAGCTCGCCTGGATGACGCAACTCAAAGAGCGCATCAAGACGCTGCTGCTCAACGAGGAGACCATGGTCATCGCCGGCGACTTCAACGTCATCCCGGCGCCCGAGGACGTCTACAATCCGAGCGCCTGGATGAACGACGCGCTGTTCGCGCCGCAGACGCGCGCGCATTTCCAGAGCCTCGTCAATCTCGGTCTCACGGACGCGTTCCGCGCCTGTCACGACGAGCCGCACCGCTACACCTTCTGGGACTACCAGGCCGGCGCCTTCCAGAAGAACCAGGGCTTGCGCATCGACCATCTGTTGCTGTCGCCGCAGGCGGCCGACCGCTTACAGAGTTGTGAGATCGACGCCGCCCCACGCAGCTGGGAGAAGCCGTCGGACCACGTGCCGATCGTTATCGAACTGGCTGTCTAGGGGTTCGGGCTGGTCGCGCCAAAGCCGACCGACAGGCCGATCGGGGCCGCCGCCGGCGCCCCAGCCTTGCTCAAGGGAGCGGCATCGGCCGCTGCGGAGGCCGTCGGAGCGGCAGCCTTAGCCGCCTCGCCCGAGGCCGGCACCACCATCACCTCGGCCGGCTTCGCCTTGGCGGTCGGCAGCACGGACGCGGCCTGCACACCGCCCAATTCCGGCAGCATCGTCTCGGCGTCCTTGCGGATCACCGCGTCGGACTTGCCGAACGCCTCGCGATACAGGTCGCCGATCCATTGGGGCTCCTTGCCGCTCGCCACCGCGTTCTGATGCGCGAGAATGATCAGAGCGAGGCCCCTCGCCCGGCGCTGGCGCACGTCCTGACCGCGCCACAGGATCTCGCCGAGCGTGGCTTGCGCGGCCACGTGCTGCTTCTTCGCCGCGCTGGCAAGCCAGTTCACGGCGAGACCGACGTTCTTCTCCACGCCGTCACCGTTCATATACAGCCGCGCGAGGCGGTACTGCGCCTCGGCATTGCCGAAATAGCTCGCCGCGTGGCGGAATAGGTCGACGGCGTAGCCCGGATTCGGCGCGAGGTGCATGGCGGGAATCCCGTCGACATAATATTGGCCGAGCGCGACGAAGGCCTCCGCCGCATATTTGGCGATTGGGCTCGAGGGGCTGATGTCGGCCTCCTCATCGGCGATCTGCTGGAAGTATCCGAAGGCCTTGCCGTCGTCTTTCGGCACGCCGTCACGGCCAGTGGCGTAGACGCGCGCGAGCTTGAGTTGGGCGCCGAGCACGCCGCGCTTCGCCGCATATTCGAGCGCCGGCAGCGCCGCCGCGGCCTGACCAGATTTGAGCGCGCTGGTTCCTTGCCGATAGGCATCGGTGGCCGAGGTATAAGGGGGCGGATCGTCTCCCCCCGCCTTGACCGGGCTCAGCCCCAGCACGAGCAGGGCGCCGAGCGCTCCAAGCGCCAGCCTGTTACACATCAGCATAGCACGCCACTTCCACGCCGCCGCCGGGATGGGTCACCGCGCCCGTGCGCGCCGGTCCAACCTCGTTGGCGTATTTCCACAGATACCCACTCTTGAACGCATGCGGACGGGCCTTCCACGCCTTCGCCCGCTGCTTAAGCTCGGCGTCGTCAAGCTCGACGTCGAGCGTTCCTTTGTCGGCGTCGATGACGATCATGTCGCCGTCGCGCAGAAGACCGATTGGTCCACCGAGTGCAGCCTCGGGTCCGACATGGCCGACGCAGAAGCCCCGCGTCGCCCCGGAGAAGCGGCCGTCGGTGATCAGCGCCACCTTGTCGCCCATGCCCTGGCCGTACAGCGCGGCGGTGGTCGACAGCATCTCGCGCATGCCGGGGCCGCCTTTCGGGCCCTCGTAGCGGATGACGAGCACGTCGCCTTCCTTGTAGCGCTTGGCGCTCACCGCGGCGAAAGCGTCTTCCTCGCAATCGAAGCAGCGGGCGGGCCCGCGGAATTTCGCGCCATGCATGCCCGCGACCTTGACGATGGCGCCGTCCGGCGCGAGCGAGCCCTTCAGGCCAACCACGCCGCCGGTCGGCGAAAGCGGCTGGTCCGCCGAGCGCACCACGTCTTGATCTGGGTTCCACTTCACCTTGGCGAGATTGTCCTTCATGCTCCGTCCCGTGACGGTCAGGCACTCGCCGTGAAGATAGCCATGGTCGAGAAGGGTCTTGAGCACGAGCGGCACACCGCCAGCTTCGAACAGGTCCTTGGCGACATAACGGCCAGACGGTTTCAAATCCGCGATATAAGGTGTCCGTTTTAAGACTTCGGCGACGGCGAACAGGTCGAAGTCGATGCCGCATTCATGCGCGATCGCCGGCAGATGCAGCGCCGCGTTGGTCGAGCCGCCGGTGGCCGCGACGACGGCGGCGGCATTCTCAAGCGATTTCCTGGTGACGATGTCGCGCGGGCGGATGTTGCGAGCCAGCAGGTCCATGACCTTCGCGCCGGCCGCCGTGCAGAAGCGGTCCCTGATCTCGTAAGGCGCGGGCGCGCCGGCCGAATAGGGCAGCGCGAGGCCGATGGCCTCCGACACGCAGGCCATGGTGTTGGCGGTGAATTGAGCGCCGCAGGCCCCGGCCGAAGGACAGGCCACCTGCTCGAGCTCGTCGAGATCCTCGCTCGACATCTTGCCGACCGAAATCTGGCCGACTGCCTCGAACAGATCCTGCACCGTGACGGGCCGGCCCTTGAACGAGCCCGGCAGGATCGAGCCGCCATAGATGAAGATCGACGGCACATTGAGACGGCACATCGCCATCATCATGCCGGGCAGCGACTTGTCGCAACCGGCCATGCCGATCAGCGCGTCGTAGCAATGGCCGCGCATGGTGAGCTCGACGGAATCGGCGATGACCTCGCGCGAGGGAAGCGAGGATTTCATCCCCTGATGCCCCATGGCGATGCCGTCGGTCACGGTAATGGTGCAGAATTCGCGCGGCGTGCCGCTCGCGGCGACCACCCCCTCCTTCACTGCTTGCGCCTGGCGCATCAGCGAAATGTTGCAGGGCGCGGCCTCGTTCCAGCAGGTGGCGACGCCGACGAAGGGCTGGTGGATCTGCTCGCGCGACAGACCCATCGCATAATAATAGGAGCGATGCGGGGCGCGGGTGGGCCCCTCGGTCACATGCCGGCTCGGCAAGCGTGATTTATCGAACGTCTTCGCGTCCATCTGCTAACGCCCGGATGAGGTGCGAGGGGAATATGTGACTTCCGTCACGGCTCCCCAATGGCTCGGCCGGTACTTTTCTCCTGGCTCGTCCCCCAAGGTGAGCCCGGGAAGTATTTGCGGCCGACGCGCCTCCTGCAAAAACTCGATGTGTCAAAGTTTTATGGCGCAAACGAGGCAGAAATGCCGCATATTGTTGCAATTTAGCTACAGTTGCGAAGATTCTAGGTGAAGGTCAAGCGCCGCTACTTTTGCGCGAAACCGGGCCCGGCAAAAGAGCCGGGGCCGGCAGTGCGATCAGGGCACCTCTTTCGCCTTGTGGCGGCGGCGCACCAGTTGCCTAACGGCGGTGCCCCACTCCGATGGAGAGCGAAGCAGGTACGCGAACCGCTCGATTGCCTTCTCAAGGTCGGTGTCTCGCATTCGAACGAACAGGCGGTAACAAAGCGCGACAATGAGGATCGTCAGCACTGCCGCGAACACGACGTCCGTAAAAAAGTGGCGTCCAAACGCCACCCGCATCCCGCTCAGCCCGGTAGCAAACACCGTGGCGGTCGCTAGGGCGACGGGTCTGACCGGCCCGGCGAGGACGCTCGCCGGCGCAAGCAGCCAAAATGCTTGGGACGCGTCGCCTGAAACGAACGAGCAATTGCGCGGACAGTCCCCGCCGGGCTGCCACCAGGGCCGGAAGTGCTGCGGCCCGCCGAACTGCTCGACAAATACCGGCCGCGGCCGAGACCAGATCGGCTTCAGCAGACCATTGGTGACAAGCCCAGGGCCGATGGCGAAGGAACAGATGAGAAAGAGCGCGATCGAAGGCCTTATCAACATTCGCGCGCTTGGAAATATCAGCTTAGCGACAAGCGCGCCGGCGGGGAGGAGCACGAGCAGCCAGGTCATCCAGTCGGCGAGCTTGCGAAGTAGATTTGGCAACCACTTCACGGCAAACGGAAATCGCTCACGCACGGGGTCCCAAAACCATCCGGCGATCTGAAGATCCCACTGGGGAAAGACCGCGAATAAGATACCGACGACGATGCCAATAGCCGCCGCCGCAAGAACCCAAGCACGTCCCATGGGAAACCCTCACACTGAAGACCTACTCCGCTGGTAGGCCCGAGAGCAATGGCGCTTTGCCGCTCTGTCTCCTGGGTAGAGCGCGGAGAAAAGCCGCCGGCCTAAAGCGCGGCTTCGAGGCGCTTCAGCGCTTGTTCGAGCTTGGTGGCAACGGCTTCCGCCTCGGTCTTCCGCTCGCGTTGTTCCTCGACCACGTGCTCGGGCGCGCGCGAGACGAATTTCTCATTGGCGAGCTTGGCGTCGAGCTGCCTGATCTCCGAGCCGACCTTGTCGATCTCGCGCTTCAGCCGCTTCTGCTCCGCGTCGACGTCGATGATGCCGGCGAGCGGCATAGCGAGCACGGCCTCGTCCAGCACGATCTGCACCGCGCCCTGCGGAGGCTTGCCGAATTCGATCGTCTCCAGACGTGCGAGCCGCAGCAGCGTCTCCTCGTGACGGGCGACGCGCGCGCGGGTCTCCTCGCTCGCGCCAGAGACGACCAGCGGCACCTTGGCGCCGGCCGGCACATTCATCTCCGCACGCACCGAGCGCACATCGGAGATGAAGCGGATCGCCCAGCCGATCTCGGCGTCGGCCTGCGCATTCTCCAAGCCGCGATGCTCGGGCCAGGGCGCAAGCATCAACAGGCTGGCGCGGCCGCCCTCCGCCGCGCGCTTGACCCACAGCTCTTCGGTGACGAAGGGCATGAAGGGATGCAGCAGCTTGAGCGCTTGGTCGAGCACATAGGCGGCCATGGCGCGCGTCTCGGCGGCAGCTTCCGCATCGGCGCCGGCAAGGATCGGCTTGATCAGCTCGAGATACCAATCGCAATAGACATGCCAGATGAAATGGTAGATCGCGCCGGCCGCCTCGTTGAAACGGAAACCTTGCAACGCCTCGGTGACGGCGGCGAGCGTCCGCTCGCTTTCGCCGGCGATCCAGCGATTGAGCGTCACCTTGGCGCTCGCCGGATCGAAATCGCTCCGCGACACGCAATCGTTGATTTCGCCGAAGCGCGCCGCATTCCACAGCTTGGTCGCGAAATTGCGATAGCCCTCGACGCGGGAGGAGCTGAGCTTGATGTCGCGCCCTTGCGCCGCCATCGCCGCCAGCGTGAAGCGCAGCGCGTCGGCGCCGTAATTGCCGATCAGGTCGAGGGGGTCGATCACGTTCCCCTTCGACTTCGACATTTTCTGGCCCTTCTCGTCGCGGACCAGCGCGTGGATATAGACGTCGCGGAACGGCGCCTGATCCATCACATGCAGGCCCATCATCATCATGCGCGCGACCCAGAAGAAGATGATGTCGAAGCCGGTGACCAGCACGTCGGTCGGATAATAGCGGGCGAGCTCGGGCGTCTTGTCGGGCCAGCCGAGCGTCGAGAACGGCCACAGCGCCGAGGAGAACCAGGTATCGAGCACGTCCTCGTCGCGCCAAATTGGCATCTGGGCCAGAGGCGTGGCCGGATAGCTGGCTGCGGCCTCCCAACTAGCAATAGCCCCCGCTGGACCTGAAACGACCTCCACGTCACGTCCATAGAAGCGACGTGCTTCTTCTGTTGCATCAGACTCATCGAGAGCTACAAACATCTTCCAGGGCGGTTCAAATATGAGATTGCCCTCTCGAGATCCGGTCCGTACCAGGCAGGGATCTGGTGCCCCCACCAGAGCTGGCGCGAGATGCACCACGGCTGGATGTTCTCCATCCAATGGAAATAGGTGCTCTCCCAATTCTTCGGCACGAAGGTGGTCTGCCCCCGCTTCACCGCGTCGATCGCGGGCTTGGCCAGTGTGGCGGCGTCGACATACCACTGGTCGGTGAGGCGCGGCTCGATCACGGCGTTGGAGCGGTCGCCATGCGGCACGGTGTGCAGATGCGGCTCGATCTTCTCCATCAGCCCATCGGCTTCCAGCCTTGCCGCGATCAGCTTGCGCGCGGCGAAGCGGAACACGCCGTTGAATTCGAGGATCGTCGCCTTGAGTTGCGCACTGGGCTCGATGCCTTGGGTGAAGTCGGGATTGGGATCGAGCAGAAGCTTCCCTTCCGGGCTCAGCACATTGATCATCGGCAGCCCATGCCGACGGCCCACCTCGAAATCGTTGAAGTCGTGCGCCGGCGTGATCTTGACCGCGCCGGAACCCTTCTCCGGATCGGAATATTCGTCGGCGATGATGGGGATGCGGCGGCCGACCAGCGGCAGGATCACATGCTTGCCGACAAGATGCTTGTAGCGCTCGTCGTCGGGATGCACGGCGACGGCGGTGTCGCCGAGCATGGTCTCGGGCCGCGTGGTGGCGACGACGATGAACTCGCCCGGCCTGCCCTCGATGGGATAGCGCAGATGCCAGAGATGACCCTTGGTCTCGATTTGCTCGACCTCGAGATCGGAGATCGCGGTCAACAGCTCGGGGTCCCAATTGACGAGGCGCTTGTCCTTGTAGATCAGGCCCGCGCGATAGAGATCCACGAACACCTTGCGCACGGCGCGCGACAGGCCCTCGTCCATGGTGAAACGCAGCCGCGACCAATCGCAGGAGCAGCCGAGCCGCTTGAGCTGGCCGACAATGGTATTGCCGGACTCTTCTTTCCATTGCCAGACGCGCTTGATGAAGGCGTCGCGGCCCATGGCGCGGCGGTTCGGCTCCTGGCGCTCCATCAATTGGCGCTCGACCACCATCTGCGTGGCGATGCCGGCGTGATCGGTGCCGGGTTGCCACAGCACGTCGCGTCCGCGCATGCGCTCGAAACGCACCAGCACGTCCTGGAGCGTGTTGTTGAGCGCGTGCCCCATATGCAGCGAGCCCGTCACGTTCGGCGGCGGAATGACGATGGCGTAGGGCTTGGCGCGCTCGCGCCCCGGCGCCCCGGCGGCGAAGGCGTTAGCCTCCTCCCAGGCGCCGTAGACGGCGTCTTCGATGTTTTGCGGCTGATAGGTCTTGTCGAGCATGATCGCGTAGGACGCTGCGGCGCAACATAGTGGCGCGGGCGTCCTACGCTGTTGCCTTCTCGGCTGTCAACCTAGAGAGCGGATTCAGTCCTGCTCAAACCGAGCCGGATTGTCCTTGAGCTCGTCCTTGAGGGCCGAGGTCAACACCCGGGCCATGTTCTCGTCGAGCCACTGGCGGAGCATCGGACGCAGCAGGTCCTTGACGCTGTCCTCCAAGGTTCTCGGAGCGGCATAGTCGTGATGCCCATTGCCGCGCGGAGCCTCACGCTCGGTTTCGTGCGCGACGGCGGCGGCGAAAGACGGCGCGTCGGCCTCCCAAGCGGGAGCCTGTTGCCGCTCGCCTTCGGCGGCCTCGACGGCCTCGGGCTCGGTGAACTCGAACTCCTCGATGACCAATTCGGCCTCGACCTCGGCGACCACCATCTCGGGCTCGGGCTCGGGCTCGGAGGCCTGCGGCTCCGGCGCCGTCACCGGCTCGGGCGGCTGCGTCTGGAAGACGGGAGCCGGGGTCGCGCTGAACTCGGAGAAGGAGGTCGGAAGCTGTCCAGCCCGCAAGGCGGCGATCGCCCGCTCAAGCGCGGACGCGGCTTCATCGCTAGCCGACATCGGCGGGGGCGGCGCGACTGGCGCAGGCGGCTCGGGCGCGGGCATCGGCTCCGCGTGGACTTGCGGCGCTGGAGCGGGTTGCACGACTTCCAGCGTCTCGTCCATAGCGGCCTCGACCGGAACTGCCTCGGCTACCACTTCGACCATCTCGACGACGTCGGCCTCCATGGCCTCCTCGACGGGCTCCAACCCGCCAAGCTCGGCGGTCAGGTCGAGGATATCCTCCTCCTCGTCCATCGAGGCCTCGACTGGGGCCTCGGGCGCGCTGGCGTTCCCGCCACTGCCGCTCAAGACGCGGGCGATGTCGTTGATGATGCGATCGTCGGCCTCGCCTTCCGCGGCCTCTAGACCTTCGTCGTCCTGATGGTTCTGCGGCGCCGCGGCGGCGGCTGGCTTCCGAGCTGGATTCTGTTCGTCGTCAGATATGATCCGACGAATGGACGCGAGAATCTCCTCCATCGTCGGCTCCGGAGCTCGCTCCGTGCTGGTCATGACTTGATCCCTTACCGCCATATGAACCCCCCGCATCGACCGGCGGTTAAAACACCTGGGTCGCTCTTGAGTATGTAACTTAACACAGCATTAACAACCAGTCCCGATTTGGTAGCGCAAACCTTAACGTTCCTGAACGTTGGTTAACGCGCGAGGCCGCTGATTTGTTTCACTCATCTGGCGCCGGCGGCGGCGGCGGGCGCAGACCAATCCACCTGTTCTTCACGAGGTCATAATGCTCGAGCGGATCGTAATAAGGCACCGGTAGACCAAGGGTTTGCGCGTCCATCCGGCCGATGGCCGCATAAATCGAATATTCGGCAACGACGCGGTCGCGCAGCGCGGTGACCAGGCCGATCTGCGAGTTCAATAATTCTCGCTGCGCATCCAACACATCGAGGGTGGTGCGCTGGCCAACTTTCTCCTCCTCGCGCACGCCGGTCAAAGCGATCTTATTGGCGGATACGGCCGCCTGGGCGGAACTGATCGCAGGCCCCGACGATTGCAGGATGCCCCAATTGGCGATCACGTCGGCATGGACCCTGAGCCGCGCGTCCTCGACCTCTTTCTTGAGCTGGTTATTGGTCTCCTTGGCTTGGCGCACCCGGGCCGCGACGCCGCCGCCCTGGTAGAGCGGCACGTTCAAGCGCCCGACCACCGTGGTGGTGTACTCCTCGTCGAAGCGACGCGTCGCCGCGCGTGTCGGGGGTATTCAGAAAGCCGAACCGTTGCTGATACTGCGCCTCGAGCGTCGACCTGGGGCAGCAGTTCGCCCATGATCTGCTCGACGGCATAGAGCGAGGCCTCCTCGGTATAGACGGCGGCGAGGATGAGCGGATTTTCACCATCGCCGAGCGTCATGGCTTCGTTGAGGGTCGCGGGCAGCAGACGGCGGATCGAAGCGGGCGTGACGAGATTGCCGGGAGGATGGCCGACGATCTGCTCGTAAGCCGCGCGGCTCGTCTTGAGATTGGCTTGGGCCGCGGCGAGCGTCGCGAGCGCTTCGGAGCGCCTGGCTTCCGCCTGGGCCACGTCGGTGCGCGTCACCTCGCCGACATCGAACCGGTCCTTGGTCGCCTTGAGTTGCTCGGACAGCACGCTGACGTCGTTCTCGCGCAGGCGAACGACGGCGGTGTCGCGCACGACATTGACGTAAGCCGTCGCGGCATCGAGTAGGACGGTCTGCTCGACGGTGCGCAGCGCTTCGCGCGCGGCCTGCACCGCCGACTTGGCCTGCCTGACCGCATTGAGGTTCTGGAAGCCTTCGAACAGCGGTTGGGTGAGCTGCACCGACCAACCTCGGGGGTGGCTGGTCCCCGCTGGGAATGCACCGGCGCTGATGTGCCGCCAAATCTTGGCCGCTATCAGGTTCGATTGTGACGCCGTCCGGGTAGTGACCCTCGGTCTTCTCGGCATTGATGAAATCGTTGTCCGTATTCTGGAAGGCCGTGTCAGCCGAGCCGCTGATGAACGGACGCAGCCCAGACTTGGCCAGCGCGACCTGCTCGTCGGTCGCCCGCAGCCTTGCCCGTTCAGCATTCAGCACGGGATTGATCAGATACGCGTCTGCCAAAGCCTGTTCGATCGTCTCGGCGCTAGCCGGACGGCCGAAGACAGTGACGACGAGGAACGCGATTACAACAACAGCCCCGCCATGCAGCCGCCATGATCGATCCGCGCAACACGACAAGTCGTGTCTGCTCACGACGCCTCGCAACGGACTTCTCCGCAGTTGGTGAAGCCCCCCGGCCCCCTATTTCGTTCAGTCCATAGATAGCAGCATAGTCGGGCGCGGATACCCGGGAATAGTTGGATTGCGGTGGATCGAGGAAATTGCCCGGATCACTGTGGGATCGGGGCAACAGTGCGAAAAGGCCGCGGAGGTGGCGGAAAAGCTAGAAACTAAAGCAGGATTCAGGTGCGAAGCCTGGAAGCGGCCTCGCCCCGGCATCGAAATGTGGCAGCCCGCTTAACTCACTCTTAACCCTCACGAACAGACATGCCCGGCCTTGGCTTGCCTGATTCGCGCCCGCCGACACGATGGCGACAAGCCGGCCGCCGTCTTTCAGCTGCGGCAACAGGCCCGCCGGAACCTCGGGCACGCTGCCGTTCAAGACGATGACATCGTAAGGCGCGCGTTCGGGGAAGCCGGCGCCGAGCGGTCCTTCGACGATGTCGGCATTGTCGATGCCCAGCTCGCGCAAATTACCGCGAGCGGCGCGAGCAAGCTCGGGCTCAGGCTCGAGCCCGACCACGCGGTGGCCAAGGTTCGCCAACACCGCGGTGGAGTATCCCGTGGCGCAGCCGATATCGAGCACGCTGTCTTGCGGCTCGATCGCGGCAAGCTGAATGAGCCGCGCCAAGACCATCGGCGCTAACAGGAAGCGTCCCGGCGCGCCATCGATCGCGGGAAAGACCTCGAGCGCATCATCGACATAGGCGAGTCCCGTTAGTCTGGACGGCACGAAGCGCTCGCGCGGCAGCGCGCGCATGGCCGCAAGCAAGCGCGGATCGGTGACCTCGTTGGGGCGGAGCTGCGACTCAACCATATTCAGCCGCTGGCGCTCAAAGCCGGTCATCCAACATTCCTCTCGCAGCAAGCAACGGGCACCCGAATTAACGAAAGCCCGAGGGTGTTTAGCATCACGCCGCGGATGCTGGTAGCCGTGCCGCGCCGCTGCATCGCGTATTGACACAATAGGGGGGGATTCACTTAGTAAAGGGTCTTCTCTCCACAAATGGCCACGTGGCGGAGTGGTTACGCAGCGGACTGCAAATCCGTGCACCCCGGTTCGATTCCGGGCGTGGCCTCCAATCTTCCCAATCCCTGTCAACCTGCCTTTTCGTCCGAGGCCTTATCGACGGCCTCACTCTCGCCGGTCTCGCCCTTGCGGCGATGCCACCACACGGTGAGTTGACGCCGCCAGCGCCGCACCACCGGCAGATCGACCGAGAGCACGAGCAGTCCGAGCGGGATCATCCAAAAGCCGAGCACGGGCAGAAAGCCGAGCAGACCGCCGGCGATCAGCAGAATGCCGAGCCCGATACGGAGCGGCTTCGATTGCGGCAGATGCCAGTGGCGATTGAACAGGCGGACTTTGTGGGCCATCGGCTCCTGGCCTTCGGCGGCGGGTGATGCCGGAGATAAGGACTTTGCGTGGGTGCCACAACCCGCGCCGGAGTCGCGCCGGGCGCCATGGCCAATGATCGGCGCAAAGCTCTGGAAAGGCTGCTTCCCTTTTGCTATCTAGCAGGTCGTAGCGCCGCTTGACTTGAGCGCGCTCTGCTCCCCGGTAGCTCAGTTGGTAGAGCAAGCGGCTGTTAACCGCTGGGTCGCTGGTTCGAAGTCCGGCCCGGGGAGCCAACTTTTCACCCTCCGCCTACGGCGCGTGGTTTGCTCGCTAGCGAAGCACGTTGTTCTTGCGAAAATTCTTCTCGAACACGGTGGCGTGGGGGCCATCCGGATAGAGTTCCTTCGCCTTGTTGACGGTCGCCTGAGCGAGCGATCGCATGCTGAAATTCGAACCGATGCCGAACATTCCTTCGAGCACGACGAGGTCGACCAATTCCGGCGTCTGGCCAAGTTTAACCAGCTCGTTGAGACTTTGCACCAGCGGCGTGGACCACAGCTCGTCGGCCTGGAAGCCGCCGACGTCCTGGTGCGCCTCGTAACTGCTGCCGGGCTTAAAGCGGCCTCTGGAATTATCCACGCGCCGGCCCGGCCAACATGAGGCGACGCCGTCCCACACATAGACCTTGCCGACGTCGCCGCGCTGCCAGCTGTCCAGCTTCTTGCGGTAGCTGTAGGCCCAATAGTCGCCGAAGCCTTCGCCGATGGCGCCGGAATCGCCGCCATACCAGTCAGGATTGATATGGAAATGAATGGCATGGCCGAATTCATGCATGATGACGTCGGTGTCTTCATTGTCGTCGACGCAGCCATGGCCGAACGCCAAGCGATCGGAGTCCGGAACGAAATGCGAGTTGTCGTCGCCGTTCAGCCCGTCTAAATCGGCCGCAATCCCGTTCGGAAACAGTTCGTATTGTCCGTTGTAGCCAAGGCTCCGCAGATAAGTGAGCGACTTGTCGAGGAAGTAATAGGTCATCACGTCGTTGAAGGCGTTGTTGCCGCGATGCGCGGTCCATTCCTTGGTGACTGAGCTGGGAGCCCGGTTGCGATTGCCGTCCCCCGGCTCGAAGTCTTCGATGCGCACGTTCGGCCCGCTGAGATAGAGTCGGCCGTTGCTTTCCGTCACGTTTGACAGGGTTACCTTGACATACGCCCGATTGAATTTCTGCGCGCCAGACGCGTCCTTCAAGCCAAAATTGTCGAGCGACGTGAGCGGGTTCGGATCGAAAACCACGCCGGACGCGTCGACCGATTTTGCCGCGGCCAGCGGCGTCACCGCGCGCGCGGCCTGCGGCTTCGCGTTGAAGCGGGCCAAGGCGTCGGCGAAGCTGCCTTCGGCCGCCCGGGGAGCGATGCGCGCGGCGCCGCCGACCGGCTCGTCGTCGCCGGTCGTCTTGCGGGGATGGCTTTGCTCGACCCGCCGGTCGAAGCGCTGCACGATCCGCCCAGTGTTGGCATCGACGCGGTACTCCCAATAGCCGAGCGGTTGCTCGACGGCGACCCTGACCACATAGACCAGAGTCAGCGCGTTGTTCTCATTGAGATAGGCGGTGCTAATGGAGGGCGCTTCAAGCAGGTCGCCATGCGCGCCGAGGTCTTGCCAGGCGATCTCATATGCCTGCTGTTCAGAGATGCGGCTCGACCGGGCGATGCTGTTCATCTTGGCTAGCGGCACGCGGACGACGTTGCGTACTACAGATCTGACATTGCCTCCTTTACCGATCGACACGGCGATCTGGCTGTCGAGGATCGGAATGTCATCAATGGTCTGCTCGTAGCTGAGATACGTTCCACTCGGACTGCGCTTGGTCGCCTTGAGCTTCAACTCCGAGCCGGTGTCGTCGAGCCCCAGGGGTTCCGCATTGTCATCGAGAAACTTGCGCGCGTTGTTTTCGAGTTCGAGCTGATTGGCTGTGGCCGAGAGGCGCAGATCGGACCGGTCGCTGAGTATCTTGATGTCAGCGCTCGCCGCCCCCGCGCGCTCAACAACTCCAGCCGAGGTCTTCGGATCGGCGAACGTTTGCGTTGGCAAGCGGGCGATTTCGTCTTGCGCTTGAGCATTCGAGGCGGTTGCAACGAGGCCGCACGACAGTCCGAGAAGAATAACTGCAGCGATGCGCATGGCTTCACTCCAGATGATCGAGACGGTTTCCGCGCTCCCAAACTATTCGTCGACACTGATCTGTCCACACAATAGCTCAAGCGAGCCCTGATCGTGAATCAACTATTTTCACGTAGAGACCATCGGCAGAAGCAATGTAGCTGTAAGGCCGTTCTCTTTAGGCTCCCCCAGTGACGCAGATGGCTATTCGCATAGACCCGCTAAAGTCCTGTGCGTAACCGGCAACACTCGAAGCATCTTTGCGTGGAGGCATGGAACAAGCTCGAAGGCGGGTGGTACTCTCTGGCATACGTAGGCGCCGCCAATTGGGGGAGAGTCGGATGGGGACGATCTTGGTGATCATGAGCGTGCCGTTTTTGACTGCCACGGGGCTTTACAATCCGCCGGTCATGCATCATGGCCGCTGCATAGCCGAGCCCGGCTCGTTTGATGCGCTTTATTGCCCGGCGCCGCCAACACCGCCTGCCCGTCGCCGGCACGCGAAGCGGTAGGCGGCCGTCAATCGCTGGGCCGCGGATTCAAGTCCGGACGGGGAGCAAATTTTTCTGGCCAAGGAACGGCGCCGAGACGGCCGCTGTTCCTTACCCATGACCGACGTCACCTCCCCGCAACCCGATTTGCCGAAGGGTTCGGGGTCGAGGCACGATCGCTTGATGCGGAGCACTCAATCCGTCGCTCGTATTTTGCATCTGGATCTCCGCCGCGGCACGCTTTCCCTTATCAGCATCGGCGCTCCGGTCGTCATCGGCGCGCTCAGCGGACACGCCGCCGCGGGGTTGGTCGGCGGCATCACCGGCCTCTTGCTCTCCCTATCCGATACTGAAGGTTCGCTCGCCTTCCGCCTCGGCACGACGGCGGAGGTTGCTCTGGGTATTGGCGTCGGCGGCCTGCTCGGTGCTTGGCTCGCGAGCGTGCAACCGATCTTCTGGATCGTGTTCTTCCTCGGCATTTTCGCCGCGGGGCTACTCAATCAAGTCGGCAAGGGCCCGCATTTCGCCGTTCGCTTCGGCGCGATCGCCTTCGCCGTCATTGCCGGTCTCCCGAAATTGGCGCCGGAGACGCTTTGGTACTTCGCGGGCACCGTCGCCCTGTGCCTCATCGCCAAGCTCATCGATCAGCTCAGCAAGGGGCCATTGCCGGACGGCCCACCCTGGCCGGGCTCGATTGCGGCCCCCCTATCGCATTGGCTCCGTTTCGCCCTGGCATATGCGATCGCGGCCAGCGCGGGACTTTGGATCGGCGTTCAGTCGGGAAGCGTGCGCGCGGTGTGGACCGCCGCGATCGTGCTGGTGTTCATGTTACCGGACATCCGCATCACCTATCGACGCATCGTCGAGGGCCTGATCGGTACGATGCTCGCGGTGCTGACCGTGTGGCTGCTCGATCTCGCCGACGCTTCTCAAGCCGTCCTGTTGGCCGCCATCCTGCTGTTCGCCTTCATACTGCCGTCGCAGCTGCCGCGCTTCTGGCTGTTCAGCGGCCTGATCGCCGCGATCGTGCTGATGGCTTGGGCGTTGGCGGGCGGCGATCCGACCTTGGAGCCGTTGCTGCTGTGGGAAAGGCTCGAGGACACGCTGATCGCCGCGGGGCTGGTGACCTGCGTCACGCTGCTTCTCTTTCCGCGCGAAAGCTGGTCTGCTCTGGCCGGACTGTTCGACAGAGCTCGCGGCGTGAAGCGATAACGAGGAAGGAGCGGCCATGCGGATGCCGATCTTGATTGCCGGCATGCTCATGGCGTTCGGTTGCTTCGCTCCAGTGCACGGGGCAGATGCCGCGTCAGCCGACACATCCGCTTATTGCAAGGCGGTGGGCACAATCGACGCTCCCGACAAGGCCTATACTGGTGAGGCCGTGCCCGGCTGGATGGTGACGGCGCTGTACACACCGCAAGAGATCAAGGCGCAGACGCAAGCCGGCGTCGATCCGGCGCGGGCGATCGTCTGGCGTTGCATGGGCGGCAAGATCTGGGCGTGCGTGCAGGGCAACGCGCCGATCTGCGGTAAGGCCAATCAGGACAAGACGCCGACCACGGCGATGCAGGAGTTCTGCGCAAGCCAACCGAACGCGGAGGTCATTCCGCTTGTCGTGATCGGTCACGAAAATCCGATGATCTACGACTGGACCTGCAAGGGCAAGCAACCGGCCATCACCAAACAGATCTTCACGGTCGATGCGCAGGGCTTCCCCGCCGAGCTGTGGAAGGCGATCGCGCCGTGAGCCTCAAATGACGGCGCCTAGTTCACCGACAGCGAGACCGATGAAGTGCCCTCGCCGAAGGTGATCTCCGCCCGTCCTTTTTCCACTCCGAGCGTGTAGGGACCCGTGAACTCGGCGAAACGCCCGCCGTCGGCCTTGAACTCGGCATGGGTGATTTTGAAGGGCTTGTTCAGGACGCAGAAGGCGCGCCGGTTGCCCCAGTCCCATTTCGTGCTGCCCCCCTCGGCGTTCTTAATCGCGTCGGTCTCGGCATGATAATAGAACGTGATCGGACCGACGATTTCTTTGTCCTCGAAACACGAATTCGCTCTGACCCGTCCAGCCCTCGCTGACGAAGCCGTCCTTCGTCTCATAGGCGATGGCGACATGGATGTCGTATTTGAAATTGTTGCAATATTTGAAGTCGGCGAGTGCAGGTGAGCTCGCGCCAAGCAGAAGCAACAACACGATCAGAGCGCGCATGATCTCCTCCCGTCGATGCCAAGGTCTGGGAGATTACGCGAAGAATTATTATTGCGCCATACAGGCGGCTCCCGGACCCCCCATCGTCGGCATCGGGCTCCGGCCGGTCCATGGACAAGATACGGCGAGCACCTCGGCTCCCCCGCGCTGCGTGATGACGGCACATCGGATCGTTTGACCCATGGCGGTTCGGACGGCTAAGTCTAGCGGCCGCTGGCAAGTGGCCTTGTCCCCGATATTTCCGAAGGCGGCGATGCTAAACTCCGCGCGCAGGCTGAGAAAAGCGCTTAAGGACCGCGTCAAGAAAACTCGCCAGCGGCAGGCCAAGCGTTACGCCATCGCGCTGCGGAGCGGCGAAATCGCCACGCGGAACGCGGCAAGAGCCGCCGGACTGTGGCGGCCGCAAATTGTCGATGAGCTGGTGGTCAGTCTGACGAGCTTCCCGGTCCGCATCGGCAAATTGCATCGGGTCATTCGCGGGCTGTTGGCGCAATCACTCCAGCCGCGCAAGATCGTGCTCTATCTCTCGCTCGAGGAATTTCCGGATCGAACCGTGCCGAAGGAGCTTGCGGCGTTGACGAGCGACCAGTTCGAAATCCGCTTCGTCGAGGGCAATCTGCGCCCTTACAAGAAGCTGCTCTACGCGCTTACCGATTTTCCCGGAGCGACGATCCTAACCGTCGATGACGACAATCTGTATCCGTCCGATTGCCTGGAGCGATTATGGCAGGCGTCGGTGGCGAACCCGCGAACCGTCATTTGCGTGCGTGGCCGGAGCATGCGGATCGAACACGGCGCAATCGCGCATTACATGGACTGGAAGGTGACGCGGTCATCCACGCCGAGCTTCATGATCTTCCCGGTGGGCGGCTGGGGCATTCTTTATCCGCCGGGATCGCTCAATCCCATGATCGGCCAGCGGGAGACGTTCACCGAACTCGCGCCACTGAACGACGATGTCTGGTTCAAGGCGATGAGCCTGTTGCAGGACGTGCCCTGCTATGCCATCGGCAGCACCAAGCTGTCGGCCCGGATGAAATACGAAAACGACTTCAAGCTGTGGGATGTCAACCAACATGGTGACGGCTACCAGCAGACCGTGGTCGCCGTGTTCGAGCACGTGGGCTTATCGGTCGACGCCATCCTGGCCAAGGAGGCCGCGCTCGAAACGCATCGAGTTGGGCGAACGCCCAAAGACAACTGAGGTGGTGAGGAGGCGAAAGTCGAGTGAAAGGGTCGGACCCGACCCCTTCACCCCCGTAGCACGGCTGGCGGGAACGCGACACTGACCCCACCGAATCAGACAACACTGTCCGCCCGCGGAAGGTTCCACCCCTGTCAAGAAAAAATCTTTCGAGCTTGTTTGGACGGGAATTTCGCGGCCTTGGGCTCGCGTTGGAGCCTAGGCGGGGATGAATTTCAGCGCCACGCCATTCATACAATAGCGCAGCCCCGTGGGCTTGGGGCCGTCGTTAAACACATGGCCGAGATGGCCGCCGCAGCGGCGGCAATGCACCTCATCCCTGACCATGCCAAAGGCATAGTCGGTGGTCTGCGCGACTGCGCCATCGATCGGGGCATAGAAGCTCGGCCAGCCGGTGCCTGAATCGAACTTGGTCTCCGACAGGAACAAGGGCAGGTCGCAGCCGGCACAGGCGAAGGTGCCATTGCGATGCTCCTTGTTAAGCGGGCTGGTGAAAGGACGCTCGGTGTCCTCTTGGCGCAGCACCGCATATTGCTCCGGCGTGAGCAGCTTCTGCCATTCCTCCGGCGTATGGGTCACCTCGAAGGTCTCGGCGGCGGCGTTGGCCCGGCCCCGCCAGCGCAGGGCGAGCGCGCCAGCCGCCGCAAGGGCGGCTACGGCGACAGAGCCTAAGGCAAGCGTACGGCGCGTCATCATTCGGTCTCTCCTTGGGATTTTGACCTGGAATGTAAGCACTGTTCGCCGCGCCGCAATTCAACTTGCGAGCACGAGCGTTCACGAGGCCGTTGATGAAACCGTGGGGCTCCCCGGACGTTCGCCTAGCGGGACCCCGAAGAGCACCAACATGAAGCTTCTCGTCGTTATCAACCCTAACGCGTCCCGCGCCGAGGAGGCGCTACCCCGGCTCAGCGAATGGTTGGCGGAGAATACTCACGCCAAGCTGATGGTCGCTCACAAGAAGAGCGACCTGAAGGCCCTGCTGAAGGCGCATGGCCATGAGGCTGAGCGTATCGTTATCGGCGGCGGCGACGGCACGCTGTCGAAGGCATTGCCCGAGCTGCTCAAGCTGAAAAAGCCGCTTGCGGTGCTTCCGCTCGGCACCGCAAACGACTTTGCCCGTACCATCGGGGTGCCTACCGACCCGCTTGAGGCCGCCGAGATCGCGTCTGGAGGATGCGAGCATCGGATCGACGTGGGGCTGGTGAACGGCAAGCCTTATCTCAATGTGGCGAGCGTCGGGGTGGCATCCGAGCTGATCAAGCGCCAGTCAAAGTCTCTGAAGCAAACGTGGCGCGTGCTGGCTTACGCCATTACCCTCATGCAAGCGGCGCGGCGACTTCAGCCGATTTTTGTCGACCTGGAAATCGACGAGGCTCCACGCTGGTCGGCGGCGGTTTATCAGATCAGCGTCGGCAACGGCCGGTATCACGGTGGCGGGCTGAGCGTCGCCGAGGATGCAACGATCGACGACGGCAAGCTCGATGTCTATGTCGTGTATCCGGGGACGTTCTGGCAACTGTTCGCCTGCTTGACCCACCTGCGCTTCGGCCTGATGAAAACGCCAAAGGTGCTCGATCGCCACTCGGGCGTCCGGGTGAGGGTGCTCACGCGCCGGCCGCGCGAGGTCAATGCCGACGGACGGCTTGCCGGAGCGACGCCGGCTGAGTTCACGATCATGCACAAGGCTCTCGTGGTGGTCGTGCCGCAATATCAGGTCAAGACCCGGTGCGGCTTGATCCAGCCCGGTTCGGGCTAGCCCCGCGAAGTGACCTGCGCCGACGGGATGACGATGACGCAGCGCACCCCCTTGGGCGGAAAGGACAAATCGACATCCCCCTCGAGCGCCTGGCCGACGACGTGCTCGATCATCGCCCGGCCGAAGCCCGAGCGCTGCGGCGGGCTCACCTCGGGCCCTCCCCGCTCCTCCCAGACGAGCTTCAACTTGGAGGCCTCCTCGCAGAACTGCCATTTGATGCTGACCTCGCCGCGCGGCTCCGACAGCGATCCGTATTTCTGCGCATTGGCGGCGAGCTCATGCAGCGCTAGGCCAAGGTTCTGCACCGCCTCGGGCTTCAACATCACGTCCTCGCCCTCGATGGCGATCTGCTCGCCGAAGCGATCGGCGTGTTCGCCCAATTGCTGCTCGACCAGCATGCGCAACGACGCGCCATGCCAATTGTCGGCGATCAGCAGGTCGTGCGAGCAGCCGATGGCGACGAGCCGCGCGCTGAAGCGATCCAGGAAATCCTCGACCGAGCGCGTGCGCGACGCGGTCTGGCGCGCGATGGCATGGATCACGGCGAGCAAATTCTTGGAGCGGTGGGTCAGCTCGCGCAGCAAGAGGCGAAGCTGGTCCTCATTGGCCTTACGCTCGCTGATATCGACGGCGACCGATGTCGTGCCGAGTACCTCGCCTTGCTCATCAGCCAGCGCCTCGACCAACAGATAGAAAGAGCGCTTGCGCCCAAATAGTTCGAAATTGGTCTCGAGCTTTTGCGTCTCTCCCGTCTCCATCGCCTTGCGCTTGGCCGCCAAGATCTTTTCCGCGGCCTCTGCGGGCAATAACTCGTCGTCGCGCTTGCCGATCAGCATTTCCGGCGAAAGGCCGCTCGGCGGGTTGTGGACCCAGGTGAAGCGCATGTTCTTGTCCTGGCTGAATACCCAGATCGGCGAGCCGCGCAGCGCAATCTCGAAGCGCTGCTTGGCGAGGGCTAATTCTTCGGTGCGCGTTTGGACCCGTTCCTCGAGTTGGTTCCGCGCGTCCTTCAGCTCCTCGAAAGTGCGCAAATGCGCGGCGACTTCCGCCTGGAGCCGATCGCGCGAGGGCAGCCGCAATAGTTGCGGCGCCAACCGCCAAATCACGATGGCTGTGGTCAGGGCGAGCAGCGCGCCTGCCGCCTTGAGCAATCCCTCGAGTGCCTTGCTGGCGATGTCGGGTTGCCACAGGCCGAGAGCGGAGGCGAGATGGGCGAGGCCGACGGCGAAGATGAAGAGGCAGAACAGCGCTACCAGCGAGGACTCGCCGGGGCTGCTCTCGCCTCGCTTTCGATTGATGTAAAGCAGCGCGGCGGGAATGAGCAGAAAGGACGCGCCGATTATGCCATCCGAGATGGCGTGGAGCAGGACAAGGCCGGACGACACATTTTCGGATGGAGGCAGGGGTCCCTCGGCGCCAGATGTTAGCCAGGATGTCGCAGATGTTAGCCAGGATGTCATCGTATCGATCGATCAGTCGGTAGGCGAATTAACGTCGAGTGGTAGGCGGCACGTCAACCGGCGCCCCAAGCCTCTGGCTAACTGCGCCGAGCGCCCATAGTTCTCGCCGCAGGCGTTTACGCGGGGAAAAATTCGTCCGCGGAACTCTTCCAACCGGTCCGCGTTATCCGGCAGTTCGAGGGCACACGACTTATCATCCCCGCCCCTCCCCAGTTGCTCTCGAACAAGATCGCCCGTAACCGCCCTCCCCCGGTTGCGGGCGTTTCTTGTTGGGCGCGCTGCCTCGGGGACACGCTATCGCCTCCTAGAGAATTGCGGCGATGATGGTAACGAGAAACACCACCAGAAAAATGAAGAAGAGAATTCGCGCCACACCGGCGGCGGCCGAGGCGACGCCGCCAAAGCCAAATACGCCCGTGATCAACGCGACCACCGCGAAGATAATCGCCCAGGTCAGAAGCATCTGAAACTCCTTAGACTTCGCAATGAGCCGCGTGTTTGCGCTCTTACTTAGCCAACCAACGCAGAGTACGCCGGTTTTGTTGCAGGTCCCGCAATGTGCTGCGTGTTCCCGATTAGAAATGGGCGACGGCGGTCAGCAAGTCCCTGCCGGTGAAAGGCTTTTTGACAAGCGGCGCCCCGCGATAGGCTTGCGGCAGCTGCTCGCGACCGTAGCCGCTGACAAAGGCGAACGGAATGCCGCGCGCGGTAAGCGCGTCGGCGATGCGCCCAACCGGCTCTCCGGCAAGATGCGCGTCTAGCAACGCGCCATGCACATCCTCCTGCTCGAGCGCTTGCAGAGCGTCGCCCACCGTACCGGCGGGCCCGATCACGGCAAGCCCCGCCTGCTCGAGCACGCCGGCGATATCGAGGGCGATGAGGAACTCGTCCTCGACGACCAATATGCGTGTCGCTGCCATGACTTGCCTCCCAATGGCTGCCGCTCAACCCAAGCGGCGTCTCAGTTCATTTGATTTACCTCGTTCGATCAAGCCCCTCGACGCGGGCCCGGTCGCGAGCGGAACTTCGTCGAAGGCGCGCGCGTTCTCTTGTCACCTGTGGAGCAGAGGCGCTGCGAATGTGCGCGTCTGTCCTTTTGACGAGGCCGCCGCCCAGCACGTGGGCGTCCAACGCAAGGAGTCACCTTCCATGAACTGGGATCGAATCGAAGGCAACTGGAAGCAGTTCACCGGCAAAGCCAAGCAGCAATGGGGCAAGCTCACTGACGACGATCTCACGGTCGTCGAGGGCCGCCGTGTCGAGCTGGTCGGCAAGATCCAGGAGAGATACGGCGTCGCCAAAGACGAGGCCGAGCGGCAGGTCGATAGCTGGATCCAGAATATGTAAGCCATGTGTTCCGCGCCGCGGGGCGACGGGCAACTCACGCGCCCGGCTCCGCGGCGTTTATTGCGTCTATCGCGGGCAATCACGTCTCAAGTCCCGGCGCCCGCAGACATCAGCATCGACACGTAAAGACAGGATAGATGGACCGCTCGGCCAGCGCGTAGCGCCGGGCGCAATCCCGCCGCTACCCCGTCAAGAGAGGCAACATGACTACAATTCTCATCATCATTCTGATCCTGATCCTGCTTGGCGCTTTCCCGGCGTGGCCGCATAGCCGCGGTTGGGGCTACGGCCCATCCGGCGTGGTTGGGCTGATCCTCGTGATCCTGCTCATTCTGCTCTTGCTCGGAAAAATCTAGCTTGCCGCGACTCGCCAGACGCGCCCAAGCTGACGGGCGCGCTTCTGCGCGGGCACCGGGTTTCTCTAGAAGGGGGCTGCCATGCTGACGACTGTTCTCATCATCATTCTGATCTTGATCTTGCTGGGGGCGTTTCCGGCGTGGCCGCATAGCCGCGGCTGGGGCTACGGCCCGTCCGGCGTGGTGGGCCTGATCCTCGTCATCCTGCTCATCCTGTTGCTGCTCGGCAAAATCGGTTGAGCCGCTAGGACGGGATGGGCCCCGCCTTTGTGCCGCGCGCTTAAGCGCGCTTTTGCGGGCGATCGCGTAAATGCGCGTGGCGCTCGAAGAACAACGCCTGCGAGACGATCGCCTTCACCGTGTCGGGCTGGTACGGCTTGGTGATGAGAAAGGCCGGCTCCGGGCGCTCGCCCGTGAGCAAGCGGTCGGGATAGGCGGTGATGAAGATCACCGGCACGGTGAAGCTCCCCAGCATCTCGTTGACCGCGTCCAGGCCTGAGCTGCCGTCGGCAAGCTGGATGTCGGCCAGCACCAGACCTGGCTTGTGTTGATCTACCGCCTTCACCGCTTCGCCGTGCGTGCGCGCGACGCTGGTGACGCGATGGCCAAGCCCCTCGACGATGCTTTCGAGATCCATGGCGATCATCGGCTCATCCTCGATGATGAGCACGTCGGTCGCCACCTGGGCGGCGATCTCGCGGCCGGCGAGGTCGATCAACTCCTCCACTTTGGCCACGTCCACATTCAGAATTTGCGCAGCTTCGGCCGGAGAAAAACCTTCAACGGCGCAGAGCAGGAAAGCTTGGCGGGGAAGCGGCGTGATCGATTCCAGCTTGCGGTCGATCGGCGTGGCCGCACCGGCCGGCCCTTCAGGCTTCAAATTCACGTCGAGTGAATTCCACAAGCCGACGAAGGTTCGATACAGCGCGACGCGCGGGTCGAGCGACATGTCGAACAGGGAGGGATCCTCGATCAACACTTCGAGGGTCGCCGCCACATAAGCATCGCCCGCGGCTTGGGTTCCAGCGAGGGCTCGGGCGAAGCGTCTGAGATACGGCAGATGAGGCGCGATCGCTTTCGACATCGGCATCCGATTTTCCGCTTTCATTTGAGGAGCCCGGGACCAATCCTTGTCACAAACCGAGCGGGGGGAGGCAACCAAAAACCACACAGACTGGCCTGAATAAACGCAGCTAAACCGAATTCGGTTCCAGCTAAGTGGAACCATTTGAAGCATCGCACGTTTTAGCAATCCCAAGGTCGGACGAATCCGGTATTCTCCATCACCTTTCAGGCGGACAGGGGAAACCGATCGTGGACCGCGACGCGAACAAGAAGGACCGCCGGCGAAAAATGCCAGGCGCAAACAAGAAGATGGACCAAGCAGTCGAGAACGGCGCCCCTGACACGGGAGGCGACGCCCAGGGCGTCGAGCTGGATAGCGGTCTGACCCCTGCTCTGCAAGCTCACATTGGCCGTCATGTGCGTGCCGTGTTCGACGAAGTCGCAAGGGAACCGATTCCTGAGCATCTGTTACGGCTGTTAAAAGATCTTGAGCGAAGCGGAGACAAATAATTGGCCCGCAAAGTCTCTTCCAGCCTGCGAGACGCCCTCGTAGGCGAAATGGGTAGCCTGCGCGCGTTCGCCGTGTCGTTGTGCGGCGACAAGGAGCGCGCGGACGATCTCGTGCAAGAGACGCTGTTCAAGGCGTGGAACCATCTCGACTCGTTCAAGGAAGGGACCAATCTGAAGGCTTGGCTCTTCACCATTCTGCGCAACACTTATTTTTCCGAGCGGCGCAAGCGGCGGCGCGAGGTCGAGGACGCCGACGGCACCTATGCTGCCAGGCTCGCTACCCAGCCGGCGCAGCACGGCCATATGGATATGCAGGATTTCCGTGCCGCGCTGGTGAAGCTTCCCGATGATCAGCGCGAGGCGCTGGTGTTGGTTGGTGCTGCGGGCTTCTCCTACGAGGAGGCGGCCGAGATCAGCGGCTGCGCCGTCGGCACGATCAAGAGCCGCGTCAATCGTGCGCGGAATCGCCTTGCCGGCATGCTCGGCCTCGATGCCCTGGATGAGGCGGCGGTCGAGACCATGAGCAAGTCGGCCTAACGGGCGCGTTTCGCCTTTACCGATCGTTTGCCGACGCCCGTTAAACTCCCGTTTGAAACACTACGCACCCGCGCATGGATATGGTTCGCAAAGGGAGCCGTCACGATGACCCAGGCCGCTATCGACCTCGACCAAGCTAAGCTCGATCCGCAATCGGTGTTTCAGGCGCCGAAGGAGGTGCTCGGCGCGCCGGGCCTTTCGCTCGAGGACAAGAAGGCGATCCTGATGCGCTGGGAAGCCGACGTCGACGCGTTGCTGCGCGCGACAGAGGAAGGCATGCCACCGTCGGACAATCGGCGCAGCCCGGCGGAGCAGTTGCGTGCCGTGCATGAAGCGATCGAGTCGCTCGAAGGCGGGCAAAGCACGCATCGCTGCTGCGGCTAAACCTCGCTAGCCTCTTCCTTATTGCTGGCACGCCGAATGGGGCCGGAACGGCTGCCCTACTTGCACGTTTATCCATTACCCCCCAACAAAACGCCTGAGAAAGGATGGACCCATGCCGCCCAAAGTCACCACGACCGAAGCGCGACAGGGTACAGGACCCAAGGCCATGTTCTGGGTGCTGCTGCTTTCGCTGACGCTAGCCGTGATCGCCGGCCTTCTGCTTGGACTCGGCTGGATCTCGGTGCCGTGGACCGGCACCCCTTGACCTAGAGGTGCCGAAACCAAATCTATTGGTTAAAGGCACCCTCCGAGGACGGGGAGTTCGATGCCATTTCCTTCCCTGCTGTCGTTGCGCTTGGCGCTGTTCGCCGCGATGCTCGGGCTGCCGCTGTTGACGGGCGTGGCGCTCGCTGCGACCCAGACCGTTGAACCGCAAGCAAATTCCCTTCAAGCCGCGATCGACGATTTCCTCTCTTATCTCAAGTCCGAGACGAACGAGGCCGGGCGCACGGCCGCACGCCTTGCCCGCGAGCACAAGGACGCGATCGACGCGGCAACGTCGCAAATGGACGCCCACATCGCCGGCTGGCGCGCCGCGTTAAGCGGCCAGAAAGAGAGACTGAAGACACTCCATTCGGACGCGTCTGCGATGTGGGAGGACTTGAGCGAGACGGCCGTCTCGTCATGGGCCAAGGCGGAGCGGCAGGCTCACGAGGCTCTTGACTGGATCGCCAAGTGGATGCGCAATCAACCGCTGTCGGATCAGCGCCCCGAAATCCCTGTTTGACCCCCTGTTAAGTGAGGCGAGACATGCACAACGATCAATTCGGCAATCAATCGGCGAAAAGCGAAACTCAAGCGGACAAGGAATGGTCGGAGTTCGAGCGCGATCTCGATACGCTCGGTCGCCAGCTTGCCGCGCTGCAGGTTCACACCGCTTCGCTCGGCGCACATCTCGTGTCGAGCCTCGAGGCGCGCTTCAACGAGGTGAAAGACCGCGCCCTGTCCTTCAAGCAGGCGCGAGAGGCCGAGCTTGAGCAGCTGCGCCTCACCGCTCAGCAACAGGCCGAAAGCAGCTTCAGCGATGCCCGCGTCCGCTCCACCGAGGCCGCGCGTGACGCCGCGCGTCAAGTGTGGGAGCGCTCTGAGCCGCTGCGCCAAGGCGCCAAGGATGTCGGCGAGGGTCTGTCGCGTGCCTGGACCGAGCTGCGTGCCTCGTTCGGCAAGGCTGCGGGCCGGCTCCAGACCGAATCCGAAGCCGCAGCGCAGAACGGGCCTGTCCGCGCCACGAGCGAGGACCGTCACGAGCGGACGTAATCCCAACGCTGTCATGCACGGCCGCGTGCCGGGCATCCACGAATTGGGCCAAGAGAAAAGGCGTGGATGGCCGGGACAAGCCCCGCCATGACGGGTTGGTTTTCTTACTGGAACTCTAAGGGCTCGCGGCGTGGGCGTGCTCACGCGCCGCCTTTTCTTCGTCGCGCCCCGGCTGGATGAGTTCGGCGCGGACGAGACCTCGCACGGAATTGCCGAGATAGACGCGGTCGGCGCTCAATAGGTCCTGCGGCGTCAGGATTGCCTCGCTCGCGGCAGCGCGCGGCAGATCGAGCAACTCCTCGCGCAAGGTGCCGGGAAGCAGCCCGCACGTCAGCGCCGGGGTGAACAGCCGCCCGTCGATCTCGATGAAGAGATTGGTGCGGGTGCCTTCGGTCAGCTCGCCCTTCTTGTTGAGGAAGACCACCTCATCGCATTGGGTCAGCGCCTTCTGCCGCTCCATCTCAAGGTCGTAGAACTGCCGCCGCGTGGTCTTGTGGTAGAAGAAGGGATCCTTCTCATCCAGCCGCTGATCGGAAATGACGAAGCGCCACACCGTGTCCTTGGTGGGCAGCGTGATCGGCGTCGAGGTCACGACGATGGCGCCGTCCTCGCCGAGCAAGAGCCGCACCAGAGCGACCGGCGCTTCGACCCGGGCGGCCTCGGCATCGAGCGCGGCCAGCACCGCCTCGCGCGAGAAAGGATAGCCGAAATGCGCGGCCGACGATTGCAGCCGCGCAAGATGCCGCTCGAGCAGATGGAAGCCCTTGTCCCGCTGGAAGCGCAAGGTCTCGATTAGCTCGAACGGCGTGTCGACCTTGGTGAGGAAATGCGCCTTGAGCAGGCATTCCTCGAACTCGGAGTCGGCCTTGGAATCGGCGACGATACCGCTGCCGATGCCCATCTCGCCCACGCCGCCGGCGAGCACCACGGTGCGTATCCCGACGTTGAACTGGGCGTCGCCCGAGGGCGCGATATGGCCGATGGCGCCGGTATAGACGCCGCGCGGCGCCGCCTCGAGCTCGCTGATGATCTCCATGGCCCGCACCTTGGGCGCGCCGGTGACCGACCCGCAGGGGAACAGCGCGCGCAGCATGTCCTTGAGCCCCATGTCCGACCTGAGCTCGGCCTCGATTCCGGAGGTCATCTGATGCACCGAGCGGTAGGTCTCGACGGTGAACAAATCGGTGACCTCGACCGAGCCGATCTTTGCCACGCGGCCGAGATCGTTGCGCAACAGATCGACGATCATCAGATTCTCGGCGCGTTGCTTCTCGTCCATGGCGAGCCAGGTGCGCAGCCGCGCATCCTCGCGCGGGGTGCGGCCGCGCGGCGCCGTGCCCTTCATCGGCCGCGTCGACATATGCTTGCCCTCGCGCCGGAAGAACAGCTCGGGCGAGAGCGAGAGCACGTCGAACTCGCTGGCATGGATCAGCGCGCCATAGGCCACGCGCTGTTTGCGCCGGAGTGCCGCATAGAGGGCGATGGGATCGCCCTCGAAGGCGAAGTGATATTTCAGCGTGAGGTTGATCTGATAGACGTCGCCGGCGGCGATGTAGCTCTCGACGGCATCGAAGGCGCGGCCGTATTGCTCGCGCGACCAAGAGAGCTTGAGATCGGAGATCTTGGCGCGGCCCGAGGCGCCATGTTGCTCGAGCCAGGCGCGCGTGCCTGCATCGTCGAGCGGACGCGGGCTACCGAACAGCCCGATCCAGAATAGCGGCACGTCGCGTTTGGCCGGTAGCAGCGCCCTCAGCTTGGGCTCCAGGCAGTAGCCAAGCTCATAGGCAAAGAACCCCGCGGCATGCAGCCCGCGGCCGAGCCCCGCCGCAACCTCGTCGAGCTTCGCCTCGACCTCTTCCGGCGTGCAGGCCACGACGGTCCGCTCCGGCTCGGTATAGAGCAGGCTTCTGCCGCCCGGCGTCAGACTGTCGTCGAGAAGGACGTAAGGGGAAGCGGTCATCTTGTCAGCCCAGTCACGCGCTTTCCGCTTGGCGCTGCCAGCATAGCCCATATGGGCGTTCGAGGCGTCAACATCGAGGGTTGGCGAGCTAGGCGAGGATCAGCATCTCGCCTTTGCCGAGCACCGACATATCGCCCATCATCCGGCGCGCGCGGTCGCCGAGCTTGATGGGTTTGCCCGCCTCGCGAAACGACCGCTCGAGCAAGCGGAGATAGTCGAATTCGAGCACGCCGCAATCGCCGAAGGTCGGCAAGATTTCCTTCGGCTCCTCCAGGAAGATCAGGCTGCCGCGGCGTAGGCCATAGCCGGCGCCGCGGCCGACGCCGCGCTTGAACACGATGGTGCCGGCGACCATGCGCCCGCCGGCGTAATCGCCCGCGTCGCCGTTCACCACCACGAGGCCGCGGCGCATGCGCTCGCCGAGCATGGGTCCGGCATTGCCGCCAATGACAATGGACCCGCCGCGCATGCCGAGCGTTTCGCCGACGAGAATGCCGCCAGCGCGTTCGCCGACGTCGCCCGTGATGGTAATGCGGCCGCGCACCATGCTCGCGCCGGCCAACACCCCGGTGCTGCCTTTGACCTCGATGGTGCCGCCCTTCATGCCGGCGCCGAGATAGGCGCCAACATCGCCATCGATGACGATCTCGCCTTCCGCCAGCGCGGCGCCGATCTTGTCGCAGCGGGAGTTGGTACCGACAAACTGCAGCGTGCTCGCGTCCTTGCCTTTCAGCTTGAAGACATCACCGACGGTCAGGTGCTCCCGCGTGGTGCCGACGGTGAGCGCTTCGATCTCCTTAAACTTCAGGTCTTTCAACCGAGACGGGATCAGCGGCGACAGATCGAGCCGCTGATCGGGCTTGCCCTTGAGCTCGAAGCTGAGCGCGCTCACGCGATGATCTCCTTGAGATGGAAATGATGCGGGCCGAGATTGCCGCCGTAATTGCCGGCGGTGATGTGGGTCACGCCTTGCGCGGCGCCGCCTTCGGCGATGGCGTGGATGCCTGCTCGCATCGCTTTGGCGATCGATTCCTTGGTGAGGCCGTCGATGACGATCTCCATCACCGCTTCCACCTCGAGCGGAAGATCGGTGTTCACCGCGGCTTTCAGCGTCGGGCAATAGGCGTCGTTGGTGGAGGCGATCTGCCCCTTGTATTTCGAGCCGACCTTGGAGCCGGAGCGCACGATACCGCCCGGGAACGGCGTGATGACGCCTTCGATCTCGTTGATTGCCCGGACCGCGCGTTCGCACGCGGCGAGCACCGCGGCATGCGACTTGCCGAGCACCAGCAGATTGCCGCCGCCGACCGCCTTCTTCGTCAACCCGGTGGTCGCCTCGCAGAGGAACTCGCCGTCCATCACCGGGATGCGCCAGAAGCGTCGCCCGCCGACCAGCTTCGACATCTGCCAGCCGTCGCCGAAGAAGCGGAGCGAAGCGCCGAGCTTCAGCTTCTTCTCACCCTCGAGCCCGGCGAAGCAGGCCGAGCCGGGGCTGGTCAGCACGCATTGGCCGACGCGGTTGCGCAACTGCCGCTGGAGCTTGTCTGTGTCCATGGTGAACAGCAGCACGGCGACGCCCGGGCGCCCGTCGAGCGTCTCCTCGGGCGACAGCGTGCGCTCGATGCCGGCCTCCGCGCCGCAGGCGATCACCGAGGTGGCGAAGCCGGTCATGGTGCGGGCGGCGATCAGCGCCCATTCGAGTGACGGCGCGGTGATGATGATCCGCGTGCCGACCATGGGAAAGGCCTCGGCGAAGGTCTCGACGATGGTTACGCCTTTGATCTTCAATTTCGACATGGCCAGGCTGAGTTGGTCGATTGGCGGCGGATTGGGCGGGAGCGCCGAACCGGTTGGCCGGCGCCATAGCCGCGCACCATTAAACAGGTGGCCCAAGTGGCGCAAGCGATAGGTGGATCATGCCGTTGCTCCGCCTACGGAGCCTTTGGCGGACTAGGGTATCAGCCCTTCGGCTTGTCGTATTTGATATAGGCGAAGCGCATATCGTCGGCCGGCGTGCCTTCCAGCGCTCCCTCCTCCTTGCCCGGCTGCCAATGCACCACGTCCTCGATCTTCTTTGCCAGGGCGAAATCCTTGTCGGTGATGCCCTTGGCGGCGTGGTTCTTCAGCCGCACCTCGACCCAGGCATACGACGCGGTGATGTCGGGATGGTGCCAGGCGGCCTCAGACAGATGGCCGACGGTGTTGATCACCATCAGCGTGCCCTTCCAGCTATTGGTCTTGTATTTTCGCCTGATCCAGCCGTCCTCGAGATACCAATGCGGCAGCTCTTGCTTGAGCCGCGCCTCGACTTCGGCGTCGTTATACACACGCTCGGACGTTGCCATCGTCGCCGTCCTCTGAAAAAGTGACGTTTCCCCGCTAGATACGAGCATAGCAGAGGCATCGACCCGATCAATGGCGGCCGTTTCCGCGCAATCGCGCAGCAAAACCAACGCTGGCCGTCCGGTACGAGCGGCGGTCACCACGACCGCGCGGCTGCATTTCGGCTTTCTCGATCCGAGCGGCCGGGGCACGCGGCCATTCGGCTCGTTCGGACTCTCGCTCGACCGCCCGGCGACGCGCCTTACGCTCGAACGCGCCGGCAGCTTCGCGGCGACCGGCCCCGAGCGCGAGCGCGGCTTGCGTTATCTCCGCAGCATCGCCGCAAGCTCCGGGCGCGCAGCGTTCTGCCGGCTCAAGATCGAGCAGGCGATCCCGCCGCATGCGGGACTTGGCTCGGGCACACAGCTAGCGCTGGCGGTCGGCTCGGCATTCGCCGCGCTCGAAGACCTCCACCTCGAGGCGCAGGAGATCGCCGCCAGGCTCGGGCGCGGCGCCAGGTCCGGCATCGGCATCGCAACCTTTGCGCAAGGCGGCGTTGTGCTCGACAGCGGCCCGCGCGCGGGTGGGCTGCCTGAGCTGGTGAGCCGCCTCCCCTTCCCCGCCGATTGGCGCGTGCTGCTGATCTTCGACGCCCGATCGAGCGGGCTTGCTGGAGAGAGCGAGACGGACGCCTTCGACACGCTGCCCGGGTTTCCAGAGAACGAGGTTGCCGCGCTGCATCGGCGAATCACCCAGAGCGCGTTGCCGGCCCTTGCCGACCGCGACTTCACGACGTTCTGCGACGAGGTCGGTCATTTGCAAGCCGTCATGGGCGCCTATTTCGCGCCCCTGCAAGGCGGCCCCTATGCGAGCGCCAAGGTGAGCGAGGCGCTCGCTTGGCTGCGCGGTCAAGGCGTCAGCGGACTTGGCCAGAGTTCATGGGGGCCGACCGGATTCGCGTTCGCAGCCTCGGAGGTCGAGGGACAGGCGCTACTGCGCGGCTTGCGCGCGGAGGTCGGGCATCGGGGGCTCAGTTTCGAGCTGGCACACGGGCGCAACGAAGGCGCGAAAATCGAGACAACCGGCGGCGAAATCCAGTAAAACGCGCCCCACGTTCAAAGCAGGGAGACGAGACTGAGATGGGGCACCCCCGCATTCTGCACATGATTACCCCGCTCAAGCATATGAGCCCGTTCGACGTGAACATGGCGCTCGACGCAGGGTTCGACGCCGCCATTCCCTACACCAACGTCACCACCGAAGACGTGGCGGGGCTCGTGCAGGACGCAATCTTCTCGCGCGGGCCCGAAGGGGTGAAACGCACCGGCATGTTCATCGGCGGCAAGCGCGCCATCGAGGCGCTCGACATGATGGATCGCGCCAAGAAGGCCATGGTTCCGCCCTTCGAGATTTCCGTCTTCGCCGATCCCGCGGGCTCCTTCACTACGGCCGCGGCCATGGTCGCGCTCGCCAAGAAGGCGCTCAGAGACAAATTCTCGACCACGCTCAAGGGCAAACGCATCGCCGTGTTCGGTGGCACGGGCGTGGTCGCTTTCGCCTCGGCGGTGATCGCGGCGGTGGACGGGGCCACCTCGGTGCTGATCGGCTATGACGGTCCGGAACGCGTGCGCAAACTCGCCGACGAGGCGAGAGCCCGCTTCGGCGTCGATATCACTTATGCCGATGGCTCGACCGAACAGCAGAAGACCGAGATCGCGCGCGACGCCGACATCATCTTCGCGGCGGGGCCGGCGGGAAAACGGCTGCTGACGCTCGACCAGCTGAAGCAGGCCAAACGCCTGAAAGTCGCGGCGGACGTGAACGCGGTTCCTCCCTCGGGCGTGGAAGGCGTTGGTGTGAACGACGATGCCAAGCCGATCCCGGGACACCGACGCGGTCGGCATCGGCGCGCTCGCCGTCGGCAATATCAAATATCGCACCGAGTCCGGGCTGTTCGAGCAGATGATCGAATTGGAAAAGCCGCTCTATCTCGACTTCCGCGACGCTTACGCCCTTGCCCAGAAGCTCGCAGGTTGAAGCCGGCTCGCTGCTGATCGCGAGCGTCTCGGGGCGGCAGCTCGCGCAAGCCGCGCTGCGCGCGGGCTTCACGCCGTTGGTCGCGGACTTCTTCGCCGACATCGATACGCAAGCGACCGCGCATGCCTGCCGCAAGCTCGCCGGCGACATCGCCAACGGCATGCGCCGGCAAACCCTGCTTCCGGCGCTGCGCGCTCTTGCGGCGCTTGCCCCCTCGCCCATTCTCGGTGTGGTCTGCGGCGCGGGCTTTGAGGATCGGCCCGAGCTGTTGACGCTAATCGCCAAGGAGTGGCCACTGCTCGGCAACGATGCCCCAACGGTCGCCCGGCTCAAGGCGCCGGAGACTTCTTCGCTGAGCTCGACCGCCTCGGCATTCCCCATCCGGCGACGGCGAGCGAACGGCCCGCGAAGTGGCGCAGGCTGGCTCGCCAAGCGCAAAGGCGGCGCCGGCGGCAGCCACATCGCGCCGAGCGCGCTGAGAGGCGCTGCGCGGTCGGTCTACTACCAGCAACGCGTCGCGGGACGCGCAGTGTCGGCGCTGTTCGTGGCGAACGGAAGCGATGTGCGCCTGCTTGGCTTCAGCGAGCAATGGACCGCGCCGACTCGGCGAAGCCCGTTTCGCTATGGCGGCGCGGTGCGTCCGGCCGGTCTTACGCAAGCCGCGGCGCGGCGGATGGCCTCCGCCGTCTCAGCCATCGCCCGATCCTTCGCCATTGTGGGCCTCGCCTCGGCCGACTTTCTGCTGGATGGCAAAGACGCGCTGCTGCTCGAAATCAACCCGCGTCCTGGCGCCACACTCGATATTTTCGACAGCGTGAGCAAACCCCTTATGCGGCTGCATCTAGAGGCAATCCGTGAGGGGCGGCTGCCGCGAAGCGCCCCAAAATTCGATGATGCCATGGCTGCGGCAATCGTTTATGCCCCTGCGAGAATCCGCGTGGCGTCCGGCGCGGCCTGGCCCGACTGGTCCGCCGACCGACCTAAGTCAGCGGAACGGATCGACAAAAACCGGCCGATATGCACTGTGTGGGCCCGCGGTAGCACACGAGCGCGGGCAAAGCGCCTAGTTGAGGAGCGAATTTGCAGAATACTCCACGAATTTCAAGACGTTACTAGGGGGGAAAACGTTGAACAAAAGAGAAGAAATAAGCGCGCGCCAAAAGGCGTGGCCGAGCGTCAACGCCCTGGCGGCGCCGCTCGTCAAAGCCCTAATCAATGATGCCGCCGCGCTGCGCGTCGATGTCACGCGCGGCTCGCTGGGCGAATGCCGCATCGATTGCGGCGTGCGGGCCCTCGGCGGATTGGAGGCCGGGCGTCGCATGGCGGAAATCTGCCTTGGCGGGCTCGGCAAGGTCGCGCTGGAGACGACCGACACCGACAGCTCCTGGCCGTTCATGGTGACCGTGCATACGTCCCAGCCGGTGCTCGCTTGCCTCGGTTCGCAATATGCCGGCTGGAGCCTTTCGGGCGAAGACGACGGCAAGAAATACAGCGTGCTGGGCTCAGGGCCGGCCCGCGCCACCGGCTCCTCGGAGAAGCTGTTCGAGGAGCTCGACTATCGCGACACGGCCGAGAGCGCGGTGCTCGTCATCGAAGCCGACCGGCCGCCAGTCCCGTCACTGGTCGAGCAGGTGGCGAAGGCTTGCAAGCTCAAACCCAGCCAACTCACCTTCGTCTATGCGCCGACCTCCAGCCTCGCCGGCACGGTGCAGATCGCCGCGCGCTGCCTCGAGGTCGCACTGCACAAGGCACATGAGCTGCATTTCCCGCTCGACCATATCGTCGACGGCATCGCCACGGCGCCGTTGCCGCCGCCCGCGCCCGATTTCATCGCCGCCATGGGCCGCACCAACGACGCCATCATCTATGGCGGCCGCGCCCAGCTTTATGTGTCGAGCGGCGCCAAGGAATTGAAGACGCTCGCCGAGAATTTGCCGAGCCTGAAGTCGAAGGATTACGGCAAGCCCTTCGCCGACATCTTCGCCGCGGTGAAGGGCGATTTCTATGCGATCGACCGCATGCTGTTCAGCCCGGCGATGGTGACGGTGACCTCGCTCAAGACGGGCGAGAGCTTCCAAGGCGGCCGCATCGATGACGCGGTGTTGTCGCGCTCGTTCGCCTAACGGTCCATGCGCGCAGACGCAGCCAACGAGGCGGCCATCGTCATGTTCGGCGATGGCAAGGATTGGCACGGGCGGAGCCTCAGTCGCGCCTTCAAGCGCCGCGGCATCACGCCCCTGATCGCTCCGCTCAACTCGTGCGGTTTCTCGACCGAGACGGCGACGGGCCTCGCCATCCCTGGGCTTGGCGATCGGCTGCCCGAGGGCGCGTTCGTCCGCTTCGTTCCCGGCGGCACTTCGAGGAGGTCACGCTCTATCTCGGCCTACTGCATGGCTTGCGCGAACTTGGAGTGACGGTGTGGAACGATGCCCGCGCGATCGAGCGTTGCGTCGATAAATCGACCACGACCTTCTTCCTGCAGCGCGCGGGCATCCCGACGCCGCGCACCTTCGCCCACGTCGGCCGCGCCGAGGCGGAACAGATCGCGTCAGCCCTGCTCGCCGAGGGGAAAAAGCTGGTGCAGAAGCCGCTGTTCGGGGCGCAAGGCAAGGGATTACGCCTGATTGGCTCGCTCGCCGATCTTTCCTCGCCCGAGGAGGTGAACGGGGTCTATTATCTCCAGGAGTTCGTCGAGCCGGCGCAAGCGCACCATCAGGATTGGCGGCTGTTCGTATGCCAAGGCCGCGTCATCGCCTCCATGATCAGGCACGGATCGAGCTGGATCACCAATATCAAGCAGGGCGCGCGCGCCAAGGCCGCGATCGCGAGCCAGGAGCTGGTCGATCTCGCGGTTCGCGCCGCTGAGTGCGTCGGCGCCGATTATGCCGGGGTCGATATCATCCAGGCGCGCGACGGACGGTTCTTCGTGCTGGAGGTCAATTCGATGCCGGCCTGGAATGGATTGCAGCTGGTGAGCCACATCCGCATCTCCGACCACCTGGTCGATGCGTTTCTCGACGCCGCGCTGCCGCCGGCGCGCCGCGAAGGCCAAGAGGGCACTTGAGACGGCCGCCCAAGCCCGAGGAAATCTCCCGGGGCTTCCTTGACGCCTGCCTTGCCGAGCTCGATGCGCTTAAGCCCGGCAATGTGCATCGCCTCGCCGCCGGCCACAATATGACCGTCGACGACTTCGTGGCGAGCGCGGAAGCCGCCGCGCCGGTCATGGGCCAGCAGCGGCTTGCAGTAGGCGAGCGCATCCGGCACGCGGTCGAGGCGACGCGGAAGGCCGTCGCGCAAAACACCAATCTCGGCATCGTGCTGCTCGCCGCACCGCTGGCCAATGCGGCACTCGCGCCGGGCGCCGGCGATCTGGAAAGCCGGCTGCGCCCTACCTTGCAAGGGCTCAGCGTCGAGGATGCGCGCGAGGCCTATCGGGCGATCCGCGAGACCAAACCCGGCGGACTTGGCGATGCTCCCGACCACGATGTCAGCTCTGAACCGCGGGTAAGCTTGCTCGACGCCATGCGCGCGGCGCAGATGCGTGACCGCATCGCCTGGAACTACGCCCACGACTTCGCCGACATCTTTACGCTCGGCCTCAAATGGCTGGCGCACGCGCGCGAGCGTTGGGATGAGCCCCGTTGGGCGGTGACGCGCGTCTATTTGGGCTTCCTCGCCCATCTCCCCGACACGCTGATCGAGCGGAAATTCGGCACGCGCACGGCAACGGCGGTGCGCGAAGAGGCGGGGCCGATCGAGGCGAGCTTCACCGAGTGTCCATCGCCCGAGGCCATGACGGCGCCGCTTACCGCTTTCGACGCGGCGTTGAAGGAGCGCGGTCTAAACCCCGGCACCTCGGCCGATCTCACCGTGGCGACGCTGTTCGCGGCCGCTCTCATCGACCTCGACAGGGCGGAATAAGGCCAAAAAGCGTCTCCCGACGCGGCGAACAATCGACTTGCCGATCTCTCAGCCCCCGGCTTATCTTCTCCCCGCGGAGCTCTAACCAGGAGTTGCGAACGGAGATGCTTAGCCAAAGCACCTCCTGTCGGTGTGCGTTCGGTGGCAGCACCGCCAGCGCCCGCTAGCCAATACTTAGTATCAGCCCAATTAGGGAGGGGGTTTCATGCCCAAAATCAGTGGAGTCGGTGTCGGCGAGTTGCTCGTCGGTGACGGTAACGAAGTAGCTCATATCGATTTGCTTATCGGTCCGCGTGGCAGCGCCGTCGAACAGGCGTTCTGCAATGCGCTGACCAACAACAAGGATGGCTTCACCACCCTGCTCGCGGTGATTGCCCCCAACCTGCTCTGTAAACCCGCAACGATCCTGTACAACAAGGTCACCATCAAGGATGCACGCCAGGCCGTGCAGATGTTCGGACCGGCGCAATATGCCGTGGCTAAGGCCGTGGCCGATTCCGTCGCCGAAGGCGTGATCCCCGCCAACGAGGCTGACGATCTCTATGTCTGCGTCGGCGTGTTCATCCATTGGGAAGCCAAGGACGACAAGAAGATCCAGGACTTCAACTATCGCGCCACCAAGGAAGCCCTCGCCCGCGCCGTCAAAGGCGAGCCGAAGGCCGCCGAGGTCACCGCGAAGAAGGACGCCGCCCACCACCCGTTCGCGGCTGGTTGAAAGGGAGAACCCCCAGGTCGGGGGGAACCCGGTCAATCAGGTGGTCCGGGCCCGATTCGGCGGTGGCTCCAAAAGCTGGGTTTCTGACGAATGGGCGCGCGAGCGCTCGAAGCTAAGATCGCCGCTCTCGCGAGAGGGCGGCGATCTCTTTTTGGGTGACGGCATTGCGGTGCAGGGCCGTGGCCAGCAGCGCCCCATGCGCCCGCAAATCGGCGACCGCCGCGAGATCGCGCGCGTCCCTGATGCCTCCGGCGGCGAAGATGCCGCGGCCCTGCGCCATGCCGACCAGCGACTTGATCCCATCGGTGTCGGGGCCTCGATCGGTGCCAACCCGGCTTAGATCCATGGCGATGATCCGCCGCGGCCATAGCGAGGGGTCGTCGAACAGCGCGTCTGGGCCTTTGCGTCCACCGCCATCGAAATCGAGCGAGAGGACAACGCTTTCGCCGAACGCCGCGTGAATCTCGCGCCAGTCTTCGGCGCGGGCGAGGCTCTCGCTGCCGATCACCAGCGTCGCCCCGAGCGGCAGCCAGAAAGCGCAATCGGCGACGTCGGAGAAGCCGGCATCGATCCACAGCGTGGTGTCGGGCAGCGCATAGCTCAGCCCGCGCACCAGCTCGAAATGATTGCCGACCCCGGCGATGGCGTCGAGGTCGGCGATATAGAGCGACGGTGAGGCGGTGTGGCTCAACAGGCCGCGCGCGATGGCGAAGGGATCGTCGGCCGCGCCATACGGGCTCTCGACGGGGCGATAGTCGGCGCGGTTGCCGGATTTGGCGTGAACGACCGCATCCTGCTTCAGATCGAGCGCCGGGATCACGGTGAAGCCGTTGGTAGCGTCCATTTGCAGGTCACCTCGCCTTGATGCGGTTCTCATGCCGGGCTTTAGGCCGGGCGTCCACGCCGTCTTGACTTCGCATTAGATGAGGCCCGTGGATGCCCGGGACAAGCCCCGGCGGGGGTGTGCGAAGAGGACAAAATGCCGACGGTGATGGGTTGGGATCTGGGTGGCGCCAATCTGAAGCTTGCCCGCATCGCGGGGGGGCGGGTGGAGCATGTGGCGCAAATCTCCTGCCCGCTCCGCCAAGACGTGAGCAAGTTCGACGCAGCGCTCGAGGAAGCGCTGCCCCTATGCCCGCCGCATGCGGCGCACGCCGTCACCATGACGGGCGAGCTGTCGGACGTGTTCGCCGACCGGGCCGAGGGCGTCGCCTATCTGGTCGAGATGATGCGCGAAGCCACGGACGGAGACGCGCTGTTCTACGGCGGCCGGTCCGGCTTGCTCGATTGCATCCGCGCGGTCGAGCGCGCACCGGACGTGGCCTCCGCCAATTGGCACGCGAGCGCCGCACTGATCGCGCAGATTCTGCCCGACGCCCTACTGATCGATGTCGGAAGCACCACGACGGATATCGTTCCGCTCAAGGACGGCGCCGTGGCTGCAGGGGGCTATGCGGACGGCGAGCGGCTGGCCGAGAGCGAGCTGGTCTATACCGGGGTGGTGCGCACGCCGGTGATGGCGGTGGCGCGGAGCGCGCCGTTCAAGGGCCGCAGGCAACGCATCGCCGCCGAGCGCTTCGCCACCATGGCCGATGTCTGGCGCCTGATGGGGGAGCTTCCGGCCGATGCCGACCCCTACCCGGCCCCCGATCTTGCCGGCAAAAGCATCGAGGCGAGCGCGGCGCGGCTTGCCCGCATGCTGGGACGCGACGCGAACGAGGCGGGGCTGCTCGCCTTCGCCGATCTCGCGCGGCATTTTGCCGACTGTCAGGTCGCGGAGATCGAGGAGGCCGCGCGCACGGTGGTTGGGCGCGAGGCGATCGCGGCCGATGCGCCGCTGATCGGCGCCGGTTGCGGGCGCTTCATCGCCGAGCAGCTCGCCCAGCGGCTTGCCCGTCCCTATTACGATTTTGCCGAGTTGATCGATTGCGCGCCGGACGCGCGCGCCATGGCGGCGACGTGCGCACCGGCGGTCGCGGTCGGTCTGCTCGCCGGACGCGAGCTGGGTAATTCAGAAGGAAAAGAGAGGTGAGCACTATGCGCGCTCACCTCCCGGTTCGGATTATCCGCGGGCCGTAATCATATGATACAGCCACAGGACGATGACGGCGCCGATGATGGCGACGATCATGCTCCAGATATTGAAGCCAGTAATGCCCGTGGAGCCGAGCGCGGAGAAGAGATAGCCGCCAACCACCGCGCCGACAATGCCGAGCACGATGTCGAGCAACAAGCCCTGGCCGGAGCCGACATAGATCTTGCTGGCGATGAAGCCCGCGATCAGACCCAACACAATCCAGGCAATGATCCCCATGGAGGACCCTTTCTTTGCTGAACTCGGTGAGGGACGATATGCGGCTACGACATTAGCCGCATTATTTCCTGCTGGGTCGGCAGTCTGCCGTCGGGGGTCAGCTTATCCACGACATTCGGCAGCATGCGGGCCAGTTCGTTCACGACCTGGTCGCGCGAGAGGCCGGTCCGCAGCGAAAGCTGATCGACGACATCGCGGCCGAGCGCGCCTGACACTTGATCGGGAGCGACGTTCTTGTTGGCGCCGCGATTGACCCAAGAATCGACCACGTCGCCCAATCCCTTTTTCTGGAACTGGTCGATCAGGCCGCCGAGACCGTCGAGCACGCTGCCGGGGCCCGCATCTTGCGCCGAGCCCGGCGGGAGAGCTTCCGGAGTCCGGGATGCGTCGGGAGCCGATTGCTTCTGGCCGCCGCTCATGTAACGCGAGGCGAGCAGCGCTAGAAGTGCAATGACGAGAGGTTTGGTGAGATTGCCGCCGGGAACCGCCGAGCCTGAGTTTGAGCCGAAGATGTTGGACATTTTGACCTCCTGTTTACAAGAAAGAACGTCCTAACCCCCAGGATCGTTTCAGCATTGTCGCAGCGGTAAAACTGTAACACTTAGGACAGCACGCGACCAACCAAGCTTTGTTTCAGCCGAGCCATGGTTCCGTCAATTTTCACGCGTCAACAAGGCGCCAATGGAATGGGGAGAAGTGCATGCATCAGGGTCTCACGCTTGTAGCGGTTCTCGTCGGCACCGGTCTCGGACTTGGCCTCACATCCCATGTCGCGGCCGCTGGATCGTTTCCCTCGGTCTCCTCGGCGGCCGTTGCGCCGGCGCTGGTTGAGGAGGCAGGGTATTCGAAGCGGTATTGCCGCCGCTATGGCTGCCCTCCTCCGGTTCTGGTGCTCCCCAATGCTGCGCCGGATGTCGACGTGGACGTCGACGTCACGGTCCCCGGCGAGACGCCTCCCATCATCGCCATCGTGCCCGCTCGTCCGGTGAGCTGTGGCGAATACAGGTACTGGGACGGCGAGCGTTGCGTCGATGCGCGCTACAACAATCCATATCTCGGGCCACGCTAGCCGCAAGGGTAGCCGTCAGGCCACTTTGTGAATGATGCGCTTCAAGCCGTAAGCGGAGGCGATTGCCACGGCGGCGCAGACGAGACCGATCTCGCGGCGGCCGTAGAGCAGATATCCCGTTGCAAACAGGGTCGCGTAGACGCCGACGCAGCCCAGGAACCAGGCGAGGCATGACGCGGCGAGATCGTCGCCAATGTCTGTCCTGCCGCTGGTATCGACGGCGCGCCGCCATCCTGCGGGATAAGGGCGGATGCGGTCATAAAACGATTGCAGCACGTCGCGGTCGGTTGGCGGCGTCAGCAGGGTCACCGCCAACCAGCCTAAGGTCGTCACGGTCACGCCGATCACCAGCGCGGCGCTCGGATCGAGCGGCGCAAAGCCGAGCCGGGTGTGACCGAAATGCAGGTACACCGCCAGCAGGAATGAGATCACCATCGCCGCGATCTCGCCCCAGGCATTGATGCGCCACCAGTACCAGCGCAGCAGGAAAATGAGCCCCGTGCCGGCGCCGATTTGCAACAAGATCTGAAACGCCTGCATGGCGTGGTCGAGGCATAGCGCGACCAGCGCGGCGAGGATCATCAAGCCGAAGGTCACCACCCTGCCGACATTCACATAATGCGCTTGCGAGGCGTCAGGCCGGATGAAGCGGCGATAGACGTCGTCAACGATGTAGGACGCGCCCCAGTTGAGGTGAGTGCTGATGGTCGACATATAGGCCGCCGCCAGCGACGCCACGACCAGCCCGAGCAGTCCGTGCGGCACGAACACGAGCATGGCCGGATATGCGAGATCGTGGCCGATGATCGAGGGGTCCACATAAGGAAGGCGCGCACGGAGATCGGCGAGTTCCGGATAGACGACGAGCGAGGCCAGGGCCACCAGGATCCACGGCCACGGCCGCACGGCGTAGTGGGCAATGTTGAACCATAGCGTCGCCGCCACCGCCTGTTTCTCGTTGCGCGCGGCCAGCATGCGCTGCGCCATATAACCGCCGCCGCCGGGCTCCGACCCCGGGTACCACGTGCTCCACCACTGCACGGCGAGCGGCACGATCAGGACCGCGACCACCGCGGCGCGGTCGGAGAAATCCGGCAGCAGCGAAAGCTTGTCCTTGACGAGCGGATTGGAAAACAGCCCTGCAAGGCCGCCGACGCTCGGCTGGGTGACGGCATAGTATGCGGCGGCGATCGAGCCGATCATGGCCAGGACAAACAGCAGCAGATCGGTCACGACCACGCCCCACAATCCGGCGGTGGTCGAGTAGACCGCGGTGACGAGCGCCGCGAGCGCGACGGTTCGGTAGGCGTCGAGACCGAGCAACACCCCGGCAATCTTGATCGCGGCGAGGGTGACGGTCGCCATGATCATCACATTGAAGAAGACGCCGAGATAGATCGCGCGGAAGCCGCGCAGGAAAGCGGCCGGCGCCCCCGAATAGCGCATCTCATAGAAATTGATGTCGGTCAGGGCGCCCGACCGGCGCCAGAGCTTGGCGTAAAAGAAGACCGTCAACATCCCGGTGATGAGAAAGGACCACCACAACCAATTCAGACTGACGCCGCCGGTCCGCACGAGGTCCGTCACCAAATTCGGGGTGTCGGTCGAAAAGGTGGTCGCCACCATCGAGGTACCGAGCAGCCACCACGGCAACTTGCGACCCGACAAGAAATATTGCTCGAGATTACGGCCGGCACGCTTGGTGTAGATCAGGCCGATGACGAGCGTGACGATGGCGTAGACCGCAACGACCACCCAATCGATCGATTGCAGCTGCATGCGCGCGGTCTCAGGGTGACGTCGGTCGGGCCGCCATGGCTTAAGGTGGCGTCTCGCCCGGGATGGTAACCCGCTCGCGGCTGGATGGATCGACGCCGGTGATGCCGCCGAGATAATTGAGGATGGCGGCGACCTGATCGTCGGTAAATTGGATTTGCGGCATGTCGCGGTGGCGCGAGCCCATGCCCTCGGCGAACCCCTCCTCCAACTGATCGATGGGGTATTTGAGATAGACCTCGCGCAAGGGCGGCGCTTGCGGCAATGGGCTCGTGCCAGTGGCTTCGAGGGCATGGCAACGGCCGCAATTCTTTTCGAGCAACGCCTTGCCCTCGGTCGCGTCGGTCGGTGCGGCGACAGCGCCGGAGGCACCGAGCGCCAGCAGCGCCACACAGCACAGCGCATAATAAAGGCGGAGATGTTTGCTCATCGTCGCACCTTCCTCCCAGAAGGCGGCGCGGCAGTGGCTAGCGTACCGAGCGTACCCGGTCGCGGGCCTTGACGGCAAACGCCTTTGCCATCCGTCACCGGGCCAGCGTGCAGAGGCTGTAATGGTCGTAGACGATCGATTCCAGCGGCCAGCCGGGCCGAAATTTCCGGTGCAGCTCGGCGACGGTGGTGGCGTCGGCGATGGTCAGGCCGGTCGCGGCAGCGACCGCGTTCAGGTCGTCGATGCCATAATGCCAGGGCGCGCCCATCTCGGGAAGCGCTCCACGAACACCGTGGCCCCCATCTCGCCAGTGGTCTTCGCCACCACCGCCTTGTCCATGTAATCGAAGGCGATGCTGAAGGCGGGCACGCGCTGCCTGAGGTCGCGCAAGACTTTCAGCGCATCGGCCTCGGTCAAATACATCGTATTGCCCTCCCAGATAAAAAGGGACGGCAGGCCAGGGTCGAAGCCACTGGCCTCGAGCAGCTTCAGCACGCCGGAGGCGACATAGTTGCCGGCGATGAAGGTGACTGGCGCGTCCATACCGCATTCGGCGAGCCGCTGGCGCTTGAAGTCGAGCGTGCCCGCATCGTCGATCTCGAAATAGGCGACGCCCGGCGACCGCTTGCGTTGGGGACGCGTGTCGAGACCGGCGCCGAGAATGACGACTTGGCGGCAGCCATTGGCGAGCTGTTGGTCGAGCCTATCGTCGAAATAGCGCGTCCTCAGCCTGACGTTCATTGCCGCCGGGGCGAAGTCCGCCGAGATCGCGTCGGCCGCCTGCCTCGTTCTGGCGTCGAGAAAGATCGGCACGATGTTATCGACATAGAGCGGATGCGGTTCGTCATTCTCGCGCGCGCGGAACTCGGCCACGACGAAGGCGGTACCGGTCACGTGCTTGATCGGGCTCATGGCCCTCGCTCCTTAGGTTTGTTCGGTGGGGGCTGGGTGTCGGCGACGCGGGCTTCAGCCGGAGGGCTGGGGTGCGTGCTTGTAGTGATCCTCGATCTTCTCGACAAGCAGACGCCAAGCCTCGTGCTCGCGCGGTCCCGCCGTCTTCTCCACCGCGATCTGCAAATAGCCGAGCTCGCGCTCGATCTTCTCGCGCGGCAGCATCTGCAGGCGGCTGGCGAGGATCGCCGCCTCGATCACCGCGGCTTGCGCGCGGTTGAAGCCCTTGAACGGCGCATGGCTCGCTTCGTGCACCACGCGGCAATGAAAGCGCGGCCGTTGCTCGTCCTCTTCGACATGGTCGACGGCGAGCTCGACATGGCTGAGCGCGCCTTCCAGCACCGCGCCGGGCACGTGCGTCGCGCTCCGTGTCGGCCATTCCTTGTTCCCTGTCAGACAGCCGGCGAACACCAGCACGTCGTCGGTGAAATTGGCGACCGCGAAGGGGGTGGCGCGCAGATTGTCTAGCGTGGTCGAGGGGCGGAACGGGGCGATGACGAAACCGCCCTCCTCGACGATCAGCCCGAGTGGGGCGATATGCACCCTCCCCTCCGCGTTGAGGGTGGTGACGATGCATTCGCGGATCATGGGCATGGCGGTATCACTCGGCAGCAGCTCAGGAGGCTTCGCGTTTGTTCTTGGCGACCAGCGTATGGCCGGCCGCTTTCAGCCGCGTCTTGTCGTCGGCGGGCGCGTCGGCGGCGACGCCCCAATCCAGCGGCTCATCTTGCGCGTAGCGCTTGCCGAGCCGCCAGGCGATCTCCGCCCGCGCCAGCTCCGCCCCGAGATAGAACGCATGCGGCCCATCTTTGTCCACGCCGAGCCTGTCGTAGAGCGCGAAGGCTTCTTGCGCCACATGATGGCCGTCTCGGTTATAGACATGGATGCCGTCCTCGGCGATCTCGATGCGGAAATTCTTGTCGCGCACCGCGCGCGCGGCTTCCTCGATCTCCTCGGAGGTTTGCGGAAATGGGCTGCGGGAATGCAGCGCCAGCAGCCCGTCGGCGTAGTCCTTCGGCAACTCGTGCTCCGCGCGTGAGGCATACATGATGCGCCGCGCCAGATCGTGCTCCTCGACGGTGCGGCGGGTATGCGGGCTCACCTGCACCACCAGCACATTCTTGATCTCGAGCTCGGAGGCGATCCCCAACAAGATGGCGGTGATGCCGGTGGTATCGGCGTCGGTCAGCTCGGTGAGATTGCCGGTGCCCATCAGCATCTCGGCATCGGGGCGCTCGCGCCGCACTTGCGCGTAGCGCTCCAGCGACTGCGTGAAGCCGAAATTGATCGGATCGAGCACCGGATCGACCAGATATGTCTTTCCCTTGGCGTCGAGCGCATCCATGGCGCGATAGAGCGAGGCTAGATCGCCATGCTCCTTGGGGATCAGCACCGGGATGGAGTTGACTTGGTCGGCGATGTGAAGCGTCGCCTCGTTGAGGCTCAGCAGGAAATCGGCGCCCGCCTTGCCGCCGCGCAACAGCTCGTCGGGATCGGCCGAGTTGACGCTCACTCTGTAGCCCTTCTCCTTAAGCGCGCCGACGGTCGCCTCCAGATGCGGAAACGGCGTATCGGGCAGGCAGCCGAGATCGATCACGTTGGCGCCCTTCTGCACGTAGTCCCGCGCGCGCTTCAGGATCGCCTCGACGGGAAGCGCGGACGCATCGACGATCTCGGCGAAGATCTGGATGTCGTATTTGGTCATGTCGGCGGCCTTCCGCGCCCGGCCGAAAAAAATGGGAATGTCCTTCAGCTCGTCGGGCCCGCGCAAGAACGGCACGCCGAAGCTCTTGCTTAAGCGGTCGAGATCGGCGCGGCAGCGGCCGGGCAGCAGGATCTTGTCGGCCTCGACCGGCTTCGGCAGGCGCCGGGCGATGATCTCCTCGGTCATCAGCGCCGCAACCTTGACGCCGATATCCAGCACCTTCCAGTCGAAGCCGGCATGCATGGCCTCGAGCACGGCCTCGAGCCGCGGCCGCGCCAGATGTCCAGTCAGGAACAGGATGCTTTCAGGCATGATGCTCTCGTTTCGGGAGTCTTCTAGCCCGCCCTTCACGCGGCGTCATTCCCGCGAACGCGGGAATCCAGTAATCGCCGGACTTCGTTACCAAACCGGCGCAGGGGTTACTGGATTGCCCGGTCAAGCCGGGCAATGACAAGTGGAGGTGGCTTAAGCGATCTCGGCGCCGCAGGGTTGGCCTTGCGCGGCGGCCGCCACGAACGAGTCCTGATCGCCGCGGCCAAGCAGAACCGTCGGCGTGCCGGTCTCCGCCAGCAAGTCGGCAAAGGCCTCGTCCACCACGCCGTCGCGCGCGAGCTGTTGCGCGCTCGAGCCTTGCGACGCCTTGGGGCGGGCGATCGACTTGATCAGATAGCAGCGCGCGGCGCCAATTCGGGCGGCGAGCCAGAGCGCGAGGCTGTCGGAGGTGAGCCGCCAGGAGCTCTCGATGTCGGCGCGTCCGGCAATCGCGGCGTAAGGCGCCCAGACCGCCACGCTGCCGGCGTCGAGCGCATCGCGCAGCTCGGCTTCGCTGGCGCCCACGGTGAAACCGCGCCGCAACCCGGCCACCGCCCAGGCGAGCTGATCCATGGCGAGCAGCGCCATGCGGTGGGCGGCGGCATCGCCGAAGCCGAGCCGCGACTGGCAGGCACGCACTTCGTCGGCCAACGCGCCGCCTCCCGGCACGACGACGATGGGAACGCGCGCGCCGGCGATGGCATCGAGCCAGGCGGCAAGCTCGCCCGAGCGGACGACGCTGCCGCCGAGCTTGACGACGATGGGGCGCGCCGGGCTCGCGGCGGGCGCGGGATTGGCGGTCGCGCGCAAGGATCGGCCCGACATGGTCAGGCGCTCCCCTTGGCGCGCACGATCTCGACGCCGACCGCGCCCGGCTCCTTGTCGAGCTTCTCGATTGTCACCTTGACCGAGGCCGCGCGGGGATGGGCAAGGCAATGGCTCGCAACCTCCTCGGCCAAGGTCTCGACCAGGTTGATGTGGCCGCGGGCGACGATGCCCTTGATGCCCTTGATGATGGTGTCGTAGTCGAAGGCGCGGTGAATATCGTCGTCGATCGCTGCGGGCGCGGGCAGCACATCGACATCGACCGAGAAGCGCACGCGCTGGGTGACACCCTTTTCGTTGGTGTAGACGCCGATCTCGACGTCGAGCACGAGGTCGTGCATGAAGACGCGATCGAGCGTCTTGGGCTCGCTCCGCACGAGCTTCGCGGTCCGCCGCGCGCGCTCTTCCATGATCCAGGACTCCGTTACCCGACGGCAATCGCCGTCATCCCTAGCATAACGCCTGGGGGATGCGCTCAGCCTCGTTCGGCTCATGGAAAATGCGCGGCCGTTCCGGGATCAGGGCCCTAATGGCCGCGAGTTGGTCCGGATCGAGGGGCTTGGAGCGATCGCCGTCCTGGCAGAGCGCGCCGCGAAAGCCGAGCAGATCGGGCTGCAGCGCGATCAGGCTTGGCACGTGGCGCGCTTGCAGCGAGCCGGCCAGGCCAACCACCAGCCCTTCCGCCTTGGCGGCGGCGATGCAGTCGGCGAGGCCCATATACGACATGTGCTCCGGCAAAGATCCGGCGCGCTTGCCCATCGTGTCGAACATCACGCCGTGCGCACCGATCCTGGCGGCGAGCGCGATGGCGTCGAATTCGGGCATGGCGTCGGCGAACAGCACCAGGATCACGCGAAGCTTGCCGGTATCGCCCGAAAGCCGCTTGAGGCCGCGTTGCGCATTGCCGCCGGGGAAGATGCCGAGCTTGACGTAATCGACGCCGAGCGCGGCGGTGTTGCGGATGGCGGCGCGGACGCCGTCGCCTTCGAGGGTGAGATCGCCAATGGTGGCGCTGACGGGGGCGCGGCCCGCGATGCGCTTGACGCAGGCGGCGATGGTCTCAGGGGTGAGTGCGCCGAGCGCCCCTTGGCCGGGATCCTTCAGATCGACGATGTCGGCGCCGGCGCCAAGCGCCAATTCGGCTTCCTCTACGTCGCGCACGCTGGCGAGGAACAGGGTCAATGGAACAGCCAGCCGAACATGCCGCCGCCACCACCGCCACCGCCGCCACCACCCGAAGGTTGACCCGCGCCGCGGCGCGCCGCGCGCCGGCTTTCAGGCGGCGTGGAATCCTGCCGATCAAAGCCCCAAAAGTCGTCGCGGGCGGCGGGCGCTTTCTGCCGCACTTTGCGCAGCTGAACCTCGTTCTTGTTGCCGTCGGGATCGGTGACGACCACCGAGACGGCCTGCCAGTTCCACTGCGCGGGCGCGTCGCCCCAGGCATGCGGCTCGACGGAGACGACCTTGTTCGCCCGCGTATCGACGATGGCGACGTATTCAAGGTTCGAATCCTGACCGTCGCCGAAATCGCCCGCGTAATATTTCAGAAGTCCGATACCGGTCAACGCGTCCTTCAACAGCTTCCACTCCAGGATCTTCGGCTTGCCCGACCCGTACATCTCAAGCTCCGGCTTGAGCGCGGGATATTTCGCATTGCTGGCGACGTAGCGACCCGGTTGCGGCTCGTTGATCACCCAGCCCGCGACCTCCTCACCCAAGGGTTGTCCCTGCTCGGGCGGCACCTCTTGGCCAAGGCGTACCAGCGCCTCCCGGCTCTCGGTCTGAAACGGATCCTGCGCGAGCGCCGTCTTGTAGTCGGCGATTCCCTCGTCGGTGCGGTTCAGCGCCTCGTAGACATTGCCCCGGATGCGCAAGGCGGTCGGATCGTTCGCCGCGAGCAGGAGAGCCTGATTGACGTCGTTCAGCGCATCATCGTTCGCCTGGGCGTTTCCCTCGGGATTGGACGTCACATTGGGGGCCGCCTGGAGTTTCACCGACGCGCGCATGGCGTAGGCCTTGGCATTTTGCGGATCGAGTTCGATAGCGCGGGTGAGATCGCCCATCGCATCGTCGAGACGGCGCGCCTGCGCGAACACGATGCCGCGCTCGATATAGGCGTCGACGAGATCTGGCTTTGCCTCGATCGCTTTGTTGAGATCGTCCAAGGCTGCATTGAACTTCTTGTCGCCTTCATTGGCGCGGGCACGCAGTAGCAACACGCCGGGAAGCGGCACGTCGGGCTGCAAGGTCAGCACCTGCGTGGCGTCGGCGACGGCATCGCGATACATGCCGAGCGCGAGATAGGCGTCGGCGCGGTGCTGATAGGCCGCGACATATTTTGGATCGATGTTAATGGCGCGGGTCAGATCGCGGACGGCAGCGTGATGGCGCTTGAGCTCTTCATGCGCCATGCCGCGACCGTTGAACGGCACGGCGCTTTGCGGCATCAGCTCGACCGCCTTGCGGAAATCCTGGAAGGCGGCACCGAATTGACCGAGCGCAACGTGCGCATTGCCGCGGTTGTTGTAGGCGGCGCCGTAACTGGCGGAGAGCGCAATCGCCCGGTCGAAATCCTTCACCGCCTCGTCAGGATGGCCAAGGTCCATCAGCGCATTGCCGCGATTGTTGTAGACGATGGCGTTTTCGGCGGAGAGCTGGATTGAGGTGTTGAAATCCTCGATCGCATCCTTGGTCTGATTCATCCGCCATTTGGCGACGCCGCGATCACTATAGATGTTTGCCTTGATGAAGTCGGCGATCTCGGGCGCGGTGAGCGCCTCGTCGTAGGCGGCGATCGCTTTGTCATATTGACCGCGCATGAGCGCCGCGGCGCCCTCCCGCGCGCGCAAAAGCGTCTTGTCCTCCGCATGAGCTGTCGCCCCGGTCGCGATAACGAAAAGGACCGCGAGCAGCAAACCAAAGTCATGTCGTGAAGCGTGCTTGGCCACGATACGGCAGGCCTTCCCTCAAAGCCCCTTTTCCCATGTCTCCCATAAGGCGGGAGTATGTCAACAAAGGGTCGCTTTCGGCTTGGTGGTTAGCCTATTTCGCCCATTTTGCGCGCGACGCCAAGCCCCTCAGGATTTTTGCTGCGAGCCGCCTGTCGCCGCCTCTCCGGATGCCGCCAGGGCACGCAGCACGGAAGGCAGCATCTCGGGCAGATCCTCGGCGATCAGACCGGGGCCAAAGGCTAAGGCCGCGGCGCCGTGGAGCCAGACCGCGGCGCCTGCCGCCAAAAAGCCCGGCATGCCTTGCGCGAGTAGTCCGAGAACCATGCCGCCAAGCACATCGCCGCTGCCGGCAGTGGCAAGCCAGGGGCTGGTGGTGGCGTTGATCGAGGCCGTCCCGTCAGGCGCGGCGACAACGGTGTCGGCGCCTTTCAATACCAGGATCGCGCCAGAGCGAACAGCGGCCCGGCGCGCCCGCTCGAGCTTCGGCACCGAGACGAGGTCGCCGAACAGGCGGACGAATTCTCCGTCATGCGGTGTGAGCACGACCGGGGCAGCGCGCGAGCCGATCCTGGCAAACAGCGATTCAGGGGCCTCGCCGAACGAGGTAATCGCATCCGCGTCGAGCACGATGGCGGCGCCGGAGTTGAGCGCCGCGAAGACCATCTCCTTGGTACGTTCTCCGACCCCGACACCTGGTCCGATCAGCACGGCATTCTTGCGCTTGTCGGCCAACAGAGCCCTGAGCCCGCGGGCATCGTCCGCCTCGCGCACCATGATGGCGGTGAGTTGGGCGGCGTTCACTTTAAGCGCATCCCGTGGCGAGGCGACGGTTACGAGCCCAGCGCCGGCCCTGAGCGCGCCACGCGCGGCGAGCCGCGCCGCGCCGGTGCTATAGACCGGACCCGACACTACGACCGCGTGGCCACGCGCATATTTATGGCTCTCCTCCCTTGGCCAGGGAAATTGCCCGAGCCAGAGCGCGGGCGCGTTGGCGAACGCGTTGGGCGCGATCTCAGCGAGGACGCTCGCGGGAATGCCGATATCGGCGAGTTCGACTTCTCCGCAATGGATACGGCCAGGCAAGAGCAGATGGCCCGGCTTAAGGCGGAAGAAGGTCACGGTGGCCACGGCGTCGATCGCCACACCCCTCACCTCTCCCGTGGTGCCGTCGATACCGCTCGGAATGTCGACCGCAACGACGGGAATAGCCGAGGCGTTGACGCAGCCGATTAGCGTGGCGAGCTTGCCTTCGATAGGCCGCGCGAGGCCCGCGCCGAACAGCGCATCGACCACCACCCCGGCGCCGGTGAGGAGGTCGGGAGAGAGAGGCTCGATACGTCCGGTGAAGCGCTTGGCCATCGCGGCGGCGTCGTTGGGGAACCGGCCCACGTCACCGTCGAAGCCGAGCATGACTTTGTAGCCTCGCTCCATCAGATGGCGCGCGGCAACGAAGCCGTCGCCGCCATTATTGCCGGGACCGCACAGGACGACGACGCTCTCCGCATCGGGGAAACGCTTGGCGACCGTATCGGCCACGGCGCGGCCCGCATGCTCCATGAGCGTCGCCCCTGCCACGCCGCTCGCGATGGCGAGCACGTCGGCGCGACCCATCTCCTCGGCGGTCAGAAGCTCGATCATCGATTCTGCGTCCATGATCTGGCTATTCCTATAAGCACACGAACACTGCCTGACGATTCTGCTTAATTCTTATGCAGCATGCCTGTAAGTTGCGCAGCCATGCCAAGGCGAACGCCGCAAGCTTTTGCAGTTCCCCCAATAACAGGCTGAATTAAGGGCAGAAACTTGCATCTGGAAGATTGGCATAGGGCGTGCTTTGGCTGGGCCACAGTCATTCAGGACAACGGACGGGAGCGCGCGGCTCAGCGCTTGTTTGCGTCCATGGGAGGTGCAGCGAGACAATGAAAAAAATCGAAGCGATCATCAAGCCATTCAAGCTCGACGAGGTGAAGGAGGCGCTTCAGGAGATCGGGCTCCAGGGCATCACGGTGACCGAGGCCAAGGGCTTCGGACGCCAGAAGGGCCATACGGAGCTCTATCGCGGCGCGGAATATGTCGTCGACTTCCTGCCCAAGGTGAAGCTGGAGCTGGTGCTCGGCGACAGCATGGTGGAGAAGGCGATTGAGGCGATCATCTCCTCCGCGAAGACGGGCCGCATTGGCGACGGAAAAATTTTCGTGTCGAATGTCGAAGAAGCCGTGCGCATCCGGACAGGCGAAACAGGCAACGACGCCATCTAAATGGCGCGCTAAAAGGAGACGCGCGGCGGACCGGAGCGAACAGTCCGCTGCGAAACAAGGAAAGGCGGCATTGATCAATGCCAATGACAGGGGAGTACGATGGCAGACGCTAAGAGTGTGACGAAGAAGATCAAGGACGACGATATCAAGTTCGTGGACCTGCGCTTCACCGACCCGCGCGGCAAGATGCAGCACGTGACCATGGACTCCAAGCTGATGGACGAAGAGGCCTTTGCCGAAGGCATCATGTTCGACGGTTCCTCGATTGCCGGTTGGAAGGTGATCAACGAGTTGGACATGAAGCTAATGCCGGACCCTGCCTCGGCGGTGATCGATCCGTTTTTCGCCCAGAGCACGCTGGCGGTGTTCTGCGACGTGCTCGAGCCCTTGACCAACGAGCCCTATGAGCGCGACCCGCGCTCAATCGCCGGCAAGGCCCAAGCCTATATGCGGCAGACCGGCGTCGGCGACACCGCCACGTTCGGGCCCGAGGCCGAGTTCTTCGTGTTCGACGACGTGCGCTTTGCCGCCACGCCCTTCAATTGCGGCTACAAGATCGACTCGATCGAGCTGCCGACCAACACCGACACCGAATATGAGATGGGCAATCTGGGTCACCGCCCGCGTACCAAAGGCGGCTATTTCCCGGTGCCGCCGATCGAACTCCGCGCAAGATCTCCGCTCGGAGATGCTGTCGGTGATGGCCGACATGGGGGTCCCCACCGAGAAGCACCACCACGAGGTGGGCGCGGCGCAGCACGAGCTCGGCATCAAGTTCGGTCCGCTGGTGCAGACCGCCGACGCCATGCAGATCTACAAATATGTGATCCACATGGTGGCGCAAGCCTACGGCAAGACGGCCTGCTTCATGCCGAAGCCGGTGTTTGGCGATAACGGCTCGGGCATGCACACCCACCAGTCGATCTGGAAAGACGGCAAGCCGGTGTTCGCCGGCGACAAATACGCCGATTTGTCGGATACCGCGCTGCATTACATCGCCGGCATCCTGAAGCATGCCAAAGCGCTCAACGCCTTCACCAACCCGACCACCAACTCCTACAAGCGTCTGGTGCCGGGCTACGAGGCACCGGTGCTGCTCGCTTATTCCTCGCGCAACCGCTCGGCGTCATGCCGCATTCCGCTCGGCTCGGGGCCAAAGGCGAAGCGCGTCGAGGTGCGCTTTCCCGATCCCGCCGCCAATCCTTATCTCGCCTTCGCCGCCATGCTGATGGCGGGGCTCGACGGCATCGAGAACAAGCTCAATCCGGGCAGCCCGATCGACAAGAACCTCTACGACCTGCCGCCGGAGGAGCTGGAGAAGGTGCCGACCGTGTGCGGCTCGCTGCGCCAGGCCTGCGAGGAGCTCGACAAGGATCGCGCCTTCCTGAAGAAGGGCAACGTGTTCACCGACGACGCGATCGACGCCTATCTCGAGCTGAAGATGGAAGAGGTGGAGCGGTTCGAGATGATGCCCCACCCGATCGAGTTCGACATGTATTACAGCGTCTGACGACGCGCCGAAAAGAATGGGGCGGCCGCGTTTGGCGCGGCCGCCCCACTTTGGCCCGGCCTGCCGAACCTTCTCCGCGTCCCCCGTCGTCGCGGCAGTAAGGTTCCCGCCAGGCTCCCCCAAAACAGATTTCGTATCGAGCCCGCTTACATCAAATAGAACACCGCATAGAGCGCTCCGCCGCCGATCAGCGTGTAGATCCAAGACTTGTGCTCCTGGAACCAGCCGTCGACCATCGACGGCAGTCCGAACAGCACAAAGCGAAACAGCGAGAGCGTGATGAGCGTGGCGATCGAGGCCAACAGCCAAAAGGCGATGTTGCTTTCGGCCCCCGTTGGGGCAGCCGCGGTATAGCCGGCATCCACCAGCAGCATCGGCGCCTGGGACGCGCTCACATCGAAGAGCGCCCAGACCGAAGCCGCCGCCACCGCCACCAACATGGCGTACCGCATCACCATGACGCTTAAACCCCGCCGCCTTTGAGATAAATTTTAGGGGCGGCGCGTAAACAAACGGGAAAGCGGTAGGCTTAAGCGGGGGTTAACGGCCGCCGGCTAGGCGGCCTTCCACTTGATCGAGCAGCCGATTGACGGGATCTGCTCGCGCGGGCCTTGGCCGGTCCTGGCAATTTGCCGCATCGCCTCAAACAAATCGCGGCGGACGCCGCTAGGCGCCGCCTCTTTGCGGCTCGCATCGAGGCGCCCGCGATATTGCAGTTCGAGATCGGCGTTGAAGCCGAAGAAATCGGGCGTGCAGACCGCGTCGTAGGCGCGCGCAACCGCTTGGCTATCGTCGTAAAGATAGGGAAAGCCGAAGCGATGCGCCTCGGCGAAGCGCCGCATGTTGTCGAACGAATCCTCGGGGTAATGCGCCACGTCATTGGAAGAGATGGCGACGGCGCCGATGCCGAGCCGGCGCAATTCGTCGCAGTCGCGCACAATGCGGTCGATCACCGCCTTGACGTAAGGACAGTGGTTGCAGATGAACATCACCAGCGTCCCGTTCGGGCCGCGGAGCTCCTCAAGGCTGTACGTCTTGCCGTCAGTGGCTGGAAGGGTGAAGGACGGCGCCTTCCAGCCGAAATCGCAAATGGGAGTTTGTTCCGCCACCGGACTGTTCGCTTTCGTTAATCTGTCATTGGCCGCCCGTAGGCTGGCCGCAAACTAAGCTTCCACTGGGGCATATGGCGAATTCCAATAAATTTCGCAACCGGGCTGCGGCCTGCGAGGCTGAGGACGATATCGGCCGCAGTCCCGCCGACGCCGAGACGATCGGCGACGTCATCTTGCGGCGTTACAACCGCCGGGAGGTGATGCGCGGCACGCTCGGCGTCGTGGCCTCGGCCAGCTTGCTCGGTCCTGCCGCTTTCGCCGCGGACTCGCAGAGCACCACAGAACCCACTGGCAGCTTCGAATTCGACGAGATCGAGGCCGGCGTCGATCTGACCGAGCATGTCGCCGACGGGTACCGGGCTCGGCCACCCCTGCTTCGCTGGGGTGACCCGCTGTTTCCGGACTCTCCGCCATTCGATCCGCTCAAGCAGAGCGCCGCCGCGCAGCTCAGGCAGTTCGGCTACAACAACGACTACATCGCTTATTTTCCGATCGAGGGGTCGAGCCGGCATGGCATCCTCTGCGTCAATCACGAATACACCAACGAAGAGCTGATGTTCCCGAGCTTGAAGGAACGCCAGGACACGACCGGCTTCAAGGACATGACGGCCGACCTGGTCGATATTGAGATGGCCGCGCATGGCGTCAGCGTGGTGGAGATCGTCCGTGATGGCGACGCGTGGCGGGTGGTTCGCGACAGTCCGTATAACCGGCGCATCAGTCCCCTCACCGAGATGACGGTCGACGGGCCGGCCGCGGGCGACCAACGGCTGCAAACCAGCGCCGATCCTGCCGGCAACCGCATCATTGGTACGTTGAATAATTGCGCCGGCGGCATGACGCCGTGGGGCACTTATCTGACCGCCGAAGAGAATTTCCACTTTTACTTCTGGACCGATCACTGCATTCCGGGCGGCGCGGTCCCCAAGGGCCTCGGCGGCAAGCAGGCCGCGAGCTACGAACGCTACAAACTTCCCGGCATGTGGCAGGCCTGGGGCAAGTTCATCAACCGCTTCAATGTCGATGTCGAGCCGAATGAGCCGAACCGGTTCGGCTGGATCGTCGAGATCGATCCGTTCGATGCGAACTCCGTCCCCGTCAAGCACACCGCGCTTGGCCGCTTCTGCCATGAGGGCGCCGAGACCGTGCGCAACAAGGATGACCGCATCGTCGTCTATTGCGGCGACGATACTCGCTTCGAATATGTCTATCGCTTCGTCTCGACCGGGCGTTTCGATCCGAACGATCGCGCGGCCAACATGCAATTGCTGTCGCGGGGCACCTTATCGGTTGCCAAGTTCCGCGACGACGGAACGGTGCAATGGATGCCGCTCATCTTCGGCGACGGAAAGCTCACCGAGGATGGATCGTATGGCAAACTGAAAAGCCAAGCCGACGTGCTGATCGATGCCCGCCTCGCCGCTTCGCTGCTCGAGGCGACCCGCATGGACCGGCCCGAGGACGTGCAGCCCAACCCGGTCAACGGCAAGGTCTATATCAATCTCACCAACAACGCCGATCGCGCGAAGACGGAGGAGGATAAGGCAAACCCGCGCGCCAACAACGCCTTCGGCCATATCATCGAGATGACGCCGCCCTGCGGCGACCACGCTGCCGACAGCTTCACCTGGGACATCTTGGTGCAATGCGGCGACCCAAAGATCGGCGAGGTGGGGGCGCTGTGGAACTCCGCCACGTCGAAGGACGGCTGGTTCGTCTGTCCGGACAATGCCGCCGTCGACAACCAGGGACGGCTGTGGATTGCCACCGATCAGGGCGATAACTGGGCGCGCACCGGCCGCGCCGACGGGCTGTTCTCGTTGGAAACCGAAGGCAAGCTGCGCGGCACCTCGAAGCTGTTCTTCCGCGTACCGATCGGCGCGGAGATGTGCGGGCCTTGCTTCACGCCCGACGGCGAGACGTTGTTCGTCGCCGTGCAGCACCCAGGCGCCGACGGTGCAGAGGCCTTGATCGGTTTCGGCCGGCCGTCGACCTTCAAGGACCCGGTAACCCGCTGGCCGGACTTCAGGGACGACCGGCCGCCCCGGCCCTCGGTGCTCGCCATCACCAAGCGCGGCGGCGGCAAAATCGCCTGACCCGGCCCTCTCCCCACCGCGAACTCTTGAAAAAGCCCGCTTTGCGTGCGAGCTAACAGCGTTCCCTGTGCATTAGAGATTCGTGGAGCCGTTGGTGTCGAAAAGACCCATGCGCAAAGCCGCTGCCTCATCCCGCGACCTCTTCGCCAAGCTCGAGGACGAGTTGAAGCGGAAGCCAATCAAAGCCGCCAAGCCAGCATCGGGCGGCCGGTCCCCTGCCCGTTCTGAAGAGGCCTACACCGCCGCCGATATCGAGGTGCTGGAGGGCCTGGAGCCGGTGCGCCGGCGTCCCGGCATGTATATCGGCGGTACCGACGAAAAGGCGATGCACCACCTCTTCGCCGAGGTGTTGGACAATGCCATGGACGAGGCGGTGGCCGGCCATGCCGATCATATTGGCGTGACGTTCGAGGAGGATGGGTTCCTCACCGTGACCGACAATGGCCGCGGCATTCCCGTCGATCCGCATCCCAAGTTCAAGAAGAAGTCCGCGCTCGAAGTCATCATGACCACGCTGCATGCGGGCGGAAAATTCAACTCCAAGGTCTATGAGACCAGCGGCGGCTTGCATGGCGTCGGCGTCTCGGTCGCGAATGCGCTGTCGGAGAGCATGGAGGTCGAGGTCGCGCGCGGGCAGAAGCTCTATCGCCAGACCTATACACGCGGCACGCCCGATAGTCCGCTGAAGAGCCTTGGCACGATCAAAAACCGCCGCGGCACGCGCGTCCGGTTCAAGCCCGACCCAAAGATCTTCGGCAAAGGGTGCGCGTTCAAGCCGGCGCGCCTGTTCCGCATGTCACGCTCCAAGGCCTATCTGTTCCGCGGGGTGGAGATCAGATGGTCTTGCGCCAAGGCGCTACTCGCCGGCGACACCGAGACGCCCGAGAGCGCCGTGTTCCATTTCCCCGGTGGGCTGAAGGACTTTCTCACCGATCGCATCGAAGGTCAGGAGCCGGTTACCAAGGAGGTGTTCGCCGGCCGCATCGAGAAGATCGAAGGCGCCGGCTCGGTCGAATGGGCAATCGCCTGGATCAACGACGACGGTTTCTTGAGCTCCTATTGCAACACCGTACCGACCGCCGACGGCGGAACGCATGAAGCGGGCTTGCGCTCGGCGCTCACCAAGAGCCTGCGTGGCTACGGCGAACTCACCGGCAATAAGCGCGTCGCGCAAGTAACGGCCGACGACGTGCTCGGAACCGCCGCCGCCATGCTGTCGGTCTTCATCCGCGAGCCCGAGTTCCAAGGCCAAACCAAGGACCGGCTGTCGAGCCCCGAGGCTGCCCGGATCGTCGAGAATGCCGTGCGCGACGCCTTCGACCATTGGCTGACCGGCAATCCGACGCAAGCCAACCGGCTGCTTGACTGGGTCGTCGACCGATCGGAGGAGCGGCTACGCCGCCGCAAGGAAAAGGAGATCGGCCGGCAGACCGCGACGCGGCGTTTGCGCCTTCCCGGCAAGCTCGCCGACTGCGCGGTGAGCGGCGCGCAAGGCACCGAGATCTTCATCGTCGAGGGCGACTCCGCGGGAGGCTCGGCCAAGCAGGCGCGAGACCGGGCGACCCAGGCGGTGCTGCCGTTGCGCGGCAAGATTCTCAACGTCGCCAGCGCCAGCTCAACCAAGCTCGCCGACAATCAACTGCTCAGCGATCTCATCCAGGCGCTCGGCTGCGGCACGGGCACCCGCTATCGCGAGGAGGATCTCCGTTACGAGAAGGTCGTGGTGATGACCGACGCCGATGTCGACGGCGCGCATATCGCCTCCTTGCTCATCACCTTCTTCTACCAGGAGATGCGCGGGCTGATCGAAGGCGGCCATCTCTATCTCGCCGTGCCGCCGCTGTTTCGCTTGAGCCAGGGCGCCAAGACCGCTTACGCCCGCGACGACGCCCATAAGGCGAAGCTGATGGCATCGGAGTTCAACGGCAAGGGCAAAGTCGACGTGTCGCGTTTCAAAGGCTTGGGCGAAATGCTGCCGCGCCAGTTGAAAGAGACCACCATGGACCCCAAGGTGCGCACGCTGCTCCGGGTCGCGCTCGCCGAGGACGACAAGAGCACGGGCAAGCTGGTCGATCAGCTGATGGGCAACAAGCCCGATGCGCGCTTCCGCTTCATCCAGGAGCGGGCCGAATTCGCCAAGGCCGACGAGCTGGATATCTGAGCTAGAGCCAGCGCGGCACGCGCGCCTGGTATTTGCGGTAGGCCTCGCCGAATTGCCGCTCGAGATAGCTCTCCTCGCGCTCCACCACGCCGCGCTGCAAGACAATCAACACGGGGATCAGCAGCACGAGCACCCATAGGCTGGTTAGGATGATGGCGAGCCCGAAATAGAGCAGCATGAAGCCGATATAGATCGGGTTGCGCGTGAATTGGTACGGCCCCGCGACGACCAGCGCCGTCGACGGTTCGCCGGGGACGACGCTGGTGCCGGCCAGCCGGAACCTGCGGATCGACAGAAGGCCGAGCGCCAAGCCGAGTGCCACGAAGATAAGGCCGACGGCAAACGCGAGCCCGTTAGGGGACGCCAGGCCCGGTCCGATCGGCAGCACGAGGCTCAACAGGCAACCGAGAACGAGCGCACCGAAGAACAGGAGCGGCGGCTTGATGGCCACATCGGCGTGGTCAATGGCGGGCATGGTCACGTCGTCTTCCTCTGTCGCGAAGCGGCGCGATTATCCTATAAATCTCGGCGTTAGGCTGGGATCAAATAGCGCTGTCCCATGCGAAGGGCGAAGTGGCGTCTCATACAAGGGGCCTGCGCGGCTCTGAGCCTAGCAATTAACCCCGTCACCGGCATGTCACGCTCGGCCTTTGCGTGCTTTTGCCTCTTGCGCCGATCCGCTCAGCCGCTTATCTGATGGGAAGCAATGCAGGGCATAATTGCCTCATTGCTCTAGTCGAATCTTGCGCAAGGCTGCGAATTGTTGCAGCAAATTGGTAGCGCCTAAAAGAAAGAAGATACGCGTGGCGCTTCGGGTCACGCGGAATTTTGCTAACGCATGAGCTTTTCAAATCTTGGCCTAAGCCCCAAAGTTTTATCCGCCGTTGAAGCGGCGGGCTTCGCGAACCCAACTCCCATTCAAGAGAAAGCCGTCCCCGTCGCCGTCACCGGCCGCGACGTGCTGGGCATCGCGCAGACCGGAACCGGCAAGACCGCGTCCTTCGTGCTGCCGATGCTGACCCGGCTCGAGCGAGGCCGCGCACGAGCGCGCATGCCGCGCTCGCTGATCCTTGAACCAACTCGCGAATTAGCCGCGCAGGTCGCGGAGCATTTCGAGATTCTCGGCAAAAATCACAGGCTGACCGTGGCGCTGCTGATTGGTGGCGTGTCCTATGACGAGCAGGACCGCAAGCTCGACCGCGGCGCCGATGTGGTGATCGCGACGCCGGGCCGGCTGCTCGACCATTTCGAGCGCGGCAAGCTGTTGCTGAACGGCATCGAGATCCTGGTGGTCGACGAAGCCGATCGCATGCTTGACATGGGTTTCATTCCCGACATCGAGCGCATCTGCAAGCTCCTCCCCTTCACCCGGCAGACGCTATTCTTCTCAGCGACGATGCCGTCGGAAATCCAACGTCTCGCCGATAAATTCCTGCACAGCCCCGAGCGTATCGAGGTCGCGCCGCAAGCGACCGCCGCGGCGACCATCGTGCAACGTCTGAAGAAGGCGCCCGATGATCCCGCGGGGAAACGCGAGGCGCTCAGAGCCTTGATGCGGGAAGTCGCGGTAAAGAACGCCATCATCTTCTGCAATCGCAAGAAGGATGTCGGCATCGTCTACCGGTCGCTGCTGCGCCATGGCTTCAGCGTCGGCGCTTTGCACGGCGACTTGGATCAGCATCAACGCACGGCGACGCTCGATGCCTTCCGCAACGGACAGATCGCCTTTTTAGCGGCGAGCGACGTGGCGGCGCGTGGGTTGGATATTCCCGATGTCAGCCATATCTTCAACTACGACGTACCGATCCACCCCGAGGATTATATCCACCGGATCGGGCGCACCGGCCGGGCGGGACGCGAAGGCTTCGCCGCCATGCTGGTGACGCCGAAAGACGTCAAGGCGCTCAAGGCGATCGAGCGGATGCTCAAGCAAGAGATTCCGTGGATCGATGGTGCACCGAGCCAGGCGGAGCCGAGCGAGGGTGGAGAAGCCCGGTCGAACGGCAATGGCAACGGCAACGGCAAGCATCGCCGGGGCAACCGTGCAAGACGCGGCAAGCGTCCCGGCGGCGCGGCACCGACCAGCCACCAACACAGCCATCCACAGAAACATTCCCAGCCACAGCCGCAGCGCAGCGCGCCCCCGCCGAACGGCAATGGCGCCAAACAACGGGACGAGCATCGCGGCGACGCACGGCCCGAGCAGCGTAAACACCAGCCACCCCAACCTCATCAAGGCGAGCGGCAAAGCAGCCCCGTGGTGCATGGCGCCCCGGCCGAGCGGCCGCAAGGCAACGCCCCTCAGGCGTCTCGCGGCAAGCAGCAAGGCATGGGGGATCACGTCCCCGCCTTCATGATGCGGCCGGTGCGGGTGACTTAGGCCGGCTTGGCAGTTTCGCCGAACGGTTGATTTTTAGTCCGCAGCTTCCGCAGGCTTGAGCGAGACCGACTCGCCACAGCCGCAGGCGCTCGTCTGGTTGGGGTTATTGAAGACGAAACCCGAACGCATGCGGTCCGACCGGTAATCCATCTCGGTGCCGAGCAGGAACATGACCGCGGTCGGGTCGATCAACAGCTTGACCCCCTTGTCCTCGATCACCTCGTCATGCGGCCCGCGCGCCTCGGCATAGGACATGGTGTATTCCATGCCAGCGCAGCCGCCGTTCTTCACGCCGATGCGCACGCCTTCGATCGCCTTGCCCGAGGCGGCCTGAAGCGAACGAATACGCTCGGCAGCGGCGTCGGTCAGGCTCATCACTTGTGGGCGGGGTCTGGTCATTGCTTGAAGGTGGGGCAACTCTCGGGTGGGTTCAAGGGCGGCGTTTAGAACATATTGAGGGCGAGCTGCGCCTCCTCGCTCATGCGGGTCATGTCCCAAGGCGGGTCGAACACGAGCTTCACCTTTACCTGGCCCACGCCCGGAACCGAAGCGACCGCGTTCTCCACCCAGCCCGGCATGTCTCCGGCCACCGGGCAGCCCGGCGCCGTTAGCGTCATGTCCACTTCGATATTGCGGTCGTCGTCGACATCGAGCCGATAGATCAGACCGAGCTCGTAGATATCGACCGGGATTTCGGGATCGTAGACCGTCTTGAGCGCGGCGATCAGATCGTTCTTAAGCCGCTCGAGCTCCTCCGGGGGGATCGCGGAAGCAGTCCCCTCCCCGCCGCCGGTCGCGCCGACGCAGGTCTTGATCTCGACAGGCTCGCCGGCCGAAACCTCTGGCTCGGCCTCGCGTTGCTCATTTTGAGTTTTCTCAATCATTTCGGCCACGACCTTAAGCGAACATCTCACGCGCCTTGCGCAGCGCCTCGACCAGGATATCGACTTCTTCGCAGGTATTATACATGGCGAATGACGCCCGGCAGGTCGAAGTGACACCGTAGCGGGCAAGCAGCGGCTCGGCGCAATGGGTGCCGGCCCTGACCGCTACCCCGTACCGGTCGAGGATCGTGCTCACGTCATGGGGATGGGCGCCCTCCAGGTTGAAGGCGACGATGCTGCCCTTGCCCTGGGCGCGGCCAAAAATGCGCAGCCAATTCAGCTCGCCCAGGCGCTGCATGGCATAGTCGAGCAGCGCGTCTTCGTGCGCCTTGATCCGGTCGCGGCCGACGCTCTCCACGTAGTCCAGCGCCGCGCCGAGCCCAATAGCCTGCACGATTGCGGGCGTGCCGGCCTCGAAGCGGTGTGGCGGCGTGGCATAGGTGACGGTGTCAGTGGTGACGTAGCCGATCATCTCGCCGCCGCCCTGGTAGGGCCGCATCTTTTCCAAATGCTCCTGCTTGCCGTAAAGCACGCCGATGCCGGTCGGCCCGTAGAGCTTGTGGCCAGTGATGGCATAGAAATCGACATCGAGGTCCTGCACGTCGACGGGAAAATGCACGGCCGCTTGCGCACCGTCGGCGAGTACCGGGATGCCGCGCTCATGCGCGATCCGCACCACCTCCTTCAACGGCACGATGGTTCCGAGCACGTTCGACATATGGGTGATGGCGATCATCTTGGTGCGCGGGCCGATCAGCTTGACGAACTCGTCGAGCAGGAAATCACCGTTGTCGGACACCGGCGCCCATTTCAACGCCGCACCATGCCGCTCGCGCAGGAAATGCCAGGGCACGATATTGGAGTGATGCTCCATGATGGTGAGCAGGATCTCATCCCCCTCGCCGATATGGGGCGACCCATAGGACGAGGCGACGAGATTGATCGCTTCGGTGGCGTTGCGGGTGAAGATGATCTCGGTGTCAGACTTGGCGTTAAGAAAGCGGCGCACGCTCTCACGCGCCTTCTCGAAATTGGCGGTGGAGAGGTTGCTCAGATAATGCAGGCCGCGATGCACATTGGCGTAGTCCTCGCCATAGGCGCGCTGGATGGTCTCCAGCACGAGCTTCGGCTTTTGCGCCGAGGCGCCGTTATCGAGATAGACGAGGTTCTTGCCGTTGATCTTGCGGGCGAGGATCGGGAAGTCGGCGCGGATCGCCTGCACGTCGAAAGGCGCCTTGAGCGCTTTGAGCTCCTTGGCCGACGGTGTGAGCACGGTCATCGGCCGCGTCCTCACTCGACCTTGACGCCGAGCCAGGCGGCTGAGGCGTGGGCCAGCGCATCGCGCAGCGCCTCGTCCTCGACGCGCTCGAGCGCTTCGCCGACAAAGGCCTGGATCAGCAGCGCCCGGGCTTCCGCCTCGGGGATGCCACGCGCCTCTAGATAAAACAGCAGCTCCTCATCGATCTGGCCCGAGGTCGAGCCATGGCCGCAGACCACGTCATCGGCGAAGATCTCAAGCTCCGGCTTGGAGTTCGAACTCTGCCAATTCGGACAACAGCAGCGCGCCGGCCATCTGCTTGCCGTCGGTCTTCTGCGCTCCGGGCGAGACGATGATCTTGCCCTGAAACACGCCGCGCGCCTCGTTGTCGAGCACGCCCTTGAACAGCTCGCGGCTGGTGCAATGCGGCACGCGGTGCTCCACCAACAGCGTGGTGTCGCAATGTTGCTGGCCGCGCATCAGGAACGCGCCGGAGATGTCGGCGGCGGAATGCTCGCCCATGAACGCCAGAAAACCCTGGCTGCGGGAGAGCGAAGCGCCGGTCGAGAACTGGAAGGCGTCGTAGCGCGCATCGCCGGCGAGTTCGACGAGCGCGGTCGAGAGGTGCAGCGCATCCTCACTGTCCCGCTCGATCTTCACATGGCGAAGCGCGGCCTTGGCGCCGACCCTGACCTCCGTCACCACGTTCCGCTGAAGGGCTGGGATGCCCAGGCCAGCGAAACTTTCGATCAGGGTGGCCGCGCCGCCCGGCTCGGCAATCACGACGTTGCGGGTGACGGTGGTGGACGGCTCGCCTTTGCCGTCGAGCTCGATGAGATGGATCGGCTTGTCGAGGGTGACGCCTGCGCCAATGCGGATCGCGGCGCCACCGGTCATCAAGGCGGTGTTGAGGGCCACCACCGCATCGTCCTGGCGCGGGTTGATCTGCCCGAGAGCGTTCTTGAGCCAGGAGGGCGGGTTCTCGAGCGCGTGACCGAGCGAGAGCACCTCGACGCCCGCGGACTTGAGGTCGGCAATGTGGGACAGCTCGGCCCTGAGATCGCCTTCGACCACGACCAAGCGATAGGCTGGGAGGCGTGCGAGCTCACCGCCGAGCGCGCGGGCAAGCTCGGCCTCGCTCAACGCGACGCCTCCGGCCTTCAGCAGCGGATTAACGTCGGTCAGCCGGGCGCGCAGATCGGTATATTTCCACGCCTCGATGCGGCGGTGCGGCAGCCCGAGCCGGCCATAGGCCTCGATCGCTTGGCGTCGCAAGCCCGACACGAATGGATCGCGGCTGCCCGGAAGCGCCGGCGCCCCCGCCTCGAACATGTCGAGAAAGGCCTGCTCCGCCTTGGTCCTGAATGTCTGGACTGGAAGATCCATCGTTCCGCTTTCCGCTACGCGGCCTTGCCGCCGAATTCGGCGTAGCCCGTCTGCTCGAGCTCGAGAGCAAGCTCTGGTCCGCCGGAGCGCGCTACGCGGCCGTCGGACAGCACATGCACGCGGTCGGGCACGATGTAATCGAGCAACCGCTGATAGTGGGTGATGACCAGCGACGCCCGCTCGGGGCTGCGCAGCGCATTGACGCCGTCGGCGACGATGCGGATGGCATCGATGTCGAGGCCGGAGTTGGTCTCGTCGAGCACGCAGAGCGAAGGATCGAGCAGCGTCATTTGCAAAATTTCGTTCCGCTTCTTCTCGCCGCCCGAGAAGCCGACATTCAACGGCCGCTTGAGCATCTCCGGATCGATCTTCAGCTGCTTCGCCTTCTCGCGCACGAGACGGAGAAAATCTGGCGTAGACAGCTCCGGCTCACCGCGGGCTTTGCGCACAGCATTCACCGCCGTGCGCAGGAAGGTCATGGTGGCGACGCCGGGAATTTCCATCGGGTATTGGAAAGCGAGGAACACGCCGGCGGCGGCGCGCTCGAACGGCTCCATGGCCAGCAGGTCCTGACCCTTCCAGGTGACCGAACCGGCGGTGACCTCGTAGTCGTCCTTGCCGGCCAGCACATAAGCGAGCGTAGACTTGCCGGAGCCGTTAGGCCCCATGATGGCGTGCACCTCGCCGGCCGGCAGCGTTAGGTCGAGACCTTTGAGGATCTCGCGGCCATCGACTTTTACGTGAAGGTTCTTGATCTCAAGCATAGCAGTTCTTCTCTATCCTTCGGTACTGACGCTCTTCGGTTCTGGGTTAGCCGACGCTGCCTTCCAACGAGATGCCGATCAGCTTCTGGGTCTCGGCCATGAACTCCATCGGTAGATGTTGGAGCACGTCGCGCACGAAGCCGTTGACGATCAGCGCCACCGCCTCCTCGCCGGAAAGCCCGCGGCTCAGGCAATAGAACAGTTGGTCGTCGGAGATCTTCGAAGTGGTCGCCTCGTGCTCGAAGGTGGCGGACGCGTTCTTCGCCTCGATATAGGGCACGGTATGCGCGCCGCATTTGTCGCCGATCAGCAGCGAGTTGCAATTGGTGAAGTTGCGCGCATTGGCCGCCCGCCGATGCGCCGAGACCAGCCCGCGATAGGTGTTGTTAGAATGGCCGGCGGCGATGCCCTTGGAGATGATGCGGCTCGAGGTATCCTTGCCGAGATGGATCATCTTGGTGCCGGAATTGACCTGCTGATAGCCGTTGGAGATGGCGATCGAGTAAAACTCACCACGCGAGCCGTCGCCGCGCAGGATGCAGGACGGATACTTCCAGGTGATGGCCGAGCCGGTCTCGACTTGGGTCCACGAGATCTTGGAGCGTGACCCGCGACAATCGCCACGCTTGGTGACGAAATTATAGATGCCGCCCTTGCCGTTCTTGTCGCCCGGATACCAGTTCTGCACCGTCGAATATTTGATCTCGGCGTCGTCGAGCGCGACCAGCTCGACCACGGCGGCGTGCAGTTGGTTCTCATCGCGCATCGGCGCGGTGCAGCCTTCGAGATAGCTCACATAAGAGCCCTTGTCGGCGATGATTAGCGTGCGCTCGAACTGGCCGGTGCTCTCCGCGTTGATGCGGAAATAGGTCGAGAGCTCCATCGGGCACCGCACGCCCGGCGGCACGTAGACGAACGAGCCGTCGGAGAACACCGCCGAATTGAGCGTGGCGTAGAAATTGTCGGTGATCGGCACCACCGAGCCGAGATATTTGCGCACCAGCTCGGGATGGGTCTTCACCGCTTCCGAGACAGAGCAGAAGATCACGCCGGCCTTGGCCAGTTCCTCCTTGAAGGTGGTGACCACCGACACGGAATCGAACACGGCGTCGACCGCGACTTGCGGGCCTTCCACCCGCGCACCCTTGACCCCGGCCAGCACCTTCTGCTCCGAGAGCGGGATGCCGAGCTTGGCGTAGGTCTTGAGCAGCTCGGGATCGACATCGGCGAGGCTCTTCGGCCCCTCGGTACTTTTCGGCGCCGAGTAGTAATAGAGATCCTGAAAATCGATCTTGGGGTGAACGACATTAGCCCAGGTCGGCTCCTGCATGGTGAGCCAGCGGCGATAGGCCTCGAGCCGCCATTCGAGCAGCCAGTCGGGCTCGCCCTTCTTGGCCGAGATGAAGCGAACGGTGTCCTCATTCAGGCCCTTGGGAGCCCGCACCGATTCAATCTCGGTGGTGAAGCCGTATTTGTACTTGTCGACGTCGATCTCTTTGACGCGAGCGACGGTCTCTTGCACAGCGGGCATGGTCTACTCCAAATCCTCAATCTCGTTTGAGCTTGATCTTGTCGGAAAACCGGGTTCCAGTTTTCCGGATCATGCTCCCGCGGCCTTACGCCGCCACCTTGGGCCTCAGCCGCTTGATCAGCTCCGCAAAGGCCCTCAGAAAGCTTTCGATATCGTCACGCTTGGTCGCAAATCCAAGGCTTAACCGGATCGCGCCTTGGGCGAGCTCGTCGGCCACTCCCATGGCACGCAGCACGTGCGAGGCCTCGACCTTGCCGGAGGAGCACGCGCTCCCCGAACTCACCGCGACGCCCGCGAGGTCGAGCCCGATCACCAAAGTCTCTGCCTTCGCGCCCGGCACGGCGATGCAACTCGTATTGGGCAGCCGCTCGACACCGGCCGAAAGCACCACGGCATCGAGCGCGATTTCCAAGGCGCCCTGCTCCAGCTCGTTCCGCAACTTCGCCATCGCGGCGACATTGCCGAGATCGGCGGTAGCGAGCTCGGCGGCGATGCCAAATCCGACAATGCCAGCGAGATTTTCGGTACCGGCGCGACGCCGCCGCTCCTGGCCTCCGCCCTTGATCAACGGCTCGACCGAAGCGCCATTGCCGAGCACGAGCGCGCCAACGCCCTTGGGACCGCCGAGCTTATGCGCCGACAGGCTCAGCATGTCGGCGCCGAGCGCGGCCATGTCGAGCTTGATCCTTCCTGGCGCCTGAACGGCATCGGTATGGAACAGCCCGCCGGCTTGGTGGACGATCTTTGAAGTTTCCGCGACCGGCTGAACGGCGCCGGTCTCGTTGTTGGCGGCCATCAGAGAAACGAACGGCCGCCACCCTCCTAGATGGTGTTTCTCAAGCTCTTTCGCAAGGAATTCTAGGTCGATGACGCCGTCTTGCGTGACCGGGACCGTGGTGGTGGTTTCGCGATAAAAGCGACCGCCAGCAAGCACTGAAGGATGCTCCACCGCCGATACATAGCAATGCCAGGCCTCTCCGGCTTGCGCGGCGAGCGCGAGCGCGTTCGCCTCGGTGCCGCCGCTGGTGAAGATCACATCCTCCGGCTGCGCGCCGACCAGGGCCGCCACCTTGCCGCGCGCCGCCTCGATCGCCGCACGCGAGGCCCGTCCCTCCGCATGCACGGAAGACGGATTGCCATGGAGCGACAGCGCTGCGGCCACGGCCTCGCGGACTTCCTCGCGAAGCGGAGCGGTGGCGTTGTAATCCAGATAGGAACGCTGGTTCATGCTCTGCCGAAGCTCGCGGGGCCAAATCCCGCCGGTTAACGCTTGCGCGAGCCCCCGTCGCGCGTGTTATGAAGCGCGGCCCGCACCGCCCCAAAATGCCCAGCTGTTCCGGAGCGGCTTGTTTGGAACAATTCTAATCTTAAATCTAGAATTGTGGAGCGGCAGAGTCAAGTTTTGCGGCGGCAGTTCCGCGTCTTCCCGCTACCTTAAGTGACGCCATTTAAGCGCTGCGATCGGGTACGTAACGTGTCGAGGCCAGTCATACATGCCTGAAGTGAATATCAGCGGTCCCGCCGGAAGGATCGAGGCCCGCTATCATCATGAGCGCGGACCGAATGCTCCCGTGGCGCTCATTCTTCACCCCCACCCGCAATTCGGCGGAACCATGAATAACCAGGTGGTGTATCACCTGTATTACGCGTTTCAGAAGCGCGGCTTCTCGGTGTTGCGCTTCAACTTTCGCGGCGTGGGACGGAGCGAGGGCTTGTTCGACAACGGCCCCGGCGAGCTCGCTGACGCCGCCACCGCGCTCGACTGGCTGCAAGCCTACAATGCCGATGCCCAGACCTGCTGGATCGCCGGTGTCTCGTTCGGCGCCTGGATCGCCATGCAGCTGCTGATGCGGCGTCCGGAGGTCGAAGGCTTCATCTCGGTGGCGCCGCCAGCCAATCTCTACGACTTCACCTTCCTCGCGCCGTGCCCTTCGTCGGGGCTCATGGTCAACGGAGCGAAAGATCGAGTTGTGCCGACCGAATCCGTGCGCGGGCTGGTCGATCGTCTGAAGACTCAGAAGGGCATCGTCATCGACCATTCCACCGTGCCCGACGCCAACCACTTCTTCGAGGGCCGCATGGACGGACTCATGGAGGTGGTCGATGCCTATCTCGACAAGCGGCTCGGCAAAGGCAAGAAGCGCAAAGAGTCCGCTGCTTAGGGAAGGCGAAACCCGGCCCAGCCTATGAGCACCGCGAAATCGGACTTCCTGCACGAGCTTCAAGCCCGCGGCTATGTGCATCAGGCGACGGACGAGGCGGGACTGAGCCGGCTCGCGCGCGGCGAAGGGCTCACCGGCTATATCGGCTTCGACTGCACCGCGCCGTCGCTACATGTCGGCAATCTCGTCAGCATCATGATGCTGCGCAAGCTGCAGCGGGCCGGCCACCGCCCGATCGTGTTGCTCGGCGGCGGCACCACCAAAGTCGGCGACCCGTCCGGCAAGGACGAAGCGCGCAAGCTCCTGAGCGACGTCGAGATCGCCTCGAACATCGCCGGCATCGAACGCGTGTTCACGAAGTTTCTCAGCTTCGGCGACGGCGCAAGCGGCGCGGTGATGGTCAACAACGCCGATTGGCTCGACACGCTGAACTACATCGATTTCCTGCGCGACTACGGCAGGCATTTCAGCGTCAACCGCATGCTGACCTACGATTCGGTCAAGCTCAGGCTGGAGCGCGAGCAACCGCTAAGCTTCATCGAGTTCAACTACATGGTGCTGCAAGCCTACGACTTCGTCGAGCTTTACCGCCGCTATGGCTGCCGCTTGCAGATGGGCGGGTCGGACCAATGGGGCAATATCGTCAGCGGCATCGAGCTTGGCCGCCGCACCGACGGTATCGAGCTGTTCGGCGTCACCTCCCCCCTCCTCACCACCTCATCTGGCGCAAAAATGGGAAAGACCGCGGCGGGTGCGGTCTGGCTCAATCCCGATATGTGCTCGCCCTACGACTATTGGCAATATTGGCGGAATAGCGAGGACGCCGACGTCGAACGCTTCCTCAAGCTGTTTACCGAGGTGCCGCTGAAAGAGATCGCCACGCTCGCCAAGCTCGAAGGCGCCGAGTTGAACGAGGCGAAGAAGATCCTCGCCACCGAGGCGACGGCGCTGGTGCATGGGCGTGACGCCGCCGACCGCGCGGCCGAGACGGCGCGCGCGACCTTCGAGGAAGGGTTGATCGCCTCGAGCCTGCCGACCATCGAGGTGCCGCGCGCCGAGCTACAGAACGGCCTCGGCGTTTTGCATGTGAGCCTGCTTGCCGGCTTCGTGAATTCGACCGGCGAGGCCAGACGCCAGGTCAAGGGCGGCGGCCTCAAGGTCAACGACGAGGCCGTGGCGGATGAGCGACGGCTGCTGACGCTGGCCGATCTCACCCAAGACGGCGTAATCAAGCTCTCACTCGGTAAGAAGCGGCACGCTCTGATCCGGCCAGTCTAGCCTCGACCCTATCGAGGCGACCCGGAGAAATGCGCGCCGGGCTGCATATAGGAGGACGGCGGCGGCGGGGCGGCCTGGTCGGGTGTCGAACCGGTGAACTCGAAGATCTGCCTGAAGATGCCGGGTGTCATTACCGACATGGGATTGACCAGCACCGTGGGGTCGTCGAGCTTGCCCTTGATGGCGAAGGTAATGCCGACTACGCCCTCACCCTGCCGCCCGACCAACACCTTGCCGAGGAGCGGAATCGAGCCGAGCGCTGAATTCAAACCGTAGAGCGGTACATAGGTCCCCCCGAGATCGACCGTCTGCGCCTTGAAGTCGGCCGTGCCGCGCAAAGTAGCGCCGAGGAAGGGACCGTTCATGTAAGCGTCCTGGAGGCGGAATTTTCCGGCGCCAACCGTGAACGGCGCGCGCAATTGATTGAAGAAAATCTGCTGACGCGTGACCTGCTGCTTGTGATTGCCCAACACGGCGGCGGAGTCCGGGTCGGTGAGCACGTCGTTCACCACCGAGTTGCCGAGCACGACAAATTGGCGCGCCCATAACGTGCCACTCTTGTTGTCCACGCCGCCGGCATCGAGATTGACCTCCAGCGAGGCTTCGCCGCCCTTGACGCTCGGATAGAAGCCGATCACGCGGAAGGCATCGCCGGCATCGCGCGCCTCGGCGCTGATCACCCGGGCGCCGGCCGCGTTTTGCGCCAGGTGGACCGCGACCGGGGCCCTGCCGTTCAGCGCCCCCTTCGCGTCGAGCGCGACGAGACGGCCATTGCGTTTCTTCACCGTCACGTCGACGTCTTTAATGGTCGTGTCGTAAAAGCCGGTGACGGTGGCGATCTTCGCGGTCAAGTCGACGCCGAATGGATCGGCGGGCTCCGCCGAGGCGTCGAGCTGGCCGGCGGAGAACAGCGACTGGAAGAACTGCTTGCCATCGAAGTTCGGCCCTTCCGCATGGATCTCTAGCACCTGGTCGTCGCGCACCGTGGCGGTGAGCTCGACATGGGTGAGGCTATTGACCGAGAAATCGGAGAAATAAAACTCCTTGAGGCGTTGCGCGGCATCGAGCGCGACGCCGCCTTGCACATTAATATCCTCGCCAACGATCTTTAGATTGGCGAGATCGGTCGCGCCGTCCGGCTTGGGCACGACATCCAGCATGAGCGTCGCGGCGCGGCCGGGAGGTTTGGTCCAGCCCAACCCGTTGAACAGCAGCTGCGCGTCGGTGAGATCGACTTGTACGTGCATGCCCCCGGGGCCACCTTCGCCGAGATGGGCGATCTCCAGCGCAATCGGCGTCGGCCCATGGATCAGATGATTGACTTTGAGCCCGAGCTGCTCGCGCATGCCGGCATCGAGGCTGGCGGTGACCCTGATCGGCGGCTGGCGGTCGTCGGGGGCATAGAAGATGCGCTGCCAAGCAAGCTCGGCCGGGACCCCTTTGATATTGATCGCGCCTTTGGCTTCCACCGCCTGCTCGGTGACGTTCACGTCGAGCGTGCCGCCCGTCACCTGGGCGTTGCCGACGAGGTTGGAGGCGATGGCATCGTTGAGCCGCGCCGCGCCTTTAAGCTTGATCTGCTTGAACTGGAGATCTGAGAGCAGCGGCAGGTTGAGCGTGAAGCTCCCTTCCGCGCTGCCCCCCAAGAAATCCGGCTTCATGCCGACGGCGCGCAGATAGCCTAGCGGCTCGTGGTCGAGCAGTTCTAGCACCGTGGGCGTGGCGCCCCCCGCCATGAAGGTGATCTCGCCTTGTTGCGGGTCGACGCGCAGATCCGGAATGTAGAAGCGCCCTTGGTTCAGCGCGATCTCGCTCCCCGAGGGGACGACGATCTTGCCTGCGGGAATATCGACGGCAAACGCCATGCCGTTCACCGTCAGCTTGGCCTGTTCGGTGATGACCGGCGGCAGCCCGGAAACGTAAACGATGCTCATGCCGCTGAGATTCAATTCGACATTGATCGTGTCGGGGGGAAGCTCCCCGCCCGCGCCGAGCTTGGCGATGTCAGCCGGGCCAAGATTGACGGTGAACTTGCCGCCCTGGACCTCTCCGCCCGCCACCCGCTCGAGCACCCAGGCGCGCGCCTTGCCGGCAAGGAATTTCGGCCACATCCGCTTCAGCACATCGACCGGCATCGGGCTGATCACCCCCGCCATCCGGACCTCCTCGGCCCCCGGCGCATCGACCATGCCGCCCGCAAGCTCGATCGAGGCGTTGCCTGCGCGGATAACGAAGCGCGAAATCGTCACGCGGCCGTCTTGCGGGGCAATGCTGCCCGCGACCTGCCATTCGTCGATCTTCATGGGGGTGAGGCCGAACTCCTCGACGGCGAGCACCGCCGGGTTGGCCTTGAGCGTAAAGTTCCAGGACGGCGGCATGCCGCGATGGCGTACAGGACGGAATTCGCCGCTGAAGGTCGCCTCGCTTTCGCCCCAGCGCAGCGTGGACGGAGCGATCTCGACCACGTCGCTGTCCTTGAGATAGCGCACATTGAGCTCACCCCTGTCGATGCGCAACGGGCTGTCGGGATCCCAGGGGGGCGTAATTTGCCCAGACTCCAAGTCGAGCTTCGCCTCTCCCGACAAAAACTCGCCCGAGTTGGACAGCTCGACGGTGGTTTCGCCGTTCACCACCATGTCGAGAGTCTTGAGGATGCCGAGCGAGGAGAAATTGCCGGCCAGCCCTGAGGGGACTAGATTCTCGATCAGCGCCGTGATGCTGAGGCTTTGCTTGCGGACTTGCTGCGCCGCGCGGAAGTCGAGCTGCCAGTCGCCCTTGCTCGAGGCGAAATTGGCTTGGCCGACGATAGTGCTCCTATTGCCGCCTTTGTGCTCGAGATCGATGGAGAAATCCGGCACCTGCCACGAGGTCTCGGCGCCGTTCTGACTGAGCACCACCAGCGCATCCTTGACGCCGAACCGCGTGAGGTAAGAGGTGTTGCCGCTGCGCGCGCGCTCGAACACCTCCGAGACGGTGCGCGTCACGTCGAGCACCTGTCCGCCCGGAGCAGGCTCCGCCCGCCGCTTGGCGATCGCGGTTTCCGGAGCGGCCGGCGCGATGGCCTGGTCGGCGGGCCCCTCTCCCGGCAGCGAGCCGCGGATGGGCGCCTGGCTCTCGGCCGCGGTCGGTCGCGAGAAGCTGAGGGACAGGCCTTGGGCCTCGTCGTAGAACAAGAGAAGGCGCGGGCCGATGAAATCGACGCTCCCAGGAGCGATCCGGCCCGACAGAAGCGCGCTACCACTCATGCCGATAGCGGCAAAGGGCGCCTGCGCCAGGATCGAGCCGTCTTTGTCGACCAGCCTGATATTGCGCAAACGGAACAGCACGCCGGGTCCGTCAGCCGCCCGCTGGAGGATGGCGTCGTCGATCTTCACATGGACGTCGGAAAGCTCGCCGTTGATCGCAGTTTCGATGGTCGGAACGAGGCTCTGGAGCGAGATCGGGCCACGGCCGAGCCGGCCATAGCCAAGCACGATGGCGACGAGGCCGACAACGAGAATGCCAGCGAATATTTCACGGCACACATGCGCGCCGCGCGAGGACAATTTCCTGAGCTCAATTTGCACCGGCTGCGGAACCCGCTGCACCAGAGCGCGACCGTGTCCCGGCAACGCCAAAATCACCTTGCGGCTTTCGCTGGTCAGCCTAACGAGCACACCCGAACCCGGCTGGTTCATTGCAACGGCAGCGTCGCGATCGCGCGTGACCCGCAGCCATTGGCGTAGTCGGGCCAAGGTCCGCAGCAAAAGGGCTTGAGCTTGCGCTCGAAGCACCACGACCGCCTTGCCACCTCCGGTGGTCAGCCTGTCGAGCGCTCCTGAGATCGGCTCGTTCATGCTGTCAATGGCCTCGACACGAGCCGGCCGCGGACGCGCTGGCTGCCGCTCCCTTGCAGATCGCCAGCACGCAACGCGACGGCGGCTTCGCTTTAGATGGAAAGCGACGCCCCAGTCTGCTCATGGCTCTAGTCGGCATCCCCCAATCAAGCCCCAACCTTTCCAAGCCGCGTTGTCGCGGCGCCCGACGCAAAGGATAAGGGCCCTTTCATAAGAGGCAGTAAAATCGGCTAAAGGAAGGCGGTTCAAAGGGTTCTGGGTCCTCCTCGGCGGTCTCGGGCGACCTTGCCCAATCAGGGAGAACCCGCATGACAAGGCGAAAGCGAGGCGATATTGTTAGAGCAGGAGTGGGCGCTGGGGTTCGAGCCCTTTGACGGGAAACTCCACGACAATCCCTTGATGCGGCTCCGTGCCAGCAAGCCGCAAGTCTAGCGTCGGGAAAGTCTTGGGCGCCTGCGTCAGCAGTTGCGGATGGGGAGGTAGTTGTCATGTTCACGAAGAAGCCCGACGCGGGAGACAGCGTCACCAAGATGGGGGAGCGGCTGGGGAGCGACCTGAAGACTCCCTTCACCGAGCGGCCGGCAACCTATGCCGCCAAAAGCCCGACCCCGAGTGCCAGCAAGATGGTCCCCTCGATTATCGGCGAGGACCTGACGATCACCGGCAATGTGACTTCGAAGGGCGAGATTCAGGTCGACGGCGAGATCCAGGGCGATATTCATTGCGGCTCGCTGCTTCTCGGCGACAAGTCGCAAGTGATCGGCAGCGTGATCGCGGAGGACGTCGTGGTGCGCGGCCGCGTGGTGGGCTCGATCAGGGGCTTGCGCGTGACGCTTCAGGCCCAATCCCACGTCGAGGGCGACATTTTCCATCAGAGCCTGGCCATCGAGCAAGGCGCCTATTTCGAAGGAAAGTCGCGTCGTTCCGACGACCCGCTTTCGGAGATCAAGGCGGCGCCGAGCGCGAGCAGCTCTCGGTCGACCGACAAGCCTATGAGCTTCGATGCAAAGCCGCACGAGGAGGCCAGCGCACCACGCGCGGCCGAATAGCGGATTGCAGGGCCTCGGTCTCTGACAGACGCGTCGGCGGGACGCCAGCGTTCGCCTAGGTGTTGGCATCGGCGTGTATGCGCTCGGCGAGCGCCGCTTCGATGAAGCGGTCGATGTCGCCGTCGAGTACGGCCGACGGATTGGTGCTCTCGATTCCGGTCCGCAAGTCCTTCACCAGCTGATAGGGCTGGAGCACGTAAGAGCGAATCTGATGGCCGAAGCCAATGTCGGATTTGGCGGCGGCCACGGCTTGCGCCTCCTCCTCGCGCCGTTGCAGCTCGGCCTCGTAGAGACGGGCGCGCAGCATCTTCCAGGCCGTGGCCCGGTTCTTGTGCTGCGACCGCTCGTTCTGGCAGGTGACGACGATGCCGGTCGGCACATGGGTCAGGCGGACGGCGCTGTCCGTCGTGTTGACGTGCTGGCCGCCGGCCCCCGATGAGCGATAAGTGTCGATGCGTACGTCCTTCTCATCGATCTCGATCTCGATCGTATCGTCGATGGCAGGATAGACCGAGACCGAGGCGAAGCTCGTGTGCCGGCGGGCATTCGAGTCGAAGGGCGAGATGCGCACCAGCCGGTGCACGCCGGACTCGGTCTTGAGCCAGCCATAGGCGTTGGCGCCCTTGATCAGCACGGTCGCCGACTTGATCCCCGCCTCTTCGCCATAATGCTCGCCGATGATTTCGGCCTTGTAGTCGCGAGCTTCCGCCCAGCGCACATACATGCGCATCAGCATCTGCGCCCAGTCCTGGCTCTCGGTGCCGCCGGCGCCCGCATGGATCTCGACATAGGCGTCATTGCCGTCGGCCTCGCCCGACAGCAGCGCCTCGACTTCGCGCGTATGCGCCTCTTGCCTGAGGCGGAGGAGAGCCTTCTCGGCCTCGGCGACCACGGTGTCGTCCCCCTCCTCCTCGCCGAGAGCGACCAGCTCCACATTATCGTCGAGTTCGCGGGTGAGACGGTCGAAGGCGGCGAGCGAGGCTTCGAGCTGCTGGCGCTCGCGCATCAGGTTCTGCGCGCGGCGGCTATCGTCCCAGAAGCCCGGGGCCTCCGCCTCGCGGTCGAGCGCTGTCAGCCTCGTCCTGGCCTGGTCGGGGTCAAAGATGCCTCCTGAGCAGGGACAAGGATTCTCTAATATCGTCGACGACCGACTCGCTTTCGGCGCGCATCTTTTCCTCAAGCAGGATGCATCGATGGAACGGCCGCCAGACTGCACTGCCGCTGCCCGGCCAGGCTCGATCCGAATATAGGGTCTAGTAAAGGCCGCCGGTACCCGATGTCAAAGCGCGGTCGTCGCCCGGCGCCGGACCTGGTCCGGGGCCTGGACCTGCCATCGGCGGCGGCGGCGGCGCGCCATAATCGTCCTGCGCGACCGGAGCACCCTCTCCGCCATCGTCCATTTCCTCGACGGTGGAGCCCATGGGCTCCTGACCGGGCTTGAATGCCTCCAAGATGGCCGTCTTGTCGCCAGGACCCGCCGGCAGGCCGGTCTTGTGATTGACGCGCACGAGCCTAATGCCGGGCGGCGCGCGGAACGGCACCGGCGGAACTTCCTTAAGCGCCTCGCGCATGAAGTCGCGCACGACTGGCGCGGCGACATTGCCTCCGGTTTCGCCATGCCCAAGCGAGCTTGGCTGATCGAAGCCGGCATAAACGCCGACCACGAGATCGGGCGTGAAGCCGATGAACCAGGCATCCTTATAATCGTTGGTGGTGCCGGTCTTGCCCGCGATCGGTCGGCCGAGCACCTTCAGCTTCTGCGCCGTACCGCTCTGGACGACGCCTTCCATGATATTGACCATCTGGAACGCCGACATGGGATCAAGCACCTGCTTGCGGTCGTCGACCAACGCGGGTTCCTGCTGATTGCTCCACTCCCGCGCCGCGCACGATGAGCAGTCGCGCGTGTCGTGGCGCCACACCGTGCGGCCATAGCGGTCCTGGATGCGATCGATGAAGGTGGCCTTGATCTGCTTGCCGCCGTTATCGAGCATGGAGTAGCCGGTCACCATGCGCAGCAGCGTGGTCTCGCCGGCGCCAAGCGCCATGGACAGAGCTGGCATCAGATTGTCGTAGACGCCGAAGCGGTTGGCATATTCGGCGATGATCGGCATGCCCATGTCACGGGAGAGCCGCACCGTCATCAAGTTGCGCGAGTGTTCGATGCCGAAACGCAAGGTCGAGGGCCCCGCAGCGGAGCCCGCCTCGTAATTCTTCGGGCACCATTGCGGCATGCCCTTGCCTTGATCCACGCAAATGGGCCCATCGACGACGATGCTCGACGGCGTGTAGCCATTGTCGAGTGCGGTGGCGTAGATCAGCGGCTTAAACGAAGAGCCTGGCTGGCGGCGGGCTTGAGTTCGCGCGGTCGAACTGGCTTGCGGCGAAGCTGAAGCCGCCGACGATGGCGAGCACGCGGCCGGTATGCGGGTCCATCGCCACAAGCGCGCCGCTCACCGAGGGAACTTGCTGGAGAGCCCACTGTCCATTGAGGCTGTCGTCAGGCGCACCGGGAGTGCCGTCGGCGGCAGGTTTTGGTATTCGCGGCGAGACGTAGACGACGTCGCCGGGCTTGAGCACGGCGCTCACCGAGGCCGGCGTGCCGCCGAAGGTATGCCCCACCTTGGGCCTCGCCCACTTCACCTCCTCATAGGGGATGGTGCCGGTCTCACGCTCCTTGACCAATGCGCCGGCGGGGGTGCGTCCCGGACGCAGTCCAACCGTCGCACTGTCCTTGGTGACGCCGAGCACCACGGCAAGCCGCCACGGGTCGATATCACTCCATACCGGCATAGCGCCAAGCGTCTTGCCCCAGTCGCCCTTGATATCGATCTGCTTCACCGGCCCGCGCCAGCCGGCGTGGCGGTGATCGTAAGCGACAAAGCCGTTGACAAGCGCGGTGCGCGCCAAGCGCTGGAGGTTGGGATCGAGCGTCGTGCGCACGGAAAGACCGCCGCCATACAGCTTATCCTCGCCGAAGCGGTCGAGAATCTCGCGGCGCACTTCCTCGGCAAAAAACTCGGAGGCGAAGATCTTGGGCCCGTTCTGCCGCTTGATCACGCCCAGCGGCTGTGCCTTGGCGGTCTCGCCCTCGTCCTTGGTGGCAAGGCCGTTCTCGACGATGCGATCGATCACCCAGTTGCGGCGGGCCACGGCCCGGTCGGGGAATTTGAAGGGATCGTAATTGCTCGGCGCCTTGGGCAGCGTCGCAAGATAGGCGCAATCGGCAAGCGTCAGCTCGTTGAGCGCCTTGTCCCAATAGGTCTGCGCCGCCGCGGCCACGCCATAGGCGCCCACGCCGAGATAGATCTCGTTGAGATAGAGCTCGAGGATCTGCTCCTTGGTGAAAGCGCGCTCGATGCGGATGGCGAGAATCGCCTCCTTGAGCTTGCGCTCAACCGTCTGGTCACTGGTGAGCAGAAAGTTTTTGGCGACCTGCTGCGTGATGGTCGAGGCACCGACCGCGCGCCGGCCGGACTGCAGATTGCTCATATTGGTGACGACGGCGCGGACAATGCCCTGCACGTCGAGGCCGCCATGCTGATAGAAATTCTTGTCTTCGGCCGAGATGAAGGCGTCGATGATGCAGGCCGGGATCGCGGTGATCGGCACGTAGATGCGCCGCTCGCGCGAGAACTCCGCGATCAGCGAGCCGTCATTGGCGTGGATGCGGGTCATCACCGGCGGCTCGTATTTGGCGAGCACCTCGTAGTCCGGCAGCTCGCTCGACACCTTCCACAGCACGAAGGCGGCGGCGCCGGCGACGGCGATGAAGACGATCATCGCGGCGGCGAACATGAAGCCGAGGAAGCGCAGGAAAAACCCGCCACGCCGGCGGCGCCGCCTTTGCTCAGGCGGCTTAACAGCAGTGATATCCATGTTTTTCGGACCCGTCCCGCCCCTGGTTTTAGTCCCCGTGGGGCATCTCAAGCAACCCTAGCCAAGATTATGGCAACAAAACAGCCTTAGCCGGCGGAAAGCGCCGATTTAATGGTCGATTGTGGGACTTGATAGGTCAGAAAGGATTTCTGGCGATGCGCTTGGCGAAATAGGCGTCGATCGATTCAGCGACCGCGGTAGCGGTCTTGTCGCGCCAGGCATCAGAGGTCAGGCGCTTCTCATCGTCGGGGTTGCTCAGGAAGCCCAGTTCGAGCAGCACGGAGGGGATGTCCGGCGCCTTCAGCACCCTAAAGCCGGCCGACCTCAGTCGCCGCGTATGCAGCAGCGACCCTTGGCTACCAAGCTCGCCGACGATAGAACGCGCAAACGTCACCGACCGGTTCTGCGTCTCGCGTTGAGCAAGATCGATGAGAATATTGGCCAGCACCTCGTCGGAATCGCTCGGCAATTCGACGCCGGCGAGCGCATCGGAGAAATTCTCCTTGGCTGCGAGCGCCTTCGCCTCCTCGTCGGAGGCTTCCTCCGACAACGTATAGACGGTGGCGCCGGTCGCCTTGTCGGTCTGCTTGGGAAAATAATCGGCGTGAATGGAAAGGAAGAGACCGGCACCTTTCTTCTGGGCGAACTCGACCCGGCCGCGTAGCGGCAGGAACGTATCGTCGTCGCGGGTGAGAAACACCTCGTAGCGGTTCGTCGCTTCCAGCTTGGCTTTGAGCGCGCGGGCGAAGGTGAGCACGACCTGCTTCTCGGTGATACCGGTGGTGCTGCTGGTCCCCGGATCGACGCCGCCATGGCCCGGGTCCAACACCACCACCGGCTTCGCGTCGACCGGCCGCGACGGCGTTTGCGCAAGGGCCGATGGAGCGGCGCTCGCCGCTTCCGACGGTTTTGCGTCTTTCAGCTTGGCAAGGAAAGTCTTCTCGTCGGTCGGCACAAGGTCGACGACAAGCCGCGCCGGCTGGTCGTCGCGCGCCTCGAGCACAAAGGCCTTGTCGATGAGAAACGGCCCGCTCACGTCAAGGACGATGCGCGCTTTGCCCGGCGCGAACAGTCCGTAGCGGTAGGCGGTGACGAGTCCGCGTTTCTCTTTGCCGACGCCGTCGGGCATCTGAAAGTTCACGTCCGGCGCATCGACGATGACCCGATAGGGATTGCCGAGCGCGAAGACGTGCACGTCGACCTTCTTCGACAGATCGGCAATGAAGCGGGTGCGCTCGCGGTCGCCGGCAACGCGCGCGTCCTTGGCGACCGCTGGATTGGACTCGGCCTTCGCCGCCAAACCGGAGGGGCCGAGCGAGGCGAGCAGCACGACACCGGCGACAGCCCATGCGGGTAGCGACCCCGTCAAGACACGCTCAACTCGCATCATCCCCCACAGGACTGAGCTCAAAAAGGTTTTGGGCGACGGTGGCACGCGAGGCAGCAGTCGCGGGCCTCGCGATCTGCGCCAAAATAGGCCGATCTCCCCCAAAACTTAACCACGCACTCGTTAAGCGACTGTTGTGACCCTTTGCTGGCAAAAGCCACCGGGACCACTTGCCAACGCTCCCACCAAGCCCGTAATAAGGGTCAGGCTCAGTTTCGAGCCACAGCCCTTGGACGCCAAACGGCGATACGGGCGGAATTGTTTCGCGCGATCCCGGCCTTAGTCGAATGGCCGGGACGCAAATCGAAGCGGCGGCCATCAAGACGGCCGCCAGGTGGAAATTCTCAAGCTGCGGCTTAGCCGCGGCGGTGAGGACTGCGATGCAAGATCAGAGCATTTCTCTAAGCCTCGGAAATCACGAGGCTTTTCAGACAGCGCTGATCGTTTGCCGGCCAATGGTGGCCGCGCCCTTGCGGCCCGATCTGGGGCCACTCATGGGGCGTCGTAGCGAATCATGGTCTATTGGTCATTGGCGCGCGCGGGGCTCGGACGCGAACCCGGAATGGCGGATTTTCTTCCCGCCCTCCGAGATCTGCGCGGCGGAGAAAACACAACATGCCAAGCAAAATGCTCATCGATGCGGCGCATCCGGAGGAGACCCGGGTCGTCGCGGTAAAAGGCACTCGCGTCGAGGAATTTGATTACGAATTGGCGAACAAGAAACAGCTTCGGGGCAATATCTATCTTGCCAAGGTCACCCGCGTGGAGCCGTCATTACAGGCGGCTTTCGTTGATTACGGTGGCAACCGGCATGGCTTCTTAGCCTTTACCGAAATTCATCCAGACTATTACCAAATTCCGGTCGCGGACCGGCAGGCCCTGCTCGAGGCTGAGGCCGAAGAGGAGAGCCGCGCGTCGGCTGCAGAGGCCGCCGAGGACGATGCGGCCGCTGGACGGCGCCGTAGACGTGGACGCGGACGCGGACGCGGACGCCCGGAAGGGCAACGCCCGCGAGAGGCCGAACGCGGCAGCGCACCGGCGCCCGAATCGATTTCCGTGGCAAGGTTCGAAATCGACGACGAGATCGACACCACGCCGGTAGATCCGGCCGCCAGCGTCGCCATGGAGGCAAGCGATCTCCTGCATGAGGTCTCCGAGGCGGCCGAGCGGCACGAGGATGCCGAGGACGAGGCGCCCGAGACGATTGAACGCCACGCGCCAGAACTTGCGGACGATGACGACGACGAAGACGCGGAGCACGGCGAGACCGTCGGCCAGCCGGTGGCGGTGCAAGCAGGCAACGGCGATAGTGTCACCGAGACGGTCGAATTCTGTCGGCTCGGAAGACGCGCTGGAAGAACTGCCCGAGCGAACCCGTCGGCGCCGCGGGCGTCCCTACAAGATCCAGGAGGTCATCCGGCGCCGGCAGATCATCCTCGTGCAAGTGGTGAAGGAAGAGCGCGGCAATAAAGGCGCGGCGCTCACCACCTATCTTTCGCTCGCCGGTCGCTACACCGTGCTAATGCCGAACACGGCACGCGGCGGCGGCATCTCGCGCAAGATCACGCAGCCCACCGACCGCAAACGCTTGCGCGAAATCGCGGGCGAACTGGAAGTTCCGGAAGGCATGGGGCTCATCATTCGCACCGCCGGCGCGCAGCGTACTAAGACCGAGATTAAGCGCGACTACGACTATCTGTTGCGGCTATGGGAAAACGTCCGCGACCTCACTCTGAAATCGACGGCCCCTGCCCTCGTCTACGAGGAAGGCAGCCTGATCAAGCGCTCGATCCGCGACCTCTACAACAAGGACATCGATGAAATCCTCGTCGCCGGCGACGATGCCTATCGCGAGGCTAAGGACTTCATGCGCATGCTCATGCCGAGCCATGCCAAGAACGTGAAGCCCTACAAGGAGCCCGAGCCGGTCTTCATTCGCTTTCAGGTCGAACGCCAATTGGCGGCGATGTTCTCGCCGCAGGTCGTGCTGAAATCGGGCGGTTATATCGTCATCAATCAGACCGAGGCGCTCGTCTCGATCGACGTCAACTCCGGCAAGGCGACCCGCGAGCATAATATCGAGGACACCGCGCTCAAGACCAATCTCGAGGCGTCCGATGAGATTGCGCGCCAGCTTCGCTTGCGCGACCTCGCCGGGCTGATCGTCATCGACTTCATCGATATGGACGAGCGGCGCAACAACCGGCTGGTAGAGCGACGTATCAAGGAAGCGCTGCGCAACGATCGTGCGCGCATCCAGGTCGGCCACATCAGCCATTTCGGCCTGCTGGAGATGTCGCGCCAACGCTTGAGGACCGGCATGCTGGAAGGCTCGACCAAGCCTTGCCCCGTGTGCCAGGGCACCGGCATGGTGCGCTCGGTCGAGTTGGTCGCGCTCGACATTTTGCGCTCCATCGAGGACCGGCTGATCACCGACGGCGTGGTGCCGCTCGTCGCCACCACCGCGGTCGATGTCGCGCTCTACATTCTCAATCAGAAGCGCGCGCATCTGAACGACATCCAGATGCGTTACCGCATCCCCATCACGGTCACCGCCGATGAGAACATGCATGTCTCTCAATTCGTGATCGAGCGCGCGGCCGAGGGCGAGATCGCCAATGGCGGCGGCGCGGTGGTGCATATGGACTGGGCGCATCACAACGAGACGCCTGCGGTTGCGCCTCCCGCCCAGACGGCTGTGCCGCAGACAGCCGAGGCGGACGCTGAGCAGAAAGAACCCCGTTCACGACGCAGGCGGCGCCGGGGCCGGCGTCCGGAAGGCGGTGGCGAAGGTCAACGGTCGCCTCACGCTCGCGCTCACGCTCACACCCATTCGGAAGCGCATGAGCCTGAGGACGACGAGGAGCGCGATGAACGCGAAGCCGGCGTCGCCGAAAGTGCGGGCGAGGAACCCAGAACCGCCGAAGCGAAAGACGAAAACGACGGGCAAAACCGCAAAGGCCCGCGCCGGAGAGGCCGCCGGGGCGGCCGGCGTGGCCGCACGGGTCAGAGGCCCCAGCAGGCCCCTGGCGAGGAGGCTCAAGGTGACATCCGGGCCGAGGCGCCTCTGCACGATGAGGCGAGGCCATCCGACGAGGGCGGCCAGCAAAATGGCGCCGGGCGGCAGAAGCGCTCGGACGACGCTCCGCCACAAGAGGCACAACAACCCCATCATGAGGCTGAACGCGTGTTCGCGACCGTCGCCACGACCAGCGAGAAACCGCCCGCCAGTAGCGAGCCTCGCGTCGAAGGGGCAGCCGAGCCTGAGTCCCCACGGCGCAGAGGATGGTGGCAGCGCTAGATTTGGTCCGCTACGCGGGCCCTCGCTGGCGCGAGATGACAGCATCGTGATGCCATAGCGGGGTCCGGGAATGGTCCGATCAAGATTGAGGTCTCCCATGGCAGTGATAGCGATGGTCCTCGCGGGTCTCATACTCTGGGCAACGCCAGCATCGGCCGCCCCCCAATGGGTCCAGGATCTCTGCTGGTATCATGCAAATCGCGTTCTTCCGGCGCTCGATCAGAGAGAAAGAGAAGCCTACATTGCCAACTGCTTAGCTGATTGGACGGCTGGATCGCCGCCGCCACCACGGAGCAGCAAGAACACAAACCGCTTTAGATATTGATTGGCCTAATCAGGGATTGCTTTTCGTCCCTGACAATTTGTCGCCGCATTCAAAAGCCAATCAGACGGGCAGTGGCAAACAGTCGCTCGGACTGTTGGCAGCCTGTCGCCATGGGCCTGAGCGCGACGTCGACGCCTTTGCCCGGCCTTCGCTAAGATATACGATCAGCCGACCCATGCCTGTTCTGGCTCCACCGCGAATTGCCTCCGTGCCACGCCGCCTCCGCGCGGGTTTCGTCGGCGGGCTTGCCGCCGCGCTCGTCACCTCGACCTCGGCCGACGCCGCCGGGCTGATCCGCGACGCCGAAACCGAATTGCTGGTCCGCGCCTACGCCAAGCCGATCTTCGCCGCCGCCGGGCTCGGTTCGCAAGGCATCCGCATCCACATCGTCAACGACAAGAACTTCAACGCCTTCGTCGTCGACGCCCACAACATGTTCATGCATGCCGGCACGCTGATGACGGCAAAGACGCCCAACGAGGTGATCGGCGTCATCGCGCATGAGAGCGGTCATATCACCGGCGGGCACCTCGCCCGACTGCGCACGCAGGTGTCGCGCGCGCAGTCGGCGGCGCTGATGCTGCAACTGCTTGGCCTCGCCGCCATGGTGGGTGGCGCATTCGCGGGGTCTCCGGGGATCGGTCAGGCCGGCATGGGAGTAGCCTATGGCGGCCAAGACGCCGCGCTGCGTAGCCTGCTCGCGTACCGGCAGGACGAGGAATCATCCGCCGACCAGGCCGCCGTGACCTTCCTCAACGCCACCAAGCAATCCGGCAAGGGAATGCTGGAAAGCTTTCAGGTGCTGGGATCCAAGCTGATCGGCGTCACGGGCATCAATCCCTATTTGCAAAGCCATCCGCTGCCGCAGCAGCGCATCGTGCAGCTCCGCGAGCTGGTCACCTCGAGCCCCTATTACAACAACCTCGATCCGCCCGAGCTGCAATTCCGGCACGATCTGATGAAGGCCAAACTGTTCGGCTTTCTCGACGATCCGAAGACGGTGTTCTTTCGCTATCCCGAGACCGACCAGAGCTTGCCAGCGATGTATGCGAGGGCAATCGCCACCTATCGCCAGTCCGGCATAAAGGTGGCGGAGCCGCAGATCGATGCGCTGATCGCCGCCAAGCCCGACTGGCCGTATTTCTACGAGATCAAGGGCCAGTTCCTGTTCGAAAGCGGCAAGCCGGTCGCCGCGATCCCCCCACTCCGCGAGGCGGTGAGACTCCGTCCCGAGGAGCCGCTGATCCGCATCATGCTGGGTCAGGCCATGCTCGGCGCCAACGATCCTAAGCTCGTGGACGAGGCAATCAGCAATCTGCGCACGGCGCTTGCCCGGGAGGATAGCTCGGCCATGGGCTACCGCCAGCTCGCCGCGGCGTTTGCCCGCAAGGCCGATACGGTCAAGGCGGAAGGCGCCAAGCGGCAATATTTGGCTCAGGCGGAGCTTGCATCGGCGGAAGCCTATTTCTATGAAGGGCAGCTCAAGCTTGCCAAGATGCAGGCCAAGCGCGCCAAAGCCGGGCTGATCAACGGCACCCCGAACTGGATCAAAGCCGACGACATCCTGGCCTTCGAAGTCCCCCGACCCAACTGATCGTAGCCCCCGGAGACCTCAGCATGACCCCCAAGACTGGCCTTGCCACAGCGCTCGTGGCCGCCGTCGTTGCCGCGCTTGTCACCGCCGCGACGCTCCTCGTCATTTGGCGTACGGCGCCGGGAGTAGTCGATGCTCCTTCCGCGGCGCTCGACGAAAAGAAGATCACCGACATCGTGCATTCCTATCTCACCAAGAATCCGGAGATCCTGGTCGAGATGACGACTGAGCTCGACAAGCGTCAGGCGGAAGAGCAGGCGGCGACCCAGCAGAAGGTTATCAGCGAGAACGCCGATGCCCTGTTCCGTTCGCCGCACGCTTATGTCGCCGGCAACCCCGACGGCGATGTGACCGTGGTCGAGTTCTTCGACTACAATTGCGGGTTCTGCCGGCGCGCGCTGCCCGAGGTCGTCAAGCTCATCGAGAATGACGGCAAGGTGCGCGTCGTGCTGAAGGAGCTGCCGATCTTTGGCGAGGAATTGGAAGCCGCGGCGAAGGCCGCACTAGCCGCCGGCAAACAAGGCAAATATTTCGAGATGCACCAGAAATTGTTCAGCGAGCCCGGCAAGGCCGACAAGGACAAGGCGCTCAAGGTCGCCGGTGAGCTCGGCCTCGACATTCCGCAGCTGGAAAAGGACATGGAGGACGCCTCGGTCAAGCAGGCGCTCGACGAGGCCAAGGACCTTGCCCAGAAGCTCGGGCTGCAAGGCACGCCGCTCTACCTGGTCGGCGATCAAGTGATCCCCGGCGCACCCGACGACCTCTACGACCAGTTCGTCAAGGACGTCGCGCAGATTCGCGAAAAGGGCTGCACGGCCACGTGCTGAGGCGGTCCGGCGGCGGGACCCTAGCTCGCCGCCCTGCGGCGAATTTTGCCGAACGGCAGAAAAGCTGATAAAGGGGCCCGTTTTCCTTCGCCGAAACGAGCGCGCGGGTCCCTCGCGCGCGTCCGGCACATCAGGCATGCTCTAAGCCGCCATGGCCAAACCGATTTACGTCTTGAACGGGCCCAATCTCAACCTGCTTGGGTCGCGTGAGCCGGAGGTGTATGGCCGCGAGACGCTCGACGACATTGGCGCAAGATGCGAGCGGAAGGCCGCGGCGCTTGGATTTCCGCTAGAGTTTCGCCAGAGTAACCACGAGGGTGAGTTGGTGGCTTGGATCCAGGAGGCGAGGACTGAGGCGGCGGGGTTGATTATCAATGCCGGCGCATTCACCCATACGTCGATCGCGCTGCTGGACGCGCTGCTGGCCTGCCCGATTCCGTCGGTCGAGGTGCATCTGTCGAATATCTTTACCCGCGAGCCGTTCCGCCATCATTCCTATATTTCCAAGGCCGTGAAGGGTGTGATCTGCGGCTTCGGTTCAATCGGTTACGAGCTTGCGATCGAGGCGCTCGCCGCTTCGATCGCGGCCGGCAAATCCAAGTGATGGCGGAAGGGAGAGGACGCCGCTCATGACGCAGCAAGGGGGCAGTTTCGACAAGGACTTGATCCGCGAGCTCGCGGCGCTCCTCGACGAGACCGGCCTGACCGAGATTGAGATCGAGCACGAAGGCCGGCGCGTCCGGGTGGCGCGCGGCGGCAAAGCCGTGTTCGCCGCCGAGATGCCCGACCAGCCCTCGCGCGAGACTTTGCGCGCGCCGGCGCGCGAGGAGTTCATCGTCCATCCAGGCACGGTGACCTCGCCGATGGTCGGCACCGCCTATCGTTCGCCCGAGCCGGGCGCCCCGCCTTTCGTCGAGATCGGCGCCAAGGTCGCGGCTGGCCAGACGCTCCTTATCATCGAAGCCATGAAGACCATGAACCAGATCCCCTCCCCCCGCGCCGGCACCGTCGTCGCCATCCTCATCGAGGACGGCCAGCCGGTCGAATATGGCGAGCCGTTGGCGGTGATCGAGCAACGCTAGCCGGGGCGCGATGTTCGACAAAATCCTGATCGCCAACCGGGGAGAGATCGCGCTTCGCGTCGAACGCGCCTGCAAGGAACTCGGCATCGCCACCGTCGCGGTGCACTCCACGGCGGACGCCGACGCCATGCATGTCCGCCTCGCCGACGAGAGCGTGTGCATCGGCGGCGCACCCTCCAAGGACAGCTATCTCAACATCCCGGCCATTGTCGCAGCCTGCGAGATCACCGGCGCCGACGCGGTGCATCCCGGCTACGGCTTCCTGGCCGAAAACGCCCGCTTCGCCGAGATCCTCGAAGAGCACGACATCACCTTCATCGGCCCGACGGCCGAGCATGTCAGGCTGATGGGCGATAAGATCCGGGCCAAGGAAGCGGCGATTGAATTAGGCATCCCGGTGGTGCCGGGATCGGGCCTGATCAGCGATTTCGAGGACGCTAGGGCGATTGCGCGCGACATCGGCTATCCGGTGCTGGTCAAGGCCTCGGCGGGCGGCGGCGGCCGCGGCATGAAACTCGCGCTGTTCGAGAACGAGCTCGAGCCGGCGCTGGTCGCCGCACGCAACGAGGCGCGCGCCGCGTTCGGCGACGACACCGTCTATCTCGAGAAATATCTCGCCCATCCCCGCCATATCGAGATCCAGGTGCTGGCCGACGGCAAGGGCAACGCCATCCATCTCGGCGAGCGCGACTGCTCGATTCAACGACGCCACCAGAAGCTCTGGGAAGAGGCGCTGTCGCCGGCGCTCAACGAGAGCGAGCGGGTGCGCATCGGCGAGACCGTGGCCCACGCCATGCGCACGCTCGCTTATCGCGGCGTCGGCACGGTCGAGTTCCTATACGAGGCCGGCGAATTCTATTTCATCGAGATGAACACCCGCCTCCAGGTCGAGCACACCATCACCGAGATGATCACTGGGCTCGACCTCGTCATCGAGCAGATCCGGATCGCGGCCGGCGCGCCGCTAACCTTCCGTCAGGAGGACATCCGCTTCAACGGGCACGCCATTGAATGCCGCATCAACGCGGAGAACCCGCATACTTTCCGTCCCTCGCCCGGGACCATCACCCATTTCCACCCGCCCGGAGGGCTGGGCGTGCGCGTCGATAGCGGCGCTTACGCCGGCTACACCATTCCCCCGTATTATGACAGTCTGATCGGCAAGCTGATCGTGCATGCCCGCACCCGCAACGAATGTCTGATGCGGCTCAAGCGGGCGCTAGGAGAGTTCGTCGTGGACGGCATCGAGACGACCATTCCGCTGTTCATCTCGCTCATCGCCGAGCCGGATATCGTCGACGGCAATTACGATATCCATTGGCTGGAGAACCATCTCGCCAAGGCCAACAGCCGCGGGTAGTCGCATGACTTCCATCGACGACGTCATGATCGAGATCACGCCGCAGGTGCTGCTCAAGGCCTATGCCTGCGGTATCTTCCCCATGGCCGAGAGCGCCGAGGATAACGCGCTCTATTGGATCGAGCCTGAACGGCGGGGCATCCTGCCGCTCGACCATGTGCATGTGCCGAAGCGGCTGGCTCGCACCATCAGGAACGGCGGCTTCACGGTGAAGGTCGACAAGAGTTTCGAGGCGGTGATCGAAGGCTGCGCCGCGCCCCGCTCTGGCCGGCGGAGCACCTGGATCAACGGGCGCATCCGAAGCCTCTATCGCGAGCTGTTCGCGCTCGGCCATTGCCATACGATCGAAGTCTGGCAAGGGGACGAGCTGGTCGGCGGTCTTTATGGCGTGCATCTGGGCCGCGCGTTTTTCGGCGAGAGCATGTTCTCAAAAGCGCGTGACGCCAGCAAAGTCGCCCTCGTCTACCTGATCGCGCGGCTCAAGTATGGCGGGTTCACGCTGCTGGACACGCAGTTCGTCACCGGTCATCTCGCCCGGTTCGGCGCGATCGAGGTTAGCCGCGAAGAGTTTCAGCGATTGCTGGAGGCCGCGTTAGGCGGCGGCTTGGCCCAAGGCAATGGCGCAGGCGGCGCCGCGGCCTCTTCCGGCGGAGGCGGCGGCGGCGGCGGCGCGGGCGCTGCTGCCGGCGCCGGCGCTCCAGCGGTGGGCGGCGCTTTCGCGTTGCTGCCCGAGGGCGTCACGCCGTCGGGCGTCTTGCAGCTCGTAAGCCAGACGTCGAAGACCGGATGCTCGACGGCGTGAAGGCCGGGGCTTTCGGCGAACATCCACCCGGTAAAGATCCGCTGCACTTCGCCCGTGAGCTTTACCTCGTCGACCTCGACAAAGGATGAGGTGTTCGGCGCTTCGGTCGGAGGCCGCGTGTCGCAGACCCGCGGCGTCACTTTGAGCGCGCCGAACGCCACCGTCTTGTTGATGGGAATCTCAAGATGGGAGATGCGGCCCGTCACCTTGTCGAGCGCGGCGAACACGGCGATCGGGTTCTTGATCGTTTCCGCCTCGGCGCGGTCGACCGCGAGGCCAGACGCCAGCGTGAACGCCGCGATCAAAAGGGCAAGCGCGCCGACCAGGCCGAAAGCGCGTGGCGTGTTTCGTGCTATCATGCCGCACACCTTGTGAACGGGCCTCCCGACTTTCGCTCCGGTGCGCTCCTTGACATCAAACGCCTCGGCCATGAATTGGGCATTGGTGTGGCGGGTCTCGTCAAGCGCCGCGTTCGGCGAAGAAACGAAGCCGCATATGGTCCGCTGTCCAAGTGCCCCTTGTGTCGCACAACGAGGGCCGCAGCAGCTCGGCGACCTCACCCACTACTTGCGTCCGCTCAGGCTCCGGAAACTGGTCGAAGAACGACCTGCCGAAGGTTCTGAGCCAGCCTTCCATGCCAGTCTTGAGCAAGGTCGGCCGCGGCACAAGCTCGATCTCGCGCACCGTGAACCCGCCTTCGGTTAGCAGCCGGCCATATTCCTCGACCGTGGGGAAGAACCAGGGCGCCACCAGCGCAGCGTCGCCGTTGCGCCGCGCACCGACCGCCCGCATGGCCGTGGCGATGGCCGCGACATTGCCGTGGCCGCCAAGCTCGCCCACGAAGCGGCCCCGCGCGCGCAACGCGCGATGCACACCGGCGATCACCAGATGCGGCTTGCGCATCCAATGCAGCGCCGCGTTGGAGAACACCGCGTCGAACTCGGAGACGAAATCGAGCGCATGGCCATCGACCTTGCGCACGGTGAGGCCCTTCATCCGCGCCACGGCGAGCAGCTCATCGCTGAGATCGACGCCGAGCACATCGGCGCCCGAGGCCTTGATCTCGGCGGTCAGCGCGCCGTCGCCGCAGCCGAGATCGAGAATCCGTTCCCCGGCTTGGCGCCGAGCATGCCGAAGATCGGCCCGGCCAGTTCCTGCACGAAGCGACCGTTGCGCGCGTAGTCGGAGGCGGACCAGCGTTGCACGGCCTTAGGCGGCGCGGTATCGAGCAGCGTGTCCCGGCTCATTTGGGCTGCCACGGCTCATAGTCCAGCGGCGGCTTGGTGGCGCCCGCGCGCAGCGTCGAGCCGGGCGGACGATAAGCCTCGTAGGTGCCGGTGAGATTGGGGCGGTGTGCCTTCTCCCAAGGGCGCGGGCGATAGTCCTCGAGCGTGGGCGGCACGTCGACGGTGTAATGCAGCCAGGCATGCCATGCCGGTGGAATCTGCGACGGCTCGGCGAGGCTCTTATAGATCACCCAGCGGCGCTTGCCGTCGCGCTCCTGATAATAGAGGTTGCCGAGCCCGTCCTCGCCCACGCGCTCGCCCTTGCGCCAGGTATAGAGGCGCGTGCCGATGGTATTGCCCGTCCACCAGGCAAACAGCTCGGTGAAAATGCCCATTGTTCGCGTGTTCGGCGCTTATTGCTTTGCGGGGCGGACTATGGCCCGAAGGTGGCCCTCTGTCCAGGGTAGCGCCTAGTTCGGCGCGACCCGCGCCTTGCGGTCGATGTCGAATGTCGAAGCAAGGTCTTCGTCGAGCGACGGCCAAACCGGAAGGCCTGGCTCCTCAGGCACATAAACCGGCCGCTGCACGCTGAGCGACAGGCGCTCCTCGAGCCCCGCGACGACATGATACTCGCCCTTGAGCTCGAACGGCCGGTCGTCGTTGATTAGCCAGTCGAGCCTGCGATAGAGCGTGCTCGCCGAGATCGGCAGCACGAGCACCTGATGTGCCCCTGCCCTGAGAGACTCCTCGACCAACGCCGGCCTGCCGCGAGCGCTCATGATCATGGCGGGCACCAGCGAAAGCGGGCCGGAGAGCGCGTGACGCATGACCTTGACCAGCGCAGCCCCGGTCAAGGGTTGCATCGAGGACGCGGCAATGACGAGGTCGGGGACGGCCAAGGACATCGCGGCGAAGGCCTCGGTCGGGCTTTCATGGGTCTCGATTTGCCCAACGCCGATGGCGGCGAGCATGCCCCGCATCAGCGACAGCATGGGCTGGCGATTGTCGATGACGGCGACCACCAGCGTATCGAGGTCACGACCGTAGGCGCGATGGTAGAGCATGGAACTTAAAAGCCCGGGGCCGCTCGTCGGCCCGATATCCGCTATCGGAACGAGCCTAGAGATCCGCCCGTAAACAGACCGTCAAAATGCCAGGGCAAGACGCGGTTCAAGGGCTCCAGCTTGCCTTTTCTCCACCGTGTTTCCACATATCATCCACCGACTTCCCCACCGCCACTTCTCGTGGTCGCCCACAGGGTTTAGTGGTAAGTTAGGCTTTGCGTGCATACATGTTGATGGTCGAGGCGAATCGCCTCAGCTTCGTCCGTTGCGCGTGAGGGACGCGTGCGGGGAACATTCCTAGGGGGTGGGAGCAACATGCGGATTGAACGGAAATTCACCGAGGCGGGCAAGTCGCCCTATGACGCCATCCCCTTCCGGGAAAGCGCGAGCGAGATCCGTAATCCGGACGGCTCGGTGGTATTTTCGCTCGAGCGATTCCACGTTCCGGCCCATTGGAGCGGCGTCGCCGCCGATATCCTCGCCCAGAAATATTTCCGCAAAGCGGGCGTGCCGCTCAAGGCCAAGCGGGTCGAGGAGAATACCCTCCCCTCCTGGCTGTGGCGGTCTGTCCCCGACGAAGAAGCGCTCGCCGCGCTGCCCGAGAATGAGCAATTCGGCAGCGAGACCGACGCGCGTCAGGTATTCGACCGGCTGGCCGGCACTTGGACCTATTGGGGCTGGAAGGGCGGCTATTTCTCGACCGAGGAGGACGCGAGCGCCTTCTATGACGAGCTTCGCCACATGCTTGCCATGCAGATGGGCGCGCCCAATAGCCCGCAATGGTTCAATACCGGGCTGCATTGGGCCTATGGCATCGATGGTCCGAGCCAGGGTCATTATTATGTCGACCACCTCACTGGCGAGGTAAAGGCGTCCGAGTCGGCCTATGAGCACCCCCAGCCGCATGCCTGCTTCATCCAGTCGATCGACGACGATCTCGTCAACGAGGGCGGAATCATGGACTTGTGGGTGCGCGAGGCGCGCCTCTTTAAGTATGGCTCGGGCACCGGCACCAATTTCTCCAGGCTGCGGGGCGAAAACGAGCCTTTGTCGGGCGGTGGCAAGTCCTCCGGCCTGATGAGCTTCCTCAAGATCGGCGACCGGGCGGCCGGCGCCATCAAATCGGGCGGCACCACGCGCCGCGCCGCGAAGATGGTCGTGGTCGACATCGACCACCCCGATATCGAGGACTACATCAATTGGAAGGTGAATGAGGAGCAGAAGGTCGCCGCGCTCGTCACCGGCTCGAAGATCCTCGCCGAGCGGCTCAACGCCATCCTCAAGGCTTGCGTCAATTGCGAAGGCAACGGCGACGATTGCTTCGATCCCAAATGCAATCCGGCGCTGAAGCGCGAGGTGAAAACCGCGCGCAAGGCCAAGGTGCCCGACAATGCGATCCGCCGGGTGATTCAGTTCGCGCGTCAGGGCTACACCTCGATCAAGTTCCCGGTCTACGACACGGATTGGGATTCCGAGGCCTACCGGACCGTCTCGGGGCAGAATTCCAACAATTCCGTGCGCGTCACCGATGATTTCCTCCGCGCCGTCGAGCAGGACGCCGAGTGGAACCTCACCTACCGCAAGAACGGCAAGCTGGCGAAGACGGTGAAGGCGCAGGGGCTGTGGGAGCAAATCGGTTATGCCGCCTGGGCGTGCGCCGATCCCGGTATCCAATTCCACACCACCATCAACGACTGGCACACCTGCCCGGCGGCCGGCGAGATCAAGGCATCGAACCCGTGCTCGGAATACATGTTCCTCGACGACACCGCCTGCAATCTCGCCTCGGTCAATCTGATGGCGTTCCGCAAGGCGGATGGCAGCTTCGACATCGAGGCCTATGAGCACGCGATCAAGCTGTGGACCGTCGTGCTCGAAATCGCCGTCACCATGGCGCAGTTCCCCTCGCGCCGGATCGCCCAACTCTCCTACGAGTACCGGACGCTAGGTTTGGGTTACGCCAATATCGGTGGGCTGCTGATGGCGTCGGGCATCCCGTACAATTCGGCGGCTGGCCGGGCGCTATGCGGCGCGCTCACCGCAATCATGACCGGCGTGTCCTATGCCACGAGCGCCGAGATGGCGCGGGAGCTTCGTCCCTTCCCCGGCTATGCGGCGAACCGCGAAGCCATGCTTAAGGTCATGCGCAATCACGCGCGCGCGGCCCGTGGCGAGAAAGACGGCTATGAGGGCCTCGCCACGGCGCCCGTGCCTCTAGATCACGCCTCCTGCCCCGATCCCCGGCTGCTCGCGCATGCCGTCCATGCCTTCGAGCGGGCGCTTGAGCTCGGCAAGGCGCATGGCTACCGCAATGCGCAAGCCACGGTGATCGCGCCGACCGGCACCATCGGGCTGGTGATGGATTGCGATACGACCGGCATCGAGCCCGATTTCGCCCTGGTGAAATTCAAGAAGCTCGCCGGCGGCGGCTATTTCAAGATCATCAACCGCATGGTGCCAGAGGCGCTGCGCGGGCTCGGCTATCCCGAAGAGACCACCAAGCGCATCATCGAATACGCCGTGGGCCACGGCACGCTCGCCGGCGCTCCTGGCGTCAATCACGAGACGCTGGCCGCCAAGGGCTTCACGCCGGAGAAGATCGCCGCGGTCGAGAAGGCCGTGGCGTCGGCCTTCGACATTAAATTCGTGTTCAACAAATGGACGCTGGGCGAGGAGTTTCTCACCGGCACGCTCGGCCTGTCGCCGGAGCGCATCGATCAGCCCGATTTCGACCTGCTGGCCGAAATCGGCTTCGGCAAGCGGGAAATCGAGACCGCCAACGAGTACGCCTGCGGGGCGATGACGCTCGAAGGCGCGCCGGGACTCAATCCCGACCATCTGCCGGTGTTCGACTGCGCCTCGCCCTGCGGCCGCAAGGGCAAGCGGTTCCTCTCGGTCGAGAGCCATATCCGCATGATGGCGGCGGCGCAGCCGTTTATTTCCGGCGCCATCTCCAAGACCATCAACATGCCGAACGACGCGAGCGTCGAGGACTGCAAGCAGGCCTATCAGCTCTCCTGGCGGCTCGCGCTGAAAGCCAACGCGCTGTACCGCGATGGCTCGAAGCTGTCGCAGCCGCTGAACGCGCAGCTCCTCGCCGACGAGGAGGAGGAGCAGGACGAAGTGCTCGCGGCAGTCGCCTCCGATCAGCCGCAAGCGCAGCGCGCCACCGTCGTCGCCGAGCGCATCGTCGAGCGCGTGATCGAACGGATACGCGCGCGCGCCGATCGAGAACGCTTGCCTGATCGCCGTAAGGGATATACGCAGAAAGCTGTAGTCGGCGGTCATAAGGTCTACTTAAGGACTGGCGAGTATGCAGATGGACGTCTGGGCGAGATTTTTATCGACATGCATAAGGAAGGCGCGGCCTTCCGCTCGCTCATGAACAACTTCGCGATCGCGGTGTCCGTCGGATTACAGTATGGCGTTCCGTTGGAAGAGTTCGTCGATGCCTTCACCTTCACGCGCTTCGAGCCAGCAGGTCCGGTGCGCGGGAACGAAGCCATCAAGAACGCCACCTCGATCCTTGACTACCTGTTCAGGGAGCTTGCAGTTTCTTATCTTGGGCGCTACGAGCTTGCTCATGTTGATCCAAGTGAGATCGGCAGCACTACACTCGGCTCTGGTGACGCGGGCGAAAGCCGGCGTTTCACCGAAGCTCTCGTCTCGCCAGGCTTCACACGTGGTCGTCTCGGCGAGCGAAAGTTTGTTGGGTCGAGCAAAGCGCAGGGCACTGGTGCTCATGCGCGTGCGTTGCAGACGGAAATCCGCGACGACGCGCAGCCGCGCACCACAAGCTTTGCCACCGCGTCCCCACCAGTACCTTCAACCGAGACGGCCGAGCATGTCGCCCGCGCCGTCGAAGCGTTCGCTGAACGAGGCGCATCAGAACTTGTGGCCGAAGCGCGCGTTAAGGGTTATGAAGGAGAAGCTTGTGGAGAATGCGGAAACTTTACCCTCGTCCGAAATGGCACGTGTCTCAAATGCGATACGTGCGGAGGGACGAGCGGATGTAGCTAGAGTGAATTAACAGCCAGCCCGAAGGAGGGATGAACTATGGCAGTAGCGAAGAAGAAACCAGCGAAGAAGAAGCCCGCGCGCAAGACCGCCGCGGCGAAAAAGACGACGGCGAAAAAGACGGGCACCGCTCGTCGTAAGACCGCCAAAAAGAGATAGTTCTCAAGAGGCGCGGGGCACAGTCCCCGCGCCTTCTTTATTTCCCTTCCAAAACAATCAGTTAGGGCGGCGCAAGCAGACCTCGATCGGGCCTGCAGCAAGCGCTTGCGCCCATCTGCGCGCCTCTCGCGCGCCCACACAATTTTCTTCTCGCGCTCGACGTCTCATCCGCCCGCAGCGATTGGCGTTCGCAGGCGTGGTGAGCGTGTCGCTGGCGAACTCCCTCGCGGGGCGAACGCGTGCGCGTCGCCAAGCGGCGTCGATCTCGTTGCGAGCGCGCGCGGGCGATCGCGGGCGAGCGCCCGCGTCAGGCTCCGCTCGCGGTTGTCGAACGCCCCGGGTGATTCGCTTTTTGCTAAAATCCTTCAAGCTCCATCGACGGCAACGGCCTCAAAGCGTTCTTTGCGGATAAATATCCACAGCGCGTTTTCGACCGCGCCCAGTTTGTCCAGGTCGATGCTGCGCAGCACAATAAAAGTGCCGAGGCGCTTGTTCTCGAAGAACGGATAGCTGCCAATCTGCACCTCGGGATGTGCCGATTGGAGCTCGGCAAGCCCTGGAGCCACGTCGCTCTCCGGCGCGTCGATGCGGATGGAGCGAGACAACATCGGCCGGCCCTTAGCAAGACGCGGCGCCACCGCATCGAGCATCACCTGCATGATGCGCGGTACTCCAGCCATGACGATCACATTCTCCAGCATGAAGCCTGGCGCCCGGGAGAGCGCGTTGTCGATCAGCGCCGCCCCTTTCGGGATGCGCGCCATGCGCAGCCGGGCCGGCGTCAGCTCGTGATCGCCAAAGCGCTGGCGCATGGCAGCGACCGCCTGCGGGTCGACCAGCACCTCAACCGCGAAGGCTTTGGCGACGGCGTCGGTGGTGACATCGTCGTGGGTCGGCCCGATGCCGCCGGTGGTGAAGACATAGGTGAAGCGCGGGCGCAGCGCGTTCACTGCCGCGACGATCTCGGCCTCGATGTCCGCCACCACACGGATCTCGCGCAACGAAATGCCGACGCGGGTGAGGTAGGCGGCGATATAGGCGATGTTCTGGTCTTGGGTGCGGCCCGATAGGATCTCCTCGCCGATCACGATCAGCGCGGCGGTGACGATCTTGGGAGCCGTATCTTGGTCTGCCATGGCCTCAACGATGAAGCTCGCGTGCCAGTGCTCGCGTGTAGGGAAAGTCTAGCCGCTTGCGGTCGACCTGGCAGCTTCTTAGAGTCGCCGCACTTCTCGGCATGATGCCCGGACCCCGGGAAGCACCGGGCCTGTTGCATCGCGAGAGATTTCCACCTAAGTGAACGCGAGTTCCTTATAATCGCACCCCATGTCCAATCTAGAATTTGCCCGCGCCCAGGCGCGCGACACCAAGATCAAACTCCACGGAACTGACGCTTTCGCCGGCATGGCGAAGGCGGGAAGGCTCGTGGCCGAAGTGCTCGACCTGCTGGTCGATGAGGTGAAGCCCGGAGTGACCACCGAAGCGCTCGACGAGTTCGTCTACGCCTTCGCCATGGAGCACGGCGCCATCCCCGCCCCGCTCAACTATCGCGGCTTCCCCAAGTCGATCTGCACGTCGCTCAACCATGTGGTCTGCCACGGCATTCCCGGCCCGCGCGCGCTGAAAGAGGGCGATATCCTCAATATCGACGTGACGCTGATCGTCGACGGCTGGCACGGCGATTCGAGCCGCATGTATGCGGTGGGCAAGATCCCCCGCGCCGCCGAGCGGCTGCTCGAGGTGACCCATCACGCGCTGATGCGGGGCATCGCCGTCGTCAAGCCCGGCGCCACCACCGGCGATATCGGCGCCGCCATCCAGATCTATGCCGAAAGCGAGCGTTGCAGCGTGGTGCGCGATTTCTGCGGCCATGGCCTGGGGCGCGTGTTTCATGACCGGCCGAACATTCTGCATTACGGCGAGCCCGGCGAAGGGCTTCAGCTCAAGCCCGGCATGTTGTTCACGATCGAGCCGATGATCAATCTCGGCAAACCGCATGTGAAGATCCTGTCCGACGGCTGGACCGCGGTCACCCGCGACCGCTCACTCTCGGCGCAGTTCGAGCATACGGTCGGCGTCACCGAGACGGGCTGCGAGGTATTCACGGTCTCGCCGCGGGGGCTGGACCGGCCTCCTTATGGTCGTCAATCGAGCGAAGGTTGAATGGGCTTCAAGGATGCGGGCAAGCCACATTATCTCGGCCATCGCGAGCGGCTAAGACGACGCTTCCGCGAGGCAGGCCCCGACTCCCTCCCCGACTATGAACTGCTCGAGCTGATCCTGTTCCGCGCCGCGCCGCGGCGCGATACCAAGCCGCTCGCCAAGGCACTGATCGCCCGTTTCGGCACGTTCGCCGAGGCCATGAACGCGCCCGAGGAGCTAGTGCGCGAGGTGCCAGGTATCGGCGAGGCCGCCATCACCGAGCTCAGGCTGGTGCGCGCGGCGGCGCTCAGGTTGGTGCGGGGCGAGGTGCTCGAGCGTCCGGTGCTCTCCTCCTGGACCCAGGTGCTCGATTATTGCCGGGCATCGATGGGGTTCGCCAGCAAGGAGCAGTTCCGCATCCTGTTCCTCGACAAGCGCAACCAGATCATCGCCGACGAGGTGCAGCAGACCGGCACTGTCGACCACACCCCGGTCTATGTGCGCGAAGTGGTGAAGCGCGCGCTGGAGCTCTCGGCCACGGCGATCGTGCTGGTGCATAATCACCCCTCGGGCGACCCCACGCCATCGCGCGCCGACATCGAGATGACCAAGCAGATCGTGGCCGCCGCCAAGCCGCTCGGCGTGCTGGTGCACGACCACATCATCGTCGGCAAGCAGGGCCACGCGAGCTTCCGCGGTCTCGGCCTGATCTAGCCCCGCCCCATAAAAGGCAGCCGTGCCCCGGTATGGCCCAAGCCAGGCCGAACGAACGCCGATTTCATGCGGTCTTTCCCCCATAAGGTTCTGATTATGGAGGAGTTTCGCATGATCCGTATGTCCTTGGTCTGTCTGTCTTTGCTCGCGCTCGCCACGGCGGCTCAAGCCGACACCCGCGTTATGGCCACGTGGTATGGTGAAGAGCTTCGAGGCCACCGCACGGCGTCAGGAGTGCCATTCAACCCCAATGGTATGACGGCCGCGCACAAATCGCTGCCGTTCGGCACATGCCTCTTCGTCAGCAATCCGCGCACCGGCAAAGGCGTCAGGGTCACAGTCAACGATCGCGGCCCATTCACCGCCGGGATGACGCTCGACCTCTCCCACGGAGCGGCACGGGCCATTGGCATGACATCGACCCAAGCGGTGACCATGCGGCGCTGCTAAGGCCTTCTCCTCTCCCGCTTACTCCCCGTTAGCAATTCTCAGCGATATTTTGGGGAGTACGGGTTGGGGGAAGAGTTTGCCGTGAAGCGTGTAATTGCGTATCTGGCATTGGCCGCAATTGCCGCCAGCGCCATGGGCTGCACCATGACTTAGAAGGTCGCCAGCGGCGCTGGCGTGGGCGCCGTGACTGGCTTTGCCCTTGGCGGGCCCCTGGGTGCCGGCGTCGGCGCGGTCGCGGGCGGCGTGGCGGTGCCCGTGGCGATGTCCGACTGAGGCCGAATCAAGCGGTCAAATTGGGCTCCGCCTGCCGCCTCGATATAGCCCGTGAGCGTGCTCAGGAGCACGGCAAGACTGAGCGCCAGAAACCCGGCGGGGAAACCGCACGCGTGAAGCAGCAGGGAAAAGCTAGGCCGGGGGCGGCCCGAACACGAGAACCGCGTTGAGGCCGCCGAAGGCGAAGGAATTCGACATGGCGAAATTGACCTGGCGGTTCTTACCGGCGTTCGGCGTGTAGTCGAGATCGCATTCGGGATCCGGCTCGTCCAGGCCGACCGTCGGCGGGATGAACCCCTCGCCGATCGCCTTGACCGCTGCGACGGCCTCGATGCCGCCGCCCGCGCCGAGACAATGGCCGTGCATCGATTTGGTCGATGAGATCGACAGGTTGTTCGCCGCTTGGCCGAACACGCGCTTGATGGCGCGGGTCTCGTTCAAGTCGTTGACGGCCGTTGCCGTGCCGTGGGCATTTACATAATCGATATCCGAAGCCCCCAACGCGGCGTCGTCCAGGGCCATCTGCATCGCTGTCGAAGCCCCGTCGATCGACGGGTTGACCATGTCGGCCGCGTCGGCGGTCATGCCATAGCCCAACAGCTCGGCCAGGATCGGCGCGCCGCGCGCCTTGGCATGCTCATACTCCTCCAGCAAGAGGATGCCCGCGCCCTCGGCGAGCACGGTGCCGTTGCGCTTCTTAGCGAACGGCCACAATCCGTCTGGGCTCAGCACCCGCATTGCCTGCCAGGCGCGAGTCGCGCCCCAATTGAGCGACGCCTCGGCCGCGCCGGCGATGCCAAGATCGACCAGTCCCTCGCGAATCATGCGGTAGGTGAGACCGATGGCATGCGTCGCTGTCGAGCAAGCGCTCACCACGCCGAAGGTCGGACCCTTGATGGAGTATTCGATGCTGACATGGGCTGACGCCGAACTGCCGATGGCCTTCAGCAGCGTGAGCGGGTGCGTCGCGCGCTTATTCTCCTTGAACAGCATCTTGTAGGAGAATTCGAGCGTGGTGAGGCCGCCAACGCCCGAGCCGATGATACAGGCCGCGCGATAGGCCGCCTTGTCCTTGAGCGGGACTTCGAGCTTCGACATGGCGACCGCTTCCTGCGCCGCGCAGCCGGCATATTGCGAGAACTTATCGGCGAGCATGAGAGACTTGCTTTGCAGCCTCTCCTTCGGATCGAAGTCCGGCACCTCGCCGGCGATGGTGATGTAGAGATCCTCGGTGGAGAAGCTTTGCACCTCGCGGATGCCGCACTCACCACGTTTGAGTGCTGCCCAAAACTTCTCGACACCGGTTCCCAAAGGAGTGACGACGCCCTGGCCGGTGACCACGACGCGTCTGCGCCCGTTAGTGTTTGTCATGTAGTGTTAAGCCGTAACTCCAAGCCTGGTCGACGTCCCGGGAAGGCGCCCGAGCGGAAATGGCTGGTTCAAGCTGCTGCGCCGGAAGCCTTCGTCTCTGCGATGATGTTTTTCACACGATCAACGACGGACCCAACCGTCGCGAACGCTTCCACCTCTTCGTTCGCATTATAGGGGATTTCGATACCGAAGGTATCCTCAATGTCGAACACGATAACCGCGAGATCGAGCGACTCGATCTCAAGGTCGCTGAGAGGAGTTTCGAGCGCAACGGGCTTCGATGGGTCCTTCATGTTCTTACGCAAAATCTCGATGATCTTGGTAGCCACCTCGTCCATTTTGCTCTCCCTGCCCCGTTGGGGGGTCCGTGTCTAGTGTCCCTGGCTAAATCATAGCTAATCATAGGGCAAGCCGGGCATTGGAATAGACTTAAAAACCTGTCGAGTTTACCCGAGACCCCGCTCGTTTTATGGTCAGTTCTGCGCTCTCATCGCCAAGAAAATTGGCGTTTTTGCGCCGGTGCCCGCCACCGTTTCAGCATAATCGCCCGACCGAGTATAAGCGCCGGAGCCCAATGCTCGGTTAACGCCCCCTTCTATAATATAGTGCGCCTAGGGGGTTGCGGCCAATCGCCCTGCAAATGATTGAGTTGCCGCCCTTGAAGCGCCGCTAACGCCAAACACGAAAAGCACAGATGGCGAGGAAGCCCAGTCCTTCATCCTTGCGGGTGACGCCGTGCGCCGCCCCCGGCGCCGAGCGGCCCTGGCTCAAATCCTATCCGCAAGGCATGACCTGGGACACGCGGTTCCGGCCAGCGCTGGTCAGCACCCTGCTGGACGAGGCGGTTCAGGCTTACGGCATGCGGTCTTGCACCTATTTCATGGGAAAGCGGATGAGCTTCGCCGAAATCGGCGCGCTATCCGACCGCGCGGCTAAGGGATTGCGGGCGATCGGCGTCGGCGAAGGCGTCAAGGTCGGCCTTCTCCTCCCCAATACCCCAACCTTCGTCATTTTCTACTATGGGGTGCTGAAGGCCGGCGGCACCGTCGTCAATTTCAACCCGCTCTACAGTCTGGAAGAAATCGAGGGACAGATTCGCGATAGCGGCACCAAGATCATGGTGACGCTCGATCTTGCGATGACCTTCGAAAAGGTGGAGGCAATGCTCCGGCGCAAAGCTCTCGACACGGCCGTGATCGCGAGCTTCCCCTCCCTGCTCCCGGCCATGAAATCGGTCGGCTTCAAGCTGCTGCAGCGCATGAAGCTGGCTGATCCACGCGCTTCGGTCGCCGCCAATAAGATCGTCACCGAGCAGGCGTTGCTCGCCAATGACGGGCGCTGCGAGACCCCCCGTATCACCCCCGATGCGATCGCTGTGCTGCAATATACCGGCGGCACCACGGGAACGCCGAAAGGCGCGATGCTCAGCCACGCCAATATCTCGACCAACGTTCAACCAAGTGAAGCTCTGGCGGAACCTAGACGTCAAAGCGGGCGACAGCATCCTTGGCATTCTCCCGCTGTTCCACGTCTTCGCCATGACCACGGTGATGAATTTCGGCATCGCCAGCGGCATGGAGATGATTCTCGTGCCGAAATTCGAGCTGATCGACACGCTGAAGCTGATCGGCAAGCTACGGCCGCGCATGATGCCAGCCGTGCCGACCTTGCTGAACGCCATGCTGCGGCACCCGCATATCGGCAATTTCGATCTCTCCTCGCTCGAATATTGCCTGTCCGGAGGAGCGGCGCTGCCGCTCGAGGTGAAGCGCCGCTTCGAGGCGTTGAGTGGCTGTAGCGTGGTCGAGGGCTACGGACTTAGCGAGACGTCGCCAGTGGCGTGCTGCAACCTTCCGGAGATCGAGCGCGAGGGGTCGATCGGACTGCCGCTGCCCGCCACGGAGATCTCCATCCGCTCGCTCGACGATCCAAGCCTCGAGGTCGCGCCGGGCGAGACGGGCGAACTCTGCATCGCCGGTCCGCAGGTGATGACCGGCTATTGGCAGAAGCCGGAAGAGACGGAAGCGAGCTTCGTCGGTCGCTTCTTCCGCACCGGCGATGTCGGCTACATGGATCCGGACGGGTTCGTCTACATCGTCGACCGTATCAAGGACATGATCAACGCCTCGGGCTTCAAGATCTATCCGCGGCGGATCGAGGACGCGCTCTACGAGCATGCCGCGGTGGCCGAGGTGACGGTGGTCGGCATTCCCGATACGTATCGCGGCGAGGCGCCCAAGGCCTTCGTCAAGCTGAAGGAAGGCAAGACAGCGACCGCCGCGGAGCTGCTGCAATTCCTCAGAGGCAAGCTCTCCAAAATGGAGTTGCCGGCCGAGATCGAGTTCCGCGATGAATTGCCGAAGACCATGGTCGGCAAGCTGTCGCGAAAGGAATTGCGCGCGGAAATGAAGCGCTAGCCGGCGTCCCGCCGCTCACACGCACAAATGATACGGGCGGCCGCGAAGGACCGCCCGTTATCTTATCGATGCAAGCTCTGTGCGCGCGGTTATTACCGCAACCAGGGTAGGAAGTTCCCTTCCTGCTCCTGTTGTCGGCGCAGAAGCCGCCTTTGCCTTCGCGTCAGCGGCGGCTCCTCGATCATGGCCGCGTCCGCTTCAGCCGATTGCGTGGTTGCATCCTCGGCGGCAGGGTCGACCTGTTCGGCGGCCGCCTCGTTCGGCAAGACCTGCTCGGTGGCTTTGGCGGCCGGGGCAGGTGTCGGCGCCGGCTTGACGGCAGCCGTGGCGATCGGCTTCGGCTTCACCGCCGGCTGCGGCTCAGCAACCGGCTGCGGCGAGCGCGCGATCGGTTTGGCGGGCGCTGCGGCCGCGGGCGCGACGGCGTCGGCGGCGAGCGGCGCGGTCATCACCATCATGCTCGACACGTCCTCGCCCGAGAGCCGCGCGGTGTCTGCGGGGCTGGCGGAGACATTGAGAAAGCCGTAGCCGCTGCGACCGTTGTACTCGACGGGCGCTTGCACGGGCGCGGCGACCTGCTGAACCGGCATGACTTCAGGCTGGGGCTCGACCGCTTGCTCGACCGGCGCTTGCGGCTCGGCCATGGCTTCCACGTTCTCCGGCGGCAGGGGCGCCGCGTCGTTCGGAATGGCGGTGGCCTTTGCCTGGGCGCTCGGCGTGGGTTTGTCGGCAGCCGCGACAGCCTCGACTTTCGGCGTGGCCGGCGGTGTGGCCGAGGCCTCGATCTGCTGCGAGCCTTCCGCGGGCGCGGCGGGCTCGATCACGTCAGGCGCAGGCGCCGACGTGCGCAACCATTGTTTCTCGCCGCAGAGCAGCCAGGCCTTGCAACCTCTGAGCTTGATTTCCTTCCGCGACAGAACCGTCAGCGTGGCGCTGTAGGTATGACCGTCCTCTGGATTGTAAATCTTGCCGCTCCAGGTCCCGGGCGCGCTCGGCGCAAGCCCGGAGAAAATCGCGAGACCGACGATCGGGCGATCGCGCATCGACGGAGCCTCGTTGCGGATGTCGTGCAACGGCCGGCCTTTGCTGTCGTTTGGATCTTTTAGCCAAGCGATCTTGGCGCAGAGCTGGGTTTTGCCCGAGCCGCACTTGAATACCTGGATCTTGGATTCGCGCTCGGCATCCGGCTTGTACCAGTAACCGGTCGGATCGAGGCCCGCCGCGTGGGACGGGCTGCAAGGAGCAAAGAGGGCAGCGGTCAAAACTCCCACGGCCGCAGCGAACGCATGATGCCTCATAAGAGACCTCCGTAAAATCGCGCCAATAGCGCCTAAGCGCCTTGGCAATTTGGCTCTTGTCCCCTGGTCCCTCGCGCCTCTTACGAGGCCCTCTGTTTTGCGCCCAACGGCGCGCTTTAGCGCGCTCATTCGTTATCTTCATCTTCGGCCGGTTTCGCGGCCAATGCTTTGACGTAGGTCAGACCCCCTCCAAAATGGCGGCGACACCCATGCCGCCGGCCGTGCAGATCGAGATCAGACCCCTCTGGCTGCCCCCACTATGCAGGAGTTTGGCCAAAACCGCCAGGATGCGGGCTCCTGTCGCTGCAAAAGGATGCCCGAAAGCTATTGATGAGCCCTTGACGTTGAGCTTCGCCCGGTCGATCGACCCCAAGGCTTGGGCCCGTCCTAACCGCCGGCGGCAATAGTCCTCTGATTCCCACGCCTTCAAAGTTGCCAACACCTGCGCCGCAAAAGCCTCGTGAATCTCATAATAATCAAAGTCCTGAAGCGCCAGGCCGGTCTGCTTTAGTAGCTCGCTCACGGCAACGGTTGGCGCCATTAGGAGTCCTTCTCCTTGCACGAAATCTACGGCAGAAGTGCGGCCCAGGCTGAGATAGGCCTGTACCGGAATGCCGCGGCTTTTGGCCCACTCCTCCGAGGCGAGCAGCACGGTCGCCGCGCCATCGGTCATCGGGGTGGAGTTGGCGGCGGTGATGGTACCGCTGGCACGATCGAAAGCCGGCTTCAACTCCGCCATTTTCTCGAGGGAAATGTCCTCGCGGATGTTGTTGTCGCGGAACACGCCGGCGCAGGGGACGACGAGGTCGTCCATGAAGCCCTCGTCATAGGCCGCCGCCGCCTTTCTATGACTCTCGAACGCCAACAGATCCTGCGCCTCACGGGTGATGCCCCATTCCTTGGCCATCAGTTCGCAATGCTCGCCCATGCTGAGTCCCGTGCGGGGCTCCGAGGTCGAAGGCGGCTGCGGCGCCAGCTCGGCGGGTGTGAAGCCCTTAAAGGCCGCAGCCCTCTGGCCGAGATTTCGTGCGCGCGACAGCTGCACGAGGCGCCGCGCGAAGCGGCGCTGGAACACGACCGGCGCGTCGCTCGTGGTGTCGGAGCCGAGCGAGATGCCCGAGTCGATCTGCCCGGTGGCGATCTTGGCGGCAATGCCAAGCGCGCCGGCGAGGCTGGTGCCGCACGCCTGCATCATGGTGATGGCGGGCGTGGTCGGGGCCAGCGCGCTGCCGATCACCGCCTCGCGCGCGAGGTTCCAGTCCTTGGCGTGGGTGACGACCGCGCCACCGGCCACTTCGTCGATATGCGTGCCCTGCAACTCAAAGCGCTCGACCAGCCCGCCGAGCGCGGCGGTCAGCATGTCGAGATTGGAGAGTTCGACGTAAGCCGTGTGCGAGCGGCAAAAGGGAATGCGCGATCCGCCAAGCACCGCAACGCGTCGCATCGAAGTTTCCGCCATGATGGTTCTCGCGGGCTCCCGTTGCTCTTAGGCCGCGGCTTTTGCCGAGGCTGCTCGGTCTTGCGTGCGGCGGTAATGCAGGGGACCGCCGCGGAACGGCGCGAACCCCGTGCCGAAGATCACGCCGGCATCGACATGATCGGCGTTTGTCACCACCTGCTCGGCCAAGGCACGCTCAGCCTCATCGAGCATCGGCTTGACCAAGTCGCGGCCGAGACGCTCGAGCTCGGCTTGGTCGTAAGTGGCCTCCTCGCGCTTCGGCTTGCCCTCTTCCCAGACATAGAAGCCCTCGCCGGTCTTCTTGCCGAGCTTGCCTTGCTTCACCAGCGTCGACAGCACGTTGTCGGCGCCTGGCGCGAGAGACAGCTGTTCGCCGACCTTGTTGGCGATGTCGAGCCCGACCATGTCCATCAGTTCGAGCGGGCCCATCGGCATGCCGAAATTCAGCGCCGCCTGATCGATCTTTTCGCGCGGCTCGCCCTGCTGATACAGGCGCACCGCTTCCATCATGTACGGCGCCAGCACGCGGTTGACGAGAAAGCCAGCGCAGTCCTTGACGACCAGCGGCAGTTTGGCGATGGCGGTGACGAAGGCGCAGGCCTTGCGCACCTCCGCCTCGCGGGTCTGAGCGCCGCGGACCACCTCGACCAGAGGCAGCTGCGCCACCGGATTGAAGAAATGCAGGCCCACCAGGCGGCCGGGATCGGCCAGCGGCTTGGCGATGTCTTCGAGCCGCAGCGATGAGGTGTTGGTGGCGAGCACCGCCCCTGGCTTCGCCTCTTTCTCCAGCTTCTGGAATAGCTCCTGCTTGACGTCGAGCCGCTCGACGATCGCCTCGATCACCACATCGGCGTGCTTGATCTGCTTGCCGGCCGGATCGGGGATCAGCCGGGCTACCGCCGCCTCGACGGCAAGCGGCGTGCGCAGCTGCTTCTTGAACAGTCCCCTGGCGCGGGCGAGCGCTTTCTTGATTTGCCCCTCGTCGAGATCCTGGAGGCTCGCCTGCATGCCTTGCACCACACACCAGGCCGCGATGTCGCCGCCCATGGTGCCGGCGCCGATGACGTGCACCTTGCGCGGCTTGAAGCCGTCCTTGGGCGCCTCGTCCTTCAGCATCTCCGACAGCTTGAACACGCGGCGCAAATTGCGCGATGCTTCGCTCGCCATCAGCGGTGTAAACATCTCGGTCTCGGCGATCTTCATACGCGCGGGGTCGTCGCCGTACTTCTCGAACAGGTCGATCAGGCGGAACGGCGCGGGATAATGCTCCTCGCGCACCTTCTCCGCCGTCTTGGCGCGCATCTGCTTGGCGAGCATCGACCGCACAGGCTGCTTCAGCATCAGCCGCTTCCACCACGGCGCTCCCTTCGATTGGCGCTTCTGCAGCACCGCCTTGCGCGCGGCCCAGCGCAGCGTGTGGCGGGTCGGCACGAGCTGATCGACCAGGCCGATGGCTTTGGCTGCCGTCGGGCGCAGCATGCGTCCGGTCAGCATCGCCGTCATGGCGTCGGTCGGACCCGCCGCCTGGATCGCGCGCACCGTACCGTTCAGGCCCGGAAAGATGCCGAGCTTCACCTCGGGAAAGCCGAGCCGCGTGCCCTCCTCGCGATCGGCAACGCGCCAGTCGCAGGCTAACGCCAATTCAAGTCCGCCGCCGAGGCAATAGCCATGGATGGCGGCGACCACCGGCACGGGCAGCCGGTCGATGCGGTTCAGCAACTCGAGCGTCTCTTTCACCACTTCGCCGATCTTGGCCTCGGTGTCGAAGCCCTCGAACTCCCTGATATCGGCGCCGGCGATGAAGCTCGACTCCTTGCCGCTCATCAGCACGAGCCCCTTGACCTCGCCGCGCGCGGCCATCTCCTCGACCGTCTTGACGATCTCGCCAAGCTCCTCAGTCGGGCCGCGGCCGAGCGAGTTCATGCTCTCGCCCTTGCGGTCGATGATCGCCCAGGCGATGCCCTCGAAATCGACGGTGAAGCGCCAGTCCTGCAAATCGGGAAGTGGTGTCGCCATGGGTTACTCAGCGGCAATATGTTCGGGCTTGGGTGAGGGAGCGGGTTCCACCTGCGGCGCGGTCGGCGACTGTTCGCGTGCGAGTTCGGCGGCGGAAAAATCGTCGACGGCGATGACCCGCGCCACGAGATCGCGCAATTCGGCGAGCGAGCGAGCCTCGGCCGCATCGAGTACGCCCTTGGCTTCGGCGTCGGCGATCCAGTCTCTGTCGTGGAAACGCTTCACTTCGCCCTTGCGGATCGCGCGTTCGAGTTTCTTGTCGGCTGCTTCGCTCGCCACCGCCTTGGCCAGCGTGTAGTCGAGCAGTCCCGTCCGGTCGGCCGGATCGTCGGAGATGAAGATGTCCCGGGTGAGACGGTCGCGGAACGCGCCCGGCTGGAGCGCGGCGCGCACGAGCTGGGCACCCTCCTTATCGGTCGCGGGCGTACGCCGCGCGCCGAAGGGAAATACCAGTGCGGCCATCAGCCACGCGGCCCAACGCAGCGGAAAATTGCGCAAAACCCCAAGCAGCGCCTGGTCGAAGCGGTAGAGGCAGTTCCTGGCGCAATAATCCACCAGCCTCTCGTCTTCCTGGGGCTGCCCGTCGTCGTCATAGCGCTTGAGCACGGTGGAGAGCAGGTAGAGCTCGGCCAGCGCGTCCGCCATGCGGCCGGTGATCTTCTGCTTCACCTTCAGCCCGCCGCCAAGCAACGCCACCGTCAAATCGGCAACCAGTGCGAAGGAGCGCGAGGCGCGGGCAAGCTCGCGCCACCAGCCGCGCGTGCGGCCGACATTGGGCGGGGACGATGCGAACAGGCCGAAGGTCAGGTTGTGGAACAGTGAGCCGGCGGCGTTGGAGAGCGTGAAGCTCACATGGTCGTCGAAGGTGCGCGCGAATTGCTCGAGGCCGCGCTCGCGATCCTGATCTTGCAGCGCCTCGATCTCGGTGAAGAGATAGGGATGACTGCGCAGCGCGCCTTGAGCGAAGGTGATCAGCGTGCGGGTGAGGATGTTGGCGCCTTCGACGGTGATGCCGACCGGGACCATCTGATAGGCGCCCTGAATGTAGTTCGAGGGTCCATCGCAGATGCCCCTGCCGCCATGAATGTCGAGCGCGTCGTTGACGCTTTGGCGCATGCGCTCGGTCGAGACATATTTCAGCAACGCCGAGATGACGGCGGGCTTCTCGCCCGCGGACACCATGGAGGCGGTCACGGCGCGCGCGGCTTCCAGCTCGTAAGCGCACTCGATCATGCGCGCGAGCGGTTCCTCGACGCCCTCCATGAAGCCGATCGGCAGATTGAATTGCTTTCTGATGCGGGCATAGGCCGTGCTGGTGCGCAGCATCGCCTTGGCGGCAGCGGCGCTCGTGGCGGGGAGCGAGATCGAGCGGCCGGCGGCGAGGCAAGCCATCAACATGCGCCAGCCCTGCCCTGCTCGCTCCTTGCCGCCGATGATCCAGTCCAGCGGCACGAACACCTCGCGCCCGCGCGTCGGGCCGTTGGGGAAGGCGGCGCCGGCGGGAAGATGGCGCCTGCCAATCTCGACGCCGCGATGGTTGGTCGGGATCAGCGCCAGCGTAATACCGACATCCTCGCCCTTGCCGAGATGGTTGTCGGGATCGACCAGGCGGAAGGCGAGGCCAAGCAGCGTGGCTTTCGGTGCGAGCGTGATGTAGCGCTTGTCCCAAGTGAGCCTGACGCCGACGATCTCCTTGCCGTCATGCATCCCGCGCGCGACGATACCGACATCGCGCATCGAGGCGGCGTCCGAGCCGGAGAATGGGCCGGTAAGAGCGAAGCAGGGAATTTCCTCCCCGCGTGCAAGCCGAGGCAGGAAATGCTCTTTCTGCGCATCGGTGCCGTATTTCTCGATCAATTCTCCCGGACCCAACGAATTCGGCACCATGACGATGGTGACGCCGTCGGGGCTACGCGAGGAGATTTTGCCGAGAATGAGCGACTGCGCCTGGGCTGAGAAGCCGAGCCCGCCATGCTCTTTGGAGATGAGCATGCCGAGGAAGCCGTTGTCGCAGACGAATTGCCAGATCTCGTCCGGCACGTCATGCAGCTCATGGCGGATGCGCCAGTCGTTGAGCCGTTTGCACAGCTCGTTGGTTGGACCGTCGAGAAACGCGCGCTCCTCGGCGGTCAGCGTGATGGGGGCGACGCGGCGCAGCTTCGACCAGTCGGGCTTGCCGGTGAACAGCTCGGCATCCCAGCCGACCGTTCCAGCTTCGAGCGCCTCGCGTTCGGTTTCCGAGATGGTCGGCATTGCGCCTTTCAGCGCGCGAAAAGCGGGCAGCGTGATGTATTTGCGTTTGATCTCTGGGATGCTCGCCGCGAAGAGGAGCCCGGCGATCAACCAACCGAACAGCGACCAGAGCGGGAAATGCAGCCAGTGCAGATGGCCGTGCACGAGGCCCATCTGCGCGGCCAAGGTCAACAGTGCGACGGCGATCGCCCACGCCCTGAGGCTCGCGCGGTTCATGGCCAAGCCGAACACAACGGCGAGGAATACGATTGTGAAAATCAGCTCAGCCATGGGCGGCCCCTGACTTTGTTCCGGCCCCCGCCTGTCCCCGACTGATATCCCCTATAGGGGTTTGCCGTTTCACCGATGCAACGGGCACGGGCGCGGCTTTTTGCCCTCTATGGTCCGGATGGTGCATCGACTTAAGCTCTTTTGTCGCTCAGACGCAGCGCGCCGCCTTAGCGCGCGAATTGTTTGCGCGTATCTTGCGGCCAACAGATTCCCAGCCTCTTAACGCTCGAAAATCGCTGTTTCTTGTGCGGCCGGGGTGAATTGGCTAAGCAAGGCGCCAACAACGGGCCCTCAAGGCCGACTGGGCAAAGGACATCATCATGGCAGAGCCAGAGCGACCGCAGCTCAACCCCTATCAAGTCGAGCTCGAGGCCGGCAAACGCTACGCCTGGTGCCGCTGCGGGCGAAGCCAGAAGCAGCCCTTTTGCGACGGCTCGCATGCCGGCACGGGGATCGAGCCGCTGATGTTCACGGCGGAGCGGACCGAGATGGCCTTGCTGTGCGGCTGCAAAGATACGGGCGATCCCCCCTTCTGCGACGGGTCGCATTTGCTGCTCTGATTTTGGGCATGCCTAACGGATATGCGTCGTTGTGCGCGGCAAGCCCTTCTTGCTAAGAAGGCTCCAGGGGGCTTTGGGCCAAGCACTTACGCCAAGGATTTGAGCCAAAAGCCGTGCTGCGGGCGAGGGTCCGCGCCAGGGGACGGGAAGGCCGATGGCCTATTTCCTTCAGCAGTTGATCAACGGCATCGCGCTCGGCTCGATCTACGGGCTGATCGCTATCGGCTACACCATGGTCTACGGCATCATCGGCATGATCAATTTCGCTCATGGCGACATCTTCATGGTGGGCGCTTTCATCGCGCTGATCGCCTTTCTCCTGTTAATGAGCCTCGGCATGACGATGATCCCGCTGGCCCTGGTGATCGTATTGATTGTCGCCATGGCGCTCACCGCCGTGTGGGGCTGGACGGTCGAACGCATTGCCTATCGGCCGTTGCGCGAATCGTTCCGTCTCGCGCCGCTGATCACCGCCATCGGCATGTCGATCGTGCTGCAGAACTTCATCCAGGTTGCGCAAGGCGCGCGGGTGAAGCCGTTGCAGCCCGTGGTCACCGGCGGCTACACGCTGTTCCAGGAAGGCGAGTTCGCCGTCAATCTATCCAACATCCAAATCCTGATCGTGGTCACGACACTCGTGTTGATGACGGTGTTCTGGCTGATCATCACTCGCACCGCGCTCGGACGGTCGCAGCGCGCCTGCGAGCAAGACCGGTTGATGGCGGCGCTGTCGGGCGTGAACGTCGACCGCACCATCTCGCTCACCTTCGTGATCGGCGCGGCGCTCGCCGCAGTCGCCGGCCTGCTCTACCTGCTCTATTACGGGGTGATCGACTTCTATATCGGCTTCGTCGCCGGCATTAAGGCCTTCACCGCCGCGGTGTTCGGTGGCATCGGCTCGTTGCCCGGCGCCATGCTGGGCGGCCTCGTCATCGGCCTGATCGAGACCTTCTGGTCCGCCTATTTCACCATTGAATACAAGGACGTCGCGGCCTTCTCGATGCTCGCGATCGTGCTCATCTTTTTCCCGACCGGCCTGCTCGGCCGTCCCGAGGTGGAGAAGGTCTGAGCGCCTTGGCGGAGCCCGGCACATCCTTCAGCCAGAGGCTCGGGCCAGCGCTTCTCGACTCGCTGCTCGCCGCCATCATCGCCTTCGCGCTGTTCGGCCTGCTGCTCGGCATGCGCACGGTCGACAAGGTGACCGGGCTCACGCTTCAGCCGCGCCCTGCCCTGCTCGCGGTCGCGGTCGGCATCGTGTTCTTCGGCCGGCTGATGCTAAATCTGTTCGTCTGGCATGCGCAATATCCGCTGACTACGCCGTTCGCCAAGCTCTTCAGCAGCGAGACATTCACGCGGCGGGACATCGGCGTGCTGGCTATCGCCGCCGCTGTCGCAGCGGTTCTCTTTGTCGGCGGCGTGGTGGCCGGCAACGCGGCATGTCAACTCGTCGGCGTCTGCGTGCTGGTGTTTATGGGTCTTGGGCTGGTGCGACGGACCATCGTACATTTCTTCCCGAACCTGCCGTATGGGCGCATCTTCACAGTGGGCGGCATTGCCTTCGCCATTCTGTTTCCGATCTGCTCCTATTTGCTCGATAAGGCCTTCCATCTCAATTTACCGCTGCGCTATCTGTTCGACCTGTCGATCTTGGTGCTCACCTACGTGATGCTCGGCTGGGGGCTGAACGTGGTGGTCGGACTCGCGGGGCTGCTCGACCTCGGCTACGTGGCCTTCTACGCTGTCGGCGCCTATACTTTCGCGCTGCTCGCCACGCATTTCGGCTTGGGCTTCTGGATTTGCCTGCCGATCGCCGGCGCCGCGGCCGCGCTCTGGGGCATCGTGCTCGGCTTCCCGGTGCTTAGGCTCAGAGGCGATTATCTCGCCATCGTGACACTCGCCTTTGGCGAGATCGTCCGCATTATCCTCCTCAACTGGACGGACGTGACCAACGGTCCAAACGGGGTATCGGGGATTCCCAAGCCAACCTTCTTCGGCTTGCCGTTCGCCGCGAACGGGGAGCAAACCTTCAGTTCGTTCTTCGGCCTCAAATACGAGCCCATCCAAGGCATCATCTTCCTTTACTACGTGATCCTCTGCCTCGCCCTGATCACCAATATGGTGACGCTGAAATTGCGGCGGCTTCCCATTGGCCGCGCCTGGGAGGCGCTGCGCGAGGATCAGATCGCCTGTCGCTCGCTCGGCATCAACACTACCATCACCAAACTGTCCGCCTTCGCCATCGGCGCCATGTTCGGGGGGCTCGCGGGGAGCTTCTTCGCCACGCGGCAAGGCTTCATCAGCCCCGAAAGCTTCACCTTCATCGAATCCGCCATCATCCTCGCCATCGTCGTGCTGGGCGGCATGGGCAGCCAGCTCGGCGTCGCCCTCGCCGCGATCGTCATGGTGGGCGGTTTCGAGGCGCTGCGCCACACCGAGCACCTGCAAGACTTTTTCGGCGAAGGCTTCGACCCGGCGCTCTACCGCATGCTGCTGTTCGGCGTCGCCATGGTCGGGATCATGGTCTGGCGACCGCGCGGCATCGTCGGCTCGCGAACGCCCTCGATCACGCTCGGTACGGCACCGGCCGCGATCAGTGGCAGTCTCGTCAAAGAAGGCAACGCATGAGAGCGTGGCAGACGGCACCGCTGCTCAAGGTCGAGCATCTCACCATGCGTTTCGGCGGTCTCGTTGCCGTCGACGATGTCTCCTTCGCGGTGGGCCGGAACGACATCACCGCGCTGATCGGGCCGAATGGCGCCGGCAAGACCACGGTGTTCAATTGCATCACCGGGTTCTACAAGCCGACCGAAGGCTCGATCAAACTCACCCATCCCGACGGTCAGGGCTTCAACCTGGAACGGCTCGATGACCATGAGATCAACGCCCGAGCCCGCGTCGCCCGTACCTTCCAGAACATCCGCCTGTTCCAGGGCATGACCGTGCTGGAGAATTTGATGGTAGCGCAGCACAACGTGCTGATGCGCGCCTCGGGGTTCACCATCGGCGCCATTCTCGGCATTGGCGGCTTCAGCCGGGCCCAAAAGGATGCCGTCGAGTTCGCGCGGCATTGGCTCGAACGAGTGGGACTAACGCGGCGTGCCGACGAGCCGGCCGGCTCGCTGCCCTACGGCGATCAGAGACGCCTCGAGATCGCACGCGCGATGTGCACGCGACCCCTGCTGCTGTGCCTCGACGAGCCGGCCGCGGGCCTCAACGCGCGCGAGAGCGAGGGGCTGAATGAGCTCTTGTTCTCGATCCGCGTCGAGGAAGCCATCGCGCTGTTGCTCATCGAGCACGACATGAGCGTGGTGATGCGCATCTCGGATCACGTCGTAGTGCTCGACTACGGTAAGAAGATCGCCGACGGCACGACCGAGGAGGCGCGTAACGACCCGCGGGTCATCGCCGCCTATCTCGGCGTGCCCGACGAAGAGCTTCCGGTGATCGAACGGGAGGTGCGCTTATGAGCACGCCTCTGCTCGAAATGCGCAAGGTGACCGCCTGCTACGGCGTGCTGCCGGTTCTGCACGGCATCGATCTCGATATCCATCAAGGCGAGATCGTTGCGCTGATCGGCGGCAATGGCGCCGGCAAGACGACGCTAATGATGACGATCTTTGGCCGTCCGCGCGCAACGGAAGGCCACATCCTGTTTCAGGAGCGCGACATTACCCACATGCCCACGCATGAAGTGGCGCGGCTCGGCATCGTGCAGGCGCCGGAAGGCCGCCGCATTTTCTCGCGCATGACGGTGCTGGAGAATCTCCAGATGGGCGCCATCATCGCCGACGATTCAGACCACTTCGCCAAGGATCTGGACCACGTCTACACGCTGTTTCCCCTACTCAAGGCGCGCCAGTACCAACGCGGCGGAACACTCTCGGGCGGCGAGCAGCAAATGCTGGCGATCGCCCGGGCGTTGATGGGCCGTCCGACGCTGCTCCTCCTTGACGAACCGTCGCTCGGCCTTGCCCCACTGATCGTCAAGCAGATCTTCGCGGCGATCCGGGCGCTCAACGCCGATTACGGCCTGACCGTCTTCTTAGTGGAACAGAGCGCCTATCACGCCCTCAAGCTCGCCCACCGTGGCTATGTCATGGTCAATGGCAGGATCACCATGAGCGGCTCGGGCGCCGAGTTGCTCGGCAGGCCCGAGGTGCAGGCGGCTTATCTCGAAGGCGGCGTGCAGATCGCGTCCCAACCCGGGGCCCAGGGATGAGCTGGCTCTCCGACGACAGCCTTCGCGTCTTCCTGGTGCTCACCGTAATTATCGGCGGGGGCGCCGCTTTCCTCGCCGGGCGGGGCTTGGCGCGGTCGTGGAAGCCGTTCGGACGCATCTTTTTCTACATGGTGCTGCTGGCCGCGGCGGTGCGCTTCTTCCACTATGCGCTGTTCGATGGCGAGCTCCTGTCTCTCTATTACTATCTCGTCACGTATGTTGTGTTGCTCGGGGCGGCGTGTCTCGGCTACCGCATGATGCGAACAACGCAGATGGTGACGCAGTATCGCTGGCTTTACGAACGAACCGGCCCGCTGACTTGGCGGGAACGGCTTGGGTGAGCCAGTGCGCGCTCGCACACAAATTGCTATAGACTCATCAAAATCTTCGCGGAGGGAGATAACAATGAAGCGTATCGTCGGGCTGCTTGCAGCCTTCGCTTTGGCCGCCTTGAGCGCCGCTTGCGGCGGGGGCGAGGAAAGCACCACCACGCCGATCGCCGTCGTCGGGCCGGTCACGGGTCAGTACGCCTCTTTCGGGCAGCAGATGAAGAACGGCGCCGAGCTTGCCGTCGAAGACATCAATGCCGCCGGCGGCGTGCTCGGTAAGAAGCTCGACCTCGATGTCGGCGACGACGCCTGCGATCCGAAGCAGGCGGTGGCGGTTGCCAACCAGATGACCGCCAAGGGCGTGGCGCTGGTGGCCGGCCATTATTGCTCGGGCTCCTCGATCCCGGCCTCGAAGGTCTATGCCGAGAGCGACACAGTGCAGATCTCGCCAGCCTCCACCAACCCCGCGCTGACCGACGACCGCGCCGGCCCAAACATTTATCGCGTGTGCGGGCGCGACGATCAGCAAGGCAGCGTCGCCGGAAATTATCTGGCGAGCCATTTCTCCGACCGCAACATCGCCATCATCCACGACAAGACCGCCTACGGCAAAGGCCTCGCCGACGAGGTCAAGAAGACGCTCAACGCGGGCGGCAAGCAGGAAGCGATGTACGAGGCGATCACCGCCGGCGAGAAGGACTACTCGGCGCTCGTCTCCAAGCTCAAGCAGGCCGATATCGACGTCGTGTTTCTTGGCGGCTACCACACCGAAGCCGGGCTGATCGTGCGCCAGATGCGGGACCAGGGGCTGGCGACCGTGCTGATGGGCGGCGATGCCCTGATCACCCAGGAATATTGGTCGATCACCGGCCCCGCCGGCGAAGGCACGCTGATGACCTTCTCTCCCGACCCGCGCAAGAACCCGGCTGCCGCCGGGGTGGTGAAGCGCTTCAAGGATAAGGGCGTCGAGCCCGAGGGCTACGTGCTCTACACCTATGCCGCGATCCAGGCCTGGAAGCAGGCAGCGGAAAAGGCGAAGTCGGTGGCTTCAGCCGATGTGGTGAAGGCACTCAATGACACCGAGTTCGACACCGTAATCGGCAAGTTCAAATTCAACGAAAAAGGCGACCCGAACCTGCCGCCTTACGCGGTGTATCGCTGGTCCAACGGCACCTATGAGGAAATCAGCGAGCAGGCGCTACAATAGCCAGAGGCGCTAGCGCTTCTTGGCGGCCTGCTCCTGTTCCTTGAAATAGGCCCCGAGCTCCCTCTCCACCCGCACCAGATCGTCGGGCAGCGGCAGCCCGAGCGCCCTGAACTCGTTCAGCTTCTCGAAGATGCGCAAATACAGATCGTGCGGATTCTCAGGCGGGGTATCCATCTGGTTGATGAGGAGCGCAAGCTCCGCCTCGAGGTCGTCAAATGCCATGGCTGTGATGCTCCGTTCCCCGCTTCGCTTTCGGGCGCGATCCGAGCACAAATGCCGTGTCCGGGCAAGCAACGGCGCCCCTCGCCTCGGCCACGATTGCGGCCGGACCAATTCCCCTGCATAGTTAAGGTCGATAAACCAGCGGGATGGGGCCAATGGACAAATTATCTTTCGGCAACGTGGTTGGCTTCGTGCTCGCCTTGGCTTTTGCTCTGGTGATCGGCGTCTCGATGTGGGCGCTGCTGCTCGGCGATTATGTGAACAGCTTCATGAACGAGCAGACGCGGCATACGCTACGCATCGTCGGCTTCGCCGGCGCTTTGGCCGCATTGGTCACCTGGTGGGTGCAAAGCTTCGCCGCCAAACGAGGCTTGGTCGTCCGCATCCTGTTCGCGCTCTTCATCTTCGTTGTGGCATTTTGCAGCTTCGGCGGGCTGCTCAGATTTATCTACATCCACGCCACCTATCCGAACCAGCAGGATTGGACGCTGACCGGGATGTATCTCGCCTCGCTCAATGACTTCTACACATTCTTGCTGGATATGTTCTTGCCGCCCCGGCCAGCCTACGCCGCTCTGTCGCTGGCTGCGGCGATCTATATCGCCTGGTTCGGACCGCACGAGGCCAAGACCGCCGATATTTGAAGGGGTCGACGATTTGAGCGGTGGCGCGGGCTCTGATAGAGCTTAGCCCCTGTCGCCCATTGTCGCGGAAAGGCCTTTTCGAAGCATATGATCCCCCGCTACAGCCGCCCCGAGATGGCCCGCATCTGGGAGCCCGAGACGCGGTTCCGCATCTGGCTCAGGATCGAGACTTATGCCGCCGAGGCGATGGCCGAACTCGGGCAGATCCCCAAGCATGCCGCCGATGCCGTGAAGCGACGCGGCGGCTTCGACGTCGCCCGCATCGACGAGATCGAGCGGGAGGTGAAGCACGACGTGATCGCGTTCCTCACCTCGGTCGCCGAGCATGTTGGCCCCGAAGCGCGCTTCTTGCACGCGGGCCTCACCTCCTCCGACGTGCTCGACACCTGCTTCAACGTGCAGCTCGTCGAGGCCTCTGACATCCTCATCTCCGACGTCGATGCACTGCTTGCCGCACTGAAGATCCGCGCCTTCGAGCATAAAGACACGCTGACCGTGGGTCGCAGCCACGGCGTGCATGCCGAGCCGACCACGTTCGGCCTGAAGCTCGCGGTGGCCTACGCCGAGTTCGCCCGAGCGCGCGAACGGCTGGTGCGCGCCCGCGATGAGGTCGCCACCTGCGCCATCTCCGGTGCGGTCGGCACCTTCGCCCATGTCGATCCCAAGGTCGAAGCCTATGTGGCGAAGAAGCTCGGACTTCGCGTCGAGCCGATCTCCACCCAGGTCGTGCCGCGCGACCGCCACGCCGCGTATTTCGCCACGCTTGCCGTGGTGGCGAGCTCGGTCGAGCGGCTGGCGACGGAGATCAGGCATTTGCAGCGCACCGAAGTGCTGGAGGCCGAGGAGTATTTCAGCAAAGGGCAAAAGGGCTCGTCAGCCATGCCGCATAAGCGGAATCCGGTGCTGGCCGAAAATCTCACGGGCCTTGCCCGCGTGGTGCGCGCCTATGCAATGCCTGCGTTGGAAGACGTCGCGTTGTGGCACGAGCGCGATATTTCCCATTCATCGGTCGAGCGGGTGATCGGGCCAGACGCGACCATCGCACTCGATTTCGCACTCGCGCGGCTGACCTCGATCATCAAGGACCTGGTGGTCTATCCCGAGCGCATGCGGCAGAACCTCGACCGGCTCGGCGGCCTAATCCATTCGCAGCGGGTGTTGCTGGCGCTGACCGAGGCCGGGGTGCCGCGCGAGGAGGCCTACAAACTCGTGCAGCGCAACGCCATGAAGGTGTGGGAGGACGGCGCCGATTTCCTCGACGCGCTGCTTGCCGACAAGGATGTGACCAAGGCGCTTTCGCCCGAGCAGATCCGCGCCCAGTTCGATCTCGGCTATCACACCAAGCACGTCGATACGATCTTCGCCCGCGTGTTCGGGAGTTAGAGCCCGCCGCTCTAGCGCGGCGACGCCGAGTTGTCGTAGCTGCTTGTGAGGTCGCTGCTGATGCCCTGAATGTCTACTTCGTCGATGCGGTCGCCGTCGCTGTAGCCGTGGAAAATATGCGGCATGTAGCGATAGCGGTTCCGCTCCTGCGCCATCATGAAATAGCGCCGGCGATAGAAGTTCGGCTTGATCGCGGCATAAGGCGGAAGGTCGAAATACCAATCGGCCTTGGGATAATAGCCGGAGCGGTAGGGATAAGGCGGATAGACCGGGATCAGGCCCTGGTCGTTGACATAGCCGACCCCACGCGGGCCGGCTTCGGCCGCGCCGCCGCACAGCACCAGCGCGAACACAATCGTCAAGCCTTGAATGAGCAAGCGCATGGGAATCGCCCCCGTTACCCCGCTCCATCTTGCCACAGAGCGAGTCCGGCGTCAGCTAAGAGTTACTCTTGGCCGCTTGTTTGACCTCGGCTGCGGCTTTAGAGAACCAGCCGGCGTCGGTGCCGACCGCGACCATGTCCCACCCTTCCACCACGCGCGGCTTGGCGTAGTCGGCGTCGTTGGCGAAAATCAACGCCATCACAGACATCTCCCGGCATTTGCTGAGAACCAGAGTCATGGCTTCTTTGACTTCCGGAGCCCAGATGTCGAGCCGCCCGGTCAGCGCCACCGATAGGTCGTTAGGCCCGAAGCAGACCATATCGACGCCGTCGAGCGCGAGGATCTCATCGAGCTGATCCAGAGCGCCCTTGGTCTCGATCTGCGGGCAGGCGATGGTCCAGTCGTTGGCGGTCTTGAAATAATCGCCCTCGTGATCGAGCCGCGCCCGATAAGGGCCCCAGCTACGATTGCCGCGCGGGGGATATTTGACCGCCTGAACAAAGGCTTCCGCGTCCTCGACGCTGCCGATCAGCGGGCACATGATGCCCTGCGCGCCGGCGTCGAGGGCGCGGCCGATCAGTCCCGGATCGTTTTCCGCCACCCGCACGATCACCGGCAAGCCGCAGGCGCGGGCGGCGGTCAGGCAGCCAAGCAGAGCCTCATTGCCGCCCACCCCATGCTGCTGGTCGATGGTGAGGCAGTCCCAGCCTGCCTCGCCGATCAATTCGATGAGGAAGGGGTTGTTCAGCGTGAGCCAGGCGTTGAACAGGGTGCGGCGCTGTTTCGCCGCCGTGCGGAAGCGGTCTTCGCGCATGAAGCCGCCCTACCCTTTGGCTTCTGATTCGATTTGGCCGAGCGCCACGCCCATCAGCTCGGCCATCTGACGCCGGATCTGGTGGTCCGACTGGCCGACGCCCTTGGCATCGAAATCGGCCCTGATCTTGCGGAACAAATCCTCCTCGCCGGGCTCTAAGAGGTCGGCCTTGATCACCTCGCGCGCATAGGCTTGCGCGGCATCGCCCGTTACCCCCATCTGCTCGGCCGCCCAAAGCCCGAGCAGCCGGTTCCGGCGCGCCGTCGCCTTGAATTTCAGCTCCTCGTCATGGGCGAATTTCCGCTCGAAACCCTTCTCGCGATCCTCGAAGCTTGTCATTTGGCGTGTCGCCTCCTTGGGCCCCTCGATTTGGGGATGCTTCCTAGAAATTCTGGGGAAACTCGCCCCTGCTCGGGCCGAGGGATAGCGCTCAAATGGCCGGAAATCAACAGATTGCCGGGCCAAACCTACCATGCCCCAGCAATCATTGTATGGCCTCTCCCCATAGGCTAAGGTCGCCTCAAGATCCCTTGAATCGATTCCGGCAATGGCAATCTCTATATGGCGCGCGGCCTCATTGAGCCTCTCGCCCGCGCGTTTGACGTTTGTCGGCAGTCAAGCCAGTTGTGAGTGAAGGAACCAAACATGAACCGCCGCCGGCGCGTCTACGAAGGCAAGGCCAAGATCCTCTATGAGGGCCCCGAGCCCGGCACGCTCGTCCAGCATTTCAAGGACGACGCCACCGCCTTCAACAACAAGAAGCACGACAAGATCGAGGGCAAGGGCGTCCTCAACAACCGCATCTCCGAGTATCTGTTCCTGAAGCTCGGCGAGGTCGGCGTGCCAACGCATTTCATCAAGCGGCTGAATATGCGCGAGCAGCTGATCCGCGAGGTCGAGATCATCCCGCTCGAGGTCGTGGTGCGCAATGTCGCCGCCGGATCGCTGTCGACCCGTCTCGGCATCGATGAAGGCACCGCGCTGCCGCGCTCGATCGTCGAGTTTTATTACAAGAGCGACTCGCTCGGCGATCCCATGGTCACCGAGGAGCACATCACCGCGTTCGGATGGGCGACGCCGCAGGAAATCGACGACGTGATGTCGCTCGCCCTGCGCATCAACGATTTCCTCTCGGGCCTGTTTCTCGGCGTCGGCATCAAGCTGGTCGACTTCAAATGCGAGTTCGGCCGGCTGTGGGAGAATGAGCAGATGCGCATCGTGCTCGCCGACGAGATCTCGCCCGATTGCTGCCGGCTGTGGGACATCGAGACGCAGAACAAGCTCGACAAGGACCGTTTCCGCCGCGACCTGGGCGGGCTGGTCGAGGCCTATCAGGAGGTCGCGCGCAGGCTCGGGCTGCATGTCGACAACCCGATGCGGATGAAGTCGGGCCCGGTGCTGGTGCGTTCCAAATAGGATCAGACGCAGGGGGACATGAAGGCGCGCATCACCATCACGCTCAAGCAGGGCGTGCTCGATCCGCAAGGCAAGGCCATCGCCGGCGCCTTGCATGCTCTCGGCTTCGGCTCGGTTGGCAATGTGCGCCAGGGCAAATATATCGAGGTCGAAGTCGCCGAGAGCGACCCGGCCAAGGCGCGCGCCGAAGTGGAGCGCATGTGCGAACAGCTTCTCGCCAACACCATCATCGAGAACTACGCTTATGAGCTCGAGGCGGCTTGAGGGCTGGGACCTCGACTCTTCGAGACGCGGCTGCGCCGCTCCTCAGGGTGAGGCGTCGACTCCTCATGCTGAGGCGCCGTCGAAGTTGGCGTTTCGAAGTACGAGACCCCGAATTTTTATGAGCGGCGCATGAAAGCGAGCGTCATCGTCTTCCCCGGATCGAATTGCGACCGCGATGCGGCCGTCGCGCTCGAGGCCGTCACGGGCCGGGCGCCGGCCATGGTCTGGCACGGCGATAGCGTGCTGCCGGCGAGCGATCTGATCGTGCTGCCCGGCGGCTTCTCCTATGGCGATTATCTCCGCTCCGGCGCCATGGCGGCGCATTCGCCGGTGATGCGCGAGGTCGTGACACGCGCCCGCGCCGGCACGCCCGTGCTCGGTATCTGCAACGGCTTCCAGGTGCTGACCGAGGCGGGGTTGCTTCCCGGCGTGCTGATGCGGAACGCCACGCTCAAATTTATCTGCCGCGACGTGCTGCTGCGCGTTGAGCGGAACGATTCGATCTATACGCGCCGCTACCAACGTGGCGAGGTCGTCAGATTCCCCGTCGCGCATAAAGACGGCAGCTATTTCGCCGACAACGCGACGCTCGAGCGGCTGGAAGGCGAAGGGCGTATCGCCTTCCGCTATTGCGACGCGGGCGGCGCTATCACGGCGCAAGCCAATCCCAACGGTTCGCGCAACAACATCGCCGGCATCTACAATGGGACGGGCACCGTGCTGGGGCTGATGCCGCACCCCGAGCGCCTCGCGGATGTCGCGCTGAGCGGCACCGACGGCGCCAAGCTGTTCCTCTCGCTCGTGGAGACGCTCCATTGAATGTCGCGGCGCGCGCGCAGAAGGCGTCCGAGGGCATCACGCCCGAGCTCGTGGCCGAGCACGGACTCAGTTCCGACGAATATAAGCTGCTCCTCGGCGCGCTTGGCCGCGAGCCGAAGCTGACCGAACTCGGCATTTTCTCGGTGATGTGGTCGGAGCACTGCTCCTACAAATCATCGCGGGTCTGGCTGAAGAAGCTGCCGACCGAGGGTCCGCAGGTGATCCAGGGCCCGGGCGAGAATGCCGGCGTGGTCGACATCGGCGACGGTCAGGCGGCGATCTTCAAGATGGAGAGCCATAACCACCCGTCCTATATTGAGCCCTATCAGGGCGCGGCGACGGGCGTCGGCGGCATCATGCGCGACGTGTTCACCATGGGCGCCCGCCCGGTGGCCAACATGAACGCGCTCAGATTTGGCGCGCCCGATCACGCCAAGACGCGGCACCTCGTCGGCGGGGTGGTCTCGGGCATCGGCGACTACGGCAATTGCATGGGCGTGCCGACGGTCGGCGGCGAGACCAATTTCGATCCGCGCTACAACGACAACATCCTGGTCAACGCCATGACCGTCGGCATCGCCGACGCCAACCGCATTTTCAAGTCGGCGGCGAGCGGCGTCGGCCATCCGGTGGTGTATGTCGGCTCCAAAACCGGCCGTGACGGCATCCACGGCGCCACCATGGCTTCGGCCGAGTTCGACGAAGCCTCCGAGGAGAAGCGTCCGACCGTGCAGGTCGGCGATCCCTTCACCGAGAAGCTGCTACTCGAAGCCTGCCTGGAGCTGATGGCGGAGGACGTCATCGTCGCCATTCAGGACATGGGCGCGGCCGGCCTCACCTCGTCATCGGTCGAGATGGCGGACAAAGGCGGCGTCGGCATCGAGCTTGAGCTCGACCGGGTGCCAACCCGCGAGGAAGCCATGACCGCCTACGAGATGATGCTCTCCGAGAGCCAGGAGCGCATGCTGATGGTGTTGAAGCCGGGCTCGGAGAAGATCGCCGAGCGCGTATTCCGCAAATGGGAGCTGGATTTCTCGATCATTGGCTACACCACCGACACCGGCCGGCTGGTGGTGCGCCATCGCGGCATGGTCGAGGCGGATATTCCGCTCGCGGCGCTGGCTCATGCTGCGCCGGTCTATGAGCGCCCCTTCACCAGGAAAGAGACTCCGGCCATCGTCGCGCCGGAGGACGTGCCCGCCGCGATCAGCATGCTCGACGCGCTGGAATGCCTGATGGGCTCCCCACAACTCGCCTCGCGCCGCTGGATCTGGGAACAATACGACCACATGGTCATGACCGACACGGTGCAGCGGCCGGGCGGCGACGCGGCGGTGGTGCGGGTGCATGGCACGCAGAAGGGACTCGCAATTTCCTGCGACGTGACGCCCCGCTATTGCGCCGCCGACCCGTTCGAGGGCGCCAAGCAGGCGGTGGCCGAATGCTGGCGCAATCTGTCCGCCGTCGGCGCCGATCCGCTTGCCATCACCGACTGCATGAACTTCGGCAATCCGGAGCGGCCTGAGATCATGGGCGAGTTCGCCAGCGCCGTCGAAGGCATGGCCGAAGCGTGCAACGCGCTGTCCTTCCCCGTCGTCTCTGGCAATGTCTCGCTCTACAACGAGACCAACGGCGTGGCCATTCCGCCAACGCCGGCGATCGGCGGTATCGGGCTCCTGCCCGACATCGCTAAGATGGCGACCATCGCCCTGAAGCGGAACGGCGACGCGTTGATTCTGCTTGGCGCGGAAGCCGGGCACCTCGGGCAGTCGCTCTATACGCAGATTCTCTTGGACAAAGCGGAAGGAGCGCCGCCGCCGGTCGATCTCGACGCCGAGCGCCGCACCGGCGACCTGGTTAGGGAGTTGATCCGCGCCGAATGCGTGTCGGCGGTACACGACATCTCCGACGGCGGGCTGTTGGTGGCGATTGCCGAGATGGCGCTCGCCGGCGGGCGCGGGGTCGAACTCGATCCGGTGCCGGGTCCAATCCCCGCGCATGCGTTGTGGTTCGGCGAGGACCAGGGGCGCTACGTGATCACGGCGTCGCCGGACAAGGCCGATGCCATCCACAAGGCTGCGGCGGTGGCCAAGGTACCGCTCCGGCTGCTCGGCAAGGTGGGCGGGGAGGCCATCGCGCTCGACGGCGAGCCCCCGCTTGCCTTGACGGCTCTCGGGGCGGTGCATGAGGACTGGTTGCCTCGCTTCATGGCCCACGGCTAAGATCGCCAACACAAGGAGCAGCCCATGGCCATGGCGGCCGACGATATCGCGCGGTTGATCAAGGATAGCTTTCCAGATGCCGATATCCGCATCGAGGATCTCGCTGGCGACGGCAACCATTATTCCGCGACCATCGTCTCGGAGGCGTTTCGCGGCAAGTCGCGCGTTCAGCAGCACCAAATGGTCTACGATGCGCTGAAAGGAAATATGGGGGGCGCGCTGCACGCCCTTGCGCTGAAAACCGCGGCACCCTAGCTAAAAGGTCCGCCAGAGAGGAAACTTAAGATGAGCGCTCAGGATGTCCACGATTGGATCGGCAAGCAGATTGCCGGCAACGATGTGGTGCTGTTCATGAAGGGCACCAAGACAATGCCGCAGTGCGGCTTTTCCATGCAGGTCGCGCAGATCCTCAACCATCTCGGCGTCGAGTTCAAAGACATCAATGTGCTCGAGGACATGAGCGTGCGCGACGGCGTCAAGGCCTTTTCCAACTGGCCGACTATCCCGCAGCTCTACGTCAAGGGCGAGTTCATCGGCGGCTGCGATATCGTGCGCGAGATGTTCCAAGCCGGCGAGCTGCAAGAGCTGCTGAACGCCAAGGGCATCGCTCACAACGCGCAGACGCTGACCGCCTGACCGTCGCCTATTCGCAGCCGATAATGATGTCGCCCGGGTTGATCATCAGCACCACGGGCTTGCCCTCGTAAAGCTTCAGCGTCTCCAGCGAGGCGATGGTGACGCTCGCTTCCAGCGTGGTGTCGCCGGGCACCGCGACATAGACGATGGCCGTCACCGCGCCTTTGCGGATCTCCATGATCTTGCCTTTGATCTGGTTGCCGGTGCTGAACTTCATGTCTGCCATCGGCTCGACCTCCCGCCTTAGCTGAGATTGCCGCAAAAGCGCTGGATACGGCGGCAGGCCTCTTCCAGCGCCTTGATCCCGGTCGCGTAGGAGATCCGGAAGAAGGGCGAAAGCCCGAATGCCGCGCCATGCACGACGGCCACGCCCTCCTCCTCGAGCAAAGCGGTGGCGAAGTCCTCGTCATTGCCGATTGTCTTGCCGCCGCGCGTGGTCTTGCCGACGGTGCCCGCGCAGGACGGATAGACATAGAACGCGCCTTCGGGCTTCGGGCACGAGAGGCCCTTCGCCTGGTTGAGCATGGCCACGACCAGATCGCGCCGCTCCTGGAACGACGCCACCCAGTCCTTCAGGAAATCCTGCGGGCCTTCGAGCGCCTCGACTGCTGCCCATTGACTGATGGAGCATGGGTTCGAGGTCGATTGCGATTGCAGGGTCGAGATCGCCTTAATCAAGGGCTCGGGCGCACCACCATAGCCGATCCGCCAGCCGGTCATCGAATAGGCCTTCGACACGCCGTTCAGCGTCAGCGTGCGGGCTTTCAGCTTCGGCTCGACCGCGGCGGGCGTGGTGAACTTGAACCCGTCGTAGACGAGATGCTCGTAGATGTCGTCTGACAGCACCCACACTCTGTCGTGCTTGACCAGCACGTCGGTGAGCGCCCTCACCTCGTCCTCGGAATAGGCGGCGCCGGTCGGATTGGACGGCGAGTTGAAGATGAACCATTTGGTCTTGGGCGTGATGGCGCGGGCCAAGGCTTGCGGCGTCAGCTTGAAGCCGTCTTCGACCTTGGTCTCGACGATCACCGGCTCGGCGCCGGCCAATAAGACGATGTCGGGATAGCTCACCCAATAAGGCGACGGGATGATCACCTCGTCGCCAGGGTCGAGCGTGGCGAGCAGCGCATTGTAGAGCACCTGCTTGCCGCCGCTGCCGACGGTGATCTCAGACGGCTTATAGGTCAGCCCGTTCTCGCGCTTGAATTTCTCGACGATCGCGCGCTTCAACTCGGGGATGCCGTCGACGGCGGTATATTTCGTCTCGCCGCGCTGGATCGCCTCGATCGCCGCCTGCTTGATGTTGTCGGGCGTGTCGAAATCGGGCTCGCCGGCACCAAGGCCGATGACATCAAAGCCGGCGGCTTTCAGCTCGCGGGCTTTGCTGGTGATGGCCATGGTCGGCGAGGGCTTGACCCGTTCGAGCGTGCGGGCGACCAGTCCCATATCGATCTCCTGGAAATGTTGCAGTGCGGCAGAAGCGGGCGCACCCTAAGCAAGGGCGCGGGTGCCCGCAAGCCTTATGGCGCAAAAAGCCACAGGCGCGGACCTTAGGCCCGCGCCTGCTGCATCGTTAGGCATTCACTAGGCCGAGGTAGGGCTAGGCGGCCTCGCGATTGAGGCTGCCTTCGGCGATGCCGGTCAACGTCCTGTCGGCGTTGTATTCCTGCTCGAGCGTCTCCTCGAGCAGGCTCGCCGCATCGTCCATGCCGAGCTGTTTGGCCCAGGCGATCATCGTGCCATAGCGGGCGATCTCGTAATGCTCGACGGCCTGGGCGTCGGCGATCATGCCGGCGTCGAGCACGTCGGGATCGGCGGCCTCCTTCATGTCCTCCTCGCCCTCCTCGAGGATGCCCTTGATGGCCGCGCAGGTCTTGGCCGCGGGCTTGAGGTCGCAGAGCGCGAACACCTGCTCGAGGCGCTCGACTTGGCCTCGGGTTTCCTCAAGATGATGCTCGAAGGCTTGGCGCAGTTCGTCCGAGTCGGCCTTCTTGGCCATCTTCGGCAGCGCCTTTAGAATCTGCTTCTCGGCGTAGTAGATGTCCTTGAGCAGGTTGACGAAGAGATCCTCCAGAGACTTAGTGGCGGGCATGGGTGTTGGCTCCTTGCAAACGGGGGTCAGGGGGGACTTGGCGGCACCGCCGGCTTCGAGGCGCGGACGCCGACCTTGCCTGTGCTAACTTTCCGCCACGTCTTCGGTTCCAGCCCTTTCCGCGCGCGCCAACACATCGCTGAAATCGCAATTAGGCCACAGTTGTGACGCGGAAGCGTGGGAGCGAGCCACAATCCGGTTAAAGCCCCGCCCAAATGGCATGGTTGATTTTGCTTCGTGCCGACAGACGAGGCTTAAGTCGATGACCATGCGACGCCAAGCTCTGCGCTCGATCGAGCCCCCGGCAACTTTGCTTTTCTCTTCGCTGGTCCTGATTTTTTGCTTGGCTCTGCCGAGCGTGCTGGTCAAGGCCGAGCCGGTCTCGACCGCTACGGCTGACCGCGTCACGCCGGACGAGATGAATACCGGCGCGCTGCTGCTCCCGACCGAGGATGGCGGCTTCGTCCAGGCGCCGCAACTCGGCACCGACGTGAACATGTCGGTCAACGGCACCATCGCCCGCGTTACCGTCACCCAGCGCTTCGAGAACAACTCAGACCGCTGGCTGGAAGGCATCTATGTGTTTCCGCTGCCCGAGCAGTCGGCGGTCGATGCGCTCCGCATGGAAATCGGCTCGCGCGTAATCGAGGGCGAGATCAAGGGCCGCGACGCCGCCAAGCAGGCTTATGAGGCGGCCAAGGATGCGGGCCAGAAGGCGAGCCTGGTCGAGCAGGAACGGCCGAACATCTTCACCAACTCGGTCGCCAATATCGGCCCGCACGAGGCGATCATCGTGCGCATCGAATATCAGGAGACGGTGAAGCAGGACGCGGGCGTCTATTCGCTGCGCTTCCCGCTGGTGGTCGCGCCCCGCTACAATCCCAAGGGCAGCGAAATCACCCCCGTGGACTACGGCGGCACGCCTTTGCCGAGCGATCCGGTGCCCGACCGCGACCGCATCACCCCGCCGGTGCTCGATCCCGCCAAGGGACCGAAAATCAATCCCGCCTCCATCGAAGTGACGCTCGATGCCGGCTTCGCGCTGGGCGATATCACGAGCTCCTACCACGAGATCGCGCTGAAGCGGACCGGCGACAACACGGCGACGCTGGCTCTGGCGCAAGGCAGCGTCCCGGCCGACAAGGATTTCGAGCTGGTGTGGAAGCCGAAGGTGGCGGCAGCGCCGCAGACCTCGCTGTTCTATGAGAGCGTAGGCGGCCAGGATTACTTGCTCGCCATGGTGACGCCGCCCACCCTCGATGCCGCGCCGAAGCTTTTGCCACGCGAGTTGATCTTCGTCATCGACAATTCGGGCTCGATGGCCGGCACATCCATCGTCCAGGCGAAGCAGAGCCTGCTGTTCGCGCTCGACCGCCTCAGGCCCGGCGATAAATTCAACGTGGTGCGATTCGACGACACGTTGGAGACGCTATTCGACACAGCCGTCGACGCCAGCTCCAACAATCTCGCAATCGCCAAGCATTTTGTGTCGCGGCTGGACGCGGAGGGCGGCACCGAGATGCTGCCCGCGCTCCAGGCGGCCCTGAAGGACGCGACCCCGGAAGACTCGACCAGACTTCGCCAGGTGGTGTTTCTGACCGATGGCTCGGTGGGCAACGAAGCGCAGCTGTTCGAGGAGATCGCCGAGCATCGCGGCCGTTCACGGCTGTTCACGGTGGGCATCGGCTCGGCGCCAAACTCGTATCTCATGACTCGCGCTGCTGAGCTCGGCCGCGGCACGTTCACCCAGATCGGGTCCGACGCTCAAGTGCTCGAGCGCATGAGCGCGCTGTTCGCCAAGTTGGAAAATCCGGTGATGATGGGGCTCAAGGCCGAATGGCCGGCCGGCACGAGCGTCGAAGCCTGGCCTGACCCCCTCCCCGATCTCTATGTTGGCGAGCCCGTAGCGCTTTCGGCGAAACTTCCGTCCCGTCGGGGAGAACTTCACCTTGCGGGGCACGTTCGACGGCAAGCCATGGACAGCGACGCTCAAGCTGGAAGATGCCGTACCAGGCGTGGGGGTTGCCAAGCTGTGGGCGCGCAGCAAGATCGCCTCGCTGGAATCGAAAGTCTTTACCAGCGCCGATCCTGACGCGTCCGACAAGGCCATCGAAGATGTCGCGTTGGAGCATCATCTCGTGTCGAGCCAAACCAGCCTGATCGCTGTCGACAAGTCCAAATCGCGGCCCGACGGCCAAAGCGTGTCGAGCATCGACATGCCCGTGAATCTTCCCGACGGTTGGATATACGACAAGGTGTTCGGGCCGAAGGGCGGCACCCAGCAGGCAATGAAGGCCGGCGGACAGCCACTCGCCTATGCTCGCTCGGGCGGCGGTCTCTTCAATGCGCTGCCGAGCGCGATGCCCCAATTCGCCTATGACGGGAGTATGGGTGCGGCGCAGGAATCGGTGCCGCAGACGGTGGATGCGGCGCCTCCCGTTGCCGACCCCACGCAACAGCCGGATACTTCTGTTGTTCCGACCGACGCCCTACCCGACACCGATACCGCGTTGTCGCAGGCGACGCAGCCGTCTCAACCTGATAACCTGACGGTTCCAAGAGTTGCTTCAACCCAACCGTTGAGACAGGCCATGCTGTTCATTCTCCTACTGATGTTTCTGAGCGCCGCGACGTTCGTCGCATGGCGCTACCACCGCCGCGATATTGCCTCCCCGCGGCGTATCGGGAGGGGGAACTGATGCCGTCACGGGGGTCGGCGCAGTTCCTCCTCCTCTTCCTCCGCTCGCGCCGCAGGCTTGGGTGGACGATGGGAGCCATGGCTTGCGCCGTGATCGTTGCTGTCCTGCTCCAGGCCGGCGGCGAATTTCCGCTTCTCACCCGGATTGGACTTGCGCAGCTGCTACGCCAGAGCGCTTGGCAGCATGCTCTCGCCGGGCTGCCGGAAGCCCCGCCGTTGCCGTGGGCCAGCACCGTGCCGACCCCGGCGGAAGTGCCGCTGCTCGGCCTAAGCGCGTCGGTGATCAAAGAGCCAAGCTCTGCCCAAGCTACGGCGGAACCGGCCGCGAACCAGGATCCGCATCTGCCGCGAACCAAGCTCAGCGAGATCGGCGTCGGCGACCACATCATCGTCACGACGTCTGACGGCGCCTCCCGCGATTACCGCGTCACCGGGCGCAAGGTGGTCGATCCGCATTTGGCGGACCAGTCGGGCCCATCGAACGTGGACGCGACTCTGGTTACCTGCTTGCCACTCGATCCGTTGCTCGCGAGCTCGCTCAGTCTGGTCATCCAAGCGACGACCATCGATCCTCCGGCGGAAGTCGAATTGGCTCCCGAGCAGAAGCTCTGATCGGCGCGCTTCGCCTTACTGAGTTCCGCTTCTTCTTCTTCGGCGGTTTCGGCGCCGGCGTTGGCGTGACTTCCGCGGCTGCCGGCGGAGTCGCCGTCGACCCGGTCTGCGCCGCGCCGGCCGCTGGAGCGGCGGCGCCAGCAGCAGGTCCCGGCTGGCCAGGCGCCACAGCCGCGCCTTGTGGCGGGACTGCGCCAGGCGGCAGCGCGCCGGAAGGCTGCTCGGTCTCGGTCGAGACGCCGCCGGGCGGGGTTTCGCTGATAGTCGGCGCCGTCGGGCGGCGTTCCGACTCGATCTTCTCCTTAAGCCGGTCTAGGCCCGCGCGATATTCGGCGCCGACGAAGCCGTCGAGCATCAGGGCCTTCCATCGTTTCAGCGGGCTCGTGCCGGAATCATAGCCGAAGGTCCACGTGACCTTGCTGCCCGCGCCGGATGGCGAGATGTCGTAAGAACTCGTGCCGTCGAGGCCGTTGTAATTCACCACGAGATCGATATGCCGGCTCGGCTCGCTTTCGGTAATCTCCATGCTGCCATTGCCGACCGACTTGACTTGGCTGGTCCACTGTACCGTCGCGCCCTTGCCCTGCTCCGGGCCGCCGTAACTGACCGCCAATTTCGGATCGCGCAACTGCCACGGCGACCATTCACTAAATTCATGCAGGTTGTTGAGATAGGGAAAGATAACCGGCTCGGACGCGTTGATCACCACCGAGCGCGTCACGGTCACATGCGACGGGAGCCCGAGGGCGACAGCGGCCAAAATGCCTACGAGAACAACAAGCCCCAAGACCAATCGCGTCATTGGACGCATCACCCCGCCTCCTTATTCGCCGCATTCGCGACGGCCGCAAACCTGACGTTGGCCTTCCGCATCGAAAAAAGCAAACCCCTCGCAATTTCAGCAAAAACGATTACAGTCCGCCCGTCAACAAAGAGGGAGGGGCTGGAGATGAATTTGTCACCACCAACAACAGTGGTGTTCATTGTATCGCTCATTTTGGCGGCTTTAGCGGTGATTGGCAAATTCGCGCCGATTCCGTTCATTACCGACCACGGCTTCTGGGTAGCCTTCGTCGCCTATGTGGTGCTTGCGGTCGGCAACCTGTTTAGAGGCGTCTAAATTCTGCCCGGCCTCCGGGGGTGACAACCATCCGGAGGCCTTACACCTCCCCTCACAGCAACATTTGCGCGGCTCAGGCTTGGCCGCGGAACACCAGCATCGCCCCGAGCGCGATCAGCAGGAAGCCAGCGCCCTGCATAAGGCTGAGCGGCTCCTTGAAGTAGATCCAGGTGAAGCCGGCGAACACCAACAGCGTGATGACCTCCTGGATGGTCTTGAGTTCGGCGGGCGAATAGACCGCGCTGCCGATCCGGTTCGCCGGAACAGCGAAGCAATATTCCACGAAGGCGATGCCCCAGCTTACCAGCACCACCGTCAACAGCGGAACGGATTTGTATTTGAGATGTCCATACCAGGCCAAGGTCATGAACAGATTGGAGCAGACGAGAAGCACGATCGGGAAAATGTGTGACCATGCTCCCGGGGCGATCGAAGCGGGATTCATGCGGACCTCGAGATGAAGTGAGTTTCGACGGCGGGGGAGTTAGGGGCGGTAGCCGCGCGGGGCGAGCCGGCATGATCACCGGTCCTCACGCGCGACTCACGGCGACGCTCGAACCGTTTATAAGCGCGCTTGTCTCGGCAGTGGGGGAAGAGGGAGAGCGGCGATCACACGCCGGCCCTCCCCCTTGCATCTACATATCGTCGTCGTCGCGCGCCCAGGACGGCCGGTAAGGCTGCGGGCTTGGGCTTGGCGAGGCTGCGGGCGTCGCGGGACGCGGCGCCGCGGGTGCCGGCGCGCTGCCGCCACCCATCGGGGTGGCCGGGCGCGGCGGCATCGAACTGCTCCCCATGCCTGGCGAAGGCGGGGCCGCGGGACGTGGCGGCGGGGCCATCGGGGCCACTGCCGGTTTAGCCGCGATGGGAGCGGGAGCCGCGGGTTTCGGCGCGGCCATGGGCTTCGGTGCGGCCATGGGCTTCAGCGCGGCCATGGGCTTCGCTGCCATCGCAGGTTTACGCGCCGGGGCTTTGCGCGCGGCCGGTTTGCGTGCGGCAGGCTTGCGTGCGGCCGGTTTCCGTGCCGAGGTCTTCTTTGCGGTGGTCTTGCGCGCGGTTGCCCGCTTCGCGGCAGTCTTCCGTGCCGGAGCCTTCTTCTTGGCGGCGCCGGTTTTGCGTGCGGTCTTGCGGACGGCCCGCGCGGTTTTGCGCGCTGTCTTTTTCACAGCGCGGACAGTCTTCCTCGCGGTCTTGCGAGGACTGGTCTTCTTCTTAGTCGTTGTGCGTTTCTTCCCACTCGTTTTCGTAGCCATGGCTTCTGCTCCGATCTGCTCTGTTGCCCCTCTCGACCGCTCAAACGGACGCTTGGTTGCACGAATTGCGCTTCACCGGTCCAGGCTTGCCGTCCCATCCGGCGAGTCAATTGTTTTTTTCATTATACGATGATCGGCGGCGAAAGTGGCAATTTGGGGTGCCCTTGACGCGCGAACGTCAATTAACTCAAAGCGACGGCACGCAGAATGTCCTCGATCGCCATGCGATGGCGAAAATCTGGGTCGACGAACCGGGCTCTAACCAGACCGTCCTGGCCGACCACCAGGGTCGCTGGGATGGGCAGCAGCCACCCGCCATGGCCTTGAAATCGTTCAAGATCAATGCCGAATTGACGGTAGGTGTCTTTGATCGTGTCGCCGACCCAGAAGACCAGGCCGAGGGAGAGTGCATAAGCCAAATCGAGGTCGGTCAGTACCTTGAACGGCAATCCCCGTGTCTGCTGCAAGACCCTAGCATATTTGGCGGTTTCCGGCACGATCGAGACCACATCGCCGCCTGCGGCAACGATCTCGGGATGGGCCCGGGCGAGCGCATGCAGCTCCAGCCCGCAATAGTCGCACCACGGCCCGCGATTGAAACTTATCACCAGCGGCCCTTTAGCTAGCAGCGAGGCAAGATCGACCAGATGGCCGTCGCTATCGGTCATCAGAAACTCGGGCAGCTTCTCGCCGATGGCGGGAACAAAGACATCGGCGCCGTTCGCCTGGATGCGGCTAACGAGCTGGTCGTAGGTCGCCTCGAGATCGGGTAGCAGCTTGCGGGAATCGCCGAGATAGACTTGCAGCTTCCGGTCGAGGGGAGCATCGACCGAATCCGCCCGGGTGAAGGCCTCGGCAAGTGCCTGCTCCAGTGATTTTGCCTCGGTCAAAACGTCTCCTACGCGAGCGCGCTCCTGAGCATCGATTTACCTTGCTCAAGGCCACCTTGACCGGGATCGGTCTCATATCCGGCCGTGTCCAACCTCTCGCATATCGGTATAGAGGCGAGAACGAAAAAGTCGAGCGTGAGGGGGGTCAGGGCGGCGGCCAGTTGGGCGGCATCTGCCGCAGCGCATAATCGACGGGGGAGGAAGAGATGTGCACTTCCCCCGTAAAGGGATAGTCGAGAGCAAGGCTGAGCAGCATGGAGAGAGCGACCAGCTCGGCTAAAGCCGCCGTCATCAGCATCTGCGCCAGCAAATTCGTTGTGCCGAAGAATGCCGGAAAGCCGAGCGTGATGAGGCCGCCAATAACCAGCACGAACCAAAGGATCGGCGGCATCGAGCCGGTGGCGCTGTCGAGACGCTCATTGCGGTTGTCTGTCATCCCCGCCAATAGCTGAAGCGCGTTTTGATAAAGCGCCAGCTCCTGCAAACCCTCCGGCTTTACTGCAAAGACCGCTTTGCTCAACCGATCGAGATCCTCGACCACCGCGTCACTCGGCTCGCCGACGGCCATGGTCTTCCATTCCTTCTCGCGCACGTCATTGACGTAGTTGACGAGATGCTTGCGGATGTCCGCGCCGCCCTCGACCGGCAGCGCAAAGCTGATGCGGTGCAAGTCGACTGCCGCCTTGGCCTCGTCCCGTACCGCGTCCTCGGTGTTGCGGTACTCTTCCCAGACGGCGATCACGACGAAGGCGAGCATGACCGCGTAGAACACGCCAACCACGGCGAATTTGAAACCGGCGACCTCGTTGTTGAGCTTCAGCCGGTCGACGCCATACATCCATCTGGCCGTCAGGGTCAGGCCGACGCCGTAGACCGCCGCACCAAGGGTCAAAACCAGCCCCGTCACCCATAACGGCGCGTCGTGCGTGAGGTGAAGCAACATCGTAGGACTGATAGTCGGAATTGGTTGCCGGTTCCAGCCTAAGGCGCGGTGAGCTTAATTAACTCATCCTCGGTGAACCGCGAGCGCGCGAGCCGTTCGCGTTCGAGCCACGATCCAGTCGCGCCAGCGGCCGTAGCGGCGAGCGCCGCGAGGCCGAGACTGGCCCATATCGAAAGACCGAGCCAGAACCAGGATGCCGCCAGCATGAGCAGAAACGCCAGCACCGCCCATGACGGTCCCCGGGCGTGATAGTCGAGCTTGCCTTGAAGCAACGCGTGAAAGTCGAGCGGTTGCCCGCAGCTCTTGCAATATTGGACGCGCTTGATTTTGATCTTGTCGATATCGCGATCGGGCGACCAGTTCATCCCTTCGCCGCAGACCGAAACGCCCGTGCTCAGCATCCGGACCGAAGCGTCCTTCTGGAATTGGCTGAAACAATTGGGGCAACAGAACGTGCTCCGGGTCTTTGCCATACGCGCGCGCCCTTCCCGCATCGAGACCGAGGGCAGCCTAACATGCCCGTCGCTGAGGGGCTTGAGCGGGATGCAGGCCAAGTTGCTTGGCAGCTGCATGAGCAACCCCTAGCCAAGTGCCTCCGCCGCCGCCATATTCGGGTCATGCCTTATCGTGTCCCGAAGACCTTCGGCTCGCGCGCCGAGCCGCGCGCCGTCACGGGCGAAGCGAGCGGCTCGCCGCTCGGCGCCGACCGCCGCCCTCCGGGTTTCGGCGAGTCGCCGCAGCCGCTGATGCAGGGGCATCCGCTGGTTACGGGCACCGGCGCGCCGGAATTCGTGCCACACCGCCCTTCCCGCCCCGACAAAGCGGAAGGCGGCGTGGCCCTGGAGATCCAGTCCGAGCTCGAGCCCAAAGGCGATCAGCCTTCGGCCATCACCGAGCTCGTGGCGCAGGTGAACGCGCATGAGCGCGACCAGGTGCTGCTTGGCGTCACCGGCTCGGGCAAGACCTTCACCATGGCGAAAGTGATCGAGGCGACGCAGCGCCCCGCTCTGGTGCTCGCGCCCAATAAGACCCTGGCCGCCCAACTGTATGGCGAGTTTAAGAGCTTTTTCCCGGAAAACGCGGTCGAGTATTTCGTCTCCTATTACGACTATTACCAGCCCGAGGCGTACATTCCGCGGACCGACACCTATATCGAGAAGGACTCGTCGGTGAACGAGCAGATCGACCGCATGCGCCATGCGGCGACCCGTGCGCTGATCGAGCGCGACGACGTGATCATCGTAGCCTCCGTCTCCTGCATCTACGGTATCGGCTCGGTCGAGACCTATACCGCCATGACCTTCAGCCTGAAGCGCGGCGACCGCGTCGAGCAAAGGCAGTTGATGGCCGACCTGGTGGCGCTGCAATACCGGCGCAACGATGCGAATTTCATGCGCGGCTCATTCCGAGTGCGCGGCGACACGATCGAGCTGTGGCCGGCGCATTTGGAGGATCGCGCCTGGCGCATATCGCTGTTCGGCGACACGATCGAGACCCTCACCGAGTTTGATCCCCTGACCGGCGCTAAGACCGACGAGTTCAGCATGGTCAAGATCTATGCCAACTCGCATTACGTGACGCCGAAGCCGACGTTGAAGCAGGCGATCCGGGGCATCAAGGAGGAGCTGAAGCAGAGGCTGAACGAGCTGCACGGCGCCGGCCGGTTGCTCGAAGCACAGCGGCTCGAGCAACGCACCCTGTTCGATCTAGAGATGATCGAGGCGACCGGGTCCTGCGCCGGCATCGAGAATTATTCGCGCTATCTCACCGGACGAAAGCCGGGCGAGCCGCCGCCGACGCTGTTCGAATATCTGCCGGACAACGCCCTCGTGTTCGTCGACGAAAGCCACGTCACGGTTCCGCAAATCGGCGGCATGTTTCGCGGCGACTACCGGCGAAAATCGACGCTCGCCGAATACGGCTTCCGCCTTCCCTCCTGCATGGACAACCGGCCGTTGCGTTTCGAGGAATGGGACGCGATGCGGCCGCAATCGATCTATGTGTCGGCGACGCCGGCCGCCTGGGAACTGCAGCAGACCGGCGGCGTATTCGCCGAGCAGGTGATCCGCCCCACCGGCCTGATCGACCCGCCAGTCGAGGTGCGCCCGGCTTCCACTCAAGTCGACGACCTGATCGACGAGACGCGCAAAGTGGTGCTGCAAGGCTATCGCGTGCTGGTCACCACGCTGACCAAACGCATGGCCGAGGATCTGACCGAGTACATGCATGAGCAGGGCATCCGCGTCCGCTACATGCATTCAGACGTGGAGACGCTCGAGCGCATCGAGATCATCCGCGACTTGCGGCTCGGCGCCTTCGACGTGCTGATCGGCATCAATCTGTTGCGAGAGGGCCTCGATATTCCTGAATGCGCCTTGGTCGCCATTCTCGACGCCGACAAGGAAGGCTTTCTGCGCTCGGAGACGTCTCTCATTCAGACCATCGGCCGCGCCGCGCGCAATATCGACGGCCGCGTGATCCTCTACGCCGACGGCATCACCGGCTCGATGGAGCGCGCCATGGCCGAGACGACGCGGCGGCGCGAGAAGCAGACGGCCTATAACGTGGCCAACGGCATCACTCCAGAAAGCGTGAAAAAGCGCATCGGCGACATCATGGCGTCGGCCTACGAACGCGACCACGTGCTAGTCGACGCCGGCGCGGGCTTCGGCGAGGGGGAGCAGGCGCTGATCGGGCACAATCTCGAAACCGTCGTCGCCGACATGGAGAAGCGCATGCGCGCGGCCGCCGCCGATCTCGAATTCGAGGAGGCGGCGCGGCTCAGGGACGAGGTCAAGCGCCTGCGGCAGATGGAGCTCGCGGTCGCCAACGATCCGCTGGCGCGGCAGTCCGAACTCGAGCGCTCGGCGGCGGAGACCGATCTAACACGGCCGCACAAGCCGGCGCTCGACGAGATGGGGCCGCATAACCGCGAAATCCCCCTGAAGCGGGCGCGACCGCGCTCGAAATCCGGCAAGCCCGGCACCCACGCCTTCAAGGGCAAGAGTCGCTAGCGTCAGCCCTTCTTGCCAGAACCGCCGCGCCCCGGCTTGCCGCGCTGATCGGCCGAACCGATGGGCGTAGCCGGAGGCGTGATCTTCTTCTTGTCCTGCTTCGGCTTCTTCTTCTCGCGGTTGCTTCTCTGCTGACCTTTAGCCACATCGTCCTCCATTGGCAGACAGGCGGCCGAGCCTCACTTCCGCGATTCGGCGCTTAACACTACCCGTCGTCATTTCTCAGTAGTGGCAAAAAGGGCGCGGGTCGAGACCTCGCGCTCAAGCGGCGCCTGACTGCCGCTCTTGCGCCGCCTGCTGGATGAAGGCGGGCCAGAAATGCCGCAACTCCTTCGGAAACATGCCGGCGAGCTTCACGGCACTCGCGCGATCCACATGCTTAGACAGGACATCGAGCACGGCGCTGACGCCCTGCTCCACCTCGCTCGTTTCCGCGCGTGGCAGCTCCTTGGCGATGTGGGCGAGGAAGGCTGCCTCGTGGCGCTCCTTGGTGGGCTTTCCCGTCGGGTCCCAACCTTCATAGAACAGACCGCGCAGCAGCATCGGCAATTGGGCGCCGAGATGGGCCGCGCTTTCCGGCCCGATGCGGTCGCGCAACGTATGCAGCACCGCGCGCAGGGTCGAATAAGCGTGATGGCGGTCGCGCGTGTTGAGGCGCGCCATCACGTCCTTGAGCCAGAGATTGGATTCCTGGACGGTCTTGTCGAAGGTGTCGAGGCCCGTACTCATCGCCGGCGCTCCTCATGCTTTTGGCACGCTCACACACTGGAAGGCTCGCGCGCGGTTTGCCTTGATATGGGTCAACGGCGCCGGGACCGGCCGGCGGGTTTGGCCTCGCTCAAGGGTTTCGGCAACTCGCGCGTGACGTCGGAGGCCTTCTTGTCGGTGCGAAGCCCAAGAAACACGGGATGGCGCATCTCGCCGGCTTCAGTCCACTCGGTGAATTTCACCTCGGCGACGAGCTTCGGCTTTACCCAGGTAGTGTTCGCCGCGTCGGGGACTTTGGCGGCGACCGGCTTCTTATCGGTCACTAGCGGCATGAGCCGGGCGTGGATGTCGCGCAATCTCTCCGCGTTGAACCCCGTGCCGGCGCGTCCGACATAGACCCAGGCCTTGCCCTCGCGAACCGCGAACAGCAGCGCGCCGAAATATTTGCGACTGCGGCGCGGCGCGGTGAAGCCGACGATCACCACTTCTTGCTCTTGGCTCGCTTTGACCTTCAGCCATTCGCGCGTGCGGATACCGGAGTGGTAGCGGCCGCTGGCGAGCTTGGCCATGACGCCCTCCTCCTTCGCCCGCTTGGCCTTGTTGAAGGCTTTGATCCCCTCCCCCACGACATGGTCGCTGTAGAGCAGCAGCGGACTCTTCGGCAGGATGCATGCAAGCTCGGCCTTGCGTTCGAGCAGCGCCCTGCCACGCAGATCCTTGCCGTCGAGATAGAGCAGATCGAACACGCAATAGAGTAGTCGCGTCTTCTCTCGCTCGGCGTTCTGCAACAGCTGGAAGCGAGACCGTCCGTCTTGATCGAGCGCCACCAGCTCGCCGTCGAGCACGGCCTTCTGCTTGATGGCAGAGAGCGCCGAGCAGATCGAAGGGTATTTGCGCGAGAGGTCGTTGCCGTTGCGGGAATAGAGCGAGGCATGACCGGGCGCCGCGACGGCAATCGCGCGGAAGCCGTCCCACTTGGTCTCGAACACCCAAGCGGGGTCGTCGAAGGGCTTGTCGGTGAGGGTGGCGAGCATGGGGCGGAGATCGGGTCGCATCCTGGCACCGTCGATGTGCAGCCGCGCTCGCGAGGCCTTGTCCACAACACTAGCACGCCTGGAGCCAGCCAACGACGGTCCACAAGAAACTGTCAGTATACGTCCCGACTCATGCTAGTCTGGCGCCCTCGGTCGTGGAGGGGCGCAAATCATGACCAAGGCGGCAAGCATCACGGCTGGGGCTGATCGCCATGCAGTTCGAGCGACCAATGCACTCGCCGCGGTGGAAAACGACACGGCCGCAGTTGTCCGCGTAACCCTCTCCCCCTGCCCCTATGCTAAGATTTTGATCCAATAATAATAAGGGGCGGGGCAATGACAAAAACGACGGAGACGATTTTAGGCGACATCTACGACGCCTGGCGGGCGCAAGACCTCGACTGGTTGGGCAGCTATCTGCCGGACGATTTCCACCACGTCATGCATATCCCCGCCAGGCTCTATCCCGCGGGTGGGAGCTGCGTGGGCAAGCACCAGGTCATGGAACGGTGGCGCTCGATTGTGCCGACATTCGAGGTGCTTCACTTCGACACCAGCAACCTCTTGATCAATAAGAACAGCGCAGCGGCCGAGATCGTCATGCAATACCGCCTCAAATCTTCTGGCGAGGTCCTTGATACGACCAAAGCAAATTTCTGGGCATTCGAGGCCGGGTGGCCAGTGAGGCTCACCGAGTATTACGACGTTGCCGCGCTTGAAGCTGTTACGTCTCGTCTCAACCTGCAGCCTGACGCCTGAGGTTCAAACGGTGGCTTTCGTGCCGCCCGTAGCCCCCACTTTCCGCTTTTCCGCGGAGCTGCAGATCCTGGAAACCGAGCATTTCGACGATATGACGGCTGCTGGTTCCAATTGTTAACCTTATGGTTGCAACCGAACCCCTAGCGCGGTAGTTGCACCCTTGCAACCCAACCTCTCGCGCATTCTTGGCAAGCGCGGAGGCGTGAAAGCGAGGTGTAATGAACCAGACCAAAACGATTCTTGGTGAGATCTATGATGCTTGGCGCGATCAGGATGTGGAGCGCCTAGCGAGTTACTTACCGATCGAGTTTACGCACGTGATTTATGTCCCGTCGGAGCTTCACCCAATCGCCGGAGCGCGTCTCGGCAAGCAAGCGGCTGTTGAGCGGCTCGCGCAGATTTTCGGGGATTACCGCTGCCTTTCGCTTGAAGCGAAGGAGTTGATGGTGGAAGGCGACCGGGCCGCCGTCGAAATTCAAATGCATTGCCGCCACCTGGAAACCAGCACCGTGGTAACGGCGACGAAGGCGAATTTTTGGACATTGGAAAACGGCTGGCCGCTGACCCTTACCGAATATTATGTGGTCAGTGAGTCCCGCCAAGACGCGAGCGCGGCATCGGACGAGTCGGCCTTAGTTTCTAGCCGCGTATAATCCGCAAGCGCAAAGCAAAAGGGGACGCCCGCTCGAGTGGAGCGGACGCCCATTGCAGTCGCGGACTCTAAGCGATCAGATTAATGGCAAGCGCTGCCCATGCCGATCATGGCCTTGTGCGCCGCCCGCATCGAGGGGTAGGCACCCATGATCCGGTAGCGGCTCTTGTCAGGACCGCCCGCTCCCATGAACTGCATCATCATGCAGCGTCCGGTTGACAGGTCGATGGCGACGTAAAACGGATTCGGAAAGCCTTCCGCCGCGAGAGCGGTGCCGGCACAAGCGACGACGAAAGCCGTGGCAATCAGAAATTTGCGCATGGTAGAAATCTCCGAAGGTGTTGGAAACTAGTCCCGAGCCAACCGATCGATTCGACCGGCCCTGAACACTCGCGAAACTAGAAGTTGGCCTTGCCGCTTCCCAATACCTTCTGGCTATGACCGCGCTGCACTGCGGGCGTTACCGAAAACTTCGTTCAACTTTGCGCACAGACGGGTGCGGTTGCTGTACGGAATAGCGCGGGGCTATCGAGTCAAAAGCCAACCGGCATTTCCGTTAGGCGCGGCTTCGGCCGATCCTGCGAGCTATCGACAGCGGCCGTTCCTTTCGGCCGACGCCCTAGCCCAAAGGAGATAACGGAGATGTTTTTATCGAAGCAGAAAGGCCGATTCGGCCGCCATGCCATGCTTGCCGGCGTCATCGCTTGCGCAAGCTTCGTCGCCACCGCGGCACAAGCCGGAGAATGCCCCGCCGATCAGACCAAGCCCGACGTTCGCCCGTCTGTGGATCTAAAGCCGGTCGGCGTCACCGACACGGTGATCGCCATGATCGACGTGGACAAGGAGCAAGCCATCAAGGATCGCACCTTGCGCATGCGCAAACTCGTGATCGAGCCCGGCGGCGTGGTGCCGTGGCACAGCCACGGCGAGCGGCCGGCGATCATCTACATCATCGAAGGCGAGATCAACGAATATGCCAGCAACTGCGCGGTGCCGATTCCGCACAAGGCCGGCGATGTCGTCGCCGAGACCAAGGGCATCTCGCACTGGTGGAAGAATCTCGGCGACAAGACCGTGGTCTTGCTCTCCGCCGACTTGCTGAAGGACCCGACCGACCACACGATGTAAAATTCCCTCCCCCCCTTGGATGTGACGCCCCCCTCCCCCGAATGGCGTCACATCCAATTTTTTTGCCTTGAGGAGCGCGCGACATGAACGATGCGTCACCCGACGTTGCCCCTCCGCGCACCGAGGCGCATCCTTCCGCGGGCGCCCTTGTCCGTTTCATCGTCATCGCGCTGACCGCCTTCCTCACCGTCGTCGATCTTTTCGCCACGCAAGCCATCCTTCCCTCCCTCACCAAGCATTACGGTGTAACGCCGGCGCAGATGGGCTTCGCTGTCAATGCCAGCACCTTGGGCATGGCCTTCTCTGGTCTGGCGGTCGGCTATTTCAGTCGCGAGATCGACCGCAGGAAGGGCATCCTGATCAGCCTCATCCTGCTCGCCATTCCGACCACACTGCTCGCCCATGCGCCTGATCTCACAACGTTCACGCTGTTGCGGGTCTCGCAGGGATTGTGCATGGCGGCAGCCTTCACGCTGACGCTGGCTTATCTTGGCGAGCACTACACCGCCGCCGATTCGGCCGGCGCCTTCGCCGCCTACATCACCGGCAACGTGGCGAGCAACCTAATCGGGCGCCTGATCTCTGCGGGCGTGGCCGATCATTTCGGGCTCTCCGCCAATTTCTACTTCTTCGCCATGCTCAATCTGCTTGGCGCGGTGCTGGTGTATTTCACTATCGAGAAGACCAAGCCCATGCATGACATTGGCGCCAGCATGAGTTCGCATTTCGACGCGTGGACCATGCATTTGAACAATCCATCGCTGCGCGCGAGCTTCGCCATCGGCTTCTGCATCCTGTTCGCCTTCATCGGCACCTTCACCTTCGTCAATTTCGTGCTGGTGCAGCCGCCGCTCGGCGTCGGCGCCATGACGCTCGGCTTCGTCTATTTCGTCTTCGTCCCGGCGATGGCAACCACGCCGCTGGCCGGTCGCGCCGTGAGGCGCTTCGGCACCAGGCCCACTTTCTGGGCAGCGCTGGCGGTGGCGGGCCTTGGGCTCCCGCTTCTCATCCTGCCAAACCTGTCGGCGGTGCTGATCGGCATGGTGCTGGTCGGCACCGGAACCTTCTTCGCCCAAGCCTGCGCCACGGGCTTTGTCGGCCGCGCGGCAACCTCGGATCGCGGCGCGGCAAGCGGACTTTACCTCGCCAGCTATTTCTTCGGCGGCCTGATCGGCAGCGCCGCGCTGGGCGTACTGTTCGACATGTTCGGCTGGACGGCCTGCGTCGGCGGCGTTGCCGCGGCGCTGATCGTGGCGGCGTTGCTTGCCGTCTTTCTAGAAACGCCGGAGGCGCCTGAGGGCCTGGTGCACTGATCTCGATCAGCGTCTCGGGCGGATTTGTCCTGCCGATTTGATCCAGCGCAAAGAGTTTCGAGTCCCCCGGCTTACACTACTAGGCGGGTGGAAAGGGCTTTGCAGTAGGTCCCCTGCCGCCCCCGGCGCCCCGAACCATGAGTTGCGAACGCGTGAGAGGGGCGCCGCCTCGCTCCTTCGGAGTCATTAGCGGCTGCCCGCGTGCTAGGCGCGCCAGCCTGAGAAGCCCGGCAATCGCGCCGGGCTTCTTGCTTTGGCGCTCAGCGATCCCGGCGAGCACAGTTCTAAAATGGTTCGGCCATTAACGCTTTTCTAAGCCTAACGCGGTCAGATGGGTGAAGTCTCGCGTACCGAATTGAGTGACAGTACCAAGTAGAGGAATCACGTCATGCGCATTGTCGTTGCTCTTGCCGCCATCACCGCCTGTTTGGCGCTCGGCGGTTGCTTCCATCATTCCCAGCAGATCTACACGGCTGAGATGCCCCCGGAACCGATCACCACGCCCATCAAATGAGGCCATAGCAGACACTCCGAGCGCTCCTTTGGCGGCGGGCTAGTCGAGTGGCCCCTGGACACGGCTGTTTCTGAAGTTCCTGTCTCGCGTAAAAAAGCCCGGCCTTGAGCCGGGCTTTTTCTTTGGGCTGAGCGGCGCCGCGGAGCAAGGATCGCAGGGTCAGACCCCGCCAATGGTGCAGCTATGCACCCAGAACAACAGCAGGATCGCAGCGCCGAACGCCCCGGCGCCGACGAAGGCATTGACCCAGGTCCGCTTCCTAAGCGCGAAGGCAATATCGCCGCCATGCAGCTCTTGGGCGATGCGAACCCAGAACATTTCTAGCCAGAACACGATGATGAGGTAAGTGAAGGCGGCGGCAAGAAGCTGTATTGCCGAGATGCCGGTGCAGACGTTCATCGGGCTCTCCCTCACTCCGCCGCGAGTTTGTGCGGGCCGCGGTCGAACCCGCGCGCCTGGGTCTCGCCGCGATCCTGCTCGGCAGCGGGCTCCGCGCCCGGCCGCGGCTCGTGCAGGATGACGCCCTCGAGCGGGTCGCATTGCTCAAGCCAGGCTTGAGCTTCAAGCGCACGCCTGGTGTCGGCATAGCCGCCTTCCCACCGCGCACAGATGCCCGCGGGCGAGAAATCGATGTCCTTGGTGTGACTCTCGTTATCGAGGCGCGGCGCCAAAAGCCGGATGACATGCATGCGCGTGCGGCAGGAATAGCCGGCCAGCTCCTTCACCGCTGGATCGCTGCGGACCGCGTCCGGCACATATTCCAGAAGCTCGCTGATTACATGGCGCAGCCGATGCGACTCGCGCTGCCGCACGATGTGGTTGGCGATGCGGCTCGAATATTGAATGTCCTTGTGGCGGTGCAGGATCTGCCAGATTGTCTCCGGCTCGCTGCCGGTCGGGTGCCAGAGATGCACCGCGAAGATGAGCGAGTTGCGGCGCGGGTTGTCCTCGAAGATGCACTCGGCCGGGGTGTTGGAAAGAATGCCGCCGTCCCAGTAGAGCTCACCGTCGATGCGCACAGCAGGAAAGGCCGGGGGAAGCGCCCCCGAGGCCATGACGTGTGCCGGGCCGAGGTCCATCTCGCGCGAGTTGAAATAGCGCATCATGCTGGTGCCCACATGGGCGGCGCCGACGGTCAGTCGGGGGCGTTTCTGATTGATGAGCGAGAAGTCGACGAGTTGCTCCAGCGTCTTGCGCAACGGCTCGGTCGAGTAGTAGCCCGCCTGATCGGGGCCGAGCGGCACATGCGGCCCAAGGAAGGCGCGCATATTGGTCTCGAAGAAGCCCGGAATGCCGTTGGTCAGCGTCGACCAGGAGGACAACGCGTCGGCGACACCGGTCCAGGCCGGAAACACGCCCCAGAAGGTCGAACTTTCCACCCGCCGCCAGAATTCGCGGAGCCTGGGCAACCGGTCCTCCGGCTTGTTGCCGGTGATGATGGCGGCGTTGATGGCGCCGATCGAAGTGCCGATGATCCAGTCCGGCTCGATGCCCGCCTCGTGCAGAGCTTGATACACGCCGCCCTGATAGGCGCCGAGCGCGCCGCCGCCTTGCAGCACGAGGACGACCTGGCCGCCATTGTTGTTGCGGATCTGATTGACCGCGTCGAGCGGCTTGAGCGTCTTGGTCTGGGACATGGTTGCCTCCCGGCTCGTTGTCTTGTCGCTCAATGCGCGGTCCAGCCGCCATCGACTGGGATCGCGGCTCCGGTGATCGACGCGGCGGCATCCGAGCAGAGAAACACCGCGATACCGCCAAGTTCATCGGTGGTAGCGAAGCGCTTGTTCGGCTGTTGCGCCAGCAGCACCTCGCGGATCACCTGCTCGCGCGGGATGCCATGCGCCTTGGCCTGGCCCTCGATTTGCGCCTCGACCAGTGGCGTATAGACATAGCCTGGACAGATCGCGTTGCAGGTGATGCCCTGCTCCGCCGTCTCGAGCGCCGTCACTTTGGTCAGGCCGAGCATGCCGTGCTTGGCGGCGACATAGGCCGACTTGAAGGCCGAGCCGACCAGACCGTGGGCCGAGGCGACGTTGACGATGCGACCCCATTTGTTGGCAACCATGGACGGCAGCGCGAGCCGCGTGGTGTGGAAGGCCGAGCTGAGATTGATGGCGAGGATGGCGTCCCATTTGGCGGTGGGAAACTCCTGCAAGGGAGCGACGTGCTGGATACCCGCATTGTTGACCAGGACGTCGAGCCTTCCGAACCTGTCATGGGTCATCTCGATCATCTCGGCGATCGAGTCCGGGTTGGACATGTCCGCGCCCGAATAGGCGACCTTCACACCGAAGTCGGCGCCGATCGCGGCTTGGGTCGCCTTGATCTCCTCCGGCTTGCCGAAGCCGTTCAGAACCACGGCCGAGCCCGACGCGGCCAGCGCCCGCGCAATGCCAAGCCCGATTCCGCTGGTCGATCCCGTCACCAAGGATACTTTGTCCTTGAGGAGGCGCGCGGGCGATCCGGCGCGCTCTGTCACGGCGATGTTCATAGCCATCGACTCCTCGGTTTGCCTTGCGACGCGACCGCGTCTCGTTGGCAGGATCATGCCCAAGCCCGGGCACCAAGCGGAAATGCCCTTTGGCTACGGACTCGATAGGGTTGCGCTATGGCGGCTTAACGGCTTGATACAGCGTGAGGAATTCAGATTTTGAGGCGACCGCTGCGACATCGCACGGGGGCAAAAGCCAATTTTGGCTATCAAATCATCTCGACGGCAAAGCGATCACAAGCGTACAACTCCGGTCACAACAACGGCGCGAACCCGGATTCTCCTTGTCGATGTTCGTTTGCAGGGCGACAAACAGGCTAGGATTCCCTCCAGGCCGGCCGCGGAAGCGCGGAACTCGCTACCGTGTCGCGATCCTCTCTCTTTCACCCCTAGACTAGGCAGCGGAGCGCATCTCCCATGGAAATGCATCAAGTCCGCTACTTCCTCGCGGTGGCGCGCGCGCTCAATTTCACGCGCGCGGCCGAGGAATGCCATGTTGCCCAGCCTTCGCTCACGCGCGCCATCCGCCAGCTCGAAGGCGAGCTTGGCGGCGATCTGTTCCGGCGCGAGCGGCCGCAGGCCCAACTCACCGAGCTTGGCCAGCGCATGCTGCCGCTATTGAAGCAATGCTATGAAAGCGCGCTCAGCGCCCGCCTGCTCGCATCCGCCATCAAGAAAGGCGAGGTCGGCTCGCTGCGACTGGCCCTGTCGCGCACCATCGATCCCTCGCTGGTGACCCAGCACGTCGTCGAGCTTGGCAAACTGTTCCAGGGGCTAGAGTTGAAATTGCTGCGGGGAACCGGACCCGAGGTGCTCGAATATCTCAAGAAGGGCGAGGTCGAGCTTGGTCTGGCCGCGCAGATCGACGAGGAATGGGACCGGCTCGACAGCTGGCCGTTGTTCACCGAGGAGTTTCAGCTCACCGTTAATGGCATGCACACTTTCGCGGAGCGCCCGGCCGTCGCGCTTGACGATCTCAAGCCAGAAAAGCTGATGATCCGCACCTATTGCGAAACCACGCCCGTGATGCTCGATCTCCTGCGCACGCGAGAGTTCGACGTGACACGCTTCCACGAAGTGAGCGCCGACGGCGACCTTCTGGCCTTGCTCGAAGCGGGCCTTGGCGTGGCGCTACTGCCGCAAAGCACGCAAGGCCCGACGACTCTAGCGCGCATCGTCGTGCAGGACATGGATCTGAAACGCACCGTCAATCTTTACGGCGTCGCCGGTCGGCAACGCACGGCCGTAGCCTCGGCCATGATGAAGATGCTGCGGGCTTACGATTGGTCGCGCTACGCCGCCATTTAATGCGCGGTCCGCAGCGCCGATAAGAGATCCTCGATCGTCATGCGCTTGCGGTAGTCGGGATCGACAAAGCGCGCCTTCACCTCGCCATCGGTGCCGACCACGAAGGTTGCGGGAATGGGCAGCAACCACGTGTCGGTGCCTTGCGACGGCGCGACATCCCAGCCCGCGCGGCACATCAGATCTTGCATTTGTGCGCCGACCCAGAAGGCAAGATTGAGCGACAGCGCGTAGCCATTATCGATGTCGGTCAGAATGGGAAACGGCGCCTGCAACTCGGCCTTGAGCTCCGAGGTGAAATGCTGCCGGTCGGGCATGATGGCGGCAACTTGTCCGCCCTCTGCCGCGATCTGATCCTGCGCCTCGGCGAGAGCTCGCGTGTTGATCCGGCAATAAGGACACCAATGGCCACGGTGGAACGTAACCGCGACCGGCCCCTTCTCGAGCAGTCTTTCCAGACTGACCAGACGGCCCTGCTCGTCGGGCAGCACGAAGTCCGGCATCTTGTCGCCGGGCTGAGGCGCGTTCTCGCCGACGTCATGCTCCCGCAACCTGGCAACCAGATCGTCGACAAACTCTTGAAAGATCGGCCCGAACGACCGAACCGCCTCGGCGAAGGCTTGCAGCCGTTCAGCCAACGACGCGTCCATGTCGCGGCACTGGACGAAGGCCTCTTCGAGCAGTTCCGAGAGCGGTTTCGAGTTCATTCGACAGACCTCCGAACCCAACGGCAGGCCGCCGGGCTGAAAAGCCGAACGCTATGCGGAGTCCCAGGTTCCCCGACCCCTTTTTCATACCATCCGGCGACGTTTATGGGTAGCCGACTTTGCCGCCTCCATTCATGGCGTTTCATCGCTTTGGGCTGGGATTTGCGCGTCTTTCAGCGCCGTCAACAATTGTTCGATGGTCATGCGCTTGCGGTAATCGGGATCGATGAAGCGCGCGGTAATGCGGCCGTCCTGGGCAATCACGAAGGTCGCGGGGATGGGCAGGACCCAGGTCTGGTTGCCCTGGTAGTCGGGGACGTTCCGGCCCCCGTCTTCCAATATCCGCTGCATCTCCTCGCCCACCCAAAAGACGAGGTTCAGCGACAGAGCGTAACCATTGTCGATGTCGGTCAGGATCGGATATCGGACTTGACCCTCCGCCTTGAAGGTCGCCGCGAATTGCTGGCGTTCGGGCATGATTGCCGCGAGTTGTCCGCCCTCTGAGGCAATCTGGGTTTCGGCCTCGGCCAGTGCCCGCGTATTGATGCGGCAGTACGGGCACCAATGACCGCGGTGGAAGGTCATCGCCAATGGGCCGTCCTTCAGCAACGCGTCGAGCGTCACCAACCGCCCCTGTTCATCAGGCATGGCGAAAGACGGCATCAGCTCACCCGGCTTGGGAGCCGCTCGACCGGTATCATGCGCCTTCAGACGCCCAACCATTCGATCCACGGCTTCCTGATACCCCGGGATCAAATATCGGGTCGCCTCGCTGAAAGCCTCAAGCCTCTCATTCAAGGAGGCATCCATGTCGCGGCAATACGAGAATGCCTCTGCGAGCGTGGCGAAGGCCGGAGTATTCATACAGTAGCTCCTCTGCCGTCGCCGCTCCAACCTCTAAGCGACGACTTCCCGACAAAAATGGCCGTCCCCTCCCTCCCGCTTTCAACGGCGCGAGGCACCAATTCAGTCTCTCGCGACCTCAACAGCTTGTGAGCCGATATGACTAGCAATTGAGCAGGGGGTCCAATAGCGACCGGCTATGGTGTCGATCATTGGTCGGCATTTCCTTGAGAAGCGCCGATCTTGTCTCTTAGGGGCGGCCCAACGAGCCTGGCGCAAGGCATAGGACTTGCGCCCAGCATGACGGAGAGCGAGACATGTCAACCTTGATCGATTGGCTGGAAACCGCCCGGCGGTTCGCGGAGCGGATTCCCTACAGCCTGGTGGCATTGGTGGCGCGCCTTGCCGTGGCGAGCGTGTTCTGGCGCTCAGGTCAGACTAAAGTCGATGGCTTTCTCCACATCAAGGACAACACCTTCTTTCTGTTCCGCGAGGAATATAAGGTCCCGCTGCTGCCCCCCGACCTTGCTGCCTATCTTTCCACCACCGCTGAGCATGTGTTTCCGATCCTGTTGATCGTTGGGCTTGCCTCTCGGCTCTCAGCGCTCGGGCTAATGGCGATGACGGTGGTAATCCAACTCTTCGTTTATCCCGATGGCTGGCCCGAGCACATTCTATGGTTCGCGCTGTTGCTCCTGATCATAGCGCGCGGACCCGGCGCCATCTCGCTCGACCATCTGATCTGGACACGCGTGCAGCCTGAGCCGGTGCCGGCGCGCTAGGGGGCTCGCGCAATCGTCCTCAGCGTCCGGCGCGGAGATGCGCCAGCAATTCGGCCGTGGGATAAGCGTCGGCCGGCAGACCGAACTTGACCTGCATGGTGCGGATGGCCTCGCGGGTGGCGGCGCCGATCACCCCATCGATCTTGCCGACGTCGAAGCCGCGCTTGGCGAGAAGCTGTTGCAACTCCTTGGTATCCGCCACGCTCAGCGTCTCGACCGGAGCATTGCCCTTGCTGAGCGGGGGAGCACCGGCGAGTTGGGTGGCGTAATAGGCGGCCGTCGTCGAATAGACGAGCGACTTGTTCCATTCGAGATAAACGTCGAAATTCGGATAGGTTAGAAAGGCCGGTCCATTGCGCCCCATCGGCAAATGCAGCCCCACTGGAACATTGTCAGCCGGAATTGGCTGGCCGTTGGTGTAGGTGACGCCGTGCTGGGCCCAGAAGGAGCGCGGTTTCTTGATGGTCACGTCGGCCTGGTCCCACGGCAAATCGGTCGGCACGCGTACCTCCTCGATCCAGGGCTGATTGGGTTTCCAACCGAGCCCATCGAGATAGTTCGCCGCCGAGGCGAGCGCGTCGGGAGCGTTGCTGATCAGGTTGCGCCGACCGTCGCCGTCGAAATCCACGGCATATTGGTAATAGACGCTCGGCACGAACTGGAACTGGCCCACCTCGCCGGCCCAAGGACCGCGCATCTCATCCGGCGAGAGATCGCCGCGCTGGATCACGCGCAGCGCGTCGAGCAGCTGCTCGCTGAATTCTTCGGGACGGCGACAATCGAAGGCAAGCGTGGCCAATGAGCGGAGCGTCTGCATGTTGCCCATCACCTTGCCGAAATCCGTCTCCAGTCCCCAGAAGCCGACCAGCACGGGGCCCGGCACGCCGTATTTCTGCTGGATCGCGGCGAAAGTGGATGCGTTCTTCTTCAGCAGCGATGAGCCGACGCTGAGCCGATTGCCCGAGACCATGCGGCCGGAGAACTGCAGGAAGCTCTGCGCGAAGACGCCCTGACTACGGTCCTTGGCGATGGTCGCCGGATCGTAGGTCAGCCCGTCGAGCGCCTCCGACACCACGCCGGGCGAGATCCCTTGCGCCACAGCGTTCTTCTTGAAGCCTTGCAGCCAAGCGCCGAAGGCGGCGGGGCTTTGACAGGCGGCAAAGGCGTGGGGCGCAGTTCCAATCAGCATCGCCGCAAGAGCGCCGGCGCGCGCTGAGAATTGAATGACCGAGGTCATTTGGTGTCTAGCCATGGGCGCCACTCAAGCCAGTCGGAACGCCACAGTCAAGTGACGAGGCGGTAAACCTACGATCTCCTACGGGTCGCCTTTCTGGTAGGTCCCCATCAGTTCCGCTTGCGCCAGGACATGGCCCTGCATGGCGGTCTCGAGTGCGGCCTTGGTCAACGGCGCTGCAGGCAGCACGATATCCAGAGCATAGAGCTTAAGGAAATAGCGATGCCGGCCGATGGGCGGACACGGGCCGTGATAGGCATTTTGCTTGCGATCGTTCGTGCCTGTCACCGCGCCCTGCGGCAAACCTGTGCCACCGGCATTCTCAAGTAGGCTCTTGGTCCCGGGCGGCAGATTTTGTACCACCCAATGCACCCAGACGCGCTTCGGCGCCTTGGGGTCGGGCGCGTCGGGATCATCGATGATGAGCGCGAGAACTCTTGGCCCCCGCAGGCACGCCATCGACGGCAAGCGGCGGCGAGACATCGTCGCCCTCACAAGTATAGGTCGACGGAATCTTACCGCCAGACTGGAAGGCGGACGACGTCAGCGTCATAGCCATGGCCATGCCTGCATGGGTCGAGAACAGGGCCTGGACGGCGAATACGACGAACACCGCCCGGAGGATGTTCGCCACGCGTCCACCTGCCATCACCTTATCCTTGCGAGAGCCGCCAATCCTTAAGCGTTCGCGCGAGGCGGCAATCGTTTAGTCTGTGTGTGGCGGTAGTTCGCCGAGGCGAAGCCGCTCCATCAGGGCATCGATGCGCCGAGAGGCTTCTCGCTTGCTCAAGCCCTGCTGGAATGCCGCCGGCTCCTTGACCTCGTCGGCGAGCATTTTGAGATAGGAGGCCTGAGCGCCGGTCATCGGTTCCCTTTGCGGGTTCGACGTGTCTGGGGAGAGGTACTGGCTCTCCTGCATCTGCTGCGTCTTCTTTTTCGGCATCATCGCAGTTGGTCCTATAGTCCTTAGTCTTGGGGTTGTCCCTAGTGTGTTTGATTCTGATTGAGTTTGAGATTCCCTCATACAGTATTCGTAGAAAAGGGCAAGGATTGGGCGAATGATGACAAAGAATTAGGCAGATAGTGTTGCGCCCAAGAAACACGCGGCGCTCGCTCGCCTTCATGGTCTGCCCTGCCGGGTGCGTCCTTGATAGAGGTCAAATTGGCCAGTGGCCCGAGCGCATTCCTCGACCTGCGTCGCCCGTTAAGGTTGAAAAGAAACCTTAACAAAAGATAAATCCGGGGGAATCCAGGCGCCTATGAATCGCCCTCCAATGACCCCCTCCCTGCCGACTTTTCGCCTTATTACTCCGTAGGTTACGGGATCGCACTAACATGTGCGACCGGCTCGAGTCTTCGTCGGTCTCTAAACCTCCCAGACAATCGAATAAGGAGCAACAACCGCATGTTCGAAATGCGAGCCAAGATAATTACGGTGGGGCTTGTGGGTGCCGCTGTGATGCTACCGATCGATCTGGCCAAGGCGGACCAACTCGGTCACGCCTCCTGGTATTCGCTGCCGGCCAATATCACCGCCAACGGTGAGAGAATGGATCCCAATGAGCTGACCGCCGCGCATCGTTCGCTGCCCTTCGGCACGCGCGTGCTGGTAGAGAATCTCTCCAACGGCCGTTCCGTGGTGGTGCGAATCAACGATCGCGGTCCGTTTATCGGCGGGCGCATCATCGATCTGTCGAAGGCCGCCGCTGCCAGCATCGGCATGATCGATGCCGGAACCGCCAAGGTCAGGGTCACCACCGACACGGGCGGCAACGCCCTCGCCGCGCTCGGTGAAGTCACCGCCAAAGCTAAGGACGGTGCCTCTTTAGCTGCCAACGCCAAGGCCGATATCGCTTCGACGGAGACGCCGCGCAAGGCGACCGCGGGGGCGAAATTGTCCAAGGGACAGCAGATTGCCACCAAGGCCGATATCGCCTCGACGGGAACCTCGCGCAAGGCGACCGCGGAGGCCAAATCGTCCAGGGGGAAGCGGGTCGCGACCAAGGCCTCCTCGCGGCTGACGCAGATTGCCAAGAAGCCTGACGCAGTTGCGAAGGTGAGGGTCGCGAGCGCGAGCAAGCGGAGCCATGTGGCGAAGAGCAAGACCTCGCAGGTCCGCGTGGCCGCCGCCGGCAGGGGCATCCACGCCGCCGCCAAGCAGGCCTCACGCCTGCAAACCAGGCAGCCGATCATCGTGGCGAGCGCCCACCCTTATGCCATCCTTGGCGCCACGCCGGGCTTCATGAAGCCCGATCGCGCCCGGACGCGCCGCGCCGGATAGTCCGGCCGTTCAATCAAATTCTATCGGCTCGCGGGAGGCTGAGGGGAAACCAGTTCCCCCTGTCGCCGGAGCGCCAACTACAAACGCCGGGCGTGACGCCCGGCGTTTGCGTATCGCAGACGATAGCGGGATCGTCATGGCATCCCGCTAGCCCCAATGACTAGTAGATAGCTGTGCTTTTTTGCAGGTCTTCGTAACGTCGCCGCAATACGTCGCGCCATCACGACGCTGGGACAAGCCCTGAAAACCGAGCCTAACGTGATGCTTTAATCGCGTCCCAGTGTTGCCCAGAAGCGATAGGCACTGAAAGCCAAAGATAGCATAGTCATGGGCCCGGACGGAGACTTCCGCCAAGGGCGTAACCAATTATGGGGAACACAATGCTGCGTACGTTGCTGGTTGTGAGTACGGCGGCTACGGCCGTCTCGGCTTTGCTGTTGGTCTCCCAGCCGGTCGAGGCCGGAAGCTGTGCCTCGCTCAGCGAGAAGGCAGTCGGATTGAAGCAATCCGAGACCTCGGGCCGGGCCCTCAAACAACTGAATCGGAAAGCCCACCATTGGGCGAAGAAGAGCGGTTACAAAAAGACGTGGGTCAGCAGGATATCGACAACCTGCAACAAGAAGGGCGCGCTCTATCACTGCACCGTGGCTGCCAAGGTGTGCGGCGGCTAATCCCAATCCAGGCTTGCGAAAGCCGGTGACACAATCGTAACCTCGGCTCAAGCAGACTTAACGGGCGATTCGAAACTTCCTCGCCTTCAAAGAGTTAGCAGCTCACATGATCAACCTTCCCGCCCTTCGCAAGTCGCTTTTACTGGCCGCTGTCATTGCTGGCGTGCTGTTGGTTTCATTCTCGATGGGCCTCGCTCAAGCGCAGCAATCGCTGAAAGGAAACAACGGCGAGCAAGGGCCTTATTACGCGCAGAAGGGCGCAAAAGGCGGGGTCGGCGGCTATTCGCTGAGGCTCAGCGATATTTGGGGGCCGGCCGAAATGCCACCTGCGCCGAAGGACTTCGGGCCGCATTTTGACTTCCCACCACCTGGATACGGAACTCAACCCTTGAGCGGCGCCCCGCTGCACGATCCCTACCCGAATTAGGCATTCGTATCAGCGCTCTCGGCGAACGCGAAAGCCCAGATGGCTCTTGCGCTTAGTGGGCTCGCGCCCATAAAGTGAGCCGTTTTGCGGGCAGATTGCGAACCCGGGTTGAGATACTCCGCATGCGCTCCGTGGGAAGCAACGCGGCTTCTTATCCCGCTTTCTAGACTTGCCTAAACTTCCGCCCGACCCTTAGCCGGCGGAGCAGTTGGAAGGGGAAAAGGAGCTTCCCATGCGTCAGACGGGAACGGTCAAGTTCTTCAATCACTCACGAGGGTTCGGCTTTATAACGCCGGACGATGGCGGCAAGGATGTGTTTCTGCATATCTCAGCGTTGCAGAAATCGGGACTTCCGGCGCTCGACGAGGGTGCACGGGTATCCTTCGAGACAGAACCAGACCGCCGTGGCAAGGGTCCGCAAGCCATCAACGTGCAAATGGGCGAATAGCGCTCTCCAAAATTCGAATTCGGCATGCATCGGCTCCGCTAGCGGCGGCGCGCGCGCGGCTGCCAGCAGCCTGATGGCGTGCTTGCACGGCGGACCACGGCGATGAACGGGTCGCAAATTACAAGCGGGGCGCTGCAACGCGTGCTCGACCGACTCGCGCGCGAAGAGGAAGCGGCGCTCGAGCGTTTGTTCAGGCTGCTCGCCATACCAAGCGTCTCGACCGATCCCGCTTTTCACCACTCCTGCGTCGCGGCGGCGGAATGGTGCGCCGGCGCGCTCGGCGAGATCGGCTTTGCGGCGCGCGTCGAGCCGACTTCGGGTAAGCCGATGGTGGTCGGGCATTGGCGCGCCGCGCCCGGCAACGGCCGTCGCCCGCATGTGTTGTTCTACGGCCATTACGACGTGCAGCCGCCGGATCCTTTGGATGAATGGACCGCGCCGCCGTTTGACCCGCGTTTGGCCGAGGATCCGCGCCACGGCAAGATCATCGTCGCGCGCGGCGCCTCGGACGACAAAGGCCAGCTCATGACTTTCATCGAGGCGGCCCGCGCCTGGATCGAGGAGCACGGCGCCCTCCCCGTCGATGTCAGTGTGCTGATCGAGGGAGAGGAAGAGTCCGGAAGTCCCAGTCTCGCTCCCTTTCTCGCCGCGCATGGCGACGAGATCGAGGCGGATATCGCTCTAGTCTGCGACACCGGGCAGTGGGACGCGGAGACGCCGGCCATCACCGCCTTCTTGCGCGGACTGGCGTTCTCCGAGATTACGGTGAGAGGTCCGTCGCGCGATTTGCATTCGGGGATTTATGGCGGGCCGGCGCTCAACCCGTTGCGCGTATTGTCGGAGCTACTGGCAGGGCTGCATGACGAAGCCGGCCGCGTCACCATTCCGGGCTTCTACGACGACGTTCGCGCCCCCTCGCCCGCGCAGCTCGCCTCCTGGCGCGCGCTCGGCTTCGACGCTGGCGGCTTTCTCGGCGGTGTCGGCTTGAGCGAGCCGGCAGGGGAAACGGCGTTCAGCCTTCTCGAGCAGCTCTGGTCGCGGCCGACCGCCGAGATCAACGGCATTGTCGGCGGTTATGGCGGACCCGGCACCAAGACGGTGATCCCTGCACAAGCCACGGCGAAGCTCTCCTTCCGCCTCGTCCCAGGACAGGAGTCCTCGAAGATTATCGCCGGGCTGCATCGCTTCGTCGCTGAGCGTTTGCCGACCGACGCCACTGTCAGCTTCGCGCATGAGGGCGGATCGCCGGCGGTGGGCTTCGATACCGATGCGGCGCCTTTCCAGGCCGCCTCGCGCGCGCTCGCCGCCGAGTGGAGCAAGCCTCCGGTGATCATGGGCTGCGGCGCCTCGATCCCGATCGTCGAATCCTTCCGCTCGCGGCTCGGCATGGATTCGCTCTTGATCGGCTTCGCGCTCGACGACGACCGCATCCATTCGCCGAACGAGAAATACAATCTCAGCAGCTTCACCAAGGGCGCGCGGAGCTGGGCGCGCATCCTGGCTGAGCTTGCCACGATCGACGGCAATGCGACGCGGTAGGCGCGCGCTACCCGTTCTCGCCGCGCTCGCTTGTGCGTTCGCGGGAGATGGAGCGGACGCCGTCGAGCGCAATGTGCCGGGCGTGTTCGACTATTACGTGCTGGTGCTGAGCTGGACTTCGTCTTATTGCCGGGCCGAAGGAAGGACGCGGAACGACGGGCAGTGTGAGACCTTCCAGCGCCCCGCCTTCCGGCTGCATGGGCTGTGGCCGCAATATGAACGAGGCTGGCCGGGGGACTGCTCCATCGGCAAGCGGCCGTGGATTCCCGATCGCGTCATCCGCGAGATGCGCGACATCATGCCGAGCAAGAACCTCCTCATCCATGAGTATCGCGTGCACGGGACCTGCTCGGGCCTCGATCCATCGCAATATTTCTCCGTGGCGCGGACGCTGTATGAGCGCGTCGGCGTGCCAGAGCGATTCCGTGCGCCCGACGCGGACCGCATGCTGTCGCCGGAGGCCATCGAGAGCGAATTCCTCGGTGCCAATCCATGGCTGAAGCCCGAGATGATCTCGGTAAGCTGCCGGCGGCAGAGTTTGATCGACATCAGAGTCTGCTTCGGCCGCGATCTTCTCCCGCGCGCCTGCGGCGTCAACGAGGATCAGAAGCGACTTTGCCCAGCCGCCACCATCGACGTCCCGCCGGTTAAGCCTTAGGCGGCAGCCGCATCGATATCGCCCTTGAGCGCGGCCTCGAACAGCGTTTTCGCCCCGGCCTCGGTCAGGGGAATCGGATTGCCGCCCGCGGTGGGATCGACGATCGCCATCTCGGCGATGGTCTCGAGCCTGCTGCCGTCGACTTTGAGCCCGGTCAGATCGTGCGGCACGCCGGTCTGCTTGCGCAGCGCCAGCACCGCCTTCAGAAACCCGTCGAAACCCCCGTCGATGCCGAGGAAGCCCGCCAAGCGAACGATCTTCGGCTCGATGGCCGGACGGTTGAAGACGAGCACGTAGGGCATGAACACGCCGTTGGTCATGCCGTGATGGGTGTGATAGAGCGCGCCGACCGGATGCGAGAGCGCGTGAATAGCGCCAAGCCCCTTCTGAAAGGCGGCGGCGCCCATCGCCGCGGCACTCATCATATGCGCGCGCGGCTCGAGGTCTTTGCCGTTGGCGACCGCCTTCGGCAGATTCTCAAACACCAGGCGCATGCCCTCCACGGCGATGCCCTCGGCCATGGGGTGATAGCTCGGCGCGCAATAGGCTTCGAGGCAATGGGCGAGCGCGTCCATGCCCGTGCCCGTGGTGATGAAGGGCGGCATACCGACGGTGAGCTCCGGATCGCAGATCACCACGCGCGGCATCATCTTGGGATGGAAGATTACCTTCTTGGTCTGCGTCGACGCTTGGGTGATGACACCGGCGCGGCCGACCTCGGAGCCGGTGCCCGCCGTGGTCGGCACGGCGACCACCGGCGCGATTTTGTCGGCGTCTGCGCGCGTCCACCAATCGCCGATATCCTCGAAATCCCAGAGCGGGCGCGTCTGCCCGGCCATGAAGGCAATGACCTTGCCGGTGTCGAGGCCCGAGCCGCCGCCGAAAGCGACGACCCCGTCATGGCCGCCTTTGCGATAGGCGGCGATGCCGGCTTCGATATTGGCGTCAACCGGGTTTGGCTGAACGTCGGCGAACAGCGCCACGGGAAGCCCCGCCTCTTTCAGCAGGCCAAGGGCGCGTTCGGTGATAGGAAACTTGGCGAGGCCGGCATCGGTGACGAGTAGCGGTCGATTGATGCCTGAGCTGCGGCAGGCCTCGGCGAGTTCGGTGATGCGGCCGGCGCCAAATCGGACGGCGGTCGGGTAGCTCCAATTGGCGGTTGGTGCGCTCATGTGTCGGTCCAGGTGAAAAGCGGTGATCAGACGTCGCGGAGGTGAAAGCTCTTCGGCTGGGTCAGCGCGTCGAAACCGTATTTCGACAATGCTGCGCCGCGGCCGGTATCCTTGACGCCGGTCCAGGTGAGGTACGGGTCGAGATAGTCGCAGCGGTTCATAAAGACGGTGCCCGTCTCGACGCGCGAGCCGATCTCAGCGGCGCGGTCGGCGTCGCGGGTCCAGATCGAGGCCGTCAGCCCGTAAGGGCTGTCATTCATCAGCGTGATCGCTTCCTCATCGTCGCGCACCTTCATGATGCCGACGACCGGTCCGAAGCTCTCTTCGCGCATGACTTCCATCTGGTGATTGACATTCGTCAGCACCTCCGGAGCGCGGTACGGCGAGCCGGGGCGGTCGCCATCCACCTGCATGTTGATCAGCGCCTTGGCGCCCTTCCGCTTCGCCTCCTCGATTTGGCTTCGCACCGTATCGGCGAAGGAGGCGCGCGCCATCGGCCCAAGCGTGGTCGCCGCGTCGAGCGGATTGCCCACGACATATTTTCGGGTGAGATCGGCAAAGCCCTCGACGAATTCGTCATAGACTTTTCCGTCCACGTAGATGCGCTCGACACCGCAGCAGCATTGGCCGGAATTATAGAACGCGCCATCGACCAAATTCTCGATCGCATGGTCGAGCTTGGCGTCGGCGCGCACATAAGCCGGGTCCTTGCCGCCGAGCTCGAGCCCGATCGAGGCGAAGGTGCCGGCAACGGCGCGCTCGATTGCGCGACCGCCGGCGACGGAGCCGGTAAAGTTGACGTGGTCGACGTGGCCAGAGCCGATCAGCTTCTCGGTCTGCTCGTGCGACAGCACGAGATTGTGGAACAGCCCTTTTGGCAACCCGGCACGCTTGAAAGCCTCGGCGATGCGCTCGCCGACAAGCAGCGTCTGCGCGGCGTGCTTCAAGATGATCGCATTGCCGGCGAGCAGGCCGGGAATGATGGTGTTGATCGCGGTCAAGTATGGATAGTTCCACGGTGCGATCACCATGACGATGCCGAGTGGCTCGCGGGCGATGTAACGGCGGAAGCCTTCTTTAGCGGCGGGCACATAAGGTTTGAGTGCCTCTTCGGCCATCGCCACCATGGCTCGGACACGTTCCTCAAGCCCGCCCTTCTCGCCGCCATAGCGCACCGGCCGCCCCATCTGCCAGGCGAGCTCAACTGCGATGTCGTCGTTCATGGCGAGGAGTGCGTCGAGGAAGGCGAGCATGTAGCGACCACGCTCGGCGACCGAAACTTTGCGCCACTCAGGCAGCGCAACCCGCGCCGCGGTCAGCGCCGCCTTGACTTCGGCATCGCTGGCGATCGGCCGCTCGGCATATACCGATCCGTCGATCGGTGAGATGATCTTTACGGTGTCAGACATTTGTTTCCTCGGGGTACTCAATAGCGCTCGAAACCGCGCTTCAATTCCCAATCCGTGATGCGGCGGTCATACTCGAACTGCTCCCATTCCGCATCGAATCGGGCGAGCGGCACCCCCTGGCCCGGCGCCGTGCAACGCGGGCGAGAACCCGCGGACCCCGTTGCTTGCTATATCGGGGGCGATCCCTCGGGGTCGGAGGGGCCCGGCGGACAGTTTGGCGGTTGATCAGTGGCGCACCGCCCTGCGCCGTAGAGGGCCGCCCGCGCCCCGCAGCGCGCCCGGCGCCCGGGTCAGCGGCGGATGCCGAGACGGCTCGATCAGCTTCCGATAGCGGCTCTCGTCCTTGTCCTTCACGTAGTCGAGCAGCTAGCGGCGCTGCGAGACCATCTTCAGCAGGCCGCGGCGGGAATGGTTGTCCTTGCCGTGGGCCTTGAAATGCTCGGTCAGGTTGTCGATCCGCCCGGTCAGGATCGCGACCTGGACCTCGGGCGAACCGGTGTCGCCGGCCTTGGTCGCATATTCCTTGACCAGCTCCTCTTTCACGTCCGCAGTGATCGACATCGGTGATTCCTTTTTCCGTTACGGTAACCGGTCTTCTCGGGGCCGCGGCCGGGATGTCGTCCAGCGGGGTCGGGAAAAAGGCGGGCTGTGGAGCCTTGAAACGGTCTCTGCCAGCGCGGGTCCTATACCGGCTTTCGCGGGCAAAGGAAACCCCGGAACGCACCGGATCAGGCGGCGCGGCGGACAGACCATCCGAGCGGTCAGGATTCGCACGGGCTCGTTGTTCTGATTGATGGTTTCGGTGCGGAGCGTGATCATGCCGCGGTCGGGGCGCGATCGGGACGGCGTGACGGCCAGACCTTGCATTCGACCGTCAGCACATCGCCGGGGCGGGTCGGCTGGGGCCAGACGATCTCGCCCCCGCCGCCGATGAAGCCGCCGGCAATCGGCACGTCTCGACGAGAAGGCGCATCGTCAGCGCGGCGGTGTGCCAGCCGCTGGCGGCGAGCCCGGCGAAGAAAGTATCGTGGGCGCCCACCTCGTCGAGGTGGAAGGGCTGGGGATCGAACTCGGCGGGCGAAGGTCTTGATTTCCGTCGCGGTGATCTCGCGGGAAACGCTGGTGAAACGTCGACCCTCGTGGAAGTCCTCGAGGTAGAGCAGGTTTGCGGTCATTTTCGGTTCCCCGCCGAAGCCGGGCCCGATCCTAGCGCCCATCCGACAGGTCGTCACGCACACCGAACGGCGCGGCTGGGTGTCAGAGCCTGACGGGTTGTCCGGAGCGGACGCTCTCATCCGCCGCGAAGGCAGACGCGAAGCGAGGCGACCGCGTCCTGCAGGTGGCGGGCGAGGTCGAGATCCTCGGTGATGGCGCGCGCGACGAAGGCTGCCTCGCGGTCACACAGTTCCTGATGGTTGGGTTCGTCGGCCATGCTGAGGTCCTGGTCCGCCTCGCCGACGCGGTGAAGACGAAGCATCGAGGTCCTCGTGTGGGTATCGATGTCGTCGGAGCGGGCATTCTCGGGCATGCGGATGGAGACGGCGCCGCGCGGGGAGATCACGTCCTTCACGAAGAAGGCGGTGTCGGAGATCATCGGGCCCCATGCGGCCTCGTACCAGCCGAGCGAGCCGTCGGCGAAGAGCACCTGGAAGTGGCCGTAATTGTACATGCTCTCGGCGATCTCGGGCGTGAGGCGCAGGCCCATGCCACGGACCTCCGAAGGCGGTGCGTCGGTGATCTGGCACATGACGTCGACATAATGGACGCCGCAGTCGACGATGGGCGAGGTCGTGCGCATCAGCGCCTTGTGGCTCTCCCAGGTCGGGCCGGAAGATTGCTGGTTGAGATTGAGTCGGAAGACGTAGGGGCCGCCGAGCGCGCGGGCCTCGGCGATCAGGCGCTGCCACGACGGGTGGTGGCGCAGGATGTAACCCACGATGACCTTGCGGTTGGTCTCCCGCGCCTTCTGCGCCACGCGCTCGGCGTCAGCCGTTGTCGTGGCGAGCGGCTTCTCGACGAAGACATGCGCGCCCGCATCCATCGCGGCGCAGGCATAGTCGGCATGGCTGTCGGAGTAGGTGGCGATCGAGACCAGGTCGGGCTTGAGGCGCGCGAGCGCCTCGTGGAAGTCCGCGGTGACCTCGTAGAGGCGAAGCTCCGGCGGCAGCGGCGGATCGGAGCGGTTGACGAGGCCGACGATTTCGAAAGCGGGGTCGCGGTGGTAGGCGGCCGCGTGGCTGCGGCCCATGGTGCCGAGGCCGACGACGAGGGTGCGAAGCGCGGTCATCGGGGGGAATCGCTGTGCAGGCCTGAAGCATCTTCGGTCACCCCTGCCGGACCCGTCGCGCCGGCTGCGGGCGAGAATGCACCGGTGCCCGGGACTTCGGCAAGCCGGGCTCAGAGATCGTAGAGCGCGCCGTACTTGGTTTCGAGCTGACCCACCAGGGTGGCCGCGTCTGGGTCGCGGCCGGTCGCGGCGGCGATCAGCGCGCGCGGGGCGAGGAGGCGGCCCTGCCGGTGGATGCGCGGGCCGAGCCAGGCCCGGACCGGCGCGAGATCGCCGGCGGCGAGGCGGGCGTCGAGGTCGGGCAGGTCGCGGCGGAGCGCGGCGTGAAGTTCGGCGGCGTAGACGTTGCCGAGGGTATAGGTGGGGAAATAGCCGAAGAGGCCGACCGACCAGTGCACGTCCTGCAGCACGCCACGGCGGGGGTCGGGGACCGCGCGGCCGAAGTCGGCGAAAAAGCGGTCGTTCCAGGCGGCCTCGAGATCGCCAGCGCCGAGGTCGCCACCGATCAACGCGCGTTCGAGGTCGAAGCGGAGCATGACGTGGAGATTATAGTGGACCTCGTCGGCATCGGTGCGGATGAAGCCGGTTTCCACCGCGTTGATGGCGCGGTAGAGGTCTTCCGGCCCATCCACGCCGAGGTCACCGAAGGCGGCGCGCATCGCGGGGTAGAGCCAGTCGCAAAAGGCGCGGCTGCGGGCGAGCTGATTCTCGAAAAGCCGCGACTGGCTTTCGTGGACGCCCATCGAGGCATAGGCGCCCGCCGGGAGCAGCGCCTGGGCGGGATCGCTGCCCTGAGAATAGACGGCATGGCCGGTCTCGTGGACCGTGGAGAAGAGGCACTGGCCCGGGTCGGCCTCGTCGATGCGGGTGGTGATGCGGACATCGCCGCCGGAGCCGTTCGAGGAGGGGTGGACCGCGAGATCGAGCCGTCCGGCGTCCCAGTCATAGCCGAAGATCCCGGCGACGCGCCGAGCGAGTGCGAGCTGGGCCTCGGGCGGGAAGCGGCCGGCCAGGACCGGCGCCGGGCGGGCAGCGTCGGCGATGCGGGCACGGAGCGCGGTGAGGCCGGGACGGAGGCTGGCGAAGAGCGAAGCGAGGTCGGCGGCGGTGGCGCCGGGCTCGAAATCGTCGAGAAGGGCGTCGTAGGCGGTTCGCCCGGGACCGGCAAGGCAGTCGGCCTCCGCGCGCTTCAGCTCCAGCATGTGCCCGAGCGAGGGCAGGAAGGCTGCGAGGTCGTTGGCCGCGCGGGCCGCCTCCCAGGCGGTCTGCGCCGCGACGGCGGCGGCAGCGAGGTCGGCGGCGAGCTGGGCGGGGACTTTTGCGGCGCGGGCGTGCAGGCGCGCGGCCTCGGCGAGGTTGACCGAGCCCGCGGCGTCCCGCGGACCGGCAGCGGCGATCCACTCGGAAATGCGCGGGTCGGTCGCCAGCGCATGCATCGCCGCGGCGACCGCGGCGGCGTGCTCACCGCGCTGGGCGGCGCCCTTCGGCGGCATCTGGGTTTCCTGGTCCCAGTTCAGAAGGCCCGCGACCTGCTCCAGCGCCGCGATCCGGCGCAGGTGCTGGCTGAGTTCGGCATAGGCGGCGTTGGTGTTCAAGCTCGGCTCCTGCGCTTTGGGCGGAAGTCTAGCCATGCGGCGCGGCGGCGTCCACGCGGCCGGCTTGACAGACCGAGGCGCCGCGTCGCAGAGGGAGGCGATGGCCGAAACCGCACGCCTTCTCGCCGCCGAGCCGCTGACCGCCGCGGCGTTCCTGCCGTTCGGCGACGTGATCGCCGCGGTGGGCGAGAGCTATCCGATCAATGACGGCATGTGCGACCGCTTCCACGACCAGGCGCGGATGGACTTCGCGGGAGACGGCGCGCGGGCCGGGATCAGCGTCGGTTACGGGCGGCCCTATCCGCTGCCGCACCACTTCGTTCTGGTCGAGCGGCATCCGCTCGGCAGCCAGGCCTTCGTGCCGATGACCGAGGATCCGTTCCTGGTGATCGTGGCGCCCGACGAGGGCGGCCGACCGGGGACGCCGCGGGCCTTCCTGACCGACGGGGCGCAGGGGGTGAATTACCTGCGCGGCACCTGGCATGGCGTGCTGACGCCGCTGGCGAAGCCGGCGTGCTTCCTGATCGTCGACCGGGTCGGGCCGGGGGTGAACCTGGAAGAATTTACCTACGAGGCGCCTTGGCAGGTGACGGCGGGCTGAGCCCTCCGTGGCGCCTCTCCACCGTCAGGCCGGCTGCGTCGCCAGCATCGACGGCCGTTCGGCGAAGCGGGCGTACCAGGCGGCCAGCGCCGGGTGGCCGCCGCGCCAGCCGCGCTCGTCGTAGCGGAGGTCGAGATAGCCGAGCGCGCAGGCCACGGCGATCTGGCCGGCGTCGAGCGGACCCGCGAGATGCGCCATCCAGCGCGACTCGAGCGCATCGAGGCCCCGGGCGACCTTGAGCCAGAGGGCCTCGTACCACTCGGACGATTGCTGCTCCGGCGGCAACAGCGTAGGTGGTAGCGCATGCGACGGCGGCATCCATCATGCCGTCGGCGGTCGCCTCGAGGGTGAGGGTTTCCCACAGGCGCGGGCCGGACGGATAGAGCCGGCCGCCGGCGCGGTCGTCGAGATAGCGGCAGATGACCCGGCTGTCGTAGAGTGCCGGGCCGTCGTCGCGCTCCAGGGTGGGCACCTTGCCAAGCGGATTGCGCTCGACCGGCATCGAGCCCGGGGGCGACCGGGTTGCCGCTGGCGGGGACGAGCTCGACCTCGCCGAGAAGGCCGGTCTCGTGAAGGACGATCATGACCTTGCGGACGAAGGGTGAGCTGCCGGAATGGTAGAGGCGCATCGGCTCAGTCCGTGCGGCGCAGCCGGACCCGGCCGAGGCCGGCCGCCTCGATCTCGACGGCGGGGCCGCGCGGCCCGAGCCGCAGCACGCGGCGGAATCGGCCGGTGGCATGCATGCCGCGCTCGGCCTCGGAACGGTGGGTATGGGTGGCGAGGCCCTCGGGGACGTCGTCGAGGGTGCGGTCGTGCTCGGCGTCCTTGGGCTGCGAGGCGTGCTGGCGCGAGGCATAGACCGCCATCGCCGCGAAGGCGCCGATGCGGAGCACCCGCCAGGTCATCGGGGAAAGGGCGAGGGGCAGCAAGGGCGGGTCCTCCGGGCGGATCGCTTGGCCCTATAGATAATCGCGAAATCGGCGGGACGCAAACCGTCCTGCTGATTCTTGCGTGGCTTTGCGGGATGATAGTGTCGCGGCGGCATCGCCGCACGGGCGGCGGTGGGCCATCCTTACATTCGGAGCCCCGAATGACGCGCACCTGCCTCGCCACCCTGCTTCTCGCCACGCTCGCGCTGGCTGCCTGCAACACCGTCAACGGTGCCGGCAAGGACATCTCGGATGCCGGCAAGGGCGTCAGCACCACCGCGACCGACGTCGAGAAGAAGATGTGACGCCGGGCCGGCAACCTCCGGCCGGGCGGGCGTTCTGGTGCGGGAGTGCAGTTCGATGCACGCCGCACCAGGGAGTTCTTAAAATGTCGAAGTTTCTCGTCGCCGCCGTTCTGGCCGCGTTCACGCTGAGCGCGTGCAATACCATGAAGGGTGCGGGCCATGACGTCAGCGCCGCCGGTGACACCGTCACCGATCAGGCCGCGAAGACCCAGAACGAGATGTAGTCACCTGTCAGGCTGCCTCTGCCACGAGCAGGCCTGCGTCCTGCCCGGTGATCCGGGCAGGGACGATTGCGCCTGGGGTATAGGCGCCGGGGAGGCGGGTCTGGGCAAATCCCTCAGTCCGGCCGAGGTCCGGGCGCTCCATCAGGAGCCGCACTGGCCGCCCCTTCATCCCAGCAAGATGAGAAGCGACCGCCTGCGCGCCGAGTGCGCGGAGGCGGCGCGCTCGTTCCCGGATCACTCCACCGTCAAGTTGCGGCATCCGTGCCGCAGGCGTGCCGGTACGGGCGCTGAATGGGAAGACGTGAAGCCACGTGAGGCCGCATTCCTCGACCAGACGCAGCGAGTTTTCGAACATCGCCTCGGTTTCGGTGGGAAATCCCGCGATCATGTCGGCGCCGAACACCATCTCCGGCCGCGCGGCCCTGACCGGCGCAGAAAGCGATGGCGTCGTCGCGCAGGTGGCGGCGCTTCATGCGCTTGAGGATCATGTCGTCGCCGGCCTGGAGCGACAGATGCAGGTGCGGCATCAGTCGCGGCTCGCCGGCGATTGCCTCGACGAGCCGCGGGTCGGCCTCGACCTGGTCGATCGACGAGAGGCGCAGGCGCGGCAGGTCTGGAACGTGGCGCAGGATCGCGCGACGAGATCGCCGAGCCGCGGCGTGCCGTCGAGGTCGGCGCCCCAGCCGGCGAGATCGACGCCGGTCAGCACCACCTCGTTGAAGCCGCGATCGACGAGGCGCGCGACCTGCTCGACGACGGTTGCCGCCGGGACGCTGCGCGAGTTGCCGCGGCCGTAGGGGATGATGCAGAAGGTGCATCGGTGATCGCAGCCGTTCTGCACCTCGACGTATGCGCGCGCCCCGGTGCCGAGGCCGTCGATCAGCGGGGCGGCGGGGCGCGCCTCGGCCTTGATGATGTCGGCGACGGCGAGGCGTTCCCCGGGATTGTCGCGCAGGCGGGCCCAGGCGTCGGGGCGGAGCTTCTCGGCGTTGCCGAG
>CAVVXP010000005.1:0-275626 GCA_963752315.1 uncultured Alphaproteobacteria bacterium | reverse complement strand
CGGGTAGCCGCCATAAGCCGCGGCGAAAGCTTTGCACTAACGGCAGTAAAATAAGATAGGCTCTGGTGCGAGCCAGTTTTGCCACATGAGCCCGCATTTTGGGTCGGGTTCGAAAGGAAAATTCGCCCGGTCACAATGCGGAATGCGACGGCCACAACATCGCGCCGACATGAGAAATACGACCGCCTGATCGCCGCGGCGAAGGCGAAAGAAGCCGTTGCCACCGCTGTAGCACATCCTTGCGACGAGACCTCGCTGAGAGGGGCCATCGAGGCGGGAGAGGCCGGATTGATCAAGCCCATCCTTGTCGGTCCCAAGAGCAAGATCACCGCGGTCGCCCGGGAGTTTTCGCTCGATCTAGGCAACATTGAGATCGCCGACGTGCCGCACAGCCGGGCCGCCGCCGAGAAGGCCGTCGAACTGGTACGTGCCGGCAAGGCGGATTTGCTCATGAAAGGCAGCCTCCATACCGATGAGCTGCTTTCGACGGTAATGAATCGGGAGACCGGACTGCGTACAGGACGGCGCGTCAGCCATGTCTTCGTCATGGATGTGCCTGGTCATGCGCAGACCCTGTTCATCACTGATGCGGCAGTGAATATCGCACCGGACCTGGTGTCGAAGCGCGATATCGTTCAGAACGCTATCGATCTCTACACCGGGCTGGGGCTTGGCACGCCGAAGGTCGCCATCCTCTCGGCTGTCGAGACGGTGACGCCGACCATTCCCTCCACCATCGAGGCGGCGGCACTCTGCAAGATGGCGGATCGCGGCCAGATCACGGGCGGCGAGCTTGACGGTCCACTCGCTTTCGACAACGCAATCAGCCCGGAGGCGGCGCGCATCAAGGGAATCAAGTCGCCCGTGGCAGGCCAAGCACAGATCCTTGTGGTGCCTGACCTCGAAGCCGGCAACATGCTGGCGAAGAACCTGACCTTCCTGTCTCATGCCGACGCGGCGGGCATCGTGCTTGGCGCACGGGTGCCGATCATCCTCACCTCGCGCGCGGATCATGTGAGGACGCGCCTGGCCTCCTGTGCGGTGGCGGCGTTGTACCGCCACAGCCAGATGGCCAAGCAGCCGATCCAGGCGTGAGACAATGTCCGCGACCATTCTCGTCGTCAATGCCGGCAGCTCGAGCATCAAGTTTCAACTGTTCTCCGTGGACTCGGGCGATCGGCTGCAACGCCGCCTTAAAGGCCAGATCGAGGGGATTGGCGTCCGTCCGCGTCTGGTAGCCAAAGACGCGAAGGGCGAAATCGTTATCGACGAGACATGGCCCGGCGGGGAGGTGGGCGACGTACCCGCGGCCTTGGGCAAGGTGGTAGAGTTCCTACGCGCCGAGATTGGAGGCCTTCCTATCGCGGTCGGTCATCGCGTGGTTCATGGCGGTCCCGACTACAGCGCGCCGATCCTCATCGATGATGCTGTTGTCGATCGTCTGCAAGCCTTTGCTTCCCTTGCGCCTCTCCACCAGCCTAACAATCTTAACCCCATCCGCACTTTGCTGCAAAGACAGCCGCAGCTTCCGCAAGTCGCCTGCTTCGACACGGCGTTTCACCGCTGCCATCCCGAAATTGCCGACCGCTACGCGCTACCGGAGCGCTTTTATCAGGAAGGCGTCCGCCGCTACGGATTTCACGGGTTGTCTTATGAGTACATCGCGAGCCGATTGCCGGAGCTGGCACAGGACATCGCAAATGGCCGCGTTGTCGTCGCACATCTCGGCAGCGGCGCGTCTATGTGCGCGATCCGCGGGGGTAAGAGCGTGGAAAGCACTATGGGCTTCACGGCGCTTGACGGTCTTCCTATGGGAACGCGCCCTGGCCAGCTCGACGCCGGCATCGTTCTATATCTCCTGACCGAGAAAGGCATGAGCGCGAACGAGATCGAACATTTGTTCTACTACGACTGCGGGCTCAAGGGGCTGTCCGGCATCAGCAACGACGTGCGAGACCTGCTCACGAGTTCCGATCCGCGCGCCAAGCTTGCGCTCGACTATTTCGTCTATCGCATTGCCCTATTCACCGGGATGCTTGCGGCAGCGATGAGCGGTATCGACGGCTTCGTGTTTACCGCCGGCGTCGGCGAGAACTCGCCGGCCATTCGCGAAGCCGTAGCGAAGCGGGCTTCTTGGCTCGGGCTTAAGCTTGACCCCGAGGCGAACGCCACGGGCGAGGGGCGCATCTCTGCTTCCGGCGCACGCGTCACCTGCTACGTTATTCCCACGGATGAAGAGCTCATGATTGCCCGCCACACGCTGACTGTTCTGCGCACGCAGCCGGGATTCCAGCCTAAGGAGATGAGGGCATGATCGATATTTCTACCTTGCCATTGCTCAAGGGCAAGAAGGCGCTGGTCACCGGCATCGCCAACGACCAATCGATTGCTTACGGCTGCGCGAAGGCCTTTCGCGCTTTCGGCGCTGACCTCGCCATGACCTATCGAAACGAGAAGGCCAAGAAATTCGTCGAGCCGCTTGCCAAGGAACTAGAAGCATCGATTTTCATGCCTCTGGATCTCCAGACCGAAGGCTCACTGGAGGCCATCTTCGAGCAGATCGAGAAGCAATGGGGCGTACTTGATATCTGCCTCCATTCCATCGCCTTCGCCCCGAAGGCCGATCTGCAAGGCCGCGTGACGGACTGCTCCAAGGAAGGCTTTCTGCTCGCCATGGACGTGTCTTGCTGGTCCTTCATTCGCATGGCGAAGCTCGCCGAACCGCTAATGAAGAACGGCGGCACGCTTTCCACCATGACCTATTACGGTTCGCAGATGGTAGTGGAGAACTACAACTTGATGGGACCGGTGAAGGCAGCGCTGGAAGCCGTCACGCGTTATCTCGCAGCGGAGCTTGGGCCGAAAGGCATCAGGGTTCATGCGATTTCCCCTGGCCCACTGAAGACCCGCGCTGCCTCCGGTATCAGCGATTTCGATAAATTGATCGCAAAAGCCCAAGCAAAGGCCCCCGCCCGCAGCCTCGTGTCCATCGACGATGTTGGCGTCGCGGTAGCCTTCCTTTCCATGAACGGGGCGAAACTGATCACGGGCGAGACGTTGTATATCGACGGCGGCTATCACATCATCGACTGAGTTCGGACCGATGGATCCACGACATTACGTGGCCACCGAGACATTGAAGGACGGCACCCTGGTCACCGTCCGAGCCATACGTCTCGACGACGCCGACGGAGTCGCTAAGGCCTTCAACGACCTTGACCGGGAATTGGTGTACCGGCGTTTCTTCGGTCTCAAAAAGGAATTGACGGATGACGAGCTCGCGCAACTCACTGATGTGGATTTCAAAGGGGTGGTAGCACTGCTGGTCACGAAGCGGACCGGCGAGAGCGAAGTTTTGATGGGGGGTGGCCGCTTCGCAGCGGATAATCCCGGCTCGGCGAAGGCAGAGCTCGCGTTCGTCACTGGTGGTAACTATCGCGGTCTCGGCATTGCGTCTCTCATCCTGCGGCATCTCGTGCGGATCGCTCAAGAGTCTGGCATCGCCGGTTTCGAGGCGGATGTCCTCGCCGAAAACCAGCCGATGCTTGCCGTCTTTCGGAGAAGCGGACTGCCGATGCAGCTTGGGCGCGACGGAAATGTTCTACATGTGACGCTCGCGCTGCAACCAGACTCATAGTGAGCGTCACAAGGGCTTCGAGCATGTCTGCTTATGGCACTTAGCGGACGTCAAGCTTCGCCAAGCCAATGTCGGCTTCTGACCCAAAGCGGACCTAGGGTCAGAACCATCCTCGAGGATCTGGAGCCTCTATGCGATCCACTTTTCAGCGCGGCCCTTCAAAGCTCTCTTCAAGCCATACATGCGCGAGTTGGCAGACTTGAGCAGCAGCCTGAGCGTGCGGCCATCGGTTGGATAGAGAGCCGTGCCGATGCTAGCCGCGACATAAAATTGCGTACCGTTGACTAAAAAGGGTCGCTTGAACGCGAGCTTTAGGTCACGCACCAAACGGCCAAGGCTCACCTCACTGCTACCGATCCAAGTCACGGCACCAAACTCGTCGCCGCCGAGACGCGCTACCAGTTCACCCTCCCTCGCGGCAGACGACAAACGCTGCGCCACCTCAACTAAAACTTTGTCGCCTGCTGCGTGGCCGAGTTGGTCGTTAATCGGCTTGAACCCGTCAAGATCGACAAGAGCCACTCCAACCGCAGAGGCATTTTGGCGCGCCTCATCTAGGGCGTACTGTGCCTGAGATTGAAACAAAGCTCGGTTCGCGAGCCCGGTGAGATGGTCATGCTGAAGCGCAGTCACATCCACGTGCATGATGATGGCGCCTATACCCTCGTCTGATATGCGCGGTCGGCGAACCGAAATTTGAAACCAGTGATGCCGTCGGTCGAAGGGGCACGAATAGGTTGCAACGAACTCGTTCAGCTCCCTGCTGAGAATTTTCGCGATACCTTCTCCTACAACTCGGCCATCGGTGCATCCGCGGCCATCCGCAGCGGCGCACTCCTCCAAATAATTCCAGCGGCGTTTAGCCAGCCGAAGATCGGCTGTTTCGTTCCATGCTTGGTTGGTAGCAATGATGGTGCCTTCCTGATCCAGCACGGCGATCTGGGCGGGGAGTAGATCAAGGGCCTTAAGTCCTGCTACGGCGCTGCCATCGCTTTCGTGATCCCTAGGCTCGCCAGATGCACGCCTTTCGATTTTGGCTCGCACGCCCCTTGAATGGTGACCTGAGTGACGACGAAGATATTGCAAAAGGCCACCGTTAGGCTTTGGCCTAGACAGGAGATAGCCCTGTCCAACGTCACAGCCCAGTTCTCTCAGCCGGCGCAGCATCGGCCCACTCTCTATGCCCTCGGCCGTAACCGATAGGCCGAGACCATGGCAGAACCTGATGATGGACCCGACAAGCTGTTGATCGTGCGGGTCTGCCAATATTTCTTGCACGAAAGAGCGATCAAGCTTCACCCCGTCGATGTCGAACTTACGCAAATAAGACAGGCCAGAGTATCCGACACCAAAATCGTCAAGGCTGATGCGAACCCCGAGATTGCGTAACGACTTCAGTATGACCTTCGCCTCTGAGGCGCGGTCGATCAGGGTGGTTTCGGTTATCTCCAGCTCAAGCCGCTGAGCAGGAAAATTGCATTCCTTCAGGATTTGCAAAATATCGGCTGCAAGCCAGCTGTTGGCTACCATTAGCGGCGACAAATTTAGAGATATGGAAAGCGTCTCAGGCCACGTCCTTGCATCTTGGATCGCATGACGAAGTAGCGCGTATGTCAGTGCGCTAATGTGGCCTGCGCCCTTCGCAATTGGAATGAATAGCCACGGCAATAACAGGCCATGTGTTGGGTGTTTCCACCGCGCCAGCACCTCACAACCGATCGCCGCCCCCGTCTTCAAGTCGACCAAAGGCTGGTAGTAGGGAACGATTTGTCCGGACTTAATTGCGGGCCCAATCTCGCGCTCTAAAGCTGTTCGCTGGCGGCGCTGCGCATCCCTCTCTGAAGTGAGACAATTGGGAATTGCTGTCATCTTTTTGTTTTTGCCGGGCGAACTGGACCATGGCTATCAATTTCGAATTGTAGCGAACGATGATTAACCCCGGGTGCCTGTTTTGGGCTCCAGTTAATGCCGCAGATTAAGCGGCAGTTCATCACGAGAGTTGTAGCGCGGGCTAAGTCCGCTCTTAGCACTTAGCGGACATTTCTGGACGGCTCGGGCATGTCCGCTTCCGCAGGGACAGTGACCATCACGCGCACACGACTGGGCGCCCCTCCCGCGTGCTGACCTCAAGGCGGTCGTGCCGACCAGCCAGCATCGCTTCCCGGTTCAGGTCAGACACGACATCAACGAGCTGGTCGAACTCGTGGTCAGTCGATCCGACTGTGTGCCTCTGGCGCCTGCCCATCAGCCAACTCCTTTCTACTGATTGCCCTGCTGAGATCGCCCAGCTCGCAGTGAGACAAGTCTGTCCTGTGCTAACAACTTAAGTATTGCAGCGGACACACATGTCTCACGCTTGAGCGTCCCCGCAGAGAGCTTCCGATAGTAGGTCGCGCGGCTGAGGCCGAGAGCTTCCCAGGGCTTACTCCTGGCCGCGCTCTCGTTCTCGTAGATGCGCCTGGGCTTCATCTTCTCGGTGCGCCGCTTCTGCCGCTTGCGCTCGCGCTCGGCTTCGAGACGGCGCTCCTTCAGCTCGGCCTCGCTCACGTCCACAGGCATGATCGAGAACGCCTTGGTGATCGTGCGCTCGTGATCAGTCAGGTTGAGCCGCCTGCCCAACTCGACCTTGTTCGACATGCGCCAGGGCACTGGCAGCTTCACCACGTTGTCGATCATCTGCTGTCCCTCCTCGTCCGACATCCACGGAGCCCAGACCTCGATCTCGCGCTGCATCTGCTCGAACGGGTTGGTGGGGTGCAGCGAATTGAGCCGCAGCAGCTCGTCCAGCTCCGCACGACCCGCATCATCATCGGGGAGGCGGTAGCCATAACGATGCAGAAACACCTTCCTGACCTGACCAAGTCGAACACGACGAAGACGCTCCGCCCCTTGAGGCTTTAGCTCTCGCGACCTATACTGAACCCGCATCTACGTTTCCTTTGATACTCAACCCCGTCGCGACCTCATCGCGGCGGGGCTTTTGTTTCTTGCCTCAAGACGCCTCCGCAGCGCGTCGGCGCTGCACCTCTCTCCACGCCTCCGCCTGCTCTTCATCGAGCCCAGGCCTCCTGACGTAGTACATGCAGGCGAGCGCGGAGCCGGGGAAGGTCAGCGTCTTGCGCACCACGGGCATCATTGCCTTGAACTTTGAGCAGTGGCCCCTGCGGACCTTCTCCGTATTCTTGACGAAGCTGGAGCAGGTGCAGCACTTGTGCTGACCTGGGTCCGTGCCAGCCCAGTGGGCCATCCCCTCGTAGGACGACGCGACGAGCTTCTGCGTCCGCGGTGTATGCGCGGTGGTCAGCATCTTGTTCTGCCTCATCACGCCGCCCTCCTCTTGACGATCTCAGCAGCGAGCAGCTCGCGGGCCTCGCCCTGGAGGCTCTCTCGCCACGCCTTCAGCTCGGCCACGATAACGTCCGCGCTCTCTAGCGCCCCCTCGACATCGTCGGCGTAGACGTCGCCTTCACGTCCGCCGTCGTCGGGACGCTCCCAGAGGTGCTGCTTCAGAACCTTGGCCAGGAGGACACTCATGTCCTTGATGATCCCCAGGGCCTCGCTGATCTCGGAGACGGCGTAGTCGGCCTTGTCTACTTGCGGGTTGCTCATGTCACGCCCCCACCAGCTCGTCACGAGCCGCGATGCACGCGACCGCATCGGGGAGATCGCTTTCGGGGCTGCTGTCGGCGCAGCGAGCGGCCAGTTCGTTGAGCAGCTTTACTGGGTTCTCGACGGCGATGCCTCGCGCACCACGCGCCATTTCCTCCGCCGCCTTCTTCGCCTTCGCCTTGGGGGTGACGGGGCTGCGCTGGTCGCCGCAACGCGCCATCCAGAACGCGCCGTCGAGACGGATGACCCACGCGATGGCGATGTCAGTCTGATGAGCAGGGAAGAACCCCCTCCTTGCTGACGTGTTGATCTTGCGACCGTCAGTCAGCTTGAGCGTCACATCGTTGACCTCGATCCATTCCCATCTTCGGCGGAGCGCAGATGAGGTAGGTTGGGTGCCATTTTCCGCTTCTAGAGCGTCAGCAATTTCAGCGGCTTGCGAGGTCGGTTTTTGCCTTTTGGCACCAACCACTGGGGTGGCCCTATTTTGCTCCTCCATGATGGTCACACCCCCACCAGTTCGCGGCGCTGCCGTTGCTGCCTGATGATGCCCCGCCCCGGCTCCTCGACCTTGCCGACCGGGCGACTGTCGATCCACGCATTGACCTCGGCCATGTCCCACGCACGGATGCGCGGCGACAGCAGACGGCTCTGCGGAAACCCATGATCGCGGATGAGGATGTCGAGCTGCGGTCGGCTGGCGACGATGCCAGCCTCGATGAGATCGTGAACACGAACGAATGTTGGCAGACCCATGTCGGTCCCCTCATTGCTGGGGGCCGCCAGACACAACAAGGCGCAAGGCGGCCATCGTTTCAGATGAACCGCCCGTGCCCAGCCCAATGGCTTTCCGGGTGTATCAGTGGGGCAAGTGCTGCGTGTCCCGCCTTAGGCTATTCGCAGCGTTTCAAGGGACTAGTCTACGGCCTCCGCCGCATCGGTGCTGACCTTCTACGCTGATTTGCGCGGAAGAACCAACACGTTGCCGACGCCGTCCACAGCCGCACGGAGCTGCTGCTCCAGCCGCGCCAGAGCCTCGGCCTTCTCGGCATCGTAGGTGTGCCTGTCGTAAATGCCCTCGACGCCCTTGATGCTGTGACCGATAACGCGCTCCGCGACATGCGGCGAAACACCAGATCGCGCCATCAGGCTCCGCGCAGTGCGGCGCAGATCGTGTCGCGTAAAATGGAACCCGCACAGCTCGACCAGCGCGGTGTGCGCCCGCGACAGTCCGTTGAAGAACCGTTGCCGACCAGCGAAGACGTAGTCGTTGCCAAGCAGCCGTGGACGCCTCTCCAGTTCGCTCAGAGCCATCGGCGGCAGCTTGAGCCTGCCACCCACGCCCTTCTGCCTGTCCTCATGCGGCACCGCCCAGACGCCGTCCTCGATGTCCGACCAGCGCATCGTCATCACCTTCTCGCGCCTTTGCGCGGTGAGCAGCATCATCCTGATCATGCTGTCGTAGGGATGACTGTAGGGCTGTTCACGGTCTGGTAGATTGCCGGTGACCTCCCACAGCTTCTTGATCTCATCGTCCGACAGGATGCGGTCGCGGGCCTTCGCCTCGCTGCGCTTCATGCCGCGCACGACTGGCGACGTGTAGTGGTTGTGGCGCGTCTGGTGCCAGACGCAGATGCGGCTGATGGTTGCCAGCGTCTTGTCGGCTGCGACGGGACCAGCGGTGTCCTCGATGCCGTCCAGCAGCTCGGTGATGTCACTGCGCGTGATGCTTTCGAAAAGACGCTCGTCCCACACCGAGAGATGATTGCGAAGCGTGCGCTCGATCTCTGGAGCGGTCACCAGTCCCTTCTTCAAGGCGTGCCGCCTGAACCACATGCGCGACACATTGAAGAACGTCGCAGGGCCTCCAGCGTCTGACGTGCTGCCAGTGATCGCCTGACGCATCGCCATCGCTTGCCTGCGAGCTGCGTCGAGCGAGATGCTACCGACCGTGCCGACCGTACGCCAGAGCTGCTTGCCTGACCTGTCGCGTGCGGACACGACGAACAGCTTCTTGCTCGCGCGGACCTGCACGAACAGTCCAGGCACCATGCCGTCGCGGATGTGTTTGTGTTTGCCCGTCCACTTGAGCGCGGCGATCTTCTTCTCGGTGAGAGCTGTCATGATTTCCCCCTCTGGCGATCGCAGCGACTAACGGGCGACTAACGCCGCGAGCGACTAACAGCCGACTAACCGTAAGTGATTTGGAGCCCAGGAACCAACAGTTTTTGCCCCTGGTTTCCTTGGGTTTCAGTGGACCTCAGTCATTGGTAATGACGGGGTCGGTAGTTCAATCCTACCCGACGGCACCATTTCATGACCACGCCTCAGTTGGAGCGTTGCCATTGAAAGGGCATCCCGCCCGTTAGGAAGTTGACGGAAGACTCACTGGTCACCCTTGGCCAGCCCCCACAACTAAGGCACCAGCAGACTTCTAACGCCAACTCACGTATAACTAGCCAAGCGTCACTAAACGAGTTTGCTGGTTTGATCGTACTTTTGATTGGCATGTTGACACCTCCCGGAAATCTCGATGGTTGAGGTCGTTCATGTCTCCGACACCGCCTTTATGATCGCCGGGCTCCGCGCTCGGGAAACCAACCAGGAACAACCGCTGTTTCGCGACCCGTTGGCTCGCAAGCTTGCTGGCGAGCTTGGAGAAAAAGCGGCATCCCACGGTCTGAACAAGCTCGCCTGGTCGGTTGCGATTCGGACCGTCATCATCGACGACCTGATTTGCGCAGGCGCTCGCCGAAGGCGTCGATATGATCCTAAGTCTTGGCGCGGGACTCGACACGCGACCTTACCGCATGGAACTGCCTCCTTCATTGCGATGGATCGAGGTTGATTTTCCCGCCGTTATCGACCTCAAGAATGAAAAGCTTGGCAGTGATGCGCCGAATTGTCGTGTCGATCGGTTCAAGTTTGATCTGACTGATCGCGCTTCACGGCGAAAGCATTTCTCCGAGATAAACAAAGACGCGAACAAGATATTGGTGTTGACCGAATGCGTGATCCCCTACTTGCCGGAAGCTGACGTCGCGGAACTGGCCGATGATCTACGCGGGCTGAGTCACATAGGGTTTTGGATCGTTGAATCTCTCCCCCACGACTGGGAGCCGGCCTTGAAAGACAAGCGGAATTTCCTCCGGTTCAGGCCGGCGAATTGGCTTAATTTTTTTGCAGACCACGGCTGGCAGCCAACGGAAATCCGCTACATGTCAAGCGAAGGGAAACGGCTCGGTCGCCCATCCCCGCAAGCCTCGTCGGACAAATTTTGGTCGCGGCTCAACAGAGGTCTTGTTTCAAAGTCGCGTCGTGAACAGAAAGACGGCATCGCTTACGTGTTGCTCATTCCGCGCTGATTGGCACTTGTCTCCGCGTCTGAGTACTCACCACCTCGGGATTGAAGCACGCAGAGTCATGGCGCGAGGCGCGGCGATGACGGCACAGATCCATGATCGAAGCTAGTCCGCCCAGCTTGCGGTTCGCGGTTGAGAAGCCCCGAGCGTCGTAAAACTTTTTTTTACCTTCCCGCGCGAAAATTAACCGCGATGAACTTTCTGCTCGGCGCCCTGTTTGGATTCTCGACGGCCATCGGCGGCATGTGGTGGCTGCTCTATTTGTTGGGGCATGACGACGTGGAAACGGAGCGAAAGCCGAGAGGCTTATCTGGAGCACGCATCCTCCGCCCCACCAGCAACTCCACCTAATCCCCTGGCTTGTGAGCGTGACGTCGCCCCTCCCCGCACGTTGTGCGGTGTTCCGCACCGGCCTCGTCGATCGAGCGACGACGTCGCGCCTTACAGCGAAATGCCGAGCCTGCCCAGCGTCCATACCATTGCGGCGTAGAGCACTATCGTCAGCAGGCAGGACAGTCCGAGCGCGGGCCAAAACCCCGTGCCGCTTCTGAGCAGTGCCGGCAGCACCAGAAACATCGGCAGCGTCGGCAACACGAACCAAAAGGTCGATTGCGCCAGCGCGGCGATCCGCTCCGTATCGGACGTATCGCGCCACAACCAAATGAAGGCGAGAATGGATATCAGCGGCAACGATAGGATCAGGGCGCCGATGCCCGGGTTGCGCTTGGCGATTTCCGACGCGGCCGCGATGATGACGCCGGAGAGCAGAGCCTTTATCGCCGTGTACAGCATGGCACGACCCGAAGTGACGTAAGGCGTCAACCCTTGTTGTACAGCGCGTAGGCCGCGTAGCAGAGCGTCAGTGCGAGGATCGGCCTGAGCAGCCATTCCGGCATGACTCCCGCAAGCCGCGCGCCAACGAGGATGCCCGGAATCGAGCCGCAGAGAAGCGCGAGCAGAAGGCCAGTGTCCACATTGCCGAGGCCGAGATGCCCGAGGCCGCCCAACAGCGTCAGCGGCACGGCATGGGCGATATCGGTGCCCACCAGCCGCTTGGCCGGCAGCATCGGATAGAGCACGGCGAGCACGGTGACGCCGATCGCGCCCGCGCCGACCGAGGTCAGCGTCACGAGCAGGCCGAGCAGCGCGCCGAACAGCACGGTGGGCAGCGTGCGCGGCGGGACGTCGCCCTTGTCGTCGCTCGGCGAGGTCCGCGTGACAAACGGGTAGAGCACGATGGCCAGCCCGCTGATCGGCAACGCCACCACCAGGCCCATCCGGATCCAATGCGCAAGCTTCACGGTATCGACCGGAAGAAAGGCCATGACGAGAAGCAGAAGCGCCGCGGCGGGAAGGCTCCCGGCGGCGAGCCGCAGCACGATCGGCCAATCGACATGGTCGGCGACATGATGGCGCCAGCCGCCCGCCGTCTTGGTGATCGAGGCGTAGAGCAGATCGGTGCCGACCGCGACTTGCGGCGAGACGCCGAAACTGGAGATGAGCAACGGCGTCATCAGCGCACCGCCGCCGACCCCTGTCAGGCCGACGAGCAGGCCGACGCCAAAGCCAGCCGCCACGAGCGGCAGCAACTGCGCTGCCGAGCCGAAATCAACCATTGCCGAAATGTCCCCTCCCTAACGCGCGGCAAGCTCGCGCCCCGACCCGGGCGTCTTCATTATAGCGGCTTATAGCTCGATCAGAACTGGAACTCCGACCGAGCGCAACAACACCGCCACCTCTTGCGCCCGCCGGTTGAATTCGGCGAGATCGGCCGGCGAATCGCCGAGATCGGCGCATACCCCGCGGGCGAGCAGCTCGCGGTTGAGCACCAGCACATTGTCGCCGACCTGGGGTGCGCCCGCCTGCGCCCAGGTGATGACGCCGCCGGCGACGGTCGCGCCGTCGATGGCGCTGACCAGCACGAAATTGCCGGTGAGCGGCAGGTCGCGGAACAGATCGATCGCCGCGGCGCGGCCGAGCAGGATACGGCAATCGGCGATGTCGTTGACGTTGCAGTCATGCGCCGGCGTCGACGCCAAGGTCTCGAAATCGACCAGCGCCGAAACGCTCACGCTGGTGACCGGTGTGAGGTCGGTCGCCGTGCGCAGCAAATACCCCGCTTCCGGATCGAACGGCGTCTCCGACAGCCAGACCAGCCGCGCCTCGATCACGTCGGCATTGGTCGGCCGCCGCGGCACCTCCGACAGCACCGCGCCGCGCGAGATGTCGAGATCGGTGTCGAGCACCAGCGTGACGGCGTCGCCCTTGCCAGCCGAGGTGAAGTCGCCGTCCATGGTAGAAATGCGTTTGAGCGTCGCGCCAAGTCCGCTGCGCGCATCGACGATCCTTTCGCCGACCCTGATGCGGCCCGACGTGACGGTTCCGGCATAACCGCGGAAATCGTCCGCGGCGCGCAGCACGAGCTGCACCGGCATGCGGAACGGCGCATCGTCCTGCACGACTTCCGGATCGACCGACTCAAGATGCTCGAGCAGCGTCGGCCCGGCATACCAGGGCATTCGCACGGAACGGTGGACCACGTTGTCGCCGGTCAGTGCCGCCACCGGGATGATGCTGACTTGCGCGAAATTGAAGCTCCCGGCCATGACGCGGAAATCCTGCTCGATCTCGCGGTAGCGGGCCTCCGACCAGTCGACGGCGTCCATCTTGTTGACGGCGAGCACCACCTTCTTGATGCCGACCAGATCGCAGATCGCGGCATGGCGGCGGGTCTGGCGCTTGACGCCGTGGCGCGCATCGACCAGCAGGATGGCGATATCGGCGTGGCTGGCGCCGGTCGCCATGTTGCGGGTGTATTGCTCGTGGCCCGGCGAGTCGATGATGATGAAGCGCCGGTCCGGCGTCTCGAAATAGCGCCAGGCGATGTCGATGGTGATGCCCTGCTCGCGCTCGGCCTGGAGACCGTCGAGCAGCAGGCTGAAATCGATCTTCTCGCCGTTGACCGCGCGATTATGCGAGGCGAGCAGCACGGCCGCGGCCTGGTCCTCGGTGACACCGGCGCCGTCCCACAACAGCCGGCCGATCAGCGTCGACTTGCCGTCATCGACCGAGCCGCAGGTGAGCAACCTGAGCAGCGCGCCGCGATGCGCGGCGGAAGCCGGCGCTGGCCTGGTCTGGACCGTCTCTTTCAGTTGCGTCGCGACATGCATCGAAGATCGCCCCTAGAAATACCCTTCACGCTTCTTCATCTCCATCGCCCCGGCCTGATCGTGATCGATCAGCCGTCCGGCCCGTTCGGACACGCGCGCGGCAAGCGTCTCCTCGACCACCGCGTCGATATCCTCGGCGTCGGACTCGACGGCAGCGGTGAGCGGCCAGCAGCCGAGCGTGCGGAAGCGCACCTTGCGCTATGAGGCGTTTCGCCCGGCTCGAGCCGCATGCGCTCGTCGTCGACCACGATGAGCTGGCCGTTGCGCGTCACCACCGGCCGCTCGGCCGCGAAATAGAGGGGAACCACGTCGAGCTTCTCCAGCGCGATATAGCGCCACACATCGCCCTCGGTCCAATTCGACAGCGGGAACACGCGCACCGTCTCGCCCTTGCCGAGGCGGCCGTTCAACAGCTGCCACATCTCGGGGCGCTGGCGGCGTGGCTCCCAGCGATGGCCTGCGGCGCGGAAGGAAAACACGCGCTCCTTGGCTCGACTGGCTTCCTCGTCGCGCCGCGCCCCGCCGAATGCGGCATCGAAGCCGCCGGCATCGAGCGCCTGGCGCAGCGCCACCGTCTTCATCACGTCGGTATAGACCGACGGCGGGTGGTCGAACGGATTGATGTTGCGGGCGAGCCCGTCGTGATTGGTATGCACGATGAGATCGAGGCCAAGCTCGCGCGCCGTCTTGTCGCGGAAGGCGATCATGTCGCGGAACTTCCAGGTCGTGTCGATATGCAGCAGCGGAAAGGGCGGCTTGGCCGGCCAGAACGCCTTGCGCGCCAGATGCAGCAGCACGGTCGAATCCTTGCCGATCGAATAGAGCAGCACGGGCGCGCGGAACTGCGCCGCGGCCTCACGGAAGATATGGATGCTCTCGGCTTCGAGCAGCTTGAGATGGGAGGTGAGCGCGGTCATGCGGCCTTCCCTCCCCGGTTCGGGTTCATGTGCAGGCCGCATTCCTTCTTTTCCTCGTGCTCCCACCACCAGCGGCCCGCGCGCGGATGCTCGCCCGGCTGGATGGCGCGGGTGCAGGGCGCGCAACCGATCGAGACGAAGCCGCGCGCATGCAGCGGATTCACCGGCACATTATTGGCGGCGATATAGGCGGTGAGGTCGTGGGTCGACCAATCGGCGACCGGATTGACCTTGATCAGCGCGTGCGCGTCGTCCCAGGCGGCAAGCTTCACGTCGGCGCGCTCGTCGGAATGCTCGCGCCGCAAGCCGCTGATCCAGCCTTGCGCGCCTTTCAGCTCGCGATTGAGCGGGCGGACTTTGCGGATGTCGCAGCAGGCCTTGCGGTTCTCGACCGCGTGGCGGAAGCCGAACACGCCGTCGCGCGCGACCAATTGCTCGACCTCGGCGGCGTCCGGGGTAACCAGACGGATGCGGACGCCATAGCGAAGCTCAGACAGCTCGACAGTCTCGAGCACCTCGGGGAACAGCCGGCCGGTGTCGAGGGTGAACACGTCGATCTCGGCGCCCGACTCGGCGATGGCGTGCAGGATCGCCTGATCCTCAAGCCCGAGGCTGGTGGAAAAGGCGATGCGGCCCTCGATCTTGCGGCGCATCTCCCTGATGCGGTCGGTCAGGCTCTTCACCCGCGTGAGCCGCTGGTCGAGCGCCTCCGCCTCTTTGCGCGCGGCCTCGCTCCTGAGCGGCAGCAGATTGCGGTAGCCGCGCTGATAATTGCGCTGGATGCGAGACACCGACGCCTTCCAAACGCTCGCCTGCTCGGGATCGGTGATCTCGGCGGTATCGAATCCCGAGCGCAGCAGGAATTGCGCGAGGTCGGGGATCAGATAGCCGACCGCCCTGATCTCGCCCTTGAACCCATGCCGCTCGCGCAACAGCACGGCGAGGCTGATGCCGCGGCCGTCGCCGAAGGTCGGGAAGTGGATGGCGATCGGCCCGGCATTGCCGCCTGAAGCGGCAGCAAGCGCGCCGGCATCGGCGGTCGGCTCGAGCAGCGTCGCGACCTCGGCCGGATCGGCCACCAGCGAACCCGTGGCGAGATCAAGCAGCGCCATAGAGAGCCTCCTTGAAGGGCTGGGCCCCGACGCGCCGCCAGGTGTCGAGGAATGTCTCCCCGTCGCTCCGCTCGGCGAGATAGGTGTCGATGATGGTGTCGATGGCTTGCGGCACGGCTTCGGCGCGGAAGCCCGGGCCGATGATGGTGCCGACCGCGGCGTCGTCCTTCGGGCTGCCGCCGAGCGAAATCTGGTAGAGCTCGGTGCCTTTCTTGTCGACGCCGAGAATGCCGATATTGCCGGAGTGGTGGTGCCCGCAGGCATTGATGCAGCCCGACATGTTCAGCCGCAGCGGACCGATCGTCTCCTGCCGCTTCGGATCCTCGAAGCGTTTGGCGATCTCCTTGGCGATCGGGATCGAGCGGGCATTGGCCAGATTGCAATAATCCAGCCCCGGGCAGCAAATCATGTCGCCGAGCAGATCGAAATTGCCGGTGGCCAGCCCGTGCTTCGCCAGAATGTCGTAAAGCGCGACCACGTCCGAGGTCGCGACATGCGGCAGCATCAGATTCTGCGTGTAGTTGACCCGCGCCTCATTCCTGCTGAAGCGCTCGGCGAGATCGGCGACCAGCTCCATCGCCTCCGAGCTGGCGTCGCCCGGCGTGCGGCCCGGTTCTTTCAGCGACACCACCACGCTCGAATAGCCAGGCACGCGGTGCGGCCTCACATTGTGCTTGAGCCAATTGGCGAAAGCGGGATCGGTTTCGCGGCGCTGATCGAGAGCCTCGTCCCGGATCGGGCGCGCCGGCAAATCCGGCGGGGCGAAGTAGGACATGATGCGGTCGCGCTCGTCGGCCGGCAGGTCGATCGCGTGCTTATGCGTCGCCTCCCAATCCGCTTCGACATCCTCGCGGAATTTGTCGATGCCGAGCTGGTTGACCAGGATCTTGATGCGCGCCTTGTGAATGTTATCGCGGCGGCCGTGCAGATTGTAAACGCGCAGGATCGACTCGATGTAGGAGAGCAGATGCTGCTTCGGCAGGTAGGCGCGGATCTCCTGCCCGACATAGGGCGTGCGGCCCATGCCGCCGCCGACCAGCACGCGGAAGCCGTTTTCGCCGTTCGGTCCGCGCACGATCTTCAAACCGATATCGTGGAAGGCGATGGCCGCGCGATCCTCGGCGGCGCCCGAGATGGCGATCTTGAACTTGCGCGGCAGCCAGCTGAATTCGGGATGGTAGGTCGACCATTGCCGCAGGATCTCGCACCAGGGACGCGGGTCCTCCAGCTCGTCATTGGCTGCGCCCGCGAACGGATCGGCGGTGACGTTGCGCACGCAATTGCCGCTGGTCTGGATGCAGTGCATCTCGACCTCGGCCAGCGCCGCCAGCACCTCGGGGATATCGACCAGCTTCACCCAGTTGAACTGCAAATTCTGCCGCGTGGTGAAATGGCCGTAACCGCGATCCCACTTCCGCCCGATCATGGCGAGCTGGCGCAGTTGCTTCGGCGACAGCACGCCATAGGGAATGGCGATGCGCAGCATGTAAGCGTGCAGCTGCAGATAGAGTCCGTTGCGCAGGCGGAGCGGACGAAACTCGTCCTCCGACAGCTGCCCGGCGAGCCGGCGCTCGACCTGATCCTTGAACTCCGCCACGCGTTCGCTCACGAACGTGTGGTCGAACTCGTCATAGCGGTACATCGTACCAATCCTTGGTCAAAGTGGTGCGGTGCGCGGCGCGGATGCGCTCGCGCACGGAAAGCGGATCGACGGTGCCGCCGTTCAGCGCGACATCCATCGGATAAACGGCGACGACCTTGCGCGCCTTGACGTCCTCGGCGGCTCGCGCCTCGAGCACCGCGACCTCATCCTCGGTCTCGGCGATGCGCGCGCTCCCGATCTCCTCGGTCCAACTCCCGTCGGCGGCGAGATAGACGACGATGCCGTCTCTGAGGCGGTTGGCGGTGACGACGCTAGGCACGCTTCAACTCCTCCGAGCCTAGAATGTCCTCGATCACGCCCGACGCGGGCAGCCCGGCCACCTCGCCGAAGATCAGCACCGCTGGGCTCTTCAGCCCAAGCCGCTCGGGATGCGCGGCAAGCTCGGCGATGGTCGCCAGCACCCGGCGCTCGTCCTCGCGGCTCGCATTCTCGACCGCGAGCACCGGCAGGTCGGGCTTGAAGCCGGCGGCGATCAGCTTCGCCGCGATATGGCCCGCGGTGGTCACGCCCATATAGACGAGCAGCGTGTTCTTGCCGCCAGCCAGCGCGGCAAGATCGAGATGCTCGAAACTTGCCTCCTCGCCACCAGCCTCGTGGCCGGAGAGGAAGGTCACAGTGTGGGACAGGTCGCGATGGGTGAGCGGGATCTGCAGGCTTGCCGCCGCGGCGATGCCGGCGGTGACGCCGGGCACGATCTCGATGGCGATGCCTTCGGCGCGGAGCGCTTCGAGCTCCTCGCCGCCGCGACCGAAGATGAACGGGTCGCCGCCTTTGAGGCGAACCACCGTCTGACCGGCCTTGGCGCGGGCGATCAGCAGCGCGTTGATCTCCTCCTGCGACACGCTATGCGCGCCCTTGGCCTTGCCGACCGGGATCAGCTCGGCCTCGCGCCGCGCATGATCGAGCACGCCCTCGCCGACTAGGCGGTCGTAGAAAATCACATCGGCGGCTTTCAGCGCCCGCACCGCCTTCATGGTGAGCAGCTCGGGATCGCCGGGACCGGCGCCGACCAGCAGCACGCGGCCGCGCGAGACTTGCGCCTCGGCCGCTTCCTCGATGGCGGCGCCGATCAGCGCGCGGGCCTTAGCCTCATCGCCTTCGAGCATCGCCTCGGCGGCGGCGCCTTCGAACACCGCCTCCCAGAATTTCCGTCGCGGCGGGCCCGAGGGCAGCCGCTCAGCCACCGGCGCGCGGAACTCAGCCGCGAGCTTGGCCAGCGCGTCGAGCCGCGGATGCAGCTCCTGCTCCAGCCAAGCGCGCAGGCGCTGCGCCAACACGGGCGAAGCGCCTGAGGTGCCAATGGCGACGGTGACCTCGCCGCGATCGACGATCGCCGGCAATGCGAATGTGCAAAGCTCGGGCCGGTCGGGCACATTGACCGGGACGCCCAGCGCGCGCGCAATGGCCGAGACGCGGGCATCCTCCTCCTCGTCTTCGGTCGCGGCGATCACCAGCGGGCGGCCACGCAATTGATCGATGCCGGGGCGCGGCGCGATCAGCGACACCAGTCCCTGCTCGGCGAGCGCGACGATCTCCGGCACGAAATTCTCGGCGGCGATGTCGACCACCGGCGCGCGCTTGAGCAGCAGCCGCGCCTTGACCGCCGCCAGCTCGCCGCCGCCGGTGACGAGCGGATGCTTGCCGTCGAAACTCACCAAGATGGGGAAGGTGCGCATGGCTAGCCTCCCACCGCCACGCGCTCGGGCGGCGCGTCGGCGAGGCTCTCGGGCGCAAGCTCCAGCTCGAGCCCATCCAGCTCCTTCGACATGATGATCTGGCAGCACAGCCGCGAGCGCTCGTCGACATTGAAGGCGCCGTCCAGCATCTCGAGCTCCTCCGAGGTCGGCGGCGCAAGCTTCGCGAGCCAATCCTCTCCCACCCAGACATGGCAAGTGGCGCAGGCGCAAGCCCCGCCGCATTCCGCCTTGATGGGAAGGCCCCAATCGCGGATCACCTCCATGACGCGCCAGCCTTCCAGCGCTTCGAGGCGATGCGACGTGCCGTCGGGCATATGCACGGTGACGAACATGATCTCGGCGGCCCTCAAGAGATTTACGCGGCGAGAGACCGTCCGGCCGCACGCAGCGAGAAAACGTCGCTCAGATATAGGAATTATAATGGAAAATTGTTCTCCCAACTAGCTAGGCTAGTGTAAAAACAGCAAATTTGTTCCTCTCCAAGAAATACAGGAGAAATTTCTTCCAAGTGGACCGCTTTAAAGGGTTTCCGTCCTTTGCCGGCGAAAATGGCGCAAATCCATTTTCCGCGGGCCTGCCCGCAGCTAGCCCCGCTTCACCAGCGCGTCCCTGATTTGCTCCAGCAGTTGCACCTCGCGCGACGGCGGCGGCTCGGTTTGCGGCTGCTCCTCCTGCTTGCGGCGCAACGTGTTCATCGCCTTGATCGCCATGAACAGCACGAAGGCCACGATCATGAAGCTGATCACATTGTTGATGAACAGCCCGAAATTGATCGTCGGCGCGCCAGCCTGCCTGGCGGCCGCCAGCGATGGGTAGGACTCGCCGTTCAGCGCAATGAACATATTGGAAAAATCGACCCCACCGGTGACGACGCCGATCGGCGGCATGACGATGTCGTCGACTAGCGAGCGCACGATGGTGGAAAAGGCGGCGCCGATGATGATGCCGACCGCCATGTCGACAACATTGCCCCGAAGCGCAAACTCCTTGAATTCCTGTAACATTGCCGTTCCTCCTGAGCCTCCCCTCTCCTGCAAAGTCACCACCATGCCACGTTTCGAGGCCAATGGTGTCCCCGGAGTTTCCAAGCCGCCCGGCAACTGCTAACCCGTTGGCCGGTCTTGGGCCGGGGGAGGCGACGTGGCGACTGAGGGTCCAGCAAGCGAGCATCCGGCACGCGACCGTCATCAGCTCCAGACGCTGATCCTCGCCATCACGCTGCTGCTTACCGCGCTGCTCGCCGTCCTGATCGTCATCTCCAGCGCGTCTTGGCTGAACCATTACGGCTTCCTGCATTTTCCACTCGGCTTCTATCTTCTCGCGCAGGGCCTGCTGATCTTCATCGCCGTCGTGGCGTTCTGGTTCATTCGCATCCAGGAGCGCATCGATTTGGCGCGGAGCGAGCGCGAGGGACTCGAATGATCCCCTCTCGCCTGCGCACGCCCAACCCGCATCTCGGCGCCTATTACGCCATCGTCACCAGCGCCTTCATCTCGCTCGTTGTCATGCTGGCGATGTTCGAGCAACTCGGCTGGAGCCGGCCACTGCTCGCCGAATGCATGATGGTGGTGCCGCTGGCGCTGTATCTCTTCATCGCTGTCGGCGCGCGCACCTTCGACGTCGAGGACTATTTCGTTTCGGGGCGGCGCGTGCCGCCAGTGTTCAACGGCTTCGCCCTGGCGGCGGTCGCGGTCGGCGGCGTAGGCTTTCTCGCCTACACCGGCACCGTGTTCTTTCTCGGTTTCGACGCGCTCGCCATCGGGCTTGGCTGGACCTTCGGCATGCTGCTCGCCGCCATCCTGTTTGTGCCCTATTTGCGCAAGGCGGGCTCCTATACCCTGCCGAGCTTTCTCGGCCATCGCTTTCGATCGCGCGGCCTGCGCATGGCGGCCAGCGTAATGCAACTACCGCCGACCGTACTGCTCGTCGTCGCCGAGATCAAAATTGCCGGGCTGATCTCCGCGCTGTTCCTGCCAGTCTCCTTCTCGATCGCGGTGCTGGTACTCGTGGCGCTGATAGCCGCGATCGCCGTTCTCGGCGGCATGCGGTCGCTGACCTGGACGGCGAGCGCGCAGTTCCTGATCGGCGTCGTGGGGCTGACGGTGGTGGTGACCACCGTGTCGGTGCTTCTCACCAACGTGCCGGCGCCGCAACTGACCTATGGCGAGCTGTTCTCGTCGTTGCACAATGCCGAGATCACGGCGGGGCTAACGCCGGTCCTGCCCGGCGGGCTCGCAACGGCGCTGCCGGGCGCGATGCCAGCGCCGACGGTCAAGCCCTTCCTGCAACCGTTCGGCAGTCTCGGTCCAATGGATTTCGCCGCGCTGTTTCTCAGTCTCGCGCTCGGCACGGCGGCGCTGCCGAGCCTGTTGATGCGCAGCGGGGTGACCAGCTCGATCGCCGATCAGCGCCGCTCAACCGCCTGGGGCCTCCTGTTCGTGGCCATGTTCGTCATGACCGCGCCGGCGATCGCCGCCTTCGCCAAGCTCATCATCTTCCGCGACATCGCGCTGGCCTCGGCCTCCTCGCTGCCCGCCTGGCTGACCGAACTCGCCGCCAAGCACCTACTGCAGGCCAGCGACGCCAACCGCGACGGCGCGATCGCCGCGGCGGAACTTCTCATTGGCCGCGACGGCATCGCGCTCGCCTTGCCGTTGGCGGCCGGGCTGCCCTATGTGCTCTGTGTGCTGATGGCTGCGGCCGCGCTGGCGATCGCTCTTGCCGCGGCCGCGGCGCATCTCTTTACCCTGGCGGCTAGCCTCTCCGAGGATATCTACCGCGTGCTCGATCGCCGTCAGGCATTGCCCCGGTTGACCGCGGCCTGGGCGGCGATCGCCGCCTCCGCCCTCGCCGCCGCCGTCTTCCTCATGATCGCCGAGGTCGGTCCGCTGCGGGCCGCGCTCACCGCCTTCGCCTTCGCCGCCGCGACCTTCTTCCCCGCATTGCTGCTCGCCATCTGGTGGCGGCGATGCAGCAAATGGGGCGCGTTCGCGGCGATGAGCGTCGGCTTTGTCGTGATGCTCGGCGAGCTCGTCGGCGAGGGGATCTTCGGTTTTGGCAACGCCGGATTCACCACCTCGCGCGCAAGTCTGATCGGCGTCCTACTTGCCCTTGTGGCGGGCGTCGCGGTGAGTCTTTATCTGCGTAAGCCTTCGCAAGGTGAGGACAATTATTACGAGGAGATGCGCGATCCCGAGGGCGAGACCATCTACGATCGGGCGCAGGCCCGCGCGATGGCGCAAGCTGCAGCTCACGCTTCGGCGGCGGCCGAGACCGCGCCAAGCGGGTAACCGGGTCAATCGAGCGGGAGCACGATGAACGACCAGCCAACGCAACGGGACAAGCGCCTCACGCTCTATCCCGAGATCGTCCCCTACCGCACCGGGCGGCTGAAAGTCTCGGACCTGCACGAGCTCTATTTCGAGGAATGCGGTTCACCCGCCGGGAAGCCCGCGGTGCTGCTGCATGGCGGCCCCGGCGGCGGCATCAATCCCCTCATGCGCCGCTATCACGATCCGCGCGCCTATCGCATCATCCTGTTCGATCAGCGCGGTTGCGGGCGCTCCACCCCGCATGCTTCGCTCGAAGAGAACACCACCTGGCATCTCGTTGATGATATCGAGCGCCTGCGCGAGCATCTCGGCATCGAGCGCTGGCAGGTGTTCGGCGGCTCATGGGGCTCCACCCTCGCGCTCGCTTACGCCGAGACCTACCCTGAGCGCGTGACCGAGCTCGTGCTGCGCGGCATCTTCACGCTGCGGCGCTCGGAGCTCGAATGGTTCTATCAGGAGGGCTGTAGCTGGATCTTTCCCGACGCCTTCGAGGAATATTTGCGGGCGATCCCCGAGGCCGAGCGCGGCGACCTGATTGAAGCCTTTCACCGCCGCCTGACCGACCCTGACCCGGCCGTGCAGATCGAAGCCGCGCGAGCCTGGAGCGCCTGGGAAGGCAAGACGCTGTCGCTGCTTCCCGACGCCGAGCGGGTGCGCCGTTTCTCCGAGGACCACTACGCTCTCGCCTTCGCCCGCATCGAGTGCCACTATTTCGTCAATGGCGGCTTCTTCCACACCGACGATCAGCTGATTGCCGACGCGCATCGGCTGAGGGACATTCCCGGCGTGATCGTGCATGGCCGCTACGATGTGGTGACCCCGGTCAAGATCGCCCACGATCTCGCCCGCGCTTGGCCCGAGGCGGCCTTACGCATCGTCGCCGATTCGGGTCACGCCATGACCGAGCCAGGCATCGTGCATGAGCTGATCGCCGCGACCAATGGCTTCGCCCGATTGGTTTAGGCTGCGGCAGAATGGCCGATGAATGACAGCGCGATCTTTCGCCGATGCGGGCTTGCGCGGTGCTCGATGAGATAGACGCCCTGCCAGGTGCCAAGCGTCATGCTTCCGCCCTGCACCGGAATGCTAATGCTGACCGCGGTGAGCATCGCCTTGATGTGGCTCGGCATGTCATCGGGCCCTTCCTCATGGTGGGCGTAGGCGCGGTCCTCCGGCGCGAGCAGATCGAGCGCATCGACAAGATCGCGACGCACATTTGGATCGGCATTCTCCTGGATGGTCAGCGACGCCGAGGTGTGGCTGACGAACACGGTCAGCAGGCCATCCTCGGCCGCGACGCTTTCCAGCCAGCGCGCCAGCTCTCGGGTGATCTCAACGAAGCCCTTGCCCTTCGTCGCCACCTCAAGCGTATGGCTCGCGTGCACCATCTCGGCCATGGCTTAACCCCTCCCCGCCGCCCCTTTGCGGCCCATGGTCACCGCGTCGCGCGCGCTTGACAAGGGCCCGGTCGGGTCTCGCCCCGTCCCACAATAAGGCGAGACTTAACGCAAAATTTACTCGCTCTTGCCACCGTGGCTTGGACCGCTTCTTCGCGTGCTTCTGGACCGGTTTCTTGACCCTTCTGAAGCGAACACGCCGGCGGCTCATGCGCCATGGGGAACGCGATGGTTTCGGAAGCAAGTTGGCACAGCGGCATCGGCAGTTACGGCAGCACGCCCTCTGGCGAGCGCCCGATGGATCAACAATCGGTCGAAAGCCTGCTTCGCCGCCTCGTGCAGCGGGTCGAGGAAAGCGAGCGCCGCTATAGCCAGGCGCTTGACGAGATGCATGCCCGCCTCGACCAGTTGGCGCAAACCACCGACGCCGCCCGCGCGGCCGGCGCCCCCGATGACCAAGCGACCTTCGACCGGCTACATGACGAGGTGAGCAGCCTCACCCGGCGGCTCGAAGGTGAAGACTCAAACCCGCTCGACGATTTCGAGCGCCTCGGCCGGGCACTGTCCGGCGATCTGAACTACGCCGCGAGCCTGGCCAGCGCTTCGCCAAGCACGCCCGACCGGTTCGGCACCTCCGCCTTCGCCTCGTTACCGAGCGCCGGTGGCCTCCCGTCTCACTTCCCCCTGCCGCATGTGGATTATTCCGCCCCGGCGCCCATCCCGGCGCTCCCAGTGAGCGACGGCGAGCTCGAATCGCGCCTCGCCGAGATGGCGCATCGCCTCGAGGACTCGGTCGGCACGCCGATGCCGCCGGCGCTCGACGCCCTGAGCGCGCGGCTGGACGCGATCAGCCGCGATCTCGCCAAGGCGCTGGAAGCGCCGAAGACGCTCTCGCTGGAACCGGTCGAGCGCCAGATTTCAGAGATGGCCCAGCAACTTACTCGGGCCGAGGCGCAGCTTGCCAAGATCGGCGAAATCGAGAGCGCGCTGCTGCAACTGATCGAGCGGGTCGATGCCTCGCCCAGTCCCGACGAGGTGGCGAGCAAAGCTGCCGAGGAAGCTGCCCGCCGCGTGACAGAGGAATTCAACCTCGGCGGGGCTACGGCCGAGCGGCTCGATGCCATGCATCGCGATCTAATGGCGATGAACGACAGGACCAAATCGGGCGACGAAAAGTTCGCCAGCACCATCGAGGCGGTGCACACCTCCTTGAAACAACTTGCCCAACAAGTCGAACGCGCCGCCGTCCCGCCGCCTGCCCCCACGCCTGCGCCCGCCACGCCGGCAACGCCGGCGCCGGGGGCCAAGCCCCGCGTTCCGTTTGCCGAGCGCATGCGTGACCTGGCGCCGCTGCCCGGCACCCCGAGCCAGCCGCCGCCTGCCGCCATGGCTAAGGACAAGGGCGAAATGCCCAAGGCCGAAACCAACGGCGGCGAGGACGCCTTTGCCAAGGGCAAGCCCGCGCCTTCGCTTGCGGAAGCGCTTGAGCCTGAGGTCGCGCCGGCTTTCGGCCGTGCCCGCCGCGTCCCTATCGGCGAAACGGCTTTCGATCTGGACGCGCCAACCCCGCGCCGCGCGCCCGGCAAGGCTAGCATCGACGCCGAATACGGGACTCCCGACGATCTCGTGGCGGCAGCGCGCCGCGCGGCCCAAGCCGCCGCGGCCAAGGCCGAAGAACGGGGCGGCTCGCGCATCCGGCGCTTGCCGGGCGACCCCGAGACGTCGACCACCTCCGAGCTGCCGGTCCGCCGCAAGCGGTCGTTCCTGATCATATTCGCGGCCATCCTGCTCGCCATCAGCGCGGCACTTCTCTACAGCCGCTTGCGGTCCAAGCCCGAGCCCGAGGCCGAACTCGCCCCTCCCGCGGCCGAGCAAAGCATGCCCGCCCCGGCGGCACCGAGCGACGGGGAGGCGACGCCTGACGTCGACGACGCCGCGCCCGCCGCGGTCGAGCCCGCGCCCGAGACCCCGGCAACGCCCAGTTCGGGTTCTTCCGAGCTTGACTGGCAACCCGAGGTGAGCCCGGCTCCGGACGATGCGGCGGACGCCGGCTCGAGCGGCAATTTCACCGATGTCGCCAAATCGCCCTTCCGCCAGCCGGTCGCGGACGAGACGCAGGCGCAAGCGCAGCCCGCGTCATTGACGCAGGATCAGACGCCGGCTCTCCCGCCTGGCGTGGTCTTTTCGGTCGAAGACCCCACCGCTGGCACGACCGGCCAAGCCCCCGCCGCCCCGGTGGTGATGCCGATGAGCCTTCCTTTGCCGTCCTCCGATCTCGGGCCGCTGCCTTTGCGTCAGGCGGCCGCGCAGGGCGACGCGCGCGCGCAATATTGGATCGCGGTTCGCTACGCCGAAGGTCAGGGCACGGCCCAGGATTTGACCGAGGCCGCGCATTGGTTCGAGCGCGCCGCCAGCGCCGGCCTCGCGCCGGCCCAGTATCGGCTCGCGGTGCTCTATGAGCGCGGGCAGGGCGTCGTCAAAGATCTCGGCCGCGCGCGGTCGTGGTATCAGGCTGCCGCCGAGAAGGGCAACGTCAAGGCCATGCATAATCTCGCGGTGAGCCTCAGCAGCCGCCAGGATGGCGGCACCGACTATGCTCTCGCCGCCAAATGGTACGGCGAAGCCGCCGCGCACGGTCTAGCCGACAGCCAATTCAATCTCGGCGTGCTTGAGGAGCATGGCCTCGGTATGCCGAAGAACCCGGGCGCAGCCTATCAATGGTTCGCACTTGCCGCCAACAGCGGCGATCAGGAGGCGGCGAAGCGGCGCGACCTGGTCAAGCGCGAGCTCGATGCCACCGCCCTTGCCACCGCCGAGCAAGCCGTCGCCGCCTGGACCGTCACGCAAGCCGCGACCGAGGCCAACGAGATCGACGAGCCGCAGGACTGGGCGGACGCAACCGATGCTTCGGCCACCCCCAATATCGCGCTCGTCAACCAGGCGCAGACGCTGCTCAACAAGCTCGGCTACGACGTTGGCGCGCCTGACGGGCTGATGGGCGCCAAGACCCGCGAGGCCGTCAAAAGCTTCGAGCGCCGCAATGGCCTGGAGGAGACCGGCAAGGTCACTATTCCCCTCGTGGCCAAGCTCGAGCGCCTGACCAGCTAGCCCACGCCCCCGGAAACCCTCGGCTAGATGACATTTTCGTAAGGCTCGGCCCTTACGCATTGACAGCTTCGCGCGCGACGAACAGTTTCGGTTTAACGCGCCACGCGAATCCCCGGTCGATGTTCCAGGTCTACCTCCCCATTGCCGAGCTTTCGGTGAACCTTTTGGTGATGCTGGGGCTCGGCGCGGCGGTCGGCTTTCTTTCGGGCATGTTCGGGGTGGGCGGCGGCTTCCTGCTGACCCCGTTTTTGATATTTTCCGGTATTCCTCCCTCGATCGCGGTCGCCACCGGCGCCAATCAAATCGTCGCCACCTCGGTGTCGGGTGCGATGGCCCAATGGCGGCGGGGCAATATCGATTTTCGCATGGGGACGGTGCTGATCGTTGGCGGCGTGGCCGGAGCTTTGATCGGCGTGTTCTTCCTCCGGTTCCTGCGCGCGACGGGACAAGCGGGCCTGATCATCTCGCTGACCTACGTGGTCCTGCTCGGCGTCATCGGCCTGTTGATGCTGAACGAGAGCATCCGCGCCATCAGGCGCACGCGCGCCGGCAAGCCCGCCTCGGCGCGAAAGCCGGGACAGCACAGCTGGATTCACGGCATGCCGCTCAAGCTGCGCTTTCCCCGTTCACGGCTCTATATCAGCGCTATCCCGCCGCTGGCGATCGGCTGGGTCGTCGGCCTGTTGACCGCTTTTCTCGGCGTCGGCGGCGGCTTCATCATGGTGCCGGCGATGATCTACCTCCTGCGCATGCCGACCAACGTCGTGATCGGCACCTCGATCTTTCAGATCATCTTCGTCACTGCCGTCGTCACCGTGCTGCAAGCGACGTTCAACTTCACGCTCGATGTCGTGCTCGCACTCCTGCTCGCCGCCGGCGGCGTCATCGGCGGACAGTTCGGCGTGCGCGCCGGGCAAAAATTCCGGGGGGAGCAGTTGCGGGCGATGCTCGCCCTCATGGTGCTGGCGGTCGCGCTTCGCCTGTTGTTCGACTTGTTGTGGAAGCCGTCGGAGCTGTACAGCCTCGGCCCACTGCTGGCAGGCGCATGATGCGGACCGCGCTCGCCCTCTGCCTGCTGCTGGTCACCTTGGGTCTGGGGCCGGCCGCCGCCGAGCCCGCCCCGCCGCCCGCTCCGCGTGAAGAGGTCGTATCCGACATTTCGACGCGCGAGATCTCCATCCAGTCGAACTTCACCGGCATCGAGATCCTCATTTTCGGCAGCATCGATTTGAGCGGGGCCGCCGAGCCCGACAAGGACATCTACGACGTCATTGTCGTGCTGCGCTCGCCGAACCAGGCCATCGTCGCGCGCCGGAAGGAGCGGATCGCGGGAATTTGGGCGAATGGCACCGGCAAGGTCTACCCGACAGTGCCCGGATTCTACGCCGTTCTCTCGTCTCGTCCGCTGCGGGCCATCACTTCCGACGAAACGCTGAAGACGCTCGGAATCGGCCTCAACAATATCGATCTCGGCCGGCCGGTGAAGAGCGATCCCGACGAGGAGACGTTCCACTCGACGGTGGTCAGGCTCAAAGAGAAGCAGCTCCTGTTCCAAGAACACGACGATGGCGTGACCTTCATTGGCCGCAGCCTGTTCCGGGCGAGCGTCGACCTGCCGGTCAATGTGCCGATCGGCCGCTACACCGCCGACGTGTACCTGTTCCGCGACGGAAAGGTGGTGAGCAAGAACCAGAGCACGCTCGAGGTGAGCCAAGCCGGCTTCGAGCGCGCGATCTATCTGATGGCCTTCAACCATCCGCTGATTTACGGGCTGATTGCCGTCCTGCTCGCCGTACTGGCGGGGCTGACCGGCTGGGCGGTGTTCCGCCGCGAATAGCTCAGTCGGGAAGTAGCAGGCTGCCGAGCACGGGGTAGACGTCGGCGCGCCCCATCATCCAGGCTTCGAGCTGGCGGCGAGAAAACAGCGGCCCGAACGCCTCGTCGAGCACGTTGAGACCGCCGGCATAGGCGCCGAAGGCGGGCATCACCAAACGGACGCCGTCAGTGGCGAAGCAGCGGCGGCGGATCATCGACCCGCGCCGCGCGATGCGCGCCACCGGATGCAGATGGCCGGCGATCTCCCGCGCCGACGGCGCCGCCGACGGTTCGTGCCGCAGCGTCAGCCCGCAAATCGACAGCGTGGCGCACACCGTGCCACCGATCGAGGCCGGGAGATGCGGATCGTGATTGCCGCAAATCCAGAACCATTCGCGCCCCTGTTGCAGCCTAAGCAGGAAGGCGCGGTCCTCGGTGGCGATACGATCGGCCGATTCCACGCGATGGAAACTGTCGCCGAGCGCGACGACGCGCGACGGCTCGACGGCGGCAATCACTTTGGCCAATCGCTCGAGCGTGGTGCGCGTATCGTAAGGCGGCAGCAGCATGCCGAGCGCGGCGAACGCCGCCCCCTTTTCCAGATGCAGGTCGGCCACCAGCAGCGTGTCCTCCTCCTGCCAATAGAGCGCGCCGGCCGCGAGCGGCCGCATCGCGTGTCCCGACACGCTGATATGCGCACGCAGCGATGGGGCTGTTTCCGGCATGAGATCAGTCCTTGCGCGCAGCATGTCCGCTTAAGGCCTCCGCGATGAGCTCTTCAACCGTCTCACGCAACAGGACCTCGCTCGCTTCCCCTGGAACGCTCTCGCGGCCGATCTCGAGCATGACCGGCACGGCGAGCGGCGAAACCTGGCGCAGCGCAATATGCCTGATTCGCCCGTTGATTCGCCGCAAGAATTGTCCGAGGCGGCCGACATCGATGAGTCCCGTTGCCGCATCGGCGAACGCAGCCTTGAGCAGGATGTGGTCCGGCTCATGCTGCCGCAGCACATCATAGATCAGATCGGAGGAGACCGTCATCTGCCGCCCGGTCTTCTCTTGTCCGGGATGGCGGCGCTCGATCAGGCCGGAGATGATGGCGCACACCCTGAACGAGCGCTTCATCAGGCTCGATTCGGCGAGCCAAGCGTCGAGATCGTCGCCAAGCATGTCCTCATCAAACAGCCGCGCGAGGTCGAGGCGGCCGGTCCTCACCATCTCGCCCAAATCTTTGAGCCCCCAGATGGCGAGCGCATATTCGTTGGCGACGAAACCAAGCGGCGCCGCGCCCGCCCGCTCCAGCCGCCGCGTCAGCAGCATGCCGAGGCTTTGATGCGCCAGCCGCCCTTCGAACGGATAGCAGACGAGATAGTGCTTCTGCCCGCGCGGAAATGTCTCGACCAGCACCTCGTCGGCGCCGGGCACCACCGAGAACTCGGCCTGTAGCCGCAGCCAGTCGGAGACCTGATCGGGGAGCCGCGACCAAGTGCCGGGCTCGGCCAGCATCTTGCGCACCCGCTCGGCCAGATAGGTCGAGAGCGGGAACTTGCCGCCTTCATAGGCCGGCACCTTGGGCTCGGTCGCATGCGCGCGGGTGACGATGGCGTCGGTCTCGCGCAGGCCCTCGAACCGTAGCACCTCGCCGGCGAACACGAAGGTGTCGCCCGGAGTGAGCTGCTCGATGAAATATTCCTCGACCTCGCCCAGCACCCGGCCGCCCGCGAGCATACTGGACGGCTTGAGCGCGCCGCCTTTCAGCCGGGCGAGCCGCACCCGCACCATCGGCGCCTCGACAATGGTGCCGACATTCAGCCGGTATTGCTGGGCGATGCGCGGATGCGCGACCCGATAGGCCCCTTCGGGAGTCTTCTTCAGTTTCGCATAGCGGTCGTAGTTCGAAAGCGCATAGCCGCCCGTCGCCACGAACTGCACGATCCTGTCGAAGCCTTCGCGCAGCAGCCCTTGATACGGCGCGGCGCTGGTCACCTCGCGATAGAGTTGGTCGGGGTCGAACGGAGCGGCGCAAGCCGTACCCAGCACATGCTGGGCCAGCACGTCGAGCGCGCCCGGCCGCGACGGCGGCGTGTCTTGCGCGCCTTCTTCGGCGGCTTCGAGCGCCGCTTGGCATTCGACCACCTCGAAGCGGTTGGCCGGCACCAGCAGCGCCTTGCTCGGCTCGTCCAGACGGTGGTTGGCGCGGCCGATGCGTTGCGCCAGCCGGCTTGCGCCTTTCGGCGCGCCGACATTGATGACGAGATCGACCTCGCCCCAGTCGATGCCGAGATCGAGCGTCGAGGTGCAGACCACGGCGCGGAGCTTGCCCTGAACCATCGCCGCTTCGACCTTGCGCCGCTGTGCCACGTCGAGCGAGCCGTGATGCAGCGCGATCGGCAGATTGGCGTCGTTGTAGCGCCACAGCTCGTGGAACAGCATCTCGGCCTGCGAGCGGGTATTGACGAAGATCAGCGACATGCGATGCGCCTTGATCGCCGCGTAAATCTCCGGCAGCGCGTAGCGCGCCGAATGCCCCGCCCAAGGCAAATCCGCGTCGGAACGCAGGATGGCGATGTCGGCGCGCGCGCCCTCGCCCGCGATGACGATCTCGGCGAGCCGGGTCGCAGTCTGCCCCTGGTGCGGCACGAGGAACGAGGCCAGCTCGTAAGGCCGCGCCACGGTCGCCGACAGGCCGATCGCCGTAAGCCCCGGCGCGTGGGTGCGCAGCCGCGCGAGATCGAGCGCCAGCAGATCGCCGCGCTTACTGGAAGCGAGCGCGTGCAGCTCATCGAGGATCACATATTTGAGGCTGCCGAACAGCTCGGGCGCGCCCTTATGCGACAGCATCAGCGCGATCTGCTCCGGCGTCGTCAGCAGAATATCCGGTGGGGCGACCCGCTGGCGGGCGCGGCGCGACGGCGGCGTGTCGCCAGTGCGGGTTTCGAGCCTGAGCGGCAGTTCCATCTCGGCGACGGGCGTGGCCAGATTGCGCGCGATGTCGACGGCAAGTGCCTTGAGCGGCGAGACGTACAGCGTGTGAATGGCGGTTACAGGCTTCCGCTTCGGCGGCTGCCGCGCCAGATCGACCAGGCTCGGCAGAAAGCCGGCCAGCGTCTTGCCGCCGCCGGTCGGCGCGATCAGCAACGTGTCACGCCCGGCGCCCGCATGCTCCAAGAGCTGCATCTGATGGGCGTGTGGGCGCCAGCCGCGCGCCTTGAACCAGCCGGCGAACGGCTCGGGCAGCCCGGCGGGGGCGGTGTCGGCGACAAGTCTTTTGGGTGCACGCATGCTCTTCTTCTTGACCTTGGTGACCCTTCGCACCAATTCTGGCGTAATTCGAGTCGAAGCTCCTAGCGCTGTCGCGCGGCGAAGAGGAGAGCTGACAGATGGATCGGTTTTTTGGCGGCAATCCGGCGCTTGTCCTGCTCCGGCTGGCGATTCTCTCGCTGATCGTGGGCGTCGTGCTCGCGGCGCTGGGCTTCAGCCCATTCGAGCTGATCGACAGCCTGAGGCGGCTGGTCGAGCGCATCTACGACATGGGCTTTGCCGCGGTGGAAAAGGCCTTCCGCTACTTCCTGCTCGGCGCGGTCATCGTCTTCCCGGTCTGGCTGGTGACGCGCCTGCTGAAATCGCTCAGCCGCGGCTCGAACGGCGGCGACGTTATCGACGCTTCGCGCAACCGCGAAGCCTAGAAGATCGCGAGCACGGTCTCCGGCGGCCGGCCGATAGCTGCCTTGCTGCCTGAAACGACGATCGGCCGCTCGATCAGGATCGGGTTCGCCACCAACAGCGCGATCAGCGCATCCTCGTCCAGCTTGCGATCCTTCAAGCCCAGCTCGGCGTAAAGCGGCTCGCCCTTGCGCACGATGGCGTCGGCCTTGAGCCCGAGCTTTTTGAGAATGGATTTGAGCTCGGCGGCCGTAGGCGGCGTGTTGAGATATTCCACAATCTTGGGCTCGAGCCCCCGCGCCTCGATCAGCTTCAGCGTCTCGCGCGACTTCGAGCAGCGCGGATTGTGGTAGATGGTCACGCTCATGCCGGCGCCGCCTCCGCCCACTCGGCCGCGCGCCGCCCGACCAGCGGCGCGAGCGTCGCGAACCCCTCTTTTGCCATCGCCGCGACCAGCGCCTGCTTGATGCGGCCGATCAGCCCCGGCCCTTCAAATACGAGCCCGGTATAGAGCTGAAGCAGCGACGCCCCGGCCTCGATCTTGGCGAGCGCCGTTTCGCCGGAATCGATGCCGCCCACGCCGACCAGCGGCAGCTTGCCTTGCGTGATCTGGTGGACGCGCGCGAGCATGCGCGTCGACCGGGCGAACAGTGGACGGCCCGACAGCCCTCCGGTCTCGCGGGCGAAAGCGATGGTGTCGACCTCGTCGCGTGAGAGCGTGGTGTTCGACACGATGATGCCGTCGATGCCATGGGCGAGGATGACGCGGACTACCTCCGGCAGATCGGCGTCGGCGAGATCGGGAGCGAGCTTCACCAGCAATGGGGGTTTGCGGGACAGCCCCTGGCGCGCGGCCTGAACCCGCTTGAGCAAACCATCGAGCGCCTCAGGCGCCTGGAGATCGCGCAAGCCCGGCGTGTTGGGCGATGAGATATTGATAGTGAGGTAGCTCGCGGCCGCGGCCATGCGCTCAATGCCCGTCACATAATCGGCGATGCGGTCTTCGCTGTTGCGGCCGGCCCCGACATTGACGCCGACGATTCCCTGCGGCCGGTTTTGCAACCGGGCCAGCGCCGCCGCCTGTCCTTCATTGTTGAAGCCGAGCCGATTGATGACCGCGTGGTCCCGCGCGGAGCGAAAAATGCGGGTGCCTGAGTTGCCGCTTTGCCCGTGCGGCGTCAGCGTGCCCACCTCAACGAAGCCGAACCCCATGGCGAGAAGCTGGGCCGGCACGCGTGCATTCTTGTCGAAGCCGGCCGCCATGCCGACCGGATTGGGAAAATCGAGGCCGAACACGATCTGGGCCAGGCGACTGTCGTCAGGGTGGCCGGCGCGCGGGTAAATCCCGAGCTCCAGGCTCTTGAGGGCGATGTCGTGAGCGCTTTCGGGATCGATCGCCTGCAACAATGTCTGGCCGAGCCCCAACAGTCCGTTCACGCGAAGACTCCTTCGGGCAAAACGTGGCGGCCGTCGCGGCCGAGGGCAAGCGGTTCGCTCCACAGCACGGCGGCAAGATCGAGTGGCGCATAAAGATGCGGAAACAGCTCGCCGCCACGCGAAGCCTCCCATTTCAGGGAAGGTCCAAGCCGCCCCGGATCGAGCGCGACGAGAACCAGTCCCGCCTCCCCGGCGAAATGCGCGGCGAGCGTTCCCACAAGCTGATGTCCGGCCGAAAGATGGATGAAACCGTCGCGGGCGTCGTCGGCCGAGCCGTCGAAACGCCCCGCCGACCACGCCGCCTCGAACGCGGCCTCGCTCAGGACTTTATAGACGGGCTCTGCCATGGCTTTCCGCCGCGACACTAGCCGCAACCCCCCTAAACCAACAAGGCGACGGCGACGGGAATGCGGTGGACAAACGGCGCAAATAAGCCATAATTCCTACCATAGGCATAAATTCCGATTCGTAGTCAAGCACAGGCAACGGGGTCGCTTCCCCTGAACAGGCTCACCCATACCAGGGTATGGAACGCCATCGACGCGCTCGCGCGGCGCTATGGCCTCTCGGCGTCCGGTCTCGCCAAGCGCGCCGGGCTCGACTCCACCTCGTTCAACAAGTCCAAGCGCGTCACCGGCGACGGGCGCCCGCGCTGGCCCTCGACCGAAAGCCTCGCCAAGGTGCTGCAAGCGACCGGCGCCTCGTTCGAGGATTTCACTCAGCTGATCACCGCCGAGCCCCGCGCCGCGCGGCCGATCCCGCTGATCGGCCTTACCCAAGCCGGCGGCGGCGGCTTCTTCGACGATGGCGGATTCCCCGTGGGCCAAGGCTGGGACCAGATCCGCTTCCCCAAGGTCGACGACGAGAACGCCTACGCGCTCGAAGTCACCGGCGATAGTATGCAGCCGCTCTATCGCGACGGGGATATCCTCATCGTTTCGCCGAACTCAGCCGCGCGCAAAGGCGACCGCATCGTTCTGCGCACGACCGACGGCGAGGTGATGGCGAAGATCCTGGTGCGGCGCACCGCGAAGACGGTCGAGTTCGCGTCCTTCAACCCGGCCCACGCCAATCTCGTCTTTCCGGTGGACCGCATCGATTGGATGGCGCGCATCGTCTGGGCGAGCCAATAGCAGACAGCGGCGACCGAGGCCCTTAGAATGGCCTAGTCTGCGCGTGTTCATGCTGGTTCAGTTTTGAGGGTCCGATCGCATTATGGAGCGCACCTCGCGCATCGTTTCGATTCTGCTCGGGCTGGGCGTGACCTTCCTGCTGTGGCCAGTGGCGGTGCCGCTCGGCTTCGGCGAAGTCTGGTGGGCGAGCCAAAAGGCGCAATCGCCAGCCGACGCGAAGCCGCCCATCCCTCCGGCCGCGCCACCCGCCACACTCGCCCCCGGACCCGCGCCGCAAGCTGCGGCGCCGATCCCAGCGCCCGTGCCGCCACAACATGCGGTCGAACCGGACCCAACCGCCCCCGAGCCGGCTCCGCCGCCGCCGCCGCTAGACGCTGCCAAGGCTGAGCAAACCGCCGCGTTGAATGCGAAGGACACGGACAAGACGGCCGCCGTCGCACCGCAGACCGCCCCGAAGCTCTATTACCGCGTCACCGTGCGCGACGGCGGCACGCTGCAATCCGACAGCGTCGTCATCAAGCTCGCCGGCATCGCCGCCCGCGATGATGAGGCCAAGTGTAAAGGCGCTAACGGCAAAGCATGGCCCTGCGGCGCGGCCGCCAAGGCGGCGTTGACGCGGCTGATCCACGCCCGCGCCGTCACCTGCGAAGTGCCGAAGCATGGCGCGCCGAGCGACATCGTCGCCCGCTGCTCGGTTGCGGACACCGACCTCTCGAGCTGGATGGTGCGCCAGGGCTGGGCCGAGCCGAAGGACCCGAAAGAGCCCGCGCTTGCCAAGGCGGCAGCCGCCGCCAAGAAGGACAAGCTCGGGCTCTGGCGCGGCGCGGAGTGATCAAGCGTGCCCGCTCGCTACTGCGCCGCGTTTTGGTCTGAGGCCGTCGCGCCGGTGGTTGGGTTTCTGCGGTCCGGCTGATCGACTTTTTTGGTGTCGCTCTCCGGGGTTGCGCCGACATCGGCCCCTTCTTGCGTTCCGGATTCCTCGCCCATCTTGGCGGAGCCTTGATCATTCTCGCCCTGATCGGCTGCGGGCTGAGCTTCGTCGGCGGCAATGGTGATGACGCCCGGCGGTAAGGTCGATTCCTTCTCAGTCGGCACGTCGGCCCGCGATGTTACGCCCAGAGTCAGAGCGATCACTCCGACACTGGCAATCAGCGTGCTGGTTTTGGTCATTTTGCGTCTCCTCTCGGAAGGAAAACTCTCTTTCCGGGAATCCTGTTCCTGCAAAAAGATCGGCGCGGACCGGAACTTTTTTCCGGTTCGCGCCGCCAAAACCTCAGCCCGCATGCGAAACGCGTGACTTCGACTTTATTTATTCGGGTTGGTCGCTGCCCTCGTCCTCGTCCGGCGGCATCACGTCGTCGCTCTCCTCGTCGGAAGCGTCACCGGCAGCGGGGTCGCCGGAAGGTTGACCCATCTTCTGCGTGTCCTCCGCTGGCGCGGAGCCCTGATCTTGATCGTCGCCCATCTTCCCCGAATTGTCATTATCGGCATCACCCGCGGCGCTGTCATCTTCAGTCGCGCTGTCATCAGCCGCGACCACAATATTTTTGGCGGTCAGGTCGTGCTGCTCGCTCGCTGCGGCGGCATAGCCCGACATACCGAAAATCAGCGCCCCTGCAGCGGCAGTCACTCCCAGCTTTATCTTGGTCATTTGGTCATCTCCCTACCTTGGACGACCAATTCTAGGCGCAACACTTGGCTCGGCGCGGGGCGGCGATGCGAGGCAAAAAGACGCGGACCGAGTTTCGCCCGATCCGCGCCCTCAGAAATGCAAAACGCCGCTAAGTTGAAGCGGCGCTTGGGAAATCAGCCTACGAGTTGTCGCAAACGACCTTGAGGTCGATATTCGCCTCGTCCATGCTCGGATAGCCCTGCTTGCCGACCTGCATGCCGAGCTCGTCCTCGCTCACCATGTTCTGCTCGACGACGCGGCAATGCTGATTCTTGTCCTTGATGATGACGAACTGGCTGCCATCGGCGGCGAAAGCAATACCGGCAAAGCCGAACACGATAGCGGCGGTAAGAGCATACTTCATTGCGGAACTCCTCCTGGGTTGGTGCCCAGGAAATAGTCATAAACCTTCTAAAACATGCTGAATTCAATCCCCCCAACTTGCCGAGAAATTGGGGGAGATTTGCCGGCGCACCGCCCTAGGAGACAGTTTCTTCCTCGTTGACCTCGTCGGTAACGACCTCGAACGAGGCGAGCGTGTGCGCGCCGAACGAGGTGGTGATGGCGACGTCGGTGGCGTCGCGACCGCGCGCGATGAGGATGCGGCCGATGCGCGGAATATTATGGCGGGCATCGAAGGTGTACCAATCGCCGTCGAGAAACACCTCGAACCAGGCGCTGAAATCCATCGGCGCCGGATCGGCCGGCACGCCGATGTCGCCGAGATAGCCGGTGCAATAGCGCGCGGGGATGTTCATGCAGCGGCACAGCGTGATGGCGAGATGGGCGAAGTCGCGGCACACGCCGCGTTTCTCGATATAGGTGTCATACGCGGTTCGGCCGACATGGGCATGCTCGTAACCGAAGGCGACATGCTCGTTGACGAAGTCGCAGATCGCCTGCACCAGCCCCCAGCCCTTCCGCACCTTGCCGAATTTCGACCAGGCGATGTCCGAGAGCCGGTCGGTCTCGCAATAGCGGCTGCCGAGCAGATAGACGAGCGTATCGACCGGGAGCGTGTCGAGCGAAAGCTGTGGCGCCAGCGGGGCGACGGCATCAGGCTCGCCGCTGTCGTTAATGAGGAAATCGGTTGAGAGCGTCAGCCGCCCCTGCGGCGCGCGGATCACATGGCAAATATTGCCGAAGCCGTCGACATATTCGGTGATCGGCACGAAGGGATGCACCGTCAGCCGGTCCTCGGTGATGAGGTCGAAGCGCCGCTCCGGATGGACGCTCAGGGTGAGGATCATCGGCGTCGGCTGCAGGCAGTCGTAAGCGATTTTGTAACCTGCACGAACTTTCATCACATCTCGCCCAGTTAATGAGCTGCGCTGGCCATCGGCTCAAGGATAAGCCCCCAACCTCGAATGGCTGAGAGACTGCTCCTCATGCTCGGCTTTGCGATTAGTCTATCCAGCAACACTCGTGCCAGACGAACGTTCTAAGCGGCTGCAAGTTCACCGTTCAGGGCTTTTTTGATCAGAGCGCGCGTCTCGGCGATGCCGTAGAGCTCGACGAAGGAGCCGAAGCGCGGGCCTTGGGTCTGCCCCAACAACACCTCGTAAAGGGCTGAGAACCACTCGCGCAACGGTTCGAAGCCGTGCTCCTTGCCGACGGCATAGACCTCCGCCTGGATTTCCTCCGCAAGCACGGCGTTCGGCAGCGTGGACAAGCGGGTGTCGAGGTCGATGAGGGCCGCCCGCTCCTTGTCGGAAGCCCCGCGATAATCTTTCGCCGGCTTCACGAAGTCGTGGAAGTAGCGCACGGCGTAACCGACCAGCTGGTCGAGCAGCGGATGCGCTTCCGGCGTCGCCTCCGGGGCATAGCGCCGGATGAAGCCCCACAGCACGTCTTTGTCCTCGGAGTTCGAGGCGCTCGCCAGATTGAGCAACAGCGCGAAGCTGATGGGGAGCTCGGCTGCGGGCGGCTCGCCCTGATGGATGTGCCAGACCGGGTTCATCAGCCGGGGCGCCGGCTCTTCCTTCGGATACGCGGCGAGATGCCCGACATATTCGTCGACCGCCCGCGGAATGACGTCGAAATACAGCCGCTTCGCCTTGCGCGGGCTTTGAAACATGTACAGCGACAGGCTCTCGGGCGAGGCGTAAGTCAGCCACTCCTCGATGGTGAGGCCGTTGCCGCGCGACTTGGAGATCTTCTCGCCGTTCTCGTCGAGGAAGAGCTCGTAGTTGAAGCCTTCCGGTTGCTGCGCGCCGAGGATGCGGCAGATATGCCCCGCGAGGCGCACCGAGTTGATCAGGTCCTTACCCGCCATCTCGTAATCGACACCGAGCGCCGCCCAGCGCATCGCCCAATCGGCCTTCCACTGCAATTTGCAATGGCCGCGGGTGACCGGGACCTGAGTCAGCCTGCCAGTGTCGGGATCCTTGTAGACGACAGAGCCCGACACGGTGTCGCGATCGACGATCGGCACTTGCAGCACCTGGCCCGTGGTGGGCGAGATCGGCAGGAAGGGACTGTAGGTCGCGCGCCGCTCGGGGCCGAGCGTCGGCAGGATCACATCCCTGATCGCATCGTAATGGTGCAGCACTTTGAGCAACGCCGCGTCGAACCGCCCGCTGGTGTAGCACTCGGTCGCCGACAGAAATTCGTAGTCGAAGCCGAACGCGTCGAGAAACGCCTTTAGCCGCGCGTTGTTGTGATGGCCGAAGCTTTTATGTTCGCCGAAAGGATCGGGCACCTGCGTCAACGGCTTGCCGAGATGCTCGGCGACCATCGCCTTGTTGGGGATGTTGTCGGGCACCTTCCTCAGGCCGTCCATGTCGTCGGAGAAGCAGATCAGCCGCGTCGGGATTTTGTCCTCGGTGAGCACGCGGAAGGCGTGACGGACCATGGTGGTGCGGGCGACCTCGCCGAACGTGCCGATATGCGGCAGGCCCGACGGTCCGTAGCCGGTCTCGAAGATGATGGCGCCGGTCGGCTTGGGGATGCGCTTCAGTCGGCTCAGAACTTTGCGCGCCTCCTCGAACGGCCATGCCTTGCTGACATGGGCGTGCGCCAGAAGCTCGGAACTGACCTCGATCTTCGCCGCGAGCTTCGGCTTAGCGGCCAGCGGGCTGCGCGCATCCTTGGCCTGCGGCATGCTCGCTTCGAGTTGCGGCTCGGAGGTGCGGCGCTTGGCGCTGGCTCGTTTGGGTGGGTTGGCGCTTGAGGGGCGGGCCATGGTGGGGCTCGGTTTGGCTGGCGTCGACTTGTCGATTGTGGGCGACAGATTTCACGTTTTTCTAAACGGCGCCAGTCTTTCCATGCCCATGCGGGGCTTGCCCGGCCTCGCGCAATTGCCTACGGTTCGCCGCCTTTTGGCTTTGCGCGCAGTGACAGAGGGACGGGAAGCGCCATGACCGAGCCGTTGAACCATCACGCCGCGCTCATCTATGTGATGGTCACCATGTCCGCCGTGGACCGGACCATGACCGATGCCGAGCTCTCCCGCATTGGCGAGATCGTCTCCAACCTGCCGGTGTTCCGCGATTTCGATCAAGAGAACCTGGTCAGGACGGCGGAAGGCTGCGGCGAGATCCTGAGCGCCGACGGCGGCCTCGATCATGTGCTGGTGCTGGTTCGCAGCAATCTGCCGAACAAGTTGCGCGAGACGGCCTACGCGGTGGCGCTGGAAGTGGCCGCCGCCGATCTCGATGTGAAGCCCGAGGAGACGCGCTTCCTCGAAATGCTACGCGACAGCCTCGAGCTTGACCCGCTGACCACCACGGCTATCGAGCGCGGCATCAGGGCCCGCAATCTCGTGCTCTAGTCCCAAGACGGACGACACCCAATAGCTAGACACCGCCACTGCGGATCGCGTCTCTGAACTCTGACGGGCTTGCGCCGAAGCGGCGGCGGAAGTTCCGGTTGAAATAAGACAGGTCACCAAAGCCGACGTCAAAGGCGACCGTGCTGATGTTGATGCCGGCAAGACGCGGGTCCGTCAACATCCGGTAGGCGCGCAGCAGCCGCTGACCGAGCACGAATTTCGAGAAAGTCGTCCCCTCCGTCTCGAACAGCATATGCACGTAACGCACGCTGATGCGCTGGCGTCGCGCGACCGCGGCGACACAGAGCTCAAGGCTGGCGAGATGCTCCAGAATATCCGCCTTGACCGCGCGGAGCCGCGCCGCCCGAACGCCGCGACCAAAAGCAATCTCGGCGCCATCTCGCGTCGCGCCAAGCGCCAGGGCGATTAGATCATGCGCGTAGGTGATGGCCGCATGACGCAGTTCTGGCGACGTGATCGCGGGGTCGGCGCGGAGAAGTGCCACATATCGCCTGAGTAGCCGCAGCGCTTCGTTGTCGCTCCGGACCAGGCGCATCGCCGCGTCCTCGACGTTGGGCAGCAGCGGTGCGAGCGCTCTGCGCGGGATTCCGAAAGCGACGTATTCGACTTGAGAGGTCATCAGCCTGGACGACTCGGCGTGGAGCACGCCCAAGGCTTCCCCAGGGCCGATCGATGCCTCGGTGCGGCGCTGCGACAGATCAATCAGTCCCGCGCCGTTGACGAGAAAGACGATGGAATCGTCGCCGTCCGCGACCATCGGCCGAGTACGCCAATAATGCGCCGGGGTGGCCAGCCGCATAGCCCTCAAGCCGGGCCACGCAAGCAGCGCCGCCTCGGCGCGGAACGGATCGTCGGATTGAGGCGCCATTTCGCAATGAATGACATTGCGATCGAAGAACTCGCGCCAGAAGGGCACGCGTTCGCGCTCGGGAAGGTGGAGTGTTGAGAATCGTCCAGGCTCGAACTGAGCCGCTGCCGCGGCACACATGAGAGTCGCCCCCTGCCTCGGAACACACCCCGCCAGCGCAGCCTACAACTTCCGACAACAGGCCCAAAGTGGATTTCTCTCTAGTCCGCGCCGTCTTTCACTCCGGTCCAAGCCCCTCCGGCGCGAGCCTTGTTAGCGTCGAACGACTGAGACCCCAATCAGGGAGGGTACGATGACTGTGAAGCTGTTGACGATTGCCATTGGCTCAAGCTTGCTCGCCATGCTCGCCTCAAATGCATTGGCCGAGGATGCGCCGAAGAAGGGCACTACGCCCTATGTGACCCATTTTGTGTTCAGGCCGGTGGTCACGCTCGATCTGCCCAATCTCGGGACGATCACCACGCTCGAAGCGACCGGCACCACCGAGAACCTGAAGGGCGAGAAGATGCTCGACAAGATGTCGGCGCGCTGCGAGGCGCTCAGCGTCAACTCAGGTCCAAAGAACTATATCGATGGCGCCTGTGTGCTGGCCGACGCCGACGGCGACATGATCTTCTCGACGTTCGACACCCGCGACCTAGACAAATCGCAGCCGGACATGAAGTGCGGCACGCACATCATCACCGGCGGGACCGGGAAGTACAAAGGCATCACCGGGAGCGAGCCATTCAACTGCGACGCGTTGCCAGCGCTGGCAGGCTCTGGCGGCTATACCTCGATGGACATCCCACACAACACGAGCTGGGAGATCAAATAGCTCAAGTCCCCTGGCGCCAAGAGGCGCTCCGAACGATGAAAGCCCGGCCTTGCCTGCCGGGCTTCCCTCGCACCTCGTGACTCATCCCCCGGGCCGGGCGGCGGGAGCTTTGCCGCGACCGTGCTCGGTCTTCTCCCAGTCGTAACGCGCCGTCATGAACTGCCACAGCGCGCGATAGGCCGCCGCCGAGATCATCAGCCAATAGATCGGCATCAGCGGAATTTGCGCGAGCAGTCCGGCATGGCCGCGCCTGCGTAGTGCTAACAGCCCGAGCGCCATCGAGGCGAGATAACCCACCGACAGGTCGAAACAGGCGATCAGCCAGAATGGCCAGGCGAACGGACTCTGCGGCAGCGCAAGCACGCCGCGGGTGACGAGATCGAACGCGGCAAGTGCATAGAACCAAGGGTGCACCAGCGCCGATAACACCGTGCCGGCGACCATGATCTGGAAGGCGACAAAGCCGCGCGGACCGAGCTCCCGCCACAGCGCGCGTGGATCGCGCATATGCACGAGCCAGGTCTGCATATAGCCTTTGAGCCAGCGCGTGCGCTGACGCAGCCAGCCCATGAAGGCCGAAGGCGCTTCTTCGTAGGTCGTCGAGCCCAACATCCGGCAGCGATAGCCGTTGCGCACCAGCCTGATGCCGAGATCGGCATCCTCGGTGACGTTGAACGGGTCCCAGGCCATCAACCATTTCAGCGCCGAGGCGCGGAAATGGTTGGACGTTCCGCCGAGCGGTATGGGCAGGCTGAGCCGGTCGAGCGCGGGCAAAAGCCCGTCGAACAAGGCGCAATATTCCACGGTGAACTGCCGGGTGAGGAAGGTCTCGAAGGGATTGTAGATGCCGAGCCTCGCCTGCACCGCGGCGAGATTGAGCGGACCCGTGCGGAAGGCGTTCAGCGCCTGGCGGAGCTGGCCGGGCTCGGGCCGGTCCTCGGCATCGTAGATCGCAACATAATCGCCCCGCGCGAGGGGCAGCGCGTAGTTCAGCGCCTTGGGCTTGGTGCGCGGCGCAAGCTCCGGCACGACGACAAGTTCGAACATGCCGGCAAGCCGGAGCGCGCGCGCCGCTTCGATCGTCGCGGCGTCGCTCGCCTCAAGAATGATCTTGATGTCGAGCTTAGCTGCCGGATAGTCGAGCCGCGACAGTGCGCTCACGAGCCCCGGCAGCATATGCGCCTCGCGGTAAAGCGGCACCAGCAGCGTGTAGATGGGGAGCGCATGATCCGGCACGCGCGAAGCCGACGCTGCATCGCCGTCGCTCGCCGATGCGAACAGGCCATAGGCCGCGAGCAGGCGGAATCCGATCAGCGGCACGAACAAGACGGCGAGACTTGCGGTCACGACCCATAGCGTGGCCGACGGCGCAAGCGCGAGCGCAGCCAGCTGCGCCAGCGGGACGAGACAGAAGACGAAACGCTGCCATAGCGCCATCCGCGTGCGCGCGCTGTGCTCCGGCTTTCGCGCGGCCAAGCCCGCCACGGCATGACGCGCCAAGGAGGGGGCGAAGTGGCGGCAGATCGCGCCCCGCACCGTCTGCGGCGAGGCCAGTGAGAAACGATAGGGCGCCAGCCGCGCCAACATCTCGCGCAGCGCATGCGGCCTGAGCCGGTCTGGCGCGAAGACGAAGCTTTGGGCACGCGCGCGTTCTTTCAACAAGCCGCTGGCCAGGCTCTGCCGTGGACTGGCCGCGGCCGCCGGCGCCGTCTCGGTGGCGCGAAGCTGTGCCTGGAACGGCGCGCCGCAGCTCTGCGCCAACGCCCGGTAATAATCCGCCGCGTCGAGCCAGCCATTGGCGATCAGCACCTGATGCGGGTGCACGCCCCAGCGGGCGGCGATCGCCTCGGCCCGCGCCAAGGTGGCGGAATCGATGAATCGCCCGAGCAGGAAATCGTATTCGGAGCGCGGCAACGCCTTGAGGCGCGCGGCAAGATGCGCGTGCTGCCTACCAGACCGGAAAGATTCCGCTACAGCCGACACGGGAATGCCCCCCGCATTCTCCCGCGAGTATTTGCAATTTTAAGATGAGGCGCAATAACGGAGTGTTCGCTGGGGAGTTGTGCCCAAGTCGTTACAATGTAGACTTGCAGAATAGTAAATTGCAACTCAACCGTGCTCTGGCCTTGGCACCTAGGCCAAAGCCGCGTTAAGAGTGAAGCGTGACCTCTGCGCGCCATTCCTTCCCCCGATCGCGCTTGCCGCTCCTGGCTTGGGTGTTGGCCGCGCTCACGCTCGTGGCGCTCCCGCCCGCCTCCGCCTCGGCCCAAGTCCGCAACGACATCGTTCCCGACGCCTGGCAAGGCGACGCGCTGCGCCCCAAGCCCGACATGAAAGGGCTGGAGACGCTCCGCTTCATCACCGACAGCGACTATCCGCCGTTCCATTATTTGGACGAGGTCGGCGCGCTGACCGGCTTCAACGTCGATCTCGCCAAGGCGATCTGCGAGACCTTGGAAGTCCAATGCGAAGTCAAGGACGTCGACTGGTCGGACATCTTCACGACGCTGGAGCGGGGCGAAGCCGACGCGGCGATCGCCTCAATCCGCATCAGCGCCGAGTCGCTGGAAAAGGCGGACTTCACCTCCCGCTATTACGCGACGCCCGCCCGCTTCGTGGCGCTCAAGACCAACGCGCTTAAGGACGTCCGCCCCGAAACGCTGGAAGGCAAGAAGGTCGGCGTGGCCAAGGGCACGGGGCATGAGGCTTATCTCAAGCTGTTCTTCCCCGATGTGGCCATCGCCTCGTTCGACAGCCCCGAGGACGCCGCCAAGGCGCTCAAAAACGGGGCCATCGATTTCGTCTTCGGCGACGGCATCGGCCTGACCTTCTGGATCAACGGCGTGACCAGCGAGGCGTGCTGCGAGTTTCGCGGCGGCCCCTATCTCGATGCGAAATTCTTCGGCGAGGGCGTGGGCATCGCCGTGAAGAAGGGCAACCGGCACCTTGCCGAGATCCTCAATTATGGGCTCGAGCAGGTGCACGCTTCGGGCCGCTATGAAGAGCTGTTCCTGCGCTACTTCCCGATGAGCTTCTTCTGATCGCCCGGCTGCTTGCCGAATGGCAGCCACAGGCTCCAGCCGAACTTGGTCGGCGCTTCGCTCTGGTAAGGGCTGAGCCCGATGGTCATGCCCTGGTGGCCGGCTTCGGGCTGCGCCGTGTAGGTGCGGAACAGCCGGTCCCACAGCGAAAGATTGAAGCCGTAATTCGAATCATGCTCGCGCCGGATCACCGAGTGATGCACGCGGTGCATGTCGGGCGTGACCACGAACAGGCGCAAGACGCGATCGAAGGACGCCGGCAGCGCAATGTTGGCGTGGTTGAACATCGCGCAGGCATTCAAGATCACCTCGAACAGGAACACCGCGAGCGGCGAGGCGCCGAGCGGCACCACCACCACGATCTTCCACAGCATCGACAGCGCAATCTCCACGGGGTGAAAGCGCACCGCCGTGGTCACGTCGATATCGCGGTCGGCGTGATGCACCTGATGCAAGCGCCAGAACAGCGGCACTTTGTGCGAGACGAGATGCTGCGCCCAGATAGCAAGGTCGAGCGCGAGCAGCGCCACCACGATCTTCAGCCATTGCGGCCACGCGACATGGTTCAACAGCCCAATGCCGTGCGCTTGCGCGTAAAACGCCGCGGCGATGGCGGCGACCGGCACGGCGATCATCGCCATGAATCTGAGCAGCGCCGTCGCCGTCACGGCGATGCCGAGATTGGTGAACCAGCGCTTCCCCTTGGAGACGCTGAGGGTGCGCTTCGGCCATGCGAGCTCGATCAGCGTCATGACCGCGAACACGCCGAGAAAAACCGCAAGCCGGATGATGCCGTCGCTTTGGCCGAAGAGACCGTCCATCTTCTGATGTTAGCGGGGAAGCACGCGCGCGTCAGTCGCCATGCTTGGCGGCAGGCGGTCACAGCAATTCGAGCGGGCGGCGCCCTTTCGGCGGCGGAAAGGCGCGATTGAGCTCGGCCAGATCCTGCTCGGTCAACGCGATGTCGAGCGCGGCGCGGTTCTCCCGCACATGCTCCAACGTCGTGGCCTTGGGGATCACCATCATGTCCGCGTGACGCAGCACCCAGGCGAGCGCGATCTGCGCCGGCGTCGCCCGATGGCGGATCGCCACGCCGGTGAGCGCGCGGTCGCGCAACAGCCGTCCCTGCTCGATCGGCGAATAGGCCATGATCGGAATGCTTCGCTCGCGGCACCAAGGCAGCAGCCCGGCCTCGATCCCACGCCGGCGCAAATTGTACAGCACCTGGTTGCTGGCGCAGGCGCTCCCGCCCTTGAGCGCGACCAGCTCCTCCATGTCGCCGACATCGAAATTGCTGACGCCCCAGGCGCAGATCGCCCCCGACGCGAGCAGCGCCTCGAAGCCGGCGAGCGTCTCTTCCAGCTGCGGCGCCCCACGCCAATGCAGCAGATAAAGATCGATGCGGTCGGTGTTGAGCCGCTTCAGGCTACGCTCGCAGGCGGCAATGGTGCCCGCGCGCGTCGAATTCTCGGCCAGCACCTTGCTGACGATGAAGCACTCGTCGCGCCGCCCGGCCACCGCCTCGGCGACCACTTCCTCGGCGCCGCCATTGCCGTACATCTCGGCGGTGTCGATCAGCGTCATGCCGAGATCGAGGCCGAGCTTGAGCGCGGCAACCTCGTCGTTACGCGCCCGGCCGCTCTCACCCATATGCCAAGTGCCCTGGCCGAGCTGCGGCACGCTCTCGCCAGAGGGAAGCGTCACGCGGGGGATGGCGCGCTGTGTCATGAAACTCCTGTGCAGGCTTAGACCGCCGCCGGGGACATCCGTTCCCGTACGCGCGGGCTCATGGCAAACAGAACGAGGAACGCACCGGAAGCCCCGGCCAGAAGTCCGACATACAGGAAGAACACGGTTTCCTGATCGAGCAGGTCGGTTGCCGCCAAGAAAAATACCAGGCCGAGCAATAACGAGGCCGCGCTCGCAAGCATCAACCAGATGCGGCTCACCGGGCCCTTCAGTCGCCAGAGGGAAACTAGCAGCAGCCCGCCGCTCAGGCTCGCCCACACCGCCCAGCCGGCCAGCAGCGGGTCGAACTGATCGACGAGGAATGGGGCGTTGGAGGGGAAACCGCTCAACGCAACTTCACCGGAAAACAACATCCAGGCGAGCGATGCGGTGCCGATCAAGACACCCGCCGCGCCACCCAAGACGGCAGCGGCGCCGCTCTCGCTACGCGCACGCGGGGCGAGAGCCAATCCGCCACTGAGGATCATGCAAAGCGTCAAGGGCACGACGATCAACCCTGGGATCGAACCGGCGTTCCACAGCCAAAGGTCGGGGAACAGATACCAGAGCAGGAAGGGGAGACCGCCGGCGATGAGGAGCAGGCCCTTCGCCACAAGGAAGCCGGGCCGTTGGTAGACTGCCTCACCGGCAGCCTTCGATGCCATGACGCCGCGGCGACCCGAAGCCGAGCGGCGCAGTCGAAATGCCAGCCCCGCGAACAGCGCGCCCGAGAGGAAAGCGGTAGATCCGGCCCACCCGATGAACGCTTCGCGGCGTCCTGGTATGGGAAATATGTTCTCCACCCATTCCGCAGCGAGCTGGGCCAGCGGAAACAGCAACAGGACGAGACCTGAAGCTGCGAGCCAGCGGCGCCCAAAGGACAGATCCAGGCCGCAAGCCGCATAGAACAACAGCAGACCGCAGGCCACCAGCGCGACCTGATAGGCGAGAGCGACGAAGCCGACGACCGAACCGCCGTTGAAGAATACGACGAGCCCGCCAACTATGATGATGGCGCTTTCCGCGATCAAGACGCGCCAGCGCGTGATCGCTCTCGAGGCCAAGAGGCCCGGAGCGATCGTCGCGGCGCCACAGGCGATCATGTACACGCCGAGCCAGCGCACCCAGGCGAGCCCCGTGTCGACCGGCGTGTCGTTGAGCAAGTCTTCCCGGGTGCTGAACCACCAGAACAGTGCGCCGGCGCAAACGCTGAGCACCGCCCTTGCGGCAAATGCCCACCAGAAGGGAGCGAGCACGGCGCCCGCGGCGCTCAGTGCTGCTGCCTGTTCGGCTGGGGCGGCGGCGAGCTTTCGCCCGTCGAGATGGAAGCCGAGTACGAGGTACGACGCGCCCAATGGGATGAGAAAAGCGCAGACCCATCCCGCGACCCAGCGGCCGGCCTCCTCGACCGGAGTGGCAAGCGTGAGTAAAACGACGCCGAGCGCCAGCGATGCGGCCGCCCCGAACGCAAGCCAGACCTTTCCCTCACGGAACGTCAAGCGAGAGGCCGCGAGCCCCCGTACCGCGCCTGTGCCGAGCGCCCAGGACGCGATCAGCGTCGAAAATGTGCTGAGCACCGACGGCGCCGCCGCGATCAGCACACCAAACGCAAGGCTGATCAAACCTTCGACCACGAACAGATAGCGCCATCTGGCGCTGCCACGGCCGATGCCAACCGCAGCGGCGAGAATGGCGTCGGCAACAAGATAGGCGGCGATCAGGCCAACAAAAAAATTGTGATAGTCGAAATAGCCCCAGAGCGAAAACTCGTAGCCGAGGCCGACGATGAGGGCGAGCGCGCCACGCAGGACGAAGATCACCCATTTGCTGATCAACACGTCGCCAAGAGAATCCGTCGCGGCCACTCTGGCGATGTTGGCGTCAGCATGCGACCCGCGCGGTAATGGCGCGGACTTGGTGGCCGGTCGCTCGACCCTGACCGGCTTCGGCGGTGGCGGCTCGCGCGACTCCGCCCTTCCGGCGATCGGCGGAGCGATGGCCTCGCTGGCCGCAGCCTCGATGCTGCTGGCTGAGCGCTCCTCGTCGCGCAGCATCTCCGCGAGCAGCTTCACATGCGCGGCGAGCTTTCCCTCGAAGGCATCGATCCAATGGATCTCGGACAAGAAAAGCTGGAGGTCTTCCGAGGGATCGACCTCCTGGATACGGATGGTATAGACCGGTTTGTCCTTGCGATCCGCTTGCTCGACCTCGCGCCGCACGAATTTCGAATCGTTGGCGGCGTTGGACAGGACCAGGATGAAGCAGCGCGAGGTGGCGATGCCGCGGACGATCTCCCCCGCATATTGCTTGCCCGGGCGTACGTTGCGCGGAGCGATCCAGCAGGTCAGCCCGAGCGCTTCGAGATGGCTTGCAATCTCAAAGGCCTCGGCCTTGTCGGCCTTGGTGGCATAGCTAATGAAGGCCGAGAAACTCGCGGCCTGGTCTGAGGTGTTGGCCTGGCTGGGCGGGACGGACATGCGCGCGGGATCTAGTTTCGGTGGGAATAGCCGGAGCTAATCTACCCCAGCGGAAGCGGCACGAGAATGCCGCTTCGCTGGGGTGATTGAGCCAAGCCGTGGAGCCTTGGCGTTTGCCAGGGCGCACAGCGGCACCGAGTTGACCTTGGCACGCCATTTTGCGCGAGCTGAATTGATCTGCGCGCGCATTGACCGTCTAGAATGGGCGACGCGAGATGCGGGATCTCGCGCCGCAAATTTCAGTCTCGGACAGCGATCGATGCTAAGCCTTCTTCGCCGCCGCGCCCGCGGGCATCTTGTGCTCGAGCTCTTCCTTCTTGGAATGCAGCTTGAAGGCGAGAATGAGCAGGAAGATGCCGAACACCAGCGCGTAGGCGCCGATCCAAATTGTCAGCACCACCGCGCCGATCAACGGCTCGATGACGAGCAGGACGCCGAAGATGACCGAGGCGATGCCGCCAAGCGCGAGCCACCAACGGCCATGATCGAGATTGAGCGAGAAGGCTGCGCTGAGCATCAGCACGCCGGAGACGACCGCCCACACCGCGACCAGCCAGATCAAGGCGACCAGCGTGATCGCCGGCCACAGCACGGCAACGGCGCCGGCCGCGAGATCGACGATGCCTTCGAGAATGAGCAGGCCCCAGCGCTCGCCGTTCCGTGCCGCCTTGATGCCGGAGATGATGGCGAACACGCCATCGACCAGCATGTAGGCCGCGAACAGAATCACAAAGACTTGCACGGCAATGCCCGGCGTAAGCAGGCAGATCAGGCCGAACAGAATGCCGAGGATGCCGCGTAAGCCCACGGCCCACCAGCCCTCAGCCAAAACTTCGCTCATCGCATCGCAGCGCGCCTTGCGCGCCGTGACGTTTGTTTTTCCCGAGGTTGCGCTAGCGGCCATGGAACGACCTCCTTCGATCAGCCAGGTTGATCAGTACGCTCGCCAAAAAATCATTCTCAGGCGAATCGATTAAGCCGCGATCATGAAGCCAATATTACCGCGGAGGGCGGGCAAATCGACTTTTGTCCACATCGGAGGCAGCCCGCCTTTTACAGCTCCAAACCGACCTCCGAGGCGAGCCCGGACACCGTATGCCGCAGCCAAACATGGCCCGGGTCGTGGTCGAAGCTTGCGTGCCACAGCAGCGAGATGGTGAAGGTCGGCAACTCGATCGGCGCGGGGCTTGTCGCCAACCCGAAGGCTTCGGCGAAATAGCGCGCCAGCCTTGACGGCATGGTGGTAATGACCGGCGCTCGCCGCACCACGAACGGCACGGCAAGAAAGCCCGGCGTGGTCAAGGCAATCGATCGCTTCAGCTTGAGCTTGGCCAGCGCCTCGTCGACCGCGCCGTGGGCATCGTCGGTGAGGCTGGTCAGCACATGCGGCACGCTCAGATAATCCTCGAGCGAAACTGGCGGCACGAAGTTCACCTGCGCCGGATTGAACAAGCAAAGGAAATTGTCGCTGTAGAGCGCGCGGCGCTTGTGATGGATCTGCCCCTGATCGAACACGCCGATGCCGAGATCCAGCCTGCCGGTGTCGAGATCCTCCAAGATGGTGCTGCGATCGATCGGCCGCAGACGCAACGAGACGGAAGGTGCGACAACGCTCAGCCGCGCGAGCAGGCCCGGGATCACCGCGACCTCGATCGAGTTGGCCAAACCGATCCGGAAGGTGCGGTCGGCAGTGGAGGGATCGAACGCCTCGCGCTGGAGCACCGCCGCTTGTATCTGCGAGAGCGTGACCCGCACCGGATCGGCCAACGCAAGCGCGCGCGGGGTCGGCCGCATACCCTCGGCGCCGCGCGTCAGCAGCTCATCGCCGAACAGCGTGCGCAGCCGCGCGAGATTATGGCTCATCGCCGACTGGCCAAGCCCAACACGGGCGGCCGCGCGCGTGACGCTGCGCTCGGTTAGCAACGCATCGAACGCAACCAAAAGGTTGAGGTCGAGCCGGCTGAGATTAGCGTGGTCAATGCTGGTCATTGATACCATCGATTGGAATGATGATACGAAACTGCCCATGTTTAAGGCAAGGCCCAACGCGGCCGTTCGCCAGGAGCCGCGGACACTGAGCGACAAGGGTGACAAATGCGTATCGCCGGTATCGCCGCGAGGAATAATGGCAGTTTCGCCTTCGTCGCGCGCCGCGATGCCGCAAACCGGAAGGCCGAGCCGCGCGTTAGGATGGTTCATCCCCATCCTCAAGAAGCGGAGTAGTTATGGATACCCTGGTTGAGTCGAAGGCCGCACTCAAGACTCCGGCCTATGCGGCGAAAAAGGCCGACACCGAGCTCGTTCCCTGGTCGATCGAGCGGCGCGAGCCCGGTCCACACGACGTGCTGATCGAGATTCTCTATTGCGGCGTCTGCCACTCGGACATCCACCAAGTGAAGGACGAATGGAACAACTCGATCTTTCCCATGGTCCCGGGTCACGAGATCGTCGGCCGCGTCGTCAAGGTCGGCGATCATGTGAAGAAATGGAAGCCGGGCCACATTGTCGGCGTCGGCTGCTTCGTCGATTCCTGCCGCCGCTGCGAGGCGTGCCGCGCGGGCGAAGAGCAATATTGCGAACCCGGCTTCTCGCTCACCTATAACGGCTACGAGCAGGACAAGACGACGCCGACCTATGGCGGCTATTCAACCCGCATCACGGTCGATGAGAATTACATCCTGTCGATCCCCAAGGGCATTCCGCTCGAGCGCGCCGCGCCGCTGCTCTGCGCTGGCATCACCACCTATTCGCCGTTGAAGCACTTCGGACTCGAGGCAGGCGACAAACTTGGCGTGGTCGGCTTGGGCGGACTCGGCCATATGGCCGTCAAGTTCGGCCACGCCATGGGTGCGCACGTCACCGTGCTCAGCCATTCGCCGGGCAAGCGCGACGATGCGCTGGCGCTCGGCGCCGACGACTTTCTCGTCACCAAGGACGAAGCGGTGTTCAAGGACAACGCCAACCGCTTTGATTTCATCATCGACACCATCTCGGCCACGCACGACTACAACGCCTATCTCAACCTGCTGCGCCGCGACGGCATCATGGTGCTGGTGGGGCTTCCGGACCCGACGCCTCTCTCGGCCGGCCCGCTCATCATGAAACGCAGGAGCTTGGCCGGCTCATTGATTGGCGGCATTCGCGAGACCCAGGAGATGCTGGACTTTTGCGGGCGGCACAACGTGGCCGCCGACGTCGAATTGATCTCCATTCAGGAGATTAACCGGGCCTACCAGCGCATGCTCAAGAACGACGTGCGCTATCGTTTCGTGATCGACCTCGCGAGTCTGAAAGCGGGCGCTTCCTAGCTGGCGTCCCGCGCGAGGCCACCGGCCGTCCTTCTGCACCGCGAGTCGGGAGGGCGGCCGGACTTCGCTCCATAAGGGCGAATTCCGCGCGTCGCGGCGCGCAAATCCGCGCGGCCGTTACGGTTAACCCGGAGGCCGGCGTTAATCTTTCGTTATGGTTAACAGCCTCAGCCCTCAAAAAGCCACGAAACGGCGGAAAATCAATGTGTTCCCCGCAAGCCGCGAGGCCCGCGGGCATTAACTATGTCTGAGTAATCGTCAGCACTTCTGGGGCCGGGGGAAGGAAGCTGATGACATGCGTAGTCACGCCTTCATTGCGCTCGCCTCGCTTGGCGTTGCCGCATTAACCGTTCCATGCGTGGCGCAAAACGCCATGCCGGGCGAGCCGTCGCAGTCGGTTTCGGTGGCGAAGCAATCGGCGCCTGCGCTGCTCGCACCGTCCGAGCCGCAACCGGACGAGGCGTTGGCTCCCGCCGTTCCGCCCGCGCCCTCCCCGTCCCCGCAAGCGACACCGGCCATCGCACCTCCTACAGAAGTGAAGACCCAGAGCTACACCACGCTGCGCCCGCCGGTGCCGACGACGGCAGTGGAGGAGGCCCAGCCAGAGCCGCAAGGCGCGTTCTCCTCGCCCGACCGGCTGATGGATTGGATGTCCAACTATCGCAACCACAAAAGCCCCGCGCGCGTGCCGGCCGCGGTTCACGCCATGAAGGATTACGGGCTGTTTGCCGATGAGGAAAAGGCCTGGTTCTGCACCGGCTTCATCGCCGGCGTGCTCGGCTCCAATCCTAAGGACGGCCCCAAGTTGATCCCCGGCATGTTCCCGATGCCCGACAAGGAGCAGGCGGTCATCATCAGGGCGATCGCTTATTCGGGCCGGCCCGACTGGCGCGAGCTGCTTGAGAAGACCTCGTCGCGTACGCCGCTGCGCCGTCCGCTGATCGACGATTTCCTCGCCGGCAAGCGGCCGACCCTGATGCAGCTGCCGCTCGATAGCGGCGGGTCGCCGGGGATTTACGCGCTGTGGGGCTATTACGTCGCCACCGGCCAATACGAGCCCGTGGTGCGCATCATGCAGGCGCTGCGCTGGTCGAAGAAGAAAGGCGGTAGCGGCTTCTCGTTCCGCAAAGTGTTCACCGGCTGGGGCAGCGATCCGAGCGCCGTCGAAAAGATCACCACCGGCGGTACGGCGAAATGGACGCTCGCCTCTTACGCCGAGCGCGACCGCACGTTGCTGGCGCTTTACCGCGCCGAATATGCGCGTCAACCGCAGGACATCGCCGTACCGCTGAAGGACGTCATCGAAGCCGCCGAAATCTTCGAGTCCGAAAAGGTCCGCAAGGATCAGTTCGGCGCGATCGAGGATGCGCAGAGGGCGCAGATGACCAACGAATCCGGCATGACCAAGGGCGCGACCGCGGGCTCAATCGCCATCGCCACCGGCTGCGTGGCGGCGAGCGCGCTCGGCCAAGCCTATATCGCACTGCCTTGCGTGCTGGGTGGCGCGCTCTATACCGGCGCGGTCAAGCTCGCGCACTAAGGCGAGGCTTACTCGCCGCCGCGGCGGATGAAATAGCCGACCAGAACGCCGAGCCCGACCGCGAGCAACAGCGAGGCGGCGAGATTGTCCTTCATCACCTCCTCGGCCTCGTGCGCCGTATCCGACGCATAGCTGCGAGCGCGGCCAAAATGCCGGCTGGCATGTTTGCCGACACCGGAAGAAAGTTCAGCGACATAGCCGCGCAACGCATCGATCTGGTCGTAGAGATCGTCGACGTCGATGCTGTTGACCAACTTCGCCGCCTTGCGTTCAGCCTTAGCCAAGCTCAACATTACGGAAATCCTCCTCAAAAAAGCCGAACGCCCGCCAGCCAGTCGGCGCGAGCATAACAGAAACGGTCTCGCCCCCTCCTGCGTTCCATATTCGGGGTTTCGACGGTATTAGCCGAGTGCGATATTCGACGAACTCGGCGACTATGACTTTAAGTATTCAGTTTTATGCCGCGCATTTGGGCTGCGTGAGCGCTTTCCTCCGCTGCAACCTTGGCGCACGCAGCGACTGTGCTATGCTCGCCGGCTAGAGGGCAGTCCATCAGTGGAAAACTATCGTCATGAGCATCTTGCGACTCTGCGCGCTAATCATCCTTACACTTATGCCGTTCCTCCTTCGAGGCGGCTGGGAGGCTGCTGAGGCTGCTGAATCCAGCTGCCCCTTTGAGTACTTTGCAAAGTACGGCGACTGCCGTTCAAAGTGTTTCAATTTGAAGATGAGCAAACACGCCGACCCCACCAGAAGCTGGGACGATTGTGGTAGGGCATGCTTCAAACTGTTTTGCCGTGGAAAGCATCACGACTGATGGCGTTAAGACGAGCGAGCAGCTTCCGCAAGGATCTGCGTTGCTCCAGGCGACGTAGCGAGTCGCTTTCCGGGTTGATGGGTTTGGAGCGGGCGATGGGGATCGAACCCACGACCCGTAGCTTGGGAAGCTACTGCTCTACCACTGAGCTACACCCGCGGCCGTCCCGAGTCCTACCATGACGGCCCAAGGCCGGAAAGCGGCGCTTCACGCGAGGGTGATGCAGCGTTGTCTTGCCGGCGGCCTCTGACCCACTGTTAATGTCCGCGCTGGAGGAATTGGCATGGCCGACACCGCATTGCTGGCGCCGCTCGAGAAATTCGCCGACCCGGACGTGACCGCCAAAGGCGAGCGTCGCGCGCGCGTCGCGCTTCACGCCTTGCGCACGCTGTGGATCAACACCGGCAGCCTCTGCAACATCACCTGCCGCAATTGCTATATCGATTCGAGCCCCGAGAACGACCGCCTGGCCTATATCACCCGCGCCGAGGCGAGCGCCTTTCTCGATGAGATCGCGCAGGATCGCCTGCCCGTGCGCGAGATCGGCTTCACCGGCGGCGAGCCGTGCATGAATCCGGACATCGTCGAGATGCTAGGCGATGCGCTGGAGCGCGGCTTCCAGGTTCTGCTGCTGACCAACGCCATGCAGCCGATGTTGCGGGCGCGCCTGCGCGAAGGCCTGTTGCGGCTGCGCCAGGCGCATGGCCGTCGCCTGCTCGTTCGCGTCAGCCTCGACCATTACTCCGCTAAGCTGCACGACACCGAGCGGACGGTCGGATCGTACGCCAAGACGCTCGAAGGAATCGATTGGCTGGCGCGTGAAGGCTTTGCCCTCGCGCTTGCGGGCCGCACCTGCTGGGGCGAGGCCGAGGCGGAGGCGCGCGCCGGCTATGCCGCGCTCAGCGTCGCGCGCGGGTGGCCGATCGATGCTTACGATGCTACCGCGCTCATTCTGTTCCCCGAGATGGATCTGCGTGCCGAGGTGCCGGAGATCACCGAGTCGTGCTGGGGCATCCTGCACAAAGACCCGAACGACATGATGTGCGCCTCGAGCCGCATGGTGGTGAAGCGCAAAGGCGCGGCGGCCACCGCCGTGCTCCCCTGCACGCTGCTGCCATACGACCCCGCTTTCGAGATGGGCGCGACGCTGGCACAAGCCGCGCGCGCCGATGGCGGGATGTTCGATGCTGGCGCGGTCAAGCTCTGCCATCCGCATTGCGCCAAGTTCTGCGTGCTCGGCGGCGGCAGCTGCTCGGCGTAGCTAGTTCTGCTTGAAATGCTTCGACAGCTTCAGGCCCTGCGCCTGGTAGTGCGAGCCGATGCCCTGGCCGTAGATCGTGTCGGGAATGTCGGTGAGCTTGTCGTAGACCAGCCGCCCGACGATCTGCCCATCCTCTAGAATGAACGGGATATCGAGGCTGCGCACTTCGAGCACGGCCTTGGCGCCGGGCGCCTTGCCTTCGGCATAGCCGAAGCCCGGATCGAAGAAGCCGGCATAGTGCACGCGATACTCGCCGATCAGCGGATCGAACGGCGCCATTTCGGCGACATAGGCGGGCGGCACCGACACGCTTTCTTTCGAGGCAAGAATGTAGAACTCGTGCGGGTCGAGCACGAGGCGGCGGTCGTTGCCGAGCCGCACCTCCTCCCAGAACTGCCCGACATCGTAAGCGCCGATCTCATCGACGTCGATCACCCCGGCAAAGCGTCGTGCGCGATAGCCGACAAGACCAGACGGCCCGATCGACGCGAGGCTGATGCGCAAATTGAGACCTTCGCGGATCGCCGCCTCGCCCTCGACCAGACCGACATCGGAATGGATCTCGCGCAAACGCCGGTCGCCCACCCGGCCCGGCTGCTCGCCAGCATCGAGCTGCTGGCCGACGCGGCGCCGGAAGCGGATCTGGCTGAGCCGCGACCCGTAACGCACCTTGATGGAGAAGGTGCGCGGGCAAATCTCGGCGAACAGCGGACCGGAATAACCCTCCTCCACCGTATCGAACCCGTCCTGACGGTCGGCGATCAACCGCGTGAACACGTCGAGCCGGCCGGTCGAGCTCTTGGGATTGGCGAAACCGGCGATGGTCGAGCGGAGCTTGAGCCGCTCGATCAGCGGCACGAGATAGACGCAGCCCACCTCCAGCACCGCGCCCTTGGTGAGATCGATCTCGTGAAACTTGAGCGCCTCCAGCTTGTCGCGCACCGTGGCGTCGGGCCCAGGCAAAAAGCTCGCGCGGATGCGATAGGCGACCTTGCCGAGCCTGAGATCGAGGCTGGCCGGCTGGATCTGGTTGGTGTCGATCTCCGGCGCGCCCGCGATCTCGCCACCCGCGATCATCGCGCGGATGGCCTGGCTCGGCAGAATGCCGGTGCGGGCGAACACGCTGCGCGAGCCCTCCGCGGGCGCCTCGGCGCGCGCATCCTCGGGGAGCGCCTCGAAAAGCCTGTCGCGCGGGGTTGCTGGCTGCATGCTACGTTCTTTCACCTGCCGGGGTTTCCGTCACGCTAAGCTCGGCCTTCTCCCCCGGATTCACAAGGGGTGCTGGCGCCACTTCCCAAGGCTATTGCCATGCTTGTAGGCCATCTCGCCCTCATTGCCGCCTCCCTGTTCACGGGTGCGGCGTTCTACATCAATTTCGCCGAGCAGCCCGCCCGGCTTCATCTGGACGACAGGGCCCTGCTTAACGAATGGAAGCCCGCCTACCGCCGCGGCTTCACCATGCAGGCAAGCTTGGCGACGCTCGGATTTCTGTTCGGCATTGGTGCCTGGTGGCAGACCGGGATCGCGGCCTACCTCCTCGGCGCGCTCTATATCCTGGCGCCTTGGCCCTGGACGCTGGTGGTGATCAAGCCGATCAACGCTACTCTGATGGCGGCCGACCCGGTGACGGCGGGAGCCGAAACCCGCGCCCTGATCGTGAGATGGAACCGGCTGCATGCCATCCGGACCTTGCTCGGCGCTGCCGCCGTCATTTGCTTTCTCTTTGCCGTCTGTCGCCCCGAGACTTGACGGGAGGCGTTCGGCGGGGGCATTAATGCCCCTCGTGGTGATTTGGCCGGCCGGCTTGCAGCCACGTTAAACAAGTCGCTAAAAGGCCGTGCGAGGCGATTTTCAAGCCGATCCCGGTCTTTTGGCGGCAGCCAGAGTCCGGGTTTTTTTATGCGGCCGGTCTGATTTGGATTTGAGAGTGGAGTCGACCATGGTCGCGAACAAGGATCGAACCAAGCGCGCAGACTGGCAACCGGCGACCAAGCTCGTGCATGAAGGCACGCTGCGCAGCCAGTTCGGCGAGACGTCGGAAGCCATCTTCCTCAACTCGGGATACATCTACGACAGCGCCGAGCAGGCGGAAGCGCGCTTCAAGGGCGACGAAGACGGTTATGTCTATAGCCGCTACGCCAACCCCACCGTGTCGATGTTCGAGACGCGCATGTGCGCGCTGGAAGGCGCCGACGCCGCTCGCGGCACATCGAGCGGCATGGCCGCCGTCGCCGCCTCGCTGCTCTGCCATTTAACGACCGGCGACCATGTCGTCTCGGCCCGCGCCCTGTTCGGCAGCTGCCGTTACATCGTCGAGGATCTCTTGCCGCGCTACGGCATCGAGACCACGCTGGTCGACGGGCGCGATCTCAAGGCTTGGCAGCAGGCGGTGAAACCCAACACGCGCGCCTTCTTCTTCGAGACCCCGACCAATCCCGTGCTCGAGCTGGTCGACATCGAAGGCGTGGCGAAGATCGCTAGAGCGGCCGGCGCGCTGACCGTGGTCGACAATGTGTTCGCCACGCCGCTGCTGCAGCGGCCGATGCAGCTCGGCGCCGACATCGTCGTCTATTCCGCCACCAAGCATATTGACGGCCAAGGCCGCTGCCTCGGCGGCGTCGTGCTCGGGCCGAAGGAGTTCATCGAGGAGAAGCTTCACAACTACCTCAAACATACCGGCCCCTCGCTCAGCCCGTTCAATGCCTGGGTGCTATTGAAAGGACTCGAGACGCTGCCCGTTCGCGTCGAGCGCCATGTCGCCTCTGCCGCCGCCATCGCCGATTTCCTTAGCCAGCGTTCCGACGTGGCGCGCGTCTATTATCCCGGCCGCATCGATCATCCGCAGGCCGAGCTGGCCAAGCGGCAAATGGCAGGCGGCGGCCCGCTGGTCGCCTTCGAGGTCAAGGGCGGCAAGCACGCGGCCTTTCGCTGCATGAACGCGCTCGAGATCATCAAGATCAGCAACAATCTCGGCGACGCCAAAAGTCTCGTCACTCATCCCGCCACCACGACGCATCAGCGGCTGAACCCGGAGGCGCGCGCCGAGCTTGGCATCTTCGACAATAGCGTACGGCTTTCGGTGGGACTGGAAGATGCCGGCGACCTGATGGCCGATCTCGACCAGGCGCTCTCCGCGGCCAAGTGACTCTCAGACGGCGCCTTGCTCGCGCCGAACCGCTGTGCCACCTTTCCCGCACGTTTCAGCGTGTTAGCGAGGACGCCCATGTGCCGGAACATCAAGACGCTGTACAATTTCCAGCCGCCCGCCAGCGATGAGGAAATCCATTTGTCCTCGCTGCAATTCGTGCGGAAGTTGAGCGGCTTCACGCGACCGTCAACGGCAAATCAAGCCGCCTTCGACCGCGCGGTGCACAAAGTCTCCATGGCCGCACGCGAGTTGATCAATTCCCTCGTCACCACCGCGCCGCCGCGCGACCGCGAGGTCGAGGCGCAGAAGGCCCGCGCGAGGTCGGCAGAGCGTTTTCCCGCCGCATGACGCTCGAACTGCAAGGGACGCCCGCTCTGTCTTCCGAAACCTCCCGCGTGCAGGATCTGCTTGCCAAGCTCGTCGCCTTCGATACGACCAGCGCCAAGTCGAATATCGCGCTGATCAAATTCGTCGAGGATTATCTCAAGGGCCACGGCATCGCCTCGACGCGTGTCCCCTCACCCGACGGCACCAAGGCCGATCTGTTCGCCACCATCGGCGAGACCGGCCCGGGCGGCATCGGCCTTTCCGGCCATAGCGACTGCGTGCCGGTGGAAGGCCAGCGCTGGAGCAGCGACCCGTTCACGCTGACGGAGCGCGACGGCAAACTCTTTGGCCGCGGCAGCTGCGACATGAAAGGCTTTCTCGCCTGTGTGCTTGCCTCGGTGCCGCTGTTCAAGTCGCGCACGCTGAAAGAGCCGATCCACATCATCGTCTCGTATGACGAGGAGGTGGGCTGCACCGGGGTGCGCCCGCTGATCGCCCGGCTTGGCGCCGACCTGCCGCGGCCCCGCGCCGTCATCGTCGGCGAGCCGACCTGCATGAAGGTGATCGACGCGCATAAGCGCATCAACTCCTACCGCACGCGCGTCACCGGGCGGGAGGCGCATTCGAGCATGCCCGAGATTGGGGTCAACGCCATCGCCGCCGCCGCGGCCCTGATTGGCGAGCTGGAGCGGCTCGGCGCCGACATCGCCGCGAAGCAGAACGATCCGCGCTTCGAGCCGCCCTACTCAACGGTTTGCGTCGGCACCATCAAAGGCGGCACCGCACCCAACATCGTGCCCAAGCATTGCGAGTTTCAATGGCAGGTGCGGAGTCTGCCGAGCGCGGCGCCCGCCGAAGTGCCGCGTGATCTATCGACCTTCGCCGAGACCGCGCTTTTGCCGCGCATGCAACAGGTGACACAAGAAGCCGCCGTCGACACCGAGACGCAAGGCTGCGTGCCCGCCTTTGTCGCGCGGCCCCAATCCGAAGCTGTCGCGCTGGCGCTGGAATTGACCGGGGCCAAGCACACCCACGCCGTGTCCTACACCACCGAGGCCGGACTATTCGAGCAAGCCGGGTGTCCCGCGGTGATCTGCGGACCCGGCAACATCGCCCAGGCGCATGCGGCCGACGAATATGTGTCGATCGCCCAGCTCGAGGCCTGCATGGCCTTCCTGAGCGGCCTGGCCGATATGCTCGGCGCTTGACCATGAACTGAGCCTTGTCCTTCCCACAATGAAGTTGTAAAACGGTAAATAACAACCTCAGAGGACAGCATCAATGTTCAAGCCAATTGTTAGCGCTTTGGCATTCTGCGCAGCCCTTTCGAGCGTGTGTCCGGTCACCTATGCGGCAAAAGCAGTAAAGTGTTTTGCGAGTTCGTCTGCTCCTGTCGAGGTGACGTCGCGAACAGAACTGACATTCAACTTTAAGGGTCCTAACGCTGATCAACCGAACATAATACCCCTCTGTGACGGTCAGAATAACAGATCGGCCACGATAGATAATGCCTACCTGCTTTTAATTCACGAAGAACGCGCCAGAGGGAAAAAAAGATTTACTCCTCCCACCGGGGAATACTTTGTACTTTCTTACCACTATTACAATGGCAAAGGCACCTGGAAGGGATACCAGTACATCACGCTAACAGTTCAGGACAGAAACCATCGCCAACTTCTGGATCGGCCTATCTATCAGGAAAACACGCCCCGCTCGGCGTGCCGGTATGGACGGGGTATCGACATACTTCAAAGTTTTGCGATGCCAAAACAACTGCATTTTGGCGACATAGGCTTTGTTACGATTAGCATTCCCAGGGTGTCGGGCCACCAAGGTCCTTGCTGACCGGCGGTGACCAACGCTCGCTGCTAGATTAAGATGGATCGAACCTAAGCGTCGGCGAAAGAGGCGGGATCGAACTGGTAGCGGCGGTTGCAGAACTCGCACGTCACCCACATCTCGCCGTCGACCACCATCTCGGCAAGATCCTCCATCGAGAAGCGCTTCAGCAGCTCCTCGACGCGCGCCCGCGAGCAGCTGCAATAGCTTTCCACTGGAATGGCGCGGAAGGCGCGCACCTGCTCTTCGTGGAACAGCCGGTAGAGCAGCCGGTCGGGCGGCAGCATCGGATCGAGCAATTCGTGATCTTCGACCGTCTCGGCCAGCGCCCTGGCCCGCGTCCAATCTTCCTCGGAGAAGGCGGCTTCCCGCCCTCCGGAACGGCCGCCCTCGCGGGTGAGCTTCTGCACCAGCAACCCTCCGGCGCGCCAGGTCCAGGTCCGTTCGCCCGCACTGCCGGCGCGATAATGCCGCGCCACGGCAAGCCTGATGAAGGTTGGAAGCTGCTCCGACTGGCGGAAATAGGTGTCCGCCGCCTCGGTCAGGCTCTCGCCTTCCAATGGCACCACCCCTTGGTAGCGCTCGGTGTCCGCACCCCGGTCGATGGTCATGGCGAGATGGCCCTCGCCAAGCAGTCGGCCACCGGGGGTGAGCTCGGCTAAGCGCTCGGCCGAGAACCGCGCATAGCCGCGCAAGCCTCCCGGCACCTGATAATCGGCGACCAGCAGATCGACCGGCCCGTCGGTCGATGCCTGCAAGATGAACTTGCCCTCGAATTTGAGCGCGGCGCCGAGCAGCGCGGTCAGCGCCACCGCCTCGCCGAGCAGCTGGGAAACGGGCTCGGGGTAGTCATGCCGCGACAGGATGGAATCGACCGTGGGTCCGAGCTTGACCAGACGGCCGACCACATCGGCCTGCTCGGCCTGGAACGGCAGGATGAGGTCGTCCTGCGGGATATTGAGCTCGACATGCCCTTCCGGCGGAAGCTCCGTCATCGCGCGGCCCCCCGCTTCGTGCCACCGCGCCCCTTGGCGAGGCCGTTCGCGCTGAGGCACCAAGCCAGGATCGCCTTCTGCACATGCAGCCGGTTCTCGGCCTCGTCCCATACGGCGGATTGCGGACCGTCGATCACCTGTTCCGTCACTTCGTCGCCGCGATGCGCGGGAAGACAATGCATGAAGATCGCATCTTTCGCCGCCGCCGCCATCACCGTCTCATCGACCTGGAACGGACGAAGCTCCGCTTCGCGCTTGTTCGCGTCATCGTCGCCCATCGACACCCAGACATCGGTTACCACGCAATCCGCGCCGCGCGCGGCGGCGAGCGGATCGTCGCTCACCGCGATCGAGGCGCCTTCGCTCCTCGCCCAATCGAGCAAAGCGGGCGACGGGGAGAATGCGGGCGGCGAGGCAATCCGCACCGCAAAGCCGAACCGTGCCGCGGCATGCACCCATGAGGTCGCCACGTTATTGGCGTCACCAATCCAGGCGATTGTGCGGCCTCTGATTGGCCCTTTCAGCTCCTCGAAGGTCATCACGTCGGCCATTACCTGGCAGGGATGCGAGCGGCAGGTGAGCCCGTTGATCACCGGCACGCTGGCATGCGCGGCGAGCTCGGTCAGCATCTCCTGCGGCCCGGTGCGCAGCATGATCGCATCGACATAACGCGACAGCACGCGCGCCGTGTCGGCCAGAGTCTCGCCCCGGCCAAGCTGCATGTCCTGCGGATTGAGCACCAGCGAGGTGCCGCCGAGCTGATGGATCGCCACCTCGAAGGAGACGCGCGTCCTCGTTGACGGCTTCTCGAAGATCATCGCTAGCACCGGGTGCGGCTTGAGCTCGAGGCTTTTCGGCACGCGGCCCTTGCGCTTGATCTCCGCCGCGAGATCGATGATGGCGCGCAGCGTCTTGCTATCGAGAGAGTCGATATCCAGGAAATGCTTGGGGGGCTGCTTGAGTGGCATGGCGGCTCGGCGGCGCATGAGGGTTGCGGCTAAGCGTGGGCGGTCGCGTCACGCTTGAGCGCGACGCAAGCGTCATCGAGGGTGGTCGCGGCCAGCTCGACCTCCGCCTCGCCGATGATCAACGGCGGCAGCAAGCGCACCACATTGTCGCCGGCTTGCACGGCCAGCATCTTCCGCGCGCGCAACGCCTCGATCAGCTTCTGGTTCGGCAGCCTGCATTTCAACCCGAGCATCAACCCTTGCCCACGCACCTCTTCGATCACCTCGCCATGCTCGTCTTTCAGGGCGGCGAGACGCTGTTTCAATCTTAGCCCCATATTTGCGACATGATCGAGAAAGCCGTCCTCGAGCACCACGTCGAGCACGGCGTTGCCCACCGCCATGGCCAGCGGGTTGCCGCCGAAGGTGGAGCCGTGACTTCCCGCGGTCATGGCCGATCCAACCGCCTCGGTCATGAGACAGGCCCCGATCGGAAAGCCGCCGCCCAACCCCTTGGCGGTGGCCATGATGTCGGGGGTGATGCCGGCCCATTCATGCGCGTAGAGGCGCCCGGTACGACCGACGCCGGTCTGCACCTCATCGAGCAGCAGCAGGATGCCCTTCTCGTCGGCGAGCGCCCGCAAATCCTGAAGGAAACGCCAGGAGATCTCCCGCATGCCCCCCTCGCCCATGATCGGCTCGATGAGGATTCCGGCGCTGGTGTCGCCGATCGCCGCCTCGACCGCGTCGATGTCGAGCGCAGCCACCTGGTCGAAGCCGTCGACCGGCGGACCGAAGCCCTCGAGATGCTTCGCCTGGCCGCCAGCGGCGATGGTGGCGAGCGTCCGGCCATGGAAGGCGCCATCGAAGGTGACGAGCCGGTAGCGCTCGGGCGCGCCATGCTTGAAATGATAGCGGCGCGCGGCCTTGATTGCGCATTCGACCGCCTCGGCGCCGGAATTAGCGAAGAACACCCTATCGGCGAAGGTTGCCGCGGTGAGGCGAGCCCCGAGCCGCTCCTGCTCGGGGATGCGGTGCAGATTGGAGACATGCCAGAGCTTTTTCGCTTGCTCGGTCAGGGCCGCGACGAGATGGGGATGCGCGTGTCCGAGCGCGGTAACGGCGACACCGCTCGCAAAGTCGAGATAGCGCTCGCCGTCTTCGGTGAAGAGATAGGCGCCGTCCCCGCGGGCGAAGGCAAGCTCGCTGCGGGCATAGGTCGGAAGGAGGGCCGACATAGGATCTTCGCTGTCCTGAAATAAAATTGCCGCCAACCGGCGGCAGCAAGCATTCTCAGAGCATTAGGTCTCCGGTCGGAGCGTGTCAATCGGGGCACATGACGGCTTTATCCAACGCTCGTCCACCTTTCCATACATGCATGGGTTTGTGTTCTTGCAAGAGAAGTGGCAGAATCCACTTGGTTCCGGTGGAAAACGGATACAACAAGCGTGGCGGACGCTTGCCGCATTTTTCCGGATATTGTAGCGTATAACCGCTCGGCTACAAGATGTCGTGGGTGCTGCGTCGCGCCCGGGCGGTAAAACCCAGCAGTAATTTCGAGTTTTTTAGCGCCGTCTCTAGGCAGACGGGGGGATTCCGAGTTCAATTCGAGGAGGCCAAACCATGGGCTGGACTGACGAGAGGGTTGAACTGCTTAAGAAACTTTGGGCCGAGGGCTTAAGTGCAAGTCAAATTGCGGGCCGCTTAGGCGGCGTGACGCGCAACGCGGTCATCGGCAAAGTGCATCGTTTGGGTCTGTCGGGGCGGGCGACCAGTTCGCGCTCCTCGAGCCCAAGGCCGCGGCGCACGCATGTGCCGCGCGCCAATCGCGCCCCATCGCTGATGTTCGGGACGCGTGGCGCCAACGCGCTCAAGCCGCAATACGATGTGGAGCCCGATTTCGCGCCGGCGCCGCTACAGGAGCTGGTCATCCCGCTGCACGAGCGGGCGAGCATCCTGACGCTGAAGGAAGCGATGTGCCGCTGGCCGATCGGCGATCCGGGCGAGCCGGAGTTTCACTTCTGCGGCCGCAAGAGCTGCGGGACGTTGCCCTATTGCGAGCACCATGCCCGCATGGCCTATCAGCCCGCGCAGGCGCGGCGGCGCGAGAAGCGCTTCGCCTCCGGCTAGGCGCGGCGACCTAGCAAAAGCATGCGGCAGAAACACCAGAGGCGCCCAAGCGGCGCCTCTTTTATATTTTTGCGCCGATCGGGTTAGAGCTTAAGCCGTTTCTTCCAGCTTGTCGGAGAAGGCGTAGCCGGCACCGCGCACGGTGCGCACCGGATCGGTCTCGTTGCCGCGCATCATCGCCTTGCGCAGCCGGCCGATATGCACATCGACCGTGCGTTCATCGACATAAACGTTGCGGCCCCACACCCCGTCGAGCAATTGCGCCCGGCTGAACACGCGGCCGGGGCTTTGCATCAGGAATTCCAGCAGCCGGAACTCGGTCGGCCCCAGATGCACCTGCCGGCCGTTGCGCGTCACCCGGTGCGACTCGCGGTCGAGCTCGATATCGCCGACGCTCAACACCGAGGCGATGCGCTCCGGGTTGGTGCGCCTGAGGATCGCCCGCACCCGCGCCATCAGCTCGGGCAGCGAGAACGGCTTGACCACGTAATCGTCGGCGCCGGTAGTGAGTCCGCGGATGCGGTCGGTTTCCTCGCTGCGGGCGGTGAGCAGAATGATCGGAATGGTGCGGCTGTCCTTGCCGGTGCGCAGGCGGCGGCACAGCTCCAGCCCGGAAATCCCCGGCAGCATCCAGTCGAGCACGATCAGATCCGGCGAGCTTTCGGCGATCGCCATCTCGGCCTCGTCGCCGCGATGCACGACATCCACCGAATAGCCCTCAGCCTCCAGGTTGTAGCGAAGCAGGAGCGCGAGCGGCTCCTCGTCTTCGACCACCAACACCTTGGCTCCTGGGCTCACGACGTTCATCTCAAGCATGGGCTACCCCGTCGACCGCTTCAGCGCGACCGGCGTCGTGCTCGTGGTGTCGCCCTTCGGGCGCTGGTCGGTAATGGTCGAGCCGTGCACGAGGTAATAGACGGTCTCGGCGATATTGGTGGCATGGTCGCCGATGCGCTCGATGTTCTTAGCGCCGAACAGGAGATGGGTGCAGAGCCCGATATTGCGCGGGTCCTCCATCATGTAGGTGAGCAACTCGCGGAATAGCGAGTTGTACATCGCGTCGATCTCCTCGTCCTTGTACCAGACCTTGAGCGCCCGGTCGGCGTCGCGCTCGATGAAGGCGTCGAGCACCTCCTTGAGTTGGCCGAGCGCGAGCTCGCCCATGTGCTTGAGGCCGAGCATCAGCTGCTTCGGTTGCTGCTCGCTGACCACGGCCACGGCGCGCTTGGCGATGTTCTTGCCGAGATCGCCGATGCGCTCCAGATCGTTGGAGATGCGCAGCGCCGACATGATCTGGCGGAGGTCGTAGGCGAGCGGCTGACGGCGGGCGATCATCACCACCGCTTGCTCCTCGATCTCGCGCTGAAGCGCGTCGACCGCCTCGTCCTCGTTGATGGTGGCGGCGGCCAGCTCCGGATCGCGGCGCTCCAGCGCCTCGATCGACTGCCCGAGCACCTGCTCGGCAAGACCGCCCATCTTGGCGACCTTGTTGTTGAGAAGGGAAAGCTCCTCCTCGTACGACCTAACGATATGCTCGTGTTGCTTATCCATTCGATGCGTCTCCTGGGCGCTTGCCAGTCCTAGCCGAAGCGGCCGGTGATGTAGTCCTGCGTGCGCTGCTGTTTCGGATTGGTGAAAATCCTCGTCGTCTCGTCGAACTCGACCAGCTCGCCGAGATACATAAAGGCGGTGAAATCGGACGTGCGCGCGGCCTGCTGCATATTGTGGGTGACGATGGCGATCGTATAGTCGTGCTTCAAGACGTCGATCAGCTCCTCGATCTTGGCGGTCGAGATCGGATCGAGCGCCGAGCACGGCTCATCCAGCAAGATGACCTCCGGCTTGATGGCCACGGTGCGGGCGATGCACAATCTCTGCTGCTGACCGCCGGAAAGGCTGAGGCCGCTGGCGTCGAGCTTGTCCTTGACCTCGTCCCATATAGCGGCACGCTGGAGCGAGTCCTGCACGCGGGCATCGAGCTCCGACTTGGAAAGCTGGTCGTAGAGGCGCACGCCAAACGCGACATTGTCATAGATGGTCATGGGAAACGGCGTCGGCTTCTGGAACACCATGCCGACCTTGGCGCGGAGCAGGTTGAGGTCCTGCTTGGGGCTGAGGATGTTCTCGCCGTCGAGCATCACCTCGCCCTCGGCCCGCTGATTGGGATAAAGGTCGTAGATGCGGTTCAAGATGCGCAGCAGCGTGGACTTACCGCAGCCCGAAGGACCGATAAAGGCCGTGACCTTGTTCTTGTAGAGGTCGACATTGATGTCCGCCAGCGCGCGGTAGGCTCCGTAATAGAAGTTCAGCCGTTTGATCGAAACCTTCTCTTCCATCTTGGCGGTTTCGGCGGGCGCGGCCGGCGTTTCCTTCAGTTCGGTATGAATTGCAAAACTTATAGCTGCACCTTCTTGGCTGAAAGGGCTCTAGCCAAGATGCTCAAGCCCAGCACGGTAACGGTGATAAGAAGAGCCCCGGTCCAGGCAAGTTGCTGCCAGTCTGCGTAGGGACTTAAGGCGAACTGGAAAATCACCACTGGCAAGCTCGCCATTGGCGCATTCAGGTTCCAGCTAAAGAATTGGTTGTTGAGCGCGGTGAACAGCAGCGGCGCCGTCTCGCCGGTGATGCGGGCGATGGCCAGCAGCACGCCGGTGATGATGCCGGCGCGGGCCGCGCGGTAAGCCACGTTCTTGATCACCAGCCATTGCGGCATGCCGAGCGCAGCGGAGGCCTCGCGCAACGTATTGGGCACCAGCAGCAGCATGTCCTCCGTGGTCCTCACCACGACGGGAATGACGATGATGGCGAGCGCGACGGCGCCGGCCCAGCCGGAGAAGTGCCCCATCTGCGCGACCATGATCTCGTAGACGAACAGGCCGACCACGATCGACGGGGCGCTGAGCAGAATGTCGTTGATGAAGCGGACCACCATGGTGAGCTTGGAGTAGCGGCCATACTCCGCCATGTAGGTCCCGGCCAGCATGCCGAGCGGCGTGCCGAACAGCACGGCGAGGATGGTGAGGATGAGTGAGCCCACGATCGGGTTCAGCAGGCCGCCAGCGCCGCCCGGAGGCGGCGTCATCTCGGTGAAGACCGCGGGCGTTAGACCCCCGACGCCCTTCACCACCAGCACCAGCAAGATCAACACGAGCCAGGTCATGCCGAAGGCCGCGGCGCCGATCGAAAGCGCCGTCGCCATGCGATTGCGCCAACGCCGGCGGTGATATTTGGCGGTTACCGCCACGTTTGCCATGGCTAGTTCCCCGCTTTCTGCGCGATCCGCATCAGCATGAGTCTCGCCGCGGCGAGCACGATGAAGGTGATCAAGAACAGGATCAGGCCGAGAGCGATCAGCGAAGAGGTGTAGAGATCGCCCACCGCCTCGGTGAATTCATTGGCGATGGAAGCCGAGATGGTCGTTCCCGGCGCCAGGATCGAAGGCACGATGCGGTGAGCATTGCCGATGACGAAGGTCACCGCCATGGTTTCGCCCAGCGCGCGGCCAAGCCCCAGCATCACCCCGCCGATGATGCCGACTCTGGTATAGGGGATCACCACGCGTCGCATGACCTCCCAGCGGGTGCAGCCGATGCCGTAAGCCGCCTCTTTCAACACTGGCGGAACGGTGTCGAACACCTCGCGCGTGATCGAGGTGATGAACGGAAGCACCATGACGGCGAGGATCAGCCCCGCCGTCAGCATGCCAATGCCGTAAGGCGGCCCAGCGAACAGCTGGTTGAGCACGGGAATGTTGGCGAAGGTGTCGATCAGCAATGGCTGCACGTGGCTCTGGAACCAGGGCGCGAACACGAACAAGCCCCAGATGCCGTAGATGATGCTCGGAATGCCGGCCAGCAGCTCGATGGCGATGCCGATGCTCCGCCGCAGACGCTCGGGACAAATCTCGGTGAGAAAGATCGCAATGCCGAGGCTGATGGGAACGCCGATCAGCATGGCGATGGAGGAGGTGAGCACCGTGCCGTAGATCGCCGGCAGTGCGCCGAATTTTTCAGTGACCGGATTCCAGCTCTGCGAGGTGAAGAAACCGAAGCCGAAGGCGCGCCAGGCAGGCAAGGAGCCGTGCACCAGCGCGAATATCACGCCGGCGAGCAGCACCAACACGGTAACGGCTGCGCTCAGGGTGATGGCTTTGAAAATCCGGTCGTCGCGATGGAAGCGGCGAAGCGTCTTGGCTAGCTTGGCTTCGTCGTGGACGAGCGTGAGATGTCTCTCCGCGACGGCTGCTCCTGTCATCTCGTCTACCTCTAGACCGATCCCGCGCGCTTGTGGCGCCTTAAGCGAAAAGACGAGGATAGGAGCGGCGGACCCGCCCCTATCCTCGCGAAGTGACTTAATTCATGGCAAAGATAGGCTTGCCTGAAGAGTCCTTGATGTCCGCGGACCACATCTTCTGGACCTCTTCGACCACCTTGTCAGGCATGGGAACGTAATCGAGTTCCGCAGCCATCTTGCCGCCGTTCTTGTAGGCCCAAGCGAAGAATTTTAGCGCTTCGGACGAGGCGGCTGTATCCGTAGGCTGCTTGTACATCAGGATCCAAGTTCCTGCCGTCATCGGCCAAGACCCGTCACCTGGCTGGTTGGCGAGAATGACGCCAAAGCCGGGCTGCGACGACCAATCGGCCCCTCCGGCCGCAGCCTGGAACGACTCTGCGGTCGGGGCTACGTTTTTGCCCGCCTTGTTCACCATGTTGGTGTGGGTCAGCTTATTCTGCAGGGCATAAGCGTATTCGACATAGCCGACCGAGCCCTTGGTATTGGCCACGTTGTTGGCGACGCCTTCATTGCCCTTGGCGCCGATACCCACCGGCCACTCCACCGACGTGTTGCTGCCGACCTTCGATTTCCAGTCGGCGCTGACGTCAGACAGATAGTACGTGAAGTTGAACGTGGTGCCCGATCCGTCGGAGCGATGCACCACGGCAATCGCGCTCGAAGGAAGTTTGGCGTCCGGATTGAGCTTCTTGATCGCGGCATCATCCCACTTGGTGATCTCGCCCATGAAGATCTTGGCGAGAGTCGGACCGTCGATCACCAATTCGCCTGGCTTGATGCCCTCGAGATTGACGACCGGAACGATGCCGCCCATGACCATCGGGAACTGGGCGAGGCCAAACTTGTCCAGCTCGTCGCCAGGCAGTGGCTTATCGCTGGCGCCGAACGTCACGGTCTTGGCTTCGATCTGCTTGATGCCGCCGCCCGAGCCAATCGACTGATAGTTGAGCCCGACGCCCGTCTCTTTCTTGTAGGCATCGGCCCATTTCGCATAGATCGGATAGGGGAAGGTCGCGCCGGCACCCGAAAGATCGGCTGCCTGGGCCGTGGTAATTGTGAACGCTGCGGCTAAGCTCAGAGCTGCCGCATAAGACAGAACCCTCATTTTCGCTCTCCCTTAGGGGTGGAGATAACGGTCCCTCAAGGACCATACGGGCCGGGGACCCTTCCCCGACCTCCGGGCGAGCGTTACCGCTGCGTAATAAAGCTACTATGTCACTTATATGACAGTTGGGTGACAGCCCCGGAACCGGGCATAAATGCGAGGCGACCGGCTGTGGAAAGCGGGCCGCCCTAGCTCGCGGCGGCCTTGTCCGCCTGGCTCGCGCGAGCCTCGTTGAGCATGACCGTGAAGGTTGAGCCCTTGCCCGGCTTCGAGGCGATGGCGAGTTCGCCCCGATGGCGATTGAGGATGTGCTTGACGATCGCGAGCCCAAGACCCGTACCGCCCTTCTCGCGGCTCGACGCCACGTCGACCCGGTAGAAACGCTCGGTCAGCCGCGGCAAATGCTCGGGCGCGATGCCCGGCCCGTTGTCGACCACGGCAATGGCGTAGCGGCCAGACTGGCGCCCAAGCGAAGGGATGTGTTTCGCCTCGATCCGCACTTGGCCGCCTCGCTCGCCATATTTGAAAGCGTTCTGCACCAGGTTCTGCATCACCTGGAGCAACTCGTCGCGGTCGCCGCGCACGATCGCGGGCCGCTGGAAGCGCCCCGCCTCAAGCCGGAACCCCGTCTCGCGCGCCAGCGGCTCGAGCGTATCCTTGGTGTGATTGATCACGTCGTTGAGATCGACCAGGTCGGACGGCGGCACATGCGCGTTCATCTCGACCCGGCTCAAGGAAAGCAGCGCATCGATCAGCCGGGTCATGCGCGAGGCCTGCTCGGCCATGATCGGCAGGAAGCGCTCCCGTGCGCCGGTATCCTCTTTGGCCGTGCCTTGCAGCGTCTCGATGAAACCGCGCAGCGAGGCGAGCGGCGTCCTGAGTTCGTGACTGGCATTGGCGATGAAATCGGCGCGCATCTGGTTGATGCGCTCGCCCTCGGTAAGGTCGCGCAGCAAGACGAGAATGTTGCCGCCACGCTCGCTGCCTCGTTTCAGCGGCGCCACGGTCGCCGCCATGCGCCGGCCGACCGGCACGCGCTCGGCATAGGTCACGGTGACGGCGCGGCCACGCTCTGGCGCACCGGAGACGGCATCAAGGAACTCGGGCGTCCTGATCACGGATGAGATGTGGCTCCCTTCGCGCAAGGACGCGAACAGGCCGCGCGCCGGAGCGTTGCAGAACAGCACGTGCCCCGCCGGATTAAGCACGATCACCGGGTCGGGTAGCGCATCGGCCATGAGATGCATGGCCGAAGTCGTACGCGAAACGGCGGAGGGCCGATCGAGCGCGCCGGCAACCGCCTGGTCGCCGTCGGGGCGGGGCAACAGCACCACGGAGGCGACGAAGCTGACGAAGCCGATCAGGGCGAAGGCCTTGGAGAGACCGGCGATCAGCACCAGCGAGGCCATGATCACGCCGACGGCGACGATCAGCCACAGGGCCGCCTTGAGCCGCGCCCCGATCTCGTAGAACGGCCGCAGGACGGTGTTGCCGATCCGGACCAGAAGGCTCGGCTCAAGCGTCCGGGCGCTCGGTTCTGCTTGATCGCTCAATGGTTTCTCCCCGCCTGTCCGGACCAATCGCGATGTGACTTATCGCTATGATTGCCTTCGGAATAACACGCTTTTGCGACGGGCTTGAAGGTCTTGCGTGACAGTCTTATGACGAAAACCCCACCGTCGTCATGACTTCCATCCTGCTGATATAGTGCACGCTCAGCCCTTCGCCATAGGCATGCAAGCCCACCTCAACGCTTTTCCTTCCGCTAGCCGATACCGTCAAACCGCTGAAATCGGGGGAGTGTCATGCGGTCTGTAGCAACGTGCCTGATCTTCGCCGTCCTTCTCGCGCCGCATGGTATGGCCCCCGCGTGCGCCTGTCCGCCATCAAAGAGCTGGACCACAGGACCCGACGCGGAGGCGGGCTTCGTGCTGGCCGAAGGCGCTGTTGCCGCGGTGCGGACCGCTGGACCGTTCGAGGTGCCGTGGGCCCTGGCGCGTCTGCCGGATGGCTCGTTCCTCGTGACGGAACGGCCGGGCCGGCTCCAGCATGTCCGGCCCGAAGCTGGCACCAACCAAGTCTCCGGGACGCCTCCTGTGCTTTACGTGGGCCACGGCGGACTACTCGACGTCGCCCTCGATCCCGAGTTCGCCGAGAACGGCATCATCTACTTGTCGTTCCTCCAGGGTGAAGAATCGGCCTCGACGGTCAAGGTGCTCCGCGCCCGGTTCGACGCCCAGCAAGAGAGGCTGGTCCACCAGCAGGTGATCTTCGAGGGGAGCCCGGGCCCGAGGCCCGAGATGCTGGGGGGACGCATGGCCCTGACCGGCGACGGCTATCTGTTTCTTTCCCTTGGTGACCGCTGGGACATTGCGCGTGCGCAGGATCTTTCCAACACCGCCGGCTCGATCATTCGCATCAAGACCGACGGCACCGTGCCCGACGACAACCCGTTCCGATCGACGCCGGGCGCGCGGCCGGAGATCTGGAGCTATGGACACCGCAATCCTCAAGGCCTCGCTTTCGATCGCGCGACGGGACAATTGTGGTCGGACGAGCACGGGCCGCAGGGCGGCGACGAGCTCAATCTTATCGTGCGCGGCGGCAACTACGGCTGGCCGATCGCCACCTTCGGCGTGGATTATTCCGGCCGGTCGATCGCCGTGAACAGCGAACAGCCGGGCACCGAGCTGCCCGTGCATTATTGGGTGCCGTTCTCGATCGCACCGTCGAGCCTTGCGGTCGAGACTGAGCCCTCCACCACGGAGATCTGGATCGGCGCTTTGGGGGGTCAGATGGTGGTGCAGCTCAGTCTCGCCGATAATTGCGTGCTGCACGAGCAACGCCTATTGCGCTCCCAGCTCGGCCGCATCCGTGACGTGCGCATCGATCCGAGCGGCGTACTCTATCTCCTAACCGACGGCGGCGAGGGAATGCTTTACCGGGTCGAGCTGCCGCATAGCGAGATGCGGCAAGGCGGCAAAACCCCGCTCTAGCGATTGCCTGGGGCGGCGGCGGGGGTATGCTTGCACGAGTTTGACCGCAAGGATCGGGGTGCGCCGGCTGAGCGGGCCGCCTATCTGGTACGTCAGAGCAATCGACCCCAGGACAAAGCCAATGCGCCGCACAGTTTCAGCCTCAGCCTCGATCGCGCCACGTTCCGACGCGGCTAGCCTCGACGAAGCGCGCTGGGCGACGTTCCTCGCCCGCGATGCGGCCTGCGATGGACGGTTCTTCGTTTCGGTGAAGACGACGGGCATCTATTGCCGCCCCTCATGCCCGGCGCGGCGTCCAAAGCGGGAGAATGTGCGCTTTTTCGCTACCGCTATCGAAGCAGAACGCGCCGGCTTCAGGCCTTGCAAACGCTGCAAGCCGAACCAGCCTTCCTTCGTCCAACAACACGCCGAGAAGGTGAAACATGCCTGCCGGCTGATCGAAACGGCCGAGGTGGAGCCGCGGCTCGACGATCTCGCCGCCGCGGTGAGCTTGAGCCCCTATCATTTCCATCGCGTGTTCAAATCGGTGCTGGGCGTGACCCCCAAGGCCTATGCCAGCGCGCATCGAAGTAAGCGCGTGCGGGAGGAGCTTGGCCGCAGCGCCACGGTGACCGCGGCAATCTACGGCGCTGGTTTCAATTCCAACGGCCGCTTCTACGCCACCTCATCGGAGACGCTCGGCATGACGCCAAATCAATTCCGCGCCGGCGGCCCCGACGCGGAGATCAAGTTCGCGATCGCCGAGAGCTCGCTCGGTCTGGTGCTGATCGCCGCGAGCGGCAAAGGCGTCTGTGCTATCTTGTTCGGTGACGACGCTGCCAGCCTTGCGCGCGACCTCAAGCAGCAATTCCCGCGCGCGCGGCTGGTCGACGACGATCTCGCCTTCGAACAACTCGCCGCCAAAGTGATCGGCTTCGTCGAAGACCCGCGCCGCGATCTCGACCTTCCCTTGGACATTCGCGGCACCGCCTTTCAGCGTCGCGTATGGGAAGCGCTTCGCCGCATTCCCGTTGGCAGCACGGCGAGCTATGGCGAGATCGCCGAAGCGATCGATGCGCCGAAAGCGGTACGCGCGGTCGGGCGCGCCTGCGGCTCGAACCCGATCGCCGTCGCGATCCCTTGTCATCGCGTGGTCGGGTCGAACGGATCGCTCACCGGCTACCGCGGCGGTATCGAGCGCAAACGCGCGCTACTCGCCAAGGAAGCCAAGTCCTGACGCTCAACGCGAGAGGCGCTTGGCCGCGAGGTCGTTGAGATAGCCCTGCCAGCGCGTGTCTTTGTTCTCGCCGAGCTCGCGCAAATATTCCCAGACAAACAGACCGGTATCGTGGCCATCGTCGAAGCCGATGCGCACCGCGTAATTGCCGACCGGCTCGATCCGCGCGATACCCACATTCCTCTTGCCGGCCACGGTGATGCGCTGCGCCTCGCTGTGGCCCTGCACCTCGGCGCTCGGCGACAGCACGCGCAGCAACTCGGCGGGGAGCTCGAAGCTTTTCCCGTCATCGAAGCTCACGGTGAGGACGCGCTTGTCCTTGTCGAGCCTGAGCTCGGTCGGCCACGACTCTGCCATCGTCACGCCCCGCCCATCTCAGCCAACGTCGATATCGCCTTCGACCACATGATTGAGCCCGGTGCCGGCGGCCGTCAGCACCATCTTCATCTTCAACTTGCCCTTGCCGCCGAGCTTTTCCTCGCGCACCACGCGCTCGATCTCCTGCTGCGAGCTGACCCCCACCTCTTTAAGGTATTTGCGTAGCGACATGTTGAACCGTTGCTCGTCCATCCTTGGCCTCCTGAAGCGCCTCGTCCCATGCTATGGAAAGGCGAAGCGCCTATATTAGAGACGAAACCCTATGCCGGTCACCTCACAGAAGGCCCGCGCCAGACCGAAAAAGAAACCCGGCCGCAAAATGAAGGCTAAGACCGCAGTGAAACGCCGTAGCGCGTCAGCCGCCGCGCTGGCGACGCCGCTCTACCGCAAGCGCGTGGTCAAGAGCGCCAAGGCCTATAGCCGCAAGCGCAAGGCCCGAGCCCAAGGCGAGGACGGCGAACAGGCATGACCGACCAGTCCTTGATCGATCCCTTTGGCCGGCGGATCACCTATTTGCGCGTCTCGGTCACCGACCGCTGCGACTTCCGCTGCGTCTATTGCATGGCCGAGACCATGGATTTCCTGCCGCGCCAGGATCTGCTGACCCTTGAGGAGATCGACCGGCTGGCGAGCGCCTTCGTCGCGCGCGGCGTGCGCAAGCTCAGGCTGACCGGCGGCGAGCCGCTGGTGCGGCGGAACATCATGTGGCTGGTCGAGCGGTTGTCGCGGCATCTGGGCCGAGGCCTCGACGAGCTGACGCTGACCACCAATGCCAGCCAGCTGGCGCAGCACGCCGAGGCGCTTGCCGCGTGCGGCGTGGCCCGCATCAACGTGTCGCTCGACTCGCTCGACCCCGCCAAGTTCAGAGACATCACTCGCAGAGGCGACCTCGCGCAGGTGCTGCGCGGCATCGACGCGGCCGCGAGCGCTGGCCTGGCAATCAAGATCAACACCGTCGCGCTGCGCGGCGTCAACGAGGATGAGATCGAGGATCTAATGCGCTGGGCGCATGGCCGCGGTTTCGATCTGACGCTGATCGAGACCATGCCGATGGGCGAGATCGGCGCCGACCGCACCGAGCAATATCTTCCGCTGTCGCTGGTGCGCGCGCGACTTGCTCAGCACTTCAGCCTCGACGACATCGACCACCGTTCGGGCGGCCCCGCGCGCTACGCGACCGTGCGCGAGACCGGCGGCAGGCTCGGCTTCATCACGCCGATGACCCACAATTTCTGCGAGTTGTGCAATCGCGTGCGCGTCACCTGCACCGGCACGCTTTATATGTGTCTCGGCCAGGAAGATGCCGCCGATCTGCGCAGCCCCCTCCGGGCGAGCCCGGAGGATGGTCCGCTGCACGCCGCAATCGCCGCCGCCATCGCGCGGAAGCCCAAGGGCCACGACTTCGTCATCGGCCGGGGTGAGCGGCCTGCCGTGAGGCGCCCCATGTCGTTGACCGGCGGCTAGCAACCCCGAAAACCGCGGAGTTCCGCCGATTTATTCCGTGGGCCCCCCAATGCCTCGTGCTGCCGGCAAGCTTTGTTAAGCAAACAGCTTTCCCCGTTCTTAACGCATCGCGGCGCAGACTCCGGCCGTCATGTCGGGTTTGGCGTCGCTCAAGAAACATTGGTACTGGGCGGGATTGGTGGTGCTCAGCGCCCTGATCGCGTCCGCAGCCCTTGTTGCGCCCGGCAAGATCAGCCGCTACGAGCTCGAGCGCGAGGCGTTCACCGGGGCGCAGCGGCTTAGAGTGCAGATGCTGAACGAGCCCGACACTCTGTTCTATGCACTCTCAAGCCCTTCGTTCACGACGCAATTCGCCGACATTCTCAACAGATGGGGCTACAGCCATCGCGTGCTGCGCTACGAGCTCCACGATCAGAAAGGCAACCTCGCCTTTACCAGCGGGCTCGCGGGTTTGAAGCTCGACGATGAGTTCGCCACTCTGCTGGCGAAACCATCCAGCGAAGCGCCTTCGATTGCCCTTTATAAGACTCAGGACGGCGCCGAGCCGACCAATTTTGCCTCGCTCACTTTGCCGCTCGCGGTGAACGGTGAACCCCGCGGCACGCTAGTCGTCTATCTCGACCAGAGCGACCAAGCCGCCGTGCTCTCCAATTATTTCAGTTGGGTGGTCGGCATCACGCTCGCCTTGCTCGGCGCCGGCATCGGCGTGCCCGCCGCCTTCGCATGGATGCGCGGACGTGAACGACGCAAGGCCGAGGAGCAAGTTCGTTACCTCGAGGAGCACGACGCCCTCACCGGCCTCGCCAATCGCAAGGCGTTTGTCGACAGTCTCGCCGAAGCGATCGGCCGCATGCAGCACGACCGAACACATATCGCCGTGCTCTGCCTCGACATCGACAAGTTCAAGGAGATCAACGAAGCGGCTGACCACAGCGGCGGCGATCAGGTGCTACGCGATATTGGCGGCCGCATCCAGGCGACCTTGCGCGAGAACGACCTCATCGCGCGGCTGGCCGGCGACGAATTCGCCATTGCCCTCGTCGACGTCACCAATCTTGGCGACGTCATGGCCTTTATGAACCGTCTGGTCGAGGCTTTGCGCCGCCCGCTTCAGGTCGCCGGCAAGGAGATGCTGGTGACCACCAGCGTCGGCATCGCGCTTGCCCCCGCCGACGGCGACACATCGGCGACGGTGCTGCGCCATGCCGGTATCGCTCTCGCCCGCGCCAAGGGGGACGGCGGCCAGCGCATGTGCTTCTTCGAGCACAGCATGGACAAGGCGCTGCAACGCCGCCGCCTGGTCGAGCACGAGCTGCGGCTCGCGCTCGGACGCGAGGAGTTCGAGGTCGTCTACCAGCCGCAATACGACCTCGTCACCGAGCGTCAATGCGGTTCCGAGGCGCTGGTCCGCTGGCACCACCCGGTGCACGGCAAGATCGCCCCGGGGCATTTCATCTCGGTGGCCGAGGATACCGGTCTCATTGTTCCGCTCGGCGAATGGGTGTTGCGGCGCGCTTGCACCGACGCGGCCAAATGGGCGGAGCCGTTGTTTGTCTCGGTCAATCTCTCGCCGGCGCAGTTCCGCGACGGCGACGTCGCCGAGACCGTCGACGAAGTCCTCAGGGAGACGGGATTGCCGCCGGAACGGCTTGAGCTCGAGATCACCGAGAATCTTCTGATCAACGACACCGAGGAGGTGCTCGGCAAGCTCAACCGCTTGCGTCAGCTCGGCGTGGCCATCGCCATGGACGATTTCGGCACCGGCTATTCGAGCTTGAGCTATCTCGCGCGCTTTCCCTTCTCCAAGATCAAGATCGACCGCCAGTTCATTCGCAACATGACGCGCGATCCGGCCGTGCGGGCGATCGTCAAGACCATCATCGCGCTCGGCAAATCGCTCGACGTGATCATCACCGCCGAGGGCGTCGAGACCGAGGAGCAGGCGGCGATGCTGCGCGAATTCGGCTGCCCGCAAGTGCAGGGCTTCCTCTACGGCTACCCCGGCGCAGCCCAAACCGGCGTGAAGCCGGAAGGCAACGTGACCTCGATCACGGCGGCACGCAGCAGCGCCGCCTAGCCTCCCCCGATCATTTCCGCTTGGCGGGCGCGCCCGGCGTAAATAGCCCGCTCATGCTGCCGCTGAATGGGGCGATCTTAGTGTCCTTCTTGGCCGAGCGGCGAACGGCGGGCTTGGCGCTCCGCTGCACCACCGGTTTCTTCACCGACTTGCTGGAGTTTGCGGCGGCGGGCCTGGCTTGGGCCTTGCCCTGAGGCGCGGCAACCACGGGCTGCTCCGGCTGCGCCGTGGGGCTAGCATTGGCGAGAGTCCGCGGCACGTCGGGCTTGGCGTCAGCTTTTGGCGCGGGCGCGACGGGCTCGGGCGCGGCTTGAAGCGCAGCCTTGTCTTCGACCGGTTCGGCCGGCGCCGACAGAGCGGCGGTCTGGTCCGGATCCGCCTCCGCTGCATCGAGATCGACGGCGATGGGAGTGCCCTTGGGCGCGATCATGCTCCCCGGGCCGGGCAGCGTGACGATCATCGGCAACAGCAGGGCGAGGCCGATGACGTGGATAACGCCGGCATAGATGAGAAACACCGGAATTGTGATTTGTTTTAGGTCGATCACGGAGCGATCAGCGAAAAAAATTGCCTCAGTGCACTCGCTTACGCCGAATCCGAGTTAGCTGAGTCGCACCCCGCTGTCCAAGCCTTTAGCTTTCCATCACAATCCGCGGGGCGTCACGCGCGCCAGACGCTTTCCGCCCAAGCTCGGCGAAAGCGCGCGCCGCGATCTCACGATAGGCTTGCGCGGCCGGAGAGCCGGGATCGCTCGCCACCACCGGACGGCCCTCGTCCGACGTCTCGCGAATCGCCAGCGTGAGCGGCACCTCGCCGAGAAACGGCACGCCCAGCCGCGCGGCTTCACTCTTCGCCCCGCCATGGCCGAAAATATTGGAAGCCTCGCCGCAATGCGGGCAGATGAAGGTGCTCATATTCTCGACGATGCCCAGCACCGGCACGTTCACCTTGCGGAACATGTTGAGCCCCTTGCGCGCGTCGATCAGCGCGAGATCTTGCGGGGTCGAGACGATCACCGCGCCGGCCAGCGGCACTTGCTGCGCCATGGTGAGCTGCGCGTCGCCGGTGCCAGGCGGCATGTCGACCACGAGCACGTCGAGTTCGCCCCAGGCGACGTCCTTCAGCATTTGCGACAGCGCCGACATCACCATCGGCCCGCGCCAAATCATCGGCGTCTCCTCGTCAACCAGGAAGCCCATCGACATCACCTTCAGTCCGTAAGCCTCCATCGGCGCGAGCTTGTTGCCGTCGATCTGCTGCGGCTGACCCTTCAGGCCGAGCAGGCGCGGCATCGACGGTCCGTAAATATCGGCGTCGAGGATACCGACTTTGAGGCCGCGATCCTTCAGCGCGATGGCGAAATTGACCGCGGTCGTCGATTTGCCGACGCCGCCTTTGCCCGAGGCGACCGCGATGATATGGGCGACGCCGGGCACCCCGCCGGGGCGGTGGCGCGCATCGCGGGCGGCACCCGGTTGCGTGAAGGCCGGCCCTTGCGGCGCCGGTGCCTGGCCCTTGCCATTGCCATTGCCGCCTCGCGCGGCCCCGGGCGAACGGTCTGCCGTCAGCGTCACAGCCACGCCGTCGACACCGGGAAGCGCCTTCACCACGCTCTCGGCTGCTTGGCGCAAGGCTTCGAGCTCGGCCGCGCGGCCGGGATCGACGGAGATGGCGAAATAGACCTTGCCCTTGTTGATGACGATCTCGGAGACGAGGCCTTGGCTGACGATGTCGGGGCCGAGGTCGGGGCCTTTGACCCGTTTCAGCGCTTCGAGCACGCGCTCTTTGCTGGGAGTTTCGGTCATGATGGGGTTATGTAGTCCTGCTTACCGCCAAGACCAACCGTCTTGTCACCGCCAGCTCTCGCTTTGCAGGACATCTTGCGGCGGTGCCGGCCGATCGAGGCCTTGGCGCGCCAGCCAAACCGCCGAGCCGAGGCAAGCCACCGCACCGGCCAGGCAGGCCACGCCAACCCCGAGCATCCATCGGCTCTTGCTGCTGAGGTCAGCCGCGCGCGCCTCCTCCGAGTTGACGCTGATGAGGAAGCGCTGCCCGTTGGCGCCTTGCGGCGGCGCGCCGATGCAACGGTCCTCGCCAATCACGCCGAGCACATAAATCTCGACGTCGAGCGGCAGGTGCATCTCCCGGTAGCGGACGCAAAGCGTCCGATCGGTATTGTTGATGGTGCCGAGCGCGGTCTGCATCACGCTCTCGCCCTCCGCCGCCTGACGGCGCAGATCCTCGCGGGCGACAGCTTCGATCCCTTCGATGACCGCGAGCTCGGGCAACACCCGCGCCCTGCCGCTCGCGTCCTCGATCTCGAATGGCGCGAACAGCGTGGTGGTCTTGACGATCTCGGTCTTGCGCTTGCAGCAGGAGGTCTGGCGATGGGCGTCATATTCGTAAAACTCGTAATCGCGCTCCACCGTCGAGACGAAATGCGCGCAAGCGGCGTTCGACAGCTCGCCGGTCACCGGCGTTGCGCAGCGGAGCCTGCCCTTGACCTCGACCAGGCTCCCGGGCGGGAGCTGAGCGACATGCGCCGCCGGCGTCGTCTCGGTCGCGCGCATCAGCGCCATGTCGTTGCGATGGCCCCGCCAGCTCCACAACAAAAACGCGGCGCTCGGCACCAGGAGACCGCCGATCAACACCAGCCAAGGCACCATCTCGCAATTCCCTTCGCCGCAGCGGCCGCTCCTGCCGAAAGATGCCTACACCCAACGGGTAAAGGATTGGCTGCCACGCAACCGGCCGCATCGCCGCTTCGGGCTTCCGATACGGGACGCAACGGAGAGTCGTGGATGGTGTGACAGTTGCACCGCAAACGTCACGAATTGGCCTTGTTTAACTGGGAGCGTGACGGTCGAGTAGACGATCGGAACGCTGGGGGGCGGAAGCAGCCGATCGACGCGTTGGGAGTACGATCAGGCTATGTTTGGGCCCCCTGTGCCGCCATCCGATGGCGCGCGCTTCGACCGTCCCATCGGTGCGGTTGAATTCCATCATCGACGGCTCGAGCGCTTTCGCGCGAACTTCTCGAGCGTAGAGCCAGTCTCCTTCATCAAGGTTTTGATTCCTCGGTCCCTCGGCGATCGAGACGAGCGATTCGCGAACGGCCGCCTGGAGGCGGGCGGCGGTTCCGATTCGGACGGCGATAAGGTGCGCCGTCCGCGTTTACCGACCCCCGTAGCAAGGGCAAACAGCCATAAACCGGCAGAGGCGTAACGCGTGGCGCATCGAAACAGTACTGCAGTCAAGCCTTCCTTAACCCTGTTGAGGCTATTCATAGCAGGGCAAAGGCGAAGCGCCATAGCGTCTGCCTGTCAGCCAAATCCACAGATGCGAGGGGGAACATGCGCGTTGTGGTCGGTTCGGAAAGTACGAGGGATTTGAGACAGAGCGAGCTTCGCCGGCATCTGCAAATGATGTCGCGCTTTATCGAAGGTGCCACAACCGGCGCCTCCCTCACCATGATTCTGCGCTCGGCCGGTTCAGACCCGGCCAAGGCTCTGGTCGGCATGAAGGGTGCGCTGCAGCGCTATGGCATGCGCGTCAGGGTGATCCTCGCCAATATCGAGCCCGAGGACGAGCTGCGACAACTCTTCACCGCCATCTCGGAACTGGCCCCCCGCGAAACCGCCGCCGAATTGATTCGCTGGGCGCGTAATCCGCGCCTGCTCGATGCGCATGAGCAAGTGACTTATGGCGAGGCGATGTGCTGGTCGGGCGATGCCATGCGCCGCGATGCCGACCGGCGCAATGCGCTCACCCTGTTCGACGAGCACGCCGCCGATGCGGCGCGGCTGGGACGCCTCGCCTTCGAGGCGCTGTGGCGGGCATCCACGTTCGTGCCTGAGCGGCGCCTCACCGGGCCTTTGACCGCGCGCCCCTCCGGCGCTTACGAGCGCGACCAAGCGCTGGTTATGCCGCTCCGCCCGAGCCTGCAAGGCTGGCCGCTCGTCCGTCACTAGCAAACCGGCTATGATCGCTCCGTCGCTCAACTGATGGAGAGCCCGGTGATCACAAGAACGCTGATCGTCATCGCGCTGCTGCTTTGCGGCGCGCCCGCTCGCGCCGCCGGCGAGGCATCTGGCCCCTATCTCTTCGATTTGCTGAAGCAGAAGCCTTATCTCACCGCATGGAACGCCATGCTCGCCAGCGCCAGCGTCCCCGCTTGGGTCAAGAATTACGCCAAGACTTTCGACGGGCCTTCGAGCCCGTCCAAGGACGTTCCGATCGGCAACGCGACCTACACGCTCGGCTGGGTGTGCAAGGCGCATGACTGCGGCGACAATCAGCTGCACGTGCTGTTCGCGCCTGCCGCCGCGCAAGCCTGGGGCTTGTTGACAGCTCCTGGCCAACAGAAATGGCTCGGCAACCCCGATGCGGCGATCCAGACGGCGATCAAGAGCAACCTCGAATAACCGTATTCATCACGCCTGCTGTCAGCCATGGAAGATTCGGACCAGCTTCTCCCGCTCTGCTTCGTGCTGATGCCGTTCGGCAAGAAGATGGACGCAGCCGGGCGCGTCACCAATTTCGATTCCGTCTACGCCAAGATCATCGGGCCGGCAGTCGATCACTCGGGGCTCGAGCCGATTCGCGCCGACGAGGAGAAGATCGGCGGGACCATCCACAAGCCGATGTTCGAGCGGCTGATGCTCTGCCAATACGCCGTGGCCGATATCACCGGCGCCAATCCCAACGTGTTCTACGAGCTCGGCATTCGCCACGCGATGCGCCCGCGCAGCACGGTGATCGTGTTCGCCGAGGGCACCGTGCTGCCCTTCGACATCGCCCTGGTGCGCGGCATCGCCTACAAGACCGACGGCGCCGGCGAGCCTGTCGATGTGGAAACCACGCTCGCCCAGATCGCCAGCCAACTCGAGTCGGCGCGCGGCAATCCGCATGACGACAGCCCGATCTTCCAGCTGGTCGAAGGCGCGCCGCGCTGGGACGTGGATCACTCCAAGACCGACATCTTCCGCAAGGCGATGGACTATTCCAAACGCTACAAGGACCGCTTGCGCGCGGCGGTGAAGGAGGGAGCGGACTCAGTCAAGAAGGTCGCCGACGACCCCGCGCTCGCCAACCTGCTCGAAGTCGAGAGCGGCGTCGTGGTCGACCTGTTTCTCTCGCTCCGCGACGTGAAGGCCCACGCCGCCATGATCGCGCTCTACCAGCGCATGCCGCCGCCGCTGCAACGCGCGAAGATGATGCGCGAGCAGCTCGGCTTCGCCCTCAACCGCGAAGGCCGTTTCGCCGAAGCCGAGCAGGTGCTGGGTGAGGTGATCGCCGAGTTCGGTCCCTCAAGCGAGACCAATGGGTTGTTGGGCCGCATCTACAAGGACCGCTGGGACCTCGCCAAGAAAGAGGGCCTGCCCGAGGCGCGTGCGCTGCTCAAGAGCGCCATCGACACCTATCTCGCCGGCTTCGAGGCGGATTGGCGCGATGCCTATCCCGGCATCAATGCGGTGACCTTGATGGAGATGATGCCCAAGACCGACCCGCGCCAAGCCGAGATCCTGCCGGTGGTTCGCTATTCCGCCGCTCGCAAGGCGGCCAAGGCGCCGGACTACTGGGACCACGCCACGCTGCTTGAGCTTGCCGTGCTCGCCCGCGACGAAGACGACGCCAACGACCGGCTCGGCGATGCGCTCGCCGTGGCGCGCGCCTCGTGGGAGCTCGAGACGACCATGCGCAATCTAGGTCTGATCCGTGCCATGCGTAAGGCCAGAGGCGAGGACGCGGCCTGGATCAAGCAGCTTGAAGACACCCTCAGACAGCGCGCGAGCCGTCTCGAAGGTGACAAAACCTTAAGCTGAAAACGCTTCCTGCGCTTTCAAGGTATGGGGTAATCTCGGCCGCCTCGGCAGCGGTGGTTTGGTTAAGGTGGGACCAGGCTCGCGCTGCCAGCAAGAACAAACCATTTGGGAGGTTGTCGTGAATCGGCGTGAATTCCTCATGTCCACCGCGTGTGCCTGCTTGGCCACCGCCACCGTTAAAATCGATCCACTGCTTGCCGAGGATACGCTCGCCGCGCCGAAGCGGCTCTGCGCCACGCCGCCGCCCACCCCGGCGGCGAAGATCCAGGCCAACCGCGTCGTCGGTGCGCTGCGCGCGCATCGGATGAGTTTCCGCGGCGCGACGCCGGTTCCGGTCCGATGGCACATCGTCCATCAGGGGCAGCGCGGCTATCTCCCGGAGCGTCAGCTCAAGGCGCAGATCGCAATGCTGAACAGGATCTACGCGCCGACCGGCCTTCAGTTCAAAACCATCGACGTCGAATTGAACGAGAATCCCGAGTGGTTCGGCATCGATATCGAGACCGATGCCGTGAACGAGATGAAGGCCTCGCTCGGCAAGGATAGCGCGCGCTGTCTCAATATCTTTACCTGTGAGCCCGCCAATGGGATTCTGGGCTTTGCCGCCTTCCCCTGGGATCTCAAGCAGGCGCCGGAAATCGACGGCGTCATCCTGCACCATGCGAGCTTGCCGAACGCCGCCAATCCTGTGCCGAACTGGCCGTTCGATCTCGGCATGACCGCGGTGCACGAGATCGGTCATTGGTGCGGCCTCTATCACACCTTCCAGGGCGGCTGCGAGGCTCCCGGCGACGACATCGAGGACACGCCTTTTGAGGCGAGATCCGCGTTTGGCTGCCCTGTTCACCAGCCTTCCGCGTGTCCGGGCGAGACGCGCTACGACCCCGTCGAGAATTACATGGATTATACCGACGACGCCTGCATGAAGCGTTTCACGCCGCAGCAGTTCCAGCGCGTGCGGGACATGGTCGGTTACTACCGCTACCAGCTGAACCCACAAACGGCGCGATCCTCGCAACTCGAGCAACTCCGCGCGACGCTCGAGTGAGACGCGCCCTTCGTCTGCTCGCGTGCTCCGCCGCCATTGCGGTGGAGCTCTGCGCGGGCCCGGCGCAGGCCTTCAAGAATATCGAAGGCTGCGACCTCGTCGCGTTCGCCGCATCGTCCTCGCCGATGCCGATCGCGCCCGAGCGCTGGGAGGCTTATCGCCAGCAGGTCGCTGCCCTGCTCGCCGATCCGGCGGCTTCGAGCGACTTGCGCGGCCTCGCCTTGGCGCTCGTCGACATCCAGAAGCGAGTGCTCGCGCCCGAGGCGGGATCGCAGGCCTATCAGGACTATCTGGCGGGCGACAATTGCCGCCTGTTGGTCAAGCTGAACGCCGGCGCGGTTGACGCGTTGCTCGACCAAGTAACGCAAGCAACGCCGGCCTCGGTCATGGCGGCGCTGCGCCAGGTCACGCAAGCGGCGCTAGCGCAGATCGACAGGATCGAGCGAGCAGCACGCTTCCGCTCGAACGAGGACCGGACGTTGATGTTGGCGGGATATTATTGCTTCGTTGCCGCGGCGATCCTGTCGCAGCTCCCGCCGGAGCGGCAGCAGACGATCACGCTTGCGGATTTCGGCGAGACCGTCTCGTGCAAGGACGCCGGCCGAACGGGATAAGCGCGATAGCGCAAGCCGACAACGAGAGGAGCCCAGGACTCGCATGACCATCCCGCAGGAGATGCAGGCGATGGTGCTCGAGCGGGCTGGCATGCCGCTCCAAGCCGTCTCACTCAGGGTGCCGGAGCCTGGACCCGGAGAGATCCTCATCAAGGTCGCCGCTTGCGGGGTATGCCGCACCGATCTGCATATCTTCGACGGCGAGCTGTCGCAGCCCAAGCTTCCGCTGGTGCTCGGGCATGAGATCGTCGGCCACGTGGCGGCGCTCGGGCCGGGCGTCGCTGAGTTCGCCATCGGCGATCGCGTCGGTGTGCCGTGGCTGGGTTGGACCGACGGCACCTGCTTCTATTGCCGCCGCGGCGAGGAGAATCTCTGCGACAACCCGCGCTTCACCGGCTACCAGATCGACGGCGGCTATGCCGGCTATACGGTCGCCGATGCGCGCTACGCCTTTAAGCTGCCTGACGTCTATAGCGACGCCGAAGCCGCGCCTCTGCTTTGCGCGGGGCTGATCGGCTACCGCTCGCTCAAGCTTGCGGGCGATCCGCATCGCCTCGGCATCTATGGCTTCGGCGCGGCGGCGCATATCGTGGCGCAAGTGGCCCGCGCACAAGGCCGCGAGGTCTATGCCTTCACCCGGCCCGGCGACCGGCAAGCGCAAGACTTTGCCTCGAGCCTCGGCGCCGCGTGGGCTGGAGGCTCCGACATGCCGCCGCCGCAAGTTCTCGACGCGGCGATCATCTTCGCGCCCGTAGGCGCGCTGGTGCCTGCCGCGCTGCGCGCCGTGCGCAAAGGCGGCGTCGTGGTGTGCGGCGGCATCTACATGAGCGACATCCCGAGCTTTCCTTACGACATTCTGTGGGAGGAGCGCGTGCTGCGCTCGGTCGCCAATCTGACCCGGGCCGACGCGCGCGAATTTCTGGCGCTGGCGCCGAAACTCTCAGTCAAGACCAGCGTGACCCCAATCCCGCTGACCGCCGCCAACGAAGCGCTCGAGCGCTTGCGCAAGGGCGAGCTCACCGGCGCCGCGGTGCTGCTCCCCGAGTCCGAAACGGGCGTCTAAACGGCTAGGGTTGCGGCAGGCTTTGGCGGATTTTGCGGCGCTGCTGCTCGGTCAACTCGGGCACCTTCACCTTTCGGTATTGGCTGCGGGCAACGCTGAACAACCTGGCGATCTCGATCTGTTTGCCGATGCTTCCGCCATTGTAGACAAGGACCGACCATTCGTTTGGCGTGGCCGACAGGTCCGACAACGCGCCATCGTCGTTAAGATCGAGGCGGCGGCGAACCGCATCGATTCTCCCGTTTTGATCCCAGTCGATCGGGCCGCTGGCCGGCACCAACCGCGTCGCATCGGGGTTCAGCCAATAGACCGTGCTGTAATCGCGCAGATCGGCGCCCCCGCCGAGGCCGTTGCGCTCCTTCAGGGCGCTTTCCGACAGCGGCGGGACGGCAAAGCGCTGGTAGTCGAACACAGGCTTGCTGCCATGGAGGACGCCGTCGGTCTGAAAGAAGTAATTCATGATGCTGAGGTGATTGGGTTTGTAGTTGATGTCCTCGCTCCCCCCGTGGTGAAGGCCGAGATTGTGCCCAAGCTCATGCGCGAAGGTGCCGACCTTCTCCGCGTCGGTGCCGCCTTTGCCATTATTCCACTTGCCGAGCGTGACGATGAAGTCGGACCCCGGCAGAGCGAAGGAGTAACCGCTCGACAAATCGCCATCGTAGCCGTCGGCCCAGATCATGTAATGGTAGACGGCAGCGCGCTTGGGATCGAAATTCGCGTCCTTCAACTTGACGAACTCCTGTTCCGACGGATTGAGATCGTCGTCGTACGGCACCTCATTGCCGAGCTCGAGATGGATGTTGATGCCGTCGCGCCCGTCGGGATTGCTCACCGGGCTGGCGGCAAAGATGAGAGCGATCCGCTTGAGCACCGACTTGCTCGGAGCGAGATCGTTGGTGGCTGTCGGACGCCGCATATAGTCCATCTCCACGAAGATGTCCTTGTGCAGCGGCGAGGCATTTTTGGCGTGGAGATCGATGCCATTCACGCCATAGACCTCCCAGCCGTCGAGAAGCGCGTCGCCATCGGTATCCGGATTGGCCGGGTCGGTGCCGATCTGCTGCTCCACCGTGTCGGCGATCCCGTCGCCGTCCGTGTCGTCGCCGGCGGTGGCGGGCCGGGCTTCGGGTGCGGCGGGTTGTGCTTCGGAGCTGAGAAGTCTTGGCTTCGAGGTCTGCGGGCAACGTGAAGGACTGCATCGTGTCATGCAGTCGCTTGTTCTCTTGTTCCGTGATGCCCTGTTCGGCAAAACAGGGCGAAATGCTCGCGGACAAGAGGGTGATGAGCAGACCCATTAGAACACGGGTCATGGGGGGGCAGCCTTCGCTTGGGGCGCCCACGGTAACAAAACCGTACCGGGAATCCAATGCCGGCTAGCGGTCCTTGCCGACTTGAATATCGATGCCCTTGTCCTTGGTGATCTCGCCGGAGAAGCCCGGCACGTCGATCTTCAGCACCTCTCTGTGCTGCCGCTCATACAGCATATAGGCCAGCACGCCGAGGCCGACCACGGCCACCCCGAGCAGAAAGGCGAGCATCGGACTTATGCTTCTGCTTGCCATTTATATCCCTCCTAGGTTGTTGCGATTCCAGTGGAACGCCTTGTTAGCCGCGCCGTTCCCGCCCCCGCGCGACTCGACATGCGCAACCTTAGGTTCCGCTTGACGCAGGTCAAGGCGGGGGAACAGGATTGACCCAGAACAATCAATAAAGCGGCCCCTCGTGTCCATGGGAGGACAGTATGCTTCACCAAGTCATCGAGACGTTGAATGCGCGGGTGGCGTTGCGCCCGCGTTACGACAATTTCATCGGCGGCAAATGGGTGGCGCCGGTCGGCGGCGATTATTTCGACAATATCAGCCCGATAACCGGCAAGCCGGTCTGCGAGATCGCGCGCTCGCAGGCGGCGGATATCGAGCTGGCACTCGACGCCGCGCATAAGGCGAAGGACGCCTGGGGCAACACCGCGCCCGCCAAGCGCGCCGAGATCCTGAACAAGATCGCCGACCGCATGGAAGAGAACCTCAAGGTACTCGCCGCGGTCGAAACCATCGACAACGGCAAGCCGATCCGCGAAACCACCTTCGCCGACATTCCGCTCGCCATCGATCATTTCCGCTATTTCGCCGCTTGCGTCCGCGCGCAGGAAGGCTCGCTGTCTGAGATCGATCACGACACCATCGCCTATCACTTTCACGAGCCGCTGGGCGTGGTCGGACAGATCATCCCGTGGAACTTCCCGATCTTGATGGCGGTGTGGAAGCTCGCGCCCGCGCTTGCCGCCGGCAATTGCATCGTGCTGAAGCCGGCCGAACAGACGCCGATGTCGATCATGGTGCTGATGGATATCGTCGGCGATCTGCTGCCACCTGGCGTACTCAACGTCGTCAACGGCTTCGGCGTCGAGGCCGGCAAGCCGCTCGCCCAGAATAAGCGCATCTCCAAAGTGGCCTTCACCGGCGAGACCACGACCGGCCGCCTCATCATGCAATATGCGTCCGAGAATCTGATCCCGGTTACGCTCGAGCTCGGCGGCAAGTCGCCCAACATCTTCTTCGCCGACGTGATGGCCGAGGACGACGCCTTCTTCGACAAGGCGCTTGAAGGCTTCGCCATGTTCGCGCTGAACCAGGGCGAGGTCTGCACCTGCCCCTCACGCGCATTGGTGCAGCGCTCGATCTACGACAAGTTCATCGAGAAGGCCGTCGCCCGGGTGAACAAGATCAAGCAGGGCAATCCGCTGGAGCTCACCACCATGATCGGCGCGCAGGCCTCCAACGATCAGCTGGAGAAGATCCTGTCTTACGTCGATATCGGCAAGAAGGAAGGCGCCAAGCTGCTCACCGGCGGCGAGCGCCTCGCGCTCAACGGCGAGCTTGCGGAGGGCTATTACATGCAGCCCACCGTGTTCTCCGGCAACAACAAGATGCGCATCTTCCAGGAGGAGATCTTCGGCCCCGTGCTCTCCGTCACCACCTTCGAGGACGAGGACGAGGCCCTGTCGATCGCCAACGACACGCTGTACGGCCTCGGCTCCGGCGTGTGGACCCGCGACATCAACCGCGCCTATCGCATGGGCCGCGGCATCCAGGCCGGGCGGGTGTGGACCAATTGCTACCACCTCTACCCGGCGCACGCGGCGTTCGGCGGCTATAAGAAGTCCGGCATTGGTCGCGAGACTCACAAGATGATGCTCGACCATTACCAGCAGACCAAGAACGTGTTGGTGAGCTACAGCCCGAAGGCGCTCGGCTTCTTCTAAGGGAGCGGCGGTAACACTATCGGTGTCATTCCCGCGTAAGCGGGGATCCAGTAACCCCAGTGGCGGCAGTAAACCCCCGACCGGGGTTACTGGATCGCCCGGTCGAGCCGGGCGATGACAGGAATGCTCATGATGGTCGAACGAGTCCTCGCCACCGATGCCGCGATTGAGCTGATCGAGCGGCTGCGCGCCAAGCACGGTGCGCTGATGTTTCATCAGTCGGGCGGCTGCTGCGACGGCTCGGCGCCGATGTGCTATCCCAAAGGCGAATTCCGTGTCGGCGGCAACGACGTGCATCTCGGCGCGATCGCCGGCTGCGAGGTCTATATGGACGCCGACCAATTCGACTATTGGAAGCACACCCAGCTGATTATCGACGTGGTGCCGGGCCGCGGCTCCGGCTTCTCGCTTGAGGCGCCGGAGGGCGTGCGCTTCCTGACCCGCAGCCGCGTGTTCACCGACGACGAGGTCGATGAACTCGCCGGAACCTGACCCCCGCTGCTGCGCGACGGTGCGAAGCTCTACTGGCGACCCTGGAACAGCATATCGACCCTGCGCAGAAAAGACGGCACCCGCCGCGATCCCGCATGCTTGGACTTAGCCGGCTTCGCCGGCACGCCGTCCTGAGCGGCCTTGTTCTCCGGCGCCGGTTTATTCTCCTCGGTCGCCTGTTGCTTGCAGTCGGGGCCTTTGCCCTCCGACACGCCGGCCGTTACGGCCGACGTGCCGGAACCACAAAAGGGTTGGTTTCGACCGCCTTGCTGTTCTTCTCCACGCATTGCTCCAACCGCTCGAACGCGGCGGTGCTCTGGTCGAGCGGCACGCGGATCGTCGCGCCCGCTGCAACCACGTTCAACGCATTGGCGGAGCGAAGCCCGGACTCGAATTTCTCGTCCTTCACGTCCATCGACACGGAGTTTGGCTCGGCGGCGACCTCGGTATCGAAGCTCAGGGGCCCGAGCGTCATCTTCACCGGATAATCCTTGCCGCGATCGAGCTTCCAGTTCGGCGATCCGAGCTCGAGGCTGAGCCCGTCGCTGGTGCGCACGAAGGTCGCCACGATGTCGTCTTGTAAAGTGCGGTTGATCGAGCAGCGGTCGAATTTATCGCCCTTGAAGGTCGCCTCGATCTCCCAAGGTCCGATTTTTTCGGATTGGCTGTCGGCCGCGGCGAACGCCAGCGTCGGCATGGCGAAAGCAGCGACGGCCAGCGAAATAAGCCGGGCACCCTGTTGGGCGCCGCGGCAAGACGCGCGCGAGCTTTTGGTCATGGCTGTGACCCCGTCAATGTTGCGGAAAACGCACGAAACCCAGGTGATACGAGTGGAACGCCTCAGCCCCGAGCGGAGTTCCGCGTGCCCCTGCCCCGCGCCGCTCGGCCATGCAAATGCAGCTCGAGCAGCCGCGCATTTTTGCGGTTCGCCTTCCACACGACGTCGAATAGATCCCCTAGAAACGGGATTGCGCCGACCACGAAATCGACGCCGACATTGCCCAGCATGCGCACGAGCGTGAGCTTGGAAGCGCCCGTCTGCCAGGCGTGATGCACGATCAGCAGCGACAGCGCGCTGGTCAGCAAATCGCCAAGCCCGGGAAACAGGCCGAGCACCGAATCCCATCCGAACCTGATCTGTGTGCCGGGAATGCGGAAGGCGTCGTCCAGCAGATTGGCGAGCCATCTGACCTGGGCGAGTCGCTGCTCGTGGCTCATCCCCGCGGTGTAGTCGCGCAGATAGTCCGCGGGGCCCCGCGCGCGCGACCAGGGATCAGGCTCGCTGGGGTTCAGGATTTCGACTCGACTGCTCATCGTGCTCCGTAACCTCGCATCGTGTCCGCGCCGCATATGGGGGCTTCACGCCCGCCATCAAGTCCCAAGCGAAACGCGGTTTGCCGCTACGCCGTTCCCTGCCCATCTGATTTCTGATCACGCCGCCTCACGCTCGCGTCTCCCGAATGTGTTCGGTACACGGCGCAATGTGTTTGGCCACGCACGTCGGTCGGCCTGAGAATTAAGGACTGGCTGGAGGATCCCCAATGCGAAGCGAGAGCTGCGACGTCTTTATTATTGGCGGCGGGAATGCCGGCTTTGGCGTCACCGTGCCGACGCGCGAGGCCGGGATGACGGTGATCATGGCCGAGCCCCGCGATCTCGGCGGCACCTGCCCCAATCGCGGCTGCACGCCAAAAAAGGTGCTGGTCGCCGCGGGCCACGCGCTGCATGAGATCGCGCAAGCCCATGTCCACTGCATCAGCGTCGGCAAGCCGACGCTCGATTGGGCGGCGCTGATCGACCGCGAGAAGGATCTGATCTCCGGCATTCCGGATTCGCTCGCCGAGACGCTGCAGGACCGTGGCGTCGAGCTGATCCGCGAACCCGCCAAATTCGTCGCGCCGAACGCGGTCGAAGCCGCGGGGCGCCGCATCGAGGCGAAGCATATCGTCATCGCCACTGGCTCAAAGCCCCGGCCGCTGCCGATCCCGGGCGCGGAGCTTATGATCACCTCGGACGAGGTGTTGAGCGAGCGCGAACGGCCGCAAAGCGTGGTATTTGTCGGCGGCGGCGTCATCGCGCTCGAATTCGGCCACGTCTACGCCCGCGCCGGCACCAAGGTCACCATCCTCGAAGTGCTGCCACGGCTCCTGCCCGCGATCGACGCCGACGCGGTCGAGGAAGTGCGCAAGGAAAGCGAGCGCATCGGCATCGCCGTGCATACCGGCGTCAAGGTGAAGCGCGTGGAGAAGGCGGGCAAACGGCTCCGCACTGTCTTCGAGCAAGACGGCAAGGAGCATACGGTCGAGAGCGACCGCGTGGTGAACGGCGCCGGCCGCATCGCCAATGTCGAGCATCTCGATCTCGACGCGGGCAACGTCGTTCACGACGGCTTCAAGCTCGCCATCGACGACTATCTCCGCTCGAAGTCCAACCAATCGGTCTATGTCTGCGGCGACGTCACCGCCTCGCCGCAGCTCTCCCCCATCGCCACCTATGAAGGGCGGCTGGTCGGCCGCAACATCGTCGAGGGCGCCAAGCACAAGCCCGACTATGCGTCGATGCCTTCCTCGGTCTACACCGTGCCGGCGCTCGCCACCGTCGGCCTCTCCGAGGCCAAGGCCAAGGAGCAGGGGCTGAAGACGCGCATCCAGACCAACGACATGGAATATTGGTTCTCAACGCGGACTTTCGCCGAGACCGTGGCCTGGTCGAAGATCGTCGTGGAAGAGGATACCGACCGCGTGCTCGGCGCGCATTTCGTCGGCCATGCCGGCGAGGAGCTGATCAATTTGTTCGGCCTCGCCATGCAGCACGGCATCACTGCGAGCCAGATCCGCGACTTCGTGTTCGCCTATCCGACCTTCTCGGCGGACATCAAATCCATGCTGTAACGCGCCGCTAACCGGCGGTCTTCCGCTTGGCCCGGCGCGCGAAGGCGTCCCAGGCGCGATCGAGCGTGTAAGGACCGGTGCGTGCGATCACCGCGTCGACCTCGCCCTTGCTCAGGAACTTGGTCCGGCCCATGGCCATGGCTTGCATCTGCAGTTTGGCGTTCCGCTCCAGATAGACCGACACGAAAACCGCTTGCCGGATCGAGCCTGACGCGACCACGGCCCCGTGCCCGCGCATCAGCAGGGCGGAGCCCTTGCCGAGCCGCTTCGCCAGATCGCGGCCCATCTCCATGCTGTTCACCAGCAGCGCCGTGTCGCCGAAGCCGTCTTGCGAATCCCATAGCGGCACCTCGTGCCCGATCGAGGCGCACATATGCTGCACCGGCCTCAGCGGGTTGCCGGTGACGCCGAACGGGATCGTGCTCGGCGAGTGATTGTGCACCACGGACTGAACGTCGGGCCGCGCCTCGTAAATTGTGCCATGGATAAAGCGCTCGATATAGGGGGCAAGACCCTTGGCTTTTTTCGGGTCGGCCAGCTCGCCGTCGAGCGTGTAGGCGAGGATGTCCTTGGCCTCGACCAGCTCGGGCGCGCGCGCGCGCGACAAGAGATAAAGGCTACTGTCCTTGGGATGGCGCACGCTGACATGGCCGAACGAATCGACGATGCCTTCATGGGCCAGGATGCGATTGGCGGTGACCAGCTCGTCAATGAGCGCCTTCAGCTTGGCCATGTGTCTCCCCTCACTCCTTGGCTCCTGTCTCCGCGCTGGTGGCGACATGCTGCACCATCGCCATGGCAATTTCGTGCTCGCCCATGATCACGAGGCTAGCACCGTGCTTCTTGAGGTGCAGGATCTCGGCCTCTGAATGGGCCCGGGCGACAATGGTCAGGGCCGGATTGATGGCGCGGGCCTGTTGTACCACCTGGCCTCCTTCGAAGGCATCGGGAATGGCGACCAGCAGGCTGCGCGCTGCCGGCAAATTCGCTGCCTCGATCACCTGCGGGTCTGCCGCATTACCAACAACAGCGGCGATGCCGCGCGCCTTCACCTCGGCGACCTCATCTTTGTCATCCTCGATGACGAAAAGCTTAACCCCCCGCTCGCCCAGCACCTGGCTGACCGCCTTGCCGACCCGGCCATGGCCGACCAGCACGACATGGTCCTCGAGAGCGGTAGGGGAGATCGGCGCATCCGCCGCGGCTTCCGCTTCGGGCTCGGGCCCCTTCGCACGCGCTTCCTGGCGCGCGATAAACCAATCAAGGGCTGAGAACAAAAACGGATTGAGCAGGATCGAGATGATGGCGCCCGCCAAAATCAGATCGCGGCCCTGCTCGGGCAGCAGCATCAGCGCGACGCCGAGATTGGCCAGGATGAAGGAGAACTCGCCGATCTGCGCCAGCGAGGCCGAGATGGTGAGCGCGGTCGCGTTGGCATAGCCGAAGGCGCGCACGATGGCATAGGCCGCGAGCGACTTGCCGACCAGAATGATGAGCAGCGTGACCAAGACGGGCAACGGCTCGCGCACGAGAATGGTCGGGTCGAACAGCATGCCGACCGAGACGAAGAACAACACGGCGAAGGCGTCGCGCAACGGCAGCGTCTCGGTGGCGGCCTGCTGGCTCAATTTCGACTCGCTCAAAATCATGCCGGCGAAGAAGGCGCCGAGCGCGAAGGAAACGCCGAACAATTCTGCGGCGCCGAACGCCACGCCGAGCGCGATCACCAGCACCGACAGCCGGAACAGCTCGCGGCTGCCGGTATGCGCCATGGCATGCAGGATCCGCGGGATCGCCCGCTTCCCCACGATCAGCATGACGGCGACGAAGGCGGCGATTTTGGCGGCGGTCAACCCCAGCGCCAGCGCGATCTCGGCGAGGCTCGCCGTCTCGCCCTGGAGCAGGCCGGCGACGACCGGCAGCAGAACCAGCGCCAACACCATGGCGATGTCCTCAACGATCAGCCAACCAACCGCGATGCGCCCGCGTTCGGTCTCGACCAGGCGCCGCTCCTGCAATGCGCGCAGCAGAACCACGGTGCTCGCTACCGATAGCGCAAGCCCGAACACCAGCCCCGCGCCGATGCCCCAGCCCAGCCACGCCGCAAGCCCCATGCCGAGCAAGGTGGCGCAGGCGATCTGGGCAATGGCTCCGGGGATGGCGATCTTTTTGACGGAAAGCAGATCCTCGAGCGAGAAATGCAGGCCGACGCCGAACATCAAGAGAATGACGCCGATCTCGGCGAGCTGGTTGGCGAGATCCTGATCGGCGACATAGCCCGGCGTGAACGGGCCGATGACGATGCCGGCCAACAGATAGCCGACCAGCAGCGGCAGCTTGGCCTTATGCGCCACCGCCGCGAACGCCCAAGCGAGCGTCAGCGCGGCGACGATTGTGGTGATGAGGGGCGTGTAATGCGGCATGATCGGCCTGCACAGCTTTAGCTGGTCGAGGCCGCTTTTTCCACCGGCATGGGTTCGGGCGCCACCAACGCGGCTTCGCGGCTCGACTGCGCCACCAGCAAGGCGATCTCCGCGACATTATCCAGCATGGCCTTGGCGATCTCATGTTCGCCCATCACCACGAGCGTCGCGCCATGGCGCTTGAGATAGTCGATCTCTTCCTCCGAATGCGCGCGGGCGATGATCGCCAGGTTTGGGTTGATAGCGTGGGCCTGCTCCACCACCTGACCGCCCTCGAAGGCGTCGGGGATAGCCACCAATAGGCAGCGCGCCTCGGGAAGGTTGGCCGCCGCGATCACCTCCGGATCGGCGGCATTGCCCTCGAGCGCCTCGATGCCTTCCTGCCGCAGCGCCGCGACCCCATCCTCGTCGTCCTCGATGACGAACATCGGCACGCTCTGCTCGTTCAAGGCCGAGCTGATGAAACCGCCGACCCGGCCGTGACCGATCAGCACCACATGGTTCCTGAGGCTGGTCGGCCGGATCGGTTCGCGCATCGGGGTGTCTTCTTCTTGCTGCGCATCGAGAGCCGCGGCCTCAGCCAGCGCCTTCTCGCGACGCGCCGCGTAGATGTCGAGAATGGCGAACAGCAGTGGATTGACGAGAATCGAGATGATGGCCCCGGCAATGATCAGATTGCGGCCTTCTGCCGGCAACAGGCCGAGCGCGCGGCTGCGATCGGCGAGGATAAACGAGAACTCCCCGATCTGCGCCAACGACGCCGAGATCATCAACGCGGCCGAGCGGGAATGTCCGAATAGCCGCACCACGAGAAAGGCGGCGCCCGATTTGGCGACCAGGATGATGAACACGGTGGCGAGCAAGGCCAGTGGCGCCGACAACAGCACCGCCGGGTCGAACAACATGCCGACCGAGACGAAGAACAGCACGGCAAAGGCGTCGCGCAAAGGCAGCGACTCGGTCGCGGCCTGCTGGCTCAATTGCGATTCGCTCAGCATCATGCCGGCGAAGAAGGCGCCTAGAGCAAGCGAGACGCCGAACAGCTCAGCCGCGGCGTAGGCGACCCCGAGCGCAATCGACAGCACGGCGAGGCGGAACAGCTCCCGGCTGCCGGTATGGGCGACATAATGCAGGAGGGCCGGGATCAGCTTCTTGCCGAACAGCAGCATGACGGCGAGGAACAGGGCGAACTGGCCGAGCAGAATGGCCATCGAGCGCACGATCTCGGCGGCGCCGGGCGCGGTCTCCATGCCACGGAACGTCGCCGTCAGCCCGGGCAGCAGCACGAGCACCAACACCATGGCAATGTCCTGCACGATCAGCCAGCCGACGGTGATGCGGCCACGCTCGGTCTCGACCAACCGCCGCTCCTGGAGGATGCGCAACAGCACCACGGTGCTGGCGACCGACAGCGCCACGCCGAAAATGAGCCCGGTCCCCGCCGACCAGCCGAGGAACCAGCCGACAGCCATGCCGAGTGGCGCGGCGACCAGCCCCTGCGCCAGCGCCCCCGGCACCGCGATGGCGCGGACCGCAAGCAGGTCCTTGAGCGAGAAATGCAAGCCGACGCCGAACATCAAGAGAATGACGCCGACCTCGGCGAGCTGATTGGCGATGTTCTGATCGGCGGCGGAGCCGGCCGCGAACGGGCCGATGACGATGCCCGCGATCAGATAGCCCACCAGCGGCGGCAGCTTGAAGCGGTGCACGACCACGCCGAAGGCAAAGGCGAGCACCAGACCGATCGCGATGGTGGAAACGAGTGGCGGCACATGCAGCATCGAGCGAAACTCCTGCCACCACCCTGACAACGAATGGCGCCGCCGACAATCCCTTAGCGTGCTCCGCCTCGGCTTCAAGCATACCGGCGGTGAAGCATCGCGACGCCGACCCCCAAGACTGGCCTTGCCCTCCCCGCCATGCTTTAATGTGCTCGTGAGTGCGTTCGACTACAGAGCTCCCGCCGAGCTTTATGCCAGCGCGAGCAAGACGGGGAAGCGGCCGATGCGCTACACGCGCTTCAAGAGCGCCGCCGAAGCGATCAAATACGCCGTCGAGGTTCTGCCGCCCGAACTGCTTATCGGCAGCACGCTCGAGGTGAACGAGGAGCGATTCGACGGCTTCGGTATCCGGGCGCTGTACGACAGCGCGAAATATCCTTTACGACGGAGAAAAGTCAGCTAGCTCGAAGATTTGCGCGTGCTTTCTTAACCGCAAATGTCCTGTTTAACTTGACATTAAGCGGCATGGCCTCCATGTTCCCCTCACATTGATTGCTCGCGATCGCGCGTAGCTGCCGCACATCCGCGGCGCCTCATCCCGAGACAATTCCTTCTTTCATCGTCTGTCCCCAGATAGCGCGTGGGGCGAGGCAAACGCCGATCACGGCCCTCGCAAATGCGCATGTCTTGCGCCTTGAGCCCGTCATCCGGCGCATAAGGACTATTTCTGAGTGACCAACATGACTTTCGACGGCCTTGGCCTGATCGAGCCCCTGCGGCTCGCGCTGAAGGCTGAAAACTATCTGAAACCGACGCCGATCCAGGCGCAGACCATTCCGCTGCTTGCCGAAGGCAAGGACCTGTTCGGCATCGCCGAGACGGGCACCGGCAAGACGGCGGCTTTCGCGCTGCCGATTCTGCAGCGCCTTTCGTTGCAGAAGTTGCCGCGCACGCCCGGCGCCCCGCATGCGCTGATCCTCGCGCCGACGCGCGAGCTCGCCAGCCAGATCGCCGAGCGTTTCGCGGCCTACGGACGCCGGCTGCCGTTGCGCACCGCCGTCATCTTCGGCGGCGTCAATCAGCATCATCAAGTGAAGGCGCTGAAGGCCGGCGTCGATATTCTGATCGCCACGCCGGGTCGCCTGCTGGACCTTTGCAATCAGCGCCATATTCGGCTCGACAAGGTTTCCATCCTCGTGCTCGACGAGGCCGACCGCATGCTCGACATGGGCTTCATCCATGACGTGCGGAAGATCGTGGCGCTGTGCCGGCGCGATCGCCAGACGTTGCTGTTCTCCGCTACCATGCCGCCGCCGATCGCCAAGCTGGCGCATGACATTCTCGACCATCCGGTGCGGGTCGACATCGCCCCGCCCAAGGTCGCGGTGGACCGCATCGAGCAGCGTGTGTTCTTCGTCGGCGCCAAGGAAAAGCGGGCGCTGCTCGAGAGCCTGCTGACCGATCGCCGCATGGATCGCGTGCTCGTATTCACCCGCACCAAGCGCGGTGCCGACCGCGTCTGCCGCAATCTCAGTCAGGCCGGTATCGCCACCGCGGCGCTGCACGGCAACAAGGCGCAGAACGCGCGCGTGCGGGCGCTTGACTCCTTCCGCAGCGGCAAAGTGCGCATTCTCGTCGCCACCGACATCGCCGCACGCGGCATCGACGTCCCCAACATCAGCCATGTCATCAATTACGAGTTGCCGAACGAGCCGGAGAGCTATGTCCACCGGATCGGCCGCACCGCACGAGCCGGCGCCGAAGGCGCTGCGATCTCGTTCTGCGATCACAGCGAACGTCCCTATCTTCAGGCGATCGAGCGGTTGATGCGCTCGACGGTCGGCGTTGGCGAGCACCGGCTCGCCGTCACGCCGCCCGCACCGCCCAAGCCAGCGCCGAACGGCAGGACGCCCTCGCCCGCCAAGCGGCGCAACCCGTCGCGGCGCCGGCGCTTCGGCGGCGCTCAGCGTGTTGCACATGCGTCCAGCAAAGGCGAACGCGCCTTTTCCGTCACGGGAGATTTGAGATGAGCCAGCCTCCTTCACGCCACTCCGCAGCCCGGCGCAATGCCGAAGCGCTTCTGAGCAAGGCGCAAAAGCGGGAACAGAGCTTCAAGCTCGAACAGGAGCGCGAGAGTGAAGCGGTCGCGCTCAAGACGGCGCGGCTCCGGGAGTTGCGTCTCGCCAAGGAGGCCGAGGACGAGAAGCTGAAAGCCTCGGCTCGTCCCGCCGCTCCGCGCGCTCCCAAGCCACGGCGATCGAAACAGACTTAAGGTTCCCGTCGAAAGGGAGAAACACACATGGCGTTCAAGCCCAACTACAACCAGCAGCGCGCGGACCGCAACCGGGCGAAGGAACAGAAGAAGCAGGAAAAGCGCAAGCGTCTCGAAGAGGAGACGGCGAAGCGCAAGGCGGCGCGCACCGACTCGTCCACCCCCGATCAGACTCAAGAGGACGCCTAGAAGCGAGTTCGACCATGGCCAAGAAGCAACAAGCCCGCCCCAACGGCTTCGTCCTGTTCGATGTTTTCTATGAGGACGGCACGCAGACCTCGAACCGCAAGGTTCCCGCCACCGTGCTCGGCGGGCTCGACGGCGATACGCCCGCGCGCGCCATCGTCGAGACGCAGGACCGTGAGATCGGCGAGCGGTCTGGTCGCCCGCGCGGCCCCATTAAGTCGATGAGCCGCTCGCGCAAAGCTTAGAGCCGACATGGTCGGGCTCGATGTTGCCGCGTGGAAGCGGTCAACGTCAGGCCGATCTAGCGCGACACGCTGCCTCTCCAGGAACTCAAAGTGGCGCCAGGCGTTTTCGCGTCGGGCGTTACAGTTTGCGCTAGAGGAGTTCACCTATGGCACGCAAATATTCCAAATCCGCCTCGAAGGATGTCGAGCGCGCGTTGCACAAAGAGAAGCGCGGAACGCTGAAAAGCGGCGGGAGCGGCAAGACCGTCAGGAGCCGCAAGCAGGCGATCGCCATCGGTCTTTCCGAAGCCCGCAAGAAGGGCAAGAAGGTGCCGAAGAAGAAGGCGAGCTAGCCTTCGGGAGATCGCGGGCTCGACCGTCGCCGGTCACATCGACTCGGCGCCGATAACCTCATGGTCGGTGATGATGCACTCCCAAGACCCAACGGCGGGGAACTCGGCGAGATCCTGCCGCTGCTCGAGGAACTGCATCGCCGCAAGGTAGCCCCCGTGGCCCATGCACGCCGATGGCGACATGGCGTCAGCGAGGAAGTCCATCGGCACCGGCACGTCGATACAGCCCAAGGCCACCAAGGCCGCCTTGCGCTCCTCGAGCGTCACCGGCTTCTCATCATTGTAGACCTTGCCTTGGTTGGTAGGCACGAGCGGTATCTCGGCGCGATGGCACGCTTTGACGATGAGCTGGACGTAGACGGTCTTGTCCTTTTGTTCGCCCATCCTCGGCTGGGACGGATCGCTCTGGGCGTCTTCGGCCGCGGCGATGCCAGAGATCGCGAGGCTCAGCGCTATAGCGACGATCGAATGACGAATCATGGCAACTCTCACCTTGTTGGATCTGGCCGCCTCGCTTGCGGGCCGACGGGGGGCCGTTTCATCACGTCCGCGAATATTACACGGTTTTCACCCCCCGGGCGCGACCAGCATAGGGCCGCTCACGAGGGTGTGACCTCATAGCCGTATTCGGCGGCCGACGCCGCGAGCCAGCGCCAAAAGCTGTGCGACACGCTGCGGAATAGGGCGATGTCGTAGCTCTGCGTGTCGCCGGGCTGCCAGAGCTGCACGCCCATCAGCGAGATTGTGCTGGTGGCGGCACTACCCAACGGAAAGCCGCGCGGGTCGAGGTCGATCGGCAGCCCCTTGGCCAGCACGTCGCGGGCGCGCGGGCCGCCGATGCGCAACACCGTCCGCCCGCCGCTCTGATCGGAGATCGACGCGAGCCCCTTCAGCCGTTGCGCCAGATCGCGGGCGAGCGCCTCGCTGGCGAGTTGTTCGGATACCGCAAACCACTGGCCCGGCCCGTAGCCGATAAAGCTTACACTCGCTCCATGTACGACCTGCGAGCTGTCGGGGAGTTCGACGCCATAGGCAGCGGCGACGGTTTGCTTCAGCGCGGTATCCTGGCCCTTGCGGGCAGCGAGCGTCGCCAGGCCGAGCCCGACCCGCTCCTGGATGACCACACCAGGCTCGCCGCCCACTTTGCCGAAGCGGCCGGGGGTGGCGAGGCCTAACAGCGCCGATTGCGGACGCAGATACCTGTCAGACACGGAGGCGCTCCCCATCCGGATCGACAAAGCAGGGCGGACGCACCTCGACCAGCACATCGCCGCCGCGCACCGGATCGTAGGCGCGCAGGATCTCGCCATGCCGCTCGGGCCCGCGCGCGAGGAGCCCCAGCCCGAGCCAATGGTTGAGCGAGGGAGAGAAGGCGATCGAGGTGACGTAACCCTGATCGTTGCTTGCCACCGCCTCCGCGTCTTTCGGAATGAGATGCGCGCCGGCGCGGATCCGCTCGGCCCGATCGAGCGGCCTCAAGCCCACCAGCGACGGACGCGCGGGATCGGACAGCGCCGGCCGCGCCGCCATGAACCGGCCGACGAAATCCTTCTTCGCCGACAGCATCTTGCCGAAGTTGAGATCGTGCGCCGTAGTTTGGCCGTTCAGCTCGCCGCCGGCGGGATGGCCCTTCTCGATGCGCAGCACGCCGAGCGCCTCGGTACCGTAAGGCGCGATGCCGTATGCCGCGCCCGCCTCCATAATGACGCGCATGAGACTGTCGCCGTAGCGTGCCGGCACGGCGATCTCGTAGGCGAGTTCGCCGGAGAACGAGAGGCGGTAAAGCCGCCCCGGCGTGCCGCCGCATACCGTGACATCGCCGCAGGCGAGATAAGGAAACGCCGCGTTGGAAAGGTCGTAAGTCGGATCGACCACCGCTTGCAGCACGTCACGCGCGCGGGGACCGGCAACCGCATATTGGGCCCATTGCTCAGTAACCGAGACCAGCTCAACGTCGAGCTCGGGCCAGAGACATTGCTGGGCGAATTCGAGATGCTGCATCACCTTGACCGCATTGGCGGTGGTGGTGGTCATGAAATAGTGGTCCTCGGCAAGCCGCGCGGTGGTGCCATCGTCGAGCACGAAGCCGTCCTCGCGCAGCATCAGGCCGTAGCGCGCCTTGCCGACCGGCAATACTGAGAAGGTGTTGGCATAGACCCGATCGAGGAAAGCACCGGCGTCCCTCCCCTGCACATCGATCTTGCCAAGCGTGGAAACGTCGCACACGCCGACAGCGTTGCGCACGTTCGCCACTTCGCGGTTCACCGCATCTTGCGGCTCCTCGCCGCGCTTTGGGTAATACAGCGCGCGCAGCCACGGCCCGGTCTCGACGAACACGGCGCCCTGCTCCTCGGCCCATGCGTGCGAGGGGGAGAGGCGCGCGGGGCGGAAATCCTGACCGCGATGGTGCCCGGCAAAGGCGCTGATGGCGATCGGCGTATAGGGTGGACGGAAGGTCGTGGTGCCGACCGCGCCGACATAGCGCCCGGTGATGTTGGCCAGCACCGCCGCGCCGTTGGCATTGGACGTCTTGCCCTGGTCCGTCGCCATGCCGAGCGTGGTGTAGCGTTTGAGATGCTCGGGAATGCGGAAGCCTTCGCGCGCGGCGAGCTTCACGTCGGATACGGTCACGTCGTTCTGGAAATCGATGAAGGCCTTGCCGCGACTGTTGGCGACTTGCCAGAGCGGGCTCGGCGTCGCGCTGGCTTCATCTGAAACGGCCGGTGCAGCACCGGCCGGCGCGGTGAATCCGCATTCGGCGGCTGCCGCTGCGCCCGCGTCGTGGCCCTCGGCCAGGCAGGCGCCAAGGCCGAACGACCCCGACGCGGCGCCGGCAACGCGCATTCCCGGCGGCAACGCGCCGGGGACTAGCGCCGAGAGGGCGTCGCTCCATTGCGGCTTGCCGTTGAGATGGGTGGTGAGGTTGACGGTCGGATTCCAGCCGCCGGACACGGCAACGAGATCGCAGGCGAAGCGCGCGGTCTTGCCGCTCGCATCGCTGACCCCGACGCCTCGCACGCCGTGACCGCCGCGCACCCGCTGGATGGTAGCACCCGAGAGATAGCGCGCGTGCGCCGTCTCCGCCGCCGCTTGCGCGCGCGGCGATGGGGTCTTTCTTGCGTCGATCAGCGCAGCTACTTTGACGCCTGCCTCGGCGAGATCCTCGGCCGTGCGGAAGGCGTCGTCATTGTCGGCGAAGATTACCGCGCGCTTTCCCGGTGTGACGCCGTAGCGGTTCACATAACTTCGCACGGCGCCGGCCAGCATGACGCCCGGCCGGTCGTTATTGCCGAACACGATGGGTCGCTCGATCGCCCCGGCGGCGAGCACCGAGCGTTTGGCGACGATGCGCCACAGCCTCTGCCGCGGCTCATGTGCGGGCGGCTTTGCCACATGATCGCTGACGCGCTCGACCGCCGCATAGGTGCCGCCGTCATAGACGCCTTGCACGGTGGTGCGCCGCAGAATGCGGCAATCGGGCAGACTCTCGAGCTCGGCTTCTGCCGCCTCCACCCAGTCGAGCGCTGGACGGCCATCGATCTCGTAACGCTCGGCAAGCAGCCGTCCACCAAGGTGAAAATCCTCATCGCACAAAATCACCCGCGCGCCGGACCGCGCGGCGGCGAGCGCTGCGGATAGGCCGGCAGGCCCTCCGCCGATCACCAGCACATCGCAGAAGGCATTGAACTTGTCGTAATGGTCGGGGTCGGGCGCGTTGGCGGCGCGGCCAAGCCCGGCGGCACGGCGGATGGCCGGCTCGTATAGCTTCTCCCAGAAGGCGGCCGGCCACATGAAGGTCTTGTAGTAGAAGCCGGCGCCGAAAATCGGTGAGAAAATCTGGTTCGCCGCCAGCAGGTCGAGCCGCAGCGACGGCCAGCAATTCTGGCTCGCCGCGGCAAGCCCTTCATAAAGCTCGACGGTGGTGGCGCGGGTATTGGGCTCGCGCCGCGCAGCCGTACGCAGTTCGACCAGCGCGTTCGGCTCCTCCGAACCCGCGGCCAAAATTCCGCGCGGGCGGTGATATTTGAACGAGCGGCCCACCAGACGAATGCCGTTGGCGAGCAGCGCCGAGGCGAGCGTATCGCCCTGGAAGCCGGTGAACTGCTCGCCGTCGAAGGTGAAGCGAACGGTCTTCGCCCGATCGACGAGGCCACCCTTGGCGAGCCGGTTGGGCTGCGAACTCATGCTTTAGCCCCCTCGCCCGCGAACTCAACGGCGACGATCTCATGCGTGGTGATGTTGCGCGTCACCACGAGCCAGGCATGGCACCCCGCGCTGTGATGCCAATGCTCCTGGTGCAGCCCGGCGGGGTTGTCGCGGAAATAGACATAGTCCACCCACGCGTCGGTCGCGCTTGGCTCGAGGCTGCGCGGCCGCGTCACCGTGGCGTCGCCGCGATAGGTGAACTCTTCCAGCGCCCGCTCACCGCAAAAAGGACATTTGATCCGCATGGCTTTAGGCCTCAGTGCAAATTGGGTTGCGCGCCCATGCCCTTTTCGTCGATCACGCGCCCTTGCGCGAAGCGATCGAGACGATAGGCGGCGGCAAACGGATGCGGCTCGTCCTTGGCGATCAGATGGGCGAAGCACCAGCCGGCGGCCGGCGTCGCCTTGAACCCGCCATAGCACCAGCCGGCATTGAGATAGAGATTGGCAAGCGGCGTCTTGTCGATGATCGGCGAGCCGTCCATCGTCATGTCGAGCAGCCCGCCCCAGGAGCGTAGGATGCGCAAGCGGCCGATCACCGGCATCAGTGCCATGCCCCCTTCGGCAACATCCTCGATCACCGGCAGATTGCCGCGCTGGGCGTAGGAATTGTAGCCCTCAATATCGCCGCCGAACACCAGCCCGCCTTTGTCGGACTGGCTCACGTAGAAATGCCCGGCACCGAAGGTCATCACCACGTCGATCACCGGCTTCACGCCCTCGGTAACGAAGGCCTGCACCGCGTGGCTCTCGATCGGCAACCGCAGCCCCGCCATTGACGCGACGCGCGTCGAATTGCCGGCAACAGACAACGCCACCTTGTTGGCGCCGATGAAACCCTTCTCCGTCTCGACCCCCAGCACGCGGCCGTTCTCGATACGAAAGCCGGTCGCCGCGCAATTCTGGATGATGTCGACACCGCGCGAGTCGGCGGAGCGGGCATAGCCCCAGGCCACTGCGTCATGCCGCACCGTACCGCCGCGCGGCTGCAACAGCCCGCCGCGAATCGGAAAGCGCGCATTGTCGTAATCGACGAACGGCACCAGCGCGCGCACCTGTTCGCGATCGAGCAGCTCGGCGTCGACGCCATGCAGCCGCATGGCGTTGCCGCGCCGCGCATAGGCGTCGCGCTGCGGGTCGGAATGGAACACGTTCAGCACGCCACGCTGGCTGACCATAGCGTTGTAGTTGAGGTCCTGCTCGAGCCCCTCCCACAACTTCATCGACCATTCGTAGAACGGGAGATTGCCGGGCAAGAGATAATTGGAGCGGACGATGGTGGTGTTACGCCCGACATTGCCCGAGCCGATATAGGACTTCTCCACCACGGCGACATTGGTGATGCCGTGCTCCTTGGCGAGATAATGCGCGGTGGCGAGCCCGTGGCCGCCCCCGCCGACGATCACCACGTCGTAGTGAGGCTTTGGCTCGGGCTCGCGCCAGATCGGCTTCCAGTTACGGTTGCCGGTGACCGCGTTGACGAGAAGACTTCCGAGCGAATAGCGCATGGGCACGATCTTTGCGCCGCGGCGCGGGCGACGATTGACATTTCACGCCGCTTGTTTGACATTTTGCGCCATGGCGACAAAACGTACCGCGCCGCAAAAGGCCACGCAAACCGTGGGCTTTCTGCTCGTGCCCGGCTTCGCCCTGATGTCCTACGCCGCGGCGGTCGAGCCCTTGCGTGCGGCCAATCTGATCTCGGGCAAGGAGCTTTATCGCTGGTGGAACGCGGCGCCTGGCGGCAAGCCGGTAATGGCGTCCAACGGCCTCGCCATTATCCCCGATTGCGGCACCGCGACCGAGCGCGAGGCCGACATGGTATTTGTCTGCGCCGGCGGCAATCCCGCTCTGTTCGACGATAGATCCGTGTTTGCCTGGCTTAGGCGTCTGGCGCGAAAGGGCGTCGCTATCGGCGGCATCTCCGGCGGCCCTTATCTGTTGGCCACGGCCGGCCTGCTAGACGAGCGGCGGGCCACGCTGCATTGGGAGCATCTGCCCGCCTTCCGCGAGGCATTTCCCGATGTCGCGGTGGTGCCGTCGCTGTTCGAGATCGACGGCAATCGCATCACCTGCTCGGGCGGCATCTCCGCGCTCGACATGATGGTGGCTCTGATCGAACGCGATCACGGACGCCAGCTCGCGGCTGCCGTGGGCGACTGGTTCCTGCACACGCATATCCGCGAGGGCTTCGGCCCGCAGCGCATGGATCTCCGCTACCGGCTCGGCGTCGCCGACGAGAAGTTGCTCGCCGTGCTGCGCGCCATGGAAACCAGCATCGAGACGCCGCGGCCCCGCGCCGCACTGGCGCGCCAGGCCGGCATCTCGCTCCGCCAGCTCGAGCGGTTGTTCCACCGCCATATCGGCCACGGCATCCATTTTCATTACCGCTGGCTCAGGCTGGAGCGGGCTCGCCAGCTGCTGCGCGAGACCACGCTGTCCGTGCTCGACGTGGCGCTCGCCACGGGATTTGGCTCCGCCAGCCAATTCGCCCGCGCCTACGCTCGCGCCTTTGGCGAGCCGCCGAGCCGCACCCGCCTTAGTGGGTGAAGGTCGGCGTGGCCGCGCTTCGCCGGATCGTGCTAGCTTGAGGCCGATGTCGACCGCCAAGCTTTCGTCCAAAACTCTGCGAGCGAGAACCAATGCGCGCCGGCGCGCCGCCGCTTCGCGCGCGGCCTCGACCGCGAACCCCGCCAAGAAGCCCGACGGCTACGCCACCGGCTCAAACGCGCCGACCACCGGCGAGCTCCAGCTGGAAGTTTCGATCGGCCGCAGGGTGCGGCTGCTTCGCCAGCGGCTGCAACTCACCGCGACCGAGCTGGCGGCCGAGGCTGGCCTCTCGCCCGGCATGTTGTCGAAGATCGAGAATGGCGGCACCTCGCCGTCGCTCTCGACGCTGCAGGCGCTGTCGCGCGCGCTCAACGTGCCGATGACGAGCTTCTTCGCCGATTTCGAGGAGCGCCGGGACTGCTCCTATGTACGTGCTGGCCAAGGCGTGCTGATCGAGCGCCGCGGCAGCAAGTCCGGCCATCGCTACGAGCTGCTCGGCCATTCGCTCTCAGGCGATATTATTGTCGAGCCTTATCTCATTACGCTCAGCGAGGACGCCGAGCCTTACGTGCTGTTCCAGCATGACGGCGTCGAGTTCATCTATATGCTGATGGGGAAAGTGATTTACCGCCACGCCGACAAGCTCTATCCAATGTCGGCGGGCGATGCGCTGTTCTTCGACGCGGGCGCGCCGCACGGCCCCGAAGAGCTGCTCGAGCGGCCGATGAAATATCTTTCGATCATCATCTACCCGCGCAGTTGAATTTCCCCCTAGGAAACTTTATTTCACCAAGGTTGACGCGCGGTCTTGCCCCGTACATGGTGAAGGCCGCATTCACCGGAGGCTTTTTCACTGATGTGCGGCATCGTCGGACTCTTCATCAAGGACCCTACGCTCGAGCCCGAGCTCGGCCGGCTCACAGCCGGCATGCTCGCCACGATGTCGGACCGCGGCCCCGACAGCGCGGGCTTCGCTGTCTATGGCCAGGGTAAAAGCGACGAGACCAAGCTGACGCTCCGCGCGCCCTCGGCCGCGGACATGGAAGCGATCGCCGGCAGGCTCGGCCGTGACTTCGGCGATGCCAATATCACCCTGCACGACACCCATGCTGTGGTCGGCGTCGAGGACCGGTCGCTCCCCCGACTGTCCGAATGGTTGGCGGAAGAGGCGCCCGAGGTCGAGATCGTCGGGCGCGGCCGCCGCATGGAGGTTTACAAGGAGGTCGGCCGGCCTCAAACCGTGGCCGAGCGCTTCGATCTGGCCTCGATGCGCGGCACCCATGCCATCGGCCATACCCGCATGGCGACAGAATTGGCCGTGACCACCGACGGCGCACATCCCTACTCCACCGGCAGCGACCAGTGCCTAGTGCATAACGGCTCGCTGTCCAACCACAACAATGTCCGCAGGGTGCTGAAGCAAGAGGGCTTCGCCTTCGAGACCGAAAACGACACCGAGGTTGCCGCCGGCTATCTCAGCTGGAAGATGCGCGAAGGGATGTCGCTCGGCGACGCGCTCAAAGTGAGCCTCGACGATCTCGACGGCTTCTACACATTCGTGGTCGGCACCGAGAACGGCTTCGGCGTGCTGCGCGACGGCATTGCCTGCAAGCCCGCAGTGATGGCCGAAACCGATCGCTATGTCGCCTTCGGCTCCGAATATCGCGCGCTTGCCGGTCTGCCCGGCATCGAGACCGCGCGCATCTGGGAGCCGGAGCCCGCCACGGTCTATTTCTGGGAGCGCTGATCGTGCCGGAAGTCGATCTCGGCGCCACGCCGCTCAGGGAATTGAATGCGTCGCTTCACCGGCTCAGCCCCGACACCAATGAACGGCACTGGATCGTCGATCATCCGGCGGGGCGCCATGCCATTGCCGCCGGACTCAATGTGCCGATCACCGTCGAGATCAACGGCCCGGTCGGCTATTACTGCGCCGGCATGAACCAGCTCGCCACCGTTCTGATCCACGGCAATGCGGGAGTTGGCGTCGCCGAAAACATGATGTCGGGATTCGTGCATGTGGCGGGCGACGCCAGCCAATCGGCGGGCGCGACGGGCCGCGGCGGGCTGTTGCGTATCGATGGCAACGCATCGTCACGCTGCGGCATTTCGATGAAGGGCATCGACATCGTGGTGCAAGGCTCGGTCGGGCATATGAGCGCGTTCATGGCGCAAGCCGGCAATCTCGTCGTGTTCGGCGATGCCGGCGATTCGCTCGGCGATTCGATCTATGAGGCGCGCCTATTCGTGCGCGGCAGCGTGAAGAGCCTCGGCGCCGACTGCATCGAGAAGACGATGCGCGACGAACACAAGCGCGCTTTGCATGAGGTGCTCGGCCGCGCCGGCTTCAACGGCGAGATCGATCCGTCCGAGTTCAAGCGCTACGGTTCGGCGCGCAAGCTTTACAATTTCCACGTCGATAATGCCGGAGCCTATTGATGGATTGGACGCCGCGCACCACGCCACGCCCCTCGACCACCTTCGACGAATATTCACTCTCCGAAATTCGCCGCGCTGCCGCGACCGGCATTTATGACATTCGCGGCGCCGGCGCCAAGCGGCGCGTGCCGCATTTCGACGATCTGTTGTTTCTCGGCGCCTCGGTTAGCCGCTATCCGCTCGAAGGCTATCGCGAGAAGTGCGGCACCGATGTCTGGCTCGGCACCCGCTTCGCGCAGAAGCCGATCCACATCAAGATTCCCATCACCATCGCCGGCATGAGCTTCGGCTCGCTCTCGGCGCAAGCCAAGGAAGCGCTGGGCCGGGGCGCGACCGAGGTCGGCACCTCGACCACCACCGGCGACGGCGGCATGACTGAGGAGGAACGCGGGCACTCGGATATTCTCGTCTATCAAGTGCTGCCCTCGCGCTACGGCATGAACCCCGATGATCTACGGCGTGCCGACGCTATCGAGATCGTGATCGGCCAGGGCGCCAAGCCCGGCGGCGGCGGCATGCTGCTCGGCCAGAAGATCTCCGACCGGGTGGCCGAGATGCGGACGCTGCCCAAGGGCATCGACCAGCGCTCGGCCTGCCGCCATCCAGACTGGACCGGCCCCGACGATCTGGAAATCAAGATCGAGGAGATCCGCGAGATCACCGACTGGCAGAAGCCGATCTACATCAAAGTCGGCGCCTCGCGCCCTTATTACGACACGGCTCTGGCGATCAAGTCCGGCGCCGATGTGATCGTGCTCGACGGCATGCAAGGCGGCACGGCGGCGACGCAGGAGGTGTTCATCGAGCATGTCGGGCTTCCGATCCTCGGCGCCATCAGGCCGGCGGTGCAGGCGCTGCAAGATCTGGGCTTGCATCGCCAGGTGCAGCTCATCGTCTCGGGTGGTATCCGCAACGGCGCCGACGTGGCCAAGGCGCTCGCGCTGGGCGCCGACGCGGTCTCGATCGGCACTGCCGCGCTCGTCGCGCTGGGCGACAACGACCCCGCGCTGGAAGAGGAATATCGCAAGATCGGCACCCATGCCGGCTGCTATGACGACTGGCACGAGGGCCTCGATCCGGCGGGCATCACCACGCAGGACCCGGCGCTTGCCGCCCGGCTCGATCCCGCGCTCGCCGGCCGGCGACTTGCCAATTATCTTTCGGTGTTGACGCTGGAGACGCAAACCATCGCGCGCGCCTGCGGCAAGAGTCACGTGCATAATCTGGAGCCAGAGGATCTCGTGGCGCTGACCGTCGAGGCGGCGGCCATGGCGCGCGTTCCGCTCGCCGGGACCGACTGGATTCCAGGGTCGAAAGCATCTTACGAATGAGGCGGCCGAGCCTCGGTTGAGTAACGCATAGGGGAGTCATATGGCGGTCGATCTTGCAGTGGAAGCCCGCGAGCGCGGGATCAAATATTTCCTGATTTCCTATGTCGATCTGTTCGGCACGCTGCGCGCCAAGCTGGCGCCGGCCGCCGCGATCGGCGATATGGCCAAGGACGGAGCGGGCTTTGCCGGCTTCGCCAGCTGGCTCGACATGACGCCCGCCGATCCTGACGTGCTCGCCATTCCGGACCCATCGAGCCTGATCCAGCTTCCCTGGAAGCGCGAGGTCGGCTGGCTCGCCGCCGACCCCTACATGAACGGCAAACCGGTCGAGCAAGCGCCCCGCAATATCCTCAAGCGGATGGTGGCGAAGGCGGCGGATGCCGGCTTTGCAATGAAGACCGGCGTCGAATGCGAATTCTTTCTTGTCAGCCCCGACGGCTCGGCGATCAGCGATGCGTCTGACACGCAATCGAAGCCCTGCTACGACCAGTCGGCGCTGATGCGTCGTTACGACGTGATCAGCGAAATCTGCGATTCCATGCTCGAGCTCGGCTGGGCGCCCTATCAGAACGACCACGAGGACGCCAACGGCCAGTTCGAGATGAACTGGGCGTTCGACGATGCGCTCACCACCGCCGACCGCATGGCGTTCTTCAAATATATGGTCAAGGCCATCGCCGAGAAGCACGGGCTTCGCGCCACTTTCATGCCGAAGCCGTTCGTCAACCTCACTGGCAGCGGCTGTCACGTGCATGTGTCGCTGTGGAAGGGCAACAACAACCTGTTCGACGACGGCAAGGACGGGCTCGGACTCTCACGCACGGCCTACAATTTTATCGGCGGGGTGATGAATGCCGCCAGCGAGCTATGCTCGATCACCAACCCCACGGTTAATTCCTACAAGCGCATCAACGCGCCGGTCACCACCTCCGGCGCCACCTGGTCGCCTAACACCGTGACCTACGCCGGCAACAACCGCACCCACATGATCCGCGTCCCCGGCGGCGGCCGCTTCGAGTTCCGCCTCGCCGACGGCGCCACCAATCCCTATCTCTTTCCCGCGGCGTTGCTGGCCGCGGGCCTCGACGGCATCGCCCGCGGCACGGATCCCGGCAAGCCGCTCGATATCGACATGTATGCCGAAGGCCACAAGGCGCCGGCCGGCACCAAGAAGCTGCCGCTCAACCTGCTCGACGCGTTGCGCATCACCGAAGGCTCGCAGCTGTTGCGACGCGAGCTCGGCGACGAGTTCGTCAATGCCTACATCAAGCTCAAGCTGCGGGAGTGGAACGACTATGCGCGCCATCTCACCCAGTGGGAACGCGCCAACACGCTCGACTGCTAGCGACCTCGCTCATTCGCGATCCGTGGCCCGGGACGTAGGCTGACCGCGGCGCGCCCCAAAGCAAGAGGCGCCGGCATTGCTGCCGGCGCCTCCTCGAACTTCCGATGAAGAAGGTTCAGTACGGATATTCGTCGATCGCCTTCTTGATCGTTTCCGTCTTTCCGTACTTCTTGTCGTCTTCAGCGTATTCGCGGTTTTCCTCGCGGATCTGGATGAAGTGCCAGATCAGCCAAGCCGCCACGCACGCGACGACCATGATCACCTCATATCCAAGCCAAGGGTAGACGGCGTCTACTTTGGCAAGATCAACAGCCCAAGTGCTGCCCATTTCGAGTCTCCTTGATCGCGTGTGCTAAGCCATTGCCTTCTCGGCACGAGCAACGTCTTCTCTCGCGTTCTTTTCATCGGTCAGGCTCCGGAAATCGAGGCCCATGAGCTCGACTGCCCGCGGGACACGCAGCAACCCAAAGCCATCCAGAATCTTCGACACGATCCAGGCCGGCACAAAGCCGAGCACGAAGAACATGATGAAGCCGCCAATGGTGTTGCCGAGCGGGTTGACCGTGGCGTAGCCCTCGTACGGCGACGAAGGATATCCCCACAGCAAGAAGCCGGCGAACACGCAACCGAGGAAGCCGCAATAGCCATGCACGGCCACGGCGCCAACGGCGTCGTCGAGCTGGAACTTCCGCTCGACCCAGTAATGCAGCTTGTAGGCAATGAAGATGCCGAGGCCGCCAACGAAGAATGCCTGGATCGGGTGATACAGGTCGTTGCCAGCCGAGGCGGTAATGACCCCGGCGAGGCCGCCCGAATAGGTCCAGAACGGATTCCCCTTCGACAGGATGTAGGCCACCATCAGACCACCGGACAACGACATCAGAAAGTTGAAGGTGATGCCGCTCAGCGTGGTCGGTGTCAGATAGATGGTGGTTGCCGTCCAGGCCGTTCCGGTGATCTGCCCAGCAATCACCTCCGGCGAGATGATCGGCACGTTGCAGGCGGCGTAGAAGCCCCAGAAGCCGGTGTAGATCAGGAACAATCCAATCGTCACCAGCCATTGGTTCTGCGGTGCGAACTCCCGCGGCGTCCCGTCGGCAGCGAAGCGGCCGAGACGCGGACCCAAGACCACCAGCACGCCCAGCGCGGTGCCGCCGCCGATGGCATGGATCACGCCGGACGCATAGGCGTCGTGATAGCCAAGCAGCTTCACCATCCAGCCGTCGAAGTGCCACCCCCAGGCCGCGTCGATGATCCAGGTGACCGACCCGATCATGATGGCGATAATCCAGAAGGCGCCGGACTTGACGCGCTCGATCAGCGAGCCGGAGACGATCGAGGCCGCCGTCCATGAGAACAGCAGGAACGCCGCCCAGAATACCCCGGTGATATGGTCTTGGAGATTGACCGCCATCTTCGGCGACCAGGGCAGATATTGGTTGGCGCCAGTCGGGCCATCCAGGATCAGGCCTTTGCCTTCGTAGATGAAGGGGCCGTTGGGAAACGCCCAATAGATCCACCATCCGAAGAAGAAGAAGGTCAGCGTCACCCCTGGGATCAGCATCGTGTTCTTCATCAACGTATGCAGATGGTTCCGTCTTCGGCTGACGCCGACCTCATACATGCAGAACCCGACATGGATGAGAAACATCATGACGATGGTCACCCAGTAGTAGAACTCGGTGAACAGCGTCGTCAGTGCATTGAGATTACCGTCCATGCGAATACCCCCTTCTTTTTCCCCTCAGTGCCGAACTACGCGTCGGCCATGACGCGCGCGCACGGCCCCCAATGGACGATGCGTTACAATTTGCCTTCCTCGTTCGCTGATGCAGGCCGTGCCCTGCGCGCCCCCGCACAGTGCATCCCCTGCTCGTCCCTCCCCCGTCGAGATTTGCTCGCCTGCTTGTCGAAGATGCTAGGCTTCTCCCGAAAAGCCGTCAATCGATATGAAATTAGTTTTCCTAGAGGGAAAGCCTTGAAATTCCGCAGTTTTTTAGCAGCTTGCAGGACCGCAATGGGCCGGTTTATCAGGCCGCTTTGACAATTGGTCGCACCATATGAGGGACCCAATCGCCAAGCCGGTGAGCGGCAAAAATCTGCGCGATCACTTCCTCGCCTGGCAGTGCCGCATCAGGCAGATCGCCATGCGCCAGGACGGGGGCCGTCCTTCTCCCGGCATGCGTCCACGCGTGCGCGACAGATCGGACCGCGAATTGTCGCCGGCGCTAACCGTGCTGATCGTTCCGCGCGATCCCGCCGAGAGCATCGACTTCTTCCGCTTCCAGGTGCTGAAGACGCCGGACCCGCGCGATCTCTACGAGCGCGCGCTCACGTTTTTGCAAGCCGACTATTTTCAGCGCCCCGCGGAGTTCGGCGACGTATTGACGGCGACGCTTCCACCGGCGTCGGAGCTCGCGGCGAGACTCATTGCCGAGGGGCGCTGCGTGCTCGAGTTCGAGCAGTTCTCGCAAAGCTATCGATTGCCGTGCGCGGTTTTTACCGCAGAGACCGGCGAGGCGATCGCGGAGGCGACGTTGTGGCACAATCGCCTATTCAACCCCGCGCTGCCGGATGACGTCGTGGTGCTGGGCTTCAGGCCGGACTGGAAGAAGTCGGCCGAGGCCTGATTGGCCCCGGCCGACAATCCCGGCGTCAAAAACCGGCACGAGGTGCCGGGTGACCACGCCTAAGTCCAAAAGATCACATAGCCGATCGCGGCCACGCCAATGCCTGCCGCGAGCGTGACGTAAGGAAGTGCGCCGGCTTTCGGCTGGGCCAAAGTCCTTCCGTCTGGCGAAAGATCGGCAAGCATGTTCGGCGGGAACACGCCCTTGTCCTGAACGAAATGCCGGTAGACGAACACCGGAATGATCAGGGCAATGGCGACGATACCTGCCGTAAGCGTGCCGGCGCCCCACACATCTGCGCCCGCGCCGAGCAGAAACGCATTGACGAAGGACAGCACCACGCCGGCGGCAAGCAGCCAGTCCGGCGCCTTCCATGGACGCTTCACATGCGCGTTGTCGATGCGGTGGATCCAACCCGCATTGAGGTTCAGGAAATTGAACACGATGTAGCAGACGTTGGAGACGGCGAGCACGAACAGATAGTCCGACATCAGGAGCAGAATGAGATTGAACGTGAGGTCGGTCCACATGCCATGCGTAGGCGCGCCGTTCTTGTTTACATGCTTCAGATAGCGCGGCAACCAGCCGTCGACCGAGCCCTGATACAGCGTGCGTGAACTGCCGGCCATCGCTGTAGTGATGGCGAGCATCAACGCGAGCAGCAGCATCACCACGAGAAGATTGGTGATGAACACGCCGCCACCCACCATCGCGGCCATGGCCTGCGCCACGCCGGAGCCGTCGACGATGCCGGGCGCCATCACCCCGGCCAGACCCAACGCGCCTTGGAACGCCAGCGGCACGAGGATGTAGACCGCGATACAAAGCAGGCCCGAATAGAGAATGGCCTTGTAGGTATCGGTCGACGGATCGCGGAACTCGCTGGTGTAGCAAATCGCCGTCTCGAACGCGTAAGCCGACCAGGCGGCGATGAACAAGCCGCCGAAGAACAGCGTCCATCCCGCCTTATCCCAGGCCGCCGTCGCCGGATCGGTGCCCGGCGCAAAGGGCTGGAAGGCGCTCATCGCCACGTCGCCGGTGATCAGCGGGACGATGCCGATGATCAACAGCGGCAGCAATACCGCCACGCCGACGATGGTCTGCACCTTGGCGGTGGAAAGAATGCCGCGATGCTGGATGGCAAACGAGATCGCGATCAGAATCGCGCCGATAAAGAAGGTCGAATTGAGCCGGAGCTTGAGACCCTCTTTGAGAAAGCCGAGATCGAGCAGCTGGACTTCCCACGTCCTGATGGCCGCCTCGGGTGGGAACAGCGCATTGAGGATATAACCCGCCGCGATGCCGCAGCCGATGGCCAGCACCGGCGTCCAGGCGAGCCAGTTGCACCACACCGAGAGCGGCGCGATGAACTTGGAATAACGCACCCAAGCCGCAGCGCCATAGACCGAAGCGCCGCCCGATTTGTTCGGGAACAGTCCGGCGATCTCGGCATAGGTGAAGGCTTGGATAAAGCCGAACAGCACCGAAAGGGTCCACACGAGGACCGATGGCGTGCCGACCGTGGCGGCGATGCCGCCGATGGAAAACAGGACGAGAGCGGGCACGCCGCTCGCAACCCAGAACGCATCTTTCCAACCGATGACGCGGTGCAATTCGGATGACGACGCCGTCGGTGCAATATTGGCAGTCTTAGCGGCAGCAACCATGGCTACCCCTCCCTTTGGATGAGCGCTCGATTGCATGCGCAGCTCGAGGGCTCGCATATTTCTGTTTTGATTATGCTGTCGTGGTCTAAAGGGCGGCCGTCACCGCTCTGCGGTTCGGTCGCGCCTCATGCGGATCATCCGTCCGGCAATCGCGCCTTCGACAAGGCTTCGATCATGCCCATATCGGTGTCGGGATCGAATTTACCGACTGGCCACCCGATCGCAACGGCAGCGGCACTAAGCAGCCGCTGTGGCGGCGAAGCGGGTGGCGGACAGGCGGTTGCCTTCCGCGTAAACGCGGACACGTCAGTGGACGGCTTGCGGCAATAGAATTCCGCGGCGATCGCCGCCGCCAATTTGCCACTGAGCGCTATCTGCTCCGGCAAAACTGCTTTCACCAGTGGCTGCCCCTTGCAGGGCCCCGCGACGCGATATGCCACGCGACCAAGTCGCATGGTGCATTCCTTACCGGCATCCGGCTGCTGGCCGCTGAAACGCGCCTCACCTGCGGTCGGCAGCACAAACACAAACGCAAGCAAGGCGGCGACAAAGGCCACGGTTGTCGGCGCAAGCAGCCGACCTCCGAATCTGCACAGTATGAATGCCCCCATCGCTCAAAACTTTCGATATGCCTTGTTCAGCAGCATCAGCGGGTGATTGGGCGAGGTCTGGAACCGCACCAACAGCTCGCGCGCAACCATGTCGCGGTCCTGCTGATTATCGGGCAGCTTCATCGCTTTCGGAATCCGCACCCAGCCGTTGATGTTGCGGTCGAAAATAGCGGGCTTGCCGGCCTCGTAGCCCATATGCACGTCTTCCAGCCAGTTGAGGTCGTCCCAACCCATGAACTCCATATAGTCCTTGAGGAAGGGCGTGAGCCGGTCGTAATCAGGCAGCAAATTGACGTCGTAGCGATAGCCGATGTGCTGGCCGATCTGCTTTTCGCGTTGGGTGTCGAGGCCGGCCGCGTCCTTCAGAAATTTGTCGACGTCACTCTTGGCCCTTGGCGCCTTGCCGGGCTTATTGCCTTTGCCGTTCTTGCCGTTCTTGCCGCTCTTGCCGGCCATGCGCTTAACTCCGCTCATCCGATCTTATGATAATTGTCGACGCCGACCGTGTAGTCGGTACCGGCCAGCGGCACCTGCGCCATGGCCGAGGCTTCCATCGTCAGCGCGGCGAGGTCTTCCGGCTCGAGGCTATGCACGCTGGTCTTGCCGCAGGCGCGCGCCAGCATTTGCGCTTCGAGCGTGAGCGTGTGCAGGAAATTGTAGACGCGCTCGGCGGCCGCGTCGGGATCGAGCCGCTTTCTCAGCTCCGGGTCTTGCGTGGCGACGCCGACCGGGCAGCGTCCGGTGTGGCAGTGATAGCAATAGCCAGCCGGCACGCCGATCTCGTTCTCGAAATCGGATTCCGGAATCTCCTTGTTGCAATTGAGCGCCATCAACACCGAGTGACCGATGGCAATCGCGTCGGCGCCGAGCGCCATGGCCTTGGCCACATCGCCGCCATTCCTGATGCCGCCGGCATAGACCAGTGAAATCTCGCCGCGCTTGCCGAGCTCGTCGATGGCGCGGCGCGCCTGGCGGATGGCGGCGATGCCCGGCACGCCGGTATCCTCGGTCGCGACATGCGGACCGGCGCCGGTGCCGCCTTCCATCGCATCGATATAGATCGAGTCCGGCCCGCACTTCACCGCCATGCGCACGTCGTCATAAACGCGCGCGGCACCGAGCTTGAGCTGGATCGGAATCTCCCAATTGGTCGCCTCGCGCACCTCCTCGATCTTGAGCGCGAGATCGTCCGGCCCGAGCCAGTCCGGATGACGCGCCGGGGAGCGCTGGTCGATGCCTGCCGGCAGCGAGCGCATCTCGGCCACCTGATCGGTCACCTTCTGACCCATCAAATGTCCGCCGAGTCCGACCTTGCAGCCTTGGCCGATAAAGAACTCGCACGCGTCGGCCAGCCGCAAGTGATGCGGATTGAAGCCATAGCGCGACTGGATGCACTGATAGAACCACTTGCTCGAATAGCGCCGCTCGTCGGGGATCATGCCGCCTTCGCCCGAGCAGGTGGCCGAGCCCGCCATGGTGGCGCCGCGTGCGAGCGCGATCTTCGCCTCATAGGACAGCGCTCCGAAGCTCATTCCGGTCACGTAGACCGGAATGTCGAGCACCATCGGCCGCTTGGCCTTGGGCCCGATCACCGTCTTGGTGTCGCATTTCTCGCGATAGCCCTCGATGACGAAGCGGGTCAGCGTGCCGGGCAGGAAGGTGAGATCGTCCCAATGCGGAATTTTCTTGAACAGCGAGAAGCCGCGCATGCGGTAGCGGCCGAGCTCCGACTTCACATGGATGTCGTTGATGACCTCGGGCGTGAAAATCTGACTCTTGCCCAGAATGAAGCGCTTCGCCTCGGCCGGGGCCTTGGCGCCGCCTTTGCCGTTCTTACTCTTGCTCATGGCTTGCCCAGCTCCCCGCGCTCACAGCACCAATTTCTTCTCGGACGGCTCGAGATTGTCGTAGTTCCACAATTGCTTGCCGGCGACGATCTTGCGGAAGCCGCCCAGGCCGCCCTTCGGCAGCAGGTCGTACATCTTGAGCTTGCGGCCGAGCCAAGCCCGGTCGAGCTCGCTCACTTCGCCCCACACCGCATCGACGCCGAGGCTGGCCGGCTCGCCGGCGATATAGATCGTGCCGTCATACATGGAATTGCCGAGATTCTTGCCGGCATTGCCGCAGATCACCATGCGGCCGCGCTGCATCATGAAGCCGGTGAACGCGCCGGTGTCGCCGCCGACGATGATTGTGCCCCCCTTCATGTCGATGCCGGTGCGCGAGCCCACATCGCCCCTGCAAACGAGGTCGCCGCCGCGGATCGCCGCACCGAATTGCGAGCCCGCGTTCTTCTCGATCAGAATCGTGCCGCTCATCATGTTCTCGGCGCAGGACCAGCCAACGCGGCCGGAGATGCGCACATTCGGACCGTCGATCAGGCCCACGCCGAAATAGCCGAGCGAGCCCTCAATGATGAGGTTGAGCCGATTGAGAATGCCGACGCCGATCGAATGCTTGGCGCCCGGATTCTTGATGACGACGGTGCCGTAACCATCCTGCATCAGCTCGCGGATGCGCAAATTGACGATCTTCGACTCCATATTGGAGGCGTCGATCTCGGCCCGCTTGTTGTAATCGACGTCATACGCGTTGGGCAGCGAGAAGCCGTGCGTCGGCTCGTTGAGATCGATGTCGAAGAAGGCCTGCTGCGAGCGGCCGCGAAGCGTCTCGGTATGCAGCCCCATCTCGTGGGACAACAGCTCCTGCGCCGATAGCTCGCCTCGAGTTATCGTTGCCATACGCGGACCTCTTCGTCGTAAGGGTCTGACGTGTCGATCTCACGCGGCACGATGGCGCGAATGGCGACCTCCTCCGAGGCGAGCGCCACGAGATCGTCGCTCTCGAACAGCACCATCGGCTTGGCCGCCATCGTATCCTTGGCCATGCCGAGCTCGTTTTCCGTGGCCACGACATAGGTAAACACGCCGTCGATCTCCTTGATCGAGGCTTTCAGCGAATCGAGCAGGGTGGCGCCCTGTTCGAGATTGTTGGCGGTGTAGACCGCAAGCAGTTCGGAATCGCAATTCGACATGAACCTGTGGCCGAGCCGCTCCATCTCGCGGCGCATGATCCAGTAATTGGTGATCTGCCCGTTATGCACCACCGCGATGTCGTTATAGGGATAGGCCCAATAAGGATGCGCCGAGCGGATATCGACGTCGGACTCGGTGGCCATGCGGGTATGACCGATGCCATGCGTGCCACGGAAGCTGCCAAGCCCGTATTGCTCCGAGACCTGGGTGGCGTCGCCGAGATCCTTGATCAATTCGAGCGCGCTGCCGAACGACAACACCTCGGCCCCTTCGATCTGCTCAATGTCCGTGGCGAGCCGCCGCGTGTCGCCGGCGTAGCGCAAGCGGTACCGGAAGGCATAGGGCGTGGCCTCGGCGACCTCGATGGTCTCGGCGCCAATTTCGGCGAGCATCCTGTCAACCTCGGCCTGCCGCTCCCTGATCTTCCGGCGGATATGATGGTCCTTGGTCATGTCCTCTTGCTCGGCGAGCTTGAGCCGCATGACATATTCGTTGGCCGTCGAAGTCCCGTAGATCGCGAAGCCCGTCGAATCGGGACCGCGATGCTTGAGGCTCTTCAACATGGCCGTCATCTCCTTGCCAACGCTGGTGGCGCCGCCACGGTGGATGACCCCGGCAATTCCGCACATAGTCGCGTTCTCCTCCCTTTGTCCGCGCTACCGCTTCGCGACTTGAGCGCGGCTTGCTCGCGGCCTTGTTACGGCAGGCAGTCGAGATAGGTCTTGAGATCCCATTCGGTGACGGTGTGGAGGAAACGCTCCCACTCGTCCCGCTTATATTCGTTGTAGAGCCGGTACATGTCGCCAGGCATGGCCGAGCGAATTACCTCGTCTTTCTCGAGCGCATTCAGCGCATCGCCGAGCGTCATCGGCAGCTTGCGGACCTGCTTGCCGGCCTCCATCGCTTGATAGATGTTGCGCTCCTCGGAGGGTCCCGGATCGAGCGTGTTCTTGATGCCGTCGTCCATGGCCTTGAGCAGCACCGTCGCCATCAGATGCGGGTTCACCATGGAGTTGACGGCGCGATATTCGAAGCGCCCCGGTGCAGACACCCGCAACCCAGTGGTGCGGTTCTGGAAGCCCCAATCGGCGAACACCGGCGCCCAGAAACCGGTATCCCATAAGCGCCGATAGGAATTGACCGTCGAGCAGCCGACCGCCGTCAGCGCGCCGAGATGGGCGACGATACCGCCGATGGCCTGAAGCCCAATCTTGCCCGGCAGCTGGATGTCGTCGGTCTCGGGCATGAAGGTGTTGTCGCCGCCTGTGCGGTAGATGTAGTTCTGCTTCATGCCGGGCAATTTGCCCTCTTCGTTGCCGAGCGTCTTCACTTCGTCCTCGCCGCCGCGCCAAAGCGAGATGTTGTGGTGGCAGCCATTGGCCGAGACGCCCATGAACGGCTTGCACATGAAGCAGGCGATGATGTTGAACTCTCGCGCCACCTGCGCGCAGATCTGCCGATAGGTAGAGAGCCGGTCCGCGGTCCTGAGCGCGTCGTCATAGGTGAAGTTGAGCTCGAGCTGGCCGGGCAAATCCTCATGATCGCCCTGGATCATGTCGAGGCCCATCATCCGGCAGTAGTCGATAACCCGGAGATAGACGGGACGCAGGCTCTCGAACTGGTCGATGTGATAGCAATAGGGATTGGAGTAGCCGCCGGCGGGCTGGCCGTTCTCGTCCTTCTTCAGCCACATCATCTCTGGCTCGGTGCCGTGCCGCAGCTCCAGGCCGTGGTCCTTCTTGAACTGATCGTGGATGCGGCGAAGGTTGCCGCGCGCGTCGGCGGTGAGGAACCCACCCGGGTCCTTCCGCTCCTCGCGATTGCGGAACAGCGTGCACCACAGCCGCGCCACCCGCTTGTCCCAGGGCAGCTGCATGAAGGTTTCGGGCTCGGGAATGCCGACCAACTCGGCCGCCTCCGGCCCATAGCCGAGATAATCGCCACGCCGGTTGAGAAACAAATTCATGGTGGCGCCGTAAACGAGCTGGAAGCCCTTCTTCGCCACGCTCTCCCAATGGTCGGCCGGGATGCCCTTGCCCATGATGCGGCCGGTGACCGACACGAACTGCAGATAGAGATAGTCGATGCCGAGCTCGTCGATCTTCTTACGGACCTTCTTGACGAGCTCCTTGCGCTCAGGATCGTCGACGAAGCGCTCGATGTCTTGCGTGCTGGCCGAACGGCCTTGCTCCAACGTGTCGTTCATCTCGATACCCCTTACAACTCAACTCCACGGAAACGGACTATGCGAGGTCGGATGCAACTCGCCCTTGGCAAACCGCGCAAAGCGGAACGGCTCGAGCAATTTGCTCTTCTCGCCCATCAACTCTTGCGCCACGAGCTTGCCCACGCCGATCATTTTATAGCCGTGATTGGAGTCGGCAATGACATAGACATTTTCGCGGAACACGTCGAACACCGGGAAATTGTCCGGGGTGAAGCAGCCGAGACCGCCCGAATTCTCTTCGCGCTTATAGTGCGGCATCTGTCCCTCAAACCGCTTTTGGCAATGCGCCAGCGCCGAGCACCACATCTCGATGAAATCCTCGCCGACGACGAATTCCGGCGAATCCGGACCGTAGGGATCGATCGCCACCCGATCGGGATCCTGGTCGACCTTGTACGGCGAGGCGCCGCCCTGGACGCCGCCGAAGTTGAAATCGGGCTTGTAATAGATGCCCCATATTTTGTCGGTGATCAGCTTGCCGTCGCGGTCCGAATAGAGCGGCGCGTCGGTATCGACATGCAGCACGGGAGGAAAGCGCCCGTCATTCGTCCGATGCATCTCGGGATCGACACCGAGCGTGCCTTCCTCGAGGCACCAGAACTTCCACATCGGCACATCGTCGCGCACCTTGCCGTTGGCCTTGACGGTGATCTCCTTCGGCAGCTCGAGCATGTTCCAGATCTTGTTGACCCACGGCCCGACGCCGACCACCACCGTATCGCAGGCGATCCGCCCATGGTTGGTGTTGAGCGCCGTCACCGCGCCCGAGTTCGAGCCGAACTCGAAGCTTTTCACCTCGACGCCCGACAAGATGCGCACGCCTTCGGCCTCGGCCTTGGCGGCGAGACCGTGCATGCTGGCCTTGTTGTTGGCATAGCCGCCGCGCTTCTCGTGCAACACCGAGGTGATGCCTTGCGCCTGCCAGTCGTCGAACAGGCCTCTCATATATTTGGCTGACGCTGCGGCGCCATCGATGAACACCAACTCGTAGCCGATCGCCTTCTGCTGCTCGTAGATCGAGCCGACGTCCTCGCGCATGCATTCCGGGCTGATCTGCATGTAGCCCACGGGATGATAGGCGTAGGTCTTGGCATCGCTCTCCCACTCGTCGACGGAGTGGGCCATCAGCTCGCGCATGGCGGGCTGGAAATAATTGTTGCGCACGACGCCGCAGGCGATGCCCGACGCGCCCGCCGCGATCGCGGTCTTGTCTACCACCAGAATGTCGGCGCCCGAGCCCTTGCCGGTCGCCTTAAGCATTTGCGCCAAATGGAAGGCCGTGCTCAGGCCGTGAATGCCGGCGCCGATGATGGCGTACTTGCTGGCCTGCGGAACCGTCATGCTGACCTCTGGGCCCGAAAAATTGGTCCGGCTTTGGTCCCCTATCTGTGGACCCAATCGACGAAATAGGGCACAGTCACAGGTGGAACCCTTGTGCATTATATTAGTGCAGGGGGACCATCTGTTGTAAACCAATTTCTGTTTGCGGGGCCCAAAGCGGTTCCAACTTGCAGAGGAGGGCAGCGTCGTGTCCGAGCATCGGAGCCGGGAAGCTGAGCCCATCTTGGTCGGACTGTCGAAGTCCGGAAGAGGACCGCGCGCGATCTCGGCCTATCTCCAGCGCGCCATCGAGACCGGCGCCTATGGCGAAGGCGACAGGTTGCCGCCGGAGCGAGAACTTGCCGCCACGTTTCAGGCCGCGCGCAGCACCGTGCGTCGCGCTCTCGATCAACTCGAGAAGGCAGGCCTCGTGTCGCGCCGGCTCGGCAGCGGCACCTTCGTCGGCGCGACGACCGCCTCCAATCGCAAGACGCACGATCTTGCCGATCAGGTGAGCCCAATTCAGTTGATCGAGGCCCGGCTCGCGGTCGAGCCCTTCACCACCCGGCTCGCGGTCCTGCACGCCACGCGCCGCAATCTCGACGACATGGAACTCGTTCTGAAGCACGCCGAGGAGTCGGTCGCCGACAAAAACTCGTTTTCCAAATGGGATGGCGAGTTTCATCTGCTGATCGCCAATGCCTCGGGCAACCCGCTGCTCATCAATGTCTACCGGCAGATCAACCATGTGCGGCTGCATGCGCAATGGGACGCGATGAAGGAGAAGATCCTGACGCCCGAGGTGGTCGCCGCTTATAATCGGCAGCATCGCGATATTTTCAACGCGCTGCACGAGCGCGACGCGCAGGGCGCCTATGCTATGATTACCGAGCACCTGGAAAAAGCCCGCGCAGACCTGGTCAGGGCGAACAGCCCTTAGCGCTCACGAGCCAATGAGCTCAGTGATTCTCGGCCTGGTCGCCGCGCTGTCTTGGGGCGTCTACGATTTCCTGTCGCGCTTCCCCTCGCGCGCCGTGGGCCCGATCCCCACGGTTCTTGCCGTCACCTTCTTCGGCCTCCTCATGCTCAGCGCCTGGGTCGTCATCGGCGGCCACGGCGTGACGATTGTCTGGCCGGAGCTTTGGCTGGTGGCCGTCGCGGGCATTTTCTTCGCGCTGGCCACGCTGGCGCTGTTCGCCGCCTTCGCGCTCGGGCCCATGACCATCGTCGCGCCGATCGCCGGCTCGTACCCCGCGCTCGCCATGCTCCTGGCCTTGACGCAAGGCTCACGCCCGAGCGCTCTGCAATGGCTCGCGGTCGCCGGCGTCATGGTGGGAGTCGTGATCATTTCGCGCGGCGGCGGCCGCTACGAGGACTCGGGCGAGCTGACCAAGAGCGACATGAGAACCGTGCTTGGTCTCGCCGGTCTCGCCTGTCTCTGCTTCGCCATCGCCGTCACCGCCAGCCAAGCGGCGGTCTCGACCTTCGGCAACGTGCAGACGGTGTGGCTCGGAAGGATTTTCGGTGTGCTCGTCATCGGCCTGATCTATCTGTGGCGCTCTCCAGGTGCGAAGCTGCCCTGGCGTTGGCTCCCACTGCTCGCGCTGATGGGATGTCTCGACGTCGCCGCGCTGGCCGCTCTCACCGCCGCCGGCAACCTGCCCTCGCCTGAATTCACCACGGTCGTGTCCTCGGCCTTCGGCGCGATCACCGTGATGTTGGCGCGCGCGTTCTTGAAAGAGCCGCTTGCGCCCACGCAGATCGGCGGCATCGTGCTGATCTTCGGTGGCGTCGCCGCGCTTACCGCGTTATAGCCCCTATCGAGTCGCTCCAAAATGCGGCGCCTGTAGGTTGTCTGTTGCTGAGACATCCGACGGAGGGGGCAAAACTTGGCGTCATTTTGGAAGAACCCATGGGTCAAGCGGCAGAAGCTCCGCCTCCGGCGGCCTGTGCAGATCGTCGTGAGCCCGATCGCTGCCAACCTCATCACTTTTGTCATCAAGACGTCGACGGTCATCGCCGACCCTCCCGATTATGTTGACCGGGCCAAACAGCTCCATCCCTCGATCATCGCGCTGTGGCATGGTCAGTTCTTCCTGCTAGCGGGAATCTATCCGCCGGAAATTCCAGGGCGCGCCATGGTCGCGCGGCATGAAGACGCCGAAGCCCTGGCGCGCGTTCTCCGCCGGTCCGGCCTTGGCCTCATTCGCGGCGCGGGAGCGGGCGAACGCCGGCGCGACCGCGGCGGCGCCGAGGCCGCCCACGGGGCGGTCGCCTCGCTGCGGGAAAACTTTAGCGTTGCAATGACCGCCGACGTGCCTCCAGGTCCGGCGCGAAAATGCGGCATGGGCATCGTGACGATCGCCAGCCTTTCCGGCCGGCCCGTCGTTCCGTTTGCGGTCGCCACCAACCGCTACCGCGCGTTCAATTCCTGGAGCCGCATGACCATCAATCTTCCCTTCTCGAAACTCGGCATCGTGATGGGCGATCCGATTTACGTGCCGGAGGGAGCCAGCCGCGCGGAGCTCGAGGTCTATCGGCAGCGCATCGAGGCGGCGCTGAACGAGACCACGGCGAAGGCCTATAAGCTGGCAGACGCCGATCCGGCGCGCGCCACTCCCCCACCGTACCAGCCGAAATCCGCTTAGCGCGCTAGTCTACGGCTTCCAGCCTGCCCTCGCGGTCGAGAGCGCTGAACTCCTCGTCAGACAACGCGATTTTCGCCGCCGCGACGTTCTCCTCCAGATGGTCGACTTTTGATGTTCCCGGAATCGGCAGCATCACCGGACTTCGCTTCAATACCCAGGCCAGCGCGATCTGGCTCGGTGCCGCCTTGTGGCGCTTGGCGATGTTGTCGAGCAGCGATCCGGGCTTGGCGAGATCGCCGGCGGCGAGCGGAAACCACGGGATAAAGCCGACACCGTTAGCTTCGCAATATTCGAGCACGTCCTCGCTGCCGCGATCGATGAGATTGTAGCGGTTTTGCACTGTCGCCACCGGAAACACCCTCGCGGCGGCTTTGATGTCGGCGACCGAAACCTCGCTCAAGCCCGCATGGCGGATGATGCCGTCATCGAGCAGCGATTTGACGGCGGCGAATTGCTCCTCCCGCGGCACCTTGGGATCGATGCGGTGAAGCTGCCAAAGTCCGATCTGTTCGACGCCCAGTTGCTTGCAGCTCTTGATCGCTTGATTGCGGAGATAATCCGGGCGCCCATCCATCTCCCACTTGCCGGGTCCAGGACGCCTGAAGCCGGCTTTGGTAGCGATCAGCATGCCCTTGTAAGGATGCAGCGCCTCGTGGATAAGCCGCTCCGACACGTCAGGTCCGTAGGAATTGGCCGTGTCGATGAAGTTGACACCGAGATCGGGCAGGCGCTTGAGCGTGCGCAGCGCCTCCTCGCGGTCGGCCGGAGGGCCCCAAATACCCGCGCCAGTGATGCGCATGGCGCCGAAGCCGAGCCGATTGATCTTGATATCGCCGCCGACCTTGAAGCTGCCGGACTTCGCTGCGTTGACTTCGACCATCACTCTTCTCCTTACAAAACTGCGCGGGCTCTGCGAGTCACAACGGACATAGGCATGCCGACGCAAATCCGCTTGCGGTGGATTGCCGCGCTAGCCGCGACCTCAGCGGTCGGGCGTGCTACGCGGTCGACACTGCACAAGTTTCGTGCAGTCACGGTGACGTGTTGTCATCCTTAACCGCCACGCCGCGACGACCTAAATGAATCCGTCTTGGATAACGCGAGCAAGCCCGGCATAGTTGCTACGAGCGTGCTTCCTCGCTGAACGGAAATTCTCGAGCGTGGCTCCATTCGAAGAAAAAACCGTTCTCGTGCTGCAAGGCGGCGGAGCGCTCGGCGCTTATCAGGCCGGTGCGTATGAGGCCCTGTGCGACGACGGCTATATGCCAACCTGGCTTGCCGGCATCTCCATCGGCGCGGTCAACGCGGCCATCATCGCCGGCAACCCGCCCGAGCGGCGCGCTGAGCGACTGCGCGCATTCTGGGAGCGTGTCTCCAGTCGTCTGCTCGCCTGGCCGCTCGGCAACGATGACAATTCGCGGCGCGTGTTCAACGAAACCAGCGCGACGCTCGCCGCGGTCGGCGGCGTGCCCGGCTTTTTCGAGCCGCGAGTGCCGCCCGCAATGTTCATGCCGCAGGGCTCGCCGGAAGCGATCAGCGTCTACGACACCGAGCCGCTCAGGGCCACGCTCATGGAGCTCGTCGATTTCGATCTGCTCAACTCGGGCGCGGTGCGCCTGAGCGTCGGCGCGGTCCAGGTCTTGACCGGCAACATGAAATATTTCGACACCGCCAAGCAGAAGGTCGGGCCGGAACATGTAATGGCGAGCGGCGCGCTACCGCCCGGTTTCCCTCCCATCGAAATCGATGGGGAGCCCTATTGGGACGGCGGGCTGGTCTCCAACACGCCCCTGGAATATGTGCTTGAGCGAAGTGGTCCGCGCCAAGACATGTGCATCTTCCAGATTGACCTGTTCAGCGCCAAAGGCTGCCTGCCGGAGACCCTGTTCGATATCGGGCAGCGCGAGAAAGAAATTCGCTTTTCGAGCCGCACCAGGCTCAACACCGATATCTTCCGCGAGATGCAGACCATCCGCCGGGCCGTTCGCCACTTGCGGACGATGGTTCCGGCGGAGTTCGGCGACAATGCCGATTGGCAGATTCTCGATCGGGTAGCTTGCGACGCTGCCATCACCATCGTGTTGCTGATTTACCGCCGCGCCGCCTATTGGACGCAATCCAACGACTATGAGTTCTCACGCTATTCGATGGAAGAGCATTGGGCGGCGGGCCGCGCCGACGTGGAGCACACGTTGAACCATCCCGACTGGAAGAACCGTACGCGGCCCGAGGAGGGCGTGGCGGTTCTCGATCTGACACGGAACATGGACACCGATCCGAAGGAACGCAGCCTATGAAGATCGCCGATGTGCGCAAACGCGCCTTCGCCATGCCGCTGACGAGCCCCGCCTTTCCGCCCGGGCCGTATCGCTTCGTCGATCGCCAATATCTCATCATTACTTACCGCACCGACCAGGCCGCGCTCGAAGCGGTGATTCCCGAGCCGCTCTCCTTCGACGAGCCGATCGTCAAATACGAGTTCATCCGCATGCCGGATTCGACCGGCTTCGGCGATTACACTGAGTTGGGACAGGTCGTTCCGGTCAAGTTCAACGGCAAGGCCGGCAACTACACGCTCGCCATGTTCCTGAATGACGGCCCGCCCATCTATGGCGGCCGCGAGCTGTGGGGCTTTCCCAAGAAATACGCCCAGCCGACGCTCTGCGTCGATCGCGACACACTGCTGGGCACGCTCGACTATGGACGGGTGCGCATCGCCACCGGGACCATGGGCTTCAAGCACAAGGCGCTGGACTTGAAGCAGGTTCGCGCCCGCCTGGAGAAGCCGAACTATCTGCTGAAGATCATCCCTCATGTCGACGGCGCCCCGCGCATCCTCGAACTGGTCGATTACCGCCTGGAAGATATCGTGGTGAAAGGCGCCTGGTCGGGGCCGGCTACGCTGGAACTGCACCCGCACGCGCTGGCGCCGATCGCCGAGCTTCCGGTGCGCGAGGTGATTTCCGCGGCGCATATCGTCGCGGACCTCACCCTCGGGCTGGGCAAGGTCGTTTACGATTATCTCAAGGAGTAAGGAGGCAGGGCATGGGGCTCGACGGCAAAATTGCCCTCATCACCGGCGCCGCTAGCGGCATCGGCCATGAAATTGCCAAGCGCTATGTCGAGGCCGGAGGGCGCGTGGTCATCGCCGATCTCAACGAGGATGGCGCGGTCGCGGCGGCTAAGCAGCTCGGCGGCGCCAAGGAAGCCATCGGGGTCGGCATGGATGTTTCCAAGGAAGACCAGGTCAATGCGGGCGTCGCGCGCGCGGTTGACGCGTTCGGCACCGTCGATATCCTGGTCTCCAATGCCGGCATCCAGATCGTGCATCCGATCGAAGAATTTCCTTTCGCCGACTGGAAGAAGATGCTCGCCATCCATCTCGACGGCGCCTTCCTCACCACCAAGGCCTGCGTCAAGCACATGTACCGCCAGAACTCGGGTGCGCTCATCTATATGGGGTCGGTGCACAGCCACGAGGCCTCGCCGCTGAAGGCGGCCTATGTGGCGGCGAAGCACGGCCTGTTGGGCCTGGCGCGAGTGATGGCCAAGGAGGGCGCCAAGCACAATGTGCGCTCGAATGTCATCTGCCCGGGCTTCGTCAAGACCCCGTTGGTGGAGAAGCAGATCCCCGAGCAGGCCGCGGAGCTCGGCATCAGCGAGGAGCGGGTGATCAAGGAAGTGTTGCTCGCCGAAACCGTCGACCACCAATTCACCACGGTCGAGGATGTCGCCGAGGTCGCGCTGTTTCTGGCGGCGTTCGACAGCAACGCGCTGACCGGCCAGTCGATCTGCGTCAGCCATGGTTGGCATATGAGCTAGCCGGGGGCGTCGAGCCGAGACTCCGTCCCACGCTGTGGCTATTTCAGGGGCGGCAGCGGCAAGGATTCATAGACGTCCTTGATCACCTGTTTGACCTGGATCCAAGCCCGGCGCGCCACGCTCTTGGGGCTTCCCCATTCCACGGCCTTGTCGATTTCCTCATTGAGGCTTCGTTCGCGCTCGGCAAGCTCGGGCAACGTGGCATTGCCAAACACCGCCGTCTGCGCCTCGAATTCTGCCTTGATGCGGTCGAGCGTGGCGATCGCTTCGGCGCTCTCGCCCTGCTCGAGACGCAACAGCACATGGTAGACCCCCTTGATCCAACCATTGACCTGCTTGTCGCCGTCGAGATCGGCAAGTGTCGCCGCGTGGTGCTGCAGGTCCCGCGACAGATAGCTGTCGATCCCTGCCGCCGCCTGCGCCTCGTCTTGCGGCCAGTCGATCGCAAGCTCGGTCCTGGTGCGGGCGGTTGCACCGCGCCAATCGTCGAGAAAAGCCTCATAGGAGACGAAGCAGCGCGGGTGCCCGCTTGTGAGGTCGGCCGCGTCCAGCACATGCCTCAGCCAAAGCAGCCCGGCGAAGCCCGGCGTCATGCCGTTGCGCCGGCGCAGCGACGCCATGACGGCGAGTGGGTTGCGATGCAGCAGCACGAAACGCGGCGTGATGCCGAGCTCGGCCAACGCGCTTGTGTAGAGCGGCACGAAGCGGCATATGCGCGGATCTTTGATCACCAACAATCCGGCATCGCCGTATTCTTCGGCGAGAATGGTCTTGGTCCGGCTCCTATAGTGGTCGAGGCGGTTGCCAAGAGCAGCTGGATCGAAAGCCCGCCAGTCGTCCCAGCGGCTTCCAGCCTCCTCAAGCATGGCTTCGTGCAGGCGCACGAGCCGTTCGGGCTCCCAATGATCTTCGTTCTTGAGGCTTAGCATCGGTTGCTTGGGCAGCGTGGCGCCCAACAGGCCCAACACGCGCGTCAGCGCGGAGGTCCCCGATCGGTGCATCCCCAGCACCACCAAAGCGGTTCGTGCCGACGATGTGCTTTGCTTGGGCCGTGAAGCCAATTGCGTGTGCACGAGTTCTCGACGCTTGCCCACGCCGTCCGCAAACGCGCGCGTTGCCTTACCGCAAACCGGAGACCCGATACCGAGGCCGCCCGTCAAGACACGCACACGCCGAAGACGGCGAATTCCCATTGCGCCTCGGCCTCAAGGCGCGGCGACAATCTGTTAGAAAAATCCCCAACGTGCAAGCGTATCAGCCTAAATGTTGCGCAATTACGACAGGATTTCCGCTCCCCTGCCAGATTATTTGGCTGGTTTGCAGCGTCTCCCTTTTATGCAGTTGACTGTGCGGCTATGATCCTTATGACAGCTATGCAGCCATCTCGGGGGAATACGTCAAATGCGTCAGCCTATGCCCGGCGTTGCTAGTCCTGTTCGCTGGACAAATTGCCTACAGACCTCGCGTCCGGAACAGCCGCCATTGATCGGCCTTGTGCGCGGCGAAGGCGTTGGCCCCGAGGTCATCGCCGCGGCGCTCGAAGTGCTCAGCGCCATCACCGATAGCGACACATTGACGATCGAGGCCTGCGAGGACGTAGAGGTCGGCAAGCGCGCCGAGAAGAAGAGCGGCCGGGCGCTGCCTGACACCGTCATCAATTTTTGCGAAGGCATCTTCGCGCGCGGCGGCGCCATTCTGCACGGCCCCGCGGGCGGGCGCTTCGTCTACGACTTGCGGCGGCAGTTCGACCTGTTCTTCAAGATCAGCCCGCTGCAATGGACCTATCAGGTGCAAGCCTTCCACCCGCGATCCGATGAAGGGCGCAAGCTCGATATGCTGATCGCGCGCGAGAACTCCGGCGGCATCTATCAAGGCTCTTGGCAGGACGAGGACGACAAGCCCGGCAACCGACTGGCCCGCCATAACTTCACCTATACCGAGGATCAGGTGCGCCGCTTCATTCAGGCCGCGGCCCGGTTAGCCAAGGGTCGCCGCGGCGACCTGACCGTGGTGTGGAAGGAATCGGGCATCCCCTCGATCAGCAGGCTATGGCAGGCCTGCGCCGACGAGGCGGCCAAGCAACACGGCATCCAGTACCGCATGGTCGACATCGACCTGATGGCTTACCGGCTGATCCGTGAGCCGCAGATATTCGACGTGATCGCCGCGCCGAACCTGTTCGGCGACATCCTGGCCGATCTCGGCGCCGCATTGTTGGGATCGCGGGGTTCGTCTTTCTCCGGCAATTACGACGAGGCCGGCAACGCTGTCTATCAGACCAATCACGGTGCCGCCTTCGACCTCGCCGACACCGACCGCGCCAACCCGGCTGGGCAGATGTTCTCGCTGGCGATGCTGTTGCGCGAGAGCCTCGGGCTGCACCGCGAGGCCGCGATCATGGAAGAGGCCGTTCGTTCGGTATGGGCCGAGGGCTGGCGGACCGACGATGTACCCATGCCCGGCACGCCCACCATCGGCACCAAGGAGATGGCCTCCCGCGTGGCGCAGCGTGCCGGCGAGATCATGGAATCGCGAGACCGGCCGGCGGGTGAGAGTATCGGTAATGCGGCCGCTGCTCGTCCTAGTTGACCTGCAACAGGATTATCTGAAGTCTCCTCAACTTGATCCGGCTGCCGGGAGCGTGGTGGATGGGGCTGCGGCCCTGCTCGCCGCCGCCCGCGCGCAAGCCGTTCCCGTGGCCCATGTCTGGACCACGGTCACCCGCGACCCCGACAATCGCATGGCGCATTGGAAGCGCGCCGGCGTCTGGCAATGCGAAGCGGGGACCGAGGGCCACGCGCCGCCCGCCTCGCTCGCCCCGCGCGAGGGCGAGCCTATCGTGCATAAATCTGGGTTCAGCACGCCCGATGTCGCCGCCTTCGTTCAAGGGCTCGGCCGCGACACTGTCATCGTCGCCGGGGTCAAGACGCATGCCTGCGTCCGCCAGTTCGCGCTCGATGCATGGCAGGCCGGGCTCACCGTCATTATCGCCGCCGACGCGGTGGGGAGCGACGATCCGCTGCATGCCGCGGCGACCCGCCGCTACTTCAAGGCGCGCGGCATCGAGTTCCTGTCGAATGGCGAGCTGAAAGCGCTGTTCGGCGAAGACGCGACCAAAGCCGCGCGTGACGATCCGCCTTCGCGCGTGAATGAGGCGAGCGCGGCAGCTTCCATCGCGGCGGCTTCATGGCGCGACAGCGCGCCGACCGAACGCGCCGGGCTGATGCACCGCCTCGCGGGCGTGCTCTCGCAAGAGTTTGAGTCTTTCGCGGCCTTGATGGCCGAGGAGCTCGGCAAGCCGATAAAATTCGGGCGGCGCGAAGCGGAGTCCGTCGTGGCGATGCTGGGCGTCCTTGCCTCGCGTGCCGGCGAGGCAAGTGGGGCAGCAAATGGCGCGAACTACACCGAACGGCGGCGCCCACACGGCGTGGTGGCCGCGATCACGCCATGGAACAACCCGATCTATCTGCCGATCGGCAAGATCGCGCCCGCAGTGCTTTACGGCAACGCGGTGATCTGGAAGCCCGCGCCCGAGGCGCGCGCCGTTTCGCGCGCACTAATGGAATGCCTCGCCAAGGCCGATTGGCCGGGAGGGCTCGTGCTGCTGGTCGAGGGCGGCGAGCGCGAGGGCATGGCGATGATGGCCGACCCGGCGGTCAGCGCGGTAACGCTGACCGGGGGATCGCTGGCGGGTTACGCCGCCCAGGAAATTTGCGGCCGGCGCCGCATCGCGCTGCAGGCCGAGCTCGGCGGCAACAACGCGGCCATCGTCTGGCCCGACGCCGATCTTACGGACGCTGCCCGCAAGCTCGCCGCCGGGGCCTTCGAGATGGCCGGCCAGCGCTGCACCGCCAATCGCCGCGTGATCGTGCATGCGGACGCGCGCGAAACCTTCCTGCCGCTGCTGATCCAAGCCGCCGCCGCGCTGCACTGGGGCGATCCGTCGAGCCCCGTGACCGATATCGGCCCGATGGTGAGCGCGAAGCATCGCGATCGCGTGGCCTCGCTCGTCGAGCGGGCTCGTAAAGATTGCGCCCTGCCGATCCTGCCGCTTGGCGAGACGCCATCGAGCGGCGCGCGGTCTGCGGCGCCCTTCTATCCGCCGACCATCCTTGCCTGCGAGGACCCTGGCAGCGAGATTGTGCAGGAGGAAAGTTTTGGACCGGTGCTCGTCGTGCAGACGGCACGCGATTTCACTCACGCCATCGACCTGCTGAACGGCGTGCGCCAGGGGCTTGCCGCCGCTTTGTTCGCCGCCGCCCCAAACATCGTCCGGGCGTTTCTCGACGAGGCAGAGGCCGGCATTCTCAAGATCAATCAATCCACCTCGGGCGCCGATGTCGATGCGCCGTTCGGCGGCTGGAAGAGTTCGGGCCTTGGGCCGCCGGAACACGGCAGGTTCGACCTGGAATTTTTTACCCGCCAGCAGACGATCTATGGCGGGCCCCGATGAGCACCCGCTGGGCTGCGGTCAACCTCGCCGCACTACCAGACCGGCACGATCAACGACCTCAGCGGATCGTCGCCATACTTCTCGTAGAACGCCGCACTTCGCTCCACGCGGTCGGTGATCGGCACGTCCTTTTTCCATTTGTACTGGATCATCAGCATTAGCCGCTCCTTGCTCTGCTGACGGCGACCAAAATGGAAGCAGCGCGACGTATCGACAAAAATGCCGGTCCCGGCTTTGCCGGTGAACTGCCGCACGTCGGACGGCTTGGCGTAGCTGAAGATCACCTCGTCGGGAACCTCCTCGCCCATCTGATAGTCGATGGCGCGGACAATCTCCTGGGAGATGTTCAGCGGCAGGAAAGTGAAGGGACCGCTACTCTCGTCAACGTCGCTCATCGCGATCATGAACTTGGCCTGGCGCACGACCACGGGCCGGGCGCGAGCGCCGATATGAAACAGTTGCGGGCCGCCGGGACCATAAGCCTCGGGCTTGGTCCACCACAGCCGCGGCTTCGCCAAGACCGGGATCTCGCCCATATAGTCCGCGGCGATCTGTAGCATCTCGTCTGACAACGCGAGGTCGAAGAACGCCGGCGCATCTTCATAGCAGGACGCGGCGAGCAGGTCGGCGCCCCGGAAGGTGCGCGGGTCAGTCTTGCTCTCGGAACGCTTCGCCTCCAGCAAGTTGTTGGCGAAGTCGACGGCCGCGGGGATGCCGGCGAGCAGGCCCGGCGCTGGCCAAGCGTAGCCGTCGATATCGGTTGTTGCGGCCAAGGCGTGGAGATCGGCCCGCCGGCCGACGCCGCGCATCAAATGCTTGCGCTCCGCCTCGGATGGCTCCACCGCGGCTTGCGATGCTACAGACGCTCCTGCGACCACTGTAAATTCCCCCTTTTGACGAGTTTGCGGTTTACCCGCCCACTAGGGGGCCAGTCTATCCGTAAGACCCCGTACCCGAAAGAAATTTAGCGGCGGGAGAGCTGCTCGAGTCGCTGCTGCATGGCCGTAAGCTCAGCCTTCAACGTAGCGATCTCATCCTCGTTAGGCTTGCTGTTCGCCACCAGCTTGCCTTCGGTCTTTTCGGCCTCCGCCTCGGCGGCGGTGCCGATTGCGGTTGAACCGTCAGCCTTGGTGAACGGCGTGAACAGGCCGAGCGCCCGCTCGAACGCGGCGAAATTCTTGCGCACCTGCTCCTGCATCGCCTCGAATGCGGCGGTGCCGAAGGTGTGGGCGAATCTGCGGCGATATTGCTCCTGCTGACGGGTGAGCGAATTGAGGCTGAACTCGAGATAGCTCGGCACCAGCTTTTGCATGCTGTCGCCGTAAAAGCGGATCAACTGCCGCAGGAAACCGATCGGCAGCAGGTTCGTGCCCCTGCTTTCCTGTTCGACGATGATCTGTGTCAGGACCGAATGGGTCAGGTCTTCGCCGGTTTTGGCGTCGTAGACGACGAAGTCGCGCTCGCCCCGCACCATTTCGGCCAGGTCCTCGAGCGTCACATAGGTGCTTGTGTCGGTATTGTAGAGCCTGCGGTTCGCGTATTTCTTGATGATGACCGGCCGGCTCTCCTGTTCGGCGTCCCTTGCCACGTCTCTTGCGCTCCTACGCCTTGGGCGCCCGCCCAAGGTTGCTTCATGCCGCAACTGCGAAATCAGTAGCACGTTCTTTGTGCGCAGCACCAGAGGCTTTGCCGGGAGCCTTAACAGGGTCCCAACCGTAGGCTTCCATTGCAAGAATCACTACGTTATGACCTTGGGTCCCGTGGGAAGTGGAGCGAAGTATGAAAGAGGAAGAGATTGTCATCGTCAGCGCGGCGCGGACGCCGGTTGGCTCCTTCAACGGCGCGCTGTCGAGCCTGCCGGCGCATGCCCTCGGCCAGGTCGCCATCAAGGCAGCGCTGGAGCGTGCCAAGGTCGATCCGGCCGATGTCGATGAAGTGATCATGGGCCAGGTGCTGCCGGCCGGCCAGGGCATGAACCCGGCGCGGCAGGCGGCGATCGCCGCCGGCGTGCCGATCGATGCGACCGCCTTCGGCATCAACCAGGTGTGCGGCTCTGGCCTCAGGGCCGTCGCGCTCGGCGCCCAGCAGATCGCAACCGGCGCGGCCGACGTCGTGGTCGCCGGCGGTCAAGAGAGCATGAGTTTTTCGCCCCACGTCGCCCATCTGCGCAACGGCCAGAAGATGGGCAATTTGGAGTTCGTCGACTGCATGATCAAGGACGGGCTGTGGGACATTTTCAACGGCTACCATATGGGCGTGACGGCCGAGAACGTCGCCCGCCAATGGCAGATCACCCGCGAGGAGCAGGATAAATTCGCCACCGCCTCGCAGAACAAGGCCGAGGCCGCCAAGAAGGCCGGCAAGTTCAAGGACGAGATTGTCCCGGTTACCATCAAGACGCGCAAAGGCGAGACCGTGGTAGCCGAGGACGAATATATCCGCGACGGCGCCAAGGTCGAGGATGCGGCGAAGTTGAAGCCTGCCTTCGACAAGGAAGGCACCGTCACCGCAGCCAACGCCTCGGGCATCAATGACGGCGCCGCGGCGGTGGTGCTGATGACCGCCAAGGAAGCCAAGAAGCGCGGACTGAAGCCACTCGCCCGCATCGCCTCCTGGGCGACCGCCGGCGTCGATCCCAAGCTGATGGGCTCAGGCCCGATCCCCGCCTCGCGCAAGGCGCTGGAAAAGGCGGGCTGGAAGCCGAGCGATCTCGACCTGATCGAGGCCAACGAGGCGTTCGCCGCGCAAGCCATTGCCGTCAACAAGGACGTCGGCTGGGACACGGCCAAGGTCAACGTCAATGGCGGCGCCATCGCCATCGGGCATCCGATCGGCGCCTCGGGCGCGCGCGTGCTGGTCACCTTGCTGCACGAGATGCAGAAGCGCGACGCCAAGAAGGGCCTCGCCACGCTCTGCATCGGCGGCGGCATGGGCATCGCCATGTGCGTCGAGCGGGAGTAATCGCTCCTCGCTCGCGTTCCATATTGCATCCCCCCGCGAGGTCTTCGCGGGGGACTTCTCGCATTGAATTTCGAACCAGGCGCCGAAGAGCGCTTCTTTAGGGAGGAAGGCATGGGAAGAGTGGCTCTCGTCACGGGAGGAACGCGCGGCATTGGCGCCGCGATTTGCAAGGCGCTGAAGCACGCTGGCTACAACGTCGCCGCCAATTACGGCGGCAACGACGACGCGGCCAACGCCTTCAAGAAGGAGACCAAGATCCCGGTATTCAAATGGGACGTGGGCGACTACGTCGCCGCGGAGCAAGGGATCGTCAATGTCGAGAACGAGGTCGGTCCGATCGAGGTGCTGGTCAACAATGCCGGCATTTCGCGCGACGCCATGCTGCAGAAGATGACGCACGAGCAGTGGGAGCAGGTGATCCGCACCAATCTCGATTCGCTGTTCAATCAAACCCGCCAGGTGATCAACGGCATGCGCGAGCGGGGCTTCGGCCGCATCGTCAACATCTCCTCGATCAACGGTCAGAAGGGCCAGCTGGGCCTTGCCAATTACTGCTCGGCCAAGGCCGGCGTGATCGGCTTCACCCGCGCGCTCGCGCTCGAGAGCGCGCGCAAGGGCATCACCGTCAACGCCATCGCGCCGGGCTATGTGAAGACCGATCTGCTTGCCGGCGTCTCCGAGGACGTGATGAAGGCGATCGTCGGCCAGATTCCGGTCGGACGTTTGGGCGAAGCGGATGAGGTCGCGCGCTGCGTGGTGTTCCTCGCCGCCGACGAAGCGGCCTGGATCACCGGCTCGACGCTCACCATCAATGGCGGCCAATTCATGGATTAGGGCTGGAAGCCCTCAGGCGCCAGTTCGAAACCGGCGAAGTCGAAGCCGGGCGCGACGGTGCAGCCGAGCAGCGTCCAAGACCCCAGACTTCGCGCGGTCTGCCAAGCGCCTGCCGGCACCAGGCCTTGCGGATGCTCGCCGGCAAGCAGGTTTGAGCCGAGCCGATATTCGTGGCGCGTCTCGCCGTGCTTGATTTCGAGCAGCAGCGGCGCGCCGCCATACCAATGCCAAAGCTCCGCCGCGTCGACCCGATGCCAGCGCGAAATCTCGCCGGCCTTCAGCAGAAACAGAATGGCGGTGGAATGCGCGCGGCCGGTGGGCCCCGGCGCGTCACGGAACGTTTCGCGGAACCAGCCGCCTTCGGGATGCGGCTTCAGCTCGAGCCGTTTGATGATGTCATCTGCCGTGAGCGGTGCCGACACGCTTAGAACCGGTCTTTGCGCTTGCGGATCTCGCCGAAGATCTCATAGAGCTCCCGCCCCTCCATGCCGAGCCGCTTCTGAATATCGGAGCTCGACGGCCGCAGGAACGGATTGGTGGCGAGTTCCTGGGCGATGGTGGTCGGCAAAGCCGGCTCGCCTTCTTCCGCAAGCGCGGCGGCTTCCGCGGCGCGCGCGCGCAGCGCCTCGTTCTCGGGCTCGATGGTCAGGGCAAAGCGGCAATTATTGTTGGTATATTCGTGGCCGCAATAGAGCGCGGTCTCCGGCGGTAACGCCATCAGCTTCTTGAGCGAGGACCACATCATCTTGGCGTCGCCCTCGAGCAGCTTGCCGCAGCCGACCGAGAACAGCGTGTCGCCGACGCAGACGATCCCGCTCTCCGGGAAATAGTAGCTGACATGGCCCTTGGTATGCCCGGGCGTCTCGATCACGCGGCCCTTGAAGCTGCCGATCTCGACGCTGTCGCCGTCCTTCACCTCGATGTCGAGGCCCGGGATCGAGCCCGCTTCCTTGGCGGGGCCGACGATGGTGCAGCCGGTCATGCGCTTGACGATGGTATTGCCGGCGGTGTGGTCGTGATGATGATGCGTGGTCAAAATGTGGGTGAGCGTCCAGCCCTTCTCATGCAGCGCCGCCAACAGCTCCTCGGCGTCGGGCGCATCGATCGCCGCGGTCGCCTCGGTCGTGGGGTCGTGCAGCAAGACGCCGTAATTGTCGCCGCGCGTCGGGAATTGGTGAACTTCGAGTTTCGCCATCGGTGGTTTTTCCGGGTTTCGCCGCCAGGGTCCAGACCCTAGCATCCCTTGAAAGGGGATTGAAATGCGGCCGCGGGAAGTCGAGAACGAACTCTAAACGCTAGCCGCGTCAGGATCGGCCCATGCATCTCGACGCCATCGATCTCAAGGATTTTTACGCCTGCCCGCTGGGCATCGTCGTGCGCCGGCTGCTCGGCGCGCGGATACGGGCGCGGATCGGCGACGTCAAGCACGCGAGCGTGTTCGGGCTCGGCTTCGCGGCGCCCTATCTAGCCTTGTTCAGCACCGAAGCGAGGCCATGCGGCGCGCTGATGCCGGCCGAGCTCGGCGCCATCGTCTGGCCCGAGCAGGGTCTTGCATGTAGCGTGCTCGTCGACGAAACCGAACTCCCGCTCGACGACGAAGCCGCCGATCGGCTGCTGCTGGTGCATATGCTCGAATGGTCGGAGAAATCGCGCGCGCTGCTGCGCGAGATGTGGCGCGTGCTGAAGCCGAACGGCCGGCTGCTGGTCGTCGTGCCCAATCGCCGGGGGCTGTGGGCGCGCGTCGATACCACGCCGTTCGGCTATGGCAGCCCGTTCAGCCGCCGCCAGCTCACCAAACTTCTAAAGGAAGCGATGTTCTCGCCGGAGCAATGGGAATACGCGCTCTACATGCCGCCGTTCAACTGGCGCATCCTGCTGAAATGGCCGATGTTCTGGGAGCGGCTCGGGCTCGTGCTGTGGCCGACCTTCTCCGGCGTGATCCTGGTCGAGGCGACCAAGCAGGTCTATGCCGCGGTGCCGTTGCGCGAGCTGCACAAGGTGAAGCACCGCCGCATCGTCCCGGTCCCCGCCGGCGTCACGCCGCGCGAACAGCTAGCGCGACAATAGAAACACCGCCTGCTCGCCGAACAGGTTCTGCGCGAAGGTCGGCATGGAGACGCCGAGCTTCCGCCCATAGGCGTTGAGCGCGACCGCACGCTCCACCTTGGCGCCGATATCCTCGCACAGACCCAGGAAATCCTTGATCGTGCAAAGATGGATGTTCGGCGTGTCGTACCACCGCTCGGGCAGATTGTCGGTCTTCGGCATCCTGCCGCCGAACATCAGCCCGGCGCGCACGCGCCAATGGCCGAAATTCGGAAACGACACCACGGCGCGCTTGCCGATGCGCAACAGCTGCTCCAGCACGTCACGCGGCGCATAGGTCGCCTGGATGGTCTGCGACAGGATGGCGTAGTCGAAGGCGAGGTCCGGGTAATGCACGAGGTCGGTATCGGCGTCGCCCTGGATCACCGACAGACCTTGCGCCACGCAGGAATTCACCCCGGCTTGGCTCAGCTCGATGCCGCGTCCCTCAACGTCGCGCTTCTCGGCCAGCAGCCTGAGCAGCGTGCCGTCGCCGCAGCCGATATCGAGCACGCGCGCGCCCGGCTTCACCATCTCGGCGATGAGCAACAGATCGACGCGGCTGGTCTCGCCCGCGCGAAGGAGGTGCGGCGGCATGTTGACGTTCACGGCAGCCATCCTTCCGGTCCCGCCACCCCGCGCTTCAGCGCGGCGGCGCTCAAGAAGCCGCGGATCGTGTCGAACAGCTCCGGCTCGTGCAACAGGAAAGAATCGTGCCCGCTGTCGGTCTTGAGCTCGACGAAGCTGACATCGGCGGCGACCGCGTTCAACGCATGCACGATCTCGCGACTTTCCTCGGTAGGAAACAGCCAATCGCTGGTGAAAGAGACGAGGCAGAAGCGCGTCTTGGTGCCGATGAAGGCATTGGCCAGCACCCCGCCGTGGTCGGCGGCGAGATCGAAATAGTCCATCGCCCGCGTGATGTAGAGATAGGAGTTGGCGTCGAAGCGGTCGACGAAGCTCAAGCCCTGATGGCGCAGATAGCTCTCCACCTGGAAGTCGGCGTCGAAGCCGAAGGTGACCTTCTCCCGATCCTGGAGGTTGCGGCCGAACTTGGTATGCAGCGCGTCGTCCGACATATAGGTGATGTGCGCGGCCATGCGCGCGACAGCGAGACCCTTGCGCGGGCTCTTGCCCTCGTCGAGATAGCGGCCCTGACACCATTCGGGATCGGCCATCACCGCCTGACGGCCGACCTCATGGAAGGCGATGTTCTGCGAGGAGTGGCGCGCCGCGCACGCGATCGGCACGGCGGAGAACACGCGGTCCTTGTAGGTCGCGGCCCATTCCAACACCTGCATGCCGCCCATCGAGCCGCCGAGCACCGACAGCACGTCGGCGATGCCGAGATGATCGAGCAGCCGCCCCTGCGCGCGCACCATGTCGCGCACGGTGATGACGGGAAAGTCGAGCCCGTAGGAGCGTCCGGTGGCCGGATTGAGCGAGCTCGGCCCGGTCGAGCCCATGCAGCCGCCGATCACGTTGGCGCACAGCACGAAATAGCGGTTGGTGTCGATCGGCTTGCCGGGGCCGACCATGGTCTCCCACCAGCCGGGCTTGCCGGTGACGGGATGGATATTGGCGACATGCTGGTCGCCGGTGAGCGCATGGCAGACCAGCACGACGTTCGACTTCGCCGCGTTCAGCACGCCGTAGGTCTGGTAGGCGATGCTAAACGGCGCAAGCTCGACGCCGCAGTCGAGCTTGAGTGGCTCGTGCGCCGGAAAATGCACGATCTCGCTTTGCGGGTTGGCGATCTGCTGGAGCCGCAAAGAATGATCGGTGAAGGCTTGCGCCGTCGGCGTCTCGCTCATCTTATCCACTCGCTAAGGGCCTCGGACGGCACCTTAACTCCAAATTCCACAATTCGGCGTTAGCTAGGTGCTTACCGTTGAAAGTCAATCTTTTCTTTGCCTTGGCAAGAGGATTGGCCCTATGAGAGGCGCTTCGCTAGCCCGCTTCCGAGGAGCAAAACCGGATGGCCGCCGCCAAGCGGGGCTTGAGCCCGCGTCCAGGCGTTCTCGACATCGCGCCCTACGTGCCCGGCACGAGCGCGCTCCCTGGCGCGCACCCGGTGATCAAGCTCTCCTCCAATGAGACTCCGTTCGGCCCCTCCCCACGCGCGGTGGAGGCTTACCTTGCTTGCGCCCAGTCGCTGTCGCGCTACCCCGACGGTTCGGCGCGGCCCTTGCGCGACGCGATCGCCAAACTGTACGGGCTCGAACCCACGCGCATCGTCTGCGGTTCCGGCTCCGACGAGCTGCTCAATCTTATCGCCAGCGCCTATCTCGGGCCGGGCGACGAGGCGATCTATAGCCAGCACGGCTTCCTGGTTTACCGGATCGCCATCATGGGACGTGGCGCGACGCCCATCGTCGCGCCGGAGACCGACCTCTCCACCAGTGTCGACGCTATCCTCGCTTGCGTGAGCGATCGCACACGCGCGGTGTTCATCGCCAATCCGAACAACCCCACCGGCACCTATCTCGCCTTCGACGAGGTGAAGCGGCTTCGCGCCGGTCTCCCCGACGACGTGCTGCTCGTGCTCGATGCGGCTTACGCCGAATATGTGCGCAAGAACGATTACGAGGCCGGCATCGAGCTGGTTGCCACCACCCACAACACGGTGATGACGCGCACCTTCTCCAAGATCTACGGGCTCGCCTCGCTGCGGATCGGTTGGGTCTATTGCCCGACGGGGGTTGCCGACGCGCTGAACCGCATCCGGGGACCGTTCAATGTTTCGGGACCGGCGATCGCGGCGGGTGTCGCGGCGCTGGCCGACCCGGCATGGGTGCAGCGCGCCGTCGAGCACAACGAGCTGTGGCTCTCGCGCATGAGCGAGGCGCTGTCCGCCATCGGCATCGGCGTGACGCCGAGTGCGGCGAATTTTCTCCTGTTGCATTTCCGGAGCAACGGCAAGTCGGCGCAAGCGGCCAATGCATTCCTGCATGAGCGGCGCATCGTCTTGCGCCGCGTCGAGGAGTATGGGCTTCCCGATGCGCTGCGCATGACCATCGGCAGCGAGGAGGAGAATCGCGCTGTGCTTGATGCGCTGACTTCGTTCATGGGCGCCAACGGCGCGGCAAGCTGATGACCAAGCCTCTGTTCGATACGCTCGCCATCATCGGCATGGGGCTGATTGGCTCGTCGATCGCCCGCGCCGCGCGTGCGACGGGCGCGGTGCGCAGGATCGTCGCATCCGCGCACTCGCCGAAAACACGAAAGCGCGTGGTCGAGCTCGGCCTCGCCGACACGGTGACCGAGACCAACGCGCAAGCCGTCGAGGGCGCCGATCTCGTCATCGTCTGCGTTCCAGTCGGCGTTTGCGGAGCGGTCGCCGCGGAGATCGGCCCGCATCTCAAAGCCGGCGCCACAATCTCGGATGTGGGTTCGGTGAAAGGTTCGGTGGTGCGCGACATGGGTCCGCATCTGCCGAAAACCGTCCATTTCATTCCTGCCCATCCGGTCGCCGGCACCGAGCACTCCGGACCCGATGCAGGGTTTGCCGAGCTGTTCGAAAATCGCTGGTGCATCCTGACGCCGCCGGAAGGCACCGACCCTGACGCCGTGGACAAGCTCGCCGCGTTCTGGCGTCTGCTCGGCGCCAATGTCGAAACCATGACGCCCGATCACCACGATCTTGTGCTCGCCGTCACCAGTCATCTGCCGCATCTGATCGCCTACACCATCGTCGGGACCGCCGATGAGCTCGAGACCGTGACGCGCTCCGAAGTGCTGAAATTCTCGGCCGGCGGCTTTCGCGACTTCACCCGTATCGCCGCCTCCGATCCGACCATGTGGCGAGACATTTTCCTCGCCAACAAAGACGGCGTTTTGGAGATGCTCGGGCGCTTCAACGAGGACATTTCGGCGCTGACCAAGGCGATCAGGCGCGGGGACGGCGAGGCGCTATACGAGCAATTCACCCGCACCCGCGCCATCCGCCGCGGTATCATCGAGGCGGGTCAGGACACTGACGTGGCGGATTTCGGCCGCCCGCATGGCCATGAGGACTGAAGCGAGCCAGATCGTTTGCAGTAGCCCGTTCTACAGCTATTTTCCGCCCGGTCTCTCAGAGGCTGCCCGATCCCCGCATCGCGACCCATCCTTGGCTCGATCAGCCGGGGCGTTGCATGGTCCGGCAGTGGCTGCGCCAATACCGATCGCGGTCAGCACAACTGCAAGGATTAAGGTGCGCATTAGTGTCCCCCAACTTTGGTTGTAATAAATTCAGTATACAATCTAAGATTGTATCGAGCAATGGCTGAGCTTTGGGTGTTCGGCTATGGCTCGCTGATGTGGCAGCCGGGCTTCGACTTCAGCGAGCAAGCGCCCGCGGCGCTGATCGGCGCGCACCGTTCGCTGTGCATCTATTCCTTCCATCATCGCGGCACCCAGACGAATCCGGGCCTCGTGCTCGGGCTCGACGAGGGGGGCGCCTGCCGTGGCGTCGCCTTCCGGGTGGCCGCCGAGCGCAGCGATGCGACGCTGGCTTATCTGCGTGCGCGCGAGCAGATCACCGATGTCTATGTGGAGGACGTCCGGCCGGTCAGCCTGCTCGACGGGTCAGGCCGCGAGCTTGACGCCCTGTGCTACATCGTCGACCGCGGCCACCCGCAATATGCCGGCAGGCTCTCGACGGAAACCCAGGCACAGCTCGTGCGATCGGCAGCGGGCCTGTCGGGCAGCAATGTAGACTACGTTCTGAATACGGTGCGCCATCTCGAAGCGGAGGGCATCCATGATGTCGAGCTAATGGCGCTCGCCGCCCGGCTTACCGGCTGAAGCTGCGCCTATTTGGCGGCGGGCCGCATGGCAGGCTGCTCCCTGGCCAGCTCGGGCGCGCCGAAGAAATAACCCTGCATGTAGGAGACACCCGCCTTCTCCAGCAGCTCCGCCGTCTTCTCGTCGCCCACCCATTCCCCGACGGTGATGATGCCGAAGCTCTTGGCGAGGTCGATCAGCGTGCGCACGAACAACTCGTCTTCGGCCTGGGTGCCGAGATTTTGGATGAAGGAGCCGTCGATCTTGACCATGTCGACGCCGAGCAGCCGCAGATTGCGGAACGAAGTGTAGCCCGCGCCGAAATCGTCGAGCGCCACGCGGCAGCCGAGCCTCTTGAGCGCCGCCACGAATTTGGCGGTCTCTTGCAGATCGGAAATGGCGGCAGTCTCGGTGATCTCGATCGTGAGCCGTTGGGCATGTCCCGCGGCGCTGCCGAAGAACGCCTCCAGCCCTTGCAGCCATTGTGGGTCTGTCGCCGTCGCCGCCGAGACGTTGAGCGCGAGCTTGATGTCCGGCGTCGATTGCAGCAGCTCGATGGCAAGTTCGAGCGCGCGGTGGTCGACCAGCTTGGCGAGTCCGAACTGCTCGGCGACGGGAATGAACTCCGATGCCGAGGCGATCGTGCCGTCGAGCCGCTTCATGCGCAACAAACACTCGTAAAGCTCGGGCTCGTGGCTGCGCGAGGTGACGATCGGCTGGAGCGCGAGGATCATGCGGCGGTCGTTGAGCGCGCGCACCACCTCGTCGGCGATCGACACGGCGCGCCGGCGCTCCGAGTCGCGCCGCTCGCAATGCTGATACAGGGTGAGTTGGTCGCTGTGGCTGTGGCGTGCAAGATCGAGAGCCTGGAGCGCGCGGGCGATTGCGGCCTGAGAATTGCCGGCATTCTGCGGCAACAGCACCGCGCCAATCGAAAGGGTGGTCGCGACCGCGCCGACGCTGGTGTCGATCACGTTGTCGCGCACCGCCGCCATGATGCGCCGGGCAATGACTTCGGCGCCCTCGGCGCTGCAATCCTCGAGCACGATGCCGAATTTGTTCGAGGAGAAGCGGCCGATACAATCCCGGCCCCGCAACGCGCGGCCGATGCGCCGGCCGACAATGGTGATCACCTCGTCGCCGACGTCGTAACCATAGGTCTCGTTGATCAGCGTCAGATCGTTGACGCCGGCAAGCAGGAACGCGCCCTTTGCGGGCGTCCGTCCCGTGCTGCCGAGGAAGCGGGTCAACTCCTCGGTCAGCCTGGTGCGATTGAGCTGGCCAGTGAGTTCGTCGTTATTGCCGAGATAGAGCAGCCGCTCTTCCTGGTCGCGGCGGCGATTGTCGATGATCCGGAGCGTGCCTTGCGCCAAGCGTGGCCGCGATTCGGCGTCGATGGTGCAAACCCCGGTGTCTTCGACCCACACCGCGGCACGCCCGCGGCGCCCTTCGGGAAGGAAGCGATAGCGGAGGCAGTAACGCAACTCGGTGCCGGCCGGGGCGTGCGGGCCGCCGGTGATCCCGTCATAGCGCGAGCCGGCATGCTCGGGGTCGACGAGGAGCGCGAAGGCGCGTCCCTTGCCGATCTTCTCGGCATCGGCGACGCCGAGCACGGTTTCCGCATTGGCCGCCCAGTCGATCCGGTCGTTGGCAAAGTCCCAGCGATAGGCGGTCTCGTTGATCGTCGTGAGGATCTCTTCAAGCTCGAGCGGAGAGGAGTCAGCGCCGTCGTCGCACTCGTCGAAGCCGATCGGGCTTGCAACACCGTGCGGACGCGCCGGCGGCTCACGATTCATCTCGGCAGCTCCTTCGAGGATGCGCTCAACTGACTGCCCCCATGACTTCGGTGAGCGCCTTCTGGCGCCTCGCTTGTTGACCGAGACGCTACGCGGCAACGCTTAAGAAACGCGAAAACCAATCCCTACCTCTAGAGAGACATGGCGTAAGGCGCACGACAACGACAGGTGCCGGGTCGCATTTCGTTAGGCTTGGTTGATAAAACCTTGCGCGCTGCGCGAGGTGCGCAACCTAGGCAGGGCCATGCGTGGTGGTGTAATCGCGCCGCGCGGCATTGATGGTGACCGAGAATCCCGCGATCACGTCGATCATCGCCATCAACATCAACAGAAAGAATGTTGAGCTCGCTGCCCTATCCCAGATCAGGAACAGGATCAGGCAGACCACGAACACGATCATCGAGAACGCATGATCGACAACCGTCGCGCCCCCGGTTCGCGTCGCCTTCAAAATTTCGAAGAACAGCAGTCCGAGTGCGAAGACCAGAAGAATGTCGCCGAGCGCGATAGGCCAAACGCCCCCCGACGGCAGCGTGACATCGAAGCGGGACATGGCGAAGTCGGCGCCAGCGGCGGCGAAGCCGACATAAGCGAGCAGTGGGATGACTAGGAGCGGCAGCGACGAGATCCAACTCGACCGCCCGCGCCGGCGACCGGCTTTGCCTTCGGGCTGAGGTTCCATCGACACTGGCGAACCCTCCGTCCCTAAAGCGGCCATCCGGCGTTCGGCTTACGCCTCTTCCTTGACGTCGAGCACCTGGCGGCCGCGATAGCGGCCCGATTTGAGGTCGATATGATGCGGCCGGCGCAGCTCGCCTGAATCCTTATCCTCGACATAGGTCGGTGCCGCGAGCTTGTCGTGGGCTCGCCGATTGCCGCGCTTCATGCGCGAGGTTTTTCTTTTAGGTACAGCCATGGTGCAAATCCTGTCAGCGGCCCCGGACGGGCCTTCGAGCCCGCCCTTATAGGGGCAATCCGCAGGCGTGGCCAGGGGCCGATCGCTATTAAGGCGCCTTTATCTGGGCGGCAACGCGCAGCCAGAGCGCTGCGCCATGATCGGCATGCGCCGCTCCACGGCCCTGGCGACGATGAGAGCGCGCCGGCTTTGCCTGGCTGGATTTCTAAAGCGCGGGTTGGGCAGCGCGGCGGCCAGCAGCACGGCTTCGTGGCGGGTTAGCTCGGCCGCGCTCTTATGGAAATAATACCGGCTCGCGGCCTCCGCCCCGAAAATGCCGGGACCAAACTGGGCGACGTTAAGATAGACCTCCATCATCCGCTGCTTCGGCCAAAGTGCCGACATGACATAAGCCAGCGGCACTTCGAGCGCCTTGCGGACGAAGCTCCGACCGTTCCACATATAAAGGTTCTTGGCTGTCTGCATCGGGATGGTGCTGGCGCCCCGCAGCCCATCGAGGCCGCCGCCTTCCTTGACCGCCTCTCTCACCGCCCCCCAATCGACCCCCCAATGCGAGCAAAAGCGGCCGTCTTCGCTGGCGATCACCGCCATCGGCAGCTGCGGCGAGATATCCTGCAGCGGGACCCAGTCGCGCCGCAGCGTGTTGCCTTTCAGCTTCTCCACCAGCATCACCGGCGTGATCGGCGGATTGACGAAGCGGAAGACGACGATGGATAGGAGGACGAGGGCCGCGACGAAAAGCACGAGGCGCGCCAAGCGCCTGAGCCAAGGATGCTTAGGGTGCCGCCTGGTGCGCTTTCTAGTGCGCTCGCCTGACACCGCTTGAATTGCCATAAGCCGCCTTGTACCTCCGGGTTGCCGCCTTGAGCAACGTCGTATTAGGGTAAGGCTTACCGAGTTTTTTGCGGCAAAGAGCCGCGATTTTCACACTTTCCCCAAGATGGCCCTTCTCGAAGAGCTCGAACGCGTGGCTCAAGCCGTCGAGGGACGGCTCGACCGCCTGCTTGCCCAAAATCGCGGCGACGCTCCGCATGGCGCTAAGCTTGCAGATGCCATGCGCTATGCTGCGCTGGGAGGCGGCAAACGCTTACGGCCGTTTCTTCTCATCGAATTGGCGCGAATGTTTGGCATCGCGCCAGAAGACGCCCTTTCCGCCGCTTGCGCACTCGAATGCGTACATTGCTACTCTCTGGTGCATGACGACCTGCCATCGATGGATGACGACGCCATCCGCCGTGGCCGGCCCGCGCTGCACATCGCCTTCGACGAGGCGACCGCCATCCTGGCCGGGGACTCGCTGCTGACGCTGGCCTTCGAGATCCTCGGCGATCCGCGGACGAACCCCGATCCCGCCATTCGCGCCGAACTGATCCTGCTGCTCGCCAAGGCCAGCGGGTGGCACGGCATGGCGCTCGGCCAGGCGCTCGATCTCAGCCCGGAACGGCAAGGCTTCGGCGCGGACGAAATCGCGCGGATGCAAGCGCTGAAGACCGGAGCGCTGTTCCGCTTCGCTTGCGAGGCGGGCGCCGCGCTTGGCCGCGCGGAACCGTCCGCGCGTGCGTCGCTGGTGCGCTACGCCTCGGCGTTCGGTCAGGCCTTCCAGCTCGCCGACGATTTGCTGGATGCGCAAGGCGATGCGGCGGCACTCGGCAAGGCCGTCGCCAAGGACGCCGGACGCGGCAAGGCTACCCTCCTCGCCCTGCTCGGGGTGGAGGCGGCGAAGGCTCGGCTCGGGGAACTGGTTGACGATGCGGCCCAAGCGCTCACGCCGTTCGGCACCGAGGCGGCGACACTCGCCGAAGCCGCCCGCTTCATCGCCAAGCGGCAGGCTTGAGGTGGGCGCCCGACTCGGGCTTCACTCCTAGGCATGGCACGTGCGCGGCACATTCCCGGCAAACGCTGGCCCTGGCTGATACGCATCGTGATCGTGCGCCCGCGGCTGTTTCTTTCGTTCCTGGCCGGGCTGCTCATCATCCTGCTGCTCACCGCCATCTCTTATTCGGCCGACTGGTTCCTTGGAATCGACACCATTCTGCTGATCGGCTGGGATATCGGACTGGGCATCTATCTCGGTTGGACCTTTCAGTTATTCGCCCATTGCACCACCGCGCATATGCGGCGCGAAGCGGTCCTGCAAGACGAAGGCAGCCTGACCATCCTGTTCCTGGTCATCGTCACCGCGGCGTTGAGCATGGTTGCCATCATTGTTTCGCTCGGCACGCCGCCCGGTCACCCAGCCCACCAGCCGCTCAATCTGTTGCTGCTGTTCGTCACCATCGTGCTGTCCTGGAGCTTCATCCAGACCATCTTCGCCTTGCACTATGCGCACGAATTTTATGCCGAGCGGCACGGCTCGGGCGGCGGTCTGATCTTTCCGGAAGACGCCACGCCCGACTACTGGGATTTCGTCTATTTCTCGTTCGGCATCGGTACCGCCGCGCAAGTCGCCGACGTGATGGTGACATCGCGGCGGATTCGCAAGACCGTCGTCCTGCACAGCATGGTGGCGTTCGTCTTCAACGTCACGGTGCTGGCGCTGATGGTGAACCTGGCGAGCGCCGCAATCGCCGGCGGCTAGAGCGGAGAGTGCGCCGGCCGGCCGCTATTTTGCGCAAGCCTTGGCAGGCGCGGGGTTGAGCAGAAACAGCGTGTGCTCCGGGTTCTCGGCCGACAGCACGACGAAGCTGCTGAGATCGACGCCGGGCACCAGCGCCACATGCTCGTCGGCGCCGCTGATGGCGAGCTTGATATTCTTGCCCGCGCGCTCGAGCGAGAACTTGCCGAGGAAGAATCCATCGGTGAAGCAGGACAGCATAGCGCCTGATGCGACGCAACGGGCGCCGCCCGGATTGGAATAAGTGTCGGGCTTGTCGCGCATGAGTGCGGTGAGCTTGGCGCGATAGTTGCCCGGCGCATCGCCGCTCGCCCCCTCGCGCGCGGTAATCGCGAGCGTCAGCGCGGAGACCTTCTGGCCGGGATGCTTGGCGAGGTGCACGGCGTCGTAGACGCGCGCCCAGCAGCCGATCCAGGGATCCGACGCCGCCTCGGTATCGTCTTGCGCCAGGGCCGTCGAGCAGCCGACGATAAGCGCCAACACCGCAAACCAAGCTATGCGCATGCCCTACTCCGCGGCGTCGCGCCCGATGGCGCCCTGCCCAAATCGCCGCTCGATATAGTCGAGCACCAATTGCTTGAACTCGGCCGCGGCGGTTGGTCCGCGCAAGGTCATGGCCTTCTTGCCGTCGATGAACACCGGCGCCGCCGGCGCCTCGCCGGTGCCGGGCAGCGAGATGCCGATATCGGCATGCTTCGATTCGCCCGGCCCGTTGACGATGCAACCCATCACCGCGACGGTAAGCGTCTCCACTCCGGGGTAGCTGCGCTTCCACTCCGGCATCTCCTCGCGGATGAAATCCTGAATGTCGCGGGCAAGCTCCTGGAAGGTGGTCGAGGTGGTGCGCCCGCAGCCAGGACAGGCGGCGACCAGCGGCACGAAGGCGCGGAAGCCCATGCTCTGCAGCAGCTCCTGCGCCACCTTCACCTCCAGCGTGCGGTCGCCGTTCGGCTCCGGCGTCAGCGAGATGCGGATGGTGTCGCCGATGCCCTGCTGCAGCAGCACGCCGAGCGCGGCCGACGAGGCCACGATGCCCTTCGAGCCCATGCCCGCTTCGGTCAGCCCGAGATGCAGCGCGAGGTCTGAGCGCGCGGCGAGCATGCCATAGACCGCGATCAGATCCTGCACGGCGCTGACCTTGGCCGACAGCACGATGCGATCGGCGCCGAGGCCAAGCTCGATGGCGCGGTCGGCACTCAGCAACGCCGACTGCACGATCGCCTCATGCATCACCTCGCGCGCGTCCTTCGGCTCGGGCGATGCGGCGTTCTCGTCCATCAGCCGGGTGAGCAGGTCCTGATCGAGGCTCCCCCAATTGACGCCGATGCGCACCGGCTTGGCGTGCGCGAGCGCGATTTCGACGATCTCGGCGAATTGCCGGTCGCGCTTGTCCTTGAAGCCGACATTGCCCGGATTGATGCGGTATTTGCCGAGCGCGGCGGCGCAGGCTGGATGCTCTTTCAGCAGTGTGTGGCCGTTATAGTGAAAGTCGCCGATCAGCGGCGCCTCGACGCCGAGAATGTCGAGCCGCTCGCGGATGTAAGGCACCGCGGCGGCGGCCTCGGCGCGGTCGACCGTGACGCGCACTAGCTCGGAGCCGGCGCGCGCCAGCGCCGCGACCTGAGCGGTGGTCGCCTCGATATCGGCCGTGTCGGTATTGGTCATCGACTGGACGACGATGGGCGCGTCGCCGCCGATAATGACATTGCCGATCCTGACCGCGATGGCCTGCCTGCGCGCGGAACTCTCCATGCGGGGCAGGATACAACAGATTTTGGCGGTCCGCGCCAGCACCTCAGGCGTTGGTTGCCGGGGCCTCAGAGCGGCTCCAGCCGTTCACCAGGTCCGCCAGCAGCGCGCCTACCAGCACCCCAGCCGCGCCGCAGAAGGCCGTCGCCAGGTCGGGGACACGATCGGCGGTGAGCCCCTGCCCTGCCTCCAGCAGCCCGGCCAGCGCCATCAGCGTCGCTGCCAGGATAACGGGCCGCGGCCAGGCGAGGCAGATGATGAGCGTAACGACGAAATAGGCGATGAAATGCTCGATCAGGTAATGCAGCCCGCTGCGAACCTGCCAGGCGGCGGGCGCCAGCGTATCCGCGATCATCACCGCCAGCAGAACGGCTCCTGCCAGCGCCAGCCATCGCGATGGCCCCGATAAGCGCATGCTTCAATTATAGCGGCCCGAGCGCTAGCTCGACAGCGCCGCGGTCAACGCGCCGACATTATGACGGAACATGTCGAGATAGGTTGGCGCCGGTCCGTCAGGTGCTGATAACGCGTCGGTATAAAGCTCACCGCCGATCTTGGCGTCGGTTTCCCGCGCGATCTGGTCGAGCAGGCGGTGGTCGGTGATGTTCTCCATGAACACGGCGGGGATGTGCTCGGCCTTGATCTGGCGAATGATCTTGGCCACGTCCTGCGCCGACGCCTCGCTCTCGGTGCTGACGCCCTCGGGCGCGATCACTTCGAGCCCATAGGCCGCGCCGAAATAGCCGAACGCGTCGTGGCTGGTGATGATCTTGCGCCGATCCTTGGCGAGCTTCGCCAACGCGCCCCTCACCGCGTCGTCCTCCTGCATGAGCTCGCCGAGATATTTGGCGGCGTTCGCCTCGTAAACAGCCTTGCCATCCGGATCGGAGGCGATCAGCCCGTCGCGGATGTTCATCACATAGAGCCGTCCATTGGCGAGATCCTGCCAGGCATGCGGGTCGGTGATGGTTTCGGGCGTGCCGCCTTCCTCCTCGACCATGGTGCGCGGCTTGACGCCGTCCGAGGCCAGGACAGTCTTGCCTTTGAAGCCCGAGGATTTTTCCAGCCGGTCCATCCAGCCCTCGAAGCCGAGACCGTTGACGAACAGAATCTGCGAGGACGCGAGGTTCTTGGCGTCCGCCGGCGTCGGCTCATAGACATGCGCGTCGCCGTCGGGGCCGACCAGCGTGACGACATCGACGCGGTCGCCACCGACTTGTTTCACCATGTCGCCGAGGATCGAGAACGAGGCGACGGCCTTGATCTTGTCGGCCGCTTGAGCGCCCGTCGAAATCCCGAACCAGACAGCGAGGCCCAGTGCGATCTGCATCACAAAACGAAACTTCATGACACGACACTCCTTGCGTGGGGAATCAGGCTTCCAGATGCTTGCGCGGGACGAGGCGGTAGATCACCCCGCCACGCGCGCCGACCAGGATCGAGAGCAGATAGAACACGCCGCAGGTGAGGATGATCGCGGGCCCGGTCGGCAGATTGGCGTAATAAGACAGTAGCAATCCCGTCATGCTCGATACGAAGGCGATCAGTACGGCAACCCCGATCATCCCCGACACATCCTCGGCCCAAAAGCGGGCGGCGACCGCCGGCAGCAGCATGATGCCGACCGCCATCAACGTGCCGAGCGCCTGGAAGCCCGCCACCAGATTGAGCACGACCAGCACCAGGAAGGTGAAATGCGTCGGCGAGCTCAACGAGCTTGCCGAGCGCAAGAACTGCGGATCGAAACATTCCAGCACCAGCGGCCGGTAGATCGCCGCCAGCACCACCAGCGTGACGGTGGTGATGCCTGCAACCAGCATCAGCGCCGCATCGTCGAGCGCCAGCACGGTGCCGAACAACACATGCAGCAGATCGATATTGCTGCCCCTCACCGAGACGATCAGCACGCCGAGCGCGAGCGACACCAAATAGAAGGCGGCAAGGCTCGCATCCTCGCGCAAGATCGTGGTGCGCGCGATAAGCCCGGAAGCGAGCGCCACGGCGAGACCCGCCACGAAGCCGCCGAGCGACATCGCCGGCAGCGATAGCCCCACCAGCAAATAGCCAATGGCGGCGCCAGGCAGGATCGCGTGAACTCATGGCGTCGCCCATCAGGCTCATGCGCCGCAGCATCAGAAACACGCCGATCGGCGGCGCGCCGAGTGATAGCGCGAGGCAGCCGACCAGCGCGCGGCGCATGAAGGCGAACTCGATGAACGGCTGGGTGACGGCGTCGATCATGCCGGTTGCCGCTCGCGCGCAGTTTGGTCGCGGTCGCAGATCGCCGCATGCTCGTCGAACGCCTCGACCAGCTGACGCGCCTTCAGCAGATTGGCCGGCGTCAGCACTTTGCGCGTCTCGCCCCAGGCCACCACCTCGCGCGCGATCAGCAGCGTCTCGGGAAAATGCGCGCGCACCTGCTCCATGTCGTGCAGCGCCGCGAGCACGGTGCGGCCCTCGGCGTGCCAGCGCAGGATGAGGGCGATGAGATCGGTGACCGTCTTGGCATCGACCGCGCGGAACGGCTCGTCGAGCAGGATGAGCGAGGCGTCTTGCAGCAGCAGGCGGGCGAACAGCACGCGCTGGAACTGGCCGCCCGACAGCGCCCCGACCGGGCGGTGCCCGAGATCTTGCAGGCCGACCGTAGCGAGCGCGTGCGCGATTGCGGCTTCGCGTGCACCGTCGAGCCCGCGCCAAGCGCCGATCTTGCGCCACAGCCCCATCGCCACGCAGTCGAACACCGAAATCGGAAAGCTGCGGTCGATGTCGATTTGCTGCGGTAGATAGGCGATGTCGGATTTGGTCAGCCCGTCGCGATCGATACTGCCGCCGAGCGGCTTGAGCTCACCCATGATGCCCTTGAGCAGGGTGGATTTCCCAGCGCCGTTCGGCCCGACAATGGCGAGCAGCTCGCCGCTTTGCACCTCGCCGGTGATGTGATGCACGGCCGGATGTCGGTCATAGCCGAGCGTCAGGTCGCGAAACACGATGGCGGGCTGTTTGTGCTGCATGCTCACGCCAATGCCCAGATAACGGCGCCCCACAGCAGCGCGGAGGCAATCGCCACGATCAATAGCCGCGACGGCACCGAGAGGCGCAGCAGCGAGATGCCGTGCGCGGCGGGACTTGGCTCGGCGACCGCGTGCGTATGCGGCGCCGCTTCGCCGCCCTCTGTGGCGACCAGCGCCATATGCCGATGAGCTTTCCCCCGCATCTCCAATTCCTTGTCCGCTTGAGCGCTCAGTCGGAACTGCAGGCTTGGCAAAGTCCCGCGATCTCGAGCGTCACCTGCTCGGGCGCGATCTCATCCGGCGCCAGACCGAGCAGCGCCGCCTGGTCGTCGTCGGTGAGCAGGATCTCGACCACTTTTTGGCATTGCCGGCAGATGGCGAAGGCGAACTTGCCGTCGCACGCGCCATGACCGCAGGCGACGAAGGCCGAGCGCGACTGGAGACGGTGCACCATCCCCTTCTGCATCAGATCGTTCAGCGCGCGATAGACGGTGGGCGGATGCGAGATACCGGCAATCCTAACCCGGTCGAGGATCGCATAGGCGCTCATCGGCTCATTGGCCTTACGCAGGCAGGTGAGGATTTCGCTCTGATTGCGCGAAAGCTTGGGGTCGTGGTGATGATGGGCGGCGTTCATGCGCGATGATATAACATAACATCCGGGGTGCCGGTCAAGCGCGCTTCTGTCGCATCACTCCGGCTCGTCGGCTTGGCGGCCGACCGTGGCCCTGACCGACCCATCCTTCCGGTGCAGGACCGCGCGGCCGCCTTCCGTGCGGGCGAGATCGCATGCCTTGCGCCAAGCGTCCCCCTGCTTGGTCCAGAGCTCGAACCAGCCCTTTTCGTCGCGAAGGCGCCAGATGAATTGAGGTCCATCCAGGCTGAAGGGATTGAGGCCGTGTTCCACGTGCCATTCCTTGTTGCTCATCGCGGCGCTCCAGCGAACCTTCATGGGAGTTTGCCCAGTCGGGCGCTTGATCGGAAGCCGTTTCCAGCGTGCAATGGCGCCCATGCCCGGCCGCATCGAGATCGTCGAAGGCGACATCACTCGGCTTGAAGTCGACGCCATCGTCAATGCCGCGAACAAGACATTGCTGGGAGGCGGAGGTGTCGACGGGGCCATTCACCGCGCCGCGGGCCCCGAGCTTAGCGCGGCCTGCGCGCGACTCGGCGGTTGCGACACCGGAGAGGCGAAGATCACCCCAGGCTTCGGCTTGCCCGCGCGTTACGTGATCCACACCGTGGGGCCGGTCTGGGGCGGCGGCGAGCGCGGCGAGAACAAGCTGCTCGCCAGCTGCTACCACAACGCGCTCTCGCTGGCACGAGCGCATGGCCTCGCCACGCTCGCCTACCCCGCCATCTCGACTGGCGCTTACGGCTTTCCGCCCGACCGCGCCGCCTTGATCGCGCTGCGCACCGTGCTCGACGCGCTTGACGCCACGGGCACGGTGAACCGAGTGGTGTTCTGCTGCTTCGGAAAGGAGTCGCGCATGCATCACGAGGCGGCATTCGCCGCAGCTACGGAAAGAGCCGATTGACCCGGCGTGCGGCGAGCAGGTCGCTTTGCGTCCCGACACCTTGGGGTTAAGCTGGCGGCTCTTGGCGCTTGAGTTGCTCAGCGGCCAAGGCCCCGACCAAACGCGGTGAGGCAGAGCGAAAATGCCAGAGCTCGACCCGCTTCTGCTGTCGCGGATTCAGTTCGCCTTCACGATCTCGTTCCACATCCTGTTTCCGTCCTTCACCATCGGCCTCGCCGCCTGGCTCGTCGTGCTCGAAGCGCTGTGGCTCAAGACCGGCAAGGCGATCTACATGGACATCGCCCTGCACTGGACCAAGATCTTCGCCGTGTCGTTCGGCATGGGCGTGGTCTCGGGCGTGGTGCTCTCCTACGAGTTCGGCACCAATTGGAGCGAGCTGTCGCGGCGCGGCGGCAACGTCATCGGCCCGCTGATGTCCTACGAGGTGCTGACCGCTTTCTTTCTGGAAGCGGGCTTCCTCGGCATCATGCTGTTCGGTTGGAAGCGCGTGCCGAAAGGGGTGCATTTCTTCGCCACCTGCATGGTCGCGCTCGGCACGGCGATCTCGGCCTTCTGGATCCTGTCGGCCAATAGCTGGATGCAGACCCCCGCCGGCTTCAGCGTCGACGCCCAAGGCGTGCTGCACGTGGCCGACTGGTGGCAGGTGATCTTCAATCCATCCTTCCCCTACCGCTTCGCGCACATGGTTGCCGCCGCCTATCTCACCACGGCCTTCATCGTCGCCGGCATCGGTGCCTGGTACATCTTGCGCGAACGCAGCGTGCCGCATGGGCGGATCATGCTCGGCATGGGGCTGAGCCTGCTGGTTTGGCTCGCGCCGCTCCAGATCGTGATCGGCGATCTGCACGGGCTGAACACGCTCGAATATCAGCCCGCCAAGGTCGCCGCGCTCGAAGCGCATTGGGAAACCGGCCGGGGCTTCCCGCTGATCCTGTTCGCCATCCCCGATCCGAAAGCGGAGAAGAACAACTACGAGGTGGCCATCCCCGCGCTCGGCAGCCTGATCCTCACCCATGACTGGAACGGCGAGATCAAGGGACTGAAATCCTTCCCGCCCGAGGATCGTCCGAATCCGATCATCCCGTTCTTCGCCTTCCGCGTCATGGTGGGCATCGGCATACTCATGCTCGCGGTCGGCTTTGTCGGCGCGGTGCTCTGGCTCATGGGGCGACTCTACACCAGCACCTGGTTCTTGCGCACGCTGACCTGGGTGTCGCCGCTCGGCTTTATCGCCGTGCTCGCCGGTTGGTTCACCGCCGAGGTCGGCCGCCAGCCCTGGACCGTCTATGGCGTGCTGCGCACCGCCGATGCAGTGTCTCCGGTGCCCGGCGGCAGCGTGCTGACTTCGCTCATTCTGTTCGTGCTGGTCTACGGCATCGTGTTCGGCGCTGGTCTCTATTACATTGCCCAGCTCGTACGCCGCGGGCCCGACGCGACGCCACCGGTCCCCGAAGCAGGCGAAGCGGACCTTTCGCACCGTCCAATGGCAGCGACGGGAAATCCATGATCGGAACAGCGGCGAGCCAAATGACCGAGTTCCTGCCCGTGATCCTGCCGCTGGTCTGGGCGGCGATCCTGGCGCTCGCGGTATTTCTCTACGTGCTGCTCGGCGGCTACGATCTCGGTCTCGGCGTGCTGTTCCCGCTCGCGCCATCGCACAAGGACCGCGACGCCATGATGAACTCGGTCGCGCCCTTCTGGGACGGCAACGAGACCTGGCTCGTGCTCGGCGGTGGCGGCCTGCTCGCCGCTTTCCCGCTCGCCTACGCCGTCATGCTGCCGGCGCTCTACCTGCCCATCATCCTCATGCTGATCGGGCTGATCCTGCGCGGCGTCGCCTTCGAGTTCCGCTTCAAGTCGCAGCGCTATCGCTGGACCTGGGACCTGGCCTTCACCCTCGGCTCGATGCTTGCCGCGTTGATGCAAGGCGCGGTGATGGGCGCGTTCGTGCAAGGCTTCGCGGTGACCGACAACAAATTCTCGGGCGGCGCATTCGACTGGCTGACGCCGTTCTCGGCGCTCACCGCCGCGGCGCTGCTCTCCGGCTATGTGCTGTTGTCGGCCGGGTGGCTCATCATGAAAGGCGACGAGGCGTTGCGCGAATGGGCCTATGGCATCGCCTTCAGCGCGCTCGCGGCAGTCGCCGCCTTCATCGTCATCTTCAGCGTCTGGACGCCGTTCCTGCATCCGGAGATCGCCGCGCGCTGGTTCAAGCCGGCCAATATGGTGATGCTGAGCCCCGTGCCGCTCGCCACGGCGGCCTGTGTCGTGGCCCTGTGGCGCGCACTGAAAGCACGCCAGCGCTATATGCCCTTCCTGCTGGGCGTGGCCATTTTCCTCCTTTGTTACACCGGGCTCGCGGTGAGCCTGTTCCCCTTCATCATTCCGCCCGACATCACCATCTGGCAGGCGGCAGCCGCGCCCGACAGCCAGCTATTCATGCTCTACGGCGCTGTGCCGCTGCTCCCCATCATCATCGGCTACACCGCCTATTCCTATTACGTGTTCTGGGAAGCCTCCGAGCACGACGCCTATCACTGACCTCGGCGAAGCTCAGAACTTGCGAGTCCTGACCTAGGGCTTTACTGTCACAACTCATAGTTGGTGTGACCGGGGGGTCTGAGTTGCACGTCGTTCGGCATCGCCAAGCGGGCTGCCGCGCCTTGCTCATCCAGGCGCCGGTCCGACCGCCCATCGCCAAAGCCTTCGCCTCTCCGCGCCGGTTGTCGCGGGCGTCGCAGCCATGACTTTCGACGAAGCCCGCGGCCAACTGATCGCTGCCTTGCAGCTGACCGCGGGCGTCCTCGATTGCAAGACGGTCGCCACCAAGTTGGTCGAGGGCGACGTCGCGCTTGCCGAGCTCGAGCTGGACAGCCTCGTCGCCATGGAGCTGTGCATCGAGCTCGAGAGCAGCACGGGGGTGAGGCTCGATCTCGACGATCTTGCCGCCAATCCCTCGATCGATGGGCTAGCCCGACTCCTGGCGGTTCGTGCCTCGGCCAATGCTGGATGACATCGTCCACGCCCTGCATGCCTGCCGCTCCGAGCGCGAGTTTTGGCGCGTGCACATCAAGGCAGAAAATGCGCTCACCCCGATCGAGGTCGCCGCGCTCATCAAGTTTTCGCATCGCTTGCCGCGCGCGTCCCAGCTTTGGCTCGAAGGCCTAACCTCACTCGGAGGCTTCGACGCCGAGGAGCCGCCACGCTTCTGTCGGCAGCCGCTCGCGCCACATATCGATTTTTATCGCGATCCTTTCGTTCCCTGCGAGCGAAAGCAGCTGATCTTCGGCTTCTGCGGCGCTGCCAACCGCCTGATGATGCCGATCTCGTGCGTGCTGCAACATTTGCCGGCCGATGCGTGCGACCTGGTGCTGCTGCGCGACCCGGCAAAGCTGCACTACATCTTCGGCATCCCGCCTTATGCCGACAGCTTGGCAGCGCTGGCGCGCCGGCTTGCCGAGGATTTCGCCGCCGAGCGCTACCGGCGGACGGTGTGCTACGGCACCAGCATGGGAGGCTTCGTGGCGCTGCAATGCGGCATCCTCATGCAGGCCGATGCCGCCATCTCCATCGGCGGCCGCTTCGCCTGGCATCCGCCACGCCTGCTGCGGGAGCCGACCCAAACCGTCCCCGGTTTCGACCCGCTCTGCGCCTGCAACGCCGCCACCGCCACGGAGCTCGTCTGCTATCACAGCGCCAATCGAGTCGATGCCGAGGACGCCACCCTGCTGGCGCGCATCGTCCCCGCGCATCGTATCGCCCTGCACGAAACCTCGGAGCACAACATCGTCCTGGCTTTGTGCGACCAGGGCCGGCTCAAGGATTTCTATGCGGATGTGTTCGAGTTTTCCGGATCGCGCACGGGAGCTGCAGCGGGTGGCACGATGATGCCCGCGGTCGCAGGGGTTGCGCCGGGCGCGCGGCGAGCTGGCGGGCTTGCCAGCCCTCCAGGGCCCAATTAGGATTCGGCGACGGCGGGGCCGGACGTCGAGGCGTGGCGTCGGGTTAGGGGTGAGAATAGTCCCGTGTGGCCGGTAATCTCAGCGATCGCCAAGCGTGTCCGTGGCTCGCGCGCCCCGGGTCGTTTCGCGTTGCCCGAGCCGACCTTTGCCGGCATCGCCGACGCGCTGCGCACCAGCCGTTCGGAAAAGGACTCGCTCAAACTGCAGAAATGGGCCGGCGGCATCCTCACGCCGCTGGAAGTCGCCGAGCTGATGGAGTGCTCGCATCGTTTCCCGCCGCCGACCCAGATGTGGTTCAGCCAGATCGCGAAATGGGGAGAGTTTGCCGCCGTGCCGCCGCAACGCTATCGCCGGCAGGCGCTCGTGCCGAACATCGATATCTATAGCGACGCGTCCGTCCCGCGCGAACGCAAGAGCCTTATCCTCGGCTTCAGCGGCGCGGCCGGCCAATTGATGATCCCCACGGCGGTGTTCCTACAATATGTCTCAAGCGACCATTACGACGTGGTGGTGTTGCGCGATCGAACCAAGCAAGGTTACGCCATCGGCATCCCTCCCTACGCGCATAATCTATGGGATCTCAGCCAAAGGCTTGCCGCCGAGATCCGCGCCAACTCGTATCGGCGCGTCTATCCGTACGGCACCAGCATGGGCGGATTCCCGGCGCTGCGCTGCGGCCTGTTGCTGAACACCGAAACCGCCATCTCGGCAGGCGGCCAATTCCCGTGGTATCCCCCGCATCTCGCCCGGAAGGTAAATGTTCCGGCCTTCGATCCGCTCTGCGACTGCAATACGAAATCCAACACCAAGCTCATCTGCTACCACAGCACCAATTACCCCGCCGACGTCAGAAGCGTCGAGATTCTGCAACGCATCATGCCGATAGAACGCGTGCCGGTCGAAGCCCCCGGGCACGCCTTTCTTGCCCAGATGTGGAGCGAGGGAAGGTTGCGGGCGTTTTACGACCGGATCTTTGGCGGCGAATCCAACCACGCGCCGGTCGAACGATCCACTAGGGCTGACCAAGTCGCCTAGACGCGCGCCGCGCGCGGCTCACCATTTGCCCGGCAAGTCGTGCTCGGCGAGCCGCCGCTTCAGCATTTTGATCCTGCCGTAAGCCTCCTCGATGCGCATGCGCGAAATGCGGCCGTCCCGCACGGCGTCGGCGATCACCGCGTGGATCTTCGGCCCCAGCTCGGGGTCGCGCCCGGAGACGTTGGAGAACACCAACAGATCGGTGCCGGCGTTGACCGCCTTGATCACCCGCTCCTCGAACGGATAGGTCCCGCTCACCGCGCCCATCTCCATGTCGTCGCTTACCACCACACCGTCGAAGCCGATATAGCTCGCCCGCAGCGCCTGCACCGCGCGGCCCGACAGCGAGGCCGGCAGCCTTGCGCCGTCGCTGAAGCGCGGATGATAAAGATGTCCAATCATCACCGCGTCCAGCATCCCCTCCTTGGCGAGGTTCCGGTACGGCTCGAGCTCGACCTCCTTCCAGGTGGCGGAGACATCGGCGAGCGTCTTGTGGCTGTCGGCATGGCTCGAGCCGTGACCGGGAAAATGCTTGGCGACGGTGACGATGTCGGCGTTGCGATGCGCGGTGATGAACGCGCGCGCCAGCATGGTGACGGTATTGGGATCGGCGCCGAAGCTTCGGTCGCGCTGGCCGATCACCGGATTCCAGGGATTGAGGTTGAGATCGACGACGGGCCCAAAATTGAGATTGAAGCCGGCCTCGGCGAGCTCCGCCGCCATCGCCGCGTAAAGCTTCTCGGCGCTGTCGGGAGACGCGAAGCTCGGATTCCTGCCTACGCTGAACGCCGACGGAAAATAGCTATGGCCATTCCGCTTCGTGAGCCGTTGCACCAGGCCTCCTTCCTGATCGACGCCGATGAAGGGGACGGGCGAGGATTTGGCATTGCGTAGAAAGGCCGTCAGCCCGCGCAACTCTGCCGGCCGCCCGATGTTCTCTGGATAGAGGACCACCCCGCCGATCGTCCCCTTGTTGAGCTGATCACGCACCGCGGCGACCCCGCCATCGCGCTCGCTGCTACCGGCGAAGCCGACCATGATCATCTGCCCGATCATGGCATCGAGCAGCGCGTCGGGCGGCGGCTTGGTTTCGATATCGAAGGCGGACACCGCGCTGCCGAGAGCGAACCCGAGCGAGATGAGACCGGCGGCGAGCAGGAACCTGATCATGACCTTGAGGCGCTTCACAATCGTCGCGAAGTCAAGCAAAAGCACGGGGTAAGCCGAACGGCCAAGGCCGGCGAATGAAATGCGTCTTTCGCCTTCTTGCATGCAGCAAAGGTAGAATTTGGGCTCCGCGCGGGCAGGCGCGACTCGTCCCTGCTGCGCCGCCGGCGGGGTCCGGGGCCGCGCCGATTCCGTCACGATTATGCTTAGACTGGACCAACCTGCGCCCGTGGCCTAGCTTCCGCGCCGTTGAGGGATGATGACATGGTTAGCATCCGCCGTGCATTGCCGCGCCTCTGGCTTGCCGCTCTTCTGCTGGCGCCCGTCCTGGCCGCGGCGGAGCCGAAGCAGCCGACCCCCGAGGAGAACGCCGACGCGACCTTCGCCGCGAGCTTCGTCGGCAAGACTTTTGAAGACGAGTTCGATATCGATGGCTGGACCGACCTTGGCGGCGGCCTGGTCGCACCGCCGATCTATGTCCACGAATATCAGCGCGATGCCGACGGCAGCTATCTGGTGCTGACCAGCCGCGAGGTTGCCAAGGCCAGCGCGCTCACCCCGGCATCCTTCGTCGTGACCGATGCGCTCTTCGTGCCGAAGCCGCAAAAGGACGCGGCCTTCTCTATTGCTTGCGTCTTGGCTGGCGACGACGCCACGCTGAAATATCTGGGTGAGGCCAAAGGCAGCGAAGACAAGGAATGGTGGACCGATGTCCGCCGCGCGTGGGAGATTTCACTCGAGACCGGACAGATCGCCTCGATCAAGCCCAAGGGGATTCAGTGCACCAATCCGGCGTGGTGAAACTGGGAGGAGTCAATGAAGGCCGTGCTCAAGGGTTACGTGATCGCCGAGAGCGACGACATCGTCGAGCAAGGCGGCCATCACTATTTCCCGAGCCCCGACGTGCGGCTCGACTGGCTGGAGAAGGCGGAAAAGACGGCATCGGACCGCGCCTGCCCGCATGGCGTCCAGTTCTTCGACGTGGTGATCGCCGGCACGCGGCATGAGCGCGCCGCCTGGCGCTACGAGGCGCCGCAGCCTTCCATGCATCACGTCGCCGACCGCTTCGGCTTCTGGGACGAAGTCGAAGTGGGCTAGGCTCGCTGCCTTACCCAACCGTCATGCCCGGATTTGATCCGGGGCATCCCTGCCGTTTCGTCTCAGCAACGATGAGAACATCTCCTACTCCCACGCAGGCAGCTTCTCTTCCGCCGCGAGCGCGGTCATCGCCCGCTCCAGCTTCGACACGAACTCCGCGTAGCTGTCCGTGCCGTAGACCGGCTCGCCGACATTCACCGTGACGTTGAACGGCACCAGCAGCATCGAGCCCCTAGGCAGCGCCTTGCCGAGCCCATGCATGAAGATCGGCGTGACCGGCACTTTTGGGTGCGCATGCGCGAGATGGCCGATGCCCTTCTTGAAAGCTTGCAGCGTCTCCGGCTCGCCGCGCGTCCCTTCCGGAAAAATCACCAGGATCTCGCCGCGGTCGAGCGCCTCCTCCGCGAGCTGGAGCGGGTTGCCGCCCTCCTTGCCGCTGCCGCGCTTCACCGGAATGATGCCGACGATGTTGTTGGCGAACCAGCCGCGCAGTCTGCTGGTGTAGAAATAGTCCATCGCCGCCACTGGCCGCAGCTTCGGCAGCAGCCGCAGCGGCATCAGCGACATGATGGCGAGCGCATCGAGATTGGAGTTGTGATTGCCCGCCAGCACCGCCGGCCCCTCTGTCGGCAGCCGCCCGCGATGGCGCACGGTCAGCCCCAGCGCGACCAGGATCACCGCCCGCACCACCACGGCGAAAAACAAAAAGCGGAGCAATCGCGTGAACGGGTTCTGGCTCATGGATAGAAGAAATAACGGATGAAGTGCACGAAGGCGGGCGCGGCGTAGGTGAGGCTGTCGACGCGGTCGAGAATACCGCCGTGGCCCGGGATCAGCCCGCCGGTATCCTTGACGCCGAGGTCGCGCTTCACCGCCGACCAGGTGATGTCGCCGAGAAAACCGCAGACGCCGAGAATGAGACCCGCGAGCGCCGACCAGCGCCAATTCATCGGCGTGAGGTAAGGCCCGATCAGCGCGGCGACGACAATGGTGGTGGCGATGCCGCCGACCAGCCCTTCCCAGGTCTTTTTCGGGCTGACCGTCGGCGTAACCTTGTGGCGGCCGGTGAGCTTGCCCCAGCAATATTGCGCCACGTCGTTGAACTGGGTCAGCACCACCAGGAAGAACAGCAGCCCCACCCCACCGGCGACCGGGTTGACCGTGTCGCCCGACACCAGCAGCCACGCCATGTGGCTCAGCGTGAACACGGTCATCATCAGGCCCCAGGAAAGCGTCCCCACCGCGCGCAGGAAGCCCTGCATCTCGCCCTTGAGCGCCATCAGCGCCGGGAAGAACAGGAACGTCCACACCGGCACGAACACGATGAACATGCCGTACCAGTCGATCGCCGCCCAATAGAACTGGATGGGAATGGCGAGATAGGCGAACAGCAGGACCTCGCGGTCGATCCGCCGCGTCGGGATCAGCGAGAGATATTCCTTGAGCGCGAGATAGGAGATGAAGGCGAGGAAGATTACCGCCACGGTCTGATTGAACAGGATGCAAAGCGTGAAGGCGCCGATCATCCACCACCAGGACTCGGTGCGCGAGACGAGCTCGGCATAGCGCTCGCCCGGATTGCGCCAACGCATCACCCAGACGATCACGCTCGCCAGCACCAGCACGGCGTAGATGCCGGCCGTGGCGTAGACGACATTGGCGGGAATGCCGAAGATCGGGCTCATGGCGCTTCGGCCTTGGCCTGGGCGATGATGGTGCGGGCGCGATTGAGCGTTGTCAGGGCGGAGAGCAGCACAAGCGCCGCGAGATAAAGCGTGCTCCATAGGCCCGGAACCAGCCCGGCGCCAAGCAGCACCGCCAGCAGCCCGAAACCGAACGCGCGATCGCTCTTGCCGAAGGGCCCGGCATAGCAGCGTGGAACACCGAGCATTGGCCCGAGCGCGCCGGTCATCTCGGCAATGATGCCGGCCACCACCACCAGCACCACCAGCGGCGCATTAAGGCCGGGGATCAGCGCGAAGGGAAGATAGAGCGCGGCATCGGCGACCACGTCCGACACTTCGTTCAGCACCGCGCCTTGCGCGCTCGCCTGTCCGTGCTCGCGTGCCATCATCCCATCGATGGCGTTGAATGCCATGCGCAGGAACAACGTGACGGGAAGCAGCAGCAGCGGCCAGGCCGAGCCGGGCTGGAGCGCGAGCCACGCGCCATGCGCGATGCTGAGCAGCAGCGCGCCGAGCGTCACGTCATTGGCGCTGAGCCCCGCGCGCACCAGCGCAGCCGAGAGCGGCCTGAGCAGGGCCTGAAAGCGCGGCTTGAGATCGTAGATGGTGGCCAATTCCGCGCCCCCTCGCGCCAACCCGCCCTTGTAAGCCCTTCCCGAACTATCGGCCAGCCATCGCTATTGCTTGGCGTTCACCTCGGCCAACAGCTGCTCGACCTTGGGCATGATGTTGGCGACGATCGCCGCCACGCCCTTAGCGTTGGGGTGAAGGCCATCGCCTTGCAGCATCCCGTCGTGCAGCGCCGCGCCCTCCAAAAAAAACGGATAGAGGATGAGGTGATAGCGCTGCGCGAGATCGACATAGATCGCGCGGAACTGGTCCGCATAGGCCTTGCCGAGATTGGGCGGGGCCTCCATGCCGGCGAGCAGGATCGGCAGCCCCCGCGCCTGCACTTGCTCAATGATTTTGGTCAGCGCCGCCTTCGTCCCTTCCGGCGGCAGACCTTGCAACGCGTCGTTGGCGCCGAGCTCGATGATCACCGCGCTCGCATTGTCGGGCAGCGACCAATCGAGCCGCGCCAGTCCCGCCGCCGCCGTATCGCCCGACACGCCGGCATTAATCAGCGTCGCCTCGATGCCACGCGCCTTCAATGCCGCTTCGAGTTGAGCAGGGAAAGCTTGATCCTGCGGCACGCCGAGTCCCGCGGTGAGACTGTCGCCCAGCGCGACGATCACCGGCGCCTGCGCCTCAGCCGCAATTGCAGGCAAAGGCGCGAGCGCGAGGCCCGCAAGCATGATCAAGAGAGAGGCAGTGCGTTTCATCTTTTCGACCTCTTTATCCTTCTCTATTGCCGGTCCTCGTGCCATCTGTCACTCACTCGATCGCCCCCCACCCCATGGATCACCCTCTGAAACAGCGTCGCCACACGGCCATCAAGCTCGAAGATTTGCAAGTGACGCTGCCCTCGCGCGCGGGCCCGGTGGCGATCCTGCGCGGGATCGACCTCGACGTGCAAACCGGCGACGCCATCGCCGTGGTCGGGCCGAGCGGCTCCGGCAAATCGACTCTGCTCATGGTCATCGCTGGGCTCGAACGCGCCACAAGAGGCAGCGTGCAGGTGCTGGATACCGACTATGCCGGGCTCAACGAGGACGGGCTGGCGCGGCTGCGTGCCGCCAATATCGGCATCGTGTTCCAGTCTTTCCACCTGGTGCCGACCATGACCGCGCTCGAGAACGTGGCGCTGCCGCTCGAATTCCTCGACCGCGACGATGCTTTCGACGCCGCCCGCGCGGCGCTCGCCGAGGTCGGCTTGTCGCATCGCGCGGCGCATTTTCCCGGCCAGCTCTCCGGCGGCGAGCAGCAACGCGTGGCCATCGCCCGGGCGCTCGCACCCGCGCCGTCTCTCATCCTCGCCGACGAGCCGACCGGCAATCTCGACTTGGCCACCGGCGCCGAGGTGATGGATCTGCTGTTCGGTCTCAAGCAGCGCACCGGCGCGACCCTGCTGTTGATCACTCATGACCGGACCCTCGCCAAACGCTGCGACCGTATCGTGAGCCTCGCCGATGGCCGCATCGTCAGCGCGGGCGCCAAGCGCAAGGTCGCGGCATCGTGACCGCGGCCAGCGCGACCGCGCCCGCCGCACCAGGCTTGCGGCTGCCGCTTGCGCTCTCGATCGCGCTGCGTGAGCTGCGCGCCGGCGCCGGCGGCCTCACCGTGTTCGTGCTCTGCATCGCCCTCGGCGTCGCCGCGGTGGCGGCGATCGGCTCGCTGGCGGCCTCGTTCGACGAGGCGCTGGCGCAGCAGGGACGTCTCTTGATCGGCGGCGATCTCGCCTTCGAGCTGGTCACCCGCCAAGCCAGCGCCGAAGAACGCGCCGCGCTCGATGCTCTAGGCCAAGTCAGCGAATCGGCGAGCTTCCGCGCCATGGCCCGCACCAGCTCCGGCAAGACCGCGCTGGTCGAGGTGAAGGCCGTCGACGACGCCTATCCACTCTACGGCGAAGTCGTGGTGGTTGAGCCGGCGGATGCCGGCGCCGCCTGGCGCTTTCCCGGCGTGGTGTTGGTCGAGCGCGACCTGCTAGATCGGCTCGGCGTAGAGATCGGCAGCCCGCTCAGTATCGGCGAGGCCAGCGTCACCATCGGCGGCGTGCTCGGCGCCCAGCCGGACCGGCTGGCCGACCGTCTGGCTTACGGGCCGAAGTTGCTGATGTCGCGCGAGACGTTGGCGCGGACCGGGCTGGTGCAACCCGGCAGCCTGATTCGCTGGACCTATCGCGTGAAACTCCCCGAGGCTCGCGCCTTGGACAAGGACGCGCTGAAGGCGGCGCGGCAGGACATCGAGCGTCAATTCCCGCAGAGCGGCTTCGCCATTCGCGACTGGACCGATCCCGCGCCGTCGCTTCGCCGCGACGCCGACCGCTTCACCCAATTCGTCAGCTTCGTCGGCCTGACCGCACTCCTGCTCGGCGGCATCGGCGTCGGCAACGCCATTCAGAGTTACATGGCGAAGAAGCGCGAGATCATCGCCACCTTCAAATGCCTCGGCGCACCGAGCCGGCTCGTGCTCGTGGTCTATCTCCTTCAGGCGCTGCTGCTGGCGCTGGTCGGCATCGCCATCGGGCTGGTCATCGGCGCGCTCACCCCCTCGCTCATCGCCGCGCTCTATGCCGACGTGCTGCCCATCTCGCTGGCGGTCGAGCCACACCCGCTGCCGCTGCTCACCGCCGCGCTCGCCGGTCTGCTCACCATGGTGCTGTTCGTGCTTTGGCCGCTCGGCCGCGCCGCGAGCGTCTCCCCGGCGGTGCTGATGCGCGCCCATCTCAGCGAGGAGCGTGAGCGCTCGGCCTGGCCTTATGCGATTGGATCGGTAGCTGCGGGCTTGGCGCTGTTCGTGCTTGCCATCGCCGCGTCCGAGGAGCGCGTCATCACCGCCTCGATCTCCGTCGGCATCGTGTTCGCATTTCTGTTGCTCACCGGCTTCGGCCTGCTGGTGCAGCGCTACGCCTCGAGATTCCGCCGCGCCAAACCGCCCTCGCTCGGGCTCGCGCTCGCCAGCATCGGCGGACCGGGATCGCTCGCCCGTTCGATCGCCGTCTCGCTCGGCCTTGGGCTCGGCTTGCTCGTCGCGGTGGCGCTGATCCACCGCTCGCTGCTCACCGAGATCGCCAGCAATATCGAGGTCGATGCCCCTGCCTATTACTTCCTCGATGTCGAAGCCGCCGATCTCGACACCTTCAAGCGCACGGTGCTTGCCATCGAACCTGCCGCCAAGCTCGACGATGCGCCGATGCTGCGCGGCCGCATCGTCGCGCTGAAGGGCGTGCCGGTCGAGAAGGTCGACGCCCATCCCGATTCGCGCTGGGTGCTATCCGGCGATCGCGGCCTCACCTACACCGATACGGTGCCGCGCGACTCCGAGATCGTGGAAGGGGAATGGTGGCCGAAGGACTATGCGGGGCCCCCGCTGGTCTCCTTCGACGCCGAGCTCGCCAAGGGGTTGGGCTTGAAGCTGGGCGACCCGATCACCGTCAACATCCTCGGCCGCAATGTCGATGCGACCATCGCCTCCTTGCGCAAGATCGACTGGGAATCGCTCGCCATCAATTTCGTCATGGTGTTCTCGCCCAACACGTTGCAAGGCGCGCCGCACCGCATCCTCACCACGCTCGAATTCCCCAAGGGCACCGCGGCGGAGCGCGAAAGCAAGGTGCTCCAGGCGCTATCCGATCGCTTCCCGCTGGTCACCGCCATCCGGGTTGGCGATATCGTCGAGGCGGCCAAGGCGCTGCTCGGCAAGCTAATGACGGCGATCGGCGCCACCGCGGGCGTGACCTTGCTGATCGGCGCCGCGGTGCTGGCCGGCGCCGTCGCCGCGGGCCAGGAGCGGCGCAAATATCTCGCGGTGATTTTCAAGACGCTCGGCGCCACGCGTGGCCGCATCCTCCGCGCTGAGCTGATCGAATTCGGACTGCTTGGGCTGGCTACGGCGATGCTCGCGGTAATTATCGCCACCCTCACCGCCTGGGCGCTGTGCAAATGGGCGTTCGACGTGACGTTCGTGTTTTCGCCGCTTGCCGCCATCGAGACGGTTCTGCTCGCCCTGGTCTTCGTGCTGGTGATCGGCGCCATCGCCACCTGGCGCGTGCTGTCGGCTAAGGCGGCGCCTTATCTCCGGGCCGAATAGCGGTTAACGCGCCACGCCCGCGTCATCTTGCGCGGGCAGGCTAAGGCCCCCATATTCGTGGACAAAATGACGATCTCGAATCAACGCAGCTAGGGGAAAGGACCCTTTCAAAACATGGCGGACCTCGACAGACGTTACGCGCAAGGCACGACCGTCGGACGCACCGATGCGGGCGTCGTCGACCAGGGCCTGCGCGCCTACATGATTCGTGTCTACAACTACATGGCGAGCGGCGTGGCGATCACCGGCGTGGTGGCCTATGCGATCTATGCCATGTCGGTGGTACAGGGCGCAGGCGGGCTTGAGCTCACGGCCTTCGGCCAGTTCATGTTCCAGAGCGCCTTCAAATGGGTGGTGATCTTCGCCCCGCTCGCTTTGGTGTTTTTCATCTCGGCGCGCATCAACTCGATGAGCCTCGGCACGGCGCAGCTCACTTTCTGGGCCTTCGCCGCGCTGATGGGCGCCTCGATCTCCTCGATCTTTCTGGTTTATGCCGGCGAGAGCATTGCCAGGGTGTTCTTCATCACTGCCGCGTCGTTCGGCGCGCTGTCGCTGTGGGGCTACACCACCAGCCGCGATCTGTCCGGCTGGGGCTCATTCCTGTTCATGGGCCTGATCGGCGTCATCATCGCCTCGCTGGTGAACCTGTTCATCGGCTCCACCGCGCTGCAATTCGCGGTGTCGGTGATCGGCGTGCTGGTGTTCGCCGGGCTGACCGCCTACGACACCCAGTCGATCAAGGAGATGTACAGCGTCAACGACGACGGCTCGGTCTCCGGCCGCAAGGCGGTGATGGGGGCGCTGCGGCTCTATCTCGACTTCATCAACCTGTTCATGCTGCTGCTCCAGTTGTTCGGCAATCGCCGCTAACCGCAACCAGTAGCTAACGACACCAAGGCCCCGGCGTCACCGCCGGGGCCTTTTGTTTGGCCAGAAACATCACTGCCGCGCGGCGCGCCTCTTGATTGAGGTCAAAGGTGGCGCCGAGCGCTGGCCGTAGATTGGCGCATGCACAGCGAGTCCGCGGAGCGAGAGAGAGGAAAAGTGAAAAAAGATTGGCCAGAGATGACGAGAGACCTGTCCCCAAAGCTCCGCGACCTTCGCCAAGCCTCGCCGGAAGTGATGAAGGCGTTCGCCGCCATTTCTCAGGCGGCTTTAGCGCCGCAAGCGCTCGACACCAAGACCAAGGAGCTGATCGGCCTCGCCATCGCCGTCGCTTTGAGGTGCGACGATTGCATCGCCTTCCACGTCAAGGCCGCGATGCAACAGGGCGCCTCGCGCGCAGAAGTCACCGAAGCACTCGGCATGGCGATTTACATGGGCGCCGGCCCGTCGGTGATGTATGCGTCTCACGCGCTCGACGCCTTCGAGCAGTTCGGCGAGGCCGCCAAGACGGACGGCCGCGCCGCCTGATCAGCGCTGCTCAGGCCTCGACCAGCCGCAATCCCCGGTCGAGCGCGCGCAGCACCCGCGCAAGATCGTGGCCGCGCTTCAGGATCAACCCCGTCGCCGCGATCACGCTATAGGCGCCTTGCCGCCGCGAAAGCTTCGGCGCCTTCTCGATACGGTAGAGCGGCGTTTCGCAAGACCGGCGGAACACCGAGAACACGGCCTTCTCCTTCAGCATGTCGATGGCATAGTCGCGCCATTCGCCGCTCGCGACTTTCCGCCCATACACATTGAGGATTTGGGTGAGTTCCCGGCGATCGAATGCGATGTCGCCGCGTCGAGGTGAGAGCTCGGGATGCTGTGCGCCGCCGCCGGCTCTACGAGCCAGCGGCAAGACTATGGGTTCCGTTTCGCTCAATGGCGCCTCCTGTAACGGAAGCTTCATGATGAGCCGAGGTTTAAGGAAATTCAAGCCGAAGGCTGAGGGTTACACGAGGTGTAACATAACGAAACATAAATCACAGTTCGGCCCAAGTTCAGCCGTTGCCACGCCCCAAAGAACCGTATGATGATTCACGTTGCCTCTCGGCCCGGTCCAAAAGAGAGGTCTTCGGAATCTCAGCCCCCCAGCCCCCCCGGGGTCTTCTCTCGGACCGGGCCATTTCATTCCAGAGGCAACGCATCGAACGGGTCGGTTAGCCGGCCCGTTTGGTTTTTGGGGGTGTGCCTTAGAGCTTGGCTTCAGAGCTTGGACGAGCGCGACGCAAGCAGTTCGTACTGGGCCGCGCCGAGGATCGGGCCGGCATTTTCCACCTGAAGCATGGCGACCAGGCAGTCTCCACCCATCGCCTTCAAATCTTTCAGCGGCAGCCTGAGCGTCATCGCTTCGCCATCCCACATGCCGACCGGCGTGAGGTCTTTGACGGGGTGGTGATAGCTGAGATTGCGGCCACGGTTCTCGCCGCGAGTGACGGCGACCGTCGCATCCTCCGTGGCGCGCGCCAGCCACACCGTCGCCGAGCGCTTATCGGATTTGTCCGGCGCGGCGCCGATGCCGATCACCAGCGTGTCGCCTTCGGCATGCATCCTGACCGGCACCCTTACAGTCTCGAGGCGCGCCGTCGCCGCCTGCACCGCTTCCTCAATCGCCTGCTCGTCGCTGCCGACCGCGTGAATGACGCCGTCCACGACCACTTGCGGCGTGTAGACCCTACCGTCGCCGCGCATGCGCGCATATTCGCGCTGGCGCTCACTGTTGGCGGCGCTCGACAGCGTGTCGTGCCAGCCGAGATAGTTCCAGTAGTCGACGGAGTAGGACAGCGTGATGAGGCCTGGCTGCTTGCCAAACTGCGCCAGCAGCTCGTCGGCCGGTGGACAGGACGAACAGCCTTGGCTGGTGAACAGCTCCAGCACGGCCTTTTCCTGGGCCGGAGCACCGGGGGGTTGCGCCATTGACGGTGTGGCGAGCGTGGCAAGGGCAACGCCAAACCAGGCACGCGCGGTCTTGTTCAGGAAGGGCCTCATGCCTCGTAGCATGCAGGAAGTGGGCCGAAATTTCCGGCAAAAACGACTCACCTGGAGTCACAACTGAGTGACTTCGGTGCCCCAAATTGAGGCGTCGGCGCCGCCCACCCGCAAATGGCTAACCGGCATGTCCGGCCAGCGCGGCTGATCTACGTCAGAAGATTTCGCTCAAGCCGCGTCGCGGGCGAGCGCGCGCAGCACGTAATGCAGGATGCCGCCATTGCGGAAATAGTCGAGCTCGTCGAACGTATCGATCGCCGCGCGCACCGGTACCGCGCGCGTCTCGCCGCTGGCGTAAACCACATCCGCCTCCAGCCACTGCATCGGCTTGAGGTCGGTGAGACCCTTGAGGCTCACGCTCTCGTCACCCTTGAGGGCGAGCGTCTTCCATGACATGCCGTCGGCGAAGAGCAGCGGCAGCACGCCCATACCGATCAGGTTCGAGCGGTGGATGCGCTCGAAGCTCTCGGCGATCACCGCGCGCACGCCGAGCAGGCGTGTACCCTTCGCCGCCCAATCGCGCGAGGAGCCGGTGCCGTATTCCTTGCCGGCGAACACGACGAGCGGAACGCCCTCGGCGTGATAGCGCATCGCCGCGTCGTAGATCGCGAGCTGCTCGCCTGAGGGGTAATGCACCGTCACACCGCCTTCGACACCGGGCACCATTTGGTTCTTGATGCGCGTGTTGGCGAAGGTGCCGCGCATCATCACCTCGTGGTTGCCGCGCCGCGAGCCGTAGGAATTGAAATCGTGCGGGGCGACGCCGTGCTCGATCAGGTAGCGGCCGGCGGGACTGTCGCGCTTGATGGCGCCGGCAGGCGAGATGTGGTCCGTGGTAATGGAATCGAGGAACAGGCCGAGGATGCGCGCGCCTTCGACATCGGTGACCGGCGAGGGGGTTAGCGACATCTCGGCGAAGTAAGGTGGGTTCTGCACATAGGTCGAGTGCGTGTCCCAGCCATAAGTGAGCCCGCCCTCGACCGCGATCTTGCGCCATTCGGGATCGCCGCGGAACACGTCGCCGTAGCGTTGCTTGAACATCTCCCGCTTCACCGCCTTGCGTACCGTCTTGGCGATCTGCTTGGCCGACGGCCAGATGTCCTTGAGATAGACCGGCTCGCCGTCTGAGCCGATGCCAAGCGGCTCGGTCGTTAGATCGATGGCGACCGATCCCGCCAGCGCATAGGCCACCACCAGCGGCGGCGAAGCGAGATAATTGGCGCGCACGTCGTGATTGACCCGGCCCTCGAAATTGCGATTGCCGGAAAGCACCGCGGCGACCGCCAGCCCGTTCGCGTGGATGGTCTGCGAAATCTCCTCCGGCAGCGGCCCGGAATTGCCGATGCAGGTGGTGCAGCCATAGCCGACCAGATTGAAGCCGAGCTTATCGAGATCCTTCTGCAAGCCGGCTTTGTCGAGGTAGTCGGTGACCACTTGCGAGCCCGGTGCGAGCGAAGTCTTCACCCACGGCTTGACGCTCAAGCCCCGCTTCACCGCATGCTTGGCCAGCAGCCCGGCGGCGATCATCACATACGGATTCGAGGTGTTGGTGCAGGAGGTGATCGCGGCGATCACCACGTCGCCATGGCCGAGGTCGAAATTCTTGCCCTTCACCGGTACGCGCTTCCCCGCCTCGTGCGCCTTGCCGTATTCCTTGTCGAGCGCCTCGGCGAAGGCCGCAGCGGCGCGGGTGAGCGGCACACGGTCCTGCGGACGTTTCGGCCCGGCGAGCGACGGCTCGACATCGCCGAGGTCGAGCTCCAACATCTTGGTGAACACCGGGTCCGGCGTGTCGGCGTCGCGATAGAGCCCTTGCGCTTTCGCGTAGGCCTCGACCAGCGCGATGCGCTTCTTCTTGCGCGCGGTCGCCTTGAGATAGTCCAGCGTCTCCTCGTCGACCGGGAAGAAGCCGCAGGTCGCGCCGTATTCCGGGGCCATATTGGCGATGGTGGCGCGGTCCTCGAGCGGCAGATTGGCGAGACCGGCGCCGAAGAATTCGACGAACTTGCCGACCACGCCTGAGCGGCGCAGCATCTCGGTAACGGTCAGCACCAGGTCGGTCGCGGTGACGCCGTCCTTCAGTTCGCCGGTCAGCCGGAAGCCGACCACTTCGGGGATCAGCATCGAGATCGGCTGGCCCAGCATCGCCGCTTCCGCCTCGATGCCGCCGACGCCCCAGCCGAGCACCGAAAGCCCGTTGACCATGGTGGTGTGGCTGTCGGTGCCGACCAGCGTATCGGGGAAGGCGACGGGGTTGCCGCCATTGGCCTTTTTGGTCCACACCGTCTGCGCCAGATATTCGAGATTGACCTGGTGGCAGATGCCGGTGCCGGGCGGCACCACGCGGAAATTGTCGAAGGCGCCCGCGCCCCAGCGCAAGAACGCGTAGCGCTCGCCGTTTCGCTCATATTCCCTGATCGACATTGACCTGGAATGCCCTGTCCGAGCCGAACGCGTCGACCATCACCGAATGGTCGATGACGAGATCGACTGGCGCGAGCGGATTGATCTTGTTCGGATCGCCGCCGAGCGCCGCCATAGCGTCGCGCATCGCCGCGAGATCGACCACCGCCGGCACGCCGGTAAAATCCTGCATCAGCACCCGCGCCGGGCGGAAGGCGATCTCCTTGTCGCTCTTGCGCTCCTTCAACCATTCGGCGACGGCGCGAATATCCTCGGCGGTGACGCTGCGCGCATCCTCGTGGCGCAGCAGGTTCTCCAGCAGCACCTTGAGCGAGAACGGCAGGCTGGCGATCCCCGCGAGCCCGTTGGCCTCGGCCTCTTTCAAATCGAAATAGTCGTAGGCCTCGCCGTCGACATCGAGGGTGCGCCGGCATTGGAAGCTGTCGAGCGAGGGTTCGAGCGCCGATGTCAACTTGATCTCCTTGGGGGCATGGCAGTCATCGTCAAAGCGCATGCAAAGGCGTGGCCAAGTGTCGTCCGGGACGGTCCCCGCCACCCCGAATGAAACGGCTCCTGGTTAAAGGCTTGCGCGTTCCAGCCTATATAAAAGCCCTTGCGGCAACGAGACAATGACGCGAAGAGACTGAATTCGCCGCTTAGACCGTCCTTCCCCGTCCCAACTTGCGCAAATTTCGAGCAAATGCCGCATAGGATCGGCCTCGCCGCTAACGATTTGAGCTGCCAGCGCGGCGGCAGGACCGTGTTCGACGGCTTGAGCTTCGCGCTGCAACCAGGCGAGGCGCTGCTGCTGACCGGGCCCAATGGCGCCGGCAAGACCAGCCTGTTGCGGCAGGTCGCGGGGCTGCTGCCGCTGGCCGCCGGGCGCTTCAGCCTCGACGGCGCGGGAATAGACGCCGAGCGTTCCGAGCTTTGCCACTATGTCGGCCATCTGAATGCGGTGAAGGCAAGCTTCAGCGTGCGCGAGAACCTCGCCTTTTGGGCGGAGTTTCTCGGACCGGACGCCGCGAGCGTCGACCGCGCACTTGCGGCCTTCGGGCTTGGCGCGCTCGCCGAGCTTCCCGCCGGTCTGCTGTCGGCGGGCCAGAAGCGCAAGCTTGCGCTCTCGCGCCTGTTCACCGCGCAGCGGCCGATCTGGCTGCTCGACGAGCCGCAAGTTTCGCTCGACACCGCATCGCTCAAGCTGCTCGACGCGGCATTGAAGGATCATCTCAAGGGCGGCGGCATCGCTCTGGTGGCGAGCCACACCCCGCTCAAGACCAAATTCGCGCATCGGCTCGCGCTTGGCGGCAAGGCGCGCGTCGCATGAGCGCGGTCTTTGCCCTGTTGGTCCGCGACGTGAGGCTCGCCTTCCGCGAGGGCGGCGCCATCGGCGTCGCTCTCGGCTTCTATCTCGTCGTCGTCGCCATCGTCCCGCTGGGCCTCGGCCCCGATCTCAATCTGCTGTCGCGCATCGCGCCCGGCATGTTGTGGGTGGCGCTGCTGCTCGCGGCGCTGCTCTCCGCCGACCGCATCTTCCACAACGACTACGAGGACGGCGCGCTCGACGCGCTGATCGCCGGGCCGTTGCCGCTGCCGGTCGTCGCCGCGATCAAGAGCCTCGCGCATTGGCTCACCACCGGCGTGCCGCTGGCGCTGATCGCGCCGCTGCTCGGGCTGCTGCTCAATCTGCCGCTGCAAGCGATCCCGCTGCTGGTGCTGTCGATGCTCGCCGGCACCCCGGCGGTGAGCTTTGTCGCCGCGATCGGCGCCAGCTTGACGCTGGGCTTGCGCCGCAGCGGGCTTCTGCTCGCGCTGCTGGTGCTGCCGCTTTACGTGCCGGTGTTGATCTTCGGCGTCGCCACCGCCTCCGCCGCAATCACCGGTCCCGCCTCGCCCTGGCCGCCATTTATGATGCTGTGCGCGCTGAGCTTGGCCAGCATCGTGCTCGCTCCCCTCGCCGCCGCCGCAGCTCTGCGCAACGCGCTGCGGTAAGTCATCACTCCTGGAAGCGTCGCTCGGCACCTGAGGTCCGTCCGCTCCGCACCCAGGGCGGACGACTGCGCCGGCCACACCTTATTGTGGTACGGTCGCACCAAAGGCGAGGCGCCGGTGACACATCTTCGTGGTCTCTTACCTGTCTTCTGCGTTGCTGTTCTGATCACGCTTGCCATGACGGACGATGGCCTGAGCCAGTCTAACTGGCAAACCGTGACGGGGCCGGATGGAAGCTTCACCCTCGAGCTACCCGGCGCGGCCACATATAAGACGCTCGCAAAGACGTCGGCCAAAGGCTCGCCATACACAACCGATCAGTACAGCTTCGACCAGGACGACAAGGCCTACCTCTTTCAATCGACGCTACATCCCGCCGACGTGAATTTATCCGACACGAGAGCCAGCCATCAGGCTTATCTCGATGCTTATGCCGAGGCTCTCGTTGGCGGCAAATGGGACAACGTCGAGTGGAGCAAGCGTCAGGGTTACGACGGGATCGAGGCTATTGGAACCGATGGAAATTTTTCCGTGCGCATCCTCTCGATCATCGCCGGCCAACACGCTTTTGATCTCAGCTATTACGGTCCCCTGGGAACTGCTCAGTCGGACGAGGTCAATCGCGTTTTTGCGTCCTTGAAGATTTTAGAGTCGAAGCCGCATGGTTCCCCAACTGTCACTTACAGCAATGAGCGAGAACCATTGAACCGGCCCTCGGCGCCATAGGGGTTGCGCCGCATCTCGCTCGGCCCCGCCTCACCCTGGCCGCCGCTGCCGCTTAGGGGGTCAGTTCGAGGATCAGGTTGACCGGCGTCTGCGCGGCGCGCCGCAGGTTGGAAAACCCGGCTTCCCGCGCCACCTTGCGTAGCCGCTCTTCGCCCGCCTGCGCACCGAGGCCGAGCCCGACCTCCTGCGACAGTGAGTTCGGCGTGCACGCCATGGCTGACGCGGCGTAGTACATGCGGCCGATCGGGTTCAGGTTCTCCTCCAGCCGGTCGCCGGCATAGGGCTCTACCAGCAGTGCCTTGCCGTCGGGCTTGAGCGCCTTACGGCAGCGCGCGAGCGCGCCGACCGGATCGCCGAGATCGTGCAGGCAGTCCATGAAGCAGATGAGGTCGAAGTCGTCGCCGTCGAACTCGGTCGCGGCCGCGACCTCGAACGCGATGTTGCCCGTCACGCCCTGCTCGGCGGCGCGCTTGCGCGCGGTCGCGATCGATGCGTCGTGATAATCCAGGCCGATGAAGCTCGACTTGGGGAACGCCTGCGCCATTACGATGGTGGAAGCGCCGTGTCCGCAGCCGATGTCGGCGACCCGGGCGCCGCGCTTCAGGCGCTCCACGACGCCGTCAAGCGCCGGCAGCCACTCGCTCACCAGATGCGCGCGATAGCCGGTGCGGAAGAAGCTCTCGGTGCCGCAGAACATGCGATGGTTATGCGCGTGCCAGCCCAGACCTTCGCCCGAGCGGAAGGTTTCGACGATCTGGTTTTCATCGAGCCAGAACGAGGCCGCGACCTCGAAAGCAGGCGCCATGAAAATGGGGCTTTGGTCGAGCGCCAGGACCATCGCCTGCGCCGGCGGCAGGGCGTAAGTCTGCGTCTCGGGATCGTAGGCGACATAGCCGCCGGCCGCTTGGTTGGCGAGCCACTCGCGGACATAGCGCTCGCGAATGCCGGTTGCTTCGGCGAGCGCCACCGACGTACAGGCGCCGAGCTCGGCCATTGCCTGGTACAGGCCGAGCTTGCGCCCCACATTGACCAGCACCCCGGAAAAAGCGGCGCTCAGGTCGGTAACGACCTGGCCGATGAAGGCTTCGATCTCGCTCGGCGCGGGCGGTGATGTTAATTGCGTCATGATCCGGTCCCTTTGCGTTTGCGTGGCACGGCCACAAGCGGCCGTATTCGGTGCGGCTTCAGGTAGTCGGCAAAGGGCAGGCGGTCTTGATATACTCCGCCAAAGCCTTGCGAGATCACGCCAATGACAACGAGTAGACGCGCTGCGGCGGCCAAGCTCGCCGCGCCGACCATCAATTTGGCCAGCGTCGTCTACGGCCTCGACGCCTACATGCGTTCGCGCGGGGCCAACGCGACTGACGCCTTGCGCCGCGCCGGTCTCGATCCCGGCGACCTGACCGATCCCGATCGGCGCGTGCCGCTCATTCGCTTTCTGGAGCTCTTGGAGATCTGCGCCGATCTCCTGGCCGATCCGCAATTCGGCTTGAAGTTCGGCGGCCAATACGAGCCGAGGCATGCCGGCGTCGTCGGCAATGTCGCGCTCGCCTCGCGCACGGTCGGCGAAGCCTTCGAAACGATGGGGCGCTATCTGCCGACCATGGTCGACGCCACCGTGCACGGCATGGAAGTCAGGGACGGGATCGTGTTTGTGTACTCCTACTATGTCGATCCGCTGATGATGTCGTACCGGCAGAAAGTCGACTGGGCGATCGCGTTTGCGTGCAACCTCGTGCGCGTCGGGCTCTGCGATCCGCGTTGGACACCGCAGGAGGTCCTGCTGCCGCAGTTGGCGGACGAAACGCCGGCGCAACGCCGCACCCGCGCGGAGATTATGGGCGACAACATCCGGGTCGGCCATCCCTGGCCCGGCATCCGGTTTGACGCCGTCCTGCTCAAGCGGCCGATGGCGACAGCCGATGCCATGATCGAGAGCCTGATGCGCCATTACGGCGATCTTCGGCTCGCCGCTTTGCCGGAACGGCGCGGCGAGATCGAGCAATTGCGCCGCGAGATTGCCCGCGTGCTGGTCAAGGGCGAGGGCGGCATCGAACACCTCGCCAAGGCGACCGGCACCTCGGTGCGGACGCTCCAGCGGCGGCTGAAGGATGCCGGCGTGAACTACTCCGAGCTGCAGAACGACGTGCGAAAGACGCTCGCGCTGAACCTCCTGGAAAACGAGAACTCTGGCGCTGGCGGAAATCGCCTTTTCGCTTGGCTACTCCGAAGTCAGCGCGTTCAACCACGCCTTCCGGCGCTGGGTGGGTCAATCGCCGGGCGATTATCGTCGACTACGCGCGGGACATTTCAAATCCGCCGCAGCGAAGACGTCGGGCGCCCGCTAGGGGATCAATTTGAATGACTCCGCTCGGCAGCCCTCGAACCCAGCAAGGGGAGCAAGAGGAACGCCCGGCCAAAGGCCCTTTCTTACCGCGACCGGGCGACAATTGCGCTCTCCAGCCAAACCCACTAGATCAACCCGATGATCAGCCTCGCCAATCCGACCCGGTTCTTGAGCCTCGTCGACGCTGTCGTGCCCTGGCTAACGGCGGTAACCCTCATTCTTCTCGGCATCGGGCTCTACCTCTCGCTCTTCGTCGCGCCGCCCGACTACCAGCAGGGCGAGACGGTCAAGATCATGTTCATTCATGTGCCCGCCGCCTGGCTCGCAATGTTCGGCTATATGCTGATCGCGGCCGCGGCGCTCGGCACCCTGATCTGGCGGCATCCTTTGGCCGATGTCGGCGCCAAGACCGCCGCGCCGATCGGCGCCACCTTCACCTTCATCGCTCTCGTTACCGGCTCGCTGTGGGGCAAGCCGATGTGGGGCACCTATTGGGTGTGGGACGCGCGGCTCACCTCGGTGCTGGTTCTGTTTCTACTGTATCTCGGGCTGATCGCGCTGTGGCATTCGATCGACGAGCCGGGCCGCGCCGGGCGCGCCGCCGCCATTCTCGCTTTGGTCGGCGCCGTCAACGTGCCGATCATTCACTACTCGGTCGAGTGGTGGAACACGCTGCACCAGCCGGCCAGCGTCATTCGCATGGGCGGCCCGACCATCGACCCCGCTTTGCTCTGGCCGCTGCTGATCATGGCGCTCGCCTTCACCCTGCTATTCGTGCTGCTGCACCTCATCGCCATGCGCGCGGAGATCCTGCGCCGCCGGGTGCGCGCGCTACAGTTGAGCCAGGTCGAGCGCGCCGCTCTGGTCGAGGCCTGAGCGCAAGCCATGCCCGATCTTGGCCCGCACGCGACCTTCATCATCGCCGCTTACGCCGTGACCTTTCTCGCCGTGTCCGTGCTCGCTTGGTTCATCGTCGAGGACGACCGCAAGCAGCGGCGCCTGCTCGCCGAGCTCGAGGCGAGAGGCATCAGGCGGCGCTCGGCCGCGCCTAAGCCCGCGCCGGCCAAGCCCAGGTCCAAGCGGAAGGCCGCAACATGAGCGAGGCGACCCGCGCTCCCACCCTGCGGCGTTTCGGGCTGGCTTTGCCGCTCTTGATCTTCGCCATCCTCGCCGGCCTGTTCTGGTACGCGCTGCATGCCGGCGATCCTTCGCTGCTGCCCTCGCCGCTGATCGGCAAGAAGGTGCCGGATTTTGCGCTGCCGCCGATCGAAGGGCTGAGCGCCGATGACGCGCCGGTCCCGGGCTTCGCCGCGGACGATCTCGCGCAAGGCGAGCCCACCATCGTCAACGTGTTCGCCTCATGGTGCGTGGAGTGCCAGGTGGAGCATCCGATGCTGCTGGCGCTGAGCAAGGAGCCGGGCATCAGGCTCTACGGCATCGACTACAAGGACGACATGGCGTCGGCGCGGCGCTTTCTCGGCCGCTACGGCAATCCTTACGCCAAGGTCGGCGCCGATGCCTCCGGACGCACGGCCATCGATTTCGGCGTCTATGGCGTGCCCGAGACCTATGTCGTGACCGGTGACGGCAAGATCGCCTACCGCCATGTCGGCCCGCTCACCGAGCGCGCGATCCAGGACAAAATCCTGCCGCTGCTGCAACAACCGAGCAGCGAGCCGCCAGGCTGACCGCTATTTGCGGATGGCGGTGACGATCAGATTGAGTGTGTCGAGGAAATCCTGCCGCTTGGCGGGAGGGAGACTTGCCAGCAGCTTCTGGTCGGCGGCGGCAGCGGCGGGCTGCGTCTCGCGCAACGCTTTGGCGCCTTGCGGCGTCAGCTTGATCGCGTAGGCCCTGGCGTCGTCTTTGGCGCGGCGGCGCTGGATCAGTCCCCGACTGAGCAGCCGCCCGACGATATCGGCGAGAGTAGAGCGGTCGATGCCGGTGCGCTCGACCAGGTCGGTCTGGGTCAGACCCTCCTCCTCGGCGACGATGGTGAGGACGGCGAATTGGCGCGGTGTGAGTCCGCTGATGCGCGCTTCCGACGCGAAAATATCGGCGGCGCACTGGCTTGCGCGATGAAGGAGATGCATCGCAGAGCGGTCGAGGTGGTCTCTCGCTCCTTTAACCATATTGCCCCCAGCCCGACTCGCGTAAGGCGTGTATCTCCGAAACGTCACCCTTGGCGATCAAGGCGCTATGCCTCCCCTGTACAACCCAAAACAGCGAACAGTAAACGAGAGGTTGCAGGGCGATGCAACAAAATATGCCCCTAATAGTCATATCGGTACGGCCAGAGTCCCTTGCAAGGAGACCCAAGCGCGAACACGGGAAGTAACCCTTACAGGAGCGCTTAAGTTCGCTTTTCGTCGTCGCCCTGCGACGGCTCTCCGTGGCGGTGCATCAGCGGCACCTGCGCAAGCGCAAACAGGAAGGTGAGCGGCAGGAAGCCGAACGCCTTGAAGCTGACCCAGGCATCGGTCGAGAAATTGCGCCAGACCAGCTCGTTGACGATGGCCATGGCGACGAAGAACGCCGCCCAACGCAAGGTAAGCTTGCGCCAGCCTTCCTCGGTGAGGTTGAACACGGGTCCAAACAACAGCTCGAGCACCGGCTTTTTGAACAGCAACCCTGCCGCCAGCAGCACCGCGAACAGGGTGTAGACGATGGTCGGCTTCAGCTTGATGAAGGTGTCGTCGTGGAGATAGAGCGTGAGCCCGCCGAACACGAGCACGATGACGCCGCTGACCAGCGGCATCACCGGCAGCTTGTGATAGAGGATGCGCGCCGCGATCAGCGAGATCAGCGTCGCCGCCATGAAGGCGGTCGTGCCGGCATAAATTCCACCCAGAGCATTTCCGGCGAAGAAGATCAGCAGCGGTCCGAGCTCGATGGCGAGCTTGGGCAGAAGAGCGGGCTCGGTGGCCGCTGGCTTGGCGGCAGCCGCCTTGCGCTCAGGCGGCCGCTTCATTCTCGCTCTCGGTTCCAGCGATGGCGCGCGCGAAGTCTTGCGCATCGAACGGCTTCAAATCGTCCAGCCCCTCGCCGATGCCGATCGCATTGATCGGCAGCTGAAACCGCTCGGCGATGGCCACGAGAATGCCGCCCCGCGCGGTCCCATCCAGCTTGGTCACCACCAGGCCGGTGACGCCCGCGATCTCCTTGAAAATCTCGACCTGGTTGAGCGCGTTCTGCCCGGTGGTGGCGTCGAGCACGAGGATCACGCCGTGCGGCGCGTTCGCGTCGAGCTTCTTCAGCACCCGCACGATCTTAGCGAGCTCGGCCATCAGGTCCGACTTGTTCTGCAGCCGGCCGGCCGTATCGATCAGCAGTACGTCCGTGCCCTCGTCGCGGGCGCGCTCGAACGCCTCGAAGGCGACGCCGGCCGGATCGGCTCCGGCCTGCTTGGCGACGACCTCGGCGCCCACGCGCTCGCCCCAGATTTTCAGCTGGTCGATCGCTGCGGCGCGGAATGTATCTGCCGCGGCGAGCATCACGCTCAAGCCCCGGCGGCGGAACACATGCGCCATCTTGCCGACGGTGGTGGTCTTGCCGGTTCCGTTCACGCCGACCACGAGGAACACATGCGGCCGGGCGCTTGGCCGGATGGTGAAATCTTGCGCCACGGGCGCGAGCACGCCCGCGATCTCGGTCGCCAGCACATCGCGCACGGCGTCGGCGTCGATTCCCCGGTCGTAACGGCCGCTTGCGAGCTTTGCGCGAATCCGCGCCGCCATGGCCACGCCGAGATCGGCCTTGATCAGCACCTCTTCCAGCCGGTCCAGCATCTCCTCGTCGAGCTTCCGCTTGGTGAGCGCGCTAGCGAGATTGTCCGACAGCGCGCTGGAGGTGCGGGCGAGGCCCGAGCGGAGCTGATCGAACCAGCCCCGTCTCGGCTCGGGCATGGCGGCGGCTTTGGGTGGCTCTTGCTTCGGCGTCGGCTTCGGTTTGGCGGAGGCCTCCTTGGGCAGACGCTCGCGCTTGGGCGGCTCTTCCCTTGCGGGACGATCTTTTGGCGGCTCGTTCTTGGCGGGATCTTTGCCGGGCGGCTCCTGCTTGGGCGGCGGCGGCGTCTCGACCGGCTTCGGCGTCTCATCGCCGGCCCCGAGCAAACGCTTCAGCAGGCTCGGCTTCCTGACTTCGCTCATGGCGCGACCGTCGCGATCAGCGCCGCGCCATCATCGCCCGCGACCAATGCCTCGATCAGCGCGCCCGGGCCCTCGCTCGCCGCGACCCGCACCGGCGTGAAATCCGCCGAGCGCCCATTGAGCTCATTCTCCATCAGCACCGAGATGCGGCGTCCCTTCGCGCTTTCGAGGTGACGCTTCAGCGCGGCGACGCCCTTCTCGCGCAATTCGCCGGCGCGTCGGACGATGACGCTGCCATGCACCTGCGGCATACGCGCGGCGGGAGTGCCCTCGCGCACCGAATAGGGAAACACATGCAGGAAGGTCAGCCCGCAATCGTCGACCAGCGCGAGCGAGTTGGCGAACATCGCGTCCGTCTCGGTCGGGAAGCCAGCGATCAGATCGGCGCCGAACACTATGTCGGGACGCAAGCGGCGCATCTCCTCGCAGAAGCTCACCGAATCGGCGCGCGCATGGCGCCGCTTCATGCGCTTCAGCGTAAGGTCGTCGCCCGCTTGCAGCGAGAGGTGCAGATGCGGCATCAGCCGCTCTTCCTCGGCGATCGCCGCGAGCAGCGCCGGATCGGCTTCGACCGAGTCGATCGAGGAGAGCCGCAAGCGCGGCAGCTCGGGCACGAGCTTGAGCACCGCGCGCACCAACTTGCCGAGCGTCATCTCGCCGGGAAGATCCTTGCCGTAAGCGGTGATGTCGACGCCGGTCAGCACGATCTCGGCATAGCCCTTCTCGACGAGCCGCCGTGCCTGCGCCACCACCTCGCCGGCCGGCACCGAGCGCGACGGTCCGCGGCCGAACGGGATGACGCAGAAGGTGCAGCGATGATCGCAGCCGTTCTGAATCTGCACATAGGCCCGAGCGCGATTGCCGAATCCCTCGATCAGATGCGAGGCGGTCTCGCGCACCGACATGATGTCGTTGACCACCACCCGCTCGCTGCCGTCGAGGCCAAGCCCTGAGAAGGTCTTGGCTTCGAGCTTCTCCTGATTGCCGACGACGTGATCCACCTCGTCCATGCCAGCGAAGCGGGCCGGATCGATCTGCGCGGCGCAGCCGGTAACGATAATCTTGGCCTCGGGCCGCTCGCGGCGAACTTTGCGGATCGCCTGCCGCGCCTGACGCACGGCCTCGGAGGTCACCGCGCAGGTATTGACGATCACCGCCGAGGTGAGCCCCGCTGCGGAGGCCTGCTCGCGCATGACCTCGAACTCATAGGCGTTGAGCCTGCAGCCGAAGGTGATGATCTCAAGGTCGGACATTGGCGGCTTCTAACATGAAAGTTCGGCGAAATCCCTCCCCTCAGGGAGACGGTGCAGGCTGAAATAGTGTCGCGGGCAGTGTGCCCTCGAAATCGAGCGCATAAGGCCCGGTCATCAGCACATGGCCGTCGCGCTCCCGCCACTCGATCGTGAGATCGCCGCCCGGCAAACTCACCCGTACCTTGCGGCCAGCAAGCTTGAGGCGCGCGGCGGCGACAGCGGCGGCGCAGGCGGCGGTGCCGCAAGCCCGCGTCAGTCCAGCGCCCCGCTCCCAAGTGCGAACTTTCAGCGCATGCGGCGCCACGACCTGCACCAGCGAGATATTGGCGCGCTCCGGAAACAGCGGATGATGCTCGAGCATCGGCCCGAACCGCTTCAGATCGTACGCCTCGACGTCATCGACGAAGAACAGGCAATGCGGGTTGCCGACATTGACGGCCGAGGGCGAATGCAGCACCGGATCGTCGATCGGCCCGACTTGCAGTTCGATCCGCCGCGTATCGTGAAACGGCTCGGCGAGCGGGATCTCGTCCCACGCCAGTCGCGGCGCGCCCATGTCGACGGTGACGCTGTTGTCGTTGTTGACCACGGCAGCCGAGCACGCCGCTTTCCGTCTCGATGCGCACATTGGCCGCGTTGCGCTCCGCAGCCACGACCGCCGCCACGCAGCGAGCGGCATTGCCGCAGGCGCCGACCTGACCGCCGTCGGCATTCCAGATACGCATGAACACATCGGCGTGGCGCGACGGCTCGAGCGCGATGAGCTGGTCGCAGCCGATCCCCTCCTTGCGATCGGCGATGGCGCGCACCGCGTCTACCCCGAGAGCAAGCGCGCGCGGCCGCGCGTCGAGCACGACGAAGTCGTTGCCGAGCCCGTTCATCTTGCGGAAGTGTATCGAGGGAGCCTGCATCTCAGTGTTACTCGCTTTGCTGCCCCTATATAGGGCGAGCAGGTCGTTCACTGCTAGGGATGCGCGCTCGGGCCCCGCTTGATCAGCAGGAAGGCGACGAACGCCACGGTGGCGAAGGCGGCGCCGGTCAGGAAGGTGGCAGGAGCGCCGATCCGGTCCCAAAGCACGCCGGCAATGACGCTGGCCAACAGCGCGGCAACACCGGTGACCAGACCGAACAGGCCAAACCCCGTGCCGCGCAGGCGGTCCGGCGCGGTCGCCGAGATCAGCGCCGCGAGCACCCCTTGGGTGAGCCCCATATGCAGGCCCCATAGGCCGATGCCGAGGAAGATCGCAACCAGCGTCGAGCCGTACGCCAGCGCGAGATCGGCGGCGATCAGAACCAGCAGGCCGCACAGCAGCAAAGGCCGCGCGCCGATTCTGTCCTGGAGCCGGCCGGCGGGATAGGCGCTGAGCGCAAAGACAAGGCTCATCACCCCGATGACCGCCGGCGCCCAGGCCAGCGCGAGCCCTTGGTCGTTGGCGCGGATGACGAGGAACGCCTCGCTGAACCGGGCCAGCGTAAACACGGCGCCGGCAACGATGACGACCCAATAGGCGGAGCCGAGCTGTTTGATGTCCTTGAGCTGCAGCGGGGCCCGCGCCTTGGCGTCCTCATGCGCGGGCTCCTTGACGCCCACCATCAGGACGATGACCGCCAGCACCGCAGGGATCACCGCAAACCAAAGCACCGTGCGGATGTCGTCGTTGAACAAATACATCAGGGCGATCGCCGCCGCCGGGCCGAGCGTCGCGCCCACCGTATCGAGCGATTGACGAAGCCCAAAGGCCGCGCCTCGTGTGTCGGCCGGCGTCAGGTCGGCAATCAGCGCGTCGCGCGGCGCGCCTCTGATCCCCTTGCCGATGCGATCGAGAAAGCGGGCGAGCAGCACCAGCCCGATGGAGCTGGCGAGCGGGAACAGCGGCTTGGTGGCGGCGGCGAGGCCATAGCCCGCCACGGTAAGCGCCTTGCGCCGCCCGAGCACATCCGACAGCCAGCCCGAAAACACGCGGGTGATCTGCGCCGTGGCCTCGGCGATGCCCTCCACCACGCCAAGCGCCGTCGCGCTCGCACCGAGAGTGACAACCAGAAAGACCGGGAGCAGGCCATGGATCAGCTCGGACGAGGTGTCCATCAACAACGACGTCAGCCCCAGCGCCCATACCGCCCGGGGTAGACTTCGGTCCGTTGCCGCCGCCGCGCGCACAGCGTTCTCCGTCTGTTGGCATTGAGGCTTGGTCGCCGGTGTTATATGGCCTTCTTTGTCAGAGTCTATGGCGGGCCTCCTCACGCAGTCGCAAAGCGAGGGCAAGATGATCTCAGTCCCATCCGCCGACCCGGTCGGCGCTCTCGTTCCCCACACGTTGCGTGAGCCTTTGCCGGGCGCGCCCTCGGGGCCGCTCGCCGGGCTCAGCTTCATGGTGAAGGATCTGTTCGCTATTCGTGGCCGCAAGGTGAGCAACGGCAACCCCGACTTCTACGAGCACGCCACCCCCGCGCATGACACCGCGCCCGTCATCACGCGTCTGCTCGAGGCTGGCGCTTCGTGCACCGGCATCACCATCTGCGATGAGTTCTTTTACAGTGTGCTTGGTTCCAACGCCCATTACGGCCAGCCGGTCAACGCCCGCGCGCCACAGCATGTCACCGGCGGCTCCTCCTGCGGCTCGGCCGCCGCGGTCGCCGCTTCGATGTGCGACTTCGCGCTCGGCAGCGACACCGGCGGCTCGATCCGCGTGCCGGCGTCGTTCTCGGGGCTTTACGGGCTCCGCCCGACTTTCGGTCGCATCGACACCAAAGGCTCCACCGCCATGGCGCCGAGCTACGACACCATCGGCTTTCTCGCGCGCGAGGCGGAGCTGTTCCGCAAGATCGGGCATCTCCTCCTCGACGGCGAGCGCGTCGCGGCGAACATCGACCGGCTGATCCTGGCGGAGGATTTCTTCGGTGAAGCCGAATCGAGCGCCGATCAGGCGCTGTGGCGCGTGCTGGCGAGCCTCGGCCCCGTACTGCCCGCGCCAGAGCATCGAACCATCGTCGGCGAGGAGATCGCCGACTGGCGCGACGCTTTCCGCCTGATCCAGGGCTTCGAAATGCAGTCGACGCTGCTGCCTTTCATCCAGTCGCACAATGTCGATCTCGGCCCCGGCATCAAGGAGCGCTTCGAGGCGGCGGCGCAGATTACTTATGCCGAGGCCGAGGCGGCGCGCGTCAAGCGGACGGAAATCGTGCAGCGCCTCGGGGCGCTCGTGCCCCCGGGGACGCTGCTCGTGCTGCCCACCACGCCGACGCTGCCGCCCGAGCGCGCGATCCCCGACGGCGCCTCGTTCGCCGAGTTCCGCACGCAAACCCTCGGCTATACCTGCCTCGCCGGTCATGCCGGGCTGCCGCAGATCTCGATCCCCGCGACCGAGGCGGCGGGCTGCCCGATCGGCCTCTCCTTCATCGGCTGGCCCGGTGGCGACGAAATCCTGCTCGATTTGGCCGTCAAGCTTGAGCCCGTCTTAAGGAACCTGGCTTAAGCTCCTCGCATCGATGCTGGCGAGGACGCGATGCTGGATAAACCCGCCTTTCCCTACGGCGTAGGCTTCCGTTCGTTGACGGCGGAGACGCCCGCGCCGGTCGCGCTCGCCGTCACCGGCACGCTGCCGTCCTGGCTGCAAGGCACCCTGCTCCGCACCGGACCCTCCAAATTCGAGGTGGGTGCCCGGAGCTATAATCATTGGTTCGACGGACTGGCGATGCTGCATCGCTTCGCGCTTGGCGGCGGCGGCGTCACCTATGCCAACCGCTTCCTCGAGAGCAAAGCCTTCCGCGCCGCCGAGGCGACCGGCAAGATCGCCTATGCCGAATTCGCCACCGATCCCTGCCGCACCTTATTCGGCCGCGTCGCCGCGATCTTCGATCCCAAGCTGACCGACAATGCTTGCGTCAATGTCTCGGCCTACGCGCGGGAGGTGACCGCCTTCACCGAGACGACGATGCCGCTGCGCTTCGCCCCTGACACGCTGGAGACCCTCGGCGTGTTCGCCTATGGCGAAGCGTTGACGGGACAGGTCTCGACCGCGCATCCGCATTACGACGCGAAGCGCGCCTGCCATTACAATTACATCGCCGATCTCGGCATGAAGAGCGTCTATCGCCTTTGCCGCATCGGCGACGACGGCATGCAGGCCGAAGTCGCCGCCATTCCGGTCGAGCGGCCGGCTTACATGCACAGCTTCGGCATGAGCGCGGACCATCTCATCCTCACCGAGTTTCCCTTGGTGGTGAACCCGATCGACCTCAGGTTGTCAGGCAAGCCCTTCATCCAGAATTATCGCTGGGAGCCCGAACGCGGGCTCGTCTTCCATGTCGTGGACAAGGACACCGGCCGGCTGGTGCGCACGGCCAAGGCCGATGCAAGCTTCGCCTTCCATCATGTCAACGCCTTCGCCGATAGCGACGGACTGGCGGTGGATGCGGTCGCCTATCCTGACGCCGCCATCATCGATCAGCTTTATCTCGCGCGACTCCGCGCCGGCACGCCGCTTACCGCCACCGGCACGCTGACCCGGTTTCATATTCCGCTCGGAAGCGAGGCACCCGTCACGCGCCGGACTTTGGCGGAGGTGCCGCTCGAGCTGCCCCGCATCAATTACGAGCGCCACGCCGGCAAATCGTATCGCTATGTCTGGGGCGCCGGCATCGCGGCCAAAGGCGATTTCCTCGATTGCATCGTCAAGATCGATACGACCACCGGCCAAACCGCCAACTGGTACAAACCTGGCCTCTATCCGGGCGAACCGGTGTTCGTACCCTCACCTTCCGCCAAGACAGAAGACGATGGCGTGCTGCTGTCGGTCGTGCTCGACATCGAAAAGGGGCTGTCCTTTCTGCTGGTGCTCGACGCGACGAGCCTCCAGGAGCTGGCGCGGGCAACCGCGCCACACGCCATCCCCTTCCATTTTCACGGCAATTTCTTCCCCGGCGCGGCTTGACTTAGCACCCGTCCTCGCCGACATTCCGGCCACATTCAAGGCAGCTCCATTCGAAGAGCCGCCGCCCTGCACAGGATTAGCGCTCAAGCAGCGCGAAGATAGTCCGGAGGCAGGGGGGTCAACACCCGACAGCGCGTCGCGCCCTCGGGTGCGTTTTACGTTTGCGCTATCGGCCTCTGGCCTGCTTGAGCGCTGTTTCGTTTGCGCTATCGGCCTCTGGCCTGCTTGAGCGCGTGTTTGGAGACTGAGCGAGATCGATGTTCGAGACTTTATCCGAGCGGCTTAACGCCATCCTCGACAAGCTCACCCGCAAGGGCGCGCTGAGCGAGGCCGACGTGGCGGAAGCCATGCGCGAGGTGCGCCGCGCGCTGCTCGAGGCCGATGTCGCGCTCGACGTGGTGCGCGACTTTGTCGACGCGGTGAAGGCGAAGGCGGTCGGCCAGGATGTGGTGCGCTCGATCACGCCCGGCCAGATGGTCATCAAGATCGTCAATGACGAGCTGGTGCGTGTGCTGGGCCACGACGCGCAAGGCATCGACCTCGCCGCCACGCCGCCGGTGGTGATGATGCTGGTCGGCCTGCAAGGCTCGGGCAAGACCACGACCACCGCCAAGCTCGGCAAGCGCCTGCAGGAGCGCGACAAGCAGAAAGTGCTGATGGCCTCGCTCGATACCCGCAGGCCCGCCGCGCAAGAGCAGCTGCGCGTGCTCGGCGAGCAGACCGAGGTGGCGACGCTTCCCATCGTCGCCGGCGAAGGCCCTACGCAGATCGCCACCCGCGCGCTGAAAGCCGCCAAGCTCGGCGGCTATGACGTGCTGTTGCTCGATACCGCCGGCCGCACCCATATCGACGAAGAGCTGATGGCCGAGACCGCGGCGATCGAGAAGATCGCCACGCCGCACGAGACGCTGCTGGTCGCCGACGCGCTGACCGGCCAGGACGCCGTCAATCTCGCCAAGAATTTCGATCAGCGCGTGGCGCTGACCGGCATCGTGCTGACGCAGAGTCGACGGCGATGGACGCGGCGGCGCGGCGCTCTCCATGCGCGCCGTCACCGGCAAGCCGATCAAGCTGATCGGCACCGGCGAGAAGCTCGACGCGCTGGAGGAGTTCTACCCCGACCGCATCGCCGGGCGCATCCTCGGCATGGGCGACGTGGTCGGCCTGGTCGAGAAGGCGATGCAGACCGTCGAGCTGGACAAGGCGCAGAAGATCGCCGCCAAGGTCAAGAAGGGCGCCTTCGATCTCGACGACCTCGCCGAGCAATTGAAGCAGATGCAGAAGCTCGGCGGCATGGGCGGCGTGCTGTCGATGCTGCCCGGCGTCGGCAAGATCAAGAAGCAGCTCGACACCGCCAAGCTCGACGACCGCATCCTGAAGCGCCAGCAGGCGATGATCGGCTCGATGACGCGCGCCGAGCGCAAGAACCCGAAGCTGCTCAATGCCTCGCGCAAGAAGCGCGTGGCGGCTGGCTCCGGCACGAGCGTGCAGGACATCAACCGGCTGGTGAAGATGCACCGGCAGATGGCCGACATGATGAAATCGATGGGCAAGAAGCGCGGCATGCTCGGCGCTCTGTTTGGCGGCGGGCCGCCGCCCGAAATGCCGGCCGAGCTTCCAGCTGGCATGCCGCAAGGCGGCTTGCCTCCGCTTCCCCCGGGCGGCTTTCCCGGCCTCCCCGGCAACTTCCCGGGTCTTCCCGGCGGGCTGCCGCGCGGCCTTCCCGGACTTCCAGGTTCCAAGAAACGCTAGATCAACCGACTTAGGAGAACCAAGACATGTCATTGAAGATCAGACTGGCGCGGGCCGGCGCGAAGAAGCGGCCTTACTACCGCATCGTGATCGCCGACTCGCGCAGCCCGCGCGACGGCCGCTATATCGAGAAGATCGGCACCTACGATCCGCTCCAGCCCAAGGACTCCGCCGAGCGGGTGAAGTTCGTCGAGGACCGGCTGGCGCATTGGCTCGGCGTCGGCGCCCAGCCCACCGATCGCGTGCTCAGATTCCTCGATGTGGCGGGCGTCAGGAAGCGCGAGGCGCGGTCGAACCCGAACAAGGGCCAGCCCGGCAAAAAGCGTCTGGAGCGTGAGGAGGCGAAGCGCACCGCCGCCGAGGAGAAGGCCAAGGCCGCCGCCGAAGCCGCCGCCGCCCCGCCGCCGCCCCCGGCCGAGCCTGAGGCCCCGGCCGAGCAGCCGTCCGCCGAGTAGCCTTGAGCGACCAGACAGACCGCGTGCTGCTCGGCGAGATCGGGGCGGCACAAGGACTGAAGGGCGAGGTTCGCCTGCGCTCCTATACGCAGGAGCCGGCGGCCATCGCCCGCTACGGCGCGCTTGAGGACGAGCAAGGCCGCATGATTGAGCTCGAGCGCGTTCGCGTCACCCCGAAGGCGTTGATCGCCCGGGTCAAGGGCGTCACCACGCGCGAGGGCGCCGAGGCGCTGACCCACACCAAGCTCTATATCGACCGCGCGCGCCTGCCCGCGCGGGAGGAGGACGAGTGGTATCACTCCGACCTGATCGGGCTCGCAGCCGTCGGCCAGGATGGCGAAACGATTGGCAGCGTGGTCGGCGTGCATAATTTCGGCGCCGGCGATCTGATCGAGGTGCAGCCCGCCACCGGCGGCGCCACCGTGCTGGTGCCCTTCACCCGCGATACCGTCCCCGAGGTCGATGTCGAAGGCGGGCGCCTCACCCTCACCCCGCCCGAGGGACTGTTCGATTAAGCATCGAAGCCGCCGTCATTCCCGCGACGGCGAGAATCCAGTAAACACTTAGTGCCGGCTGGTCGTTACCACCGGCCTCGGTTGCTGCATCGATCCCGCGATTTGTTGAGCGTCCGCATGAGTCAGAGCGATACCCCCGCGCCGACGCGTCCCGCGCCCATCTTCGATTGGCTCGGGCCACTATCGGCATTCGCCGAATGGGGCACCGAAGGCTATCCCCGCGCCGTGCGCCGGCGGCTGACCATCGTCAACGTGATGGCGTTCTTGATCGCGTTCTTCTCCATCATTTACGCGATCGTGTTCGCCTATTACGACGCTCACGCCTATCGGTCCCTGATCGCCGTCAATCTGCTGCTGATGGCGATCGCGCTCGCGGTGCCGCTCGCTCACCGCATCAACGACGTCGCCGCCGCCATCCTGCTCGCCATCGTCGAATACACCGCCTTGTTCCTCTTCGTCCGCGCCTTCGGTCGCGAATCCGGCATTCAGATCAACTACATCATCGCCGCGGCGGTCGCCTTTGCCATCTACGGCCTGTCGCATTTTAGGCTCGCTATCGCGGTGATCTCGATCGGCCTCGCACTGCATCTCGCCACCTGGTTCCTCTATCCGCAAGAGCGCGCGCTGTTCGATGCCGAGCCGAGCCTGCTGGCCAATCTCTACCTGTCCTCCACCGTCACCACCTTCGCCATCATCGCCCTGATCGTGGGCTACGCCTTCAGCGTGGCCGATCAGGCGCGAGCCGAAGCCGACGCCCTGCTCGCCAACATCCTGCCTGCGGCGATCGCCGAACGGCTGAAGGAACGGCCGGACGAGCGGGTCGCCGACAGCGTCGCCGAGGCCTCCGTCCTGTTCAGCGATCTGGTCGGCTTCACCGAGCTCGCGCAGGAGCTCGGCGCCGCACGCACCGTGGCGCTGCTCGATCAGATCGTCACCGAGTTCGACCGCCTCGCTGCGCGGCACGGCGTGGAGAAGATCAAGACCATCGGTGACGGCTACATGGCGGTGACGGGAGTGAGTCTGCCGCAAGACGATCATCTCTGCCGCCTTGCGCGCATGGCGCTCGGATTGCCGCATTTGGTCGAGCGGCTCTCCGCCGCGCATGGCGTCGATTTGCGCGTGCGCATCGGCATCGCCATTGGCCCGGTGATGGCCGGCATCATCGGCACCGACAAATTCTCTTACGATGTGTGGGGCGAGACGGTGAACCTCGCCTCGCGGCTGGAGTCGCACGGCCTTCCCGGCGAGATCCAAGTCTCCGGCGCGGTGCGCGAGGCGCTGGACGACGGCTTCCTGTTCGAAGCGCGCGGGCCGATCCAGGTCAAGGGCGTTGGCAAGCTCGAGACCTGGCTGCTCAAGCAAGAGCGCGGCGCAACCGACAAGGCCGCGCGCGCATGACCGCGACCTGGCGCGCGACGGTGCTCACCATCTTCCCCGAGATGTTCCCGGGGCCGCTCGGCTTGAGCCTCGCCGGTAAGGCGCTCGCCGACGGCAAATGGGCGCTTCGCACCCTCGACATCCGCGACTTCGCCACCGACAAGCATCGCTCGGTCGACGACACTCCGGCCGGCGGCGGCGCGGGCATGGTGATGCGCGCCGACATCGCCAGCGCGGCAATCGATGCGGCGCGCGCGGACGCAATAGCCGGCACGCCGACGCTTTATCTCTCGCCGCGCGGCAAGACGCTGACGCAAGATCGTGTGCGCGTGCTCGCCCAGGGCCCCGGCGCGATCCTGCTCTGCGGCCGCTTCGAGGGCATCGATCAGCGCGCGCTCGACGCGCGCGCCATTGAGGAAATCTCCATCGGCGATTACGTGCTGTCCGGCGGCGAGCTTGCCGCGCAGGTGCTGATCGATGCTTGCGTGCGGTTGCTCCCCGGCGTCGCCGGCAATGAGAGCTCGCTGGCCGAGGAGAGCTTCGCGGCCGGGCTGCTGGAATATCCGCATTACACCCGGCCGCGCGACTTCGAGGGCCGCGCCATCCCCGAGGTGCTGCTGTCGGGCGATCACCAGAAAATCGCTGAATGGCGGCGCGAACAGGCCGAGAAGCTCACCGAAGAGCGCCGCCCCGATCTGTGGCAGGGTTATAAGCGAAAACCTTGATCGAGGTCAGAACGCGGCGCGCGCCCCGATGCTATGCCGAAGATCACCCAACAACGCACAAAGGAGATGCCGGCCATGAAGACGGCGACGGGACTTGCGGTGGCGATGCTGCTCGCGTCCGGCCACGCGGGACAGGCGCAGGAGGCCGATGTCGCGGCGGGCCAGGCTTACGCCGAAAATGTTTGCGCCGCCTGCCATGCGGTGTTGGCGAACGAGAACATGTCGCCATTGGCGGAAGCCCCGACCTTTCAGTCGGTGGCCGACACGCCCGGCATGACCGAGCTTGCGCTTTCCGTCTGGCTACAGAGCTCACACCCCACCATGCCAAACATCATCCTCAAGCAGGACGACTTGCGTAACGTCGTCGCCTATATTCGCAGCCTGGACAAGAAGGGCTAGGCGACTTCCGGCTCTTGCATTGGCGCGGCACTTGACCCTTTGATGCGCGCTCCAATGGCCTGCAAATGCCGCAGGCGGAGCGAGCGAGCGATGTTCCTCAGAGCGATTTTTGCATCCTTGCCGCTGCTGTTGTTGCCGGCGAGCGCCCAGGCCGACCTCGAGGCGCTGCTCGGCAAATACGCCACCGCCCACGACGGCTGCGCGAGCGGCGCCACGCCCGAGTTCGAGATCAGGCGCGGCATCGTCGAAGGGCCCGATTTGCTTTGTATCCTGGGGGCGCCGAAAGAAGCCGCCGCCGGTGATGAAGCCTATGAGGCGAAATGCACCCAAGGCGGCAAGGTGCACCTCGGCGTGCTCACGTTCGACCTGTCCGCCAAGCCCGACCACATCAAAATTGCCCTGCCGGAGACTGCGGACGGGATTGCGCTCTATCCCTGCAAATGAAGGCCGCTCAGGGCGAATTGCCATCGACAGCGCCACAACCTTAGGCTAGGAAACCCCGGCGCGGGTGCTTCCCTGCCCCGCGTTTACAGCGGATCAATCAAAAAGAATGGCGTTCGCCGGAGGCTCGAAAAGCCAGGGCAGGCGCCCAGGAAAGGTTATTGCCATGAATATCATCGAGCAGCTCGAGCAAGAACAGGCTGCGGCGCTTTCCAAGAAGCGGAAAGTTCCCCCGTTCGGCCCCGGCGACACGGTGCGCGTCAACGTCAAGGTGGTCGAGGGCGAGCGCACGCGCGTGCAGGCCTATGAAGGCGTCTGCATCGGCCGCGCCGGCGGCGGGCTGAACGAGAATTTCACCGTGCGCAAGATTTCCTACGGCGAAGGCGTGGAGCGCGTCTTCCCGGTGCATTCGCCGCTGATCGAGTCGATCGAGGTGGTGCGCCGCGGCCGGGTGCGCCGGGCCAAGCTGTATTATCTGCGCGGGTTGCGTGGCAAGGCCGCCCGCATCACCGAGCGCCAGGAGGTCAGGGGCAAGAAGGCCGAGGCCTTCAAGGGCTTCACCAGGCCCAAGGGCGAGCCAGACAATCTGAAGCTCATTCCCGGCATCGGCCAAGAGCTCGAGCACAAGCTGACCAAGCTCGGCCTGATCAAGTTCGAGCAGATCGCCAATCTCACCGACGACGAGATCGCCAAGCTCGACGAGACGCTCAAGCTCAACGGCGCCATCGAGAATAACGACTGGGTGGCGAAGTCGGTCGAGCTGATGGCCGAGACCACGGCCGACGAGGTCCCCGCCGAGGAAGAGGACGCCGAAGGCGAAACCGAGGGTGAACCCAAGGCCAAAGCCGAAAAGCCCGCTAAAGCCAAAGACGCCAAGCCGGCCAAAAAGCCCAAAAAGGGTTAAGCGCGTTTCAGCTCAGCAAGTCGCCGCGCCAATGACGCGGATCGCCGGGTCGAGCCAGGCGATGACAAAGAGCTTTGGGGATTTGTAAACCGCGCGCTGAGACGCTATCTCAGGGCCTGACGAGCCCAACTCGCAGTTGACCATGAACAAGCCCCGCACCCTCTACGACAAGATCTGGGACGCCCATCTGGTGCATGAAGCGCCGGACGGTACCTGCCTGCTCTATGTCGACCGGCATCTGGTGCATGAGGTGACCAGCCCGCAGGCTTTCGAGGGCTTGCGCATGGCGGGCCGCAGGGTGCGCGCGCCAGAAAAAACGCTGGCCGTGGTCGATCACAACGTACCGACCACCGACCGCTCCAAGGGCATCGACGACCCCGAATCGGCGCTACAGATCGAAACCCTGGCGCAGAACGCGCGCGATTTCGGCATCGAGTATTATCACGAGCGCGACAAACGCCAGGGCATCGTGCATGTGGTCGGGCCCGAGCAGGGCTTCACCCTCCCCGGCACCACCATCGTCTGCGGCGACAGCCACACCTCGACGCATGGCGCCTTCGGCGCGTTGGCGCACGGCATCGGCACCTCCGAGGTCGAGCACGTGCTCGCCACCCAGACGCTGATCCAGTCCAAGGCGAAGAACATGCTGGTGCGCGTCGACGGCACGCTGCCTGAGGGCGTGACCGCCAAGGACATCATCCTCGCCATCATCGGCGAGATCGGCACCGCCGGCGGCACCGGCCATGTCATCGAATATGCCGGCGAGACGATCGAAGCGCTCTCCATGGAAGGGCGCATGACCATCTGCAACATGTCGATCGAGGGCGGCGCCCGCGCCGGCCTGATCGCGCCCGACGCCAAGACCTTCGACTATATCGAGGGCCGTCCTCGCGCGCCGAAAGGCGGCGCCTTCGAGGTCGCCAAGCATCATTGGGAGAAACTCTATTCCGACGAGGGCGCGCATTTCGATCGCATCGTCGGCCTGAAGGCCAATGAACTGCCGCCGATCGTCTCCTGGGGCACGAGCCCCGAGCAGGTCGTCTCCATCGCGGGCCGCGTTCCGGTGCCATCGGAGATCGCCGATGAGACCAAGCGCAAGGCCGCGGAGCGCAGCCTCGACTATATGGGCCTGAAGGGCGGCGAGAAGATCACCGACATCGCGCTGGACCGCGTGTTCATCGGCTCTTGCACCAACGGCCGGATCGAAGATCTACGCGCCGTGGCGAAGGTGGTCGAAGGCCGCAAGGTGAGCGACACCGTCCGCGCCATGATCGTGCCGGGCTCGGGGCTGGTAAAGGCGCAGGCCGAGGCCGAGGGGCTGGACAAGATCTTCAAGGATGCCGGCTTCGAGTGGCGCGAGCCAGGCTGCTCGATGTGCCTTGGCATGAACCCTGACCAACTCGCCCCGCGCGAGCGCTGCGCTTCGACCTCCAACCGCAATTTCGAGGGGCGCCAGGGCCGGCTCGGCCGCACCCATCTGGTCTCGCCGCAAATGGCGGCCGCTGCGGCGCTTGCCGGCCGCTTCGTCGACATCCGCAGCTTCCACTAGATCATCTACGCAGGCTGCTCGCGCCGCACCTCGGACGGCGTCGCCCCGTAGCGGCGGCGGAAGGCGTGGTTGAAATGCGACAGATCGCCGAAGCCGCTGGCATAGGCGATGGCGCCGATCGACTGGGGAGCGTTGCGCGAGTTCAAAAGCAAGCGATGAGCGTAGGCGAGGCGCTCGGACAACACGAATTGCGAGAACGTCGTGCCCTCGCCGTCAAACAGCACATGGATGTAGCGCGGGGTCACGCGTTGGCGGTGCGCGACCGTGGCGACGGAGAGATCGCGCGTCGTCAGATTGGCGGCGATGTCGGCCTTGACGGCCCTGAGCCTTGCGGCGCGCAAACCGCGCCCGTTGGCGATCGCCGCAGCGTCGCGCGTGGCACCAAGCGCCAAAGCCATTAAGTCATAGACGTAGGTCACCGATCGCTCGATGACACAGGGATCGGACAGGCCGCGCAGCATGCGAAGGTAACCTGGAAGCAACGCGAGCGCTTCCGTGCCGGCTGGTATGTGTCGGCGCTCCTCCACATGTCTCGTCAGCGGTGCAATGGCTCGAAGCGGCGCGATGATCGCCATATAGTCGGCACTCGGGAAGATCATTTCCGCCGGCTCAGCCTGGAGGGCCAAGACTGCGCTGCAACGGGCGAGCTGAAGTTCCGCACCGTGCTGCGACCACCGGATCGATCCCTTGCGATCGATCAGTAGTGCGACGCTTTCGTCGGTTTGGGAAATGAGCTCCCTTGTCCGTCGAAGTTGCGCTGCCCCTTTATAGAGGGACCAGTGAGCGCGCAAGCCGGGCACCGCCCAGAGTGATCCTTCCGCCTCGAATGGCGCGTCAGACTTAGGTGTGAAGTCGACGCGAATGACGTGGCGGCCGAAAACGTCCCGCCAGTACGGCACGCGCTCCTTTTCGGGCAGATCGCGCGTCGAGAACGACAGGGACTGGGGAGGGCTTTCGCAGGCTTTCATCTCAAGCTTCGGCCCCACAACAATCCAGGCAGGGCTAGCAAGCTGGCACGCGCATCCAGCGGGGGCCCCAACCGAGGCTCCGCCATGGGCTAGCTTCCAAACCCCGACCTTCGATCGGCACCTCGATTATTAGGGCCTCCGGCCGTAGCCGGAAAGCGCCAGATTTCACTCTCAGCCAAATTTCTGTTCGCTCCGCCCCAAGACGCTAAGGGGCGGCGGTGGTAATTTTCGGCTCCGGCCCTTGTACAAGCCGAGGATCAAAAGCTGGAGCCGCTGATCCGGAACCCCGAAAGCATGGTGCCGTTGGCTAAACAAACCTGCACCAACAATCACCCGGGCGGGTGGTTGAATTGCTCAATTCCCCTCACCCGGGATGGTCATTTGCTGCTGCAACTGGCTGGAATAGACCAAGCTCCGGTTTGATCGACCAGCTTCACGAGGAGAAGATGCGATGGGGAAGATTACAATGGCTTTTTGTCTTGTGGTGGCATGCTTGCTTGCTGGGGCCACCCAAACGCTCGCAGCGTGTCCCAAAGGTTATTCGGCGTACGGACACTCATGTGTGCCGGATGCCGGTACGCCATCGAGCCCATCTGACGCGACACTGAATACGGGGCGATTCAAACCTGCAAAGAAGCTGGGTGTGCACCGCAGCGGATCGCAGTCTTCCACGCCGAGCGGCGAGCAAGTTTGCCCAAAGGGCTATAAAGGCACTCCGCCCAACTGCGCCACTGTGCAGGATGGGAAGAAGGTCATCCTTTACTGACGCTCAGCGGACCAGCCGCAGGGAGCCAAGCCACGTGCGGGTTCGCGTGCATGGCACACCAGTCCACTGGTCTCGCCGCAAATGGCGGCCGCCGCGGCGCTGGCCGGCCGCTTCGTCGACATCCGCACCTTCCACTAAAACACCGACACGCCGCCTCTAGCGTCTCGCGCATGGGGGGAACGCGCGAGGGGCCGAGACGGCGTGCCGACGCCTGGGAGAGGAGACTCCCCGACGAAACCTAGTACTTCTTCCAGTTGCCGTTCTTGTTGGCCTGGTAGTTGCCTTTGCCCTTGTTCCAGTTGCCGTTACCGTTGCCGTTCCAGTTGTTGTTCCACTTGTTGTGGCCGTGGTTCTCATCCCACTTGTGGTGGTGGTTGTTGCCGTACCAGCCCCAACCCCAACCGGGGTAGAAGTAGTAGCTGCACCAACCGTTCCAGGGGCCGCAGGCATAACCGGCCGATGCCGGCTGGGCGCTGGCGACACTGCCGGCGAGCGCGATGCCGAGCACCGCGGCCGCACCAATCAGACTCTTTCTCAACATGAATTTCTCCGCTTCTCGATGCTTCCGCGTGATTGCGTGAAGCACTTGAGACGGAGATTAGGGGTGCGGCGCTGAACCGCTTCTGAGCGGCAAATTCATCCACCGTTCAGATTGGCTTCGCGATGGCGTGACATCCTGGAATAATGCCGGTCATGAGCAAGACCGAGTGGAGCAAGCTCGAAGCGCCGGGCCTCGCCGAGTTCGAGGCAATTGCGGATGCCGCCTATCGGCGATTGCCCGGGCGGTTCCGCGCGCTGACCGGCGATCTCCTGATCCGGGTGGAGGACTTTCCCACCGACGAGGTGCTCGATGCGATGGGGATTGAATCGGCGTTCGACCTGCTCGGGCTTTATTCCGGCGTCGACCTCGCGCGCAAAAGCGTCATGGACGTGACCGCGCTGCCCGACATGGTGTTCCTCTACCGCCGTCCCATCCTCGATTACTGGGCGGAGCATGAGGAGAGCCTTGGGCACATCGTCACCCATATTCTCGTGCATGAGATCGGCCATCATTTCGGCTTCTCCGATGCCGACATGGAGCACATCGAATCCGAAGCGGCCATGTGACCGGATTAGCCGTTGACGCTTGCCCTGCCCCACCCGCAGACTGGGCGGCAAGCGAGTTGGACAGGGGCAGAGGGAACGACAATGCGGTCAGCTGCCCGTCTCATGGGGCTTGCGCTCTGTCTTGCGCTGGCCGCCTCCAGCCATCACGAGACCGCACTCGCGATCGAGCAGGGCAAGTTGGTTGCACCCGGCAGACTCGTGGTCGCGGGCCGCAGGCTGTCTTGCGGCGCCACCGCCACGCTGCTGCGCGACTTCGAAGGCTTCGCCGTCTCCTCCACCGTGATCATGCTGAACATGCAGGCGCTTCAGGACCTGCCCCGGCCGGTGCAGTGGCTGATCTACTATCATGAGTGCGGGCATATCCTGTTCGGACCGAGTGAGACGGCGGCCGATTGCTACGCCGTGCGGCGGGCTCGGCGCGATGGCTGGCTCAGCAAACAGGCGCTCGAGGATGTCTGCGCGCTGTTCAACATCGCCGGTCACGGCCCCATGCATCCCGATCCCGAGGCCCGCTGTGACCAGCTAAGGCAATGCTTTGGCAAGAAAAGTGAGCTATCAGCGAGCGACGCCAGCAGAGAAGACGGCAGGTGAGACATTCCTGCAATTGCGCGGCGTTGGGCGCGGCCTTAGAGTGCGAGTCGGCATGAGCGACGGACGGGCACGTTTGGGGTTGGCGCTTGCTGGCGCCTTGGGCATCGCGCTCTTATTCGCGGGGCCTGCACGCGCGCAAGAATGGTCCGGCAATGAAGGCTCGACCGCCGCGGGTCCGAGCCTTGAGGATTATCTGAAAGAGGCCGGTCCCGACGCCAAGCTGGTCGCCCATGGCGCCCTCAAACTCGACGGCAGGCCGGTCAATTGCGGCAAGCGGCCGACGGTGCTCACCACCAATTTCGACAGCTGGGGCGGCGCCTTTCCCGGCTTTTTGATCCTCAATACCAAAAAGATCAGCGGGCTCTCCACCCAGGTGAAGCTCTATATCTACAGCCACGAATGCGGCCACCAGTTCATCGGCGCCGATGAAACCGAAGCCGACCTGTTCTCCATCCGGCGCGGGGTGAAGTGGGGCTGGCTCGATGCGCAGGGCATGGAGGACATCTGCACCTTCATCTCGCAGCTGAAAGGCGACGGGGTGCATCCGCCCGGACCACAGCGCTGCGACACCATGCGCAAATATTATCGTGAGCTGATCGGCTCGGCGCCACAACAGGCCTCCGCGCCTGCCACGTCATCGCAGGCGCAGACGCTGGGCCCGCCGCATTAGTCTGACCCGGCATGCCCGGACTTGATCCGGGCATCCATGTCGTTACCTCCCAACACGCTGAATCGCGAGCGGAATGGATTGCCGGGTCACGCCCGGCAATGACCTGAAAATTTTCGTGGTTAGAAAATCCAGGCGATCATCAGCCAGAAGATCACGAAGAAGATCAGAAACCCGGCGATGGTGAAGGGCAGCTCGCCGAAAATGGCGTCGCCGCCCGAGACCACCGCCATGATCAAAATGGCGAGGAACGACACGCCGAAGGAGATCAGCGCGGCGGTCTTGAGGCCGATACCCGCCGAGAACGGGTCGCCCTCCACGTCAAGCCCGAGCAAATAATAGAAGCCGGCGCCGCCGACCACGATCAGCAGCAGCAACGCCACCGCCGCGGCGATGAACAGCCTCAACGCCTCGTTGCGCTCGCGCCGGTCGCTCTGGCTTGGCATCTCGTTTCGCCCTCGCTCAATCGCGACCGCCGTGCATTTCCTGCGCCTTGGCGATCGCCTCCTGGATCACATACGGGTCGGGCATGTCGGCGATAGTGAACTCCGGCTCGTCGCCAGCGGTCGAGATCTGGATGATGCCCACGCCGAGAATGCGATTGATGAAGCCTTGGGTGATATGCACCGAGCGGACATGCTTGAGCGACACGGAGGTGCGGTCCTTGCTCAAGATGCCCCGCTCATACGTCAGCTCGTTGTCGGTGACGGTGAGCGCGGTGGCGCGCGTCTTGATGTACCAATAGAGCAACACCAGAATGCCGATGCCGAACGCGGCGATGAGCAGGACGCAGAGGATGAACCAGAAGGGATGCGCCCGGAACATCGCCGGGTGCGCCTCGTAAATCATCGTTCCCGCCATCTCTACTCCCTCACGCCGCTTTTTGCCCCGCGGACCTTAGGGCCTGCCTTGACGCCTGAAAAGCGGAGATATCGGCGCTTCAAGCCACCGTTACGACTGGAAAGCTTGGCCGCTTGGGGCTACATAGCCTTTCGCCGAACGAGGACTCTCATGCAGAAATTCACCACGCTCACCGGGATCGCCGCCTATCTGCCCATGATCAATGTCGACACCGACATGATCATTCCCAAGCAATATCTCAAGACCATCAAGCGCACCGGGCTTGGCTCGGGTCTGTTCGCCGAGTTGCGCTATGACGAGGCAGGCAAGCCGCGGCCTGATTTCGTGCTGCACAAGCCGCCTTACGACAAGGCGAAGATCCTCATCGCCGGCGAAAATTTCGGTTGCGGCTCATCCCGCGAGCACGCGCCTTGGGCGCTGCTCGATTTCGGCATCAGCTGCATCATCGCGCCGAGCTTCGCCGACATCTTTTACAACAACTGCTTCAAGAACGGCATTTTGCCAATCGTCCTGCCGCAGGTGGAGATCGATAAGCTGATCGACAACTCCGCGCGCGGCGCCAATGCGGTGCTGCTCATCGACCTTGAGGCGCAGGAGATCAGAGGTCCCGACGGCGGCAAGGTCCAGTTCGACGTCGACCCGTTCCGCAAGCGCTGCCTGATGGAAGGTCTCGACGATATCGGGCTGACCATGGAGAAGGTCGACGCCATCGACGCCTTCGAGGGCAGATCGCGCACCGAGCGCCCCTGGGCCTGACGCCCGTTATCGGCGGGGCTCGGCATTCGCCAAGAAGAAGCGCAGCATCTCGCGTGACGCATCGGGCCCGTTTGGATCGGTGTAGGAGCCATCCGCGCTGCCGCCGGACCAGGCATGGCCACTACCATGCAGAAGCCAGTCCTCGACGACCACGATGCCGCTTTCGGCGCGGATAAGCGTGCGGGTGTATGCCTGCCCGCCGGACGAGCGGCTTTCCGCGCGCTCGATGCTTTCGCCCCTTTTGGACGCCCCGACGATTCCCGCCGCATTGGATGAATGGACGATGTTGTCCGCATCGCCGTGGAACACGATGGTGCGCATGCGGGGAGAGTCGTCCGCCGCCGCGCGCGGCTTGCGGGATCGCCGTCCGCGCGGAACTGCATTGCCTCGCATCGCCGCAAAAGCCGAGGCAACGTTGCTGGCGGACCGGTACGGCAGACCCGAATGCACGCCAATCGCCGCGTACAGCTCGGGATAGGTGGCCGCCATCACCGCCGCCATGGCGCCTCCGGCAGACAGCCCTGCGACGAACACGCGGCCTGCGTCGATATTGTAAGCAGCGGCGATTTCGCGCGTGATCCCGGCAATGATCGAAGGCTCGCCGGCGCCACGCTTTTGGTGCTCGGGCATGAACCAGTTCCAGCACAAGGATGCGTTTGCGGCCTTGGGCTGGATCGGATAGGCGACGATCAATCCATGCTCCTCGGCAAGGTCGTTCATGCGTGTTCCAAGCGCGAAGTCGTCTGCGTCCTGCGTGCCGCCATGCAACATGACGAGCACCGCACGATCGCTATCCGGGAGCCGGCGCGGAACGTAGAGCTTGTAGTTTCGGCTTCCTGCGGCGCAGGTAAAGGACCGGCTCAGGAATTGAGCGCCCTCCGGAACGTCGACAGCTCTTCCCGGCCTCGCGCCGCTCAGCGCATCGAGATTGAAGCCTGGAAGTTCGATGCCGCCATGCGTCGGCAGCATCTCGCCCATGCGCGTCGCCCACGGTGCCCCGCTCAGCGGCGCCGTCAACCCGGATGGGATGTCCGCGTCACCCTCCAGCACCGTCGTTGCTTCGGTGTGTATGACGTCGGCCGTAAGATCGATGATGCGGCCTTCGATCGCACGCGCAGTTCCCGCGCGCCCAGTCGGCGGCTCGGGCCGCTCCCTGTCGGACAGAGCGCCTTGAATGACGCGTGTGGCCTCCATCAGCTTACGCGCTCGCATCAGTTTCATCGCAGCGCGCATGCCGTTTGCAAAATCCATGTTCATTGTTTGAATCCTTTTTGGGAGGTTCGCGCTGTCAGGCGATGCGGTCGGCAAGCGCGGCCTTGATCTCCTTGCTGGCGTGAAGCGCGCCGAGCACGGTGATCAATTCGATGGTCGCCAGAGCAAGCTCGGGCGTCACGTCCGGGGTGAAACTCGCGAGCCCCAGCACTTTGATGTGCAGCTTCTCGCCAGCGTCCTTCACCGCCTCCAGATCCGCGCGCGTGTAATGCCTGAGCCCGAGCTCGAGCGTATGCCGCACGATGGATTGTTTCACCTCGTCGCGATGGGTCGCGAGCTGGTTGCGGATTGCGGTGCGAATGAAGTCGGTCCGATTGGAATAAAAGCCTTCCTGGACCAGCAGATCGATATGACCGAGATCGACATAGCCGAGGTTGATGGTGATCTTCTCCGTTTCACCGGCTTTATCGCGAAGCCGAACGATCTCTGCAGCCATGACCATCCTCCATCCATGTGGATGATATATGGATGGTTAATGGATGGATTGCAAGGGGATTGGGCCTGGTGTTGGCGCCGAGCGGCTCGGGCGATGCGGAGCGACCCCTACTCGAACGGGATCGGGGTCGTGGTCTGCTCGATCAGCGGCTTGCCGTCGCGGGTGATCTTGAGCTTGGCGAAATATTTCCACTCCGACGGCCAGCCGCCCGCCGGCACGCCCCGCTTGCCCGCTTGCAGCAGATAGCTCGCTTTGTCCTCGGTCAACGTCTCGCTGTTGGTGAGCAGCGGCTTCTCCTCGTTGCAGAGAGTGATTTCGACGCTGTCGCCCTTTTGCAGATTGGCGGCCGAGACATAAGCGATGGCCGGCGAATTGAAGCGGGGGACCGGGGGCGTGCCCTTGGCAAGCTCCTCTTGGGTGACCTCGTGGTCGGCGAGCCCCAAGGCCAGCACCTTGGTTTCCTCGGCCAGAGCGGGGGTCGCAACCCCGCAAACCAACAGCACAATCAACAGCGCCCTTGTCAGCATTTCCTACTCCCTTTACGCAGAGCCGGGCCGGTCTAGCACAAGACCGCCCGGGGGAAACGGCAAAGGAGCGGCGTAACCATGACGACCTATAAACTTCTGCTGCTCCCCGGCGACGGCATCGGCCCCGAGGTGATGGGAGAGGTGTCCCGCCTCGTTGCGTGGATCAACGACCGTGGGCTCGCCAAGCTTGAGACCGAGACCGACCTGGTCGGCGGCTGCGCCTACGACGCCCATGGCGAAGCGATCTCCGAAGCCACCATGACCAAGGCGCTCGCCGCCGACGCCGTGATGCTCGGCGCGGTGGGCGGGCCGAAATGGGATGGCGTGGCTTACGACAAGCGCCCGGAAGCCGGGCTGCTGCAACTGCGCAAGGATCTTCAGCTGTTCGCCAATCTCAGGCCCGCGATCTGCTATCCCGCGCTCGCCGACGCCTCCTCGCTGAAGCGCGACCGGGTCGATGGGCTCGATATCATGATCGTGCGCGAGCTGACCGGCGGCGTGTATTTCGGCGAGCCGAAGACCATCACCGATCTCGGCAACGGCCAGAAGCGCGCCGTCGATACCCAGGTCTACGACACCTACGAGATCGAGCGCATCGCCGCCGTCGCCTTCGATCTCGCGCGCGAGCGCAAACGCCTGGTGCATTCCGCCGAGAAGCGCAACGTGATGAAGACCGGCGTGCTGTGGAACGAGGTGGTCACCAAACTGCACAACGAGCGCTATGGCGACGTGACGCTGCACCACATCCTCGCCGACAATTGTGCCATGCAGCTGGTGCGGCAGCCGAAGCAGTTCGACGTCATCGTCACCGACAATCTGTTCGGCGACATGCTGTCCGACGAGGCGGCGATGCTGACCGGCTCGCTCGGCATGCTGCCCTCCGCCTCGCTCGGCGAAGCCGACGCCAAGGGACACCGGCGCGCGCTGTACGAGCCGGTTCACGGCTCCGCGCCCGATATCGCCGGCAAGGGCGCTGCCAATCCGATCGCCACCATCGCCAGCCTCGCCATGTGTCTTCGTTATTCCTTCTTTCTCGGCGATATTGCCGACCGAATCGACGGAGCCATCGCCAAGGTGCTCGACCAGGGCCTGCGCACCGCCGACATCGCCCAGGATGGCTGCCGCACCGTCGGCACCACCGAGATGGGCGAGGCCATCATCGCGGCACTCGACGCTTAAGAAAGGCCAAGTATGAGACGGACGGTTGTTTGCGCGGCGTCGTTCGCGGCTCAGTTCGCTTTTGCCTCGCTCTGCTGGGCCGAGGATGCGGCACCGAGCGCGGCGAAGCCGAGCGAGGCAGCGCCCGCCGCGGCGGATGCCGACGCCAAGCGCGCCCTGACGCCTGAGGAGCAGGCCGAGAAGGACGCGCGCAAGCAATGCAAAAAGAAGATCTGCGACATCATCGCCACCCGCGACCCAGCCGGCGAGGACGTGGCGTGCGACATCGTCAAAACCTGGCGCGAGGAGGACATCGTCAAGATGCTCGGCGGCAAGATCAGCTGGCCGTGGGGCAAGGCGGTGTGCCAGTCGAAGCTCGAACTCAAGCGCAGGCCGCTCGCCTCGGCGATGAGCGAGCCCGAATACGAGATCGTCATGCCGGGGCAAAAAGTCCGCTGTACCCTCGCCCAGAAGGAGAAGGGCGAGCCTTATGCCATCGAGATCACCCTGGCGCCGAAGGTGAAATTCAAGGACGGCAAGGCCTCCGAGGCTTCGCTCAATTGGGGCGAGGCGTCGGCGCCGATGTTCATCTACCCGCTGATCTATGCGGGAACCGGGTTCGACAACTCGAGCAACGTGCTAGGGCCCGAGGTGGTGCACCTGGTGAACGAGTTCACCAGCAAGAAATGCGCCGAGCTGAAGGCCGAGCTGCCCGCCGGCCAGCCCTAAGTGGCGGCGCGGCGAAGAGAACGCGGTTTGACGGTTCAGGAAAACGCAATTCCGGCAAAGACGCCCGCTCCGGACGAACACGCCTCGCCGACGCGGCGCACGTCGCAATTGCTTCGCGACTTCGTGGCGAGTGAGACGGGGCCGCGCATCAGCCTCGGCGCGCTTCGCGACGCGCTCGACGATCGCGGTTTCGGCGTTCTGCTGTTTGTGTTCGCCTTTCCCAATCTTCTGCCGCACAACATTCCCTTGGTCTCCGCCGTGCTCGGCCTGCCGCTGATTTTGCTCGCCGCGCAGCTGTCTTATGGCCGGCACAAACCGTGGTTCCCCTCCTGGCTGGCGGAGCGGTCTTTCCCCCGGCTCGGCTTCACCGCCATCGTCATGCACGCTTTGCCCCATCTGGAACGGGCCGAGCACCTGCTCAAGCCGCGCTTGACGGGATTATTGTCATGGACCGGCGAGCGTTTCATCGGCGTCGCCATTCTCGTGCTCGCCGTGGCGCTGACACTGCCCATACCGTTCGGCAATTTCCTGCCGGCATTCGCCATCGCCCTGTTCGGTCTTGCTCTGGTCGAGAAGGACGGCGTGGCTGTGCTGGTCGGCCTCGGCGTAGGGGTCGCGAGCTTGATCGTGATCGCCGTGGTGGTCGGCGGTTTGATCGCGGCCACGCGGTTGCTGCTGTCTAGCCTGTTCGGCTCGGTCTAGGCGACGCCAGCGCGCTTCAGCTCCGGGGTGAGTTGCCCGGTGAGCCACAGCCTGAACATGCGGATGTCGCATTGGAACGCCCAGGCGGGGTGCGAGACCATGGCCGGGCGGTTCTTTTCGATAAGGAAATGCCCGCTCCAGGCGCACAGATAACCGAGCGCGGTGCCGGCGAGCACGATCACCGGATTGATGGTGAGCAGGCCCAACACCAGCGCCGTGGCGCCAATTCCGGTGCCGACCACATGCAGCAGGCGCGTCCCCTCTTGCGCGTGGTAGCGGAGATATGTCCTCCAGAAATCGTCGAAGCTTTCTTCGGCTGTTTCCGTCAATGCGCATCCCCTGGTCCGTCGCGTGCAGCGTAGGTCACGGCTTCGCGCCGCGTCAAGCGAGCACAATCTACGCCGCTGAGGCTTCGGTTAGGGCATCGCCGTGTGCGCGGCGGGGGTCACGCGCCACACGATATTGCCGACATCGTCGGCGACCAGCAGCGCGCCTGCCTTGTCGATTGCCACGCCGACCGGGCGGCCGCGTGCCTCGCCGTCAGCGACAAAGCCGGTCAACACATCGACCGGCAGGCCTGAAGGCTTGCCTTGCGCGAACGGCACGAACACCACCTTGTACCCGCTGAGCGGCTCGCGGTTCCACGAGCCGTGCTCGCCGATGAATGCGCCGCTGCGAAATGGCTCCGGCAGCAGCTCGCCTTGCGCAAAGGCCAGCCCGAGCGGCGCCACGTGATTGCCGAGCGCATAGTCGGGCGCAATCGCCTTCGCCACCGCTTGCGGATTTTGCGGCTTCACCCGGTCGTCGACATGCTGGCCGAAATAGCTGAACGGCCAGCCATAGAACGCGCCGTCCTTCACCGAAGTCAGATAGTCGGGAACCAGATCGGAGCCCAATTCGTCGCGCTCGTTCACCACCACCCACAGCACACCGGTCTGCGGCTCGAACGCAAGCCCAACCGGATTGCGCAAGCCCGTGGCGAAGGCGCGGGCCTCGCCGGTCGCCGGATCGATCGCCACGATCCGCGCGCGGTCGCCTTCCCGGTCGAGCCCGTTCTCGCCCGCATTGCTGTTAGACCCGATGCCGACATAGAGGCGCGATCCATCCGGCGAAGCGGCGAAGCTCTTGGTCCAGTGATAGTTGATGGGACCCGCCGGCAGATCAGCGATCTTGGTTCCCTGCCCCGCGATCTCTGTCGCTCCGTCTTGGTAATCGAATTGCAGCAGCGCATCGGTGTCGGCGACGTAGAGCTTGTCGCCGATCAGCGCCATGCCGAACGGCGAGTTCAGCCCCTTCAGGAACACGCTCGTGGTCTCGGCCACGCCGTCGCCATCGGCGTCGCGCAACAGCATGATGCGGTTCGGGCTCGGCACGCCCGCGCCTGCGCAATTCATCGCCCAGATCATGACCTTTCCCTTGATCCAGTCCATCACGCCGCCGCCTCCGGCCGAGTCTTCCTGCTTCGGCGTGTTGGTCTCGGCGGCGAGTACATCGCCGTTCGGCAGGACGTACAGCCAGCGCGGATGATCGAGCCCGGTGGCGAAGGCGCTGACCGCGAGCCCCTTTGCGGCCTCGGGGCTCTCGCCTTGTTTCCAGGCGGTCGCTTGGCGATGTTGAGCGTCGGGATGAGCCTCTCTTTCGGCGCCGGCAGGGTGGGATTGGGGCCTTGCGTCGCCTGCTCGGGCAATTCTGCGCTGTCGCGGCAGCCCGCCAGCAGCAGCACGAGCACTGCCGCCGCCGCAATTCGTGTCGTTAAGATCACTCGATGCATGTCACCTGGTCCTTACCCAGCCTGAGCAACGCGCGCGGGAAGCCTGGGGTTGCAGCCCACGCGGGCTGACGGCTTTACTTTGCGCACTCGTTCCCATACATCCGGCCCAAAGCGCGGGGAAATTCTCCCGCCCTCATGGAGCAGATCAATGGGTTACAAAGTCGCCGTCATCGGCGCCACCGGCAATGTCGGGCGCGAGATGCTGAATATCCTCGCCGAGCGCGAGTTCCCCGCCGACGAGGTGTTCGCGGTCGCCTCGCGCCGCTCGATGGGCGTCGAGGTCTCGTTCGGCGAAAAGCGGCTCACCTGCCGCGATCTCGAACAGTTCGATTTCCGCGGCGTCGATTTCGCGCTGATGTCGGCGGGTTCGACCGTCTCCAAGCAGTGGTCGCCCAAGATCGGCGCCCAGGGCTGCGTGGTGATCGACAATTCCTCCTGCTGGCGCATGGACCCCGACGTGCCGCTGATCGTGCCGGAGGTCAATGCCGACGCGGTGGTCGGTTTCTCCAAGAAGAATATCATCGCCAATCCGAATTGCTCCACCGCGCAGCTGGTCGTGGTGCTGAAGCCGCTGCACGACCACGCCAAGATCAAGCGCGTGGTGGTGGCGACCTATCAATCCGTGTCGGGCGCGGGCAAAGAGGCCATGGACGAATTGTGGGACCAGACCAAGGGCATCTTCACCACGCAGCCGTCCGAGCCCAAGGCCTTCACCAAGCAAATTGCCTTCAACGTCATTCCTCACATCGACGTCTTCATGGAAGACGGCTCGACCAAGGAGGAATGGAAGATGATGGCCGAGACCAAGAAGATCCTCGATGCGAAGATCAAGCTCACCGCCACCTGCGTGCGCGTGCCGGTATTTGTCGGCCATTCCGAGGCCGTCAATATCGAGTTCGAGAACCCGATCACTGCCGCGGACGCGCGCAAGATTCTGCGCGAGGCGCCGGGTGTGCTGGTGGTGGATAAGCGCGAGCCGGGCGGCTACGTGACGCCGGTCGAATGCGTCGGTGATTACGCGACCTATGTGAGCCGCATCCGCGAGGACCAGACCGTCGATAACGGGCTGTCGCTGTGGATCGTCTCCGACAATCTGCGCAAGGGCGCGGCGCTCAACACCGTGCAGATCGCCGAGACCATCATCAACCGCAATTTGCTGGAGCGCGCGGCCTAGCGCAGCGCCGCTTGCGTTTCGCCGATCGCCGCGAAGCGCCCGGTTTCTTGCTCCAGGCTGAGCAACTGTCCCGTGCCGAGATCGAAATGCAGCCCGTGCACAGCGAGCAGGCCGTCCTTCACCCGTTTCTGGATGAAGGGAAACGTGCCGAGATTGGCGATCGATGAGCGCACCGCCGCGAACTCGAATGCCATCTCGTCGCCATAGGCGAAGATGTCGCTCTCGACCAGTTTAAGATTGTCCAGCATGGTCAGCCAACGGCCGATGAATCCGTTCTCCGTGACCTTGTCGCGCACGCCGCGGCGATAGGTGGCGACGCCGCCGCAATGCGAATGGCCGAGCACGATGAGGTGCGGCACCTTGAGCGCGGTCACGGCATATTCCACCGCCGCGCTGGTGCCGTGATATTTCCCTTCCGGCTCGTAAGGCGGCACCAGATTGGCGACGTTGCGCATGATGAACAGCGAGCCCGGCTCCGCATCGAAGATCGCCGAGACGTCGACCCGCGCGTCGCAGCAGGCAATCACCATCGCGGCCGGCGCCTGGCCGAGCTCGGCGAGTTGAAGATATCGGCCGCGGTTCTTTGCATGCTCGTCGCGGCGGAAGCGGAAATGACCCTCGACTAAAGTTTTCGGTAAACCCAACAAATTTCGTCCCCTATGTGTCACAAAGCCTCGCCAACCATTTCAGCCGCTTGTGCGTTTGTCTAGTGAGCCGGGTCAATAGACCGCTTCTATCGACTGGTACGGAGTGGCCACTTGATCTTGCTTGTGGCCCGGCGCGAAGGTTCCAACCGTCGGCAGTCCCGAGAGAAGCGCGAACCAATTGCGCTAGTCGACATGAGGAAACGTGAGGACGAGGCGGCATGCGTGTTCCACGCCCAGCCTTGATCCAATGCAATAGCGACATGGCCGCGGGTCGTTGCTCGGTCCGCGCCCCCTCGCGCGGCGGGCAACTCATGCGCCGCGTCGCCCCAGACGAAGGAGTGTAAGCATGGCAAAAGTTCTCGCCGTTCTCTACGACGATCCCGTCACCGGCTATCCCAAGACCTACGCCCGCGACGACATCCCCAAAATCGATCACTATCCCGGCGGCCAGACGACGCCGACCCCGAGCAAGCTCGACTTCACGCCGGGCGAACTGCTCGGCAGCGTCTCCGGCGAGCTCGGCCTGCGCAAGTTCCTCGAAGACGCCGGTCATACCCTGGTGGTGACCTCCGACAAGGACGGCCCCAATTCAACCTTCGAGAAGGAGCTGCCCGACGCCGAGATCGTGATCTCGCAGCCGTTCTGGCCGGCTTATCTCACCAAGGAGCGGCTCGCCAAGGCCAAGAAGCTCAAACTCGCCATCACCGCCGGCATCGGCTCGGACCATGTCGATCTCGAACAGGCGATGAAGCAAGGCATCACCGTCGCCGAGGTCACCTATTCCAACTCGATCAGCGTCTCCGAGCATGTGGTGATGATGATCCTGGCGCTGGTGCGCAATTACATTCCCTCTTACGGCTGGGTTGTCCGCGGTGGCTGGAACATCGCCGATAGCGTCGAGCGCGCCTACGATCTCGAAGGCATGAATGTCGGCACCGTCGCCGCCGGCCGCATCGGCCTCGCCGTGCTGCGGCGGCTGAAGCCGTTCGACGTCAAGCTGCATTACACCGACAAGCATCGGCTGCCGGAGAAGATCGAGAAGGAGCTGGGGCTGACCTATCACCCCACCGTCGAGTCCATGGTCAAGGTGTGCGACGTCGTCACCATCAACGCGCCGCTACACCCGGAGACCGAAGGCCTGTTCAACGACAAGCTGATCGGCATGATGAAGCGCGGCTCCTATCTGGTGAACACCGCCAGAGGCAAGATCGTCGACCGCGATGCCGTGGTCCGCGCGCTCGAAAGCGGCCAGCTCGCGGGCTATGCCGGCGATGTCTGGTTCCCGCAGCCGGCGCCGAAGGACCATCCCTGGCGCACCATGCCGCATCACGGCATGACCCCGCATGTCTCCGGCACCACGCTGTCGGCGCAGACGCGCTATGCCGCGGGCACGCGCGAGATCCTCGAAAGCTATTTCGCCAAGAAGCCGATCCGCACCGAATATCTGATCGTGGACAAGGGCAAGCTCGCCGGCGCGGGCGCGCACGCCTACACGCCGGGCGACACCACCAAAGGCTCGGAGGAAGCGGCGAAGTTCAAGAAGTCCGCGGCCTAGCTTGTGATCGCCGTCCCTCGGATTAGCGGGGGACGGCGGGCCTGCCTCGGCGCGCGCCAGGCTACTTCTTTTTCTTCGAGCTGGAGCTCGTGACCTTTTTCGAGGTCGACTTCTTGGTCGTCGTCTTCTTCTTGCCGGTGCTCTTGTGCGACGTGGTGGCCTTGCCGCGCAGCTTGTCGGCCTGGGCTTTCGTCATCTCCCCGGCCTCGACGAGAGCCCCCACGCACATATGCGAGACCTTCTTGATATTGCGCGACATACATGCGCGCAGCGCCTCGGTGCCGAGCCCGTAGTCGCTGCAATAGGCGTGGTAATCGCCCTGACAATCGCGCTTCTCGCGCTCGGTGACAGTCCCGGCCAAAGCGGGAAGCGCGAAGAGAGTAACGACGAAACCCGCCGTGCCAAGGGCGATACCGAGTGTGGCTTTCATGTTGCTAGAACCCTGTCTGATGCCGCATGGGAGGATGACAGATTAGGCAAAAACGAGCGTGCTGTTGCCGGCAAATAACGGGCGGACCGCGGCCAAATCATGTCCGGGAGGATGAAACCCCCATCCTCCAGGACGTTTGCCCCTCTCCTCTACCCAACCTTGCCCTCGACGGTAAACCCCTGCGCCTCGAACGCTGGCGCGGCCGCCGCCGACAGTAGGAAATCGAGGAACCTGCGCGCCTCCGGCTTGGCCGAGGCCGTGAGCGCCACGGGGTAAAGAATCTTCGGATGGCTGTCCCCGGGGAATATCCCCACGACGCGGACCGCGGGCTCCGACTTGGCGTCGGTGCCATAGACGATCCCGAGCGCGGCCTCGCCCCTGGCGACGAATGCCAGCGCCGCGCGCACATTCTCGGCCTGCGCCACCCGCGGCGCCACTTGATTCCAAACCCCGAGATAGCTCAGTGCCGCCTTGCCGTATTTGCCGGCGGGCACGCTGTCGACGTTGGCCATCGCCAGCCTGCCGTCGGCGCCGAGCGCCGCAACGATGGGAAAGCCCTTGGCGATCGGTAGCACCACCACGGAGTCCTTCGGCGCGACCAAGACCAGCGTATTGCCGAGCAGCGTGTGCCGCGAGGGCGCGTCGATCAGGGTCTTCTTCTCCAGGTAATCCATCCAGTCGAGATCGGCCGAGAAGAACATGTCAGCTGGCGCTCCCGCCTCGATCTGCTTGGCCAGCGCCGAGGACGCGGCATAGCTGATGCGGACCGTGTCACCGGTCTTGGCGGCGTACAGCCTGGCGGCATCGTCGAGCGCATTCTTGAGGCTCGCCGCGGCGAAAACCGTGATGTCGGCGGCCTGCGCCACCGCGGCCATGCAGGGCGCGGCAAGAAGGCCTAGGACGAACAGCAGCAAAATGCCGCGGCGGGACCAGTTGGCGACCATGACGTTCTCCTTTTGCCGGGAGATTTCTGCACCGAAAGCCTTTCGCTGACAAAGCGAAAAGGTCGAAATTCCCGCTCGGCATCCCCGTCCAGCGGGCGAGTTCGACCGCGGCCCGCAACCTGTTGCCAACGGGCTTGCCTCTTGCCGCCAGCGCAAAGGGCGTCCAGACTGTTGCCAAAGCAACAAAACACGCAACGTCGCATAGGGGGGATTTCGATGGCGAGCCTAGCTCAGGCAGATTCTGGCGGCATTCTTGGATGGCTCGCCCGCGAGCATACTGTCGCCAAACCTGGCTTCAGTCGCTGGCTGGTGCCGCCGGCCGCGCTCTGCGTGCATCTTTGCATCGGCCAAGCCTACGCCTTCAGCGTGTTCAACCTGCCGATGACCAAGCTGATCGGCATCACCGAATCGGCGCCCGGCGATTGGACGCTGACGCAACTCGGCTGGATCTTCAGCCTCGCCATTGTGTTCCTTGGGCTCTCCGCCGCCTTCACCGGCACGTGGCTCGATCGAGTCGGACCGCGCAAGGCCATGTTCACCGCCGCGCTCTGCTTCGGCGGCGGCTTTTTGATTTCCGCGCTGGGCATCTATCTGCACCAGCTTTGGATCGTCTATCTCGGCTACGGCGTGATTGGCGGTTGCGGCCTCGGTATCGGCTACATCTCACCGGTGAAGACGCTCATAACCTGGTTCCCCGACCGGCCGGGCATGGCGACCGGCATGGCCATCATGGGCTTTGGCGGCGGCGCGCTGATCGCCTCGCCGTTGTCGGTGTGGTTGATGCAGCAATTCGCCACGCCCACCCATGTCGGCGTGCTCGAGACCTTCATCGTCCTCGGCATCGTCTACATGTTCTTTATGATGATGGGCGCGGTGATCGTGCGCGTGCCCGCGCCTGGTTGGGCGCCCGAAGGCTACGTTGCCCCGGCCACGGCGAAGAAGCTGATAAGCACCGCCGACGTGCATGTCGACGAGGCGCTGAAGACCCCGCAATTCTATCTGCTGTGGGCCGTGCTTTGCCTCAACGTCACCGCCGGCATCGGCGTGCTCGGGCAAGCCTCGGCCATGAGCCAGGAGATGTTCCCAGGCCGCATCAGCGCCGTCGCCGCGTCGGGTTTCGTCGGCTTGCTCAGCATCTTCAACATGCTGGGCCGCTTCTTCTGGGCCTCGACCTCCGACTATATCGGCCGGCGCCCCACCTACATGATCTTCTTCGCTCTCGGCATGGCGCTCTATGCCGCGGTGCCGTGGACCGGCCACACCGGCAATGTCATCCTGTTCGTGGCGTTCTATTGCGTCATCATGAGCATGTATGGCGGCGGCTTCGCCACCATCCCCGCTTATCTCAAGGACATCTTCGGCACCCGTTATGTCGGCGCCATTCATGGCCGCCTGCTCACCGCGTGGTCGACCGCAGGCGTGCTGGGACCGGTGCTCGTCAACTACATCCGCGAATATCAGATCGACCACGGGGTGGCTAAGGCCAACGCCTATTCGGTGACCATGTACATCATGGCCGGGCTGCTGTTCGTGGGCTTCCTGTGCAACTTCTTCATGCACGCCGTGGATGAGCGCCATCATTTGAAGGCGGAGCCAGCGCGCGCCTGACGAAAGGACCGGAGCATGGCAACACAAGCGACCAAGGGGCCAAAGCCCGAAGACGTCTCCGACGCTAATGCCGTCAAGCTGGCGCTGGCCTGGAGTTTTGTCGGCATTCCCTTGCTGTGGGGGATCTACAAGACGCTGGTCAACGCGGTGCTGCTGTTCCAGTAGCCGCCGGAAATGGCCGAATTCCTGGGTTCACGGCCCCGAATGCCAGGTTTTCTTGTCAGAATTTCTTAATGTGGCATTCAGGTGCTTTTCATGGGGGCTTCATGCGACATCCATCGCAAATGGCCAAGTATCCTACTCGTAAGTTCACCGAAGGAGACGACCCAATGAAAGAGTGGCTGAAACCCGAGATTTCCGAGTCTGAGGCTGGCATGGAAGTTACGAGCTATCTGCCTGCCGAGCTCGACCGCGCTTAATTAGCCGCGTCGATCTTACGAGTTTTCGCATGAAGTGGCGGTTCCCACGCAAGTGGGGATCGCCATTTCTGCGTCTGGGGGGCCCCGGCGCCAACCCTCCCCCGACCCCAACTTCCCCTTGAGCCTGGCATCAGGCTAGATAGGCCCTCCCGCAAGCCGAGATCGGCCGCATGCAGCCTGGCACCCTTCGCTCCTCCATCGGCTTCGGCGGACGGCCGAATTGATGGACAGTTTCGGACTTCTTATCGCGGCCGTTCTCGCCATTCCGGTTCTGGCGGTGATCAGCATCGTCGTGGCGATGAGTACGCGCAATCGCCTCAAGCAGCTCGAGTTGCGCATCGCCGGGCTCGAATGGAAGCTCGCGGCGCGCGCCGATGAAGCGCCTCCAGCCCCGTCCGTCTCTGCCGTTATTCCCGAGCCCGAGGGGGAGAAGGCCGATACCGAGGCCGAGCCGGCGCCTCCGGCAGGGCCCGAGGAGGTCGCCGCGGCTCCAACCCCGCCGCTTCCCGCGCCGAAGCAGATCAGCCTCGAGGAGCGCTTCGGCACCCAATGGGTGGTGTGGGCCGGCGGCATCGCCCTCGCGCTCGGCGGCTTCTTTTTGGTGCGCTATTCGATCGAGCAAGGCTGGTTCGGGCCAGGCGCGCGCGTGGTGCTTGCCGGCATCGTCGCGCTGGCTCTGATCGCCGCCGGCGAATGGGCGCGTCGCCGCGAGATCTCGACCGGCGCGCTTGCGCTGTCCAAGGCCGACATCCCGAGCGTGCTCACCGCCGCCGGCACCGCGATCGCCTACGCCGATGCCTACGCTGCCTATGCGCTGTACGGCTTCATCGGCCCGACCGCCGCTTTCGCGCTGCTCGGCGTCGTCGCCCTCGGCACCCTCGCCGCGTCGCTGGTACATGGACCCGCGCTGGCGGGGCTCGGCCTGGTCGGCGCCTTCCTCACGCCGCTGATCGTCTCGACCGAGCAACCGAATTATTGGGCGCTCTATCTTTATCTCGCAGTGGTCACGGCCGCGTCGTTCGGCCTCGCCCGCGCGCGGCTCTGGCGCTGGCTCGCCGTCACCGCCGTTGCGGCAAGTGTGCTCTGGGCGCTGCCCGGCATCGGCGATCTTCAGGCGCTTGGCCCCCATGCCTTCCACATCGCCGCCGGCTTCGTCCTCGCCGTCCTGCTGATCGTCTCGGGCCTCTTGTTCGGGCCCGATGCCGCGCCGGGCGAAATCGATCTCGTCTCATCGGGCACGCTTGCCGCCTATCTGTTCGCCTCGATGCTGCTCGTGCTCGCGACCGGACACGACACGCTCGCGCTCACGCTGTTCGTCGCGCTGGTTGCGGCGACCGTCGCCATTGCCTGGCGCACCGACGCAGCCGCAGCCGCCGTGCCCGCCGCCGCCATCCTCGTCACGCTGATCTTCCTCCATTGGTCGCTCGATTTCGACGTGAGCGAGCTTGGTCTTCCCGGCGGCCCGGTGCCCGACAGCATGTGGAAGCCCGAGCATTATCTGTTCGGTGCGCCGCTGATGCTCGGCGGCTTCTTCGCCCTGCTGTTCGGCGTGTCGGGCTTTCTCGCCCAGCAGCGAGCGCCCAATGCGCCGATTGGCGTCCTCTGGAGCGCATCGGCGGTGCTTGCGCCCATCGCCATCCTCATTGCGCTCTACTACCGCATTGCCGGCTTCGACCGCTCGATCCCCTTTGCCGGCGCCGCGGTCGTGCTCGCCGGCGCCTTCGCACTCGCCACCGAGGCGATCGGCAAACGCGGCGAGCGTCCAGGCAGCGAAGCGGCAAGCGCCATCTTCGCCACCGGCTCGATCGCCTCGTTGGCGCTTGCGCTGAGCCTGGCGCTGGAAAAAGGCTGGCTCACCGTGGCGCTGGCGCTGATGGTTCCGGGCATTGCCTGGATCGCCGAGAAGCGGCCCTGGCCTTGGCTGCGCTGGCTCGCCGCCGCGGTCACCGTCGGCGTGCTCGGCCGCATCATCTGGGAGCCGCGCATCGTAGCCGATGGCCTTGGCGCTCTGCCGGTCTTCAACTGGCTGCTATGGGGCTATGGCGTGCCGGCGGTTTGCTTCTGGCTCGCGGGGCATATGCTAAGGCGGCACGCCGACGACGCGCCCTCCAGGGTGACCGACGCCGCCGCCATCCTGTTCACCGTGATGCTGATCGTGTTCGAGGTGCGGCACTACCTCACCGGTGATCCCTATGGCGAAGGCAGTCCGCTCGCCGAAACCGCGCTCGACGTGTCGCTCCTGCTCGCCGTCGTTATCGGGCTGGAGCGCCTGCGGGTGAAGAGCGGCAGCATCGTCCACGATCTCGGCGCGCAGTTCCTCGCGGCGATCGTCTTCATCATGATCGTGGTCAGCCTGGGGGTGAGCGACAACCCCTTCTTCACCAGCGAGCCGGTCGGTGGCCGCTTCACCAATCTGATTTTGCTCGGTTACGGTCTTCCCGCCGTGCTCACGGGGGTGCTGGCGCTGATCACCCGCGAGACGCGGCCGCGTTGGTACAGCGCGACGGCGGCGGCCACCGCGCTAGCGCTGGCGCTCGCCTATCTCTCGCTCGAGGTCTGCACGCTGTTCCACGGTCCCATTCTGACCGAAGGCGTGACCACCGACGCCGAGCAATATAGCTACTCGGCGGTCTGGCTCGTGTTCGGCGTGGCGCTGCTCGCCGCCGGCATCGTCCTCCGCTCGCTGCCCTTGCGCGCGGCCTCCGCCGCCGTGGTGGTGCTCACCGTGCTGAAAGTGTTCCTGATCGACATGTCGGATCTGACCGGCATCTACCGCGCGCTGTCGTTCCTCGGTCTTGGCGCGGTGCTGATCGGCATCGGCTGGTTCTATCAGCGGCTGCTGTTCCCGAAGGCTGCGCCGCCCGCGGCGGCTTCCAGCGAGGGGTGACAGAATTGGAGCCGCCAACTATGGTCCGCCCCGGCCATTGCAAATTCCGATTGGACCCATGAACGACAGCGACACCAAGATTCACGACAACACCGTCACCGGCAACTATTTCGAGGATTTCAAGCTCGGCCAGGAGATCGTGCATGCGACCCCGCGCACGCTCACCGTCGGCGACACCAGCCTGTTCACCGCGCTCTACGGCTCGCGCTTCGCCGTGCAGTCCTCCGACGCCTTCGCCCACGAGATCGGCTATCCGCGCTCGCCGATCGACGATCTGCTCGTGTTCCATATCGTCATCGGCAAGACCGTGCCGGACATCTCGCGCAACGCCATCGCCAATCTCGGCTATGCCGAGTTCCGCTTCCTCGCCCCGGTATTTCCCGGCGACACGCTGGCCTCGACCTCCAAGGTGATCGGCGTCAAGGAGAACTCCAACAAGAAGAACGGCACGGTCTATGTGCGCTCCACCGGCAAGAACCAGCGCGGCCACCCGGTGCTGTCTTATGCGCGCTGGGTGATGGTCAATAAGCGCGACGTCGACGCGCCAGCGCCGGCCCCCGTCGTCCCCGAGCTTGCGGCAAGCATCGAGCCGGCGACGCTCGGTGCGGCGCTCCCGCCGCTCGACCTCGGCGGCTACGACTATGCACTCGCCGGCTCGCCCAAGCGCTGGGGCGATTACCAGGTTGGCGAGAAGATCGACCATGTCGACGGCCAAACCATCGAGGAGGCCGAGCACCAGCTCGCCACCCGCCTGTTCCAGAACACCGCGCGGGTGCATTTCAATCAGCATGTCGAGGGCAAGGGGCGGTTCGGCCGCCGCCTCGTCTATGGCGGCCACATCATCTCGATCGCGCGGTCCTTGAGCTTCAACGGCCTCGCCAACGCCTTTCACATTCTCGGGCTGAACGGCGCGCGCCACGCGGCGCCGTCTTTCGCCGGCGACACCATCTACGCCTGGAGCGAGGTGCTGGACAAAGCCGAGCTGCCGGGGCGGAGCGACTTGGGCGCGCTGCGCTTGCGCACCTTCGCCGTCAAGGACCGCGCCTGCGCCGACTTCCCGGGGGTGAAAGCCGACGGCAGCCTCGAGGACGGCGTCGTGCTCGACATGGATTACTGGGTCGCCCTGCCGCGCTGATCTCGCTTTACCGTCCAGGCGACTGTCAGGTCCGTGTAAGCGGGGGTCGAGTATCCTGAAGACCGAACCAAAGCGCGATGTCGGTGGTTACTGGATCGTCCGCCTTCGCGGACGATGACAGCTCAGGAGGAAGGCGATGCGACAGAAATTGGCTTGTGCAGTTCTTGGAGCCGCCGCCCTGCTACTCGCCTCGCCCGCTCTCGCGGTGGATAAAGCGAGTGCCGTGTTGAAGGACGCGAGCGGCAAGGAGGTCGGCAGCGCGACCCTCACCTCGACCCCGAGCGGTACGCTGCTGAATCTGACCCTGACCGCGACTCCGCCCGGCGTGCATGCCTTGCACATCCACGCCGTCGGCAAATGCGACCCGCCCGATTTCAAGTCCGCCGGGCCGCATTTCAATCCCGACCAGACCAAGCACGGCATGATGAACGCAGAGGGTCCGCATGCCGGCGACCTGCCCAACCTCCACGTCCCGGCCGATGGCAAGCTCGAGGTCGAGTTCCTCGATCCGGGCGTGAGCTTGAGCCAGGAGGCGGCGCTGCTCGACGCGGACGGCTCGGCGATCGTCATCCATGCCGGCGCCGACGACTACAAGACCGACCCCGCCGGCAATGCCGGCGACCGCATCGCCTGCGGCGTGATCACCTCCCCCTGAAAGGGGAGGTCGGCGCGCTCTTGCGCGCCGGGTGGGGGTCGGCGTCGGCTACAGGCTGACCCCCTCCCCACCCTCCCCTGTCAGGGGGAGGGAATCGCGTCGATTGCCCCCGGGGCGCATCTTGCGTTATGACAAGGCTCGTCTGGGCAACAACAGCACCGAAAACCCATGGGCAACGCCAAATTGGGGGCTGAGCGGCCGCTCTCCCCGCATCTGTCGATTTACCGGCCGATGCTCACCATGATGATGTCGATCGCTCACCGCATCTCCGGTGCGGCGAACGCGGTCGGCTTCCTGCTGCTGGTCTGGTGGCTGGTCGCCATCGCCTCCGGACCGGAGGCCTACGCCCAAGTCTCGAGCTTCTTCGCCAGCATGTTTGGCCGCCTGCTGCTGTTCCTGTTCAGCTGGTCGCTGATCCACCACATGCTGGGCGGCATCCGCCACCTGATCTGGGACACCGGCCGCGGCCTCGACAAGGTCAGCATCGAGGTCTTTGCCTGGACGACCATCATCGGCTCGACCGTCCTCACCGTGCTGGTGTGGATCGCCGGCTATTGGCTGCGGGGGGCATAGGGCGATGGCGACCCCGCTTAAGCGCGTACGTGGGCTCGGCGCCGCCCATCACGGCACCGAGACCTTTTGGCGCCAGCGCCTGACGGCGGTGGCCAATGTGCCGCTGGTCATCTTTCTCATCCTGGCGGTGGTCACCCATATCGGCGCAAGCTACGACGACGTGCACGCCTTCCTCGCCCGGCCGCTGGTCGCGCTGGCCTTCGCCGCGCTCATTCTTTCCGCCGCTATCCATATGCGCATCGGGCTCAAGGAGATCATCGAGGATTATGTGCATGGCGGCGCTAAGGTCGTCGCCATCGTGCTCGTCACCTTCTTCGCCGTCGGCATCGGGCTGGCCTCCATCCTCGCCATCGTGAAGATCAGTTTCGGATCCTAGTTCATGCCTCAAGACGCAACCCCCAAGGACACCCCGCCCCACAACGCGGTTCAGATCAACGGCCGTTCTTATCCGATCGTCGATCACGCTTACGACGTGGTGGTGGTCGGCGCCGGCGGCTCCGGCCTTCGCGCCGTGGTCGGCTGTAGCGAGGCGGGCTTGCGCACCGCCTGCATCACCAAGGTGTTCCCCACCCGCTCGCACACCGTCGCCGCGCAAGGCGGCATCGCCGCGGCGCTCGGCAATATGGGCCCCGACGATTGGCGCTGGCACATGTACGACACGGTGAAGGGGTCCGATTGGCTGGGCGACCAGGACGCCATCGAATATCTCTGCCGCAACGCGCCCGAGGCGGTGTACGAGCTCGAGCATTGGGGCGTGCCGTTCTCGCGCACCGAGGACGGCAAGATCCTGCAACGCGCCTTCGGCGGCATGACCATGGATTTCGGCAAGGGCCCGGCGAAGCGCACTTGCGCCGCCGCCGACCGCACCGGCCACGCCATGCTGCACACCATGTACGGCCAGGCGCTGCGCCACTCGGCCGAGTTTTTCATCGAATATTTCGCCATCGACCTGATCATGGACGACGAGGGCCGCTGCCGCGGCGTGGTCGCCCTCTCCATGCAGGACGGCACGCTGCACCGCTTCCGCGCGCATCAGACCATCCTCGCCACCGGCGGCTATGGCCGCGCCTATTTCTCCTGCACCTCGGCGCATATCTGCACCGGTGACGGTAACGCCATGGTGCTGCGCGCCGGCCTGCCGCTCCAGGACATGGAGTTCGTGCAATTCCACCCGACCGGCGTCTATGGCGCCGGCGTGCTGATCACCGAAGGCGCGCGCGGCGAAGGCGGCTTCTTGCGCAATTCCAAAGGCGAGAAATTCATGGAGCGCTATGCGCCCTCGGCCAAGGACCTGGCCTCGCGCGACGTGGTTTCACGCGCCATCACCATCGAGATCAGGGAGGGCCGCGGCGTCGGTCCCGACAAGGAATACATCCATCTGCATCTCGACCATCTGCCGCACGACATTCTGCACGAGCGCTTGCCCGGTATCTCCGAATCCGCCCGCATCTTCGGCGGCGTCGACGTGAAGGTCGAGCCGATCCCGGTAATCCCGACCTGCCACTACAATATGGGCGGCATCCCCACCAATATGCATGGCGAGGTGATCAGCCCACGCGACGGCGACCCAGACGCGACCGTGCCCGGGCTGATGGCGCTCGGCGAGGCGGCTTGTGTCTCGGTGCATGGCGCCAACCGTCTCGGCTCCAATTCGCTGATCGACCTGGTCGTGTTCGGCCGTGCCGCGGCGCATCGCTGCGCCGAACTCATCAAGAAGGGCGGCGATATCCCCGAGCTGCCGAAGGGCGCGGGCGAGGATTCGATCGCGCGGCTCGACCGCTTCCGCTACGCCGACGGCGCGATGCCAACCGCCGAGCTCCGCCTCAAGATGCAGAAGGCCATGCAGAATCACTGCGCCGTGTTCCGCACCAAGGAGGTGTTGAAAGAGGGCGTCAAGGCGATCCGCGCCGTTTGGGACGACATCGAGCATATCGGCGTCACCGATCGCTCGCTGATCTGGAACACCGACCTGATCGAGACGCTCGAATTCGACAATCTGATCTCGCAAGCGGCCGTCACCGTGCAGGGTGCGCTCGCCCGCGAGGAGAGCCGCGGCGCTCATGCGCGCGAGGACTTTCCCAAGCGCGACGACGTGACGTGGATGAAGCACACTCTGTCATGGGCCGACTACGCCACCCACGAAGTCACCCTCGACTTCCGCCCCGTGCACAGCTTCACCCTCTCCAACGAGATCGCCTATATCGAGCCGAAAGAGCGAGTGTATTGATCGGCGTCTGGTTCCTGTTGGCGTCGTCCTTGGCCGGGCTGCTGTGCCGGCGGCTCAAGACCGCTCTGATTGCCGGCGCCGTACCCGCACTCCTCTATGGGCTGCTGGTCGTGGTGGGGCTTTGGCATGTGCTGGGCGACGCCGATCTGCCTTATGTGCTCGGAGCGCTGACGGCGTTCTGCCTGGTGATCGTGGCGGCAGCCGTTCTGGCCTTCGGCCTGCGGCGGGCGTTCGTCGGCCTGTTCGGCGCGACGACGGCCGAGACGGGCTAGGACAGGCTGTTCGGCCGCTCGAGCAGCTTGCCAAGCACCGCCTTTACCCCCTCGAAGTTGAACGGCTTGGAAAGCAGGATCGGGTCGTCGAACCCCGACTCGGCACCGAGACTGCCGTCGCCGGTGACGAACGCAAATGGAACACCCTTAATTTTCAATGCATTAGCAACCGAATAGGAATTCTCTCCGCCCAGATTCACGTCCAGGATGGCGGCATCCAGCGGCGCCGTCCCGACGAAATCGAGACCTTCTTCCACCGACCGGGCGGGCCCCACGACCTCGCAGCCGAGTTCGCGCAGCCAGTCCTCGACCAGCATGGAAACCAGGGGTTCATCGTCCAGGACGAGGATTCGCGGCAAGCCAAACCTCCACGACAGCGTAGACTGGCTAGAAATCTAGCAGTGGGATAGGCAAGCGTATAGCGAAGCAGTCCGCCTCGGAGAATACAAGTGGAACGTGTCGTCAGGGCTAATCGCCTGATCAGGACCTTGAGGATCGTCATCCTCGTCGGCTTCGGCCTGATGGCCGCGGCGGCGCTGGCGTTGGTGCTCGGACTGATCCGTTCGCGCGATGCGGACATGCTGGTTCTGCACACGCTCGAGGTGCAGCAAACGGCACAAGCGTTGCTGATCGCCAGCCGGGATGCGGAGAGTGCGGTTCGCAGCTTTCTGCTCAGCTCGGACAGTGCCGAGCTCGATACGTTCGAGCCCGCGCTGGTCGACACCGCGCAGCAGCTCGACGCCCTTCGCGGGCTGACATCCGACAACACCATTCAGCACGACCGCGTGCAGACCCTCGCTCGACTGCTTCAGTCCAAAAATGAGCAGCTCAGCACCTGTGTCGCGCTGGCCAAAGACGGACAGCGCGATGCCGCTCTCGCCGTCATCAATTCTCCGCAGGATCGCGAGCTGTTGGACGAGATCAGAACGAATATCGAATCGGTGTTGGACACCGAACATATTCTTCTCAAGGATCGTCAAGCTCGGGCCGCCGATCTGCGTTATGCGCTGGCGGGCTTGGTGGGCCTGGCCCTGCTTGTCGCCACGATTCTCACTGGTGTCCTTGCGGTCTCCACGCGCAACGCCCTGAAGGGGTTGCTCGAACGCACGGCCGAGGTTGAAACGGAGTCGAGGCTCCGTCTGGAGGCCGAGTCGACGCTGCGTCAGGCGCAGAAGATGGAAGCGGTGGGCCAACTGACCGGCGGCATCGCCCACGACTTCAACAATCTGCTGACCATCATCATCGGCAATTTGGACACCATCAAGCGCACGCTCGAAAAGCTGCCGGCGACCGCGACGGAGCTTGCCGCCAAGCTGACCAAGCCGGTGGATTTCGGCCTTGAGGGGCGCCAACAGCTCGGCCCAGCTCACGCAACGGCTGCTGGCCTTTTCTCGCCGGCAGGCGCTCGAGCCCATCAAGGTCGATCTCAACCGGCTCGTTTCCAACATGTTGGAAATCCTACGCCGCTCGCTTGGCGAGGACATCAGCATCGAAACGGTTCTCGGCGGCGGACTGTGGCCGACCTTCGTCGACCCCCACCAGGTGGAAAGCGTGCTGCTCAATCTGGCGCTTAACGCCAAATCGGCCATGCCGCAAGGTGGACATCTGACCATCGAGACCGCCAACACCTTTCTCGACGAGGCGTATGCGGCGCAGTTCGGCGACATCGAGGCCGGTCAATACGTGTTGCTATGCGTCACCGATACCGGCACCGGCATCTCATTCGAGGTGCTCGACCGCGTGTTCGAGCCCTTTTTCACCACCAAGCCGCGCGGCGAAGGCTCGGGCCTCGGCCTCGCCATGGTGCACGGCTTCGTCAAACAGTCTGGCGGCCATATCCGCATCTACAGCGAGCAAGGCCACGGAACGACGGTCAAAATCTACCTGCCGCGCTCCGCCCAAGCCGACCAAGTCGCCGCCACCCCCGCCGGCAAGCCTCCCCGTCCCGCGCCGACGCCGACCGCGAAAGACGGTGAAACCATCTTGTTGGTCGAAGACAATGACGGCGTGCGCGACTATGCCAAGGAGGTGCTGGAGACCCTCGGCTACCGGGTGATCGAAGCATCCAACGCCAAGGACGCTCTGGGCGTGATCGACACGTCATCGCGCGTCGATCTCCTCTTCACCGACGTGGTGCTGCCGGGCGCCGGCAACGGCCGGGTGCTCGCCACCAAGGCGCGCGAGAAATATCCGAACCTGCCGGTGCTCTACACCACCGGCTATACCCGCAACGCCATCGTGCATCAGGGGCGCCTCGACGCCGATGTCTCGCTGCTGAACAAGCCCTATACGCAGCAGGCCCTCGCCCGCAAAATCCGCGACGTGTTGGACGGCTGACGCCAGCGGGCTTGCCCGCTGCCGCGCCTGCCGCTACCAATTGGCGAAGGAGAAGGTTCACCGATGGTCCAATTCACGCTTCCCCGGAACTCCAAGGTCACCAAGGGCAAAGAGTGGAATCCGCCACCGGCGGGCGCGGAAAAGGACCGGTGGCGCGAATACCGCGTCTATCGCTTCGACCCCGAGTTGGGCGAGAACCCGCGCGTCGACACTTATTGGGTCGACATGAACGATTGCGGGCCGATGGTTCTCGACGCGCTCATCTGGATCAAGAACAACGTCGATCCCACGCTGACCTTCCGCCGGTCGTGCCGCGAGGGCGTGTGCGGGTCGTGCTCGATGAACATCGCCGGCGGCAATACGCTCGCTTGCACCATGCACGCCGACGACGCCAAGGGCGCGATCGCCATCTATCCCTTGCCGCACATGCCGGTGATCAAGGACCTGGTGCCGGACATGACCAATTTCTACGCCCAGCACCGCTCGATCGAGCCCTGGCTCCAGACCGACTAGCCCGACGCCGCAGAAGGAATGGCGGCAATCGCACGAGGATCGCGCCAAGCTCGACGGGCTTTACGAGTGCATCCTGTGCGCCTGCTGCTCGACCGCCTGCCCGTCTTATTGGTGGAACGGCGACCGCTATCTCGGTCCCGCCGTTCTGTTGCAGGCGGATCGCTGGATCGAGGACAGCCGCGACGAGCGGACCGGCGAGCGGCTGGACGAGCTGGAAGATCCCTTCCGCCTCTATCGCTGCCACACCATCCTCAACTGCACCAAGGCCTGCCCCAAGGGGCTGAACCCGGCGGCAGCCATCGCCTCGCTCAAGCGCAAACTGGTCGAGCGCGCGGAGTAGGCTCACCAACTTCGCGCTGCTCGCCGATCGACCCTGTTGCGACCTAGAGAAGTCCCAGCCAATTCCAGCTTGACTTCGCAGGCTCGGCAACTGTCGCCTGTGACTCTTGTTGCCCCGATTTGATCTCCGGCATTGAGTCGATTGGCGTCTCCGGAGCTTGTTCGATGGGCGCCGCTGGCGCCGGTGTGGCGAGTTTCGATTCATCGAGCTTCGCCTCGAACTTGTCGTTCAAGTCCTTGAGCGCAGTAGCGAACTGAACGTCGGCCGCCTCGCGAACCTGTTGGCGAATTTCGTCCATGAACTCGCGTTGCTGCCGCTGCCACTCCTGCGTCCGCGACGCGCTCAAATCCTGAAGCATGGATTGGACGGATTGATGCTGGCGTTGCATCGCATCGATGATCGCTCCCTCGATTCTTGTCACGGCGTCGTCGACGCGAGGGACGAGTCCCTTTTCGATGGTGTCGATCACCGCCACTGTTCGGGCGTTCTCTCCTGCCCCATAGGTGAGGCGACCATCGGCGTTCGGAAAGGCATTGATCAGATCGCTTATCGCTATCGCCTGTTCCCTTTCGGCCGCTGCCTGCCGCGCCTTTTTTGCAAGATCATCGAGGTCGGAGGTCGGCGGCAAAGGTTGGTCGCCAATGTCCCGCGAGAACTTGGTATGATTCTTCCCGAGCTTCTGCATCGCAGCTTCGCGGAGCTGTGCGATGTCGCCGGCCCGCTCGAGCAGCCGGCGTGCGCTTTGATCCAGAGTCAGTGCCAGCATCAAATGGTCGGGGCTCAAATTTGCATGGTTCAGGCTGCGCGCGATTTGAGCGGCGCGGTTCAAGCAGTCCGACGCCGACGTTTCGAGGCCCGGGATCTGCTCATGAATCGCTTTGGACGCTACCTCCTCAGCGACCGCCGCGTGATCGTCGGCGTGCCCCGTCGATTGGCTCGACCCCGCCCCGTTTCCGGCTTGTGCCTCCCCGCTCGAACGCGGTTGGTTGTCTTGACCCAAATTTCCGTTGTTGCCGTAGCCAAAGCCTGTGAATCCTGAATCCCCCGTCTCGATGGTCATGATACCCCCCTATACTGCCCCCGATGCAAACGTCTCAGCGTCGCAACTATAGGCTGTAGCAGGGCGCGCCTCAATACCGTTAACTATCGGCTAACCCTGGCAAAATGGCCCAGTAACTCGGCGTGAGGAGCAAATAGTCATGATCGACCATATCGGCATGCCGGTGAGCGACCTCGCCCGGGCGACCGAGTTCTATGCGCAAGCGCTTGCCCCGCTCGGCATCGCCGTCGTCATGCAGGTCTCGGCCGAGGAATCGGACCACGGCGCCGCGGTCGGCTTCGGCGCCAACCAAAAACCCTTTTTCTGGATCGGCGAAGGCGAGCGTCCCGGCGGGCACATTCATGTCGCCTTCGCCGCGTCCTCGCGCGAGGCGGTCGATGCCTTCTATCGCGCCGCCCTTGCCGCCAGCGGCAAGGACAACGGCGCGCCGGGGCTGCGGCCGCATTACCACGCCGATTATTACGGCGCCTTCGTGCTCGATCGCGACGGCAACAATATCGAGGCGGTGTGCCACGCCCCTGCGCTCAAGTAGCGAAGCGGTAGCGCATCAAAAAAGCGCTCAAGTAGCGAAGCGGTAGCGCATCAAAAAAGCGCTCAAGTAGCGAAGCGGTAGCGCATCAAAAAAGCGCTCAAGTAGCGAAGCGATAGCGCATCATAAACCCGCTCAAGCAGCGAAGCGGTAGCACATAAAAAAAGCGCTCAAGCAGCGAAGCGGTAGCGCTTCAAAAAGCTGCTCAAGTAGCGAAGCGGTAGCGCATCAAAAAAGCGCTCAAGCAGCGAAGCGGTAGCGCTCAAAAATCGCGCGCCAATAGGCGTTATTAGCGCGCGCACTTGGGCAGCGAGAACTCGCACGTGGGCACGCTCTCTTGGCGCATCTCCTCCGCCCGTTGCGGATCTTTCTCGGACTGCCAGTCATAGGGGCTGCGCACGTCCTTGTGCGCGAAGTTCACTCTGACGAGCTTGCCGTCCTCGAACACCATGCTTGCCGAGCAGGTCCAATCTTTGTCGTCCTTCTTTTTGTTCTTGCCGAAGATGGAGGCGATCTTGTTCTTGTCGGACTTCTTGTCGTCGCCCTTGTCGTCGGATTTGGTTTTTTCGGCCGGAACCGGCCCCGCGCCCGCATAGCGGAAGGTCAGCGTCTCTTTTCCCGGGCCGCTCTCGAACCTGGAATGCGGCTCGCCGGCGCAGGCGATGACCTCGGCCACGCTCATGCCCAGATAGGGCGCCGCGGGGTCCTTCTTCGCCGCGGCATCGCCGGTCGCATAAAGGCCGATGCAGGCCGCGAGCACGCAGAGCGTTACCGGGCGCGAAGGCATGGCGGGAGAAAAACGCATGCCATGCTCGTCTCGCGGAAATCCGGCGGCATCATGGCGGCGCCAAGCGGTTACAGCGCCGAGAAGAAATCGTAGAGCAGCTTGATATTCAGCGTGATGAGGGTGACGGCGATCAGCACCGCAAGCGCGGTCACCCATCGCGGCGCGACCAGCACGCCCATCTTGCGCTTGTCGGCCGTGAACATCACCAGCGGCACGATGGCGAACGGCAACTGTAGGCTCAACACCACCTGCGACAGGATCAGCAGTTCCGCCGTCCCTTGTGCGCCGTACCAGATGGTGACCACGGCCGCCGGCACGATGGCGATGGCCCGCGTCACCAGCCGCCGCGCCCAGGGCGGCAGGCGAATATCGAGGAAGCCCTCCATCACGATCTGACCCGAGAGCGTCGCCGTCACCGTCGAGTTGAGCCCGCAGGCGAGCAGCGCGACGGCGAACAGCGTCGGCGCCATCGCCGAGCCGAGCAGCGGCGCCAGGAACTTATAGACCTCGCCGAGCTCGGCGACGTTGGTCTGGCCAACCTTATGGAAGGTCGACGCGGCGAGGATCAGGATCGAGGCGTTGATCAGCAGCGCGAATGTCAGCGCGATGGTGGAATCGATGGTGGCGAGGGTGATCGCCTCGCGCTTCTCCGGCACGCTGTCGCCGAACGCGCGGGTCTGCACGATGCCCGAGTGCAGATAGAGATTATGCGGCATCACCGTCGCGCCGATGATGCCGAGCGCGAGATAGAGCATCTCCGGATTTTTGACGATCTCGACGGTCGGCGCAAAGCCGCGGATCACCTGGCTCCAATCCGGATCGGCCATGGCGATCTGGATGCCGAAGCAGACGGTGATGACCACGAACAGCGTCACCACGAAGGCCTCGACATAGCGGAAGCCGAGTTGCTGCATCCACAGGATCAAGAACACGTCGAGCGCGGTCAGCAGCACGCCGATCTCGAGCGGAATGCCGAACAATAGATTGAGTCCGATCGCCGTGCCGATCACCTCGGCCAAATCGGTGGCGCAGATGGCGAACTCGGCGAGCACCCACAGCGGCAAGGCGACATAGCGCGGAAAGGCGTCGCGGCAGGCGCGCGCCAGATCGCGCTTCGAGGCGATGCCGAGCCGGATGCACAACGCCTGCAGCAGGATTGCCATCAGGTTCGACAGGAGCGCGACGGTCAGCAGCGCGTAGCCGAACTTCGATCCGCCGGCGAGCGAGGTCGCCCAGTTGCCCGGGTCCATGTAGCCGACCGCGACCAGATAGCCGGGGCCGAGAAAGGTCAGCAGCTTCCGCCACAGCGGGCCCGCGGGCCGCGTCCTGATCGAGCCGAACACTTCGGCGAGCGACGGCGTGCCGGAAGCACGCCGCCAGCCGCGGTCGTGCTCATGCTCATGCTGCTCGGCCGGCGCTGCCTCGAGCGCCGCCGCACCTGTCTCGTTAGCCGCCTTATGCGGGCTCAGCATGAAGGTCCTTCGATTCGGGAGAGGAACCCGAAGGCTCACAAAAAGCGGCCCCTAACGGACCGCCGCACACTATACGTATCTCAGATGCGAATAATTTGCAAGAGCAAGTACGGAACCTTGTTCAGCCGAATCTGACGGTGAAGCTTCAGCTCTTCGCTACGGCTTGAATCTGGTGCCGGGGATCTTGCTGCATTCCGCCTTGGTCAGCTCGAGATAGCCCTGGCCCTTGCAGGCGTTCTGGCCGGGACAGCCGTTCTTGCCGCCGCAGTCGCTCTTGCCCTTGCAGGCATTGGCGCCGATGCACTTGCCCCTGGCGGCGGCGGTAGCGACGCCCATCGGGGCGCCGGCCAGGATCAGCGTGGCCACGGCGATGGCGATGGCGGCGCCGGATTTATGCGCGGACTGCATGTTGGCTCCTTCGGACATCTGCGGCACGCGCCGCGAAGTCTAATTGCGCCGTGCTCGCCGTGACATCACAGCTTCGTGCGCCCGCCCCCCTCTGTCATTCCCGCGAAAGCGGGAATCCAGTAACCGCTGCGCCAGCGAGATAACCGAGGGCGACCATGGCTGGATTGCCCGGTCGAGCCGGGCAATGACAGTGTCGGGTGGCGGGCATTCACAGCAAAGCTCCGTCATACCGGCGAAGCCGTCAGAGGCTTGCTCGGATGCTTGAGTTATGCCCGCATAATCCCCGCCCGCCAAACCTCGCTTAAGATGCGCCCACCTCGTCCTTCTAAGGGGCGCTCTCGCGAGGCGTTGCGATAAGCGGGACGGGGTGCGGCGCCCGCGGGCCTCGTCGCAACGAGACACTCGGGCGGCAACGGGGCTCCCCCCGGGACCACTAGGAGTCCCTGCCAGGAGCTGGCTGAAGAGTTGCGGCGGAGATCGATCCGACCGCAAAGCTAAAGCGGGGCCCGATGCCGCAAACGTCGTGACTGGCGCGCCGGAAGGCGCCCGCGTGCCGCAAGGCACGAGCCAAAAGGACTTTGCGCTGTTCGGCGCGCCATCCCCCTCAAACTCCGGACGCATGTGCGTCGCGGCAGGAAACCCGCATGCCGCGAGGCAAAGCAAATCACCCCCGAGACGTCATCTTCCGCGGAGCCAGCCTCAATCGAAGATTTTCGGGATTTTTTCGGTTTGCAGCCGCAATCAGCCCAATTTTGAGCTGTTTTTCTTGCTAGCAGAATGGAGCGTGATGGGGCACGTTAGGGGAAGATACGGGGTCGATATTGCTGGGCGTGGCATTTCGCCTGGCACGAGGGAGCTGATGATGAGGTCATTTGCACTAGGGCTGCTGCTCGCGACTTCGGTCTGCCTGCCGGCCTACGCCGCCGAGCCTGACGGGCCGACCGCGCTCATCGACCAGAAAGAGGCGGTGCGCATCGGCGTGCAAGGCCTGCTTGCCGACAAAGCTGGCGATACCAGCATGCGCAAGGCGCAGAAGAACGCGCTGATCGAATATTATTTGGTTCCCGACCAGCCGCTGCTGTGGGTCGACGACAAGGGTCTGACCGCTCGCGCCAAGTCGGTCATGGCCGAGATTGGCAAGGCCGACGATTACGGCCTCACCGCCTCCGATTACAAGCTTCCCGATCCTGCCGGCTACCACTCCTCCGATCTTGGCGCCAAGGATTGGCTCGCCGACGCCGAGGTGAAGGTGAGCTACGCGGTGCTCGACTATGCCAACGACGCGCGCGGCGGGCGCATCGATCCCCTGCGTGTCAGCAAGAATCTCGATCCGAGCCTCGCGCTTCCCAAGCCGTCGGAAGTGCTGGAGTCGATCGCCATCCGCTCCGATCCCGGCGCCTATCTGCGGAGCTTCCAGCCCGATCAGCCGCAATTCGAGGCGCTCCGTCAGAAGCTGCTTGAACTGCGAGGCGGCAAAGTCGAGGAGCCGAAGCCCGGCGTGGTGACCATCCCGGCCGGACCGCTGTTGAAATTCGGCGTCGACGACGAGCAGGTAGCGCTGCTGCGTCAGCGGCTAGAGCTCCCCGCCGGATCGAACCCGAACCGCTTCGACGAAGCGGTGCTCGAAGCGGTGAAACAGTTCCAGCGGTCCAACGGCGCCTCGCCCGACGGCATGGTCGGCTCCGGCACGCGCCGCCTGCTCAATGGCGGTCCGGCGCAAGAGCCGGTGGGCAGCCCCGCGCGCATCAAGCAGATCCTGGTCAATATGGAGCGCTGGCGCTGGCTGCCGCATGACCTCGGCGCATTCTATGTGACGGTCAACATCCCCGAGTTCACGCTGCGCGTCGTCGAGGAAGGCAAGCCGATCCATACCACGCGCGTGGTGGTCGGCAAGCCGGACAAGCAGACGCCGATCTTCTCCGACGAGATGGAGGAGATCGTATTCAATCCCTATTGGAACGTGCCCAACTCCATCAAGAACGAGGAGATCGCGCCGTATATGGGCCAAGGCGGCGGCTTCTTCGGCGGCGGGGTGGACACTTCGGTGCTGCAGCGGCACGGCCTGCGCATCAAATACGGCAACCGCGACGTCGATCCGGATTCGATCGATTGGAGCCGCAACGACATCCGCAATTTCGACCTGGTCCAGCCGCCGGGACCGAGCAACGTGCTCGGCCGCGTGAAATTCGTGTTCCCCAACGCGCATGACGTCTACATGCACGACACCACGCAGAAGTTTCTGTTCAACAATCCGGTGCGCGCCGAGAGCCATGGCTGCATGCGGGTGCAATATCCGGAGAAGCTCGCCGAGATCCTGCTCGCCCATGACCGGGGCTGGAGCCCGGGCCGTGTCGAGGCAACCTTCGATGCCGGGCCCGACAACCACCTCGCGCTCGACCAGCACATCCCCGTCTACATCACCTATTTCACGCTGCGGGTGAACGACGACGGGTCGATCACGACCTTCAATGACATCTACGGCCACGACAACCGGATGACCGCGGCGCTGAGCGGCAAGGGCTACGTGCCCGACAGCTGGGGCCAAGACGAGGAAATGGCCGACAACCAGAATTGGACGCCGCCGGTCACCAAGCGGCGCTACAAGCCCGGTCGCGATACCGACTTCACCCGCGCCCTGTTCGGGTTTTAAGGCTTCGGGACGGCCGGCCTCGCTGGGACTCGCGCCAGGCGAGGGGCGAGGCGTCTTATCCCCGCATTTGGGTCTCGCTCTATAATCAAGGCAGCGATTCCCTTCCAACCGGGGCAGACTTGCGCCGGGAACCCGGGGTTGCCCCAAAAGTTGCTCTTTCAGAGCCATCGAGCCGGTGCGGCACTAAGCCCGAAACCCGACTGCGTCGCCCGGACTAAATAGGTAAAGTCACGAGCAGAGAAGAGAGGGCGCTTCGATGTTGATCGTTGGTGCAGGCGCTGCCCTTACCGCCATTGCCGCGTTCTATCTTTGGCTGTTTGTTAACAGACTGCGCGCTTCATGGCGCAAGCGGAAGGCAAAGGAACTTTTGGCGCGACGCCGCATCGTCGAGGAGCCGCACAGGCCCAAGGAGCGGACGGCGGGAAACGGCGCCCTAAGGGAGAATGAACATGAGCACGCTCAGCACATTCACTAGAATTTGCGGTCTCGCGCTCGCCCTGGCGGCCGGCGCCGTGCTGGCGTCCGCGCCCGTGGCGGCCGCCAAGCGGCAGAAGGTTTATGTCTACGTCAACAAGGGCGCGGCGACCTACGGCGATTTCAGAACGCCCGCCGGGCCACGGCGCATGCTGATCCGCGACCGGCTTACGGGGCCGCGCTGGGGCTATATTGGCCCGCACTACAATTCAAGAATTCGGTCCGGGCTATCACACCAACGGCCCCGGCATCGGCATCGAGAAATAGGCTTAGCTTACTCGCCTAGCCTGCCGCCGATCTTCGGCACCAGTGTCCAGCCTTGCGCCGCAAGCTGCGACGTCGCCAGCGGGCTTGCCCGCCCCGTGATCCACATTTCGCCGCGGCCGCCAGCGGCGAGACCCTCCAGCGGCGCACTCCAATAAAGGTAATCGACCGGCAGCAAGCTCACCGTGCCGCGCCCGGTATCGATCATCGGCGCGCGGCCCGCCCGCACGAAGCCGCGCACAGGCGTCACCTTCTCATTGTACTTGGCAATGAGCTCCGACTGGCGGCGATAATAAAATGCCATCTCGACCGAGATCGCCTGCGCCGCGGTCTCTATGTAGATTTCCCGGCCGCCCACATTGCCGAGCGTCTTGAGCGCCACGACAATCACCGCCTTGTCGGTCGGCGTCAGGTAAGGGTTGGCGTAGAACGCGTCCTGCGCGCTCTTGGCGATGCCCATGGCCGTGAGGAACTCACGTCCGGTCTGCTCGAGTTGCGCCGCCGTCTTGTCCCGCAAGGCCTCGCGCAACTTTTGACTGGTGCTGGTCGCGCTGATAGCGATGCCCACGCCGCCGGTCACAAAGCCAAGGCCGATGTTGACGCTGGTACCGCCGACCGCGTTGGCCGTGGCGAGCCGCGTCAGCTCGTCATCGAGCGGCTTGAAGCTGGTGTAAGGATCGACGCCGAGATCGAAGGCGATCTTGCGGCGCGCTTCGGCGCCCCCTGACACCGAGGCGATAATGCCTTCTTTGCGGGGGTCGGTCGCCTCCATCGCGGCGTTGACGCTGCCGAACAGATTGCCGACGCCCTTGAACGTGTCGGTGATGGTTTTGCCCGGCGCGGTGATGAGCCCTTTGGCGGTGCCGAGTGGCTTCAGCGCCGTGCGCCCCGCCGCGTCCATCACGGTCCCAGCGGTGTCGATCTCCGCAAGCTTGGCCGTCGCCGCCATCTCCCTGGCGCGCACTCGCAACAGCGTCGTCCCCTTGATAGTGAACGTGCCCCACTGCGTGTTCACCATGAACACATATTGATAGTTTTCGACCGCGACGCGGTTGTCCACGGTGTAATACGGGCTCTTCAGCAGGTTCGGCGGCAGCGCCTGGCTCGCGGTGAAGCTGGGCGGCTGCTCATACTGCGCGGCTTGCGGCGCCGCGCTCAAAACCGCCAGCACAACCATGCCGGAAAGCGAGCCGAGCAGGGCTCCGCGCAAAGGACGGCCTACGACTATTGACATGACTGACCCCCGCGCACGCAAACCCTGTTCCCTGGGACGGACTTTAGCCTCAAACCGAGGCGTCGACAAAGGGGCGTGCGGGGGCCCAGCCGAATGGCCGTTTTCCGGCTATGTGAACAGGGCGAAATAGATCACATAGAGCCAACTGAAGAAGCCATGGATGATGGCCCAGAGGATCGAGTGGTTGTTGGTGTAGGAGATGGCGATCGCCAGCGCGGTGCCGAAGCTGATGCCGTATTTTGCGCCTTCCATACCGTAATTGACGTTCATGCTGCTCTCCCTTGGAAGCATGATCCGGGAAACTGCGAACCGGTTTTCATGCCGAAACGAATGGCGAAGCGAATCGCTTGCCCATCGCCACGACTATAGGCCGAAATAAGCGAGGCGAATCGGCATGCATGACGGGAGGGAGTGAGCCCATGCGACTGCGGAACTTGATCGTCGGCGGCATGCTTCTGGCCGTCGTAGCCGGCGCGGGCGTCGTGCTCGCACGCGAGCCCGATAGCCAGAGCGCCGTCACCTCGCAGCAACTCTTCGCCGAGGCCATGGCGCACGAGCCCGACAAGGAGGTGAAGGCGCAAGCCTATACGTTCGCGCCGGGCGCGGTGCTGCCCTGGCATATCCATCCCGACGCGCATGAGATCGCTTATGTGGTCGAGGGCGATTTCAGCTTTCAGATCGAAGGCGAGCCGGTGCAGGAGCTGAAGGCGGGCGAGGCCACCTATCTCCGGCCGAATGTCGTGCATCGCGGCATGAACCGATCCGACAAGCCGGTGCGGCTGTTCGTCGTCCGCATCAAGCCCAAGGACGCGCCGCTGGTGGTGGAGGTCCCCACGCCGCCGCAATGAGCGTCAGCGCGGCTTGCGCCACAACGCATAAAGCCCGATCGCCCAGGCCGGCAGCACGATCGCCCAATGGAACAAATTCACCCGCTCGTTGAGCAACAAGCCGAGATGGTGCGAGGTGAAGGTGCCGAGCACGGCAAGCACCGTATAGAACGCGGCGCAGACGAGCACGAAGCCGATGGCGTAGCGCGGGTTGAAGAAGCCGACATAGGTGCCGATCACCCCCCAGACGAGATTGATCGCCGCGAGGATCGGGTCGATGCGGAAGCCGAGCGGGAAGTGGTCGGGGTTGCTGCCGAAGCCGTAATAGGCATAGGCCAACAGGGCGAGACCGCCTTGCGCCAGGAAATAGACGCTGAGCCGGGCGAGCCAGACTACGGCCGGCCAATGCTCGGTCTGGGGCTCGCCCACCGCCTCGTCTTCCGCCATGGCGCCCCTCCCTCCCCCAAGAAAGGTCGTAGCCGCGAGCTTAGCCGATAGGCCCTAGACGGGTCCATGCTCGGCTGGCACCTTGCGCCGGGGCCCGATTGCATTTAACCAACCCACGCATTGATATTTGGCCTGCGGGAGCGGGCTGCGGGCAATCTTAGCGGAAGGGGATATCATGGCGCGTAATCGTATTGCGTTGGTCGGCGCGGGCCAGATTGGCGGCACGCTAGCCCATCTTGCGGGTATCCGGGAGCTTGGCGAAATCGTCCTATTCGACGTGGTCGACGGAGTACCTCAGGGCAAGGCGCTCGACCTTTCCCAATCGGCGCCGGTCGAGGGCTACGTGCCGAAATTCAAGGGCACCAACGAATACGCCGAGCTCAAAGATGCCGACGTGGTGATCGTCACCGCCGGCATTCCGCGCAAGCCCGGCATGAGCCGCGACGATCTCATCGAGATCAACCTCAAGGTCATGGAGCAGGTAGGCGCCGGCTTGCGCAAATACGCGCCGGAAGCCTTCGTCATCTGCGTCACCAATCCGCTCGACGCCATGGTCTGGGCACTGCAAAAAACGAGCGGCCTGCCGCGCAATAAAGTTGTCGGCATGGCCGGCGTGCTCGACGCGGCGCGCTTCCGCTTCTTCCTGTCCCAGGAATTCGACATCAGCCCCGAGGACATCAGCACGATGGTGATGGGCGGACACGGCGACACCATGGTGCCGCTGATCCGTTATTCCTCGGTCGCCGGCATTCCGCTGGCCGACTTGGTCAAGATGCGCTGGATCACCCAGAAGCGGCTTGACGACATCGTGCAGCGCACGCGTGACGGCGGCGCCGAGATCGTCGGCCTGCTCAAGACCGGCTCGGCCTTCTACGCACCGGCCGCCGCCGCACTCGAGATGGCGGAGTCCTATCTCAAGAACCAGAAGCGGGTGCTGCCTTGCGCCGCCTATCTGAACGGCGAGTATGGTGTGAAGGGCATCTATGCCGGCGTGCCTATCATCATCGGCGCCAAGGGCGTCGAGCGCGTCATCGAACTCGACCTGTCCTCGGCCGAGAAGGACGCTTTCATGCACTCGGTCCAGTCGGTCCAAGCGCTGGTCGAATTGTGCCAAAGAATCGCGCCGAGCCTCGCCAACGCCTAGCAGCGGTGCCCTACAACGCCTAAGGCGCGGCCGGTAACCGGCCGCGGATCTTCCATGAACATCCACGAATATCAGGCCAAGTCCCTGCTGCAAGCTTATGGCGCGCCGGTAGCCGAAGGCCACGTCGCCGAGACGCCACAGGAAGCCGCCGCGCACGCCAAAACTCTTGGCGGTGAAACCTTCGTGGTGAAGGCGCAAATCCATGCCGGCGGTCGCGGGAAAGGCGGCGGCATCAAGCTGGTGAAGACCTTGCAGGAACTGCACGCCGAGGCCGACCGCATGCTCGGCAAGCCGCTCATCACGCCGCAGACCGGACCCAAGGGCCGGGTGGTGCGGCGCGTCTATGTCGTCAAGGACGCAACCATCGCCCGCGAGCTCTACCTCTCGCTGTTGGTCGATCGCGGCTCGGGCCGCGTCGCCTTTGTCGCCTCGACCGAAGGCGGCGTGAACATCGAAGAGGTGGCCGCGAACATGCCGGAGAAGATCGTTACCCTCGCTGTCGATCCTGCCTCCGGCATCAGCGACTTTCATGGCCGGGTGATCGCGTCGGCGTTGAAGCTCCAAGGCCCACTCGCCAAGCAATGCGCGGCCCTAGTCAAATCGCTCTACACGCTGTTCGTGGAGAAGGACGCGAGCCTCATCGAGATCAACCCGCTGGTGGTGACGAAAGACAACAATCTGTTGTGTCTCGACGCCAAAATCGGCTTCGACGACAACGCGCTATTCCGTCACAAGGACATCGCCGGCTTGCGCGATATTCACGAGGAAGATCCCGCCGAGGTCGAGGCCGCCAATCTTGGACTCTCTTACGTCAAGCTGGACGGCTCGATCGGCTGCCTGGTGAACGGCGCCGGCCTCGCCATGTCCACCATGGACATCATCAAGCTCTATGGCGGCGAGCCAGCCAATTTCCTCGATGTCGGCGGCGGGGCGAGCAAAGAGCGGGTGGCCGAGGCGTTCAAGATCATCCTCTCCGACCCGCATGTGAAGGGCGTGCTGGTCAACATCTTCGGCGGCATCATGCGCTGCGACACCATCGCCGAAGGCATCATCGCCGCGGCGCGCGAGATGCACATTGCCGTGCCGCTGGTGGTCAGGCTCGAGGGCACCAATGTCGAGCGCGGCAAGGCCCTGCTCCGGGACTCGGGTCTCGCCATCATCCCCGCCGACGACCTCGACGACGCGGCCAAGAAAGCCGTCGCCGCCGTCAAGGCCGCGGCTTGAAACTTGCAGGGTAATCAGATCGTCCCATGTCCGTCCTCGTCGATAACAACACGCGCGTCATCTGCCAGGGCTTCACTGGTGCGCAAGGCACGTTCCATTCCGAGCAGGCCATCGCCTATGGCACCAAGATGGTCGGCGGCGTGACGCCGGGCAAAGGCGGCACCACGCATCTCGGCCTACCGGTGTTCGACACGGTGAAAGAAGCGATGGCCGTAACCGGCGCCGATGCCAGCGCGGTCTATGTGCCGCCGGCTTTCGCCGGAGACGCCATCCTCGAGGCGATCGACGCCGGCGTGCCGCTAGTCGTTTGCATCACCGAGGGCGTGCCGGTACTCGACATGGTCAAGGTCAAGCGCGCGCTGTGCGGCTCGGAAACGCGGCTGATCGGGCCGAATTGTCCGGGCATCATCACCCCCGGCCAATGCAAGATCGGCATCATGCCGGGCCATATCCATAAGCCCGGGAAAGTGGGCATCGTCTCGCGCTCGGGCACGCTGACCTATGAGGCGGTGGCGCAGACCACCGCCGTCGGCCTTGGCCAATCGACCTGCATCGGCATTGGCGGCGATCCTGTCAACGGCACGAATTTCGTCGATGCGCTGTCGCTGTTCCTCGGCGACGATCAGACCGAGGCGATCATCATGATCGGCGAGATCGGCGGCAGTGCCGAAGAAGACGGCGCCGAATTCCTGATCGCAGCGGGAAATACGAAACCGGTGGTCGGATTTGTCGCGGGCTCGACCGCCCCGCCCGGTCGCCGCATGGGCCATGCCGGTGCCGTGATCTCAGGCGGCAAAGGCGACGCAAAGCACAAAATTGAGGCAATGCGCGAGGCGGGAATTGTCGTGGCAAACTCGCCTGCCGCCCTTGGAACAACCCTTGCACGATTATTAAATGACAGCTGAGGCGAGCGCCCAAAGCTCGCCTTGTTTGCCGGGCACGCCGGTGGCCCTTCAACGGCCGGCAGGGTTGACTTAAATGACGCGACACGAACTGAACGACGTGTTTCTCCGCACGTCGTTCTTGCAAGGCGCCAACGCCACCTATCTCGCCGAGCTCTACGCTCGCTACGAAGAAGACCCCGCCTCGCTCGATTCCGAGTGGCGCGCGTTTTTTTCTAGCCTCGATGATCATAGGGACGACGTCATCGCCGCGGCGCGTGGGCCGTCCTGGGCGCCTTCGCAAGGAACGGCGCTCGCGCCGGCAGCACCGCGCGGCGCGCTGAGCCAGCGTGAGGCGCTTGCCGCGGCGCAAGACACGCTGGGCGCGCGCATGCTGATCCGCGCCTATCGCACCCGCGGCCACCTCGCCGCCAAGCTCGATCCGCTGGAGCTCGTCACCCGCCGCGAGCATCCCGAGCTCAAGCCCAAGACCTACGGTTTCACCAAAGCCGACTACGACCGCCCAATCTATCTCGGCGGCGCGCTTGGCCTCGAATTCGGCACATTGCGCGAGGTGCTCTCAATCCTGAAGCGCACTTATTCCGGTCATATCGGCGTCGAGTACATGTACATCTCCGACCCCGAGCAGCGCGCCTGGATCCAGGACCGCATCGAGGGCCGTGAGATCAGCTTCACGCCGAACGGCAAGAAGGCGATCCTCAAAAAGCTGATCGAGGCCGAGGCCTTCGAGCGCTTCCTCAACTTCAAATACACCGGCACCAAGCGCTTCGGGCTTGATGGCGGCGAGTCGGTCGTGCCGGCGATGGAGCAGATCATCAAGCGCGGCGGCCAGCTCGGCGTCAACGAGATCGTCATCGGCATGCCGCATCGCGGCCGCTTGAACGTGCTCGCCAATGTGATGGGCAAGCCCTACCGGGCAATCTTCAACGAGTTCAGAGGCGGCTCGGCGCATCCCGACGATGTCGAGGGCTCGGGCGACGTGAAGTATCATCTCGGCGCCTCATCAGATCGCGAGTTCGACGAGAACCGGGTGCATCTCTCGCTCACCGCCAATCCCTCGCATCTGGAGATCGTCGATCCCGTCGTGCTCGGCAAGGTGCGGGCGAAGCAGGACCAGCGCAAGGACGACGATCGGAAGTCGGTGCTGCCGCTGCTGCTGCATGGCGACGCCGCGTTCGCTGGTCAGGGCGTGGTGGCGGAATGCCTTGGCCTCTCCGGCTTGCGCGGCCACCGCACCGGCGGTTCGCTGCACTTCATCGTCAACAATCAGATCGGCTTCACCACCGCGCCGCGCTTCTCGCGCTCCTCGCCCTACCCCTCCGATGTCGGCAAGATGATCGACGCGCCGATCTTCCACGTGAACGGCGACGATCCCGAGGCCGTGGTGCATGTCACCAAGATCGCCATCGAGTTCCGGCAGCGCTTCGGCAAGCCGGTCGTCATCGACATGTTCTGCTACCGGCGCCACGGCCATAACGAGGCCGACGAACCCGCTTTTACCCAGCCCCTGATGTATCAGCGCATCGCCGGACACCCCGGCGTGGTCGAAGTCTATTCGAACCGCCTGATCGAAGAGGGCCTCCTCAGCCGCGAGGAGGTCGACCGCATGCAGGCGGATTTCCGCAACTTTCTCGAGGAGGAGTTCGCCGCCGGTGAGGCCTATCGTCCGAACCGCGCCGACTGGCTCGACGGCAAATGGTCCGGCATCGGTCATGCGGACGAAGGTGCGCGCCGCGGCGTGACCGGCGTCGATCTCGATTTGCTGAAAGAGGTCGGGCGCAAGCTCACCACTTTCCCGAAAAGTTTCACCCCGCATAAGACCATCGTCCGCATCATGTCCGCCCGTCGCAAGACGATCGACGAGGGTCAAGGCATCGACTGGTCCACCGCCGAGGCGCTCGCCTACGGCACGCTGCTGATCGAAGGCTTTCCGGTACGCCTATCGGGCCAGGATTCCGAGCGCGGCACCTTTTCACAGCGCCACGCCGTGCTGATGGATCAGGTGAACGAGAAGAAATACACCCCGCTAAAGCACTTGGCCCGGGATCAGGCGCGGTTCGAGGTAATCAACTCGATGCTTTCCGAGGAGGCGGTGCTCGGCTTCGAATACGGCTATAGCCTCGCCGAGCCGAACGCGCTGGTGCTGTGGGAGGCGCAGTTCGGCGACTTCGCCAATGGCGCGCAAGTGGTGGTCGACCAGTTCATCTCCTCCGGCGAGCGCAAATGGCTGCGCATGTCAGGTTTGGTGCTGCTGCTGCCGCATGGCTATGAGGGCCAGGGACCGGAGCATTCCTCGGCCCGGCTCGAGCGCTATCTCCAGCTTTGCGCCGAGGACAATTGGCAGATCGCCAATTGCACCACTCCCGCCAATTATTTCCACGCTCTGCGCCGCCAGCTGCACCGGTCGTTCCGCAAGCCGCTGGTGCTGATGACGCCGAAGTCGCTGCTCCGTCACAAGCGCGTGGTATCGAATTTGGAGCAATTCGGCCCGGATTCGAGCTTCCACCGCCTGCTATGGGACGACGCCCAGTTCCTTCCCGGCCAGGCGATCAAGCTCGCCCCGGATGACCAGATCAGGCGCATGGTGCTCTGCTCGGGCAAGGTCTATTACGATCTCTACGACGAGCGCGAGAAGCGCGGCATCGACGACGTCTATCTGCTGCGCATGGAGCAGCTTTATCCCTTCCCCGCCCGCGCGCTGATTCAGGAGCTGAACCGCTTCAAGGACGCGGAGATGGTATGGTGCCAGGAAGAACCCAAAAATATGGGCGCGTGGAGCTTCATCGAGCCAAACCTCGAATGGGTGCTCGACCATATCGGCGCCAAGCACAGACGCCCGCGTTATGCCGGCCGTCCAAGCTCGGCGGCGACCGCGACCGGACTGATGAGCAAGCACGTGCGCGAGCTCAAGGCTTTTCTCGACGAAGCGCTTGGTTAGGCGAAGACCATAGAGGCGACGGCCATGGCGACTGAGATCCGGGTGCCGAATCTGGGAGAGTCGATCGTGGAGGCTACGGTCGGCCAATGGTTCAAGCAGGCCGGCGATACGGTGGCCGCCGCCGAGCCTCTAGTCGAACTCGAGACCGACAAGGTGACGGTCGAGGTGCCGGCTCCCGCCTCGGGCGTGTTGGCCGAGATCGCAGTGAAGACCGGCGAGACCGTTCCGGTCGGCGCGCTGCTCGGCGCCATCAGCGAAGGCGACGGCGAGGCCAAGCCCGCCAAAGTCAAGCCGGAGACCGCCAAACCCAAGGCTGAAGCGGCGACGCTCAGCCTCGCCGCGGTCGAAGCATCGGCGATCGCCGAGGAGCCCGCATTACGCGCGCCGGCGCCAACCGAGCCCAAAGTGCTCGAACGTGAGCCGATGCCGCGAGAGGAAGTGAGTGGTGAGGAGATGCCGCCTTCACCTGCGGCGCGAAAGCTGATCGTCGAGGCGGGGTTAGACGCCCACGACGTCAAGGGCTCCGGCCGCCGCGGCCAAGTCTTGAAGCAAGACGTGCTCGCCAAGCGTCCCGCTGCGCCGGTCACGAGCATCGCCGACGCCGCCGACGCGCTGTTGAAGCGCGAGCCGAAGCCGAGGCCTCCCGTCCCGCCCCGCGCCCCGCTCGCACCGGACGATGCCTCGCGCGAAGAGCGCGTGCGCATGACGCGGCTGCGCCTGACCATCGCCAAGCGGCTGAAGGAGGCGCAAGACACCGCCGCGATGCTGACCACGTTCAACGACGTGGATATGAGCGCGGTGATGCAGCTCCGGAAGGATTATCGCGAAGCGTTCGAGAAGAAGCACGGGGTCAAGCTCGGCTTCATGGGCTTCTTCGTCAAAGCCGCGGTGCAGGCGCTGAAGGAGATTCCCGCGGTCAATGCCGAGATCGACGGCGAGGACATTGTCTACAAGAACTACTACCACATCGGCGTCGCCGTCGGCACCGAGCGCGGTCTCGTCGTGCCGGTGCTGCGCAACGCCGACGCCATGAACCTCGCCGAGATCGAGAGCGCGATCGCCGATTTCGGCGCGCGGGCCAAGGCCGGCAAACTGAGCTTGGAGGAGATGCAAGGCGGCACCTTCACCATCTCCAATGGCGGAGTTTACGGCTCGCTGCTCTCCACCCCGATCCTCAACGCGCCGCAATCGGGCATTCTCGGCATGCACCGTACCGAGGAGCGCGCCGTGGTGCGCGACGGCCAGATCGTGGCGCGGCCGATGATGTATCTCGCGCTCTCCTACGATCATCGCCTGGTCGACGGCAAGGAGGCCGTCACTTTCCTGGTGCGCATCAAGGAGGCCATCGAGGACCCCAAGCGCCTCGTCCTCGATCTTTAGGGCCGCGGCGGCTGCCCCGCTGAACGATTTGTGGTAAGCCGCCCCAAATGAGCCAATACGATCTCATCGTCATCGGTACCGGGCCTGGCGGCTATGTCTGCGCCATCCGCGCCGCGCAACTAGGGATGAAGGTGGCGGTGGTGGAGAAGCGCGCCACCCATGGCGGCACCTGCCTCAATGTCGGCTGCATTCCGTCCAAGGCGCTGCTGCATGCGAGCGAGGCCTACGCCGAAGCCGACCACGGCTTCGCCGCCATGGGCATCAAGGTCAAGCCCGAGCTCGATCTCGCCGCCATGCTTGCTTTCAAGGATCAGGGTGTGAAAGGCAATGTCGACGGCGTCGCCTTCCTGTTGAACAAGAACAAGATCGATCACTTCCACGGCGCCGGCCGCATCCTCGATCAGGGCAAGGTGGAGGTCACGTTCATCAATGGCGAGAAGCAGGTGGTCGAGGCCAAGGCCATCGCCATCGCCACCGGGTCCGAGGTGGCCAACCTGCCCGGCATTACCATCGACGAGCAGCGCATCGTCTCCTCGACCGGCGCGCTGTCGCTGCCGGAGGTGCCGAAGCGGCTGGTGGTGATCGGCGCGGGCTATATCGGGCTCGAGCTCGGCTCGGTCTGGTCGCGGCTCGGCTCGACCGTCACCGTGGTCGAGATGCTGGATCGCCTGGCGCCGGGGCTTGACGGCGAGGTGGCGAAGCAGCTCCAGCGCGTGCTGACCAAGCAGGGCCTCACTTTCAAGCTTGGCGTCAAGGTCGCCGGCGTCGACGCCAAGGGCAAGTCGCTCAAGCTCACGCTCGAACCGGCCAAGGGCGGCAAGGCCGAGACGCTCGAATGCGATGTCGTGCTCGTCGCCGTCGGCCGCGTGCCCAACACGCAAGGCCTCGGTCTCGCGGAGAGCGGCGTAAAAACCGACAATCGCGGCCGCGTCATCGTCGATGAGCATTTCGCCACCAGCGTGGCACGGCATCTACGCCATCGGCGACGTGATCCGGGGACCAATGCTCGCGCATAAGGCCGAGGACGAAGGCATCGCTCTCGCCGAAATCCTGGCGGGCCAGGCCGGACATGTGAATTACGACGTGATCCCGAGCGTGGTCTATACGGCTCCGGAAGTCGCCTCGGTCGGCAAGACCGAGGAGGAGTTGCAACAGGCGGGCATCGCCTACACCGTCGGTAAGTTTCCCTTCACCGCCAATGGCCGCGCCAAGGTCAACCGCACCACCGAAGGCTTCGTCAAGATTCTTGCCGAAGCCGCCACCGACCGCGTGCTCGGCGTGCATATCATCGGCGCCGATGCCGGCACCATGATCGCCGAGGCCGCTGTGCTGATGGAGTTCGGCGGCTCGGCCGAGGACCTCGCGCGCATTTGCCACGCGCACCCGACGCTGAACGAGGCAATCAAGGAGGCGGCGCTCGCCGTCGACAAGCGCGCCATTCATATGTGAGCGGCGCCGTCAGGTCGATCCCTCACCCGGCTGCTCGACTACACGGAGGCGGCGAACCGTAAGGTCGTCGATCTCAACCTTGCGCAGCCGGGCGCTGCGGATCTCCAGTCTGCCGACCGCCAGCGCACCGATGGCGAGTGCGCCAATTGCCAGCCCCGCAACGGCGAGGCTTCCAACCGCCAATGTGCCCAGCGCGGTTGCGCCGGAAGCGACCGCCGGTACGCCAACCGGCGGAAGCTTTACCCAAGAAAATTTCGTCGTCACCGGGTGGCGCACAACACGCAAGTCTCGCGAACGCGGGGCCGCGCCCCGCACGAGAGCGGACAGGCCGATCGCCCCAAGGATGAACGCGAACCAGCGCACGCCACCTCCAATATCTGGCGTGTTCTAACACGTTCCTCGGTCGAGCACGACCGATGCCGCGCATGCACTAGTCCAGCGTGCGGCGAAAACGGAACAGGGCGAGCCCCATGGCCACGGCCATGAACAAGAACAGCGCGAACACGTCCATCTGCATGTCGGCGAAGCCGGTGCCCTTCAAGGTGATGCCGCGCACGATGCGCAGGAAATGCGTGAGCGGCAGCGCCGCGCCGATAGCCTGCGCCCATTCCGGCATGCCGCGGAACGGGAACATAAATCCCGACAGCAGGATATTCGGCAGGAAGAAGAAGAACGTCATCTGCACCGCTTGCAGCTGGTTGTTGGCGAACGTCGAAAACGTATAGCCCACCGCGAGATTGGCGGCGGCGAACAGCGTCGACAGCGCCACCAACAGCCATACGCTGCCCATGATCGGCACATCGAACAGGAAATGCGCCGCACCGATGATGATGGTCATCTGCACGAAGCCGATCAGCACGAAAGGCGCGATCTTGCCGATCATGATCTCGACCGGCTTGATCGGCATGGCGAGCAGGCTTTCCATCGTGCCTCGCTCGATCTCGCGCGTCACCGCAAGCGCGGTGAACATCATCATGGTCATGGTCAGCACCACGCCGAGCAGCCCGGGCACGATATTGTATTGCGTGATGCCTTCCGGGTTGTAGCGGCGCTGTAGAATGAGCTCGAACGGTGGCGAGGTCGCCTTGACGCTGGCGTCCGGCCCGCGCAGCTCGCGCCTCAGCGCCGTGCCGATCAGCCCCTCTACCGCCGAGATCGCGGTTCCCGTCGCCACGGGATCGGTGGCGTCGGCAATCACCAGGATCGCCGGCCGGTCGCCGCGGCGAACATCGCGCTCGAAGCTCGCCGGAATCTCGATGCCGAATTGCGCATCGCCCGACCGGATGAGCTTGTCGAGCTCCTCGGGATCGCGCACCTGCCAGCGAAAATCGAAATAGTCGGTGTTGTGCATCGCCGCCAGCACGGCGCGGGTCAGCGGGCCATCGTCGCGGACCAGCACGGCCGTCGGCAGCTGCTTGGGATCGGTGTTGATGGCGTAGCCGAACAGCGTGAGCTGGAGGATCGGCACGAAGATCATGGTGGCGAAGGTCATGCGGTCGCGCCGCATCTGCACGAACTCCTTGACCACCATCGCCCACATGCGGCGGAGGAAGCCGGGATCGTGTTCGGCCGCGCCGTTATAGCCGGAGGGGCTCATGCGTAATTGTCCTTGGCCTTGTCCATCAGCAGAATGAACACGTCTTCCAGCGACGGCTCGCCGCGCGTCCAGTGATGCGCGCCGTCGGATTTTTTCGCTGCTTCGATCGCGTCATCGAGTGCGCGCTTATCGCGCCCCGACACATGCAGCTCGGCGCCGAACGGCGCGACCATGTCCACGCCGTCGCAGGTTTCGAGCTTGGTGGCGAGGCGGTGCAAATCCTTGCCCGAGACGATCCACGTGCTCAGCTTCGATTGCGCGACCACCTCGCGTGCGGTGCCCTTCGCCAACAGCTCGCCATAGGCGATATAGGCGATCTCGTGACAGCGCTCGGCCTCGTCCATGTAGTGGGTGGAGACCAGCACGGTGATGCCCTCGGCCGCGAGGTTGTGGATCTCGTCCCAGAACTCGCGTCGCGCCTTGGGATCGACGCCGGCCGTGGGCTCGTCGAGCAGCAGCAGCTTGGGTTGCGGCAAAATGCAGGCGCCAAGCGCAAGCCGCTGCTTCCAGCCGCCCGACAATTCGCCGGCCAGCTGCTCGGCGCGGGTGGAAAGCCCGAGCCGTCCGATCGCCTGCCGCGCCGCCTGGCGCGGGTCGGGAACGCCATAGACGCGCGCGACAAATTCGAGATTCTCGCGAATCGAGAGGTCGGTGTAGAGGCTGAAGCGCTGCGTCATATAGCCGACATTGCGCTTGATCGCGTCGGACTGGGTGCGGATGTCGTAGCCGAGACAGGTGCCTTCGCCGGCGTCGGGAGTGAGCAGCCCGCACAGCATGCGCAGCGTCGTGGTCTTGCCGCTGCCATTAGGTCCGAGAAAGCCGTAGATCTCGCCCTTCGGCACTTGCAGGCTGAGATCGTGCACGACCGTGCGCGCGCCGAAGCTCTTGGTGAGCCCATGCACGTCGATGGCGATTTCCTTCATTGCCGCACCACCTGCTGGCCCGGCCCGAGCGTTGCCGTCACCGGCTGCCCGGCGGTGAGAGCGGTGGCTTCGCTCTCCGGGCGCGCCTCGACGAGATAAACGAGCTTCTCCCGCTGCTCGCGCGAAAAGATTACCGGCGGAGTGAACTCGGCCTCGCGGGCGATGAAATTGATTCTGGCGTGGAGATCGGGCGGGCAGCCATCGCAGCTGACTTCGATGCTCTGATCGATCTGAAGCCGCGCGCGGACCGGCTCGGCGACGAAGAAGCGAACCTTGAGGTTGCGCGGCGGCAGCAGCGCGATCACCGCCTGGCCGGAATTGACCACCTCGCCGGGGCGGAAATACACCTCTTCCACCGTACCGCCAGTGGGCGCGAACACCTTGCGCTTGGCGAGATTCTGCTCTGCCTCGCTCAGCGCGTGGCGCGCGGCCTCGGCGTTGGCGGCCGCCGCATCGATCATGTCGGAGCGGCCCGGAAGCTTGGCTGCGGTGATGCGCTTCTCGGCTTCGGCCACCACCGCCTGGTTGCGATCGTGTTGAGCGACGGCATCGTCGAGCGCCGCCTTGGTACTCCAGCCTTTGTCGTACAGTGACTGTGCGCGGTCGAGATTGTTACTCGCCACCTGCAGCATCGCCTGCGCCTCGTTGAGCGCGGCCTCCAACACCTTGATCTCGTCGGGACGCTGAATTTCCGCTTTGGCGTCGGCGAGCCGCGCCTCCGCCTCCTGCACGCGCGATCGCGCGCCGGCGACGGAAGCCTCCTGCTCGGAGCTTTCCAGCACGAAGATCGGATCGCCTGGCTTGACCGAATTGCCTTCCTCGACGCTGAGCGCGGCGATGCGGCCGCCTTGCTCCGAGCCGACCAGCACGAGATCGGCCTCCATATAGCCGGGGAACTCGACGTCCTCGTTGGCGTGGAAGGTCAGCATCACGAGGATGAGCGCCGCCGCGATCACGACGCCGCCAAGGATAATCACCATTCGCTTCATCGGACGGGTTCCTTGGCCGCGGGCGCCCTGATCGCGTCGGTCAACAGCTCGACATTGGTGCGGAGCAGAGCGTCGGTGTCGAGGTGGTGATGCCGCTCGAACAGGTGACGCCAGAAGATGGCGGTGATCACCGGTGCGAACAGCAGCTGCGGATAATCGCGCAGGGGCGTCGGTTTGAACTCGCCGCTCTCGACGCCGCGATCGATCAACCGCGTCATAGTCTCGATGCCGCGCGAGACCACCTGCTCGTAGTAGAAAGCGGTCAGCTCCGGGTGCTTGTGCCCCTCGGCGATCAACAGCCGCGCGATGAAGGCGCGCTTGGAGCCGACCAGCTCTTGGATGAAGGAGAGGAACGGACCCTTGAGGAAGGCTTCGACCGAAAGCTCGGTCTTCTCCATCCGCTCGCGCATGGCGTCGAAATGCGCGGTGATGACGCTGCGCACCACGGCCTTGAACAGCTCTTCCTTGGTCTTGAAATAGAGATAAGGCAGGCCCTTGCTGACGCGCGCGCGGGCGGCGACATCTTCGACCTTGGTCGCCGCATAGCCATGCTCGGCGAATTCCTCAAACGCGGCCGCGACGATCTCCTGCGGCCGGGTGTCCTTCCGCTCGCGCCGCTTCACGCCCGGGGTCTGAGTTTTTCGTACCGCTTTCTCGCTGGCCATGGCTCCGCCTCTTGCAATAGCTGACTCAATATAATGACTGACCGGTCAGTACTGCAATGGGCGACTTGGGCTCGCGCCAAGAAAATGCGGAAAACCGGGATATTTAGCGTCAGGCGCGGGGGTGGGCGTTGTCGTAGGTCTTCAGCAGATGCGCCCGGTCGACCTCAGTGTAGCCTTGCGTGGTCGACAGGCTGGCATGGCCGAGCAACTCCTGGATCGAGCGGAGATCGGCGCCGGCGCCAAGCAGATGCGTGGCGAAGGAATGGCGCAGCGCATGCGGCGTCGCCGTGTCCGGGAGGCCGAGCGCCACGCGGGCACGGGCGATCCCGAGCTGGATGATACGGGGCGAGAGCTGCTTGCCTCTGACGCCCACGAACAGCGGATCATCGGAGCCGAGCTTGATCGGGCAGAGCGCGAGATAACGCTCGACCGCCTCGCGCACGAGCGGCAACACCGGCACAACCCGCGTTTTGTTGCCCTTCCCCGTGACGCGCAGCATGTCGCGGCCTTTGATCGGCGCGTCCTTGCGTTCGAGCGACAGTGCCTCGGAGATGCGCAAGCCCGAGCCGTAGAGCAGTGCAAGCACGGCGGTATCGCGCGCCAGCACCCATTCCGGCGCGTCGGGCGAGGCGATATCGGCGCCATCGACCAGCGCGGTCGCCTTCGGCGCGGTGAGCGGCTTCGGCACCGAATGCGGCAGCTTCGGCAAGGACACGGCGCGGATCGCGTCGTTCTTGCCATAGCCCCGCCGCTCGAGGAATTTATAGAACATGCGCAGCGCGCTCAGGCTGCGTGAGAGGCTCCGGCTGCCGACACCTTCGTTGCGCCGCGCCGCAAGAAAGCCACGCACGTCGCGCGCTTGCAGCGCCAAGAGCTGCTTCATGTCGGGCAGCGTGTTGAGCTTAGCGGCGAAGAAGGCGAGGAACTGGGAGACATCCCGCTCATAGGCCTCGGCCGTATTGGCGGCGAGCTGGCGCTCGATGGTGAGATAGGCAAGCCAGCTTTCGACCGCCTCCTTGACGTAAGGCGACCCCATATATCCAGGTGATTTGGCGTCTTCCGCCAAGCTGGCGTTCCCTCGAATCGACGCGGATGAACGGCGCGCGCGAGAGGCTACTATGCGCATCTGAGTCGTTAATCGCAGACTAAACGAGAAGAGCCTCCTCTGGCCAAGACAAAGACCAAGCCGCCACCGGCGAAAGCCGAAGCAACCGTGACGGTTCCCGTCATGCTGCCGCTCGCGCTGCCGGCCGCTTACGACTATCTCGTGCCCAAAGGCATGCAGGTCGCGCCCGGCCAGTTCGTCGTGGTGCCGCTCGGGCCGGTCGACTATCTCGGCGTCGTCTGGCAACGGCCGGAGGGTGAGACGCCGCCGCAGATCGAGCGCAAGAAGCTCCGCGAGATCGTCGAGCTGGTGGACGAGGTGCCGCCTTTGCCGCGCGTCTCGCTGGATTTCGCCGACTGGGTGGCGAGCTACACGCTCTCCTCCCCCGGCATGGTCTTGCGCATGATGATGAGCGCCGGCCGCGCCTTCGATCCGCCCGCGCCGCGTTATGGCGTGCGGCTCTCCGGGCCTCCGCCCGAGCGTATGACGCCGGCCCGCGCCCGCGTGCTGTCGGCTGCCAATAACGGTCTCATTTGGGTGAAGTCGAGCCTCGCCGAAGCGGCCGGCGTCAGCCCAGGCGTGATCGACGGGCTGGTCGATTCCGGCGCGCTCATCGCCGAGCCGCTCCCGGACTGGCATGACATCCCGCTCGACCTCACCCGCGAGCGGGCGACGCTCACCCAGGAGCAGGCGGACGCCGCGCGCAAGCTGCTTGCCGATACAAGCGACGGATTCGCCGTGAGCCTGCTCGACGGCGTCACCGGCTCGGGCAAGACCGAAGTTTATTTCGAGGCGATCGCCGCCGCGCTGGCCTGCGGCAAGCAGGTGCTGGTGCTGATGCCCGAGATCGCGCTGACCAGCCAGTTCATCGCCCGCTGCGAGGAGCGCTTCGGCGCGCGCCCCGCCGAATGGCATTCGGGGGTCTCGGCGCCGCTGCGCGGCCGCATCTGGCGCGCGGTGGCCGAAAACAAAGCCAAGCTCGTGGTCGGCGCGCGCTCGGCGCTGTTTCTGCCGTTCCCCAATCTCGGCCTGATCGTCGTCGATGAGGAGCACGACCAGAGCTACAAGCAAGAAGAGCGGGTCAGCTATCAGGCGCGCGACATGGCGGTGGTGCGCGGCTCGCTCGGCCGTTGCCCCGTGATACTGAGCTCGGCCACACCCTCGATCGAAAGTCTGGTGAACGCTGAGCAAGGTCGCTACCAGCATGTCCGGCTAGGGGTCCGCTACAAGGCCGCGAGCCTCCCCGCCATTGCCGCCATCGACATGCGCAGTGCACCCCCAGAGCGCGGGCGCTGGCTCTCGCCGGTTCTGGTCGATGCGGTCGCCGAAACGCTTGGGCGCGGCGAGCAGGCGCTGCTGTTTCTCAATCGCCGCGGCTATGCGCCGGTGACGCTCTGCCGGAAATGCGGCTTCAAATTCGAATGCCCGAATTGCTCGGCCTGGCTGGTCGAGCATCGATTCCGCCGCAGGCTCGAATGCCACCATTGCGGGACCTTCGTGCCGATCCCGGAACAATGCCCGAATTGCGGCGCCGAGCATTCGCTCGTGCCGTGCGGGCCGGGCGTCGAGCGCATCGCCGAGGAGGTGGCCGAGCTCTTTCCCGAGGCGCGCCGCGTGCTGCTGTCGAGCGACCTCACCCCGAGCATCAGCGATCTGCGCCAGACCTTGCGCGAGATCGAAGAACGCGAGGTCGATGTCATCATCGGCACCCAGCTCGTCGCCAAGGGCCACCACTTCCCCGGGCTCGCTCTGGTTGGGGTGGTCGATGGCGATCTTGGCCTCGCCCAGGCCGATCCGCGCGCAGCCGAGCGCACCTTCCAGCTGCTCAGTCAGGTGACGGGGCGCGCCGGTCGCGAAGCCATTGCCGGTCGCGGGCTGATCCAAACCTATATGCCCGAGCATCCGGTGATCGCCGCGCTCGTTTCCGGCGATCGCGACACATTCCTCGCCCGCGAGATCGAAGCGCGTCGTGAGGCGACGCTGCCGCCATTCGGACGCCTCGCTTCGCTTCTGGTCAGCGCCAGCGCCCGCGATGCCGCAGAGTCATATGCCCGCGCCGTGGCGCTCGCCGCGCCGCCGGCAGCCAAGATCCAGGTGCTGGGGCCGGCAGAGGCGCCACTCTCGGTGATCCGCGGGCGCCATCGCTATCGGCTATTAGTCAAAGCCGCGCGCGAGGCCGACCTACAAGCCTATCTCCGCCTCTGGCTCAGCCAAGTGCCGAAGGCCAAAGGCGACGTGCGGCTTAGCGTTGACGTCGATCCCTATAGTTTCCTGTGAGCAGCTTTACGAGCCCCGAATTTCCTGCGCGGCGCGCGCAAGGATCTCCACGATCTTGGTTTCGGCGTCCTCGCTCGCCTCCAGCCGCTTCGCCGCGACCTCGCGCAGATTGTCGAGCGCGGCATTGATAAGCTTCGGCATGCTGGCGTCGTCGTCGCCGTGCCGATCCTCCCATGCGCGCCGTCTACGCGCGAGCTTCTTGCCGAGAGCTTCGAGCCGCGCCAGCACCATGTCGGCGATGTCGCGATTCTCGTCGAGATGACTGCGGCCTTCCTCGGTGATTGTGTAGCGCTTCTTCGCACCCTCGCTCTCGGCGGTGACATAGCCCGCCTCCTCGAGGAAGGTGAGCGTCGGATAGACCACGCCCGGGCTCGGACTATAGGCCCCGCTCGTCTTCTCCTCGATCAGCTTGATCAACTCGTAACCGTGGCGCGGCTGCTCGGCGATCAGCGCCAGCGCGAGCAACTTGAGGTCGCCTTGGGCGAGCATGCGCCCGACGCGGAACCAGTCGCCGCCGCCGCCCTCGGGGCCACGACCCCAGCCCGGCCCTCCACCGCCAAAGCGGCCGAAACGCCGGCCCGCCCAATGTTTGCCGCTACAGCGGTCTTCGGAATGTCTCAGTCCATGCATCTTCGTATTCTCCTCTAAAAAGATATATCGCAAGATAATACGCCATCGTAGCTATCGCAAGATATATCTTTCTTGTTCGGCGAGGACCGCTTGGGTCGGCCCGACGCGGAATCCCAACGATTTTCAATGGAAAGTGGTCAGGTGACCGTGGTCGTCTCGGACTTTTCGGCACGGGCATGCACCCATTTGGAGTGCTCGGCCGAAACCAGCGCCCCCGCCCGTTCGGCAAGCAGCCGCTGTGCCGCCTCCGGCCTGAGATTGGCGTAAGGACCGGCCTTCTCGAAGAACAGATGCTGCTCGTTGCGCAAGCCCTCGCAGGTGGCGCGATAGAGGATCCAGTTCTCCTGCCATTTGTTGATCTGTTGCAGCCCTTCGAACAGCAGGATCGCGCCGGCGGCGATGGCGACGAGCAGCGCGCGCGTATCGTGCAGCCCGGGGAGTTTGCCGTATTCGGCCAGGATGGGGATCGACACAGCCAGCAGAATGATGGCGATCTTCGAGGCTTTATAGGCGCGCTGGTTGGCCTTGGCCTTGCCGTCGTACCAGGCGATGTTGGCTTCCAAACGCTCCCAGAGCGGCTCCATTTTCGGCGCCTGCGTTTTCGTCCTTCGACCCGCTGCCATCGCTCGCCCTTGAGCCTCCTGATCCATGTCGCGGGAGGCTGCTTACAGCCTAGAAACCGGCCCCGCAAAGCCCTTTTCTTTGGGCGTTTCGGGCGCTCCCGATATTGCACCCCCTTCCCCCATATGTTACAGGCTCGGCGGGCTTCCGGGGGGTCGTCCGGCAGGGCGTCGCCCTGTTGACGCGGGAGCGCCAATCCAACATTTTTCGGCTCCGGGGACGAGGCGTCTTAAAGAAGCGCGCGTTCGGGAGGAAAGGCGTTTACGGGTGGCAGGAGAGGTCGACACCAGTTCGGGCGTAGCCGGCCGTTATGCGACCGCTCTGTTCGAGCTTGCCCTCGAGGCGCGAGCGCTCGAGCAGATCGAGGCCGACCTCAACCGCTTCGGCGAGGCACTCGACGCCTTCGAGGACCTGACCCGGCTGGTCAAAAGCCCCGTGTTTTCCGCCGATGAGCAGGGCCGCGCGCTGGCCGCCATTCTTGAAGAGTTGAAGATCGAGGGGCTGACGCGGAATTTCCTGCTGCTCGCCGCCAAGAACCGCCGCCTATTCGCCACGCCGGATATGGCCCGCGCCTTCCGCGCCATGCTGGCGCGCCACCGGGGCGAGATGAGCGCCTCGGTCACTGCCGCGTCGAAGCTCACCGAGACCCAAATCATCGCGCTGAAGCAGGCGTTGAAGGCCGCGCTCGGCAAGGAGGTCATGCTCGAGGAGCGGGTCGATCCCTCGCTGCTCGGCGGCCTCGTCGTCAAGGTCGGCAGCCGCATGATCGATACGTCGCTGCGCACCAGATTGAATTCTCTCAAAGTCGCCATGAAAGAGGTTGGCTAATGGATATCCGGGCCGCTGAGATCTCCGCGATCCTCAAGGAGCAGATCAAGAATTTTGGCCAAGAGGCGCAAGTCGACGAGATCGGCCAGGTGCTGTCGGTCGGCGACGGCATCGCCCGCGTCTACGGCCTCGACAAGGTCCAGGCCGGCGAGATGGTCGAGTTCGCCGACGGCACCCGCGGCATGGCGCTCAATCTCGAAGTCGACAATGTCGGCATCGTGATTTTCGGCGACGACCGTCACATCAAGGAAGGCGACGTCGTCAAGCGCACCGGCGCCATCGTCGAGGTGCCGGTCGGCAAGGCGCTGCTCGGCCGCGTGGTCGACGCTCTCGGCAATCCGATCGACGGCAAGGGCCCGATCGAAGCGCAGGAGAAGCGTCGCGTCGACGTCAAGGCACCCGGCATCATTCCCCGCCAGTCGGTGCACGAGCCGATGCAGACCGGCTTGAAGGCGATCGACGCGCTGATCCCGATCGGCCGCGGCCAGCGCGAGCTGATCATCGGCGACCGCCAGACCGGCAAGACCGCCATCATCCTCGACACCATCCTCAATCAGAAATCGATCAATGCGCTGGGTGACGACAAGTCGAGCCTCTATTGCATCTATGTTGCCATCGGCCAGAAGCGCTCGACCGTTGCGCAATTCGTCAAGGTGCTGGAGGACAACGGCGCGCTGCCCTACTCCATCATCGTCGCCGCCACGGCGTCCGACCCTGCGCCGATGCAATATCTCGCGCCCTTCTCCGGCTGCGCCATGGGCGAGTTCTTCCGCGACAACGGCATGCATGCCGTCGTGTTCTACGACGATTTGTCCAAGCAGGCGGTGGCCTATCGCCAGATGTCGCTGCTGCTCCGCCGCCCGCCGGGTCGCGAGGCCTATCCCGGCGATGTGTTCTACCTCCATTCGCGGCTGCTGGAGCGCGCCGCCAAGCTGAACAAGGACAACGGATCGGGCTCGCTGACCGCCCTGCCGGTGATCGAGACCCAGGCCAACGACGTGTCGGCCTATATCCCGACCAACGTGATCTCCATCACCGACGGCCAGATCTTCCTCGAGACCGACTTGTTCTACCAGGGCATCCGCCCCGCGGTGAATGTCGGCCTGTCGGTGTCGCGCGTGGGCTCAGCCGCCCAAGTCAAGGCCATGAAGCAGGTGGCCGGTAAGATCAAAGGCGAACTCGCCCAATATCGCGAGATGGCCGCCTTCGCCCAGTTCGGCTCAGACCTCGACGCCACTACCCAGCGACTGCTCAATCGCGGCGCGCGGCTGACAGAGTTGCTGAAGCAGGCGCAATTCTCGCCGCTCAAGGTCGAGGAACAGGTCGTGGTCATCTATGCCGGCGTGAACGGTTATCTCGACCCGATCAAGGTCGCCGATGTCAGCCGTTTCGAGGCCGAGTTGCTCCGTTATATGCGCGCCGAGCATGCCGGCATCCTCGACGCGATCCGCGAACAGAAAGAAATCTCCAAGGAGACCGGCGACAAGCTGAAAGCGGCCGTCGACAAATTCGCCAAATCCTTCGCCTAGGAAGGGCGTGAGTGACTGAGCCATGCCGTCGCTGAAAGACCTACGTAACCGCATCGCTTCCGTGAAGGCGACGCAGAAGATCACCAAAGCCATGCAGATGGTGGCCGCGGCGAAGCTTAGGCGTGCCCAGACCGCGGCCGAGGCGGCGAGACCCTATGCCACCCGCATGGAGGCGGTGCTGGCCAATCTCGCCACCGTGCTCAGGGGGCGCGAAGGCGGCCCGCCATTGATGGTTGGGACGGGGCAGGATCAAGTCCACTTGCTCGTGGTCTGCACCGCAGAGCGCGGTCTTTGCGGCGCGTTCAATTCGTCCATCGTGCGGCTTGCCCGCGAGCACATCAATCGGCTGCTGGCCGACGGCAAGCAGGTGAAGATCCTCTGCGTCGGTAAGAAGGGCAACGACCAGTTGCGGCGCCTTTACGCGCCGCTCATCATCGATCTCATCGAGTTGCGGGGGGTGCGTCAGCTCGCTTTCGAGCATGCCGAGCGGGCGGCGGAGAAGGTGCTCGCCCTGTTCGCCGACGGCGCTTTCGATGTCGCGACGTTGTTCTTCTCCCGCTTCCGCTCGGTGATCAGCCAGATTCCGACAGCGCAGCAGATAATCCCGGCCACCATCCCCGCCTCGTCGTCCTCGCCGGAGGCCGCGCTTGGCGGCGCGGTCTACGAATACGAGCCTGACGAGGCCGATATCCTGACCGAGCTTCTGCCGCTCAACATCGCCGTGCAGATCTTCAAGGCGTTGCTCGAGAACTCAGCGTCCGAGCAGGGCGCCCGCATGAGCGCCATGGACAATGCCACCCGCAATGCCGGCGACATGATCGATCGCCTGACCATGAAATATAACCGCTCGCGCCAGGCCATGATCACCAAGGAGCTGATCGAAATCATCTCCGGCGCCGAGGCCATCTAGTCATCGAGAGACCGTAAGGAAATTTTGCAATGGCAAAAAAATCCCCCGTGATTGCAGAGACCAAGAAGCAAGAGAAGAAGATTGCGGCAGGCGAAGGCGCCAAGGGCGAAGTGCGCCAAGTCATGGGCGCCGTCGTCGACGTCCAGTTCGCCGACCAGCTGCCCGAGATTCTCAACGCGCTCGTGACCGACAATCACGGCAACCGCCTCGTGCTCGAAGTTGCCCAGCATCTCGGCGAGAACACCGTGCGCACCATCGCCATGGACTCGACGGAAGGTCTGGTGCGCGGCCAGGAGGTGGTCGATACCGGCGAGCCGATCGCGGTGCCGGTGGGCGAAGAGACTTTGGGCCGCATCATGAACGTGGTCGGCGAGGCGGTCGACGAGGCCGGCCCGATCAAGACCACCGACAAGCGGCCGATCCACGCCCCCGCTCCGTCTTATGTCGACCAGTCGACCGAGGCCGAGATTCTGGTCACCGGCATCAAGGTCGTGGATTTGCTCGCGCCTTATGCCAAAGGCGGCAAGATCGGCCTGTTCGGCGGCGCCGGCGTCGGCAAGACCGTGCTGATCATGGAGTTGATCAACAACGTGGCCAAGGCGCACGGCGGCTATTCGGTGTTCGCCGGCGTCGGCGAGCGCACCCGTGAAGGCAACGACCTCTATCACGAAATGATCGATTCCGGCGTGAACAAGGATCCGCGCAAGACCGGCAGCGCCGCCGGCTCCAAATGCGCGCTGGTCTACGGCCAGATGAACGAGCCGCCCGGCGCCCGCGCGCGCGTCGGCCTCTCCGGCCTGACGGTCGCCGAGTACTTCCGCGACCAGGGACAGGACGTGCTGTTCTTCGTCGACAACATCTTCCGCTTCACCCAGGCGGGATCAGAGGTGTCGGCGCTGCTCGGCCGCATCCCCTCCGCCGTGGGCTATCAGCCGACGCTCGCCACCGACATGGGCGCGCTCCAGGAGCGCATCACCACCACCCAGAAGGGCTCGATCACCTCGGTGCAGGCGATCTACGTGCCGGCCGACGATTTGACCGACCCGGCGCCCGCCACCTCCTTCGCACACTTAGACGCCACTACCGTGCTGTCGCGTGGCATCGCCGAGAAGGGCATCTATCCCGCCGTGGACCCGCTCGACTCGACCTCGCGCATGCTGTCGCCGCTAGTGGTGGGCGAGGAGCATTACGCCGTTGCTCGCCGGGTGCAGGAGATCCTGCAACGCTACAAGGCGCTGCAGGACATCATCGCCATTCTCGGCATGGACGAACTGTCCGAGGAGGACAAGATCACCGTCTCTCGCGCCCGCAAGATCGAGCGCTTCCTGTCGCAGCCGTTCCATGTCGCCGAGGTGTTCACCGGCTCGCCGGGCGTGTTCGTCGATCTCGCCGACACCATCAAGGGCTTCACGGGCCTTTGCGAAGGCGACTACGATCATCTGCCGGAAGCCGCGTTCTACATGGTCGGCACCATCGAGGAGGCCGTCGCCAAGGCCGAGAAGCTCGCCGCCGAGGTCGCGTAAATGCCTGACGCTTTCAAGTTCGAGCTGGTCTCGCCGGAACGGCTGCTCGTCTCCGACGACGTGGAGCAGGTGCTGGTGCCGGGCGCCGAGGGCGACATGACCGTGCTCGCCCATCACGCGCCGGTGCTGACTACGCTTCGGCCGGGGTTGCTCGATATCGGCTACCCAGGCGGCGAGCAGCGGCGCTTCTTCATCCGCGGGGGTTTCGCCGAGGTTGGGCCTACTGGGCTTACCGTCCTCGCCGAGACGGCGATCGACCTCATCGAGCTCGATTCCGGCCGGCTGGCGCAAGCGGTCAAGGATGCGGAGGAGGACGTGGCCGATGCCGCGGAGGGCGCCGTTCGCGACCGCGCCCAGACCAAGCTCGACCATCTGCGCCAAGTGCAGACCGCGCTCAATCTTTAGGTTTCGCCGTAAGCGGGCCGAGTTCCTCGATCACGCGCAGATAAACCTGGCGCTTGAACGGCACGACGAGCGACGGCAACTCGGCGAGCGTAACCCATTGCCAAGCGTCGAACTCCTGCTCGTGCCCCTCGCGCGGGGCGAGATCGATCTCGCTCTCGGGGCCATCGAAGCGCGCGGCGAACCACATCTGCTTCTGCCCGCGATAACGGCCCTCCCAGGCGACGCCGATAAGCTCATCCGGAAGATCGTAAGCGAGCCAATCCCGGGTTCGCGCCACGAAGCGCGCGCTGGTCACCCCGGTCTCCTCGGCGAGTTCGCGGCGAGCGCCCGCTTCCGGCTCTTCGCCTTCATCCAGCCCGCCTTGCGGCATCTGCCACCACGTGCTGTCGACGCCTTCCTCGCTGCGGTCCGAGCGCCGCCCGACAAAGACGCGACCTTCGGCGTTGATCAGCATCACGCCGGCGCAAGGCCGGTAGGGCAACCCCTCTGGGTCTGTCATGAAAGCAATTTCAGCTTTGCCGCTGCGACCGCACTGCCGCGCTCACCGGCACCAGCACGAAGCCTTTCCCCTCGAGCTTAGCCGCCCAGTCTGACAGCTGCTTGACGGTGGCGGGCGTGGCCTTCACCACGCCGATGGCGGCGCCGCGCTCCTTGGCCGTTGCCTCGAGTTGAGCCAATTCCTTGGCGAGATTGCCCGAGTTCGATCTGCACATTCGCCACCGAGTAGTCGAGGCCGATGGTGCTGGCGATCTGGCTGACCGTCGAGTCCTTGACGCTTCCATCGTCGACATAAAGCAGGCCGCGCTGTTTCAGCTCTTCCAGCACTGGGGTCAACGACGCGGAAGTCGCCTCGAACTTGTCGCCCATATGGTTGGTAACGCCGACATAGCCGGTGTAGCGCGACATCAGCCATTGCAGGCGCTTCATATTCTCCTGCGGCGGCAGCGTGGTCAGCAGCGTGTGCGGTCCGGGATCGACCGTCGGGTAGTTGTTCGGCTCGAGCGGGATCTGGAGCAGAACCTCATGGCCGTCGTCGCGGGCCCGGCTCACGCCTTCTTGCAGGTTCCGCCCATAGGCGCCGTAGGCCACGCTGATTGGGGCCGGCAGGCCTTTGAGCACATCGCCGGCGGGCGCGTCCGGAAGGCCGAGCCCGGTCACCAGGACGGCAATGCGGGGCGGGTCTCCGGCCTTGGCCACGACGTAGCGCGACGGCCTTGCGTAGACATCGATCGGACGCCGCCCGTCAGTTGCCACCCTTGGCAACGGGCCATATTGCGATTCCTCGACCAATTCCTCGACCGGCGCGTGAGGAAGGGTAATCGACCCGGTTTCGCTGTCTGGAATGGTCGGGGGCGGGGGCGGCGGCGGCGCGGCGGTGGGCGCTTCAAGCGCGGCCTGTTGCATCCCTGTGGCGGCGGGCGCGGCGCCCTGTTGGCCGGGATCATCCGGGGGTGCGGCGTCGTCGGGCGCTGCGGGCTGAGCCGGCACGACCGGCAGCATCTGCCCGGGAGGCGCCTCGACGATCGGAGCTTGCGGCGTCTGGGATGGTACGCCAAAGCCCGGAGGAAGATCCATTTGGCCTTGGGCTTCGGCGGGAGGCGCGGACTGGGCGGCCGGTTCGGCCGCATCGGGAAGCGCGGGTGCCTCGGTCGCGGAATCGGATTCCGGCGTGGCACCAGGCGTCGTGGCCGGCTCTATCTGCAAAATGGCGACAGGCTCGCCCACATCGCTGCCCGGAAAGAAGGCGAGCACCGCGATGCCGATCACGAGCGTCCAGAACACAATGCCAGTAGCGACGGCTAGCGCCTTCATTCGACTTTACCTCCCCGCTCGCCGGCCAGTCGTGATTGCAAGCCTCCTCTCCCCCGGCATTTTTTGTCTTGGCCGGCAAGGCGCCGGCCTCATAGCCGAGGTGAGAGCTTAATTGGCCTCAGCCTTCTTTTTCGCCTCCGTGTCGACCGACTTTATGCCGCGCAAGAGATCGAGCGCGTAGTTCAGCTGGGTGTCCTTGTCCTTCTCGGGCGCCACATAGGCCGAGCTTCCAGATTGCTCGTCGTCCTCACCGCCCTCGCCCTCCGCGTTCGCGTCCTCACCCTTGAGGTGGCCGCGCAGATTGGCTTCGCCGCGGGTGCCTTGGAGATCGGCCTTCTGCTTGAGTTCGTCGGGCAGCTCTTCCTCGACCACAACTTCGGGCTCGATGCCCTTGGCCTGGATCGAGCGGCCCGACGGCGTGTAGTAGCGCGCGGTTGTGAGCCTGAGCGCACCGTTCGAGCCGAGCGGAATGATGGTCTGCACCGAGCCCTTGCCGAAGGAACGCGTGCCGAGAATGGTCGCGCGGTGATGATCCTGCAACGCGCCCGCCACGATCTCCGATGCCGAAGCCGAACCGCCGTTGATCAGCACGATGATCTTCTGTCCGTCGGTGATGTCGCCCTGGCGCGCGTTGGAGCGCTGCGTCTCCTCGAGATCGCGGCCGCGCGTCAGCACGATGGCGCCCTGGTCGAGGAAGGCATCCGAGACGGAGATCGCCTGGTCGAGCAGGCCGCCGGGATTATTGCGGAGGTCGATGACAAAGCCCTTGAGCTTCGGGCCGAGCTGCTTCTTCAGATCCTCGACCGCCTTTTGCAGATTCTCGGTGGTCTGCTCGTTGAAGGTCGTGACGCGGATGTAGCCGACGTCGTCGCCCTCGGCGTTGTACTTCACCGGGTTGATGTGGATCACGTCGCGCGTGACCTTGACGTCGAACGGATCCTCCGTGCCCTTGCGCACCACGGTGAGCGTGATCGGCGCATTGACCGGTCCACGCATCTTATCGACCGCCTCCTGCAAAGTGAGGCCGAGAATCTGCTCCTTGTCGAGATGGGTGATGAGATCGCCGCTCATCAAGCCGGCGCGCGCGGCAGGGGTATCGTCGATGGGGGCGACGACCTTGATGACGCCGCTCTCCATCGTGACCTCGATGCCGAGGCCGCCAAATTCGCCGCGGGTCTGCACCTGCATGTCGCGGAAATGTTTCGGCGTGAGATAGGCCGAATGTGGGTCGAGCGCGGTCAACATGCCGTTGATGGCGGACTCGATCAGCTTGGGATCGTCGGGTTTCTCGACGTAGTCCGAGCGCACGCGCTCCAGGACCTCGCCGAACAGGTCGAGCTGGCGGTAAATCTCCGAGTTGGCGGCAGACGCGGACTGGCTACGCGCCAAGCTCACCATCGTCGATCCGGCAGCGAGCACGGCCAACACCAGAAGCGCCCACAGCGCGTATTCGGATTTCCGCATCATCCTTGCACCTTTTCGGAAGCCTCGGCCCACCATGGGTCAGGGTCTACTGGCCTGCCGTCCTTTCTAAATTCGACATAGAGAACGGGGCGCGAACTATCATCGCCTTGGCTTGGCGTCGCCGGGTTGCCCATCACCGCGATCGGCTCTCCTGCTAGGACAAACTGGCCCAGGCTTACGTCTATGCGGTTCATCCCCGCAAGCAGGATATGATAGCCCCCGCCCGCGTTGATGATCAATAGCTGCCCATAGGAGCGGAACTCCCCGGCATAGACCACCCAGCCGTCGGCCGGGGCCGTAATCCGGGCTTGGCCGCGGGTTTGCAGCGACATCCCCTTGAGGGTTCCGCCCGTGGCATCGGTGTCGCCGAACCGCTTAACCTTCCGCCCCTGGGCCGGTAGCCGCAGGCTGCCTTTGGCCGCCTCGAAGGGCAGCGCCGGCTTCAGCCGGTCTGGGCTGGCAAAGGCGACCTTGGTCCCCGGCTTGATCTCGACAATGTTCTCATCGTCAGGCGTGGCCAAGGCCTGTTGCTGCTCTCGCGCCAGCAAAGCGCGCTCGGCGGCGAGCTCGGCGTCGTACTGAGCGATCTCCACCTTGGCGATCTGCGTGTCGAGGCGGTCGATCAGCTCGTTCAAATCCGTGACGGTCTGGGCCTGCTCGGCCGTGGACCGCTTGAGATCGGCAAGCTGCGCCTCGCCTTGCGCCGCGGCGCGCCTTTTCTCCTCGAGCAAGCGATCGAGGCCGGCCTGCTCCGCCGCCAGCCGCTCGGCCTCGCCCTTCTCCTTGTCGCGCTGGTCGCGAATGCCGTTCTCGACCGTGACCAGGCCTTCCAACTCGCGTGAGAGGTTGTCGGCCTGATATTTCAGCTCGGGAAAGATATTGGCGAGCAGCATGGCGCTACGCACGACGGCCAGCGCATCGTCGCGTCTCGTCACCAGCGCCGGCGGCGGGGTACGACCGATCCTCTGCATGGCGCTCAGCATCTTGACGATGGCTTCCTTGCGTTCAGTGATCGAGTTTTGGATGACGTTGACCTGCTCGGTGAGCTCGGCAAGTTTCGCTTCGGTCTCCGACAGCTTCGCTTCGCTGGCCTGCACGCTTTTGCCGGCGTCGATCAGCTCGTTGTTCAGTTTCGCCCGTTCTTCGGCGAGCGCCGCCAGATCCTTGCTCAGCCCCTCCGCCTTGGCACGGCCCGACTGAAGCTCCTGTTCGGTCTGGTTGAGCTTCTGCTTCGCCTCGTCGCGAGACAGATCGTCCTCGGCCGCGGCAAGCCACGGCGTCGCACAGACCAGGCCGACAACAAGCAGCGCGGACCAGACTTTGTGGCGTGGGGAAGTCAATCGATCAGAATGCGCCATGCGCCTTGGCCGTTCAGCCGATGGCAACGACAACGGAGCGGTACGGCAGAATCAAGGCAATTGGCTTACCAATCCTTAACCTTGCGAGGTTCGTCAGGCGCGATGATAAGGGTGGGCCGCAAGGATGGTCGCTGCCCGATAGATTTGCTCTGCCAGCACGATACGGGCGAGCCCGTGCGGCAAGGTCATCGGGCCGAGCGAGACACGCTTTGCGGCCTTGGCCAGCGCATCCCCGCCAAGGCCATCGGCGCCACCGATCATGAAAGCCACGCCCTCGGCCCCTTGGTCGCGAAACTTGGCCAACAGCCTGGCAAACGCCTCGCTCGACAACGCCTCGCCGCCGGGATCGAGACAGACCGGCAGATGCGTCGAGGGAATCTTGGCGAGCAGCGCCTGCGCTTCGGCGTCTTTCCGGGCCGAAGCGGTTGCGGCCTTGGACTCCGCGACTTCGATTACGCTCAGCGGCGCTAGATGGAGCTTGCGGCCAGCGGCTTCGGCGCGGCCGAGATAATGCGCGCACAAATCGCGCTCCGGCCCCTGTTTCAGCTTGCCGATGGCAGCGATCAGGAGCCGCATGCTTACTCGCCTTCAGGCCAAACGGCCGGGCAATCGGATCAGATCACCAACTGCTCCATGGGACGATCGGCCGACCACATCTTCTCGAGGTTGTAGAATTCGCGAACCTCCGGGCGAAAGATATGGACGATGACATCGCCGGCATCGATCAGCACCCAATCGCATTGGGGCGTCCCTTCGATGCGAGCGCGGCCAAAGCCTTCGTCTTTCAGTTTTTTGACGATCTGGTCGGCGACGGCTCCGACATGCCGTTGCGAGCGTCCCGATGCGACCACCATCTGGTCGCCGATCGAGGTTTTGCCTCTCAAGTCGATGGTCGCGACGTTCTCCGCCTTGGCGGCATCGAGCGTGTCGAGCACGATCTTGAGCAGACGATTCGGATGCGCGCCAAATGTCGCGAATCCGTTGGGAGGTGTGCCGTGCGCGGCACCCTCTCTAGCTGAGCGCATGTTTGAGTGGGTATCCTTCTGCCATTGCTCTCCGACGAAGCCGCTATAACCGATGCGCATGCTAAACGCATGACAATACCACTTCGTACCATAAACATAGTATGGCCGCGGCCGGCGCTCAATAGCTCTAGTGTCGCCTGGCCTTTTTCTTGGCTTTCTTGGCGTCGCCCTTCGCCTTTTCCCGCTTCGCTTTCTTGGGCTTGTCAGCCTGCTTGGCGCGCAGCTCGGTCGAGGAGAGCCGCGATAGGGTATGGGTAAGGATGGTCCAGGCCGGAGGCTCGAGCCGCGCCAATCCGCGCGCATCTGATTCGTCGACTTGATAGGCCGCAAAGCGCTGGGCCGCCTTGCCGGCGCGCGCTTTCAATCTGAACCCTGGTCGATCCAGCACCGCGATCGGCACGGCGGCGAAGATCTCCTCCCAGGCGCGCCAGCGATCGAATTGCGCAAGATTGTCGGCGCCCATCAGCCACACGAAGCTCACGCCGGGGAACCGCCGTTTGAGCTCGGCGAGCAGGTCGATCGTATAGGCGGAGCCGCTCCCCGCCTCGAAGCCGGTCACGGCGATGCGCGGATGCTTCGCCAAGTCCCGCGCCGCTTCGACGCGCGATTCGAGGCTCGCGAGCGTGCCCGCATCCTTCAGCGGATTGCCCGGTGTGACCAGCCACCAAACTTGATCGAGACCGAGCCGTTTCAGCGCCGTGATGCTGATCGCGCGATGCGCGTCGTGCGGCGGGTTGAATGAGCCGCCAAGCAGGCCGATGCGCATATTGCGCGCCGCCATCGGCAACCGCGTCACGTCAGGCTTAGGTGTCTTGGACTGACTCTTGGCTTCGCCTTTGCGATCGGCGTGCGTCCTCTCGATCTGCTTTTTCTTGGACAAGCTGCGCCCTCTGCCCCGGCGGTTCTATGGCCGGATCTGGCCATGCCCGCGCACGACATATTTGAATGTGGTGAGTTGCTCGACACCGACCGGCCCCCGCGCATGAAAGCGGCCGGTGGCGATGCCGATCTCGGCCCCCATGCCGAACTCGCCGCCATCGGCGAATTGCGTCGAGGCGTTATGCAGCACGATGGCACTGTCGACGCGGGTGAGGAAGACTTCCGCCGCTTGCTCACCCTCGGTGACGATGGCGTCGGTGTGTTGCGAGCCGTAGCGCGCGATATGCTCGATCGCCTCCTCGATGTCGTCGACCACCTTCACCGCGATGATGGCGTCGAGAAACTCCTTGGGCCAGTCCTCTTCGCTGGCAGCCTTCACCCGGCTGTCGACGCGCTGGGTCTCGGCATCGCCTCTCACCTCGCACCCCGCATCGAGCAACATCTCGACCAGCGGCGCGAGATGGGTAGGTGCCGCGGCGCGATCGACCAGCAGCGTCTCGGCCGCGCCGCACACCCCGGTGCGCCGCAGCTTGGCGTTGAGCACAATATGCTTCGCCATGTCGAGATCGGCCGCTTTGTGCACATAGACGTGACAGACGCCTTCGAGATGCGCGAAGACCGGCACGCGCGCTTCTTCCTGCACACGCGCGACGAGGCTTTTACCGCCGCGCGGCACGATCACGTCGATGGCACCGCCGAGGCCGCCCAGCATGAAACCCACCGCCGAGCGATCCACCGTTGGCACAAGCTGGATCGCGGCCTCGGGCAGGCCCGAGGCGAGCACCGCCTCGCTCAAGGCATTGGCGATGACCAGCGAGGTGAGAAAGCTCTCGGAGCCGCTGCGCAGGATGACCGCGTTGCCCGACTTCAAGCAAAGCGCCGCCGCGTCGGCCGTCACATTCGGGCGTGACTCGTAGATGATGCCGATCACGCCGAGCGGCACACGCACGCGGGAAATCTCCAGGCCGTTCGGCCGCGTCCAGCGCGCTATCACCTGGCCGACCGGATCGGCAAGAGCCGCGATCTCGCGCAAGCCTCTTGCCATCGCCGCCACACGCAGCCCGTCCAGCCTGAGCCGGTCGAGGAACGCGGCGTCGCGACCCTTGCTTTGCGCAGCCTCGAGATCCTGGCGGTTGGCTTCGATGATCTTCTGGGCAGACAGCTCGATGCGCGCCGCCATCCGCTCGAGCGCTTCGTTCTTGGCTTCGGTCGAGGCGAGCGCGAGCTCGGCCGCCGCCTCGCGCGCGCGGCGTCCCATATAGAGCATCATCGGCTCGATGCTCGCTTCCGGGCTGTTGGAGAGCACGCTCAATTCTGACTCTTCCGCTGCAAAACCATGTCGTCCCGGTGGATTAGCTCGGGGCGCCCAAGGTAGCCGAGAATCTCGGCGATTTCACCGCTCTTACGGCCGATGATGGCCTTGGCGTCGGCATGGTCGTAGGCCGTAAGCCCGCGCCCGAGCTCGATGCCGTCGCCGTTTCTGATCACCACCGCATCGCCGCGCTCGAAGTTGCCTTCGACCCGCGTCACACCGGCGGGAAGCAGGCTCTTGCCCGAGGCCAGCGCCTGGGCCGCCCCGTTATCGACGGTGACAGAACCCTTCGGCTCCAGCGTGCCGGCGATCCAACGCTTGCGCGCCGTCACCGGGTCTTGGCGGGCAATGAACCACGTGCCAGCCCCCTGCTTGCTGAGCGCCTTGAGCGGGTGCATCACCTTGCCCAGAGCGATCACCATATGCGTGCCGCCGGAGACCGCGATCTTCGCCGCCTCGATCTTGGTCACCATGCCGCCTTTCGATAGCTCGGAGCCGACATCCCCCGCCATCGCTTCGATCTCCGGCGTGATCTCGGTCACTTCTTCGAGCCGGCGCGCATCGGCGCGCGAGCTTGGCGGCGCGGTATAGAAGCCATCGACATCGGACAGCAGCACGAGACAGTCGGCGCTGATCATCGAGGCGACGCGCGCCGCGAGCCGGTCGTTATCGCCATAACGAATTTCGCTGGTCGCCACCGTGTCGTTCTCGTTGACGACCGGCACCGCGCCGAGCTTGAGCAACGTGGTCACGGTGTTGCGCGCGTTGAGATAGCGGCGGCGCTCTTCGGTATCGCCAAGCGTCAGCAGCACTTGCGCGGCGACCAGTGAGCGGGCGCGGAACGCCTCTTCGTATGCGTGGGCAAGATCGATCTGGCCGACCGCAGCCGCCGCTTGACTATCCTCCAGCTTGAGCGCGCCCTTGGGCAGCTTGAGCGCATTGCGCCCGAGCGCGATCGCGCCGGAGGAGACCACCACCACCTCCTTGCCGGCTTGGCGCAATTCCGCGATGTCGTCGGCCAGCGCCTCCAGCCACGCTTGGCGCAGCGTGCCGGCCGCCATATCGACGAGCAGCGAGGAACCGATCTTGACGACGATGCGCTTGGCTTCCGCCCATTGGCTCCTCACGGCCGCCATCCTCGCGCCGGTGCCTTCTCCGCCGTGGCGTCCTCCTTTGCCCGCGCGCGCCAATCCCGCACTTCGCTCGCCAGCGCGCGCAGCGTCTCTTTCACGCCCTCGCCGGACGCGGCCGAAACGATCAGTGGCGCCACACCTGCCGCCTTCTTTAGCTGCCTAGCCTTCTTCTTCATCTCGTCCTTGGGCACGGCGTCGGCCTTCGACAGCGCCACGAGCTCAGGCTTGTCGGCGAGCCCGGCGCCATAGGCCTCCACTTCGCCGCGCACGATCTCATACGCCTCCGCCACATCGTCCAGCGTCGCATCGACCAGATGCAGCAACACCGCCGTGCGCTCCACATGGCCGAGGAAGCGGTCGCCAATGCCGGCGCCCTCATGCGCGCCTTCGATCAGCCCGGGAATGTCGGCGAGCACGAAGTCGGTGCCGTCGATCCGCACCATGCCGAGATTGGGATGCAGCGTGGTGAAAGGATAATCGGCGATCTTCGGCTTCGCCGCGCTGACCGCGGCAAGGAAGGTCGACTTGCCGGCATTGGGCAATCCGATAATCCCGGCATCGGCGATCAGTTTCAGCCTGAGCCAGATATTCATCTCCTCACCTTGCTGGCCGGGATTGGCGTGGCGCGGCGCCTGATTGGTCGAGGACTTGAAGCGCATATTGCCGAAACCGCCATTGCCGCCGCGCAGCAGCACGATACGGTCGCCCGGCTTGGTCAGGTCGGCGATCAGCGTCTCGCCGTCGGCATCGAGGATCTCCGTGCCGGGCGGCAGCTTGAGCACAACGTCGGCGCCCTTGGCGCCGGTGCGGTTCTGGCCTTTGCCGTGGCCGCCCTTCTTCGCCTTGAAGTGCTGTTGGTAGCGGTAGTCGAGCAGCGTGTTCAGATTGGCGACGCATTCGACGATAACGTCGCCGCCCTTGCCGCCGTCGCCGCCGTCAGGCCCGCCGAACTCGACGAACTTCTCCCGGCGGAAGCTGACGCAGCCATTGCCGCCGTCGCCCGAGCGCACATAGACCTTGGCCTGATCGAGGAACTGCATGGCAACGGCTTAGCACCGGCTTCTTTCCAATACACTACGGGATGCACCCTCGCGGCGACTTCACGCCCTCAAGGCGCCCGCCAGGGCCGTCGCGCGGTCGAGCCGGTAGGTCACGCAATATGCCTTGGACCCGCGCGCCGCGCAGTCGCGCTTCTCTTTTCCCTGCGGCGTGAAACCGAACTTGGCGATAATCCGCGCCGACGCCGGATTGTCGCTGAAATGCCCGGCCGTCAGATAGGCGAAGCCGCCAGTCTCGAACGCATGCAGGATCAGCACCCGCACCGCCTCGCTCGCATAGCCCATGCCCCAAAACGGCTTGCCGATCCAATAGCCGAGCTCGGCGTGATCTTCGCCGAAGGCGCGATAGCCGGTGCAGCCGATCAGCCCGCCGGACCTTTCGATCGCGAACACGACGCCTTCCTCGCCGGCGATGGCGCCGGCAAGCCACTCGGCGGCCATCTGCTCGCTATAGGGGTGCGGGATCGTGCCGGTCATGCTGGCCACATCGAAATCGCCGGCAAGCAGACTGATCCGCGCCGCGTCCGCAAGCAGCGGCAGTCGTAACACGAGCCTTGGTGTTCTGATGCTCACGGGCCGTAGGCTATACGCGCGCCAACGCGCATGCGAGCGGAGGGAAGCCTAGCTCGGCTTCACCGAGACGTAGACGCGGCCCTTCTGCTTGGTCGCGAACTCGACATCGCCTTCGCGCAGCGCGAACAGCGTGTGGTCCTTGCCCATTCCGACTCCGTCGCCGGGGTGCCATTTGGTGCCGCGCTGGCGGATGATGATGTTGCCGGCAAGCACGCTCTGGCCGCCCGACTTCTTGACGCCGAGCCTGCGCCCGGCCGAGTCGCGGCCATTGCGCGAGGAGCCGCCTGCTTTCTTATGTGCCATGGGTGAATTCCTTACTTCTTCGGCTTCGACGCGGGCTTCTTGGCCTTGGCTGCCGGCGTCCGCGCCGCTGGTTTGCTTTCCTTCTTGGCGGGCTTGGCCTTCGCCTCGGGCTTGGACTTGGCCTCCACCTTCTCCGGCTTCTTCTCCGCCTTTTTCGGCTCGGGCTTGGCAGCCGCCTTCGACGGCTTCTTGCCGTCGGTCAGGATCTCGGTGATGCGCAGCGCGGTCAGCTCCTGGCGATGGCCCTTCTTGCGGCGGTAGTTCTTGCGGCGCTTTTTCTTGAAGACGATGATTTTGTCACCGCGGGTCTGCTCGATGACCTCGGCGGCGACCGACGCGCCGGCGATCGTCGGCGTGCCCGTCTTAGGGCTGTCGCCGCCGAGCAGGATCACCTCGGAAAGCTCGATGATATCGCCGGGTTTGCCCGCGATCTTCTCGATCTCAATAATGTCGTTTGGCGCCACGCGATATTGCTTGCCGCCCGTGCGAATGACCGCGAACATGTCCGTTATCCGTCCGAATGCTGGGCTTGAAGAACCGGCGCGTTAAGCGCGCGAACCGAGCCGCAAATAGCCTTGAAGCGGCGCAATATAGAAGGCAAGGCCGATAAGTCAATTACCAGCTTGCCTTGCATCCAGGGCCCGGGCCCTGCCTTAGCCCAAGTATTTCAGGCCCTTCAGGTTGCCGTCGGGCCGAGGGCAAGCTACACCAGCGCGCGAGGGAGAGGTGCCAGAGTGGTCGAATGGGACGGTCTCGAAAACCGTTGTACGGGTAACCGTACCGTGGGTTCGAATCCCACCCTCTCCGC
>CAVVXP010000004.1:0-86352 GCA_963752315.1 uncultured Alphaproteobacteria bacterium | reverse complement strand
GTCGCGTACCTCGAAGCCGGCGCGCTCGCGCGTCAGACCGCCCGGGCCAAGCGCCGAGAGACGACGCTTATGCGTGATCTCCGACAGCGGATTGGTCTGGTCCATGAATTGCGACAGTTGCGAGGAACCGAAGAACTCACGCACCGCGGCGGCCGCGGGCTTGGCGTTGATCAGGTCCTGCGGCATCACCGTGTCGATATCGACCGAGCTCATGCGCTCCTTGATGGCGCGCTCCATGCGCAACAGGCCGACGCGATACTGATTCTCCATCAGCTCGCCAACCGACCGCACCCGGCGGTTGCCGAGATGATCGATGTCGTCGATTTCGCCCTTGCCGTCGCGCAGGCCGACCAGCGTCTTGATCACGGCGAGGATGTCCTCTTTGCGCAGCGTGCGCATCGTGTCGGGCGCGTCGAGCTCGAGCCGCATGTTCATCTTCACCCGGCCGACGGCCGAAAGGTCGTAGCGCTCGGAGTTGAAGAAGATGCCCTTGAACAGCGTGGCCGCGGCATCCGGCGTCGGCGGCTCGCCCGGCCGCATCACGCGGTAGATGTCGAGCAGCGCCTCCTCGGGATTGGAGTTCTTGTCGATGTTCAGCGTGTTGCGGATGAACGCGCCGACATTGACGTGGTCGATGTCGAGGATCGGAATCTCCTTGAGACCCAGCTCCTTCAGCGTGGCCAGCAGCTTGGCGTCGAGTTCCTCGCCCGCCTCACCGTAGATCTCGCCCGTCTCCATATTCATAACGTCTTGCGCGAGATAGCGGCCGTGCAGATCCTCGTCGCTGACGAGCAGCTCCTTCAAGCCCTCGTCGGCGAGCTTCTTGGCGAGACGCGCGGTAACCTTGCGGCCGGCCTCAATGGCGACCTTGCCGGTCTTGGCGTCGATCAAGTCGCTGGTCGGCTTGATGCCGCGCAGGCGATCGGGCCGGAACGGCATGCGCCATCCGTCCTTGGTCGCCTTGAGCGCGATGCGGTCGTAGAAGGTCGCGAGGATTTCCTCGTCTTCGAGCCCCAACGCATAAAGCAGCGTCGTCACCGGCAGCTTGCGGCGCCGGTCGATACGCACATAGACGATATCCTTGGCGTCGAACTCGAAATCGAGCCACGAGCCGCGATAGGGAATGATGCGCGCGGCGAACAACAGCTTGCCGGAGGAATGCGTCTTGCCGCGGTCGTGGTCGAAGAACACGCCCGGCGAGCGATGCATCTGCGAGACGATGACGCGCTCGGTGCCGTTGATGACAAAGGTGCCGTTCATCGTCATGAGCGGCATGTCGCCCATGTAGACGTCCTGCTCCTTGATGTCCTTGACCGAGCGCGCGCCGGTCTCCTCGTTGACATCGAACACGATCAATCGAAGCGTGACCTTGAGCGGCGCAGCATAGGTCATGCCGCGCTGCTGGCACTCGTCGACATCGTATTTCGGCGGCTCGAACGCATAGCGCACGAATTCGAGCTGGGCGCGGTCGCCGAAATCCTTGATCGGGAACACCGACCGGAACACGGCCTGCAAGCCCTCGTCGAGGCGCCCGCCCTCGGGCTCCTCCACCATCAGGAACTGATCGTAGGATTGCTTCTGAACCTCGATGAGATTCGGCATCTCGGCCACTTCGTGGATCCGGCCGAACATCTTCCGCAAACGCTTATGCCCATTCGAAGTCGAAGTCTGCTGCGCCATTTCTACCTCTTTAGGCTCGTCGCGACGGCTCGCCGGAAACTCCACTTGCGAAGCGGAGGCTCTGGCGAGGCGTCAATCTCGTTTTTGATGGGTTTTGGCCCGGGTGAACTCCCCTATATGGGTGTCACCCGGGCGCAATTCAACCCATCGGCTACTTCAACTCGACAGTCGCTCCGGCGGCCTCGAGCTGCTTCTTGATCTTCTCGGCCTCGTCCTTGCTCACGCCTTCCTTCACGGCCTTCGGCGCGCCTTCGACCAGGTCCTTGGCTTCCTTGAGGCCCAGGCTGGTGACTGCCCGTACCTCTTTGATAACGTTGATCTTCTGGGCTCCAGCTGCGGTCAGAATGACGTTGAACTCCGTCTTCTCCTCAACCGGTGCTGCGGCTGCGCCAGCCGCGGCCATCATGGCCACGGGGGCGGCAGCCGAGACGCCCCATTTCTCCTCGAGCATTTTCGCAAGCTCGGCGGCCTCAAGCACGGTAAGGCCTGAGAGCGTGTCCACTATTTTCTGCAAATCAGCCATCGACTTAATCCTCGTAGGTTTGACTCTCGTATTGGGTTTAGGCCGTCACGCCGCTTCCTTGTTGCCGTAAGCGCCGAAGACTTGCGCAAGCTGGGCGCCGGGCTCGTTCACGGTGCGGGCGATCTTGGTCGCCGGCGCCTGCAGGAGTTCGATCAGCGTGCCTCTGAGCTCATCGAGCGAAGGCAAGTCGGCAAGCGAGTTCACGCCCTTGGCATCGAGCACCGTGCTGCCCATCGAACCGCCGAGGATCACGAACTTCTCGTTCGCCTTGGCGAATTTGACGGCAATTTTCGGTGCCGCTATCGGGTCGTCGGAAAATGCGAGGCAGGTCGGCCCCTTTAGCAGATCCGCAATCCCTTTAGCGTCGGTGCCTTCGAGCGCGAGCTTGACGAGCCTGTTCTTCGCCACCTTGACCCGGCCGCCAGCGCTTCTCATCTCGCTGCGCAGCTTGGTCATTTGGGCGACGGTCAGGCCCGCATAGTGAGCGACGACGACCACGCCGGTCTTGGCGAAGACATCGTGAAGCGCCGTCACGACTTCGCGCTTCTCTGCTCTTTCCAATGCTCACTCCGTCTGTTCGAGGCTGAGGAGCGAAAGCTCCCAGTCCTCCGGCTACACCTTGCCGCCAGGAGCGCGTGGGATGGCCGCGAAGCCGCCCCGCTTCTCCAAGCGGCGCTTCCGTCCTGTCCCGCCCGCGCGCGAAGTTGCGCAAGAGCCAGTTACGAGGTTCAAACCGATCTCCCGGTTGCGGCGAAAAACCCGCACCCATCGAACCGTTCGTCTCCCGTCTCATGCAGGCCCGAAGGGCTTAAGCGGTTTCCCGCACCTGCAGTCTCGGACAGGCTTTGGATCACTTGCATGCAAGCAATCCTTCGGGACCGATCGCTCGGTCCCGAAACTCAAATCAGCCCACGGCGACGCCTCCAACGAGGCTCGTGGGCTCGATCTTCACTCCAGGTCCCATCGTCGAGGTCACCGCGACACGCTTCAAGAACGTGCCCTTGGCCCCCGATGGTTTTGCCTTCATTACCGCATCGGCGAAGGCGCGGATATTCTCCACCAGCGCCTGCTCGGTGAAGCTCGCCTTGCCGACGCCGGCATGGATCAGTCCCGCCTTCTCGACACGGAACTCGACCGCGCCGCCTTTCGCCGCGCGCACGGCCGCAGTGACATCGTTGGTCACCGTGCCGACTTTCGGATTAGGCATCAGCCCGCGCGGCCCGAGCACCTTACCCAGGCGTCCAACCAGCGGCATCATGTCGGGCGTGGCGATGCAGCGGTCGAAATCGATCACACCCTTTTGCACTTGCTCGACCAGATCCTCGGCGCCAACCACATCGGCGCCGGCCTTCTTGGCCTCCTCGGCCTTGGCGCCCTTGGCAAACACGCCGACTCTGAGCTTGCGGCCTGAGCCGTGCGGCAGCGCGCAGACACCGCGCACCATCTGGTCGGCGTGGCGCGGATCGACGCCGAGATTCATCGCCACCTCGATGGTCTCGTCGAACTTGGCCTTGGCGCCGCTCTTGACGAGCTTCACCGCCTCTTCGATCGAATAAAGCTTCTCGCGCTCGATCGGCGCGCTCGCTGCCTTGAATTTCTTGCCTGGCTTGCTCATGACTTTAGTCCTGCACCTGTAGACCCATCGAGCGGGCTGAGCCGGCGATGATCTTCATCGCCTGCTCGACGGAATTGGCGTTAAGGTCCTTCATCTTGACCTCGGCGATCTCGCGGAGCTGCGCCTGCGTAACCGTTCCCGCGACGCCCCGGCCCGGATCCTTTGATCCCTTGCCGATCTTCGCCGCCTTCTTCAGCAGATACGACGCCGGCGGGGTGCGCATCTCGAAGGTGAAGGAGCGGTCGGCATAGACGGTAATGACGGTCGGAATCGGCGAGCCAGCTTCGAGCTTCTGCGTCGCCGCGTTGAACTGCTTGCAGAACTCCGGGATGTTGACGCCGCGCTGGCCGAGCGCGGGCCCGATCGGCGGCGACGGATTGGCCTGCCCTGCCGGCACCTGGAGCTTGATGTAACCATCGATCTTCTTCGCCATCGCTCTAACTCTTCCTGCGCCTTCCCGCTTGACCGCTTACAGCTTCTCGACCTGTGCGTATTCGAGCTCGACCGGCGTCGCCCGGCCGAAGATCGACACCGCAACTTTCAGCCGCGCCCGCTCCTCGTCGACCTCTTCGACGAGGCCGTTGAACGATGCGAACGGCCCATCGGCGACGCGCACCTGCTCGCCGATCTCGAACGTGACCGACGGCTTCGGCCGCTCGACGCCTTCCTGCACCTGCTGGAGGATGCGCCCGGCCTCCGCCTCAGTAATCGGAATCGGCTTTTGCTCCGTGCCGAGAAAGCCCGTGACCTTGGGTGTCGCCTTGATGAGATGATAGGTCTGGTCGTTCAGATCCATCTTCACCAGCACGTAGCCCGGAAAGAATTTGCGCTCGGAGCTGACCTTGCGGCCGCGGCGCATCTCCACGACCTCTTCCATCGGCACCAGCACCTCTTCGAACATGTCGCCGAGCCCCGCAGCGGCAGCCCGCTCCTTGATGGATTCGGCGACCTTCCGCTCGAAGTTCGAATAGGCGTGGACGATGTACCAGCGCTTTGCCATTGATCCTAAGTTCCGCCTCCTAGCGGCCCAGACCCAACACCAGCGAGACCAGCTCGCTCAGAATCCAGTCGGCGGCGAGGAAGAAGAGCGCCGCAGCAACCGACATGGCGAGCACCATGATGGTGGTGATCACCGTCTCGCGGCGCGTCGGCCAGGTGACCTTGGCCACCTCGGTGCGCACCTGCTGCAGAAACTCGAAAGGATTCGTCCTCGCCATGTTTAGTCCTTGCCGCGGAAATCCCGCGCTAATCTCAATTTCCGGCTCTCGTCTCAGTGTTGGCAGGAGTGGAGGGACTCGAACCCCCAACCCCCGGTTTTGGAGACCGGTGCTCTAGCCAGTTGAGCTACACTCCTATCGCCTGCTCCAATTCTCGCCTTTCGTCGCCATTTTCCTCGTCCTATCAATGCTTAGGCGACCTAACCTCTTGGAGCGGGTGAAGGGAATCGAACCCTCGTCCTCAGCTTGGAAGGCTGCTGCTCTACCATTGAGCTACACCCGCACCATCCCGCTCATTATTAGAGAGTGGTTGGTGGAGGGGGTAGGATTCGAACCTACGTAGGCATAGCCAACGGGTTTACAGCCCGTCCCCTTTAGCCACTCGGGCACCCCTCCTTGAGCGAAGATGGATTGACTGGTGATTTGTAACCAAGCAAAAACGCCCCGCCGTCGGCCGGCAGGGTCCGCCATGGCTGGTTTTATGGGTAGCGCGTTAAGCTCTGTCAACTGTAAATCAGGAGCTTAGAGCGAAAATCCCTGATCTTTCCGACGCCTCAGCCATCTCCCACCCCTAGCCAAGTCGTCAGAGCATGCGGCGTCGAACCCAAAGACCGAACAAACCCGGAAAATCGAGCTGGCGCGCCAAGCCGAGGCACACCCCCCGGCAGGACAGCGCCGACCGGGTCACGCTGTTCGGCCTGCACGCCGTCGAAGCCGCCCTCTCTAATCCGCGGCGGCCGCTCGTGAAACTGCTCGCCACCGAGAATGCGGCGCAGCGGCTGGGGCCCCTCCTCGCCAAGCGTGGGCTCAAGCCCGAGCCAACGACGCCCAAGGACCTCGACCGGATGCTAGGCGCCGACGCGGTGCATCAGGGCGTTCTGCTCGAGGCCGAGCCCCTGCCGTTCGTCACACTGGACGATGTCGACGCAAACGGCGTTCTGCTCGTGCTCGATCAGGTGACCGACCCGCAAAATGTCGGCGCGGCGCTCCGTTCGGCCGCAGCCTTCGGCGCCGCGGGCCTGGTCATGACCGAGCGGCACAGTCCCCCGCTGTACGGCGCTCTGGCGAAGGCCGCCAGTGGCGCGCTCGACATCGTCCCGGTGATCCTCATCAAGAATCTCGCGCAGACACTGAGCGAGCTAGGCGAGCGCGGCGTGTTGCGCGTGGGCCTCGCCGAGGAAGCGAGCGAGACGCTGGAAGCCGCACCCCTCACCCGGCCGCTTGCTCTGGTGCTCGGCGCCGAGGGCAAAGGCTTGCGCCAGCTTACGCGCGAGCATTGCGACCGCCTCTGCCGCATCTCGACGCAAAGCGCGCTGGCGAGCCTCAATGTCTCGAATGCCGCCGCCGTCGCGCTACACTGGGCAAGCCTCAATGCGAGCTAGCGTCTGACCCTAATTGCAGAAGCGGCGGCCGAACGAATCGTACCAGCAGTCCCGTCGCCAATAGCAATTACCGGGACCGGGATAGCAGGCGGTGTAGCCGGGCTGCTTCCAATAGGCATAAACGTGCTTGGGGAAATAGACGAAGGCCGTGCCGCCGCAGCCGCCCTGGCCGCATGGCGGCGGTGCTGCATAAGCCGCCGCGCCATTGACGCATCCCGCACCGCACGGCGCCACCGCGACTGGCGCGGGGCGGACGAACAAGAAAGTCTTCGGGATCGGATTGGGCGACGGCACCAGCACCGCGCCGCATGGTCCGGTGCACTGAGCGCTGGCTGGCTCGATCGCCGTAAGGTTGAAGCCGGCTGCGAGGAGAAGCATGGCGGCGAGAGCGAACAGGAATTTCATCTGGCAACTCCACTAGAGGGGCCATCTCCCCTGACGTGAGTCGCCGGGAAGCGCGCCTCGCAGGCTACGCCACGCAGGTATCGGTATGGTTAACGCGGAGTTGTCGGGCGCCCCAACTGTGGGCGGTGGGGCTGTTGCGCGGCGCGACTTATTTAATGTAGTTGCCGGAGGTGCCGCGGCCCTGGTTGGGCGGATAATGGAAATACGGCATGCAGCGCGCATGCCCGTCATCGGTCGTGGTGTAGGGCCGGTAGAACCACCAATAGTTCCGCGGATAGCAATAATAGGACTCAACGCGCCGGGAATGGTGGAACGCCCCCGCCGGGATCGCGAGCGTAGCGCTAGCGAAAGTCTCGGCACGGGTCGCCACGAGCGCCGAAGCTGCCCCGGCGCTGGCCGGATCCGGCTTCATGGCGATGAGCAGAGTGAGAGCAGCGATGACAGCCAGGCCAAGCCTGCAAGCGTCCATGCTCACCCCCCTCGAGCGTGTGATCCGCCGAGTTCGAACTCTAGAAGGCCGCCACGCCGGAGGCAAGCCTCCGGCAACCATGCGAGCGCATCGACTGTGTCTTTCGCGACACGCCTCTTGACAGCGGCTGCGCGCGGTCGCTCAAGTCACGTCGCTCCGAAACTGCCCTTTGGCCAGCGCGCCATGGAACGAAGCGCGCTTGCGTAGAGTTGCTTAAGTCCTGCCACCCCCAAACGATCTTCGACGGAAGGAACCCCCCATGTCATCAACCGAGAGCGATATTCGTTCGGCAGCCAAGCGCGCCGGGGCCAGCCCCCGCGACGCGGACGATCTTGCCGGCCAGGTCGATGCGATCCGCGCCGATCTGCAAAACCTCTCCGGCACCGTGTCCCGTATTGCCAAGGGCCAGGTGAACCGCGCCCAGGACAAGGCCATGGAAACCGCCTATGAGGCCGAAGAGGCCATCAGGCGCAATCCTCTGCAAGCCGTCGCCATCGCCGCAGGATTAGGATTCCTGTTTGGTGTGTTCACGCGTCGCTAGGCGAAGCGTCCATGCTCCGCTCGGCGCTCGCGCTGCTCTCATCGCTCCAGGTCGGCCTCCGCATCAAGGAATCGATCGAGCGCTCCGTCAGACAGGCGGTCGTTGTCGCCGTCGCGGTGGTCGTGCTGATCGCCGCGGCGGGCTTCGGCCTGCTCGCTGGCTACCAGGCGCTCATCGCGCATGGCTTCACCCCGGCTGAAGCGGCGGGCATTGTCGCCGCCGCACTGGCGCTGCTCGGTGTGCTGATCCTGGCGACGTTGCCCCTATTAGCTCGAAGGCGAAAGCCGCAAGAGCCGAGCATGCTGGCGGCGGGCGGCGAGGGCGTCGGCCTGCTCGATCAAGGCGTCGGCAAGGCGATGCAGAGCGTCGGTCCCGTGACCCTGCTGGCGATCGCTTTCGTAGCCGGCCTGCTCGCTAGCCGCCGCAAATAGCTGGAGCGGCGAGCCCTGTCGGGCGTTTCCCGCTGCCGATCCGCTTGCCTTCGGCATGCCGCGCGCTTAACTCGTTAAGCGCCAAGCGTGCCGGGTTAGCTCAGCAGGTAGAGCGGCTGATTTGTAATCAGTAGGTCAGGGGTTCGACTCCTCTACCCGGCACCAAGCCTTCAACGACTTCGGGTCAGCGCGGCGAGCTGAGCCGGGCGTCGGCCGAAGCCGACGCCCTTTTGCTCAGTAGCAAATCCAAACGTAGCCCCACGGTGTCCAGCGCCAACAAGCGCCTACGCCGTAGCCCCACCAACGACCGTGCCACCACCGGCCATGTCCATAACCGTGGCGATTGTAGTCGTGGTGCTTATAGTTATGGCTGTAATGCGGGCGAGCGTGGCCGTGTCCCTTGTAGCCATGACCGCCGTGCCCGCCTTTATACGCGTGACCGCCAGAGTAGTGGCCGCGGCCCGCGTGACCTCCATGGCCGTGACTTCCTCCGTGACCGTGGCCTCCGCCGTGACCGTGCCCTCCGCCATGACCTCCACCATGGCCGTGGCCGGCGAAAGCCGCTGGTGCGAATGTGAGTGCGGCGGTGGCCGCGATAACCAAGCAAAGTTTGCGAAACATTCGACGATTCCTCCTGGAAGGTGAGAAGGCCGAGAGCCTTTGGTTTGATAACGCAAGGGCCGTCAAAAAGTGCCGGGGGTCGATCGCCATCGCCGGGGGGGCGCCGCTTAGTAGCCTCGCAGCTCCTTGATTTGTTCCAGGCCCAAGCCGCGGATGTCCTCGCTCGTGAGCGTCCAAACGCCCTGGCGCTTCGCCTTTTCTTTGGCGGCCAAGAATATGGCTTCGGGCTCGACGGCTTGCTTGCGAGCGTCGGCCGCCTCCGTGGGTATTAGCTGGGGGCTCTTGGGCGGAAGAGGCGGCGGCGGTTCCGCCTCAGCCTCTGGCGATTTGATGGAAGACCCCGCATCGGCTGATACTTGTTCGGACTTGCAGAATTGCGGATGCTTGATCGCGGGTGGCCGCTCTCTCACTCCGGCCGACAGTGTCGACTCGCCGCTTAACCTCACCACTTGGTCCCAACAGCCGTAATCATTGCAACGCTCATAGCTGAAGCAGATCGGACAGCTTGCGCCGTTCCTCAGTGTGAATTCACGTTTCTCTTTTCCCCGTCGCGATGCGGCGAGTTTCAATCCCTTGGCGAGCTCTGCGCAATTTGCGTTCGCCGTACCGGCTTTGCGGTCAGGCGCCGCTTCGCGGCTGCACGCATATTGCTGAAGGGAAGGTGCAAGCGCCTCCGACTGAGCCGCCAGAGCAGAATTTGCAATCACCTCGATCTTGGCCGCCCCGCCTTGGAGACAGGGTGCCGGTTCCACCGCAATCGGCTTATTGGCTTTGCCTTCGACTAGCTCCCTAAATTCCGCCTCAAGCCCAACGATGATCGAATAGTTTCGCTCATCACTGTAGGGCTTACCGTTCTTCGCCTGCAGCCCGTAGCCCACCGATATTCCCCTCAGGACGAGGCGACCGCCGTCACCCGAAACCGGACGTCCATTCATGAGAGCGAAAACCCCGCCGCCTGAGCCTCCCTCGTCGAGGTCGATGTCGGCGTAATAGAACGGCGGTCCCCCAAGCACTCCATCGAGGACCTTTCTGACCGTTCCCTTGGCGACGACCGGTTCTCGAGGCGAAATTTTATTCAAGGTATGAAGCTGGTGGTCGGTTACCGAGAGGATCTGCTCCCCCTCAGGCAGCGACGCATCGGAATCATTCATCGCAAACGCGTTGCAGCCCTGCAATTCGCGCTTGAGGCGAACGACGACAAAATCCTCATTATTAAAAGCGTATCCCCGCCTTTGGTCTTTCTCGACAAGAACTGGAATAGCGACGTTCCTATGCAAATAGCTGCGAAAGCTACAGCTTCCAAAGGACGCCACGGCTCTCTTGCCTCTGACGAGGACGTGCCTTGCCGTCACCAGCAAGTCCGGTCTGAGCACGCTCACCGCGGTGGCAGTGATTCTGCGGCTAATTCTGTCCTCTTCCTCGGTGCTCCCAGGCGTCCAGCATACGATCTGACCCGTGCACGCCATCAGTTGTGTCTTCTCGTCGTCTGAAAGCTCGATGCCGAGCTTCGACTCGCTCTGGCCGAGATTCCAGCGCCCGTCGAGGAGCTTCGGACTTCCTTCCTTGGCGTAGATAACAGCCTGACGGAGCAGCGAGATACGAGAGGAGATCGATTTAGATGGGGAGCTGCTGTTCATGAGCGGCGAAGCTACCACCGCAAATGAGACGATCACGACCATGACGGCCGCCAATGCGCCAGCGCCGAGGCCCCGGCTTAGGACTCTCCCCGTAGCTGCCAAAATTAGCAGAGACGCTGTAGCCATCCGCATCGCAAACGGCCCCGCACGGCTGATACTGTCCGGCCGCTATTTGCCCAGGAGTTCTTTCTGGCGATCCACATAGGCTTGCGTGGTGTCCCCCGCCGCAATCAGCGCGTCGACGCATCCCTTGGAAAGCTTTGGCCCGTTCTGCTTGAAGCAAATATCGAGAAGCTCGCTGCCGATCGCGTATTGGGAACAGAAATTGTGGTAGTCCCACTGACACTCATTTTCCATCAGCGGGGTGATGTTGACGGCCTGCGCGTTCGCGACGCCGACAAAACCGAAGCTCAAAGCCAAGGCGATAAAAACACTCGCGCGGTAACGCATCGTCGGATCTCCCTCATGACCACAGGACGAGCTCGCCGAACGGCATCCCTTCGCTGACCCGCGATAGGGAACGCCCCGCCCCGTTGTTGCGCTTCTTAAGATAGACTATTTAGGGCAAACGACGGCCGAGATTTTGCACTTATAGCCGTCGGGAACCGCGCTGCAATTCGTCGAAGCCTGGGTGACGTTGCCCTTCATGCTCTTGGCCGTTTGCTTCAGATCGGCCTGTGCATATTTCGTGGCCGTAGCGATATTCTTAGCCACGCCCTTCGCCCTCACCGATTGACAGGTTCCGGCCTGCACCGGCGCCGCGAAACCGAGCCCGTAAGCCACGATGGCAATCAGAGCCACGATCAACGTGATCTTGTGCGTCATGTCCTCTCCCTCCAGCGTTTACTGATGGGCGGGACAAGGCCATGCAAGTTGAAACGGGTCAAGTGTGGGGCAAGCCGCAAATGACCGCCTCGCGGGACGTTCTGCCCTCTCTCCACCGCTGTCTCAGGGCTCAATAATTGCTCTGGCCGTCGGTGCCGGCGCCGAGCACCCGGTCGAAATCCCGACGCTTTTGCTCCTGGACGGCGCCTTGCCTGACATTCGCCTCGGCGAGACCTTTGCGGCAATCGGCATAGGCCTTGCTGTCTTCGGTGCCCTTCTGCCGGCAGGTGGCCTCGTCCTCGGCGTCTTGCGCGGCGTGCTCCGCGGCACGCGCCGCCGGGTCCTGACTGGCGCAGCCGAGGCCGGAAACGGCGGCCGCGAGCAAACAGAGCGCGATAAGGTGCGACCGCAATGGATCAAGTCTCCTTCAACTGCGCCGAACCTTGCGCGGCTTTTTGGCCATTTGGTGATGGGAAACGGCTTGCCGCTGTCATGTGGGGCTTGACGGCCTCGCCCATATAGAGGGACGCTCAGCTAACACACATCACCGAACGTCGATCCGGGGGGGGGCGGCGTTTCCATGGCCAAATATCACGTTTTCATCCTTGCGCTCTTGCTCGCGTTGCCTGTCGGCGGCGCGCAAGCCCAACAAGGCTTGATTCTGAGCCAAAACCAGAACTCGACGGGGAACCCCATCCCGCCCGCTCAATCACTGAGACCCTCAAAATCGCCATGCTCGGCCGGCAGCCAAAGCGTGCGGGTCTGCAACGACGACTTTCGCTCTTGCAGCACCACGTGCACGGCCACGGCGCTTGACCCTTCCGCCGATACCGCCGGCTGCAGCCTCAAATGCTGCACGCTGTTCAAGGCTTGCCTCCAGATTAGAGGCTGCGCCTCGCCGACCCTGGAATGCTTCTGAGGGTAGCGCCCGGATCCTTGCAGGCGCCTAGGATCCCTTCTTCTCCGCCGCGATCTCGGCGAGCTGCTCTTGCAGCAAGGCCGGCGGCAGATATTGGATGAAGGATTTCTGCACGCCGCCCGCTTCGTAGCGGACTTTGAGCATGAGGCCACCATAGGCGGTGAGCACGTCATGCGGCGTCATTCCACCCTCCGCCGCCGGGAACAGAAACACGAGCCTGAACGGAGCTTGCGACGGGACCGTGCCTTCCGGCAGCGCGGCGACCGTCGCCTCCACTGGCTGCGCGCTGCCGCCTTCATGTTCGCCCGGCATTTCGACGGTCAGTTCGAGCTTGAGGTCGTGCGCCTGCGCGTCGGGCTTGACAACGCCTTCGAGCGCGGTAACCGGCGCCTCCGAAAGATTGACCCCGCCGATGGCGAAGCCTCTGATGTGCACGCCATCCGGCGACACCACGTAAGCGAACACCGATCGCTCGTCGATTGGCAGCGTCTTGTGATCGAATAGCCAGGCGATCGGCTCGGACGGCGAGGCAGTGGTCATCTCCGAGGCCGAGTTCCCCGCGCCCGCGCGCATGAGGAGGCCGCCGCCCAGCATCAGGCCGCCGCACACCAACAATAGAGCTCCCGCGATAACGAGCATCTGGCTTAGCTCAAATCCTCCTCTGGCCCGCGGCGAGGATACCGCGTTTTCGGCGTCAATCGCAGAGGCTTTGGCCGGCAGCAGTCCCCGCGCGCGCAAGGCCCCCGCTTTGGCGTAGGTCCCGGCGGCGCGGCCCGTCTTGCCGATGGCCTCGAACAGCGCCGGCGCAAGGGTATGACCTTTGGCGGCGGCGGCGCCCAAGGCGGGCGAGAGGCCTGCGCCGATCCGGTGCGTCAGCCGCCTTGCTTGGGGACCAAGCACCGCGAGCCCCGCACTCAGCCGGCTGCCGATCGAGCGAGACGCCTCGCGTGCCCTCGCCGCAATCCCTCCGAAGCTCGCCGACAGGAACTGAACGACCGATGGCGCGAGCTTATTGAGTTTGGCCCCGACACCCGCGGCGGCCGTCTTGAACATGCCGCCAAGCCAGCCGAGACCGCCGATCAACAGCGCCAAGGCCGACAGCACGGACGAGCGTACCGCGCTGCCCGCAAGTCCACCGCCGCGCCGGATCGCGTCAGCCACGTACAGCGCGGCGCCGCGCAGCTTGCCGCCGACGTAGCGCAAGCCCCAGGCCGCCGTGGCGTCGATGTAATTGAGGCCGGCGAGCATCCTGGCGACCAGGAACCAAATCGCCGATCGCACCGCGAATACCACCGCGGCGATCGCGCCGGTGATCGATTGCACCAGGGCCTGGCGCATTTGTCGGCGCCGCGCCCGCTTCTGCTCGCGCTTCTCATGCGCTTCTTGCTGCTCGCGCTGGCGTTGCAGCCAGCGATCGTGGCGTTCCCTGTCGGCCGCGACTTGTGCGGTCTGGGCCTTGAGCCAGCGCTTATGATCGTTGAGATCTTCCTTGGCCGAGACGAGGACCTCGCCCGACCTGACCACGGTCTCCTTGACCACGGCGACGGTCTGCTCGAACGCGGCGACGGCTTCCGCGTCGGCGTCCTTCTCACGCGGCGGCCATGCGCGCTTCTCACGCATCGGACTGACCATGCGAAGCGGCTCCCCTAAACCGCGAGTCCATGACGAGCCTCATGAGACCCAAGACTCATACCAGTGGCGCCTTCCCGGGGGCTTAACGCAAGACCAAGCAAGGCTCCCCCTCCCCCGTCGGGAAAGCCTTAGGTCGCGCGAAGCTGCTGAACGTCCTTGCCGCCATCAAGGGGCGCAACGCGATGACCGCTGCCGGCGAGGACGCGGAGACGGGGAAACGCCGGAAACCAAGCAGCACCGCGCGGCTAGCAGCTCTGCGCCAGTCTTTACATTAACGGCCAAAGCCATATCGGCCTACCGTTTTTAAGCGTTCCCGTGCGAAGGATGAAAAGCGTGGCGTCTTTACCACCACTGCCGCAAAGCCAGGCGCGGCCTTATCGATGGGGAAATCCCGGCTCACTCAGGCAGTTGGCCCCCAGCTCTGGTTTCGGTCGCGCCTCGCTCCCACCTTTGTTGCGACATATCCCCTTCGCCACATTTCGCAGTTTGAATCGGATCGGAGATTAGACATTTGACGACGAAGCCTACGCACCGCCTCCGCCGCGCCCTGACCCTCGGCGCGCTGGTGGCGTTTCTCATGGTTCCCGCGGCCGCGTTCTCTCAGGAGGCGGGCGAGGCGCGGCAGATGGGAGCGCCGAAACATCACGCCGCCTCCGCGCCAAGCGAGACGGCCAAGCCTGACGGCCAAAGCCCGGCCGCGAGCGCCGAGGCGAAGGCGAGCGGGCCGTCCGCCGCCGCGTCAATACTGCCTCCACCCGTTATCACCCACCACAATATCGGCCTCGACGGGTCGGATCTCTCTTATGGCGCGAAAGCTGGCCTGTTGCCGCTGCGCGACGATCACGACAAGACGATCGCCGATATTTTCTACGTCGCCTATTGGCGGGAGCCGGCCGACACCAAGCGGCCGATCACCTTCGTCTTCAATGGCGGCCCGGGGGCTGCATCGGCCTATCTGCATCTTGGCGCGATCGGTCCCAAGACCGTCGAAGTCAGCGCCAAGGGCGAGTTGCTCGGCCCGCCGCCCCGTCTCACCGACAACGACGCGAGCTGGCTCGACTTCACCGATCTCGTCTTCGTCGACCCCGTCGGCACCGGCTATAGCCGCGCGAGCGAAGGCAAGAGCGAGAGCGACTTCTTCGGCGTCGAACAGGACACTCAGGCGCTGGCCGATTTCATCCGCCTATACCTGACCGATGCCGCGCGCATGACCTCGCCCGTATTCTTGGCCGGCGAAAGCTATGGCGGCTTTCGTGCCGTGACCATCGCGCGCGCGTTGCAGAAGACCGGCGGCATCTCGCCCAGTGGCTTGGTGCTGATCTCGCCCGCCCTGGAATTTTCGCTGCTTAATGGCGAGGATTACGACCCGCTGCCGTGGGCGCTCAGTCTGCCCTCCTATACGGCTGTCAATCTCGAGAGCAAGGGCGTTACCGGCCGGGAGGCTCTGGCGAACGCGCTACAGGCGCCCGAACGCTACGCGCTGTCGGATTATCTGGTAGCGCTTGCCTCGGGCGCGTCCCAAGGCGCCGACGAAGCGAGCGCGAAGGTGGCCGAGCTGACCGGGCTTCCGCCCGACATCGTGCGCCGCAATTTCGCGCGCATCTCGCCGAGCACCTTCATCAAGGAATTCGATCGCGCCCACGGTCAGGTGCTGAGTCGCTACGATGGCAGCGTCAGCGGTCCCGACCCGAGCCCTGCAAGCTCTTGGCCGCGCGGCCCGGACCCCGTGCTCGACTCGACCGTGCCGCTCTGGACCAGCGCCTTCGTGCAATATGCGCAAGACGAGCTCGGTTACGAGACCGACGCGAATTATCGCCTGCTCAATCGCGACGTGCGGCCGAAATGGGATTTCGGCACGAGTCCGACGCGGCAAGGCTATGCCGGTGTGCTCGACGAGATTCAGGACGCGCGCGCCACCAACCGCGCGCTCGAAGTCTTCATCGGCACCGGTTACACCGACCTGATCACCCCCTATCTCGCGCCGTCCTATCTGGTGCGCCAATTGCCCCCGCTCGAAGGCGCAAGCCCCATCACCATCGAGGACTATGCCGGGGGTCATATGCTCTACCTCCGCCCGGACTCGCGCCGCGCCCTCAAGAAGGACGTCGAGGCGATGTATGACCGGGCGCTGAAAGCCTCGCCGCAGGGTTAGGCGACGGCGACAGCCCGGGTGAACCGTACAGGCGGATCGGCTAAGATGGCGATTCGGCGGACGGCGATGAGGAGGGCTTGAGGGATGTCGATCCGAAGCGTAACGCTAGGCTTGGCTTTGCTCGCCGCGACGGTGCTGCCCGCTCTTGCCGAGGATGCGCCCGCGACGGCATCGCAAGAACCGCAATGGACGGAGTTCCAGTCGGCCGAGCGCGGCTTCTCCGTGTCCTTTCCCGGCACTCCAAGGACGACGAATACGCCGGTCGAAGGTCAAAACCCCCTCATCCAATATGACTTCCAGGTGAGCGTCGGCGAAGACACCGTCTATAGCGTCGTCGTGTTCGAATATCCGGACGGCAAAGGGCCAAACCCGGACAAGGACGCTTTCATCAAGCTCGTCAACGCTTACGCCAGGGGCAGCGAGTCGCGCTTGCGCAAGCGGGGCCCGGCGACCATCGACGGCCGCTCCGGGTTCGAGGCGATCGCCGACGACAACAAGAGCAAGCTCAGCCATCTGATCGATGTCGTGCCCGCCGGCGACCGCGTCTACATGCTCGTCACCGCGGGCCCCAAGAGCCACGCCACGAGCGACGATGCCGTTCGCTTTCGCGATTCCTTCCATGTGCTCGACGACGAGCCGGACGCGGAGCCCGCGCAATCGGCGTCCAATCCGCCCGCGCAATAGAGGCTAGGCGACCTGCGGTTTGCGCAGATCCTCGACGAAGCTCTGCACATCGCGCGACGGGGCCGGCGTGAACAGGCTCACCCCGACCATCACCACGAAACCGACCGGCAGGGCGAACAGGGCGGCGAAATCACGCTTGATGCCGGCCCAGTTGGCGAGCTTGAGCGCCGACGCTTCCCAGGCCGCCAACGCCGCCCCGCGCGCCGTCTCATCGGCGAGGTAGTAGCCCTGACGGAGCGCAACGTAACGCGCCGCCTGGTCCGGCGTGGCATTTGAGAGGAAGCTTGACGTCTCGTAGAAGGCGAACGGGATGTAGCGCGGGGCCAGCATGTAATAGAGACACACGGCGAGACCCGCGAGCATGCCGGCAACCGCCCCCTCGCCGGTGGCGCGTTTCCACCAAATGCCAAGCAGGAGAGCGGGGAGCAACGCACTCGCTGCCAGCGAGAAGGATGCTCCCGTCGCGGCGGGAAGTGCGTCGGGCGCCGCGAACGCGCCCCACGCGGCGAGCGCCGCGGTGAGCACGATGGCCGCACGCGCCACCAGGATGCGCCGCTCCGTCGAGGCGCTGAGATGCAGGCTGCGGTAATACAGGTCGTAAGCGAGCGTGTTGGCGATGGCGAGCACAAGCCCGCTGCCGACCGCGAGCAGGGCGGAGAGCGCGCCCACCGCGAGCAGGCCGAACCAGAGCAGCGCGCTCGCATCGGAGGCGGCGACCGGAGGCCCTTCGAACAGCGAGAGATAAGGCGCCGCCAGCAGTGCGAGCGCGGCGGTGAACGGGAGCGCCCAAACAAACGACATCCGCGCTTCCTCGATGGACGGGGTGACGAGGCCGCGCATCAACAGATGCGGCAGCGACGCAATCCCCGTGGCCAGACAGACCAGCAGCGCGAAACGATTGAGGCTGTCAGTCGCGGCGAAGCTGTCGACGGCGAAAACATCGAGCGCGGCTTTGAGGCCGGCGGGCTCAGTCGCGGAGAACACCGATCCCTGTTGCCAGATAAGCACCGCCAGAGCGACAACGGAAACCGCGAGCAGCACCGCATATTGGACGATCTGCGTGACGCTCGCCGAGCGCATGCCGGCGGCGAAGCTGCATAGCAGGAGCATCGCCACCGCAAGCGCAAGACCTGTGCCCAAGTCGACGGCGAAGATTTGCGTGGCGACGACGCCGAGACCCAAAAGCGCCAGAGCCAGCGCGAGAAACGAGCACAGCAGCACCGCAAGCACGGCTAGCGGCCTGATTCCGGTCCCGCCGAATCTCTCACCAAGAAAATCGGCAACCGTGTAGCCGCCAAATGTGCGCAGATAAGGCGCGATGAAAAACGCGATGATGAGGAGGCCTCCTCCCGCGCCAAGCGCCAGCAGCGACGCCCCGTCCCATCCTTGGCTCAGCGCGCCCGCAAGCTCGGCAAAGGCGAGCACCGGGATCAGCGAGACGGCGATGGCCATGCCGTTGAACAGACCCGGCACGAGTCGCCCCGCGACATAAAAGTCCGAGATCGGCCGCCGCAAGGCGACAGCCCCTGCCCTGGCATAGATCGCCAAGACGGCCAGCACGAGAAATTTGATCGCCAACGCCACCACGTCTCCTTACGCTACAGCGCTACAGCGCTACAGCGCCCCGCGCTGCTTGAGCGCTCTCTAATTTGCGCTACCGCGCTCCGCGCTGCTTGAGCGCTTGTTTTCCTGGCCGCGGCGCAACCTCGCGCAACAGCTCGCCGAACTGCATGAAGTCCCGCTTGCGCGGCGATGTCTTGCGCCAGGCAAGGCCGATCTCCCGCTTCGGCTCGGGCGCATCGAAGCGCAACAGGCGGATGCCGCCGCTCGCATGCACCTCGTTGGCGATCGCCATCTCCGGCAGCAGGGTGATGCCATAGCCATTGGCAACCATCTGCACGATGGTGGCGAGGCTCGACGCGCCGAAGCTGTCGCGCGCCTCGGGGGTCAGCATATGGCAATAGGATAGCGCCTGATCGCGCAAGCAATGACCCTCCTCGAGCAACAGCAGCCGATCCTGCGACAGCATATCGGCGTTAGCGTGACGCAAGCGCTGATTGGTCTTGGTCGCTTTGGTGGCCAGGACGAACCGGTCGTCGAACAGAAACAGAGTTTCGACCTCGGGATCCTCGATTGGCAGCGCCACCAGGATGAGATCGAGATCGCCCGTGACCAGCTCGCGCACGAGATTGGCGGTCAATGTCTCGCGCAGTTGCAGCTGCAGCGCCGGATAGCGCCGCTGCAGCTCCGGCAACGCCGTGGGCAGAAGATAAGGCGCGATCGAGGGAATGGCGCCGAGCTTCAACACGCCGGACAGAACGCCCTCTTGATGCTGGGCGTAATCCAGCAGGTCGCGCACCGAGGCAAGAATGGTGCGGGCGCGCCGCGCGATCTCCTCGCCTTGCTCGGTGAACTCGATGCCGGATTTGCGCCGCTCCACCAGGCTAACTTTCAGCTCGTCCTCAAGCTCCTTGATCTGCATGGAGAGCGCCGGCTGGCTGACGGCGCAGGCTTCGGCCGCATGGCCGAAATGTCGGGTTTCCGCCAACGACTCCAGATAACGCAACTGCCTGAGCGAAACCACGCGATAAGTGCCGCTTATGCTGACTATAAGTAAATACGATTGGAAATTATCATGACCCGAAAGCATATTCAAATCGCAGGGCCGGGCAGCCATCTCCGGGTTCGCAAAACGCAAAATGACTGCTCCGGCTGACGCTCGGCCTAACTCGCGGAAGGAGAGCTGCAATGCGTGAGTGGCAAAAGCCGACGATCGACGAGACGGAGTCCGGTATGGAAGTTACAAGCTACCTGCCGGCAGAGCTGGATCGCGCTTAATCCGGTCTCTCATCTCGGAACGAATGCGGACGGCGATCCGGCGGAAGCCTGGTCGCCGTTTCGCTTTTGGGAGCCACGCCGCGCCCCGTCGATGGCGCCGATCGGCAGGTTCGAATACCTTCCGCCAGTGCATTGCCAAACATCCCGTTCAGGTTTTCTTAATGTGGTATGCAGCTAGCGTTCATGCTGAAATCATGCAGCGCTTAGTTGGACTTCCTATATTCAGTCTGTCGAACTACGCCCCGAGGTTGACGGCGCCGCTCAGCTAGCCGTTGACGTGTATCAAGGCGGCGAATTCTAGGGAGGACTACCCGGTTGCATCAGCAAAATTGGGTAGCAAGAGGTAATGCCGTGACCAAGATCATGAGCCCCGAAGAACTGGAGCAGGAGCTGCGCGCCATCGGCGCCGAGCGCTATCACGACAAGCATCCGTTTCATAAGCTGCTGCATGGCGGCAAGCTCAACAAAGGCCAGGTGCAGGCTTGGGCACTGAACCGCTACTGCTATCAGTCGGCGGTGCCGCGCAAGGACGCCGCCTTGATGAGCCGCTGTCACGACCGCCAGCTCCGCCGCGACTGGATCCATCGCATTATGGATCATGACGGCTTCGGCGAGGAGGAAGGCGGCATCGAGCGCTGGCTTGTGCTCACCGACGGGTTGGGACTCGATCGCGATTATGTCGTTTCGCGCAAAGGCGCCCTGCCCGAGACCGTTTTCGCCGTCGAGGCCTATGTCAACTTCGTGCGGGAGAAGACCTTGGTCGAGGCGGTCGCCTCCTCGCTCACCGAGCTGTTCGCGCCCAAGATCCACAAGGAGCGCATCTCGGGCATGCTCGAGAATTACGATTTCATCAGCGATGGCGTGATGCAGTATTTCAAGCGCCGCCTAACGCAGGCGCCGGACGACGCCGCCTTCGCGCTCGACTATGTGAAGCGCAATGCGCGCACACCGGAGGCGCAGACCGCCGTGCTCGATGCGCTGCGATTCAAATGTAGCGTGCTTTGGGCCCAGCTCGATGCGCTGCATTACGCCTATGTCGAGCCGGGGCTAATCCCGCCCGGCGCTTTCGTGCCGGCCAAAGCATGAACGAAACCTCGTCCCCTGCACGTCTGATCGTCGGTGCGGAGACGCGGCCCCATTTGCCGGCCTATCTGAAGCTCCGCCACGACGCGGGGCGAGGCCGTTGGATTTTGTTGGCGCCCGAGCGGGTGCTGACGCCTGACGACACCGCGGTCGCAGTGCTCAAGCTTTGCGACGGCAAACGAACCGTGGAGGAGATTGTCGAGGCCCTCGCCAAGGAATATTCCGCGCCCGCCGACGTGATCCGCGCCGACGTGCTCGACCTGCTGCAAGGCCTGGCTGACAAGGGATACGTAAAGGGATGAGCGAGGAGCTTAGAGGTAACGAACATTGCCAGACCCTCGTCGTCGATGATGAGCCGACCGAGGGCGTGAGCGGCAACGCCCAAGCGGCGCTCTGCGAGCGCGCTCCCGTCGGCCTGCTCGCCGAGCTGACGCATCGCTGTCCCTTGCAGTGCTCATATTGCTCGAACCCGATCGAGCTCGAGCGCGTCAACAAGGAGCTCTCCACCGAGATGTGGTGCTCGGTGATGAAGCAAGCCGGCGAGATGGGCATCCTACAAGTGCATCTGTCGGGCGGCGAACCCACCGCGCGCAAGGATCTCGAGGACATCGTCTCGGCCGCCTCGCAGGCCAGCCTCTACTCCAACCTGATCACCGCCGCCGTCACCCTCAATCGCACGCGGCTGGAGGACCTGGTCAAGCGCGGACTCGATCACGTCCAGATCTCGTTCCAGGACGTCGATGCCGAGAATGCCGAGCGGATCGGTGCCTATCCCGGCGCCACCGCCAAGAAGCTCGAGGTCGCGCGCTGGGTGACCGAGCTTGGCTTGCCGCTGACCGTCAACGCACCGATCCACCGCCAGAATATCCACAATGTCGGCCGCTATATCGAGCTGGCCGTCAAGCTCGGCGCGCAGCGGCTCGAGATCGCCCATGTGCAATATTACGGCTGGGCCTATCTCAACCGCGCCGCGCTGATCCCGACCTACGATCAGACCTTGGAGTTGATCGAGTTCGTCGAGCGCGAGCGCGAGCGGCTGAAGGGCGTGCTCACCATCGACATGGTCGTGCCTGACTACTACGCCAAGCGCCCGAAACCCTGCATGGGCGGCTGGGGCAAAGGCTTTATGAATATCACCCCGGCCGGCAAGGTGCTCCCCTGCCATGCCGCCGAGACCATCAAGACGCTCACTTTCGATAATGTGCAGGATCGTCCGCTGCTCGACATCTGGCTCAACTCCGACGCCTTCAACGCCTTTCGCGGAACGTCCTGGATGAAGGAGCCGTGCCGCTCCTGCGCCTTCAAGGAGATCGATTTCGGCGGCTGCCGCTGCCAGGCGATGGCGATCACGGGCGACGCGGCCAACACCGACCCCGCTTGCGCGCTATCCCCCTATCACGGCGAGATGGTCCGGCTGGCGCGCGAGGAGGCTGCGAAGCCGCCGACGCCATTCATCTATCGCAACCCGCGCAACGCGGCCGAAGCGATCAAACAGAAAGCGCCGCTGGTCCCCGCGGAATAGTCGACGGCCCCTCGCTCTACTGTGTTGAGATTTGACGACCCGGCTTGCGTCGGTCAGGCGGCGAGCGCCGCATCGGCCGGACGCATGTCTGTCCTGCCGCCCAGCACGCGATAAGCGTGCACGAAGGCGAGCGAGGAAACGGGGATCGAGACCAACAGCCCCACCACCAGCGCAAGCACGCCGACGATATTGATCAGCAGCAGCAGCAGCATGAGGCCGAGAAGCTGCCATTTATGCCCGCGCGTGAGCCGGTTGCTCTCGTTCATCGCCTCGATTGGACCAAGCTCGCGCTCGATCACGACGAAAGGCGTGAACATGAACATGAGCCCGAAAATGATCCCAGGCACGATCAGCAAGACGAAGCCGATGCCAATGGCGAGCGAGAGCAGAATTGAGGCTCCGAGATATTTCCAGAACGGCCGCGGGTGCCACAGCGAGGCAAGATCGGCTGTGTCGGGATTGTCGTGCGCTGTGAGGTAGAACGCGGTGGCCCCCATGCTGACCAGCGTGCCGAGCGCGAGATTGATCACGGTGCCGATGATCGAGGGCTCATTGGCGGACCCGGTCAGCGCGGCATCGATGCCGCTGGTGAAACCGTCGCAAATGGCCGAGGCGAGCAGGATGAGTACGGTCGATCCGACAAAGAACCACGGCCGCCGCTTGAACGTCTCCCACCCGAAACGTATGGCCTCGCCCGCAGAAAATTGCATGGCGCACGATAGCACGTGCGCCGATTCTGGGAGGTCGACGGTTGGGATTTCCACAATAGTTAGTGGAACGCTTTGGCCGGTGAAGAGCAGCCGCGTTCCGAGCCCTGCCGGATCGTGGTGCCAAACTTTCCCGGCTCAGGTTTCCACCTTGCAATGCCTATTTCTTTATCGCTACCATGGGTCTAGATCGCTTTGGCTGGCCTTCGCGAACCCTCGCCAGCAAGCGCTTAGTCCGGGTTCGAGCCACTGATAACCGGCGCATTTACCCGCCCCCAATCGGTCCCCGCCAATGTCTCTGGTCGCCATGTTCCCCTGCCGCATTTTCAGGCATTCCCTTGCGATCCTCGGTCTTTGCGGATCGCTTTCCCTCCTCGGCGGCCTCCCGGCGAGTGCGCCAGCCTTGGCCGGCGACGAGCCCGAGGCCACCGCTCCAGCCGCTGACGCACCGGCTTCCGAGAAAAACCCAGGCGGGTTCACCGTCGAGGTGCCACAGTCGCCACCGCCGAAGAATCCGGTGCCGATCGGTTACATTCGGCAGTTCGGCGATCACCCGCGTCCAGCCTCCCGCGTCGATGTCGAACCATCCGACGCCGGCGTCGCCGGCGCCAAATTGGCCAATGGCGAGAACAATGCCGGCGGCCAGTTCACCGGCGAGTTCTATAGCCTCGATGTGGCGAACGTAGCCTCCGCCGAGCAAGCGGTTGCCGAAGCGCAAAAGCTTTTCGATAGCGGCCACCACTTCATGCTGGTCGACGCTCCGGCCGCGACCCTGCTCAAGTTGTCCGACTGGGGCAACGGCAAGGACGTTCTGTTCTTCAATATCCGCGACACCGACGTCTCGCTGCGCCAGGAAGATTGCCGCGCCAACATCATGCATGTCGCGCCGGACCGTTACATGCTGGCCGACGCGCTCGCCCAATATCTCGTGGTGAAGAAGTGGACCGACTGGCTGTTGGTCTACGGCTCGACGCCCGGCGACCTCGCCTATGCCGACGCGATCAAGCGCGCGGCGTCGCGGTTCGGCGCCAATATCGTCGACGCGCGCGAATACAAGGACGTCTCCGGCGGACGCCGCGACGATGTCGGCACCATTCCGCCCGGCAAGCAGGCGAGCAACGACGACGCGTTTGCCGCCAATCCCGACTATCAAGTCATCATCGTCGCCGACGAGGATCAGTTGTTCGGCCCCTATATGCCCTATCGCGGCGGCGCCGATGCGCGGCCCGTGGCCGGCACTACCGGTCTCACCGCGACGACCTGGAGCCCCGGCCACGAGAAATGGGGCGCGACCCAGATGAACAACCACTTCCAGAAAGACTATAGCCGCCTGCTGCTGCCGATCGACTACCAGGCCTATGTCGCCACGCGCACGATCGGCGAGGCCGTTACCCGCAACGACGGCCAGAGTTTCGCCACCATCGCCGCCTTCATCCACGGACCCGAACTCCAGCTAGCCCCCTTCAAGGGCGTCAAGCAGCAATACCGGTCCTGGGACGGTCAGTTCCGGCAGCCGATCTTGATCGCGACCGACAAAGTGCCGGTGTCGATCTCCCCGCAGGCCGGCTTCCCGCATGCGAGCCACGCGGAGATCGAGATGGACACGATCGGCATCGACGAGCCGGATAGCGTCTGCAAGCTGTAGGGGTTGAGAATGCCGCGAAGGTTCAGCGCTCGGCGGCGGCGGCGGCGACCAAATTGCCCTTTTCGTCCAGCACGGGCACGTTATAGCCCTCCAGGATCGCATTGATCTCGCCCTGGTTCTCGGCGATCAGCTTGTTGATCGTATGCTTCCACTCCGGCTCGTTAGGCCGCACGCCCATGGTGATGCCGTAGATCGTGCTCGGGCCCGCATTCTCCTTGACGAGCGGCACGAGCTTCAGCGGCGCGGCCGCCCGCTCTGCGTAATAGCCGCCGACCGGCCCCCACAACAAAGCCGCGTCGAGCTCACCCGAGGCGACCTCGTCGATGATGCCCACGGTCGCCTTGGCGGCGCTCTCGTCGGCATTGATCTCGAACAGCTTGGCCTCCCCCACCAACCCATGCATGGCGAGAATGCTCGCCGGCGGCGTGCGCGCGAACAGGCCGATGCGCTTTCCCTTGAGCCTCGGGTCGGACAGATTGTCGATGCCGGCGAGACTCGCATCTTGCTCGCGGTAAATCAGCACATAGGACGTGTAGTAATAGGGGTTGGTGTCCTCAATCAGGCCGGTACCTTGGGCATAACCCATGACGAGATCGCAGGCCTCGCGTCCCATCGTGTTCGGCACATAGCCGGTCGCCTCGGCGAACCAGGCATATTCGAGCGTTACGTCGAGCTTTTGCGCGATCAGCTCGGCAAGCTTGTTCTCAAACCCCTCCGCCTTTTCGTTGGAGAACGGCATGTTGTCGGGATCGGCGCAAACACGCAAGGACGCGGCGCTGGCCGTACCGGCGCCTGCCACGCCGAGCAGAATGGCAACGCCGATCTTGGCGGCGATCCTCGCCCCTCGCCGCAGAGTCTCTATCGCCGCACGTTCACTCAAGCTCGCCTCGCCTCGGGGATTGCGTAGGAAAGTACAAACATACCATAGCCTCGGCGCGCGCCGATTAGCGGCGGATACCTAACCGCATGAAAATATGGAGATCGAGGGAATGGCGCGCCAGCCTACCGCAACATTAAACTTCCTTGACAAAGTCCGCTGCGGGACCAGCAAGCCTCAGTCTGGCGCCTCGCATTTGGCGATATTGTCGGCCCGCTCGAGCCCCGTCGGATAATAAGCGCCGGTCGGCTCCGTGCCGAAGGCGATCATCGCCTGCCGGCCGGCCTCGATGCTGCCGATCTCGCGCTTCGATCTCAACATCTTCACCGCGCAGCAATCGGCGTCGAGCTCCATCTGCTTCAGCGCCGGAGCGATATAGAAAAAGGGTTGCGGCCCGACATGGCCGAACCCCTCGCGAAAGCGCCCCACATGGCCGAGCGTGTGATGGCAGCATTCATGCGCCATCAAGAAGCGGCCGTACGCCGGCTGGTCGTTGAGCGTCATGGCGCTCACCACGATCACCGGCTTGCCGTTGGAATCGAGCATGGACATCGCCAGCTCCGGCACGTCGCGCAAGGTGTAGGTGGTGACGTCGCAATAGGGATTGTCGGCCTTGGGCATCCACATCCTGGCCGCTTCGGAACTGTCGCAAAACAGCGCGAGACCGGCGATCACCGCCAAGAGCGACCGGCAGGTGCATCTGCCCTCCGCCAAGAGTCGCTTGTCTCGAAAAGACTATCCTCATTAGCCGCGCCCAAAGGCTTTTGCCGGGCTGCACTATCGTCATCACATTATGCCCACAACGTCGCCTGCGGGGATTAACTCCGCGGCGAATGGGCCGTTCACCGCGCTTGGCCATATCTTCCGCTGGAATAGAGGGACGCAAGACACATGGACGTGACCCGGTTCGCTTCGGACCGCTCGGATTGAACCCGCCCGCCCCCCTCCCCACATGAGCGTGGCACCGCTTCCCCCCGCGGTTATGGCTTTAGGCCAACGGAGCCAATGGAGAGATCTATGCTCAAGCATTTCGCCGCCGCCACTCTAGGCTTTGCCATCTTGTTTGGCGCGATCGGTCCAGCCTCAGCCGGTAAAGGCCATTACTGGGCCGGCAAATATTCCGACCCCTACGTCTATTCCTACGGCGGCCCGTCTTATTCCTATCGCGGTCAGCCGAGATATAAGTCACAACCGAATATCAGGCTCGACTTTGAGACCGAGTCGGTATGGCGCAATTTGCGGCCCGAGTGGTTCGACTAAACTCGCGTAGAACGCACTCCCTAGCTGAATCGATGAAAACCTGCGGCCTCGGCCTGCGCAACAGAGTGACGCTGCGCGGGCCGAGCCGCTTTCCCCTTGCCAGGCCGACGCCGTGCACCAGAACCTCCGCCCGGCCCGCTAGCGGCCAGCCGCGCATGAATGTTCTCGGAATGTGCCTTACGCTTCGTGCCTTCTGCCGTGACTCGAACATGACACTGGAGCCGCCAAGCGCCATTGGCTAGGGTCTGCCACCTTGCGCCACCCGGCGCTTTTTTCAGAGGGCGTAACAAGCAACGGGATGGGTCCGCGTCTCCTCTATGCCCTCATCATGGGGATGGTCATCTTCGCGGCGCTTGCGTTGCGAGTCTGGGACCCGACGCCGGTCGCGAGGCTGCGGTCGCTCGTGTTCGATGCCTATCAGCGCCTGGACCCGCGCGCATTCGATCCGGCTTTGCCGGTGCGCATCGTCGATATCGACGAGGAGTCGCTGAAGCAGGTCGGACAATGGCCGTGGCCGCGGACCGTGCTGGCCAAGCTCGTCGACAAGCTTGTCGCGGGCGGCGCGGCCGCGATCGGCTTCGACATGGTCTTCCCCGAGCCCGACCGCATGTCGCCCGCCAACTCGCTGCGCTTTTGGCCGCAGTCTAACGCTCTCGCGGCTCTCAGGGATGAAGTCGAGAAGCTGCCCAGCAACGACCAGGTCTTCGCCGAGGCGATCGGCAAGGGCCCCGTGGTGCTCGGCTTCATCGCGTCGCCGGATGCCGCCTCGCTGCCCGAGAGCAAAGCCGGCTTCGCCCATGGCGGCGACAACCCGAAACTATTCGCGCCCTACTACCCAGGCGCTGCGGCCAGCCTCACCGAGCTACAGGACAAGGCGCAAGGCGCTGGATCGCTCAACTGGATTCCCGAGAACGACCAGATCATCCGCCGCATGCCCATGCTGGCCAGGGTTGGCGACACGCTCTACCCCTCTCTGTCGGCCGACATGCTCAGGCTCGCGCAAGGCGCTTCGACCTATGTGGTAAAATCGTCGGGCGCGAGCGGCGAGAAGGCGTTCGGCGAGAAGACCGGCATCGTCGCGGTGAAGGTCGGCGATTTCGAGGTGCCGACCGAAGCCAACGGCCAGATGTGGATCAGGTTCACGCCGGAGACGAAACAGCGCTATCTGCCCGCCTGGAAGATTCTCAACGGCGAGATCGGGGCCGACGCGCTCGATGGCCGCATCTTGATCATCGGAACGAGCGCGGCCGGCCTGCTCGATCTCAGAGCCACCCCCCTCGACGCCTCGGTGCCCGGCGTCTCGCTGCACGCGCAAGCCATCGAGCAGATCCTGCAAGGCAGCTTCCTGCAGCGGCCCGATTTCGCCACGCCCGCCGAGCTTCTTTATATCCTCGTGCTCGGCACGTTGATCGCCGTGCTCATCTATCGCCTGGGCGCTGCCGGCAGCGCGGTGTTGGGGGGCCTCGCCGTGGCTGGCGTGGTCGGCGTCTCCTGGTATGCGTTCCACGACTTCGGCTGGCTGGTGGATCCGATCTATCCGGCCATCGCCCTGACCGCGATCTATCTCGCCGGCACGCTGTTCGTTTTCCTCCGCACGGAGCGCGAGCGGAACCGGGTGCGTCACGCTTTCTCCCACTACATGGCGCCGGCGCTGGTCGAGCGGCTGGCCGGCGATCCCTCGCGGCTAAAGCTCGGCGGCGAGACGCGCGACATGACGCTGCTGTTCAGCGACGTGCGCGGCTTCACCACCATCTCAGAGGGGCTCGACGCCGAGGAACTCACCCGCTTCCTGAATTCCCTGTTCACGCCCTTGAGCAACATCATTCTCGACGAGCAAGGCACCATCGACAAATTCATGGGCGACGCGGTGATGGCTTTTTGGAACGCGCCGCTCGACGATGCCGCGCATCCGAGCCATGCCTGTAGCGCGGCGCTGCGCATGATGAACGAGATGGAGAGCCTGAACGCGCGCTGGCGCGAGGAAGCGGAAGCCAAGGGCCGCCCGTACAAGCCGGTGCGGCTCGGCATCGGGCTCAATACCGGCATTTGCTGCGTCGGCAATCTCGGCTCGGAGACGCGCTTCGACTATTCGGTGATCGGCGACAACGTCAATGTCGCCTCCCGGCTCGAAGGTCAGTCCAAGACCTATGACGTGGGCACGGTGGTCGGCGAATCCACTACCGCGCGCGCGCCGGACTTCGCCTTTCTCGAACTCGACCTGCTGAAGGTGAAAGGCAAGACCGAGGCCACCCGCATCTTCGCGCTACTCGGCGACAGCGCGCTCAAGCAGTCGACCGGCTTCATCGACCTCGCCAAGCGTCACGGAGAATTTCTCGCCCGCTTCCGCGCCAAGGACTGGGAGGCGGCCGACACCCTTGCGCGCGAGTGCGAGCAGATGAACACCGCGCGCCTCGACCACCTCTATGCGCTCTATCGCGAGCGTATCGCTTATTTCCGGATCAACCCCCCGCCGGCCGACTGGGACGGCACGGCCGAGGCCTTGTCGAAATAGCCGATGCCCAAGCTCGTCCTCCTCGCTCTCGCCGCCGTCGCCGTTCTCATGCTCAAGCATGCGGTCGCCGATTTTTATCTGCAAACGCCGTATCAATATTTGAACAAGGGCAAGTACGGCCACCCGGGCGGCTTCGTTCATGCCGGCATCCACACCGCGCTGACGCCGCTGGTCTATCTGGTGCTGGTTCCCGGCTCGCTGCTGATTGCCGCCGGCCTCGCCCTCGGCGAGTTCGTGGTGCACTACCACATCGACTGGCTGAAGGAGCAGGTCACCCACCGCAACGGCTGGAACACGGGCGACCGCGGTTTCTGGTACGCGCTCGGCACCGATCAACTGGTGCACGGGCTGACCTATCTCGGCATCGTTGCAATTCTGGTGATGGTCGCCGCAGCCTAAAGCAGGGCCGAAATTTCGCGATTTGCGAATTCGAGGCGGTCCGACAACAGCCGGATGATGAGCTGGTGCAGCGCCGCCGCGGCGGTCGGATTCTCCGCCTGCATGCGGTCGAACGCCTCGCGCGTCAGCCGGTAGATCACCGTCGGTCCCTCAGCAATCACACTCGCCGTGCGCGGCACGCCGCGATAGAAGCCCATCTCCCCGACCACGGTATGTCCGATCATGCGCCGCAGACGGATCGGCCGCCCGTGCTCGTCGATGATGGTGATGGCGACCGAGCCCGAGGCTTGCAGCACCACGGAATTCGACGGCTCGCCCTGGCGGAACAAAAACTCGCCGCTCTCCAGATCCTGGCGCTGCATGTAAGGCGCGATCTTTTCGAACTCGACCTTCTCGCCGAATTCGGATTGTAGCCAGCTTTCGAAGCTATGCGTCGAGGCGGCGCCGACCTCGTGATACATGAGCAGCATATCTTCGCACCACTCGATCGCCTCGTTGCGGCTGCCGAAAACTTGATGCGGCCGCGCGCTGCCGAAGAAGTCCGCCTTCTCGAAGCTCGCCCGCATGATATCGCTGAGGCCGGAGAAGCCGAGCGTGACGCTGTTCTCCTCGCAAAAATTGCGCAACTTGACGAGGCTCAACACCGCCGAGGTATCCAGCCCGGGCACGGAACTGAAATCCAGCACCACATAGCCGACCGGCTTGTCCCGCTGCGCTTCGATGGTCCGCTTGATGCGTTCGAACAGGCCGTTGGAGGAACCGAAGAAGATGAAGCCGGACAGCCAGAACACGTGGACGCGCTTGCCCTCCTCGCGCAATAGCCGCGTCTGCTCGGGCGAGCGCTCGACATTGCTGGAGAATTCCTGCCGCGTCAGGTGGCGCCTGACCACGCCGATACGGCTATAGCTCAGCGCGAACATCAGGCAAGCGCCGATCACGCCCACCACGACACCCATAAAATATCCGAAATTGATGATGACCAGCGTCATCACGCCGGTGAGCGCCCATTCCATCCACGAGCTTTGCGCCGGGGCTTCCCACAGCTCGATCAGGATCACGGCGCCGAGATAAGCGAGCATCCCGGCTAGAATGGCTTTCGGCACCATGCTGCCGACATCGGTGCCGGAGAACAGAATGATGGCGCAGACGATGCCGACGATGGCGCCGGACCAGCGCGTGGTGGCGCCGGACTCGTCGAGCAGCAGGCAAGCGTTCATCGACAGCGATCCGCCAAAACCGCCGAACACCGACGCCAACAGATTGGCGAGACCGTTGGAGCGGAACTCCTGATCGAGATCGCTGGTCTTCTGCCGGGCGACTTCGAGGCTCGACACATCCAGCAGCAGCGCAATCGCCATCACGCCGCAGAATGAACCGATCTCCGCACTGCTCTGGGCAATCACTCCCCAATCGACCTGCTGGCCCATCATGGCGGTCATCGGCCACCATAGGGTCAACTCGCCGAGGCTCGGCAGAAACCACGCGCTGTGGGTCTGTGCATCGTCGAAGAAGCCGAACAGACTGACATCGAGAACGAGGAGAAAGCCGAAAAAGGCGATTGGCAGCGCGAGGTAGTTCGCCACGAACCGCCCGAGCACCGGGATGGAGAAGGCGAACAGCGCCCCGACTAGGATCTGCGGGCCGTAAAGCGGCGAATACAACAATTCCCAACTCGAGGGCGCCAGCGTGAGGTTCGTTTGGGTCACGACCTCCATGCCGCCGGTGATGAGCAGAATGCCGGAGGCGGCGAGAAAGCCGCCGATCACCGGGTACGGGATGAAGCGGAGCCATTGCCCCATCTTCAGTGCGCCGACGCCGTACAGCAGCACGCCGGTCAACAGCGTGCTGACCGACAGGGCGACCAGCACGTTGATGACGATCTGCGCAGTGGGAGCGCCCTTGGCGGCGAGCGCCGTAGCGATCGAGGCGGCGAGCACGCTCATGACCGCGACCGCCGGGGAGTCCGGTCCGCCGATCACCGGCGAGAAGGTCGAGGTCAGAGCGATTACCACGCAGGTGACCACGGTGCCCATGATCAGCCCTGCCAGGCCGAGCGAAAAGCCGCTGGCGAGATCGCCGGTGAAGATCAGCGCGGCGAAGGAGATGCAATAGGCGATCTGCACCACGGCCGAGATGGCGCCCGCCATGGCATCCCGCCCGAGCGTTGACGCGTCGATATTGCGCGGGCGCAGCGCGAGATTCGCAAGCAGGGACAAGGGCCTATTGCGCAGGCTTGGGGTTCAGTCGCGCTCGATCATGGCTGGCGCAAGTGACAATGGCAAGCCGGGAGGCCGAAACCGGGGCGCAAACCGCGGGTTTATGGGGCGGATCGCCGCAAGCGATCGGCGAGCGCACGCATCACGGCGATGGCGAAGAACGGCGTTTCGTGCACCAGGAACAAGAAGGTTTTCTCGGTGATGGGAGCGACCTCGCATGCCGTCTTGGCCCGCGCAGTAGCGGCCCGAGGCGATCCGTCGATCAGCGCCATCTCGCCGAAAATGGCGCCGCCCGATAGCGTCTCGACGATCTTGCCGTCGCGCTCGACCTCGACGTCGCCCGAGCGGATCACATACATCTTGTCGCCCTTGTCGCCCGCCGAGAAGATGACGTCACCCGGCTCGAACTTGGCTGGAGGGAAGCCTGCATTGGCGAGAAGTTGGAAATCGGTTGCAGCCAGCGTCATGCCTCTGTCCTCCATGCCCGGGCGTATCCGGGCGGCAATCTATGACGGTCCTATGACGGTACGATAAAGGCCGGCGCGCCCTCATACGCCTGGCGATCTCACCCTGGCAACCGCCTCGAGCCAGCCGCCATAGCGCGCCTCCCGCTCGGTTTCGCTCATTTTTGGCTCGAACACCCGCGCCGGCGCCCAGGTTAAGGCGAGCTCTTGCGCATCGCGGTAAAGCCCACGGCCTGGCCGGCATGATAGGCGGCGCCGAGTGCCGTGGTCTCAGGCGTGGCCGCGACCTCGACGCTTTGTCCGAGGATGTCGGCAAGCCGCTGCATTAGCCAAGCATTTGCCGTCATGCCGCCGTCGACCCGCAAGGCCGCTTGTATGGGAATGCCGCTCACCGCCATGTCGCGGCCCATGGCGGTCAACAGGTCGCGCGTCTGAAAGGCAACAGCCTCTAGCCCCGCCGCAACCAGATCGGCCTTCGACGCGGCGCGAGTCAGCCCGAGAATGGCAGCCCGCGCGCCCGCGTCCCAGAACGGCGCGCCCAATCCCTGAAAGGCGGGCACGAGATAGACACCCGAGCCTGGGTCGGCCTGTTTTGCCAACGCCTCGCTATCGGTGGCGCTGGCGATGATACCGAGATTGTCGCGAAGCCATTGCACGGTCGCGCCTGCCATGAAGATCGCGCCTTCCAGCGCATAGACGCGCTTGCCTTCGAGCTGATGGAAGATGGTCGAGAGCATGCGCGTGGCCGAGGCCACTTTCTCCTCGCCGGTATTGGCGAGCACGAAGCAGCCGGTGCCGAACGTCGCCTTGAGCATACCGGGCGTGAAGCACGCCAGACCATAGGCGGCCGCCTGCTGATCGCCGGCGACGCCTGTGATGGGAATTTCCTCGCCGAAATGCTCTCGCTGCGCCAGACCGAAATCGCTCTGGCTGTCGCGAACCTCCGGCAGCATGGCGCGCGGCACCGAAAGCCGCTCGATCAACCGGTCGTCCCAGCGGCCGGAGCGAATGTCGTAAAGTTGGGTGCGAGCGGCATTGGTCGCATCGGTTACATGTTCCCTGCCCCCGGTGAGTTTGAATAGCAGGAAGCTGTCGATCGTGCCGAAGCATACCTCTCCCATGCGCGCTCTTGCCTCGAGGCCCGGCACAGTCCGCAGCAGCCAGGCGAGCTTGGTCGCCGAGAAATAGGGATCGATCACCAGACCCGTGGCTTCCGCGACATGCGCTTCCCAGCCCTCTTGCGCGAGCTCGGCGCAAAGCGGGGCCGTGCGGCGATCTTGCCAGACGATGGCGTTGGCGAGCGGCTTGCCGGTCGCCCGCTCCCACACCACCGTCGTCTCGCGCTGATTGGTGATGCCGATGGCGGCGACGGAGCTTGCGCCCGTCTCGCTCAGCACCTGCCGGCCGACTTGCAGCACCGAACGCCATATCTCATCGGGATCGTGCTCGACCCGTCCCGGCGCGGGATAGATCTGGGTCAGCGGAATGTGCGCGCTGCCGCGGGCGCGCCCCTCACGGTCGAACAGGATAGCACGCGTGCTGGTCGTCCCCTGATCTATGGCGAGGACGGAGCTCTGCTCGCTCATTTTGGTTCGGGACTTTGCGTCTGGCCTACGATCCAGCCGCAATATTCGGCACTGCCTCCCTTCGTCGGTAGCACCAGCAGCGCCGGCAGTTCGTAAGGATGCAGCCGCTTGGTCTCGGCAAGCACCGCCTCGGTGAGCGAGCGTCGCGTCTTGATAATCATGGCGACCTCGCTCGCCTCCTCGCGCGCGCCCTGCCATTCGAAGATCGAGATCATGCCGGGAAAGATGTTGACGCAGGCCGCGAGCCGCGCCGCGACCAGCGCCTCGCCGACTCGCTTGGCCTCGGCAAGCGCCGAAAAGGTCGTATAGATCAGCACCGGCCGGTCGTCGTTCCCCATAAATTCACCATTGCGCGTGTAACCTGAGGGACTTGCATTTGCGGTCCGCGGCCGCATTTATAGTGCCCGCTTCTTAAGCAAGCTCAAAGCGCCTCGATAGGACCATGCCCCGCTTCGAAAAAATCGCCTTCGTTGCCAGCGAGACCGCGGAGGCAAGCCAGGCGTTCGCCAAGCTCACCGAGCGCTATGGCAATGCCGACTTCGCCGAGGCCGAGGCCATCGTGGCGCTGGGCGGCGACGGTCTGATGCTCCAGACCATGCACCGCCATCTCAACAGCCGCATCCCGATCTACGGCATGAATCGCGGTTCGGTCGGGTTTCTGCTTAACGACTATCACGAGGACAGCCTTAAAGAGCGGCTGACGGCGGCCGAGGTCACCTTCATCCACCCTCTACGAATGACGGCGTATGACGAGCGCGGCACCAAGCACGAGGCGCTCGCCATCAACGAGGCGTCGTTGTTCCGGCAAATCTATCAGGCAGCCAAGCTCAAGATCGCGGTCGATGGCAAGGTGCGCATGGCCGAGCTGATCTGCGACGGCATCCTGGTTTCCACCCCCGCCGGCTCGACCGCCTATAATCTCTCGGCGCATGGTCCGATCCTGCCGATCAACACGCCGCTGCTCGCGCTGACTCCGATCAGCCCCTTCCGCCCGCGGCGCTGGCGCGGCGCCCTTCTGCCGAACGATGCCAAAGTCGTCATCGACGTGCTGGAGCCGGACAAGCGGCCGGTGAGCGCTGTGGCCGACCACACCGAGTTCCGCGATGTGGTGAAGGTCGAGGTGATGGAGGAAAGCGGCATCGATATTCTGATGCTGTTCGATCCGGGACATTCGCTGGCCGAGCGCGTCCTCGCCGAGCAGTTTGGCTACTGAGAGGCGTCGCGCCCGCGTGCGCCCGGCCTGGGCAACGTGAACACCTCGTCGATCACCGCATAGTCGCCATAGCCGAGCCGGGCGAGCGGCTTCAGCCGCGTCACGTCGACCTTGCCATTGACGATCGCCGCGTCGGCGATGTGCACGCCGACGACTTGCCCCAGCACGATCGCGTGCCCACTCGGCGCGCCGTCCCGGCCCGGCAGTTCGATGGTTCGCCAATAGCGGCACTCGAACGCGACCGGTGACTCCGCGACGCGCGGCGGCTTGACCAGCCGCGACGCCGCGGGGGTAAGACCCGCAAGCCGCATCTCATCGACGTCGGGGCCGACCGCGGCGGACGTCTTGCTCATCGCCTCGCGCAGATCGTAGGTGGCAAGCGAGCAGACGAATTCGCCAGTCTCTTCGGCGTTGCGCTGGCTGTCCTTCTTGCCACCCGAGGCGAACATCACGAAATGCGGATCTTCCGATACGGCATTGAAGAAGCTGTACGGCGCGAGATTGACCACGCCAGCCTTGCTGAGCGTCGAGATCCAGCCGATCGGCCGCGGCGCCACCAGCGCCTTGAACGGATCCAGCGCTAGGCCATGCTGATTGCTGACGGCGTCGTAAAACATGACAGCCTCTCCGCGCGCCTTTAGGGGCGCCACGACGTGACGATCTCGGCGAGCGTCGGCCGCTCGCGCTCGTCAGGCTTCTCCTTGGGCGTGCCAATATAGATGAAACCGGCGACCCGCTCGTTCTCAGCAAGACTCAGCGCTTTTCGCACGCCCGCGCTGTAGGCGCACCATTCGGTGATCCATTGCGTCCCGTAGCCGAGCGCGGTGGCCGCGACAATCAGGTTCTGGCAGGCGGCGCCGGCCGAGAGGATTTGCTCCCATTCGGGCGCCGCAGGGTTCTTCACCGCGCGCGAGATCACGGCGATCACTATCGGGGCGCGCAAAAATCGCTTCGCCTCATTCTCCAGCCGGAACGCGCCGGGCTCATTCTCCTCGGCGGCGCAGGCCTGCGCCAGAACCTTGCCGAATTCCGCGCGCGCCTCGCCCTGAAACAGGATAAAGCGCCAGGGTACCAGCTTCTTATGGTCCGGCACCCGCGAGGCGGCCCGCAAGATCAGCTCGAGCTCTGCCGCATTCGGGCCGGGCTCGGCGAGGCTGTTGGCCGATACCGAGCGGCGGGCAAGCAGGAGGTCGAGGGCGGGGTTGGGCATTTGCTTTGAGCGAGGCCGGGGAAAGGTCGCGTTCCCTATCCTGAATTGAGGCGGCGAACAATGCCGCAATCCGTGCCTGCGCGAAGGGATCCGGGCTGGCGGAAACACCGTAAATCGGCCTCATTCCCAAAGGAATTTCACCCAATTGTTGCGCGGCGAAACGGGTATAACAGCTTGCGGCCGGCTTATCGGAGCTATCGCCATGCGGGGGAAACGCTGCGCGGGGCTTAGCCCCATGCTTTTGTCCGCCGCTCTTGTTGCGGGCGGGGCTGCCGCAGCCGAGACTACGCCTTCCCCCGACTCTAGCCTGCCCGCAACCGTCATCGTGCTCGATGCGTCGAGCAGCATGAACGCCAAGATCGGCAACGCGACCAAGATCGCCGCCGCAAAGACGGAGCTTGGCGCCGCGCTCGGCACCTATGCGGGCCGTCTGTCGTTCGGGCTGGTGGCCTTGGGCCATCGCAAGGCATCGAACTGCGCCGACAGCGAGACCCTGGCCAAGCCCGGCGAGCTGACCTTCGCCGCCAAGGACGGACTGTTCGACAAGATCAAGCCGAAGGGGCAGGCGCCGATCGCCGCCGCCTTGAGCGATGCCGCCAAGGCGCAAGTGAAAGATAAGAGCCTCGACATCGTCCTCATCGCCGACGGCGGCGACACCTGCGACGCCGATATCTGCTCGACCGCCGCGGCGATGAAGGAGAAGTCGAAGACGCTGCGCATCCATGTGGTCGGCTACAGCAGCAAGGCCGACGACATCAAGCCGCTCGCCTGCCTGGCCGGCCTCACGGGCGGAACCTTCATCGCCGCGACCAATGCCGGCGAACTGAAGCAAGGTCTGACCACGGTGCTCGATGCAGTCGCCAACCCCGTGGCCTCGCCGCAAGCGGTGGCTGCCGAAGAGAACCCCGCGCCGCCGGCGCTCGGCGCGCTGCCGCCAGGCGTGGCCAGCGCCGTGCCGATGATCCTCGAGGCGGAGGGGGCGCCGCAACCGGCCGCTCCCCCAGTCGCGCCAGCCGCGCCCGAACCTCAAACGGCGGCGGAGGCGCCACAAGCCGCGGCCCCCAAGCCATCCGAACCCGCCGGCGAGACCGCGGTGCTAAAATCGGCGGTGCGTCCTCCAGGCGAGACGCCACCCTCGGCGCCTCCCGTCAGGAAGGTGCAGTCCGTCGCCATCGCGCCGCCGCCGCCGGTGACCGCACCACCGCCGCCGCTGCTGGCACCGACTCCCAAGCCTACCGCGCAAAACGTAGCAGCCGCCGTTCAACTTCCCGTCCCCGTCACCTTCAGGGCGCTGGTCACCGAGCAAGGACCGAAACTGCAATCCGGGCTCACCTGGCGAGTGTTCGCCGCCAAGCCCTCGGCCGGAGGCAGCGGCTACCAGTTGCTCAGCACCCACCGCGAAGCAGTGCCGACCGCCGCGCTGTTGCCGGGCGAATATCTCGTCAACGCGGCTTACGGGCTCTCCAACCTCACCAAGAAAATCAAGGTCGAGAGCGGCCGCTCGCTCGAGGAGACCTTCGTGCTCAACACCGGCGGCCTCAAGCTGACCGCCGCCCTTGCCAATGGCGAGGCCGCCCCGGACGGCACCGTCAAATTCGACATCCTCTCCGATGAGGAGGATCAGCGCGGCAATCGCAACATGATCCTCCACAACGCCAAGCCCGGACTGATCATCAGGCTCAATGCCGGCGCCTATCGCATCGAGAGCCTATACGGCGACGCCAACGCGATCGTGCGTGCCGACATCACCGTGGAGCCGGGCAAGGTCACCGAGGCGACGATCAAGCAGACCGGCTCGAAGACCACCTTCAAGCTGGTGCAGACACTCGGCGGCGAGGCGCTCGCCGACACCAAATGGACCATCCTCACCTCGGCCGGCGATGTAGTGAAGGAGAATGCCGGCGCGCTGCCGACCCATATTCTGTCACCGGGCAGCTATGCCGTGGTCGCCGACCATGGCGGCTTGAGCTTTACGCGCAAATTCTCGATCGAGGCGGCCGACGACGCCAAGCAGATCGAGGTCGTGGTCGACGACGGCCCGACCTCTCCGGAAGACCTGAAAGCCCTGACCGATCCGCCCGAGCCGCCGCCCGTGCCCGCCGGCGCTGGCGGCGTGGTGGCCGGCGACGGCCAAGCCCCCTCGCCTGGCACGGGATTGGGCTTCGACGGCTTCTCGGCGAGCGCGCCCGCCGACCCCAACGCGCCGCTGATCAATCCCGGCATCTTGCTGCGTCCCTCGCGCTAGGTGCGTGCGATTGCATTGCCGCGGCGCATTCGCGTCCGGCTCATGTCAAAGAGCAAGTTCCCTTCGGTCGAACCCGAGGGGGTGGCGCGCCGAACAGCGCAAAGTCCTTTTGGCTCGTGCCTTGCGGCACGCGGGCGCCTTCCGGCGCGCCACATGCGCTCAAGTAGCAAAGCGGTAGCGCATGCTATTTGCGGCGTTTGCGGCAACGGACCCCGCTTTCGTCGTTGAGGTCGGATCGAATTCCGCCTCAGGGCGTCAGCCAGCTCCTGGCAGGGACTCGTAGTGGCCCCGGGGGGAGCTCCGATGCCGCCCGGGCGTCTCGTTGCGACGAGACTCGCAGGCGCCGCACCTCATCCCGCCTCACGACGCCTCGAGAAACGCCCTTAAGTGGACGAGGTGGCGCGCATGATAAGCGAGGTTTGGCGGGCGGGGATTGTTTGGGGACTACTCACCCACTCGTGTCGCCCCGGCGAAAGCCGGGGTCCAGAGGCAACGCGCACTGAGCGGGAGGCCGCGGATACCGGCTTTCGCCGTATGACCAAGTTGGTTGTTTGCGGGAGAGGGCTTCCGCTCAGCGGTGCCTCTAGCCTCTAGCTCTAGCGCGGCTTGGCATAGGCAGCCTTGCGAGCGCGGGCGCGATAGGCTTCGGCCAGACGCTCGTCGCGCGAAGAGAGCAACAGGCCGGCTTCGGCGAGATTGGCGAGTTGCAGCAGCCGATCCTCCGCCTCTGCATGCGGCATGACAACGCCGGATGCGAGAATGTGACCGATGTCGATGCCGCATTGGGCCAAGGCGCGAGCCACCAATAGGCAGCGATGGCAATCGAGCGGATCGGCCTCCGAGCACATCACCACCACCCGGTCTTGTTCCGCAGTGTCCATCAAGCGTGCGACGCCGGTCTGAAAGTCAGATAACGCGGCCATCTTTTCGTAATCGGCCACGCCGTGCGTATACAGCGCGGGCTGCTCCGGGCGACCGCCGAGCTGCTTGCCGAGAAAGACATAGTCGATGTGCTGCGCGGCGAGCGACGTCGCCAGCGCAGCCTTGTTGAAATGCGGCGAGAAGCGCGAGGCGGGCGCCGAGCGGACATCGGCAACCGCCGTCGCGCCCGCGGCTTGCAGCAAGGCGATGAAGCGCTCAAGCGGGTGCCGCGAATGCCCGATGGTGAGAATAGTCGTCACTGACGCGGCAAAACTCCCTGTCATTGCCCGGCTTGACCGGGCAATCCAGTAACCCGGCGATCGTACGTAACAAAGGTCTGTGGTTACTGGATGCCCGCTTTCGCGGGCATGGCAACGCGACAGTTGTTGAATTCTATGCCGCCACTCGAGAAGACTCGCGCAGATCGGGCGGCACCGCCTCCTCCTTGAGCAGCTTGATCGCCGCCTCGAGCGTCATCACCTGCTGCTCTTGGCTGCCGAGCCGCCGCACCGAGACGGTGCGTTCCTCGGCCTCGCGCTTCCCCACCACCAGCATGACGGGGATCTTCGCCAGCGAATGCTCGCGCACTTTGTAGTTGATCTTCTCGTTACGAACATCGGCCTCGGCCCGCAAGCCGGCCTTGTTCAGCGCGTCGAGCACCTCGCCCGCGTAACTATCGGCATCCGAGACGATGGTGGCGACCACCGCCTGCACCGGCGCCAGCCAAAGCGGCAGATGCCCGGCATAATGCTCGATCAGAATGCCGGTGAAGCGCTCGAGCGAGCCGAACATCGCACGGTGAATCATCACCGGCACCGTCTTCTCCCCGTCCGGTGCGATATAGAACGCGCCGAGCCGCATCGGCATGTTGAGATCGACCTGAATCGTGCCGCATTGCCAATCGCGGCCGATGGCATCGCGCAGCACATATTCGAGCTTGGGTCCATAAAACGCGCCCTCGCCCGGGTTCAGCTCATAGTCGAGGCCCGCCGCTTCGACCGCGCGCTTCAGCGCGGCTTCCGCCTTGTCCCACACCGCATCGGCGCCGACCCGCTTGGCCGGCCGGTCGGAAAATTTGATGCGCACATCGGTGAAGCCGAAGTCGCGATAGATCGACAGCATCTGCTCGTTCAGCTTGACGCATTCCTCGGTGATCTGGTCCTCGGTGGTGAAGATATGCGCGTCATCTTGCGTGAAATGCCGCACGCGCAACAGCCCATGCAGCGCGCCTGACGGTTCGTAGCGGTGCACCTTGCCGAACTCGGCGATCTTGAGTGGCAAGTCGCGATAGCTCTTCAGCCCATGCTTGAAGATCTGCACGTGACCGGGGCAGTTCATCGGCTTGCAGCAATAGACGCGCTCATCCGGCGTCTCGGCGATGTACATGTGGTCGGCGAACTTCTCCCAATGCCCCGACTGTTCCCACAGCACGCGGTCGAGCATGTCCGGCGAGTTGACTTCGTGATAGCCCCATTGCTGCTGGCGCCGGCGCATATAGCCGATCAACGCCGTAAACAGCGCCCAGCCTTTGGGATGCCAGAACACCGCGCCCGGCGCCTCGTCCTGGAAATGGAACAGATCCATCTCGCGGCCCACACGGCGATGGTCGCGCTTCTCGGCCTCTTCGAGCTGATGCAGATAAGCCTTGAGGTCGTCCTCGCTGGCGAAGGCCGTGCCGTAGATCCGCTGCAGCATGGGATTGTTCGAATCCCCGCGCCAATAGGCGCCGGCGATCTTCAGCAGCTTGAAGCCCTTGCCGACCTTGCCGGTCGAGGTCATATGCGGGCCGCGGCAGAGATCGAGCCATTCGCGCTGCGAGTAGATCCTGATCTCATCGCCCTCGGGGATGGCGTCGATCAGCTCGAGCTTGAACGTCTCGCCTTTATCGGCGAACAGCTGCTTCGCCGCCTTGCGATCGACCACCTCGCAACTGAACGGCGCGTCGCGGGCGATGATCTCGCGCATCTTGGCTTCGATCTTGGGCAAATCCTCGGGGGTGAATGGCTCATCGCGCGCGAAATCGTAATAGAAGCCGTTCTCGATCACCGGGCCGATAGTGACTTGCGTGCCGGGGTAGAGCTCCTGCACGGCTTGCGCCATGACATGCGCCGCGTCGTGGCGGATCAGCTCGAGTGCTTCCTTGTCCTCGCGAGTGAGGAACTTGATCGCGGCGTCGGCCTTGATGGGGGCGGCGAGGTCGGCAAGCTTGCCGTCGAGGCTCATCGCCACGCTGCGCTTGGCGAGCGACGGCGCGATCGACTTCGCCACGTTGAGACCCGACGTGCCGGCGGGCACCTCGCGCTTCGCGCCATCGGGAAATGTCAGGGAGATTTGCGACATGTTCGTTTGCTCCTCTCACTCCTGCGTACCAGCGCAGGTAAGAGATCGTTGGTGTCAGGCGCGCCTTTTAGCCCGATTTCCGCGCCGCGTCACCGGGGATCAGCGCCAGCGGCCGTAGCGCCACGGCGCGAAGGGGTGATGCTCCTCGCGCAGATCGGGCACCGGGTCATGGCCGTGGCTACCCCAGGGATGACAGCGGCAAATCCGCGCCAGCGCCAGCCAGCCGCCTTTCCACGCGCCGTTGGTCTCGATCGCCTCGCGCGCATAATCCGAGCAGCCGGGCAGATGCCGGCAATTGACCCCGAGCAGCGGAGCGATGGCGAAGCGGTAGACGGCAATGGCGCCGAGCAGCGGAGCCTTGGCGAGGCGAGAGGCCGGGCTCATGCGTAAGGCTCGCCGCTCTTGCGCGTAAAGACAAAGGCGCCGCCATCTCTTCGCGCCATCATGTCGATGTCGCTGTATTGCGCCTCCTCGGCCGCCGCGCGCGTGCCGACCTCGAGATAGAGGACAGGCATGTCGCCGCGGTTGATGAGATGGTGGCCATCGGGCCGCCCGGCCGGGAAACCCGCGGCCATGCCGGCGCCGAGGACAGTCTCCCCTGCGTCGGTAACCAGCGTCGCTTCGCCTTCAAGGATATAGACGAACTCGTCCTCGTTCGCATGCCAATGGCGCTGCGAAGACCAAGCGCCCGGAGCAAGCGTCACGAGATTGACGCCGAACTGGCTGAGCCGAAGCGCGTCGCCCAGCGCCCGCTTCTCGCGGCCCACCAGCGGCTCGCCGAACGGCGCAGGGTAAATGCTGCCGACCCTTGGGACGACGGTTTTGGGGTCGAGCCAATCAGGCATGCGCCGTCTCCTTGATGCGCTTGGCCTCGATCTGGCGGATGGCGTCCTCGACCGCGTCGAACACCAGCAGCGTCGAGGCGTGCCGCGCTTTGTATTCGCGCACCGGCTCGAGCACGGCGAGGTCGCCCCATTTGCCGGCAGGCGGCGGTCCGCCGTCTTTCAACATCTTGCGCATCGCCGCGCCCACCGCCCGCAACTCGCCTGCGCTGGCGCCGATCACCTCGCGGCCCATCACCGAGGCGGCGGACTGGCCGAGCAGGCACGCCTTCACGCTTTGGCCATAGTCGCTCACCACGTCGCCCTCCATGGCGAGGTCGACGGTGACGGTCGAGCCGCAGAGCTTGGAATGGGCCGTTGCCGTGGCTTCCGGTGTGGCGAGCCGCGCCGTCCGCGGCAAGGCGGCGGCAAGCTCGAGGATACGCTGGCTGTAAATGTCGTCGGGTAATGTCATGCTATCGTGTCAGGCTCGCCTTGCAGGTCGAATTCACGCATTATATATGCAGCCGGGCCTCGGAATGAGAGGGCGCGGGGAAACGCCCCCAATACCGGTTGTTGACGTTGAGGCTATACTATCCCAGTTGAAGGCGGCCGAACGGCTTTGTGCCGTCAGGCGTTAAGCCAGACAAGGAAAGTTTCGTACCCCATGGATGCCACGGTGAAGAAATTGCGGACCAGGCCGCAAACCGAAATCGGCCGCGGGCCTGCCATTATCAAGCCCTCGCGCGAGGAGGCCGAGGAGGCCGTCCGCACGCTGATCGCCTATGCGGGCGACGATCCCGACCGCGAAGGCCTGCGCGAGACGCCCCGCCGTGTCACCGCGGCTTATGACGAGTTCTTCGCCGGTTATCACGAGGACCCGCAGGAAGTGCTGTCGCGCACCTTCGACGAGGTCGCCGGGTACGACGATATCGTCATGCTGCGCGACATCGAGCTGCACTCGCATTGCGAGCACCACATGATCCCGTTCGTCGGCAAGGCGCATGTCGCCTATTTCCCGACCGACCGGGTCGTGGGCATCTCCAAGCTTGCCCGCGTGGTCGAGGTGTTCGCCCGCCGCTTGCAGACGCAAGAGACCATGACCGCCCAGATCGCCGAGACCATCGACAAGGCGCTCAAGCCGAAAGGCGTCGCGGTGATGATCGAGGCCGTGCATCAATGCATGTCGATCCGCGGCGTGCGGAAGCCCGACGTCGCCACCATCACCACGCAGTTCACCGGCATCTTCAAAGAGGATCCGGCGCAGCAGGCGCGCTTCATGATGCTCGCGACCGAGCGCGGCCGCGGCTGACGCCCGCGTGGCCCGCGGGAGGACATCAAGCGGTGAGCAAGCCTAGCGTCTTCCCTGCCCCTTTGAGCAAGACCGACAGCGAGGAAGGAGCCGTCCTCGCGCCGCGCTTCGACGCCGACGGCCTCCTGCCGGTCGTCGCCACCTCGGCCACGACCGGCGAGGTGCTGATGTTCGCCTACATGAATGCGGAGGCGCTCGCCCGCACCATCGAAACGGGCGAGGCGCATTACTGGTCGCGCTCGCGCGAAAGGCTGTGGCGCAAGGGCGAGGAGAGCGGCAACACCCAACGCGTGGTGGAGATGCGCATCGACTGCGACCAGGACGCGATCTGGCTGAAGGTCGAGCAGCAAGGCGCCGATGCCGCCTGTCACACCGGCCGCAAGAGTTGCTTCTACCGCGCGGTTCCGCTGGGCGCCGATCCCGGCGGCGGTCTGTCGCTGCGCTTCGTCGACGCGGAGCGACAGTTCGATCCACAAACCGTTTACCGTCACGCTGGTGCCGCAAAGGGAACCTTAAAGAGTTCGGAGTAATATGATCCGCGGCTAGATTCGTCGCATTCGGCCACGCCGGTTTGAACAAAAGGATGGTCGGGTGCGGCACTGGAGCGGCCGGATCCCCTCCGGCTTGGGCCTAGAATTATGGTGAGTAGCGCAAGACCGACGATTGGCATCGCCCTGGGTGGCGGCGCGGCCCGAGGCTGGGCCCATATCGGCGTGCTGAAAAGCCTGATCGCCGCCGGGCTCGAGCCCGACATCGTCGCCGGCACCTCGATCGGCGCCGTCGCCGGCGCCTGCTTCGTCACCGGCAGGCTGAACGCCCTCGAGGATTTCGCCTGCGGCCTAACGCGGCGCCGCATCTTCGGCTTTCTCGATTTCAATTTCGCCGGCTCGGGCCTGATCACCGGACAGCGCTTGAGCACACGGCTCGAGCAGCATCTTCAGCAATTCAATATCGAGCGGCTCGATCGCAGATTCGTCGCGGTGGCCACCGAACTCGGCACTGGACACGAGGTGTGGCTCAACAAGGGCAGCCTGGTGAACGCGCTGAAAGCGTCGTTCGCGCTGCCCGGCATCTTCCGTCCCGTGCAAATCAACGGCCGCTGGCTGATCGACGGCGCGCTGGTCAATCCCATTCCCGTCTCGGTCTGCCGCGCGCTCGGGGCACGCATCGTCATCGCCGTTAATCTAAGCAACGACGTGTTCAGCAAGGGCGCCGTGATCCACGATCAGGATCCCTATAGCGCGCCGGTCGCCGCTCCGTCGGACGGCGAAGAGTTGCTGGGTTCGAATGGCCGGGCGGCGGTGCACCTCTTGCACCGGCAGATCTTCGGCCGCAGCGACGCTCCCGGCATGTCGGCGGTAATGATGGACGCGATCAATATCACCCAGGACCGCATCGCGCGCTCGCGACTCGCGGGCGACCCGCCCGACATTCTGATTGCGCCCAAGACGGGCAGCATCGGCCTGTTCGATTTTCACCGCGCCAAAGAGGCGATCGAACTCGGCGCGCGCGCGACTGAGAAGCTGATCGATGAGATCAAGCTCGCGGTGCGCGCAATCGCCGCTTAAGCCAATCGCTCAACCGGTGGCGATGTACTCGCGCATCGCCGCGGCTTCCATCTCCGCCTCGGCGATCCGCATCCGCACTACATCGCCGATCGATACCAGTCCGGTCAGCCGGCCCCGCTCGACCACCGGCATGTGACGGAAGCGGTGAGCGGTCATCTCCGCCATGATCCTATCGATGGTATCGGCCTCGCGACAGGTCACCACGGTCCGGGTCATGCAGCTCTCGACCGGCTCCTTCAGCACCTTCGATCCGGCGCGCGCGATCTCACGCACGATATCGCGCTCGGACACGATGCCGGCGACCTTGCCGTCGTCGCCGGTGATGACGACGCAACCAATGCCGCGGCTGCCGAGCAACTCGGCGATGTCGAGCAGCGACATATTGGGGGCAGAGGTCACCACGTCCCTGCCCTTCAGCTTCAGAATTGTGGCGACGTTCATTCCTGTTTCCTCCAGCCCGGGAACTTCAGCCCCGTGGACTGCGACATTCTGTCCCGGACTGGAAAGACGCGCAAGAGTGGAGGAAAGTTGCAGGGAAATTCCGGTCCCTAGCTGAAGTGAGGCTCATTCTCCACGGGCTGTGGGCGATCGAAGACGCCGAACAGCAGCAATCCGCACAGAAACCCTCCGATATGCGCCTCCCAGGCGATCCCGCCTTGTTCCCCGGCAATCTGGACGGAGCTGAGCCCGAAATAGGCGTTGAGCGCGACCCAGAACACCAAGAACGCGATCATGCGCCGGTCGGTGAGGGTCTCGCCAAGGCTCATGCGCGGCGCGGCGATGAAATCCGGCGTCCGCTGCCCGGGTTGCAGCTTTGCGCTGAAGATGAATCTGAGCGCCCCGGCCATCTGGCCCGAGATCGCCGCGGAGGCCCCCACCACGGGCGCCATGTCGCCGAAGTGGAACGCGAGATGCGTGAGCGCGCCGGCGATACCGCACAGCACCGAGAAGACGAGGAACTTGAGGTCACCCACGCGCCGCGCCACGGCGCTGCCGAACGCGAGCATCCATGCCAGATTGACCAGCAGGTGTACCCAGCCAGCATGCACGATCATGTAGGTCACGAAAGACGTGACGGCGGTGAGATAGCCTCCCGGTAGCTCGAGCGCGGCCCCGCTATAGCGGGCCGGAATGAACGCGAGCGCGAGCAGCAGCGTGAGATCGAGCTCATCCGGCAACAGGCCCCTGACGATCTGTACCAGAATTAGAAGGCCTGCCACGCCGGCCACGCTGCGCGGCACGTTGAGGATCGGCTCACGCGCGGCCATGGCTGGAAGTCCCTCCAAAATCGAGCCTATCCGCCCCTGGCAACCTTAATCGCGCGCTCCCATTGATCGCCCGGGGCGCCTCCCCGGCGCTGGCATGCTCTCTGCTTTGCTGATGGTCCATGAGCGATTTGCAGCTCGCCTTTGTGCCAAACCGGGATGTTTACCTTGGCGCGGTCGAGGGTCGGGTGGGATTTTAGGTGGATGTAGCGTTTTGCGTCGGGTAGGTCATGCAGCAGCCAACAAGTAGGCAGCTTTACGCGTATTGGGATCACGTACGCAATGGCCGCGTCGCGCCGCGCCGCTTCGAGATCGAGCCATCGATGATCGCGGCCGTGCTGCCCGAAACTTTCATTGTCGAGGGCACCGGCGCGCTCGGTTATCGGTTCCGGCTTGCCGGTACGCGGATTTGCGAGCAATTCGGCCGCGAGCTCCGCGGCGCCGACCTGCTGGGTTTGTGGGAGAACGCCGATCGCGATGCCGTAGCCTCATTGCTGCGCAACGTGATCGCCGATGGCGTTGTCGGCCACGGGCGGTTCCGCGCCTATAGCTGCACCAATCGGCAGGCGAACTTCGAGCTGGTGCTGTTGCCGTTGATCCATACCGGCGACACCATCAATCGGGTTCTCGGCGCGATCACCGCGATCGAGCCGCCATTCTGGCTCGGCACTGAGCCGTTGCTGCGCCAGGAGATCGTCGAGCTCAATCTGCATTGGCCGGATGGGCATCCAAGCTTCTTGCCGCCGGGCGGTGGTGAGGGCTTGACCATTGGCAACCGCCGCTTCCGGGTGGTCGAGGGCGGCCTTAGCGGCGGCGGCGAATAACCGGGGGCGCGCCATTTAGACCGCAGGCTTAGACCTTCCTTAACTGAGACCCGCATAGCCTGGAACCGACGCCTTTTCGTCGATCAAGCCACGACGCATATACTGGCCACCACTACTAGCGCGTGCTCCGGGCGGTAGAATGACTCTTCCCACTCTAGAGGAACTAACGCCCGCTGAATCCTCGAAGGAGCGTGCGGAGCGGCGCCTCGAGCGCAGAATAAGCCGCCCCAAGATCGTCCCTGACCGGCGCCAGTACCGCCGCGTGCCGGTCAGCGTCTTTGGCCGCTTCATGCGCGAGGACAAACAAGAATATCCCTGCGAAGTCATCAACATGTCGGCGGGGGGCATGGCGCTCCTCTCGCCGGTCGCCTGCGCTGATGAAGAGCGGGTGGTGGCCTATCTCGACAATTTCGGTCGCCTTGAAGGCGTCGTCACGCGCTCCTTCGAGGGCGGCTTTGCGGTGCGCATCTTGGCCAGCCTAGCGAAGCACGAGAAAATCGCCAATTCCCTGACCTGGATTAGCAACGAAAAAATCCTTGGGCTGGCTGACGAGCGCCACTACGAGCGCGTCACGCCGTGTAACCCAGCTTCGAAACTGATCTTGCCCAGCGGCGAAGTGCATGCCTGCCACGTCATCGACGTGTCGCTAAGTGGCGCCTCCATCAGATGCAAAGCGCGCCCGCCGGTTAATACCTTGGTTATCCTCGGCCGCATGCGCGGCCGCGTGGTGCGCCATCACGACCTGGGCGTGGCCATCCAGTTCGCCGCGCTGCAAGACCCTGACAGCCTCGCCCGCAGCTTCGGCTAGGCACTAAGCCCCCTCATTTTCCGTCTCTTACTGCTCGGTGACGCTGGCGCTCGCGGCCGCGGCGCTCGCCGAGAAACACGGTTTGTTCTGTAGTTAATTAAAATTTTAAGCAATCGCAGAACGTTCAGGTTTGAGTAGTTCTCACTAAAAATCTCCTACCAATACTACTTCAAATCGGCGGCTTCTTTTATCGGGATCTCAAAATCTTTCTGAGACACTGCACTCAACAATACGGGGGGTGCAATGAAACAGTTTGTCGTAGGCTCTGCCTTCTTGATGTTTATTTCGTCGATGCCGGCTGATGCCACTAATGATCATGCAATCAGCTTGGCGCCGGCGCCTCAAGTACAGAAGGTCGCCTTCATGTCGTCCTTTGGCGATACCTTGCCGCCGATCGGTTACGTGACCTTTTGCCGTGAGCATCAGGTCGAGTGCCGTCCTGGCCGCCGCTTCGCCGACCAGATCCAGCTCACGGCCGCCAAGTTCCGCGAGATCGAGGAAGTGAACACCGCCGTGAACACGGCCGTGGCGCCGATCACCGATCTCGAGCTCTACGGCAAGCCAGAAGTTTGGACCTATCCGACCGCCAACAAGGGCGATTGCGAGGATTACGTGCTGCTCAAGCGCCGCACGCTGATCGAGCACGGTTATCCCGAAAGCACGCTGCTGATTACTGTCGTTCGCGACGAGAATAACGAGGGCCACGCGGTGCTGACCGTTCGCACCGATAAGGGCGACTTCATTCTCGACAATAAGCGCCGCGAGGTCATGAGCTGGGCCGATACGCCCTACACCTATGTCAAGCGGCAGTCCGAGAAGAACCCGCTGGTCTGGATCTCGCTGCTGCCGCCGGAGTCTGTGCCGCAAACCGCGGTGTCAGCCTCCAACAGCAACTAGGAGTTTTCGACACCCCAGTCCCAACTGGGACGTTTTTGAGGCCCGGTGATCATCCCCCACCCATCCCCGACCCCACCGGGCCTTTACTAGAGCCGGCCTCGCAACGAGGCCGGCTCCTTTTTTTTGGGGCCGGGATTCGCCTTACAACTGCAAGATCAGATCGAGCAGCAACGCGCCTGAGAATAGGCTCCAGACGGCGGCGATCGCCGCGGAAACGCCGAACCAGATCTTCGGCCGCGCTTGCAGCTTTAAGCCCCGCCACGCATTGCGCATCAGAATGGCCGGCCCCGCCAAGACGCGCAGCATCACCCCGCCAAGCGAAGCGAGAATGCTGTCCGGCTCGATGCCGAAGCGCATCGGCTGTCCGGAGACGAGTTGAACGAAGCTCGCCAGCAGGCCGGCTGTCACGAAACCGACGGCCATCACGTAGAGATAGATCGCCACGAATTGCATCAGTTCCCCCAGCCGCCACGCCGTTACCGCGCGCAGTCTAGCCAGGGCCGGGACGCCCTTCGTCCGGATTCTTAAGGAGTAGTTAACAACCGTGCCCAATCGGCACTCAGCACCGGGCCACCGCCCGCGCCGCGCTAGTCTTTCAGGTCGAAATCGAGGATCGCCATCTGGAACTGATAGGCCACCTCGCCTTCGTCATCGTCGCGGAACAGGATGCCGATGAACTCTTCATCGACATAGACCTCGGCCGAGTCCTCTTTGCGCGGGCGCTGCCGTACTTGCAGCGCGGGCAGCCGGAAGACCTTCTTGAGGTAGTGCTCAAGCTTCAGGATTTCTTCCCGTGTCACCGCCGCCTCCCCGAGACCCACATCACCGGGCCTGCCGATTGTTTCCAGATCCTAGCGGCGGTCTTGATCGTCATCGCCCACGAACATCTGATCCATGGCCAATGCGGGCTCCTCGCAGCCCGCGAAGCCGACCTCCCTGGCCGGCACGCCCGCCACGGTGCGCCGCGCGGGCACATCGTTCAGCACGACACTGCCGGCAGCCACCCGCACGCAATCGCCGATCTTGATATTGCCGAGGATCTTGGCCCCGGCGCCGATCATCACCCCGCGGCCGATCTTGGGATGGCGGTCGCCTCGGTCATTGCCGCTGCCGCCGAGCGTCACTCCATGCAGCATCGAGCAATTGTCGCCGATCACCGCCGTCTCGCCGATGACGATGCCAGTGGCATGGTCGAACATGATGCCTTTGCCGATCACGGCAGCCGGATGGATGTCGACTTGCAGGAAGCGCGACGTCAGGCTCTGCAGGTAAAGGGCAAAGTCCTTGCGGCCGGCCTTCCACAGCGCGTGGGCGATGCGATAGGTCTCGAGCGCATGAAAGCCCTTGAAATAGAGCAACGGCTCGATCAAGCGGCTGGAGGCCGGGTCGCGCTTGACGGTGGCCATCAGATCGGCGCGGAACGCCTCGCCGAGCGCGGGGTCCGAGGCGAGCACCTCGTGAAACGTCTTGTGCAGCAACCCTGAATTGAGCGCGGAATGCTGGAGCCGCCGCGCCAGCCGGTGGCAGATGGCGTCCTCGAGCCGCGAATGGTCGAGCACCGTGGCGTAGATGAAGCCGCCAAGCGCCGGCTCAGCCGCGCTGATCTCCTCGGCCTCGCGCCGCACCTGACTCCAGATCGGATCGTAACTCTTGATCTGCGGCTCTGCCGCCGCGAAGGTCTTTTGCATGGCAACCTCAATTCGCCCTCGACCGGGGCTATTCCACTTACCTGACCATCGAACTAACGCCGCTCGGTTAAAAAGTCGAGCACACCTTGTTTAAAACGGGCATCACCCACCGCCTTCATATGATCGCGCCCTGCGATTTCAAGGAGTTGGGCACCCGGAATCAGGCTTGCAAGCCCGGCCCCAGAGCCCGCGATCACGTCCTCGCTGCCGGTGGCGACGAGAACGGGCACGCGAATACGCGCGAGGTCTTCAGGCGCGATCTTCTCGCGCGGGCCGCGCATGCAGGCGGCCAGCGCCTTGAGATCGCTTCCGGTCTTTTCGGCAAACGCCCGAAAGCTCCGCGCCGTATCGTTGGTCACGTCCTCGACTACGCGGCGCCTCGAGCGCCTTGGCGATTGGCCCGGTACCCACCATGCCGCGCACCAGATTGATGCCGACGCCGGCAAGGATCGCGCTACGCACGCGTTCCGGATGCTGAAGCAGCAAAAACGTGGCGATGCGCGCCCCCATCGAATAGCCCATCACGTCGGCGCGGGCGATGCCGAGATGGTCGAGCAGCCTCCGCGCATCCTCCGCCATCGACGGCGCGCCGTAGCGGCTCGGATCGTACAGCTTCTCGCTTTGCCCATGCCCGCGATTGTCGAAAGCAATGACGCGGCGGCCGGCCGAAGTGAGCGTGGTTAGCCAGCCCGTATTGCGCCAATTGGCCGCAACATTGGACGCGAAGCCGTGGATCAGGAGGATGGGCTCGCCCTCCCCCTCCTCGCTATAGGCGATGCCGACGCCATCGGACTCGAAGCTCTGCATTCTTGCGCTACCGCTTTGCCTCAAGGCTGACTATGCTCGCGGCGATTTCCGAAGGCGAGAGGCGAAGTACACGTCCATGGCTCAAACGCTCGTGCCGCATCTGGTGAACGATCAGGGCGTCGACCGGATCAAGATCGGCGTCAAGGAATTCCAATGCATGGGCGCCGCGCCGCCTCACGATCATCCGCATGTCTATCTCGATATGGGGCATGAGGCGCAGATCGTCTGCCCCTATTGCTCGACGCTGTTCGTGTATGACGGCGCGCTCGAGGCGACCGAGAGCGATCCGCCCGCGTGCGTCTATGTCGCCACGTTCCCACCAGGCGCACCTGCGGCCTGAGGCCGTCCCTCATGCCCAAGCAGCAAGAGCGCATGCTCATTGCCGGCGGCGGCATTGGCGGTCTTGCGGCGGCCATCGCGCTAGCGCGGCGCGGGATCGCGAGCGAGGTGCTGGAGCGCTCCAGCTTCACCGAGGAGACGGGCGCCGGAATTCAGCTCGGGCCCAACGCCACGCGCGCCCTTGTCGGGCTCGGCGTGCTTGAATCGATCAAGGACCGCGCCTTCCGGCCCGACGCGATCGCAATTTATGACGGGCTCACCGGGCGCAAGCTCGCCTCCCTCCCGCTTGGCAAGATTGTCGAGGATCGTTACGGCGCGCCCTATCTCACGCTGCACCGCGCCGATCTGCATGCCGGGCTTCGCGCCGCCGCTGAAAGCCTCCCCCAGATCATGCTAAGGGCGGGCTTCGAACTCGCCGCGATCGATACGCACGGCGCCGATGTCTTAGTCCGCGGCACTGACGGCAGCGAAGCCAACGGCGCGGCCCTGGTTGGCGCCGACGGTTTGTGGTCGGCGCTTCGGCCGCGCATCGCCCCCGCGGCAAGCTTGCGCTTCATCGGCGCGACTGCCTGGCGCACGCTGCTGCCGCGCGCGGAGCTACCCGCCCCGTTCAACGCGTCCGAGGTCGGGCTTTGGCTCGGCCCTCGCGCGCACCTCGTGCACTACCCGGTTCGCGGCGGCAGCGACCTGAATGTCGTCGCCGTGACCGAAGGCGGCGCCGCACTGCAAGGCTGGAACCAGACGGGCCGCGCCGAAACTTTGCTCGCCGGTTTCACCCGCTGGACTAAGGATTCGAAATCGTTGCTGGAACGCGCGTCAGCCTGGCGCAGCTGGTCGCTCTATCGCCTGAGCGGTTTGCGACAGTTCAACCAAGGCCGCGTCGTCCTGCTCGGCGACGCCGCACATCCGGTCTTGCCCTATCTTGCCCAAGGCGCGGCGATGGCCATCGAGGATGCCGTCACCCTCGCCGACACGATCGCGGCGTGGCCCGGCGATCCAGCGCGCGCCTTTCACCGTTACGCCGAACTGCGCCAGCACCGCGCTTCCCGCGTCCAGCGCCTCTCGCGGCGCTTCGGCCGGATCTATCATCTCGGCGGCCCCTTGCGGCTCGCGCGCAATCTCGCGCTCGCGAGGCGGAGCGGAGACGCAGGGCTCGCCGATTTCGACTGGCTCTACGGCAGGCCACGCTAAAGGGAATGGCTTCTGCGCCTGTTAGCCTCAATGGCCCGGGTCGCCCCGGCGGCTTGCTTCGTAGAGGAACCAAACGCGGCGTTCGGCCTGGTCGATCCACACCTCGATCAGGCTCGTGGTCGCCACGTCGTTCTCCTCGTCGCAAAGCTCATGCGTCTCGCGCATGGAGGCGATCAGCGCCTGATTGTCCGACCTGAGCTCGGCCAGCATGTCGAGCGGATCGACATAATCGGCGTCATTGTCGGGAATGCGCTGGAGCCGGGCGATGTTGCCGATGGAATGCAGCGTGGTGCCGCCAACCTTGCGCACCCGCTCGGCGATGTCGTCGGTGATGGCGAAGATCTGATCGGCCTGCTCGTCGAACAGGAGATGGTAGTCGCGGAAATGCGGCCCGCTGACATGCCAATGGAAGTTCTTGGTCTTGAGGTAGAGGGCGAACACGTCGGCCAGTAACGCGTTGAGCGCGCCGGTTATGTCGCGGCGGGCATTGTCGCCGAGGTCGGTCGGCGTGGTGAGGGGTGCCTTGCGGCGCTCCTTAACGTCCTTGTTCATGGGGGGGTCTCCTTGGCGGGGCTCGGGTACCAACATGGTATATAGGAACAGGTTGCACGCGGGTTTATTGACAGCGCTCAAGTGTCGCTCCCGCGCGGCGCGGCTTGGAAGGAAAATGCCCTGAAAACCAGGGTCTCGGCCACAAGGAAGGAACGACGATGTTCATTGCCATGAATCGCTTCAAGGTGCGCAAAGGCGCGGAGGCCGACTTCGAGCAGGTCTGGCTGAAGCGCGACAGCCATCTCGAGGGCGTGCCGGGCTTTATCGCCTTCCACCTGCTGAAAGGGCCCGAGCGTGACGATCATGTGCTGTATTCCTCGCACACGCTCTGGGCGTCCGAAGCCGCGTTTCTCGATTGGACGCGCTCCGAGGCATTCCGCAAGGCGCATGCCGGCGCCGGCGGCAACAAGCCGCTTTATCTCGACCATCCCGAGTTCGAAGGCTTCACCGTCATCCAAGAGGTGAAACCGAAGGGCGCCGCTCGCGCCGCGGAATAGCGCGCCTCAATTCACTCGGACCACCTGGACGAGATTGTCGGAGAAGGTCGGCGCGTGGCCAAGGCTTGCAAACTCGGCTGAAGAAATGCAGTTCACCGAGCCGTCCGAGCGGTTGAGGCTGCGCCAATAGCCGAGCGTCGCCACGATCACGCCCTCGCCCACATCGTCGGTAACGCGCGCCAGCCCCTCGAAATCGCCGCGGTCGTTATAGACGCGCACCGGATCGCCCTCGCGGATGCTGCGCGCCGCCGCGTCCTTCGGGCTGATCATGACGAATTGGTCGCCCTGGCCTTTGATCTTGTGCGTCTCGTTGGCGTAGCAGGAATTGAGGAAGCCGTGGCTCTTCGGCGAGATTACGTTGAGCGGGTAACGCGATGCGAGGCGCGGGTTGGTGGCGACGCTCTCGCGCGGCGGCACGTAGCCGGGAAGCGGATCGACGTCCTCTCCCGATTGCATCTGCTCGTACATCATGCGGAACGGAGGGGCGACGAAGTTCTTGGCCCCGTTCACCAGGAACTCGACCTTGCCCGACGGCGTCGGGAACTTGCCTTCGGCATGCGGCAGGCGGTCGTCGGGCGTACCCACGGCGAGATGGAAATAGCCGTGGCGGCGGAAATATTCCATGTCGATACCCGCCATCTGCGGCGCGGCCCACTGCACGTAATGCTCGGCGAGCTCCATGTCGCTCATCTTGAACTGCGGGTCGTCGAAGCCCATCGCCGCCGCCAGCAGCCGGAAAATTTCTGCATTTGACTTTGCTTCACCGCAGGGCTCGATCGCCTTCTCGTTGATGGTCAAATAGAAATGGCCCCAGGAGAACATCATGTCGTCGTGCTCCCCTGCCATGGTCGCCGGCAGAACGATGTCGGCATACGCCGCCGTATCGGTGACGAAATGCTCGGCGGTGACGAAGAACAGATCCTCCCGACTCAGGCCCTGCACGATGGCGTTGGTCTCCGGCGCTTGGCTGACGGGGTTGGTGTTGTAGACGAATAGCCCCATGATCGGGGGATCGAGTGGCATCGCGCCGGTGAGCGCGCGGCCGAGCTGGAGATTGTTCACCACGCGCGTGCCCGGACGAATGAAGTCGGGACGCGACACGCGGGGCCAATCGACCGGGAACTCCCATAGCGGCATCTGCAGCAGACCGCCGCCGACATGGCGCCATGAGCCGGTGAGCGCCGGGATCGCGCAGACCGCGCGGATGGTCTGGCCGCCGCCCGCATGCCGCTCGAGCGCGACACCCATCCTGATCACCGAAGGCTGGATGGTGGCAAACTCCTCGGCGAATTTGGCGATGTCGCCCGCTGGCACGCCGGTCACGCGCTCGACGTAGTCCGGGGTGAACTCGGCCGCGCGCTCGGCGAGCTCGGGAAAGCCGACCGTGTGCTTCTCCACCCAGTCCTGGTCGACATGACCGTTCTCGATCAGCGCGGCGATGATGCCCATGGCCAGCGCGCCGTCGGTGCCCGGCTTCGGCATGATGTGCCAGTCGGCCTGCTTCGCCGTGCGCGAGCGATAGGAATCGATCACCACCACCTTGGCGCCGCGCTTCTGCGCCTCGAGCACGAACGGCCAATGGTGCAGATTGGTGGAGATCGAGTTGCAGGCCCAGATGACGATATAGCGTGAATGCACGAAGCTCTCGGGATCGACGCCGCCGGTCGGGCCGACCGTGAGCAGCCACGCGGTCGAGGAGCCCGAGGCGCAGAAGGTCTTCTCGTTGACCGTCGAACCCATACAATTGAAGAAGGCATCGCCCGCGGTCAGCCCCTGCACCAGCCCCTCATTGCCGAGATAGGAATAGGGCATGATGGCTTGGCTGCCGTATTTGGCGATGATCTCCTTCCAGCGCGTGACGATCTCGGCGATCGCCTCGTCCCAGCTGATGCGCGCGAATTGCCGCGAGCCCTTCGGCCCGACGCGACGCAAGGGATAGAGCACGCGGTCGGGATTGTAGTGGTGGTCGTGGTAGTCCTTGAGCTTCACGCACAGCCCGCCGCGGGTCATCGGGTGCTCTTTGTTGCCCCTGACCTCGACCAGTTTGCCGTCCTCGACCTCGTAGATCATCGCGCAGGTGTCCGGGCAATCGTGCGGACACCCGCCGAAAAAGGTCTGACGCTTCGGTTGCTCGTTCATGGACCACCCTCCCCTTAAGCTCACGCCTCCTTGAAGAGGCTGATTTAGATCAGCCTACGAAGGCGAGGCCCGCTTGTCGATTGGGTTTTCCGATCCGTCGATAGACAATGTCCCCTCAGCGAGAGGCCGTTGGTCGCCTTCGCGGCAATTTGCGCCAGGTCATCACCAAAGCTTCACCCCTATTTGGCAGCATGGTGCGCAAAGGCGCGCCAGGCCCCATTTGATATGACGCAAGGCGCCTTCACCCCTGGCCCTGGCAAGACCCGAGACGATGGATCAAAGCCCCAATTTCACCCCGGCCCGGCCGGCAACGGCCCAGCATCCGGCAGCAGCCACGACCGCGCGACGACCAAGCTTCGCCGCCGCCGGAGGGACCATCCTTCGAGACCATCGATCGGCTGGCGCGCGCGACGCTCGCGCGTTTCACCCAAGGCATCTCCCCGCATGCCGAGTTCGCCGCCTGGTTCGAATGGGCCTCGCATCTCGCCCGTGCACCCGGCCGGCAGATGGAGCTTTCGCTTCTCGCCCTGAACGCGGCGGCGCGCCTTGCCCGCTTCGCGCTCAACTCGGCCACCAAGGGAGCGATCGACGCGAGACCCTTCGTCCCCGCCAAAGGCGACCGGCGGTTCGAAGACAAGGCCTGGGGGAGCTTTCCCTTCGTCTTCTGGCAACAGGCGTTTCTCGCGCAAGAGGACTGGTGGCGGAATGCGACCCGGCCGATCCGCGGCATGACGCCGGAAAGCGCCGCGCGCGTCGCCTTCATGGGCCGGCAAGCGCTCGACGCCGTCTCGCCGTCCAACCTGCCCTGGCTCAATCCGGTGATCATCGAGCACACCCAACGCGAAGGCGGCGCCAATCTCTGGCGCGGCCTGCTCAATCTCCAGCAGGACGCGTTGCGCGCCATGCTGATGGAGCCGCCCGCTCTCGATGGCCGCTTCAGGGTCGGCGAGGAGGTCGCCATCACTCCGGGCGAGGTGGTGTTCCGCAACGAGCTGATGGAGCTCATCCAGTACAAGCCGGCGACGGAAACGGTGTTCGCCGAGCCGGTGCTGATCGTGCCCGCCTGGATCATGAAATATTACGTGCTCGATCTCAGCCCGCACAATTCGCTCGTCCGCTATCTGGTCGGCCAAGGCTTCACCGTGTTCATGATCTCCTGGCGCAATCCCACGCCGGCCGACCGCGACATCACCTTCGACGCTTACCGCACCTCGGGCGTGATGGCGGCGCTGAACGCGATCAACGCCATCGTCCCCGACCGCAAGGTGCATGCCTGCGGCTATTGCATCGGCGGCACCCTGCTCGCCATCGCCGCCGCCACCATGGCCCGCGACGACGACCAGCGGCTCGCCACGCTCAGCTTCCTCGCCGCGCAGACCGATTTCAGCGAAGCCGGCGAGCTGATGCTGTTCGTCGACGAGAGCCAGATCGCCTTTCTCGAGGACATGATGTGGGACCAAGGCGTGCTCGACACCAAGCAGATGGCGGGCGCCTTCAAGCTGCTCCGCCCGAACGAGCTCGTCTGGTCGAAGCTGACGCGCGAATATCTGCTTGGCGAGCGCGACGGCGCGACCGACCTCACCACCTGGAACGCGGACCAGACCCGCCTGCCCTACCGCATGCATTCGCAATATCTGCGCGGGCTGTTCCTCGAGAACCGGCTTACCGCCGGCCGCTACGCGGTTGAAGGCAGGGTAATCGCGCTCAACGACATCCGCGCGCCGATCTTCTGCGTGGGCACGGAGACCGATCACATCGCGCCCTGGCGCTCGGTCTATAAGCTGCACCTGTTCACCGACAGCGAGCTCACCTTCCTGCTGACCAATGGCGGCCACAACGCCGGCATCTTGTCGGAGCCCGGCCATCGCGGACGCCGCTATCACCTGGCGACGTCCCGCCGCGGCGACCGCTATGTCGATCCCGACACGTGGTTGTCGATGGCCCCCTCGACCGAGGGCTCGTGGTGGCCGGCCTGGGCGGCTTGGCTGGAACAACGCAGCGCACCAGAACGCGTCGCACCGCCCACCATGGGCGCGCCCAAGCGCGGGCTCGTGCCGCTCTGCCCCGCTCCCGGGCATCTATGTCTTGCAGCGCTGATTGGGAGCTTGGTGCGACGGGGGGAGCCGTTCAGCGCCCGTCCAGCTTAACCGAGGCGCGCTTCATCAAGTGCCTCGCCTTGGTGGCGAGCTCCTGCTCTAGCGCCCGCTTGGTGATGCTGCCGGTGCGTCGATAGGAAAAGATGGCGGCGACGATCACTTCCCCACCGTCGGCATCGTCGTCGCGGAGCTCGACATAGGCTCTGAGGCTCTCGCGGTCGTACTGCGCGTGGACGAGGCGAAAGGCCATCGGAACCCCATGACGAAAGCCCCGGCCAGGGGACTCCGACCGAGGCTCTCTAGGCAGAGAAGACCGCATCAAATAGCCATCCAGCCTAGCAGCGGTGGATGATGGCTATGTGACAAGCCCGACAAATTGGGCTGTGGGATGCATCGCGTCGGGGAGCGATTGGTGCGGACGGAGGGAGTCGAACCCTCACGGGGGTTGCCCCCCTCAGGATTTTAAGTCCTGTGTGTCTACCAGTTCCACCACGTCCGCTTAGAGGCCAGTCTAGCCCGGGAACGTGGAGCGTTCCCTAAGCCGGGAAGAACGCCTTGGGCTCCTTGGGCTCGGGCTTTTCCTCTGGCTCGGCGTCGTCTTCCTTTGCCGCGTCTTCGCCCACCGATGCAACCCTTTCGGAGAGGAACTTCGGCGGCGGCCCGGGTTCGGAAGGCACGGTTTCAGCCGGCGGCTCGGCTTCCGCCGCGCCAGCCTCGGCTAACGGCACAACCGGCTCGGTCGCGCTCACGCGACTAGGATCGCTTTCGAGGCTAGCCCGCAGCAGCAGAAACAGCGCCAAGCCGTTCAGCAGATGCCAAGCGAAATGGGTGCCGGTCTTGCGCCCTTCAATCACGACGCGGTCGCACAGCGCGAAATCGAGCGAGCGCAGCGTGATGGAGACGGCGAGGATCGCCGCGGCCCACAACAAATAGGGCGCGGCCCGGTGCCGCCGCTCCTCGGCAAGCAACCCGACGACGATCAGCGCCATCAGCGCCGGCAGATAGAACACGCTGCCGTTGAGGCACGGCTTCGCCCCTTGGATCTCCGGTCCGGGCAAGCCGACCCCGCCGTCCCAGCATTGCACCTGGCCGGTCATGGCCATGATCGCGGTGAAGCCGATCACCAGCAGCACCGCGAGGCCAACCGGCACGCCGAGGAAGCGATTCAGCGCAAAGCCGAGATAGACGAGCATGAACAGGCCGATGGGAACCACATCGAGCAGTTCGGTTCCCGTCGGTCGCGAACAGATGGAAGGCGAGGCTGCCGAGCCCGATCGCCAACACGAGAAAGACCAGGAGATAGTGATCGGCGCTGCGCTCCTCGCGCGGACGCCACAGCAGGAGCTGGAGCCCGATCAGCGCGGCAAACAGAAAAGCGAGATTGCTGATGACGTTGATCGGTTCGGCCAGCAGCGCATCGCTGGTGCCGCGCTCGCAATAGTGGAAGACATGCTCGCTGAAGGTCATGGTCCCCATCCTTTCGCCCCGTTACTCCAGGAAAGAGGCCTCCCCTGCCGGCGGTTCCACCGCCGAACCTCGAGATCGAATTTTTTTGGGCGACCCAACCGCAGGACCACGCTCTATGTTAGCGCGAAACCGCGGCGCTGATGAGAGCTATCATGAAAATGCTGGGGACGACCGCGCCGGGACTTCGACGCGGGGCGCGCAACGGCGGCTCTACGGTGCTAAGGGCGTGCGTCGGGGCCTATTGCGGCGGGGGAGCTTCCTCGTCCGGAGCTTCGTCGTCCTGCGGAACCACGTCGTCCTCTTCGCCGGCCCCATCCTCGGTGCCCTCGTCGGTCGGCATGCCGAGACTTCGTCCTGCAGGAATCCTCGTAGCCTTCATTGGCATTCATCAGATCTTCGAGCGTCGGATAGTTCTCGGCATCGTTGTCGCTGATGTCGTCCTTATGCATCTTGGTCAGCATGTCGACATCGCCCTGGCTCAGCTTATTCTTCAGGATCTCGGCAGCGACGCATTCGCAATAGGCCTTCGGCGTAACCTTGCCGTCCTCGAAGCCGGGGTCGTCGGTGACGTTCTCGTCGGCGGCGCACGCGGCGACGAAATTGGCGGTGTTGAGTTCGGCGGCAAACGCGGCCTGCTGTGCCGCGCACAGACAGAAGGCGGCGAAGGCGCCAAGCGCGATGACGCGCGTGAAGATAATCTTGTGCATGCCAGCCCCTCCCATCGCCATTCTCGTTATCGGTTCGGTTTAAGCGACCGCCGCCAAGGGTAAGGAATGACTCGGCATTTGGGCAACAGTTGGAGTGAATGAAAGGCGCGCCTTAAGGACGCTGTCACAATCAGCCCTTGGGCGGTAGCACGACACGAATATTCAGTTCCTTCAACTGCTTAGGCGAGACCTCGGACGGCGCGCCCATCAGCAGGTCCTCCGCCTGCTGGTTCATCGGGAACATCACCACCTGCCGCAAATTCTCCTCGCCGCAAAGCAGCATGACGATGCGGTCGATGCCTGGCGCGATGCCGCCATGCGGCGGCGCGCCATATTGCAGGGCTCTCAGCATGCCGCCGAAGCGCTTCTCCAACTCTTCCTTGGGATAGCCGGCAATGGCGAAGGCCTTCTCCATGATCTCGGGCTTGTGGTTCCGGATCGCCCCCGAGGACAGCTCCACGCCGTTGCAGACGATGTCATATTGATAGGCGAGGATGTCGAGGGGGTCCTTGGTCTCGAGCGCTTCCAGACCGCCTTGCGGCATCGAGAAGGGATTATGCGAGAAGTCGATCCGCTCCTCTTCCGCGTTCCACTCATACATCGGGAAGTCGACGATCCAGCAAAAGTCGAAGCGGTCCTTCTGCGTGAGATTGAGCTCGTCGCCGATCTTCACCCGCGCCTGGCCGGCGAAACTGGCGAACTCGTTGGGTAGGCCGGCCACGAAGAATACGGCATCGCCGTCGCCAAGCTTGAGCTGCGACTTGATGGCTGCGGTCCGCTCAGGCCCGATATTCTTGGCGACGGGTCCGGCCCCCTCACCCTCGCGGAAGAAGATATAGCCGAGACCCGGCTGCCCTTCGGCCTGCGCCCAGCCGTTCATGCGATCGCAGAATGCGCGTGAGCCGCCGCCCTTGGCCGGGATCGCCCAGACCCGGCAGTTCTGATCCATCTCGAGCATGCCGGCGAACACTTTGAAGCCCGAGCCCCTGAAATGCTCGGTCACGTCTTCCATCTCGATCGGATTGCGCAAATCGGGCTTGTCCGTGCCGTATTTCCGCATCGCCTCGGCATAAGGAATGCGCGGGAATTTCTGCGTGACCTCTTTGCCGCCGCCGAACTCCTCGAACAGGCCGCGCAGGATCGGCTCGACCGTGTCGAACACATCGTCTTGCGTGACGAAGCTCATCTCCAGGTCGAGCTGGTAGAACTCGCCTGGCGAGCGGTCGGCGCGCGCATCCTCGTCGCGGAAGCACGGCGCGATCTGGAAATAGCGGTCGAAGCCCGCGATCATGGTCAACTGCTTGAATTGCTGCGGCGCCTGGGGCAGCGCGTAGAACTTGCCGGGATGCACGCGCGACGGCACCAGATAATCGCGCGCGCCCTCGGGCGAGGACGCGGTGAGGATCGGTGTCTGGAACTCGAAGAACCCCGCATCGCGCATGCGCTGGCGCAGCGACCAGATGATGTCCTGCCGCTTCATGATATTGGCGTGCAGCGTCTCGCGCCGCAGATCAAGGAAGCGATATCTGAGCCGCGTGTCCTCGGGATAGTCCGGCTCGCCGAACACCGGCAGCGGCAGCTCCTTGGCTTCCGACAGCACCTCGAGGCTCTTGATCCTGACCTCGACCGCGCCGGTCGGCAGATTGGGATTGACCGTCTCCGGCGTGCGGGCGACCACCTCCCCGTCGATGCGCACCACCCATTCAGGCTTCAGCCGCTCCGCTTCCTTGAAGGCGGGCGACTGCGGATCGGCCACGGCCTGGGTCAAGCCGTAATGGTCGCGCAGATCGATGAATAGCAGCCCGCCGTGATCGCGCACGCGATGCACCCAGCCCGACAACCTCACGGTCTTGCCGACATCGTCTTTGCGCAGCGCGCCGCAAGTATGGGTGCGATAGTCGTGCATGGCTGATTGGCAAGCCTAAGCCAAAGGGCGGGACCGATGTCTGAAATCGCGCGGAACAGCGCATGGGAGCCCGGCCCTTGTCAAGGCGAGTGAGGGAACGAAGCCGCGTTAACGGGCGTTGATATGGCAAAAGCGAATGAGGGAAATGAACATGATGAAGACCCCCCGTATCCCCGTGCGCACCCGTTTGCCGCTTGCGGCCTGGGCGGTTGCCGCCGTTGTCACAGTCGCCTCGCTGATGTCGTCACTGTGGCAGGCCCAGCATCCCGTAAGTCACGGCATGCCGAGCGCCGAGCAGCGCATCCAAGCGAAAACCGTGGCGCAGCAAGCAAAAGTCTGATGGACGACAGGGTAGTCGCCGCCTCCTGAGTCACGCGCCACAGCCGGGCGCGCCAGGCCAGAGGCTCGGCAAAGCGGACAAAAATGCCGAATATTTGAGCCGGAGCGCCCTTGGCCTCGCGCGCGCGCTTAGGCTATACCCGCCCTCCATGAACCTCATCACTCGCAATGACGAACTGGCGGAAGCCTGCTCGCGGCTGGGGAGCGCGCCGTTTGTCGCGGTCGATACCGAATTCATGCGCGAGCAGACGTTCTGGCCACGGCTCTGTCTGATCCAAATGGCGGCCGACGGCACCGAGGTGCTGATCGATTCCCTCGCGGCCGATCTCGACCTCACGCCCTTCTTCGAGCTGATGGTGAATGAGCGGGTGCTGAAGGTGTTTCACTCGGCACGGCAAGACGTCGAAATCGTTCACCACCTCGCGCGCGTCATCCCGCATCCCATCTTCGACACGCAGGTGGCCGCCATGGTGTGCGGCTTCGGCGAGGCGGTGAGCTATTCGATGCTGGTGAAGCGGCTGTTGAACCGCAATCTGGATAAGACCTCCCGCTTCACCGATTGGAGCCGCCGTCCCCTCTCGGATCGCCAACTCACTTATGCGATCGGCGACGTGCAGCATCTTCGCGATCTCTATCCCAAGCTCCGCGCCCAGCTCGACAAGTCCGAGCGGGCGAGTTGGCTCAACGAGGAGATGGCGGTGCTCACCGACCCCGCCACCTACGAGCTGCATCCCGAGCAAGCCTGGCGTCGCCTCAAGATGCGGATCAAGACGCCGAAGGCGCTGGCCGTGTTGATGGAGCTTGCCGCCTGGCGCGAGCGCGAGGCGCAAACCCAAGACGTGCCGCGTGCCCGCATCTTGAAGGACGAGGCGCTTTACGACATCGCCAGCCAAGCGCCGCGCACGGTCGAGGATCTCGGCTCGTTGCGCACGCTGCATAACGGCTTCGCCCGCTCGATGCGCGGCCGCGCCGTGCTCGAGGCGGTCGGTAAGGGGCTGGAGCGCGACCCCAAGACCATCCCGCCGATCGAGCGCGGTGAGCCGATGCCGCCGGAGGCGCAAGCCGTGGTCGACCTGTTGCGCGTGCTGCTGAAGGCGACCGCAGGCCGCCACGGCGTGGCGCCGAAGCTGATCGCCACCAGCGACGAGCTGGAGGAGATTGCCCGCTCCGACGAGACGGATGTCGCGGTGTTACGCGGCTGGCGCAAGAAGCTGTTCGGCGACGACGCACTGGCGCTGAAACGCGGCGAGCTCGCGCTCGCCATCAGAAAAGGCGAAGTAACCGTGCTCGAACCTGAAGCGCTAGCGGCGGCGGAAAAGCCAAAGGACCAAGCTTAGCAGCACGCTGACGATGACCGCGGTGGTGATCGGCGCATAGACCGCCACGCCGCCGCGATCGATGACCAGATCGCCCGGCAATCGACCCAGCCCGAAGCGCACGCTCAAGAACGTCAACGCCGCCACGGCGAGCAGAAACAAGATCGGGCCGCCAAGCGGCTTCATCGCTCGCCGCTATCCCGGCTACTGGTGATGCGCATTTTCACCACGGCTCGGACGTCAGGCGGCAGCTCCTCAAGTGCATCGAGCAGACCCGTCAGTTGCGAGCGCAGCCCGTGGATCTGGTCGATCAGGCTGAGCAGCACCGGGACGTCCTCCTCGGCGAAGCCGAGCTGGTCTTCGAGATTGGTGATCAGCGTCGCCCGGGCCAGATCGGCCTCCGAGAAAGTCGGCGCCGCCGCGTCGACCGGCTTGATCCAGCCTTGCGCGACCCAAACCCTGAGCCGCGTGACGGTGAGGCGTTGCACCCGCTGAACCACGTCGCGTTCGGTCAGCATCAGGCCTGCTCCTTCAGCTTCCGTCTCGGATCGTAGCCGTGGCTCTCTCGCCATTTCTCGGCGAAGGCCTTGAGATCGTCATCGATGCGCTCGGGCATGACCACGCTGAGCTTGACGAGCTGATCTCCCACCGCGGCGCCCCGCTTCACGCCACGGCCCTTCAACCGCAGCGTCTGCCCGGTATTGGCGCCCGCCGGCACCGTGACCGAGACGCGACCCGTGATGGTCGGCACCTCGACCTTGCCGCCGAGCACCGCCTCGTCGAGCGTAATCGGCACTTCGACGACAATATCGTCGCCCTCGCGCTGGAACACCGGATGCGGCCTGACCGTAATCTCGATCAGCGCGTCGCCGGGGCCGCCCTCGCCCATGCCGGGATTGCCCTTGCCCTTCAGCCTCAGCACCTGACCGTCGGTGACGCCCGGCGGAATGGTGACGTCGAGCGTGCCGCCGTCGGGCAGTGTGATGCGCGTCTTGGTGCCGTTCACCGCGTCGAGGAAGCCGACGTCGAGGCGATATTGTGCGTCCTGCCCGCGCACCGAGAAGCGCCTTCCGCCCGCGCCTCCCCGCTCGCCGAACAAATCGCCGAACAGATCGCTGAACCCGCCAATGTCCTCGTAACCCGCGGTCGAGCGATAGCGCGCGCCCTCATCGCCCCCGGCATATTCGCGGTAATAGCGCTGCTGCGGCCGCTCCTGGCCGCCCGCGTCGATCTCGCCCCGGTCGAAGCGCCCGCGCTTCTCCTCATCGCCAACGATGTCGTAGGCGGCGGTGATCTGCTTGAACTTCTCCTCGGCCGCCTTGTCGCCCGGATTGAGGTCGGGGTGCAGCTTCTTGGCGAGCTTGCGGTAGGCCTTGGTGATATCGCCGGCGCTGGCTGTCTTCGCCACGCCAAGTACGGAATATGGATCGTCTGCCATTTATCGGTCGGAGGTCCGGAGTGAACTCAAATCGAAGCCAAGGTGATGCGCCGCGGGGCTAACGATTCCCTTAAGCCATAATGATTTGGTGAGGCGGCCCTCGTCCAGCAAGTCGAGTCAGCCAGCCGCCAATTGGAACGCCGAGCCCACCCTGATCTCGGGCTCGCGGTCGAGCAGGTTGGCCAGATCCTTGAACCGGCGCTCAACCCGCTCGCCCTCGAGACTGGAATACGGATCCGGCAGGGTCCAAACCAGCCGATTGCCCTCATAGGTGATCGGCGTGTTGGTCAAGACGCCGGGCATCGCCGCCGACACCATATGCGCGGCGCGGAAGGCGGCGCCCAGGATGCGGGCTCGCTTCAGCATGTCCTTGTCGACCAGCTCAATCAGCCTCTGGCTCAACTCGTCCTTCACCAATCCCTCATTGCGGTAATAGACGGTGAGCGCGAGAAAGGCCCGATCCGGATGATCGACGCCGACGAAGGTGCCGTGCGCGACCAGATTGAGGCTCTGAATGCCGCGATAATCGGGATGCGCGCGCCAGCCGACATCGGACAGCAGGCACGCCGCGTGCCGCAGCCGCCTCTGCTCCGGCGTCTCGGTGGGACCCGGCGCCCGGAACAGCGCATCGGTCCAGAAGCACAGCTCGTAGGCGCTGTCGATCGACCGCGACCATCGGCGCGCGATGTCGTCGCATGCGGCGATCAGCGGGTCTTTGCGCTGTTCCTCCTCGCTGAGCAGGCTGTAGAGCAGGCCCTCGCGGATGCCGAGCACCGAGACCACGACCGAGCGCGGCTTCATCTGTTTGATCAGCCGTTCCAGCACCAGCGCGCCATAGGGAACGGTTTCGCGCCGGGCATTGGAGATGTCGCGGATGCCGGCGAGCGAGCTCTGCGACTGGTGATCGAGTAGGGCCGAGAAGCGCAGCGCGTCGTCGGCGGCGATCCGGTAATTGTGCATGACGCTCAACGGATAATTGGTCTGCGTCATGTGTAGCCGCGCCAGCGCCCGCCATGTGCCGCCGATGGCGTAGAAATCGCGCCCCCTGCCTTTCTCCAGCCAGTCGACCTTGGCAAGCTCCGCATCGACGATGTCGCGCGCCTTTTTCAGGCTGCCGCCCGAGGCATCGATCAGCCGCAAGCCGCCGAGCGGGAGAGTGGCGGCGTCGGACAGCCTGCCCCCTCTCACATCGATCAATTCCAGACTGCCGCCACCGAGATCGCCGGCGAAGCCGTCGGCCGCGTGAATGCCGGACACGACGCCGAGGGCGGCAAGCTCGGCTTCCCTCGTGCCCGACAGCACCGAGATTTCTTGGCCGAGGATGCGTTCGGCCTGAGCGATGAATTCAGGACCGTTATCGGCGTCGCGCGCAGCCGCCGTGGCGATCACCTCGACATGGGCGACGCTGAGCTGATCGATCAGCGCACGGAACCGCCGCAGCGCCCGCAGCGCACGTTTCACCGCGTCGGGCGCGAGCTTGCCGGTGGTGAACACCGCGCGGCCGAGGCCGCACAGCACTTTCTCGTTGAACAGCGGGGCGGGTGCGCGGCGCGCATCCTCGTAGACGATCAGCCGCACCGAGTTCGAGCCGATATCGACGACCGCAACGGGAGTTCGATCGCTTTTCAGCACCATGGCATCGGCCGTGGCTTAGCTCGTCTCGACCACGCGCGTAAAGCGCGGCGGCATGTTTTCCGGCAGAGACGCACCGCGGCCGGACAGGCTCGGATTGGTCATGAAATAGTCCTGGGCGCTAAACGGTTCCTCGCCCTCTCCCGGATAAATCCGTTCGGAGCCTCCGTCGGGCCGCACCCGCCAACTTTGCAGATTGTCCCGCATATTCGCGACCATGATCTGATCGAGAATCTGCTCATGCACCGTCGGGTTCTTGATCGGCACCATGGCCTCCACGCGGCGGTCGAGATTGCGCGGCATCATGTCGGCAGAGCTGATATAGACCACCGCCTTCCGATTCGGAAGCCCATGGCCGGCGCCGAAGCAATAAATCCGCGAATGCTCGAGGAAGCGTCCGACGATGCTCTTCACATGGATATTTTCCGACAGACCGGGAACGCCCGGGCGCAAGCAGCAGATGCCGCGCACCACGAGGTCGATCTCGACCCCGGCCCGGCCTGCCTCGTAGAGCGCGTCGATGATCTCGCCGTCGACCAGGGAGTTCATCTTCATCCAGATGGCGGCCGGCCTGCCAGCCTTGGCGTGATACATCTCCTCGCGGATGTGGTCGAGGATGCGCGCCCTGATGCCGTGCGGCGACACCGCCATCACTTCGAGCTCGGCGGGCTCGGCATACCCCGTGACGTAGTTGAAGATGCGCGACAAGTCGTGGCCGATGGAGCGGTCGGCGGTGAAGAACGACAGGTCGGTGTAGATCTTGGCGGTCACCGGGTGGTAATTGCCGGTGCCGACGTGGCAATAGGTGACCAGCTCGCCCCGCTCGCGCCGCACGATTTGGCTGAGCTTGGCGTGGGTCTTCAGCTCGATGAAGCCGTAGACCACTTGGACGCCCGCGCTTTCCAGATCGCGCGCCCATTTGATGTTGGCCTCCTCATCGAAGCGGGCCTTGAGTTCGACCACCGCGGTGACCGACTTGCCGGCCTCGGCGGCATCTTTCAGCGCCTCGATGATCGGCGAGGTCTTGGAGGTGCGGTAGAGCGTCCACTTGATCGCCACCACGTCCGGATCGGCCGTCGCCTGCTTCAGGAACTGCAACACGACATCAAACGATTCGTAGGGGTGATGGACGACAATGTCCTTCTTGCGAATGGCCGCGAAGCAATCGCCTTGATGCTCGCGGATGCGCTCCGGAAAGCGGCTGACGAAGGGCTGGAACTTGAGATCGGGGCGGTCGGCGACAATCAACTGGTTGGTCGTCTCGAGCCCAATCAACCCCTTTTGCACGAAGCTCTCGCGCTCGGAGACCTTCAGCTCCTGCATGACGAAGCGCTGGAGCCGCGAGGGCATCGACGCTTCGATCTCGAGCCTGATGACCGAGCCGCGCCGGCGCCGCTTCAGCGCCGACTCGAACAGCCGCACCAGATCTTCCGCCTCTTCCTGCACCTCGAGATCGCTGTCGCGCAGCACCCGAAACGCGCCCTGGCTCCTCACCCGGTAGCCGGGGAACAGGCGCGAAACGAAAATGGCGACCACCGTTTCCAGCCGGATGAAGCGGGTCGGCTCCTTGGCTTCGTCCTTGCCCGGCAGGCGGATGAAGCGGGCGAGCTGTGGCGGGATCGGCATCAGCGCGTGCATGGCCTTGAGCGAGCCTTCGCGCACGAGCTCAAGCCCAAGGGTGAAACCGAAATTGGCGATGAACGGGAAAGGATGGGCGGGATCGACCGCGATCGGCGTCAAAACCGGGAAGATGTGGTCGAGGAAATGCGCTTCCAACCATTCGCGCTCGGCATCGGAAAGCTGATCGGCGCTCAAGACATGAATACCCGCTTCCGCGAGCAGCGCCTCGAGCGTGACCCAGCATTCCTGCTGCTGCGAGGTCAACTCCGCGACGGCGCGGTTGATGCGGTCGAGCTGCTCGGCGGGACTGAGCCCGTCCTCGCTCGGCGTTTCGATCCCGGCCAGCACCTGCCCGCGCAGACCGGCCACGCGCACCATGTAGAACTCGTCGAGATTGGAGGCGGAGATCGACAAGAAGCGCAAGCGCTCGAGCAGCGGGTGCCTCTCGTTCTCGGCTTCCTCCAGCACCCTTTGATTGAACTGAAGCCAGGACAGCTCGCGATTGAAGAAGCGGCTCGGTCCGAAGGCGGCGATCCCCGGACTGGGTTCCAGCCGGTCGACCTTCTCGGGCAGGCTCATCGATAACCTCTTGTTAACTATACTTTTTTTGACGTCTCCGGCCGGAGCGCCGCGCTCCGTCTTGGATGTTACTCCAAGAATTGTATCACTTGCGTTACGTCGCGAGCCCACCGGCCGCGTCGCTCTGGGGGAGTGTTTCATTCGGGCATTCCAGCCGCCGCCAGGGCCTCGATGACGAGTTGGCGGCTGATCTTCCGGCCCGAGGCCAGCGCCGCGCGGTCGACCGCCGCCACGGCGGCGGCGGCGGCGGCCAGCGAGCGGTCCACGTGGAGCGCGAGATATGTAAGCACTTTCGGATCGATATCGAGCTGGCGGTCGGTGAAATGCTTGAGCAGCACCGTGTGGATCAGCGCCTCATCGGGCGCGCCGATCTCGATGGCCGGGACCGCGTTCAGCCGCGACTTGAGATCGGGCAGCGCTATTCCCCAGCGGACGGGCGCGCTCTCCCCGGTGATCAGAACGTAGAGTCCCTTCTCCCGCGCCAGGTTCAGAAGATGAAACAGGGCCTTCTCGTCATAAGCGACGCGGTCGGCATCCTCGACTACGAGCGGCGTCCCCTGCTCCAAGGCATCGAGGAATGGCATCGACACGGTCTCCGGCGCGAGCGCCTTAGCGCCCGACAGCGCCTGCCACACGCGGGCGAGATGCGTCTTGCCGCTCGCTTGGGGTCCGATCAGGAGTTGCACGTGGTTCTGCCAATTGGGCCAGGCGTCGACCAGCCTGACCGCGGCGAGATTGCAGTGGCTGACGAGGAAATCCTCTGCGCCAAGCGCCGCGCGATGAGGCAGGTCGAGCGTGAGCTGAGCGACCGTCACGAAGTCCTGATCCGCGAGCGTTGCGGCTGCTCGACACCGGGCGCTTGCCGCTGACGCGGCGGCAGCGGTTTGGGCGCCGGCTCGTAGCTTGCCATATGCCTCAGCCATTCCCAGAAATAGGCCGCGGCGGAAACGATGGTCAGCGCGCCGGTCACCCAGACGAGCAAGTTCACCAGTCCGTGCAGCCCGAGCCCGAGGCCGAGTTCGGCGAGCACCAGCCCCGCCAGCACGATCTGTGACAAAGTGTTGGCCTTGCTGACCAGCAGCGGCTTCATGCCGACCGGCCGCGACAGCATCCACGACAGCACCACGGCGCCGACGATGAGGATGTCTCGGCTCACCACCGCAATCACCAGCCACACGGGCAGATGTCCGGCGAAACCCAGCGTGACATAGATGCTGACAAGGAGCGCCTTGTCGGCGATCGGGTCGAGATAGGCGCCAAGCTCGCTGTCCCAGCCATAGCGCTTGGCGAGATAGCCGTCGGCCGCGTCGGACAATCCGGCCAGCAGGAACAGGAGGAAGGCTGCCTGCATCTCATGGTCGATGATCAGCCACACGACGAGTGGGACGAGCACGAGCCGGCCCAGCGTGAGGCTATTGGGGATATTCACGTCCGCTCCTCCCGGAGGCCTTCGCGGCTTGAGCCCGCTTCAACCTCCGAGCCACATTTTAGCAGATTCGACGACCAGGTGTGACAGCCGGCGCCGATACCAACCCTAGCGCGAGCGGAGCACAAAGGTCCCCTCCCTGTCGCCGAATTCGAAGCCGTTTTGCCCCAGAACCTGCTGGAGATGGCCGAGCGAGCCCGCATAGTCGAAGGTCACGACGGCCGCCCGCGCCGAGAGGGTATTGACCTCGAGCGCCTCGATCCCCGCGACGCTCATCAGCCGCCCGCGAATATCCTGCCAGTCCTTGAGGCTCGAGAACTCGACCTGGGCCACGACATTGCGGGGCACTTCGCCCTTGGGCGCGGCGCCTTGCTCCGAGGCGGGAGCGCCGGCACCCTCTTCGTATTTGACCTCCGTCGCCGGCGCCTCGGGAGCCTGCGACACCTTCCAGCGATTCTCGATGATGCCGAAGGCGATGGCCGCAGCCTCGCGCGCGATGGTCTGCGCGTCGGCGGAAAGAGTGTCGCTGCGCCCAGAATTGATGGCGCCCACGCTGTCGGTTCCGGCCAGCCGGGTGACGAACTCGCGTTTGGTCGCTTCGCCCACGGCGAGAACCAGCGGTCCATAACCGTAATCGGCCTGCATGGTCGCGAGCGCCTGAGCGTCGCCGGATAGCACCGCCTTGACGGTATCGAGGCTCAGTCCCGGCCGCGGCCGTAGGATGGTCGCGGGCGTCGCGCTATGCGCGAGGTCGAGCTGCTCCCAGGCCTGCCGCCAGCCTTCGGCGCCTTCGCTCGCCACGCTTCCGCCGGCGATCACCAGCGGCAGGATCGAGATCGCAGGCGCCCGCGCCTCGCTATAGGGGACGGCTTGATCCTGTAGCAGCTGCTTGATGCCCCGCTCGTTGACGCTCACGTCGAGCGTGGCGATGTAGCGCGTCGTCGAATTCCGCTCCGAGCGGATGGCCACGCCGTTCACCAGGCCCTCGACGTCCTCCGGGCTGAATTCGGGGATCTGGTCCTGCACGCTCAATGGCAACAGCCGTTGCAGCACGGTCTTGACCGCGCGCATCTGCGCTTCGGCCATGCCCTCATCGCGCGCGGCAACGGCATCCTTGGCGGTGACGTCGACCGAGATTTTGGCAACCTCGTAGAGGCTGTCGGCGGCGCGCGCCCCAACCGCAATGGCCGACACGGCAAGCAGCTGCAGGGCGACGCCCGCAAGCCGTGACCAACGCTTCAACCGCAACGACGCCATGTCGAACTACCCAAACAGCCCCTCAGCAGGGTGCCGAACCCCGGCCTTGGGGTAAACCCTTGGAATGTGGCGGACCCACGGCCTTTTGCGCCTTGACGGGCCTCGCCCGGCACGATTGTTATGCCGAGATCGACTGCTTCTCCCGCCCCGAGTGGTCCGGTGCCTGCCACCTCCAAGCACAAATCTAGACTGACCTATCGCGACGCGGGCGTCGATATCGACGCAGGCAACGCGCTGGTCAAGGCGATCGGGCCTCTGGCGGCGAAGACGAAGCGCACAGGGCTACTGGGCGGCATCGGCGGGTTTGGCGGTCTGTTCGACCTCAAGGCATGCGGCTTCAAGGACCCGGTGCTGGTCGCCGCCACCGACGGCGTCGGCACCAAGCTCAAGCTCGCCATCGAAACCGGCATTCATGACGGCATCGGCATCGACCTCGTCGCCATGAACGTCAACGACATCGTCGTGCAGGGCGCTGAGCCGCTGTTCTTTCTCGACTATTTCGCCACCGGCAAGCTCGATCTCGGCGTGGCCAAATCGGTGATCGGCAGCGTCGCCAAAGGCTGCAAGCAGGCGGGCGCCTCCCTGATCGGCGGCGAGACCGCGGAGATGCCGGGCCTGTATGCGCCGGGCGACTACGATCTTGCCGGCTTCGCCGTCGGCGCTGTCGAGCGCAAGGCACTGCTGCCGCGCAAAGACATCGCCGCGGGCGACATCATCCTCGCGCTGCCCTCCTCCGGCGTGCACGCCAACGGCTTCTCGCTCGTGCGCCGGGTAGTCAAAGAGACGGGGCTGGACTGGGGCGATCCCGCGCCGTTCGCCCCGGCACATCGCTCGGCGCGGCCCTGCTCACCCCAACCCGCATCTATGTCCGGCAGATCCTTGATACGATTCGCGGAACGGGCGCCGTCAAGGCGCTCGCGCATATCACCGGCGGCGGCCTCACCGACAATATTCCGCGCGTGCTGCCGAAAGGTCTGGCCGCCGATATCGACCTTGGCGCCTTCGCTCTGCCGGCGGTGTTCGCCTGGCTGATGCTGGAGGCGCGCCTGGATCAGGCGGAGATGCTGCGCACCTTCAACTGCGGCATCGGCATGATCGTCGTCGTGGGGCCGGGCGATGTCGCGCGCGTGCGCAAGCGTCTCGGCAAAGAGGCAAGACCGATCGGCACGATCGTCGCCCGCAAACGCGGCGAGCCGGTTCGCTACCAAGGCACGCTTGCCGGGAGCGCATGGTGAGCCGGAAGCGCGTCGGCGTACTGATCTCAGGCCGGGGCTCGAATCTCCAGGCCCTGATCGATGCCGCGCGCGATCCCTCTTATCCCGCCAAGATCGTGACGGTGATCTCGAACGTGCCGAGCGCGCAAGGGTTGCTGCGCGCTGAGGCCGATTTCATTCCCGGAGTCACCATCGACCACAGGGCGTTCCCCTCCCGCGAAGCCTTCGACGCGGCGCTCGACGCGGCGCTGAAGGACGTAGGCGTCGAGCTGCTCTGCAACGCCGGCTTTCTGCGCTTGCACACGGACGGCTTCGTGCGCAGCTGGTGGAATCGCCATCTCAATATCCACCCCTCACTGTTACCCGCGTTCAGAGGCTTGCACACACATGCTCGCGTTCTGGATGAAGGCGTGAAGATCACCGGCTGCACCGTGCATTTCGTGCGGCCGGAGATGGATACGGGGCCGATCGTGGCGCAAGCCGCTGTGGCGGTGCTGCCGGGCGATTCGGTCGACGACCTCGCCGCCCGCGTGCTTCAGGCCGAGCATCGCCTCTATCCGCTTGCGCTCCGCCTGGTCGCGTCCGGCGAGGCCCGCGTCGAAGGCGAGCATGTGGTGGGAATGACACAGGTCAGAGAGCAAGCCCCGCTGTTTTCGCCGCCTTTCGACGAAGCGCTTTGATTGAAACTGTTAACGGCCGTAAGATCGGGCCCTGGACGGGGCGGCATGTCGCACCGCAAGATGTGCGCGTGCCAATGATGGACAATGCCGACGGCCGGATGCTAGAAACTGGCCTAAATCGAGGAATTTCACGCCTGCATGCGCCGGGGACCGCGAAAACTCGCGGCGGCGCGGAAGGCCGTTTTTCTCGGACCCAAGAGCAAAAGCAGGGACTGAGGACAAGGCGTAAATGGCGGATATGACAGTCGCCTACTCCCCATCGCACGGGCTCGGCGAAGAGCAGAGCATCTGGTTCAAGCTGTCCTCGCTGTTGACCCAGGAGAACCCCATGCAGGTTCTCTCCTGGCTCAGCGAGAAATATGGCGGCGTGATCCCGATCAACCTGAAGAACCACCGCATCGTGATTCTTTCGGAGCCGGCGCATGCGCAGCGCGTGCTCGTCGACAACGCCGACAACTACGTCAAATATTTCGACGGGCTGCGTCCCATCTTCGGCAAGAGCATGATCACCGTCGACGGCGCGCTGTGGCAGAAGATCCGCGCGCCGCAGCAGGGCGCCTTCCACCCGGGAATGTTCGAGGAGTACTTCCCCTATCTGATGTCGGCGATCAACTCGAAGATGGCGCGCTGGGCGAAGTTCGCCTCGACCGGCGAGACCATTGAGATGGTGGAGGAGACCTGGACGCTCGCCGCCGAGATGGTGTGCAAGGCGCTGTTCGATCGCGAGATGCCGTTCAATCCACACTTCATCTTCGGTCAGGTCAAGACCTACACCGACGTGATGAACCACAAATCCATTCGCCTCAAGAAGATGCACGGCGAACTCACCGAGATCACCGATGAAGACACCGCCAAGGCCATGGAGATTTGGGGCGAGATTCCCGAGACCGTGATCGGCGCCAACATCATCGACCATCGCGACAAGACGCTGCTGAAGATGCTCGAAGCAGCCGAGGCCGATCCGAGCTTTCCCGAATTCGATCGCCAACAGGTGATCGATGAGATGAAGCAATATCTGTGGGCCGGCACCGAGACCACCGCGCTCACGCTCGCCTGGTCGCTTTATCTCCTGTCGCAGCATCCCGAGGCGCTGGAGCGCATCAGGGCGGAGGCGCGCGCCGTCTGCGGCGACCGCGATCCGGTATGGAACGAGGTCCAGCAGCTCGGCTTCACCCGCATGGTGATCCAGGAGACCATGCGCCTGTTCCCGCCCATCTGGGGCCTGATCCGCATCGCCGCCGATGACGACGTGATCGAGGGCCACCAGATTCGCAAGGGCGACAAGGCGGTGATCTGCACCTATGTGATGCATCACAGCCCGAAATATTGGGAGGAGCCCGAGAAATTCGATCCGGAGCGCTTCGCGCCCGAGCGTTCGAAGAAGCGGGTGAAGTACAGCTACCTGCCGTTTGCCGCCGGCAAGCGCGCCTGCATCGGCGGCGCGCTGTCGCAAATCGAGAACACGCTGGCTCTGGTGCAGTTGCTGCGCCGCTTCACTCCAGAATATGCGGGACCTGTCCCGGCGAAGATCCACGCCACCGTGACGCTCTGCCCCAAAGGCGGCCTTCCCTTCCGCATCCGCGCACTCAGCTAAGGCGCCGCGCTTATCGCATCTTTGATTTCAGCTTGAGCTTTTCGCCGTCCACCACGAAGGCGCCGTAGCCATGATGGTGGATGGTCTTCGCGTCCTTCTGCTTCGGATCGATCCACGCCTTCACCACTTTGAGGATGAAGAGACCATATCGATCGGCGAGTTGCGTATCGAAAATTCTGCATTCGAGATTGATGAAGCACTCCGCGATCAAAGGCGCTCTCACCCGCTTGGCGGGCACAGGCGTCAGCCCGAACTTGGCGAATTTGTCGATGTCGCGGCCCGATGTGTTGCCGATCTTCACCACCTTGTCGGCGAGCGTCACGGCTGGGATGGCGATCACGCATTCGCCCGTCCGGCGCAACGCGGCATAGCTGAAATCCGCGTCGCTAACGATGCAGGCGATCAGGGGCGGCTCGAACTCGACCATCATGTGCCATGACATCGTCATGACATTGGGCCGGTCCTTGTCGGCGGTCGTCAGCAGAACGACGGGTCCGGGCTCGATCGTCCGATAGACCTTGGCGAGCGGGAAGTCTCGCATCAACCGGGCCCATTCCTCACAGGCTCGCCTCGAACGCCTTGAAGCGCCGCTCAAGCTCCCATTGCTGTTGCGCCTTCTCGCTCGCGCGCATGTACGCGGCGCAAGACTCTGAGAGCGCGTCGGTGCTTGGCGTGTCGGCTTGACAGTCCGCCACCACGCGCAGATAGGCGCCTTTATCGTCCCACAGGCTCGGTCCCGGCAGGAAGCTGTATTCCAGACTGTTGCGCACCAGCTCCTTGAGCGCCGCGTAGGTGAGAGCGAACTCTTCCACCGCGCGCACATATTCATGCGTCAGATCGATGCGCGCGACACCCTCGTCGTCGGTGGAAAGCGCGACCGGCACGCCAAATTTGCGATAGGTGGCGAAGGGGTGAGTTTTGCCTTCGATCCCAAGAATCACCTTGTTGCTGGTGAGGTTGGTTTCGACCAACACGCCCTTGTCGGCCATGTTCTTCAGCAGGTCGTAGGGCCGATCCTCATACATCACGTCCACGCCGTGGCCGATGCGGTCGGCCAATGCCTGTTCAACAGCGAGCCTCACATGGCAGCACAGCCCCTCGGGCGGCACGAGGCCGGGCGCCAGTTCCCCCGCATGCAAGCTGACATGGACGTTGGGATAAAGCGCGCGCAGGAAACCAACCATGCGCATGTGCTCGGCATAGTCGGCCATGGCGATCACATCGTCCTCGCCGCCCACGAAATTGATCGCGACGATGCGCGGATCGGCCGAGGCGAGCTCGAATCCGAACAGGGTTTGCGCAAACACCAGCTCCTTCGGCGTGTTGCGGAACACCTGGTAGATGTAGCGGGTCTTCACCGTGCAGCCGGGGGCGGCGTCGGCGTTGCCGCAGCGTTGGCGTTGATTGCGTATCGCTTCCGTTTGGTCCCAGAAGGCGCGCGCGGCGGGAATATCCTCGGTCAGGCCCCTGGCGAGCAGCTCCTCCCGCAGGCCGGCCAAATCCTCACGCCAAGCGAGATCCTTGGTGATGGTGTTCAGCCGGTTCCAGGTCGGCGTCTCCATCAGCTCGAGATATTGCTCGTTCTGCGCGGCGGCCCGGGCCGAGACCTCGTCGAGAAACTCGCCGGTATGGCGCGGGTCTGAGCCGCCGAATTTGGCGAAGGCGCCGAAGAAATGATCGTGCTCGGTCTCGCCCTCCGCCGGAACGAAGCCGCGCATGGAAAAAGAGTTGACCAACTCGTCATAGAGCTTCTGGTTCTTGGGAACGTCGGCGGCTTTAACGTCGCCCGCCTCGCAGACCGGCTCGGGCTCCGCGCCCGACCTGATCGGCTGCGACTTGGTGAAGGACTTGGCGACCGGATCGACGCATAACCCATCCTCGCCGCCGACGCGGATGAAGGTCTCGGCATAGACCGCGCCGTCGAGATGATTGTGGAGGTCGGCGCCCTTCGGCATGCGCTTGAGAAAGGCGTAGAGGGCGAGCGGATCGTCGCGAATGGCGTCGAGCGCTTGCGCCGCGCGAAGCCCGCCACCCTTGGATTGCTCCTCCGCGACCGCAAGGGGTGGCACCGACAGGACCGCGAGTAGCACGGCAATGGCTGGCCCTCGCATCCGCATGATGGCTGCCCCTGCTATTCCGCGGCGAGCACGCTGTGGATTTGTGACACCACCGCGGCCCCCTCACCCACGGCGGCGGCGACTCGTTTGGTCGAACCAGCGCGCACGTCGCCGATCGCGAACACACCCGGCCGGCTGGTTTCGAGCGGCAATATCGCACGCCCCTGCCTGCCGCCGCATTTCGCACCCGTCAACACGAACCCCTTGTCGTCGAGGGCGACGCAGCCGTTGAGCCAATCCGCATTCGGGTCGGCGCCGATGAACAGGAACAGATGCCGCAAGGAGCACGCATGCGTCTTGCCGGTATCGCGGTCGCGAAACATCGCGCCGGTCAGGCCCGTCGTCTCGTCGCCTTCGAGCGCCACCACTTCCGTCTTGGTATGCAGCTCGACATTGGGCAGCGCGTCGATGCGCTCGATGAGATAGCGCGACATGGACGACTCAAGACCCTCGCCGCGGATGATGAGATGCAGACGCTTGACTTTCGGCGCGAGGAACACGACCGCCTGTCCGGCCGAGTTGCCGCCGCCGACCAACGCTATCTCTTCCCCCTCGCAGAGCTTCGCCTCGACCGGCGAGGCCCAATAGGAGACACCAGCCCCCTCGAACATCGGCAGGTTCTCGATCGGCGGGCGCCGGTACGCGGCGCCGGAGGCAACAATCACGGTCCTGGCGCGCACCGCGCCACCGTCGCTGAGCTCGAGTTTGAAGGGGTCGCTGTCGTGGCCATTGCCGCTGTCGCAATCGAGATGGGAGACTTGCAGCGGGATGGCGATTTCCACGCCGAATTTTAGGGCCTGATTGAAGGCCCGACCGGCGAGCGCCATGCCGGAGATTCCGGTGGGGAAGCCGAGATAGTTCTCGATGCGCGACGAAGCGCCGGCCTGTCCGCCGAAGGCGCGGGAGTCGAGCGCGATGACCGACAGACCTTCCGAGCCGGCATAGACCGCCGCCGCGAGTCCAGCCGGCCCGGCGCCGACGATCGCCACGTCGTAGAGCCGATCCGGATCGAGATCGGGCGTGATGCCGAGACAGGCGCCGGCTTCGGCATTGCTCGGTCGCCGCAGCACGGTCCCATTGGGGCAGAGCATCAAGGGCAAGTCGGTGGGGGGCACGCCGAGACGCTCGACCATGGCGCGGCCTTCTGCATCGTTCGCGGCGTCGAGCACCATGACTGGATAGCCATTGCGGCGGAGAAAGTCCTGGAGGCGCGTCAGATCCGCGGTGCCGGGGATCCCCACCAGCACGGCGCCCGCGCCGCCCTCATCGATCAGTCCGACGCGGCGCAGGATGAAGGCGCGCATGACGATCTCGCCGACTTCGGCCGAACCGATCATCAGCGCGCGGATATGCGCGGCGTCGAACGGCAACGCGGTGCAGCCGTGAGCTCCGGCCCGGCCGCAGGCGAGCGTGTCGCGGCCAGCGAGTTGGCTCACCTCGCCGGAGATTTGCCCGACCCCGTGCGTGGTGATCGGCGTCTCGTGCTGCAGGCCATCGCGCCGAACGACGTCGATCGAACCCTCAAGCACGAGCCAGGCGGGCGCGTTACGCTCGCCGACGTCGAACACCACATCGCCCGGGGCGAACGAGCGCGCGGGGCCGCTGGCGAAACGCTTGGCGGTTTCGATCTGCGTGGCATCGAGTATGGGGAAAATCTGCTCGCGGCGCGTTTCGATGATACTCATGCGGGGCCTCCTAGCACGTTCCGGCCGCCTAGGCCGGCACAGGATGTCGCCCCCGACAGTCTACGTCCAGGACACACGCAGAAGAAGAGCTAGCCGACGATCTCGGCCTTCTTGAAGCAAAGCGCGATCTCGCGCTTGGCCGTGTCGGGGCTATCGGAGCCATGCACCGAATTTCGCTGCAAGTTGACGGCGAAATCCTTGCGGATCGAGCCCGCCGCGGCATCGACCGGATTGGTCGCGCCCATCACCTCGCGATTCCTGGCAATGGCGTTCTCGCCTTCCAGTACTTGCAGCACGATCGGGCCCGAGGTCATGAAGGCGACAAGGTCCTTGAAGAAAGGTTGGTCCTTATGAATGTCGTAGAACTTTCTGGCGTCCTTCTTCTTCCACCACACCCGCTTCTGCGCGATCACGCGAAGGCCCGCGGCTTCGAGCCGCGCGATGATCAGCCCCGTGATATTCCGCTCGGTCGCGTCGGGCTTGATGATCGAAAGCGTGCGTTCGCTAGCCATTACCGGCAATCCCTCCAAAGCAAATGAATCTGCGGCTTATAGCGACCGCGCATGACACTCACAAGGCGAATGGCGCGAAGGTCGCATTAAGGTGAAGCGATGCGAAAGGCGCCGCGGATCGTGGCGTTTCCTGACATGGATCCGTGGCGCGTGACAACCGCGCTTTACGCCTTTTTCTGCCAGTGTCCGTCGGCATCCTGCTGCCAATAACTGACCGCATCGCCCCGCGCCTTCGCCGCCTGCCACTCGGCGCGCGCGCGGGAAACCGCCTCGGTGTCGCGCCCATCGAACACAAAGGCGACGCGGGCATAGGGCGAAGCGTCAGTCAGCGCCGCGCCATCGACCAGGAAGCGCACCTGCGCCGCATTGGGATTGTCGTCGCCCGCGGTGAGATAGATGGGATGGGCGGAGACATGTCCATCGCGCGCGGTGCCGTGCGGGAGGAAGCTTTCCTCGTCATAGATCCAGAGCAGCGTGTTCAGCGCCTCGACTCGCTCTTCGCTCGCGGCTTGCACCACGGCGCGCCAGCCGCGCTCGAGCGAACGGTGGAGCAGCGTGGGCAGCGTCTGCTCGAGCGAGCGGCTTTCGAGATGATAGAAATAGACTTCGGTGGCGCTTCCCTCGCTCATTTCGCCGAGCCTCGCGCATAAGGATTGTCGCCCTTGCGCAGATTGAGCCGGATCGGCACGCCGGGCATGTCGAAATTCTCGCGCAACGCATTCACGAGGTAACGCGAATAGGAGTCGGGCAGCGCCTTGGGCCGCGAGCAGAACAGCACGAAGGTCGGCGGCCGCGCGTTCGCCTGCGTCATATAGCGGAGCTTGATGCGCCGTCCCGAAGCGGCCGGAGGCGGATGCGCCTCGACCGCCGCTTGCAGCCAGCGATTGAGCGTATGCGTCGGCAGCCTGCGGTTCCACAATGCGTCGGCCGCAAGCACGGCCTGCATCAACCGATCGACCCCCTGCCCGGTCATCGCCGACACCGGCACCAGCGCCACGCCTTTGATTTGCGGCAGCAGCCGAGTGCACTTCTCGCGTAGCTCGGCGAGGCGTTTGTCGCGCTCGCGCACCAAGTCCCATTTGTTGACGGCGATGACGAGGGCGCGGCCCTCCTGCTCGATCAGATCGGCGATCTGTAAATCCTGCTTCTCGAACGGCTGCTCGGCGTCGAGCGTCAACACCACGACCTCGGCGAAGCGGATCGCCTTCAGCGCATCGCCGACCGAAAGCTCCTCGGCGCGTCCCTCCACCCGCATCTTGCGCCTCAGCCCCGCGGTATCGAACATCAGCAACGACCGGCCGCGCCATGCGAGCGGAGATGCGATCGCATCGCGCGTGATGCCAGCCTCTGGCCCAGTGATCATGCGCTCCTCGCCGAGCACCGCGTTGACGAGGGTCGATTTGCCGACATTCGGCCGGCCAACGATGGCGATGCGCAGCGGATGCGGCGTCTCGGCCTCGAGCGCATCGCCGTCCGCCGCTTCCGCTGTTTCGTCGCGCGCATGACAGGCCTGCTCGATGATCTCGGTGACCTCGCCGATGCCAGTGCCATGCTCGGCCGAGATCGGCAGCGGCTCGCCGAGGCCAAGCGAATACGCCTCGTAGACGCCGGGCTCGGCGGCGCGGCCCTCGCATTTATTGGCGGCGAGGATCACCTGCTTGCCCGAACCACGCACCAATTCGGCGAAGATCTGATCCGCCGGCACCACGCCAGCCCGCGCGTCGATCAGGAACAGCACGAGATCGGCCTGGGCGACGGCTGCTTCGGTCTGCTGGCGCATGCGCGAGGTCAGCCCCTGGTCGCCGGGCTCGAGCCCCGCGGTGTCGATGAAGGTCACGGCGCAAGGCCCAACCTCGGTCTCGGCCTGGCGCCGGTCGCGCGTCAGACCGGGCTGGTCGTCGACCAGCGCCAGCTTCTTGCCGATGAGCCGGTTGAACAGAGTGGACTTGCCGACATTCGGCCGTCCGACGATGGCGACGGTGAAGGACATTGCAGCTCTAAAGGGTGGAACTTGTGCGGGGATCTCCCGAATGCTCCCTCCCCTCTAGCGGGGGCCTCAATTGAGAGCAATCAGTTCGGCGTCGTCGGCCAAGATATACATGCGCCCGCCGGCCACAACCGGCGAAATGAACACCCGCGTATCGAGATCGATTTGGGAGGCGATCTGCCCCGTCCTTGCGTCCGCTCCGACCAACAGGCCATCGCCAGATACCAGCCAAACCTTGCCGCCGGCGACCACTGGTCCGTTCCAGCGGCCGCTGGCGGGAAGGTCCGAGGCCCAGCGGACTTTGCCGTCGGCCCGTCCGACCGCAGCCAGCTTACCGCCGAGATCGACGACATAGACGGTGTCGCCCGCGATCCATGGCATCTGGGTGCTACCGACATTGAGGGTCCACAGCCGCTCGCCGTTGGCTTCCGAAGCGGCGATCATCTTGCCACCATGACTGACCGCGAACACCACGCCGTGGTCGATCACCGGTCGCGCCGGATCGCCGAGAATGCCGGCCGCCGTCGTTTCGGTCGAGCGCGCCAAGGAATTGCTCCACGCCGGGTTTCCGTTGTCGACCTGATAGGCGGCGACGTCACCCGCCGGAAACGGCGCCACGACGATGCTGCCGCTAACCGCCGGGCTTACATTGCTGAGCAGGGTGGCGGCTTGCGGCAAGCCGCGCGCCGTCCACGATTGCTCTCCATCGGCAGCGCTGAGCGCATAGAGAACATTGTCGGTCGAGACGAAATAGATCTTGCCGCCGGCGGCGGTCGGCGAGCTGCGGATCGGCTTACCGATCCGCTTGTTCCACAATACCGAGCCGTTGCTCGGGTCGAGACTCACCACCGTGCCGTAGCCGGTCGCGGCATAAAGATGGCCGCCGTCCATGGCGAGCCCGCCACCGAAGCCCTCCCTCGACTTTTCATTCTCGGGCGTGACACTCGTCGACCAGACCTTCGCACCACTGGACGCGGCGAAGGCCGTCACTCTGCCGCCGGCATCGAGGGTAAAGACCTTGCCGTCGGCGACCAGCGGCACCGCGCTCAAGCGCCCGCTCGACGACGAGCCGGTTCCGGCATCGGCGGCCCATACCTTGCGCAACTGGTCGCCGAGAGCGAGATGGCCGGGATTATTGGAGGGGGATCCGCCCGGCTGCGACCACGATGCGTTGACCTGCGGCGAAGGAAGTTGCACGGGCCTGCCGGCCGCGGCCGGATCGATCGCGATCATGTTGGGGTCGGTGATGACGGCGATGCGCTCGCCCGGCAGCTTGGCCTGATCCTTGCGGAATGGATTCTCGAGCGTACGCTTGATCGTGTCCATTGACTCGGAGCCGCCGCAGCCGGTCAGGCTGACGCACAAGACTGCCGTGAGCCCTGCAACGATCAGGCTGGTGCCGTTTCCCCGTGTCAGACCCGAGCGCAACTTCGAGCCACCCTTAAGGTTCACGCGCTATTGCGAGGTGGTGCTCAGCGCCTTTGGCGCTCCCACGATCAGCGCGAGCATCATATCGGCGCGCTCCCGCAAATTCGGCGGGGTTCCTTGATCGCCGACTAGCGCGCTGAACTGCCGCTCGGCCTCACGCATATCGTTCAATCGGTATGCGGTGAGCCCAAGCAGCTCGCGCGCGGAGAACTGCCAGGGGCTTGCGGAATCGGTCAGAGGCTTGAGCCGCCGCTCCATCTCGGCCAAATCCGCCTTCTCAAGCCGCAGCGCCGCAGCCTGTAGCGTGGCGTGACCTTGCAGAATCGTATCGACCTGCGGATCGACGGCCAGCGCATCGTAATCGGCGACGGCCTTGTCGGTCTCGCCAGCCTTGGCTTCGGCGGCGGCAAGCTGGAAGCGCGCCAGCACGCGGTAGCCCTCGGGTCCGGACTGCGTCAATCCCTCGAGGATCTCGCGCGCCTTCGCCGTGTCGGTGCTATCTTGCAAGGCCTGGGAAAATTGCGAGCCGGCGTCTTGCGCCCGCTTCTCTTGCCAATAGGTCCAGCCTTTGTAGCCCGCGACCCCGGCGACGACCAGCACGGCGAGGCCAAGCGCATAGACCCCGTATTGGTCCCACAGCTTCTTGTATTGATCCTGGCGGACGGCCTCGTTGACCTCGCGCAGAAATGTGTCAGGTTCAGCCATCGGCAGCGAACTCTTATGATTTTGCGGTTATCAGATGCGGCTTAGGTCGGCGGAGACCTTACACCGTTCCTCCCTGCCCGCCCTATAGTGAAGGCGTCTTGCGCGCGCAAGGTAAAGAGCCTCGGACCGTCGCTCGCCGCTCGCGGCGAAGCGAGATCGAATGCCGGCTAACTGCCTGTCATTTTGGTCTTTTTCGTGGCTTCCGCGCCTTCCTCGAACATCGGGTAAGTATAATCCGATGATGGGAAAGTCCGGCCCCGCACCTCATTGGCGAAGGCCTTGACCGCGCCCTCGATGCCGGCGCCGATCTGCGCATATTCCTTGACGAATTTCGGCACGCGCGGCGACAGGCCAAGCATGTCCTCGAGCACGAGGATCTGCCCGTCGCACTCGGCCGAGGCGCCGATGCCGATGGTCGGAATGTCGATCTGCTTGGTGATGCGCGCGGCGAGCAGCTCGGCCAGCGCTTCGAGCACGACGGCGAACGCCCCGGAGTCGGCCACCGCCTTCGCATCCGCCTCGAACGCCGCCCATTCGGAGCGCAAGCGTCCGCGCGGCGAGAAGCTGCCGATCGTGTTGATGGATTGCGGCGTCATGCCGATATGGCTCATCACCGGGATACCGCGCTCCGAGAGATAGCGAATGGTCTCGGCCATATGCACGCCGCCCTCGAGCTTGATCGCGCCGCAGCCCGTCTCTTTCAGCACGCGCGCGGCGTTACGGAAGGCGATCGCCGGGCTTTCCTCGTAGGTGCCGAACGGCATGTCGACCACGACCAGCGCGCGCGTCGAGCCGCGCACCACGGCTTGCGCATGCATGATCATCAGCTCGAGCGGCACCGGCACCGTCGTCTCGTAGCCGTGCATCACCATGCCGAGGGAATCGCCGACAAGCAGCATGTCGACATGCGGATCGATGATGCGGGCGGTATGCGCGTGATAAGCGGTGAGCGCCACGATCGGCGAACCGCCTTTGCGGTTGCGGATGTCGGGCGCCGTGACCCGCTTCAAGGTGAATTCCTTCGACACGTCCAGGCTCCTATATCAAAGGCCAGACCTCGGTCTAACCCTTGGTCTTATGGCAGAAATATAAGACTTTTTGCAGTGCAAAAAATGGGCCGCAATCCCGGATTTTCAAGGCGGCGGCAGCGGCGTCGTCCCAATCAGCAGCGGATGCAGCCAGACCAGGAACACGACATAGAGCACGATGCCCAGCACGATGGCGATGAGATCGTTGCGTGGGGACCCGCTCCCAGGCACCCCGATGAGGCTGGTCGGCTGACGCCGCTTCAGCGTGATGCGGTCATAGACGGCATAAGCCAGGAACGAGCCGAACAACACCATCGAGGCCAGATCGCCGTTGGCGATCAGATGCGCTAGCGCCCAGGTCTTGATGGCGACGAGAAACGGATGCTTCAGCTTCGCCTTGATCTGTCCCGGCACGTAGGCGGCGACGAGAAAGATGAAGGCGGGCAGCATCAGCACGATTGCCACCCAGCGGGTCCAATCGGGCGGCGACCAGACCTGGATCAGCGGCGCGTGCGCGAAACCGTAGACGAGCAGGACGAAGCCCGCGATCGACAGCAGCGAGAACAACACCCTGTAGCCGGTCTCGCCCAAGCGGCCGATCAGCCGCTCGCGCAAGCCCTGGATGCTCGGCAGCGTGTGAATGCCGAGAAAGACGATGATGCCGACGATGAGAAGTGTCATGGCGCCTTGAGCAATGACCGTCGCGTCAATCCGTGGGCGGCGGTCCGAACCGGTTCGGCCCGGGTGTGCCGGGAAGGAAGCCGAGCTCGATTAATAACCAGATCGCGCCGACGATTGGAATGAGCAGGATCAGCATCCACCATCCGGATTTGTCACGGTCGTGCCACCGCTTGATATAGACGAGAATGGCGGGGATGATGACCACGAGCGAGAAGATGCCGCTCAACAGCCCGACGCCGTTTTGCGCGTCGTAGGTCCCAAACGCCAAGTCGAGCAGGATCAAAACAATGCTGATGGCGGTGCAAGGAAGCACCAGCCAAAGCCAGAATTGCTTGCGGTTCACCCGACCCTGGGCCGATAGGTAGAATTGCTTCCAATCGAAGTTCATCGACGCCCCCCTTTGTTTCCCTTCGGCAGCAAAGCTTATCACCGGCCGCCCCGTCAACGTCGAACTCATCC